>NZ_JBZCNF010000003.1:0-637570 GCF_058269175.1 Arthrobacter sp. TJ-254 | reverse complement strand
CCCTCCCCTCCTCCCCCCCCCCCCCCCCCCCCCCCCCC
This sequence comes from Arthrobacter sp. TJ-254, assembly GCF_058269175.1. Taxonomy (NCBI): domain Bacteria; kingdom Bacillati; phylum Actinomycetota; class Actinomycetes; order Micrococcales; family Micrococcaceae; genus Arthrobacter; species Arthrobacter sp. TJ-254. The sequence goes on along the minus strand of NZ_JBZCNF010000003.1, from coordinate 637,532 downwards.
CCCCCCCGCCGCTTGGGAAAGGATGCCGGGATCCCGGCCCGTCCTCAGGCGATATTGTTCTCGTAGTCGCGGTCCCGGGTCTCGCGGGAGATCCACAGGGCAATAAAGGTGAGTACCGCTGCGAGGCTCAGGTAGAGCCCCACAAGGAAGGTGCTTCCGTCCGCGACCTTCCACAGCGCAATGGCAACGAAGGAGGCCGGCGCAGCTCCGATCACGCTGGAGAGGTTGTAGGCCACGGCTGAGCCGGTGTAGCGGACGTTCGCCGGGAACAGCTCCGGCAGGACGGCCGCCATCGGTCCGAAGGTCAGCCCCATGAGGATGAACCCGATGATCAGCAGCGCTATCGCACCGGTGGCGCCCGCGCCGAAGAACGGAACCCAGGTGAACCCGAAGACGGCGATGCCGGCGGTGACCACCAGGAGCATCTTGCGGCGGCCGAACCGCTCCGCCAGCGGCCCGGAGACCAGCGTGAAGATCCCGAAGAACACGACACCGAGGATGAGCATCCACAGGAAGTCGCCGCGGGCGATTCCGAGCCCCGGCACGAAGCCGGCGGCCTGGGCGTCGGTGAAGGTCTTGCCCGCAGCCTCGGCTCCCGCCCGGGCCTGCTCAACCGTCGCGGGGCTGGTGCCGTAGGTCAGGGTGAACGAGGTCATGAGGTAGAACAGCACGTACGTGGCGAACATGATGAACGTGCCAAGGAGCAGGGGCCGCCAGTGGCGCCGGAAGACTTCGCCGAGGGGAAGCTTCACGACCAGGCCGCGCTCCTGCACCTTCTGGAACGAGAGGCTCTCGATGAGCTTGAGCCGCACGTAGAGGCCGATTATGACCATCACAGCACTGAGCAGGAACGGCACGCGCCAGCCCCAGCTCAGGAACTGCTCGTCGGTCAGGGTGGAGTTCAGGAGGACGAAGAGCAGGTTCGCGATGATGAAGCCGATGGGGGCTCCGAGCTGCGGGAAAGTCCCGAACACGGCGCGCTTGCCCTTGGGTGCGTTTTCGGTGGCCAGCAGGGCGGCACCGCTCCATTCGCCGCCGAGTGCCAGCCCCTGGAAGAAGCGCAGCACAACGAGCAGCAGCGGGGCCAGGATGATCCAGCCCGCGTTCTCCGCGGTGGGAAGCAGCCCGATTAGGAAGGTGGCGATGCCCATGGTGAGCAGGGAGGCAACGAGTGTTGCCTTGCGCCCGATCTTGTCGCCGTAGTGGCCGAAGATGATTGAGCCAAGGGGCCTCGCCACGAAGGCGACGCCGAAGACGGCGAACGAGCTCAGGAGCTGGTTTGCCGGGGTGGCGTTGGGGAAGAACAGCGCGGGGAACACAAGCACCGACGCCGTGGCGTAGATGTAGAAGTCGTAGAACTCAATTGTGGTGCCGATGAGGCTGGCGAAGATAACGCGGCCGCGGGAGTTGAGCGGCGCGGCGGCCTCGCCTTGAACGGCGGGCGATGATGAGGACATGAGGGCGGCTTCCTGGTGCGGGGCGCCCCGTTCCGAGGCCGTGCCGGAAAGCCGGTACGGGACGGAGCAATTCCATGAACCCGATTATGGAACCACTGTTGTCCACAGAGTGGATAAGTCTGTCCACTCTGTGGACGCACGCTGCTACAGGTGGACGTGGAGCCGGCGCGCCGCCTCGGAGATCGAACCGGTGAGGGACGGGTAGACGGTGAAGGTGTTGGCGACGTCGTCGACGTGGAGCTTCTTGGTTACGGCGATCGCGAGCGGGAAGATCAGCTCCGAGGCCCGCGGTCCGACGACAACCCCGCCGATCACCGTGCCCGACCCGGCACGGGCGATGACCTTGATGAAGCCGTCCTTGACGTTCATCATCTTTGCCCGCGCGTTCGTCGAGAGCGAGAGCTTGATGACGTCGCCCTGGTACCGGCCCGACTCGATGTCCGCCTCGGAGACTCCGACAGTTGCGATCTCCGGGGAGGTGAAAATGTTCGAGGCGACCTGCTTGAGCTTCAGGGGTGTGACGCTGTCGCCCATCAGGTGGGCGATCGCGATGCGCCCCTGCATCGCCGCAACCGAGGCGAGCGCAAGGACACCGGTGCAGTCGCCGGCAGCGTAGACGTTCGGGGCCGTGGTCCTCGAGACGCTGTCAACCACGATGTGGCCCGAGTCCGTCACGGCGACTCCGGCTTCCTCGAGCCCGATGCCTGCCGTGTTGGGGACGGCGCCAACGGCCATGAGGCAGTGGCTTCCCTCGATGACCTGGCCGTCGGAGAGGAGCACCTCGACGCCGTCGGCGGTGCGCTTGACGCGGTCGGCGCGGGTCTTGGAGAGCACCGTCATGCCGCGCTCGCGGAACACGCCCTCAAGGACTGCCGCGGCGTCGGCGTCCTCGCCGGGGAGGACCTGGTCCCGGCTCGAGACGAGGGTGACCTTCGCTCCGAGGCCGTTGTAGGCGGAGGCGAACTCGGCGCCGGTGACGCCCGAGCCGACCACGATCAGGTGCTCGGGGATCTTCTCCAGCTTGTAGACCTGGGTCCAGTTGAAGATGCGTTCGCCGTCGGGCTGGGCGGAGGGCAGTTCACGCGGATGGGCTCCGACCGAGATGAGGACGGCGTCGGCTTCGATGATCGAGGTCTCCCCGTCGACCTCCACCTCGAGGCGGTGGTTGTCAAGGAGCTTTCCGGTCCCGATGATCACGCGCACTCCGGCACGCTCCAGGGTGCGGCGGATGTCGGAGGACTGCTCGAGGGCGAGCTTCAGGAGCCGCTGGTTGACCTTGTGGAGGTCCGCGCTCACGACGGCGGTCTCGCCGAACTCGACCCCGAGGCTGTGGGCGTCGGTGAGCCGGGTCATTGTGTCGGCCGTGGCGATGAGGGTCTTCGAGGGCACCACGTCGGTGAGCACTGCCGATCCGCCAAGGCCTGCCCGCTCCACGATGGTGACGTCCGCGCCGAGCGAGGAGGCGACCATCGCCGCCTCGTAACCGCCAGGCCCTCCGCCGAGGATCGCGAGGCGCCGTGAACTGGTTTCCTGTTGTGTGGTCACAAGTCGTTATTCTCCCTTATGCAGCGCGCCGACCCAAACGTTCGCCGGCGCAATTTTTCCCCAATGACGCGCCCCCGCATCCGAATGCGACAGCCGCGGCAGCAATACCGCGTGCGGCCGTCGCTTCCGGGTGCGGCGGCCGCAGGTGCGCGCCCGGGGCGGGCGGTGGAACGGCCCAACCGCAAGGGGGTAGGTTGTACCGGTGACGAATGATCCTTTTGACCTGGCGCACAGCGCCGCCGAATACATTGCACAGGCCACCGGCGTCGAGCAGCACGACATTGCGCTCGTCCTCGGATCGGGCTGGGGCGAGGCAGCCGAACTCATCGGCGAGACCACCCATACCCTGAGCGCCTCCGACATCCCGGGCTTTTCCGCCCCTGCCGTCGTCGGGCATGTCGGCACGATCCGTTCTGTGCTGACCCCGTCCGGGAAGCGCGTGCTGATCCTTGGCGCCCGCACCCACTACTACGAAGGCAAGGGCGTGCGCGCCGTCGTCCACGGCGTGCGCACTGCCGCTGCCGCGGGGGTGAAGACGCTGATCCTGACCAACGGGTGCGGCGGGCTCAACGAGGCGTGGAAGCCGGGCACACCGGTGATGATCAGCGACCACATCAACCTGACCGCCACCTCGCCCCTCGAGGGGGCGACGTTCGTCGATCTCACCGACCTCTACTCGCGGCGGCTGCGCGGCCTCGCCCTCGAGGTCGACCCGTCCCTCGAAGAGGGCGTCTACGCCCAGTTCACCGGCCCGCACTACGAAACCCCGGCCGAGGTCCAGTACGCCAAGCGGATCGGTGTCGACCTCGTGGGCATGTCCACGGCGCTTGAGGCGATCGCCGCCCGGCACGTGGGCCTTGAGGTGTTCGGCATTTCGCTCGTGACCAACCTCGCTGCCGGAATCAGCCCGGTGCCGCTGAGCCACGCCGAAGTCCTTGAGGCCGGGCAGGCCGCCGGTCCCCGTATTTCCCGCCTCCTCGCCGGCATCGTGGCCAAGCTCTAGGCGAAGCCCGGAACCGATGTCCCCCCTCTCCACCGCACCGAAGCAGGTTTGGCAATGAACCCCGATCAGCAGCACCTCCTGACCACCGCCGGAGCCTGGGCAGCCGCCGACCCGGACCAGCAGACCGCCGCCGAGCTGAGGGAACTCCTCGAAACGGCACAGTCGGGTGCTCCTGCGGCGGACGCGGCGCTGGCCGAGCTGCAGGACCGCTTCTCGGGACCCCTCCTGTTCGGCACCGCGGGCCTGCGCGCCGCGCTCGGGGCCGGGCCGAACCGCATGAACCGGGTCGTTGTGCGCCGCGCCGCCGCGGGGGTCGCCGCGTACGCCCTTGAACTCGCGGCGGGCAATGGCGGAGGCGGCGGCTACGTGCCCCGTGCGGTCGTCGGCTTCGACGCACGGCACAACTCGAGGATCTTCGCCGAGGAGACCGCCGCGATTTTCACCGCCGCGGGAATCGAAACCTTCCTTCTGCCCTCCGAGCTGCCGACCCCGGTGCTCGCCTACGCGGTGCGGGCCCTGGCGTGCGAGGTGGGCATCATGGTCACCGCCAGCCACAACCCGCCCCAGGACAACGGCTACAAGGTCTACCTTGGCGGACGAGCCGTTGACGAGGACGCACGCGGCGTCCAGATCGTCGCACCCCACGACGCCGGCATCGCCGCGCATATCGCGGCGGTCGGAGCACTCGACGGGGTTCCGCTCGCGGACGGCGGCTGGAGCGTGCTCCCCGCGTCGATCGAGGACGACTACATCGCCACGATCACCGGTCTTTCCGACCCGGAGGTGGGCGGCCGCGACCTCTCGATCGTGCTCACCCCGCTGCACGGCGTCGGCGGCCGCACCGCGCAGGCCGTCCTTGCGGCGGCCGGCTTCACCAACGTCACGGTGGTCAAGGAACAGGCCGATCCCGATCCCGACTTCCCGACCGTCGCCTTCCCCAACCCGGAAGAGCCCGGCGCCCTGGATCTCGCCCTCGCGGCCGCCGCCGCCTCCGGCGCCGACCTCGTCATCGCCAACGACCCCGACGCCGACCGCGTGGCGCTTGCCGCCGTCGACCCCGCCACGGGTTCCTGGCGCATGCTGCGCGGGGACGAGGTGGGCACCCTGCTGGGCATCTACCTTGCCTCACGGTACGCCGCCGCCGATTCCGCGCCGGTGTTCGCCAACTCGATCGTCTCCTCCCGCCTGCTGAGCAAGGTGGCCGCGGCCGCCGGCATCCTCCACGCGCAGACCCTCACCGGCTTCAAGTGGATCGCCCGCGTCCCCGGACTCGCCTACGGCTACGAGGAGGCGCTGGGCTACTGCGTCGCACCGCAGTCGGTGCGGGACAAGGACGGAATCTCCGCCGGGTTGCTCCTGGCCGAACTCGCCGCCGCCACCCGCACCGCAGGGCTCACCCTCTTCGACCTGCTCGACCGGGCCTACCTCGAGCACGGCGTGCACGCGGCCGACCAGGTGTCGCTCAGGGTCGACAACCTGGCGCTGCTCGGTGAGATGATGGCGCGGCTTCGCGCGAACCCCCCGGCGGCCTTCGCCGGTTCCCCCGTTGCCCACGCCCAGGATCTCGCGCAGGGATCGGCCGGGCTCCCCCCGACCGACGGGCTCCTTTACCTCACCGAGGACTCGACCCGCGTGATCATCCGCCCCAGCGGCACCGAACCCAAGCTCAAGTGCTACCTCGAAGTGGTTGAGCCGGCCGCGTCGGCCGCCGCACTCGGCGGGGCCAAGGCCGACGCCGCGGCACGCCTCGCCGCGGTCGGTGCCGACGTCCGGGCGGCACTGGGCGCCTAGGCCGACCCGCTTGCCCGGCAGCCGTCCCGGCCCTGCCCGGGACGGCTGCCGGAGGTTCAGGGACCCCTCCCGGCGCGGGCGTTGCCGGGAGGAACCGGAGGCGTGAAAAGATGGAACCATGCCTAATGACATTTCCCTCGCCTCCTACATCGACCACACCCTCCTGAAGCCCGAGGCAAGCCGCGAGCAGATCCTCAGCATGTGCGAAGAGGCCGTGCAGTACGGGTTCAAGTCGGTGTGCGTCAACCCGATCTGGGTCAGCACCGTCCGCACCGCCGTCAAGGACAGCGGCGTGCTGACCTGCTCCGTGATCGGCTTCCCCTTCGGCGCGACACCCACCGAGGTCAAGGTCTTCGAAGCCAACGGTGCCGTGGCCGACGGCGCCGACGAGATCGACATGGTCATCAACATCGCCGCGGCCCGGGCCGGCGAGTACGAGGCCCTGGTGAACGACATCCGTGCGGTGGCCGAGGCGGTGCACTCCGGTGGAGCGATCCTCAAGGTCATCATCGAAACCTCGCAGCTCAACGACGAGCAGAAAGTCCTTGCCAGCAAGGCCTCCGTCGAGGCAGGGGCCGACTTCGTGAAGACCTCCACCGGGTTCAACGGCGGCGGAGCCACGGTCGAGGACGTTGCGCTGATGCGCAGAACCGTTGGACCGGACGTGGGCGTCAAGGCCTCGGGCGGGGTGCGCACCCTGGCCGACGCGAAGGCGATGATCGCCGCCGGGGCATCGCGGATCGGTGCCAGCTCGGGAGTCGCTATCCTTAAGGGTGAACAGGGCTCCGCGGGTTACTGACGGGCAGCACGAACGTTTCTTAGTCGAAGGAGTTTCACCATGTCACACCCCATTGAGGCCGACGCAGCGCGGCCCGAGCGCCAGCAGCCCGTAGCCGAGGACCGGCAGCCCTCGCACGCCGGCGAGGGACGCCTCGTCGAGAACATCGTGGTGTTCGCCATCATGTTCGTCCTGTTCGCGGCGGCACTCTGGGTCATCACCTTCTTCGACCAGACAAACGTCTGGCCCTTCGCCGTCTGCCTCATCCTTGCCTTCGTCGCGTTCTTCGTGCCGCAGGGCATCCTGGGCCGCTCGGACACCGGCTCCGACCTCGCCGCGGGCAACCGCCGCCGGTCGAAGCCGACCTCCGCCGCCGTCGACTCCTGACCCGGCCGGAGGGCAGTATGCACTCCCGGATTCCGAAAGAGGCCGCCCCCGCAAGGGGGCGGCCTCTTCTGTCGGAACCGTTCCTGTTGGCACGGTTCCGAACCGGCACTGTTTCAAGCCGCACTGTTGCTCAGTGCTGCTGGGGCGCGCCGGGCCGGCTGACGCCGGTGCCCGCCGTTAGCCGGTGAACACCGCATCAACGACGTTCTTCACCCATTCGAGGATCTCGGCGTCCACGAGGTCCCGGCCGCCGATCCGCGCCGTCTTGGGCTTGGGCACGAGCACCGCGTTGAGGGCCGGCTTGACCGAGGATCCCGGATACATCCGCGCCAGCCGCATCTGTTTCGACTCCGGAAGGTCGGCCGGAGCGAACTTGATGAAGTTGCCCTGGAGGGCGACGTCGGTGAGTCCTGCCGCTCGGGCCGCCACGCGGAAACGCGCAACAGCGATCAGGTTGGCCACGGGAGGCGGAAGCTCCCCGTAGCGGTCGACGAGCTCGGCAACCACCTCGTCGATCGCCTCGTTCGTGGAGGCCGCCGCGAGCTTGCGGTACGCCTCGAGCCGCAGCCGCTCCCCCGGCACGTAGTCGTGCGGCAGGTGGGCGTTGACCGGCAATTCGATCTTCATCTCCGCGGCCTTCTCCTCAGCTTCCCCACGGAAGTTCGCAACGGCCTCGCCCACGAGCCGGATGTAGAGGTCGAAACCGACGCCCTGGATATGGCCCGACTGCTCTCCGCCAAGCAGGTTGCCGGCGCCGCGGATCTCGAGGTCCTTCAACGCCAGCTGCATTCCGGCGCCGAGTTCGTTGTGGGAAGCCACGGCTTTGAGCCGCTCGAGTGCCACCTCGCCCAGCGGCTTCTCCGTCGGGTAGAGGAAGTACGCGTAGGCGCGTTCGCGCCCGCGTCCCACGCGCCCGCGCAGCTGGTGCAGCTGGGAGAGCCCGTAGTTGTCGGCCCGGTCGACGATCAGGGTGTTGGCATTGGAGATGTCGAGTCCGGTCTCAATGATCGTCGTGCAGACGAGCACGTCGAAACGCTTCTCCCAGAAGTCGACGATGATCTGTTCCAGGCGCGACTCGCTCATCTGCCCGTGCGCAACCGCAACCCGGGCCTCCGGCACCAGTTCGCGCAGCTGCGCCGCGGTGCGGTCGATGGAGGAGACCCGGTTGTGGACGAAGAACACCTGGCCCTCGCGCATCAGCTCCCGCCGGATGGCGGCGGACGCCTGCTTGTCGGTGTAGGGGCCCACATAGGTGAGGACGGGGTGGCGCTCCTCGGGCGGGGTTGCCAGCGTGGAGGTCTCCCGGATGCCGGTCAGTGACATCTCGAGGGTCCGCGGGATCGGGGTGGCGCTCATGGCAAGCACGTCGACGTTGGTGCGCATCTTCTTCAGCGCCTCCTTGTGCTCAACGCCGAAGCGCTGCTCCTCGTCAACGATCACCAGGCCGAGGTCCTTGAAGGCGATTTCCTTGGAGAGCAGCCGGTGCGTGCCAATGACGACGTCGACGGCTCCGGAGGCAAGCCCTGCGGCGGTCTCCTTCGATTCCTTGGCGGTCTGGAAGCGGGACATCGGGCGGACCTGCACGGGGAAGCCGGAGAACCGTTCCGAGAACGTCTCGAAGTGCTGCTGCACCAGCAGCGTGGTCGGCACGAGCACCGCCACCTGCTTGCCGTCCTGGACGGCCTTGAAAGCCGCCCGCACCGCGATTTCGGTCTTGCCGTAGCCGACGTCTCCGGAGACCAGCCGGTCCATCGGCACTTCGCGCTCCATGTCGGCCTTGACCTCATTGATCGTTGTCAGCTGATCCGGGGTCTCTACGTAGGGGAAAGCCTCCTCGAGGTCGCGCTGCCACGTGGTGTCCGGGCCGAATGCGTGGCCACGCGAGGCCATACGCGCCGAGTAGAGCCGGATCAGTTCCCCGGCAATTTCCTTGACGGCCTTCCGGGCCTGGTTCTTCGTCTTGCTCCAGTCGGATCCGCCCATCTTGCTCAGCGCCGGTGCGTCCCCGCCCACGTAGCGGGTCACCTGGTCGAGCTGGTCGGTCGGCACGAACAGCCGGTCACCGGGTGCGCCGCGCTTGGACGGCGCGTACTCGAGCACCAGGTACTCCCGGGTGGTCCGGGTCGGCCCGGCCCCGGTGGAGCGCTGCATCAGCTCGACGAACCGCGCCACGCCGTGCTGTTCGTGGACAACGTAGTCGCCCTCTTTGAGCTGCAGCGGATCCACGGCGTTGCGCCGGCGGGAGGGCATCTTGCGCATGTCCCGGGTGCCGTGCGCGCTGGTGCGCCCCAGCAGGTCGGCCTCGGTCAGCAGACCCAGCTTCAGGGAGTCGACAACGAATCCGCGCCCGGCGCGCGCTGTGGTGATCTCGATCATGCCCGGCTGCGGCGTGCTGCCGAGTGCGTCGACGCGGCGGGCGGGAATGTTCGAGTCGGCGAACAGCTCGGCAAGGCGCTTGGCCGGCCCGGGACCGTCCGTGGCAACGACAACGCGCCAGGAGTCGCGGATGCGCCCGCCGATGAACTCCATCATCTCGGCAACATCGCCCTGGTAGCCGCGGGGTTCGCGGGCGTGGAGGCTGAAGCTGTCGACGTCGGCAAGCAGGTCGTCGTCGGCGCCAAGCGAGGTGATCCCCCACCAGGCAACGCCGTGCTCGAGGGCCGTGGTGCGGGTCTCGGTCAGGGACCTGAAGCTCGCCGCCTGCAGTTCAGTGCCGAGGCCGCCGCCGAGGTCGAGCGGCGCGGCGCCGCCGTCGGATGCGGTGGACCAGGCCGCGGCGAGGAACTCCTCGTTCGTCGCGGCGAGGTCGAAGGCGCGGGCACGCACCTTCTCCGGTTCGATGACGACGGCGAGCGAGCCCTCGGGAAGTTCCCCGACGAACGGCACCATCGAATCGACGAGGACCGGCGCGAGGGACTCCATCCCTTCGACGGCGATCCCACCGGCGATCTTCTCGAGCATGCCGGCCGCGGCGGGCAGCTGAGGTCCGAGCTTCGCCGCCCGTGACATGACCGAGGGGGTGATCAGCAGTTCACGGCAGGGAGGGGCGTAGAGGACCGATGGATGCTCCGCGGAGGAAAGCGAGCGCTGGTCGGCGACGGCGAACCAGCGCATCGACTCGACTTCGTCGCCGAAGAAGTCGATGCGCACCGGGTGGTCCTCGGTCGGCGGGAACACGTCGATGATCCCGCCGCGCACGGCGAACTCGCCGCGGTGGGTGACCATGTCGACCCGGGCATAGGCTGCGTCGCTGAGCGCGCGGACCACGTCGTCGAAGGGCATTTCGTCGCCGACCTTGAGCGTCACCGGTTTCAGTTCGCCAAGCCCCGCCACAAGCGGCTGGACGACGGCGCGGATCGGTGCCGTGATGATCCGTACGGGTGAGCCTTCGGGGTGGGCTAGCCGCCGCAGGACGGAGAGCCGCCGGCCAACGGTGTCGGAGCGCGGGGAGAGACGTTCGTGGGGCAGGGTCTCCCAGCTGGGAAACTCCTCGATTTCCGAATCCGGGAGGTAGCTGCGCAGGGCCGCGGCGAGGTCCTCGGCTTCGCGGCCGGTGGCGGTGACAGCAACCACCACCGGTGCCGCCTGGGCGAGGTTTTCTGCCTCGTCCCCGCGCAGCCCGTCGACCATTTCGGCAAGCAGGGCCGCCCGCATGCCGGGAGGGGCGCCGACCTGGAGGTCGGTGCTGCGGCTGGTTCCCCTCCGGGAGGCGTTGGTGCGTACACGGGAGTAGGAGGCGTCCTCGGCGAGCGCAACACGCAGTCCGTTGAGGTTCATGGGGTCGGCTCCTAGATGGGTTGCGCTGTCGTTCCGTCGCTGCCGCTGGGACGGGCTGTGGCGCCGGAACGGAGATGGTCGATGCCGGCCGGGTTGACGGACAGCACAAAAGGCCGGAATTCGCAGCGAATCCCGGGAACGGTCCTCCCAGTTTACCGCGTGCCCACCGCCGGGCTTTCGCACCCCGCGGGGCCCGGGCCGGTGCTGAAAGAGGCCGCGGCGGGGTTTCGGCGAGTAACCGCGGGGTGTGCGTGACGCTCGGGCGCAACGCAGACCGGCGCCTGCCGCGTTCGTCGAGGCCTTAGGATTGCACAAGCAAACCAACACCTATCCGGAGGAACTATGGCACTGAACGCCTCGACCACTCTGCCCTTCGACACAGCCGAGGTGACCCGCGTCTTCACCGACGAGGGCTTCCTGAAGCACATGAGCCAGCATGTCGGCGGAACCCTCGAGTCGCTCACTGTCAGCGGTCCCATCACCGAAGCCTTCACCCTGACGGCCGTGCGGACGATGCCGACGACCCGGCTGCCCGACATCGCCCGGAAGTTTGTCGGAGAAACGCTGAAGGTCACCCAGACCGAGCACTGGAGTGCGCCCGCCGCCGACGGCTCCCGCGAGGCGCAGGTCGAGATGGCCGTGGCGGGAGTGCCACTGAGCGTGACTGCGGTGCAGCGCCTCGTCACCGACGGCGCGGGCACCCGGGTTGACCTGACCGGCTCGGTGAGCTCATCGATCCCCTTCCTGGGCGGCAAGATCGCGGGAGCGGCCGAACCGATGATCGGCAAGGCCCTGAACGTCCAGGCGGCCGAAGCCCAGCGCTGGCTCGAAACCCACTAACCGGAAAGACCCAATCGTGTCATTACCCGCTCCACTTGCCCTCGTCCTGATCCTCTCCGGGGTCTGGACGCTCATCGTCTGGCCTCCGTTCCTCCGCCGGATCCTCAAGGATCCCCGGGCCAGGGATGAAAAAGGCGCACCCACGCGCTTCCTCACGGTTCACTTCATGCTCATCTCGACGTCAATGATCCTCGGACTTGCGACGGCGATCATCGGCGTACGCGCGTTGGCGGGCTAGCCCGTCCGACCGGGAACGGCCCGGTCCGAAACCATCACGACCTTCACCGCAGGAGGAGCCGCACATGTCCAGTGAATATTCCGGTAACCGCGTGCTCCAGCGCTCAAGCTATCCGGAGTACCTGCGGATCAACGAGATCCTGCGCAAGGAGACAGTCGGGGGGATCATCCTCCTCGTCGTGACGGTTGCTGCCCTCGTCTGGGCGAACTCGCCGGCCTCCGCCTCCTACTTCGCGCTGCGCGACTTCGAATTCGGCTACGAGCCCTGGCATTTGAAGCTCAGTGTCGGTGAGTGGGCGGCGGATGGTCTGCTCGCAATCTTCTTCTTCCTGACCGGGCTTGAGCTGAAGCGCGAGTTCGTTGCCGGGGACCTGCGCCGTTTCAGCCGAGCCATCGTTCCGGTGGCCGCCGCGGCCGGCGGAGTCCTCGTGCCGGCGCTCGTGTACACGGCGGTGAACCTCTCCTCCCCCGACACCCTGCGTGGCTGGGCCATCCCCACCGCCACCGATATTGCCTTCGCCCTTGCCGTGCTGGCAGTGATCAGTTCGCACCTTCCCGGGGCGCTGCGGATCTTCCTGCTCACGCTCGCCGTCGTCGATGACCTGATTGCCATTGCGATCATCGCGTTCTTCTACTCAACCGACGTCCATATGTCGTACCTGCTGTGGATGCTCCTGCCCCTTGGGCTTTTTGGCTTCCTCGCACAGAAGAACCCCCGCTACTTCGGCCGGCGCACACCTGCCGCCTGGTTCATCCTGCTGCCGCTCGGCGTCGTGGCCTGGGCGCTGATGCATGCCTCGGGGGTCCATGCCACAGTGGCGGGGGTCCTGCTCGGCTTCCTGGTTCCGGTGATGCGCAGGGGCAAGGGCGGCGTGGCAAAGCTGCCAACGCCCGAAAAGCCGGGCCTCGCCGAAATCTTCGAGCATCGGTTCCGGCCCCTGTCTACGGGCGTGGCAATCCCTCTGTTCGCGTTCTTCTCGGCGGGGGTGGCAATTGGAGGTGTGGAGGGCTTTGTTTCGGCACTCGATGATCCGGTGACGATCGGTATTCTGCTCGCCCTGGTCCTCGGTAAGCCCGTGGGGATCCTGCTCACCACCTGGGCGGTGACCAAGACGACGAAGGCGGATCTCGACCCGGGGCTGAGCTGGTGGGACGTCCTCGGTGTCGGGCTGTTGGCCGGGGTCGGGTTCACCGTCTCGCTGCTGGTCAACGACCTCAGCTTCGGGGCAGGGACCGAACACAACGACCACGCCAAGGTCGCCATCCTGTCGGCGTCGCTGGCGTCGGCACTGCTTGCGGCTGTTGTGCTGCGGTCGCGCAATCGGCGCTACCGCCGCATCGAGGAAGAGGAAAAGGCGGACTCCGACAACGACGGAATCCCCGATGTGTTCGAAGACCGAGAGAGCTAGCGGCACGGGTGACGCCTCAACGGAACCTCCGGTATCCCGGCGGAGCCCCCGGCCGGTCCGATGACCGGAAGCGCAAGGTCGCCCTCAGCCAGCTGGCGCTGACCTGCTCCATCGTCCTGGTCGTCCTCCTCGGCTGGATCCAGACCCCCGACGGTACGTTCTTCAACGACCTCCTGCTCGGTGGAATCGCCGTTCACTGTGCCCTGCTGCTGCTGGTCCTGCTCGTGCCCTGGCATGCCCTGCCCGCCGGGAGCGTCCTTGCCATACCCCTTGCCGATTTCATCACCCTGGGCCTGCTGCGGGCCGGGGCCGGGGAATTCCTGGCCGGGGTGGGGCTGCTGGCGGTGTTTCCCGTGGCATGGATCGCAGCCGCCAGGGTGCGGACCGGCACCGCAGTCGCCCTTGCGCTGGCGGGCGCTCTGGGCATTGTGTGGGCGCCCCTGGTGGCCGGTGGTGGAGAGTTCAGCGACTACCTGAAGCCGCTGCTCCTGCCGGTCGTCCTTGCCGGGCTCGCCGCGTTCGTCTCGGTGCTCACCACCGAACGCCGGGCCCAGGAGGAGATGCTGCGGGCGTCCCAGTCCGCCCTGCAGGAGTCGGCCGAGGCGCAGGAGCACCGTGAACGGCTCCTCGACGCCATTCTCGAAACCGTTGATGTGGGCGTGCTCGCCGTCGACCGCGACGGCCACGACGTGCTCATGAATGCGCGCCAGCGGGCGGCCCACGTCCTCGCCACGCCGCCCACGCACAACGACCCCAACGAGTCGCAGCTCCTGCTCTTCGGAGCGGACCGCGAAACCCCGCTGGCCGAGCACGAGCGCCCCGTACGGCGTGCGGTCCGTGGTGAGAGTTTCGCCGGAGTGCAGTTGTGGGCCGGAAGCGGCAGGGACCAGCGGGCCCTTTCGGTCTCGGCGCGGTCGATGCGCGACGACGACGGCGGATTCGCCGGGACGGTTGTCTCCTTCACCGATGTGACATCGCTGCTCGAAGCCCTCGCGGCCAAGGACGACTTCCTCTCCAACGTATCCCACGAGTTCCGCACTCCCCTGACCGCCGTCCTCGGCTTCCTCGAGCTGATCCTGGAGGGCCGGGAAGCACTGCCCGCGGAGGTGGTGCGCTACGTCGGCATCGCGCGGCGGAACGCCGTGCAGCTCGAAGGCCTCGTCGATGACCTGCTCTCCATCAGCGCAGGCACGTTCAGCGTCTCGCCCTCCCCGACCGATGTCGGGGAGCTCATCTCCCTCTGCGTCGCCTCCGCGCAGCCGCGCGCAGCGAACGCCGGAGTGCATCTGGCCGGCCGGGCGCCGGAAACACTCGAGGCGGTGGCCGATCCCCGGCGGCTGGGCCAGGCGCTGGATAACCTGCTGTCGAACGCCATCAAGTACAACCGCCCGGGCGGCACCGTCACCGTCAGCGCCGGCCTCCGGGACGACGTCCTTGTCATTGAGGTTCAGGACACCGGCATCGGCATCGAAGCCGATGAACTGAGCCGGGTGTTCGACCGGTTCTTTCGGTCCCCCGCCGTCCGCATCTCAACCGTCCAGGGAGTGGGACTTGGGCTGTTGATCACCAAGAGCATCGTCTCCGAGCACGGCGGTACGATCTCGGTGGCGAGCGACCCGGGCCGCGGGAGCACCTTCACCGTCAGCCTCCCGCAGGGAGCCTCCCCTGGTGCAGGAAACCACGACGGCGGTGACGACGGGGCGCGGCTTTCCCGGGCCCCGCACTGAAGGGCCGCGGATTTCAGCTGTTGGCCGCGAGCAGAGACTCCTCGAGTGCCACCCAGGCCAGCATGGCGCACTTCACGCGCGCCGGGTAGCGCGATACGCCGGCGAGGGCCGCGGCGTCGCCGAGCACCTCTTCGTCGGCGGCAACGGTTCCCCGCGAGCGCATCACCTCCCGGAAGATGTCAACGAGCGAGACCACCTCATCGCGCGGCAGGCCCTGGGTGAGGTCGGTGAGCACCGAGGCAGAAGCCATCGAAATTGCGCACCCGGCGCCCTCCCAGCTGACAGAGGTCACCGCGCCGGCGTCGACCACGGCCCGAAGGGTGATCTCATCGCCGCAGACGGGGTTCAGCTGGTGGGATTCCCCCATCTCGCCCGGCCCGTGGTGAGGGGCAAGCCCCGAACCGTGGCGCTCCTTCGCATGGTCGAGGATGATCTGCTGGTATAGCTGCTCAAGGTCGGTGTTCATCAGTGTGCTCCAAAGAAAGGACGGACCCCGGCGAGGGCGTCGAGGAAAAGGTCAACCTCGTCGGTGGTGTTGTATAGGTAGGTGCTCGCCCGAGTCGACGCGGTGAGCCCGAGCCGGCGGTGCAGCGGCTGCGCGCAGTGGTGGCCAACCCGCACCGCGATGCCCTTGTCGTCGAGGAACTGCCCGACGTCGTGGGCGTGGACGCCCTCTACATCGAACGCGGCAAGGCCGATCCGGGCCGCCCCGGGCCGCGGACCAAGGACACGGATCCCGTCCAGCCGTGAAAGGCCGTCGACCAGGCGCGCGCCAAGTTCGCTTTCCCACGCCTCGATGCGCTGCATTCCGGTTTCGGCGAGGTAGTTCACCGCCGTTCCCAGCGCGATCGCCTGGGAGATGCGCTGGGTTCCCGCCTCGAAACGGTTCGGCGCCGGAAGGTACTCGGCGGTTTCCATTGTGACCCTCGTGATCATTGAACCGCCGGTGAGGAACGGGGGCAGCGCGTTGAGGAGCTCGGCCCGCCCGTAGAGGGCTCCAATGCCCGTCGGCCCAAGCATCTTGTGCCCGGAGAAGACAAGGAAATCGACGTCGAGGGCCACCACGTCAACCTCGAGGTGCGGCACCGACTGGCACGCATCAAGGAGGGTCAGCGCGCCGGCGTTCCGGGCGAGCCGCACGAGTTCCGCCACGGGGTTGATGGTTCCCAGGACGTTCGAGGCGTGGGTGAACGCGAGGATCTTCGTGGCTGGGGTGAGCAGCGCCTCGGCCTCCTCCATGCGGAGGGCCCCGTCGTCATCAACCGGGATGAACCGCAGTTCCGCCCCGGTACGTGCCGCCAGCTCCTGCCAGGGAATGAGGTTTGCGTGGTGCTCCATCTCGGTCACGACGATCCGGTCGCCCGGCCCGACAGCGAAACGCTCGGCTGCCTTGCCTCCACGCCCTGCGGCGGCGTTCGACATGGCATAGGCGACGAGATTGATGGCCTCTGTGGCGTTGGAGGTCCACACCACTTCGTTGGGGCGGGCATTGATGAAGGCCGCGACAACCGCGCGTGCCCCTTCATAGGCGTCTGTTGCGTCGACGGCCAGGGAGTGTGCTCCCCGGTGGACGGCCGCGTTGCGCTGCTCGTAGAACTCCTGCTCGGCTTCAAGAACCGAAATGGGGTTCTGCGAGGTGGCGCCCGAATCCAGGTACACCAGCGGCTTGCCGTTGACTGTGGTGCCAAGGATCGGGAAGTCGTTGCGGATGCGCAGGACCTCGGCATTGTCCAGGGGCGCAGCGGGACGGAGCAGGGAGGCGGGCAGGGACACTGAATTCAACGCAGGACTCCTCGGTCAGCTCGGCGGCATGGACACGCGCGTCGGTTAACACCGTGCATCACCGTCTTTACCGGGATTCAGGGGCCACAAGCAGTGGCATTACGACACGCAACCGTAGGCTAATTCTCTCACGGCGCCGGGGAGTCCGCTTCCGGCCGCTGCCCGGTCTGTCGGGAAGCCTTGGTGGGCCTGCGGTGCTGGTGTGCCGGGCTCCCTGTGGTGCCCTGGTTCAGGACACCACAGGGAGCGCGGTCAATGTAAGGAGCCGACGACGGCTGGGGACGAGCCTTGGTCTCGGAAGGCTCTGACGTCGCCGGCTCCGCTCTGGGGCAACGCCGGCGCTTCCCCGGAGCGGCGGGACCGCCGGCGGGCAAGCACCGCATTGCAAACTGAACCGGCGCGGTGGGTATCCACCGGTGTCGGTCCTGCTGGCGGAGCTGGAAATATAGAAATCAGGGAAGAACCGGGGGCCGTTGCGGGCCGCCCGCTCCTTCTGTTCTGTAGCCTACGGCGGCTGGATGGGCCGCTCACGAGTAGGTCCTACCCGAGTTACCGGTGCCACTACTCCTGTAATTCGGCGGGCATACACCCATGGCAGGCGGGCATACACCAAGAACACTTGTCCACAGGCCGGGGCGTCCGGGCGCCCCGGAATCCGGGCACCGGAGCCCGGAATTCCGCCGTGCCGGCATCACACCTGGCCTGCTTCGGGTTCGAGCCTTGTGGTCCCCGCATCGGGCAGCTGAGGCAGGACCGCCGGAGTGGACAGGGTCGGCAGGATCGCCGCCGACGGCAGGAGCGCGCCG
The DNA here is from genome assembly GCF_058269175.1 of Arthrobacter sp. TJ-254. Classification (NCBI taxonomy): domain Bacteria; kingdom Bacillati; phylum Actinomycetota; class Actinomycetes; order Micrococcales; family Micrococcaceae; genus Arthrobacter; species Arthrobacter sp. TJ-254. The sequence continues at coordinate 619,993 of NZ_JBZCNF010000003.1, read as the reverse complement.
GTGGGCAGGGTACGTGGCAGGTAGACGACCTTCGAGTGGTACAGGTAGCGCAGCGTGAACGCCGCCGCGATGGTTCCCGCCTGTGCGAGCACGCTGTGGAAGGCGAGCACCTCGACGAGGAGGATCAGCAGCGGCAGCCGCAGCGCCGCTTCGAGGTTGTTGAAGCTGAAGGATTGAAGGAATCGGGTCCGCACCCGCGAGGCGCTGCTGCGGACCCCGCTGAAGACCAGGCGCTCCTGGAGCAGGAAGTTCGAGACGATTGTCAGTTCCGCGGCCACCACCGCGGCGAAGACGTAATGGGTGCCAAGGCCCAGCAGGGTCGCCATGATCAGCAGGTTGAGCACCGTGCCGGCGGCACCGACCGCCGCGAACAGGCCCACCCTGCCCACGCGCAGCTCCCCGACCTGCCGGAGGAAACGAAATCCCTCGCTCATTCCCGCCTTTGATTCCCCGGCGAAGCGCTTCGCGAAGATGAACGGCACCTCGGCGACGGCCAACGGCTGCCGGGCAAGGATTTCAAGGAGGATCTTGAAACCGCTCGGCTGCAGCACGCTGAGGTTGACCGCGGCGCGGCGGACCGCGAAGAAGCCGGTCATCGGATCGGAGCAGCTGCGCAGGCGGACGGGGAACAGGGTACGGGTCAGGAGCGTGGCGCCGACCGACACGAACCGGCGGTACCCGCCGGCAAGGCCCGCCGAGCTTCCTCCCTGCCCGCAGTAGCGGGAGGCGACGACGACGTCGGTTCCCGGCTGCTCGAGCCGTGCCAGCAGTACCGGGATCATTTCCGGCGGGTGCTGCAGGTCGCCGTCCATCACCAGGGCATAGGTTGCGGCGCTGGCCTTCATGCCTTCAATCACAGCGCCGCTGAGCCCTCCAACGGCCGCCGCACGATGGATCAGCCGCACCGGCATTGGCGTCTGGAGCGCTGCACGTTCAATGACCTGCGGTGTGTCGTCGGTGGAGTCGTCAACGAAGAGGATCTCGGCGTCGAGGCTGCGGCAGACCGCGGTGATGCCGCGCACCAGCTCTTCGATGTTCGGTGCTTCATTGAACGTTGGAACGATGACTGACAGTTTCATAGCGGCCCCCTAGCGCCCTGGATCCTGAGTTGGCTTGATGACCCGGCGCACGCTCCACTCACCGAACGTCTGTACGGGCACTGAATTCTTGACGACCTCCCCGGTGCGGGTCAGCCCGAGGCTTTCCACGTTCGCGGTCACGATGGGCCCGACGATGACCCAGTCGACATCCCGCCATCCGTTGGGGTGGTGGGTTTCGAACTGTTCGTCGAGGTCCGGCTTTTCCGTGGCGATCATCGTCCACGGGTCGTTCCATCCGCTCGAGTTGAGGTCGTACCACATCGAGTAGGGCGCGAGGACGACATCGTCCCGGGAGACGTTCTCCTGGACCCAGAGCATCGTCTCGCGCCAGTTGCCGTTGTTGTCGGCGGTCAGCAGCTCGCGGTCCTGCTCGAACCACTGGGGCACCGACATCAGCACGAGCGACGCCGTCAGCAGTGTGACGAAGCCGGTGCGCAGGGGCAGCTGGAGCAGCCGGAAACGCCGGCCGATGCGTTCGGCTCCGGACCATACGATGTCCACCCCCGAGCCGAGGGCGAGCGCAAGGAAGGGGATCACGGCGATGATGTACATGGCCGGCAGGTAGCCCTCGCCCAGCACGATCGGAACAGCGAAACAGGCGACGGCCACGGGGATGCACCGGGCCCGCCGGCGAAGCAGGCAGACAGCCGATGCGATGAGCCCGGCCGCGATGATGTACTTGTCGTAGTACAGCCAGCCGGTCCACAGCTCGGACCGGCTCGATCCAGCATCGAAGATCGTTCCCGAGCCGGAGCGCTCGAAGAACTGGTATTCAAGCGCCTCCTGGAGTGAGACATGGTCGGGCCCGGCGACAAGCTCGTTCCTGAGCAGTGCGGCAAGTGGATAGAACGCGAGCAGCAGGCCGCCGACGGCGAGGAAGCCGACGACGGAGAAGACCCGGTTGCTCCACCGCGGACGGTACATCAGGGCCAGCAGCAGGGCCGGGCCGAAGATGGCGAGCGTCTCCTTGGACAGCACGGCGATGGCGAAGCACGCCCCCGCTGCAACGTGATGCCAGAGCGCGTCGCGGGTCGACAGCGCAAGGTAGAAAGCCAGCAGCAGCCACGGCACGCCGATGTTGTCGAGGTAGACCTGCCGGCCGAGGACAAGCGAGAGCGGCGACAGGATGAAAATGACGGTGCTCAGTGCGGCGAAGGGTATGCGGACGGTCATCCGCCGTGCCAGCATATACAGCAGCAGCGCGCTGGCAACGAAGAAGAGGGAGATCACGTACCGCGTGGCGCCGATCGCCGTCCCGTCACCAAGCCCGAGCAGGGCTGGAAGCCAGTTCAGCGCAGCAATCTGGATCCAGCCCAGCGGCGGGTGGTCGTACCAGTACGTGTAGGGCGCCAGGGATCCCGAGTGGACGGCGAAAGCCTGGGACGTATAGGTCCCCTCGTCGTCCTGGTAGCTCGGTGAGCCGTTGAGGTTCCACAGGCTGAGCACCGACGCGGCGGCCAGCAGGACCGCCATTGTTGCCTTGTCCCAGCGGGAGAGCGAAGTAAGTGTGAAGGGCTGTGCTGTGCGCGGCGGCTGCGGAGGGCGCTTGGCCCTCTGCATCCGATCCCCGGCTGGCCCCAGCTCCAAGTCGAGTATCGCCATTGAATTACCTCCTGGTGGTGCCACCGCCGAGACGGGGCTTCATGGTCAAGAACGGATAGGGGCGGGCTCGTAGTCGATGTAGGCGAGATGGGCCCCCGAGTGGTCGGTCTTCTCCCACTTGAAATCGCGGCGGAGGAATTTCACCAGCGCCCGGAGTGCCGAGACCGCCAGGAGCATCTGGTAGAAGGGAGTTCCCACGACCAGCCGGAAGTAGTCGTAGGGCGAGAGCTTGAACCGGTGGTCGCGCCCGAACTCGCGGAGCATGCAGATGTCGAAGGCGATTGTCGCGAACGTCGGCACCAGCGGCAGGAAGGAAAGGAGCGTCACGATCAGGGGGAATCCGCCCCACACGGCCGCGGCGATCGCGATCGGGATGCATACGCCGGCGAACGCCATGAAGTGCTGCTGCATGAGCGTCCACCAGGCAATGGCGCGCATCCGGCGGGTGGGAAGCGCCTTCCAGTCGCCCTTGGCGAACACCTGCATGAACCCGAGGGACCACCGGGTGCGCTGGCGGATGAGGTTCGCCAGCGAATCGGGGGTTTCCTCCCGGGTCACCAGTTCGGGTGAGTAGGCGACGACGATCCTGCGGCCCAGTGTGGAAAGGCGTACACCGAGGTCGCAGTCCTCGGCGAGGCACGAGCCGTCCCATCCCCCGACCGCGTTGAGCAGTTCACGCCGGATGAAGACGGTGTTGCCCCCGAGCGGGATGAAGCCCTTGCTGGAATGGGCGTGGAGCCGTGAGCGGAACCAGGTGAAGTATTCGAGGCAGTTGCGCAGCGAGTACCAGGTGTCGCGGTAGTTGATCAGCTGGACAGCGCCCTGCACCACGTCGGCGTTCTTGGTCGCGAAAACGCTGTCGATGTGGCAGAGCAGTTCCCGCGCGGCGATCGACTCGGCGTCGAACACTCCGACGATCTCGTTGCGGCACATTGCCAGCGCGTTGTTGAGCTGGCGCGGCTTGTTCTTGACCTGACTCATGTCGACACTGACCCGGATGTGGTCGGGGTACTCGTTCGCCAGCTTGTAGGCCGAAGCCACGGTGTTCGGATCATCGTGCCCCACGGAGATGATGATTTCCTTCTGTGCGTGGGTCTGGTTGAGCAGCGCATTCACCGTCGCCCGCATGACGTTTTCCCGCTCGTTGCGGCACGGCATGATCAGGGAGAAGGAGAAGCTCTCGGTCTCCTGAAGCCCCGAATACGAGGTGCGGACCTGGGTCTTCGGATCCCACCAGGCGTAGGTGTTCAGGTAGAGCGTCGACGAGGCGATGGCGAACAGAACCAGGGCGATGAGGACGACCAGCACGCTGGCCAGGAACAGTGCGGTCATGACGGAGCTCCGGTGAAGTGGGTGCGGGTTGGCTTCAGGCCCGGGCGGGCGGCCGGACTCAGTCCCCGGGCCCGCACGCTGTGCCGTCCTTGTTCACGTCGAGTTTCTGCGGGTCCGCTTTGGCCTTCCGCACGGGCAGCCCGTCCGCGAAGTATTCGCGGACCTCGGCGCACGTCCAGGAATGCGGCATTGCGGCGGGATCCGCGCCGGCATCCTTCATCTGCTTCACGTGCGCGCCCAGGCTCGGCGGGATCGCGGGAAGGCACTGGCCGTCGGCCCCGTACTGGGGAAGACACCCGCCCAGCGATATCTCCTTGCCGCGCAGGACGTCGGCCGGTGAGACAGCGCCGCGCTGCTTGAGCCCGGCCGAGCGGTCCTTGGCCCCGGACTTCGGCCCCGCAGCAAGGCCCGCCTGGGCTTCTCCGGCCTTGGCCAGGGACACCTCGGACTTGCCGCCCACAGTGGGAGGTGTCTTCTCCGCTGCCATTGCCTGCCCCGGCGGAGTTCCCCCGGGCGCCGCCGGGGCGTGCCCCGGCGCCTTCGGATCGTGGCCGGCGGGGGCCGGGGCTTCCTTCACCGCCGGCTGCTCCTCGCCGACCCGTGCCGCATTGAGGGTTGCACCGGTATCGGGGGTGTTGACCGCCTCGATGGCCGACAGCCCGCCCCACACCAGGGCGACCGACGCTGCGGCGCCTGCGGCGGAAAGCACAGGCAGCCACCGCTTGTTGATCGTTTCGTTCGACTTGTTGTTTTTCACGAAATCCACACCCACCTAGCGATACTGGGAACTCCATTGGCATTGAGGACTGAGAGCATGTACGGCCCCGGAGGGAGGAGGTTCGGGTTAGCGGGGACCTGTGCGGTCCGTGCCGTCCCCGTCCCGGCGAGCGGCAGGTCCACGAGACGGGCATTGGTGTCCGTCTGGTGGGTTGCCGACATCGGCGCGATCAGTGAGGCCGCCGTCACATCACCGGTAATGCCGAGCTGGATGTTCTGCCCGTAGGTCGCCCTGGCGGGGGCTGCGGTGATTGTCGGACGAGGGCCCTTGAACAGGTACGGCGGGCTGTACAGGGAGATGCGGAACTCGAAGGAGTTGTCGCCCGGATTGGACCCCATGATCGCCACCTTGCCGTCGGGCATCAGGATCGACGTCGAGTGGTAGTTGCGTGAGATCGGATCCGGATCGATTGACTGCCAGGTGTTCGCCTTGGGGTTGTACAGGGCCGCCGTGCGGACGTCACCGGCGCGGTTGTACTGGGCGCCGTTGGCGGCGAGCACCGTGCGGTCCGGCAGGTTGACCAGGTTGACGTAGGTCTTTCCCGGGCCGGGAAGATCAGGCCCCGGCACGTACTGCGGCACCGCCTTGTTGAAGTCGATGATGTCGACCAGGTTGATCCCGGGGGCGTTGCCGTCGGTGTTGCCGCCGCCGACGATCATCAGCTTCTGGTCCTGGGCCGGTCCAATGAAGACAGAGCCGGCCTGGTCGCGCATGTCCTTCTGCCTCAGACCCGGCACGTCCCAGATCTTGGCCGTGGCCCAGTCGTAGACCGAAGCCCCGGTGCCGGGAAGCCCGTTGCCGAAGGTGTGGGCGCCGGTGTAGAACATCTTTCCGTCATCGAGCAGGAACATGTGGGGGTACGTGCCCCAGTAGCTCCAGGTCTGCGGCACCTGGTTCTGCGGCAGCCATGCCATGGCCGACGTGTCGAAGATCTCGGTGAGCACAGTGCCCTGGGCCTTCTCGTCAAGCCCGCCGGCAGACCACACGTCACCGTTGCCCAGCTTGGTCAGCGACGGGTACCAGTGCGCTCCGGCCATGTCCGCGAGCGGGTGGAACTTGTCGTCGACCGTGTCGAAGTAGTAGCTCCGATCGGCCCCCTTGAAGGTTGTGGGTCCCTGGTCGACCGTCGGGAATGCCTCGGTCCCTCCTGCCAGCAGTACCTTGCCGTCGGGGAGGGTGACGTGCCCCGCGCAGAACATGTCGTACGGGACAGGGACTTCCTTGAAGGTGTTGGTCGCAGGGGTCCAGACGACGGCCCTGAACGAACCGGCCCTGAAGGCGTTCTCGTCATTGCCTGAGCCGGCGATCAGCAGCAGGCGGCCGTCGTGAAGCAGGGTTGTGTGAATCGCCCGGATCGGCAGCTTGGTCGCGAGAACCTCCCACGAGCCGACGAGCTCGCCCGCACCGGCCGGAGGCGGCGGAGCCGGAGCGTACTTCTTCATCGAATACTTGGTGGTCTTGAGCGATCCGTTGCCTGTGATCGAAAGGCCGAACGAAATCCTGTCGACGCCGGCCGGGATGGCCGGTGTGCGCGCCGTTGCCGTCGTCCAGTTCGCCGCCGCGGGCAGTGCCTTAAGGTCGGTCCAGTACTTCCACCCTGTCGCGCTGTGCGTGAAGACGCTGAAACCCGTCAGCCCGGTGGCCGTTGTCTTATAGTCCACCGCAAGGTCGTATTGGACGCCGGGGGTCACCGCCGGGGCGCAGCCTGCGGCTTCCGACTGGATTAGCTTGGAGTCGCCGGACACATAGGCGCTGACATTGAATTCGAAAGACCGGGTACCTGCAGGAGAATTGGCGGGCACATCCGTCGTAAGACGGGAGGCCAGGGTTTTTTGTCCCCATCCCGCAGTTTGGAAGCATTCAGGAAAGGCCGCACCACGGGCCAGATTGCCATTGACGACCAATTCGGCGGCGTCAACCGGCGGGGCGACCGCGACCTCGGTCAGCGAGTAATCGTCGGTCACGACTTTTCCATTCGCCGCAAGGGAAAGGCCGAATATCACCCTGTCGGTCCCGGCCGGAATAACCGGCGTCGGTGCCTTTGCCAGGGTCCAGCCGGCTACTGCCGGAAGCTGCTTCACGTCACCCCAGTAGCTCCACCCCTGCGCGGTGTGGCGGAACATCGTCAGCGAAACCTTCGCCGTTGACTTGTACCAGACCTGCATGTCGTAGGTCTTTCCGGCCTGGACGGCCGGCGCGCATGCGTCGGTCTCGGTCTGAAGGAGCTTGCGGTCGCCCTGAGTGTAACCCTGGATGGCAACAGCGGCGGATCGGCCGCCCTCCCTGCCTGCCTCAAAGGTCCACGTACCCGCGGTGCCCCACCCCGACCGCGTGAAGCAGGTGGGCGTTCCGGCCCCGAGCTCAAGGGAGGGGTTCTGCACGAGGTTCACCGCAGGTGCTGCCTGCGCGGTCGGATTCGCGACGAAGTACATCGCGGCGAGGAGGAGGGTCAGCACCGCCGCGAGGAAGGCGGGAAGTCTTGTGGAGAATCTCACAGGAAATCTCCCCCCACGGCGCAGGCGAAACTCATCGCGCTTTCAACGAAAAGGGAATTCCCTTTATCGACGCAGGGCGAATGCATTAGGAATTTTCGGTACATTGGATAACCCCAAACCACGCAGGAGACACGGGACGGTGCAGTGTTAAAAGTCTAGGATTTGGGGGTTTGCAATAACCGAGTAGCGGTTACTCCACTTCACGGAGGGAGGAGAGGACCATCTACTCGCGGTTTAGCGCATTACTACTTGGGATTGACAGCCGCGTACTCAGCATTACTTGCGGCAGAAATACAAAAAATCGAATCTTGAGGAATTCTAGAGATTCCGGTCGATTTCCTTGAGGTCTTCTCGCCTCGTGATTCCGAGCTTGGCGAAGATCCGGTACAGGTGCCCTTCGACCGTCCGCACGGACACCGACTGTTTGTCGGCGACCTCCCGGTTCGTATAGCCCTGTGCCACGAGCGAGACGATGTCCCGTTCACGCCGCGTGAGTTTGCCGCTTGACTCGGCGCGCGCCTGCACCGGTTCTTCGGTCTTCGCGAGCACTGAGGCGAGCTTGGCCTGGACGTTCCGTGCCTTCACATGCGCTCCGCGGGAGGTCCAGAGTTCCGCTGCCGCCTTGAGGCTGGCCACGGCGATGGGCAGGTATCCGTGGCCTATGGCGAGGTCTGCGGCGGCGGTGAGCCCGGCGGGCGTGTGGGTGCGCCGTGCGGCGGCAAACGCGTGGACGACGGCTCCTTCGGACCCCTCGAAGGTTTCGGTCAGGGCGGCAAGGGGCGCATAGGCGGCAGTATCGCCAAGCCGGGCCGCCTGCTCGAGTGCCGTGGCGGCGACCTCAAGCAGTCCGTCGGCCGCCGCGCTGTCCGCGATCTTCCTCAGGGCTGCGGCCGCTTCGGGCTCCTGGCCGATTATCGACCCGGCGGCAAGGCGGTAGATCCTCCCGGTCAGCCGCATTTCACGGCTCCCCCGCGCTGCGGTCAGTTCTCCTTCATCGATGAGCACCTCGGCCCTGTCTTTTTCCCCGGAGACCGCGCTGGCGTAGGCCGCAAGCCCGAGCACCATGGTGAGCACCTGGGCCGGATCGGATTCGCGGATGCCTTCGACGGCGAGCAGCAGCCGGTTCCGGGCCGTGGTGGTCCTGCCTCCCCGCAGGGCGGCCGCTCCTTGGAAAAGGTCATACCAGCCGGAGAAATACACGACGTTCCGCGGGTGCAGCCGGGCGTATTCGTCGAATGCCGCCTCCGCCTCGGCCCAGGCGCCGGCGTGGACCAATGAGAGAAGATGCCGGGCCATGACGAACTCGCGGTAGGCAAGCAGCCGGTGGCCCGTGGCGTCGATCAGGGCGAGGGCCCTTCCGGTTGCTGCGGCCCCCTGCACGGCGCGTCCGGTGGAGCCGAGCAGTTCGCCAAGCAGGGCGAGGGCCCCCACTTCCGTCTCTGGTGTTCCGTGCTCGGCGCCAAGCGCCGCCCGGAGTTCCTGTTCGACGTGGAGTATCCGGCCTTCAAGAATGAGTATGTAACACTGGAGCAGCCTGCAGCCCAGGCGGGACGTCGCGGCAGCGTCGAGTACGGCCGCCGGGCTGGTCTGGCCTTCCCGTACCTGTGCCGCCTCGATCCTGTCGATGAGCGAACTCCACCGGTCCGCGTCCCGGCGCAGGTTGGCTGGCGGCTCTCCGCCGCGGACGCGGACGTCAACGGAGAGAAGGCTCGCTTCCTTGGCGACGTCGAAGTCGGTGCAGCCATCGAGTGCTTCATCGATGAGTTCTGCAGCATAACCGAGGTTGCCGCGGGCGATCTGCGCCCGGGCGATTTCGACAAGGGCCCTCCCCCTCAACCCCGGGGCGGACACGGCCCGCGCCGCCCGCAGCGCAAAGCCGTGGTCATAGAGGCGGTTCGCGACGACGGCGGCCTGCAGCAGGTCCCGGTCATCGGGCGGCACACCGCAGTCCAACCCCCAGGAGACGCTCCTGAGGAAACCCTCAAGCGATTCGGTCTGCGGGCTTCCCAGGCTCAGCATGGCCCGCCGGAGGGCAATACTGCGGGCCGTGGGGACCTGGCTGCGGATGACTTCGCCGTACAGGGGGTGGCTGAGCGAGACCGGAAGGTTCGGAGGTGCACCAACCGTCACCAGGTGGTCGTCCTGGAGCCGCTGCAGGGCGTCGGGATTGACGCAGCGGGAGATCGTCTTGAACGAGACGGGCTCGGCGAGGGCAACCATCTCCAGCGCCGCCATGTCGGAGGCGGCGCGCTGGCGGAGCTGGTTGAGGATCAGGTCGACGAGCCGAAGGTCCACTTCAGGGTGCCCGCCAACCATCCGCCATACGCCGTTCTTCTCAACGAGGTGCCCCTGACCGGCACCCTGCTTCAGCAGGGTCAGCAGGAACAGCGGGTTGCCGCCGGTGGTCTGCGCCAGCATCCTGGCGGTGCCGGTGAGGACCGGGCCTCCCAGTTCCTGCCGGCACAGCATTTCAACGGCGCGCGGGTCGAGGGGTTCGACGTCGAAGCGGAAAAGCAGCCCGTCGTCGCTGAGGGCGAGGAACTCAGCCGGAGTCGCCGGCGAAGGACGGGTCAGCACGAGCAGCTTCACGCGCCGGGCGCTGGCGAGCTGGGACAGCAGAGCGCAGCTGCTGTCATCGAGGTCGTGGGCATCGTCAACCACGAAGAGCGGTGGCGGTGCGTTTTCCTTCGCGGGCGGAAAGTTCTTCAGGAGGCTGCGCAGGATTGCCACCGGCGAGGCGACGTCGTTGACCGAAAGATCGTGAAGGTAGGGCGAAAGCGCTCCGAAGGGTATCTCGCGGAGCGAGGATCCCCCGGTGATGAGGAACAGCTGAGAGGACCCGTTGAATTCAGCGGCGACGGCCCGTGCCAGGGCGGTCTTGCCCACCCCTGCTTCACCGACAACCAGTGCCCCGAACCCTGCCGGCGAATAGAGGGCGTCGAGAATTTCGCGAAGCAGCTCGTCCCGCCCCACCAATCCCCCGCCCTGCTGTAGTCCGCCCATCGCCGGAGGCTACCTGAAGACCTGTGAGAGCTGTTTTCGGCTTGAAAGTCCAAGTTTGGTGAGCACCTGGTGCACGTGGCCTTCGACCGTCCGGACCGAGACGTGCTCGGCTTCGGCGATTGTCCTGTTCGAGGCCCCGCGGGCCGCGAGCCGCGCGATGCTCCGCTCCCGCTCACTGAGGATCTTCCGCTGGGTGGACCGGCGTCCGGGTGCAGCGGCCCGGCGCGCAATCTGCTCGGCATACACGCCGATCATCGCGTCGCTGTCCTCCTGGAGGGCGTCGATGGCCCGCACCGCCGCGTCGGTGGCAAGACCGAAGTTGCCCATGTGGAGGGCGGAGGACGCGGCGTCGAGGAGCATCTCGGGGTGGGCCGCTGCGATCCCTCTACCGAAGAGGGCACAGGATTCCGCAAGCGGTCCCTCGGAGTCCGCGGCAAGCGCGCCAAGCCGGTCGGCGAGCTGGTCAGCCCCGAGCTGCACCGCCTGGCTGAGGAAGAGGAGTTCCTGGCCGCGGTTGCCGGCCTCGGCCTCGATGTCGGCCATCCGCGCCAGTTCCGCTGCGGCCTCGGCGCGGTCTCCCAGGGAGCCCTGCGCCAATACCCGGAAGAAGGCCACCGTCGACCGGACCTGCCAGGAATAGCGCTGCGGTTCGAGGTCGATGCCTTGAAGGTGGGAGAGGGCTGCCTCGGCGTCGCCGTTGAGGCTGTGGCAGTATGCGCAGGCAGCTTCGGCGATGGGCAGCAGCCCCTGCCGGTCCCGAATCCGGAGTTGGCTGATGGCCGGGCCAAGCTTGGCCAGCGCCGAGTCGCTCCGCCCGGCAAAAGTATGAAGCAGGCCCTCGGTGAATTCGGCTGACGAGCCCTCATAGAGGCTCGGGCCGGCCGTGGCGTTCGCCTCGGCTGCCATCGCCATTGTCTCCTCCCAGTAGCCGGCAAGGAGCAGCGCCTCAAACAGGTGTGCGCCTGCCCGCTCCATGTCCAGTGGCCCCCGGTCGGCGCCGGAGACCCGCGCGAGAAGCGCCCTGCCCGTATCGACGGCCGCCTGCTGCCTGCCGGTTAGGGCAAGGGCCGAGGTGAGCAGTCCGGCAAGGTGGTCCGAGGGGCGGTGGCGGTCGAGGCGCTGTTGGACAAGCGCCGATGCCGATTCGACGACGACGGCGCAACGGCCTTCGAAGAGGTCCCGCTCCGCGGCGAAGTCTTCGGCCGCTTCGATCAACTCGCGGAGTGGTTCCTCGGGGGAGGTTGACTTTTCGATCCGCGCCTGGACCTCGGCGAGCAGGCTGTCCGCTTCGGCGTGCCGGTCATGGCTTCGCAGCACCAGCCTCGCCTGCGTGAGCATCAGCCCCACCCACAGACCTGTTTCGGTTGCGGCTGCAGCGGGCGAACCAAGCAAGGGGTCAAGCACCTGGAGTGCTGCGTCAACCTCACCGGTGATGGCCAGCGCCCGCGCCATTTCAAGCACGGCGTGCGGGTCGCGCCCGCCGTCCTTGAGCGCGCCGATGAAGGTCAGGGCCGCATCGGGCTGGTGGGTATCGTTCGCGAGCCGGGCGGCATCGACCAGCGCAGGGGGCTGTTGCTCGATGCCGTTGTCGAGGCACCAGTGCGCCAGCGCCATCCGGCTGGTTCCCGGCAGCGGGCTGGTGTGGGGTGCTTCGACGAGCTTCAGGAGAAGTTCCCTGCCGCGGGGTGAGACAAGCTGGGAACGCACGACTTCCCCAAAGGCTTCGTGGACCGGGTGGAGCAACGGGGGTGTGCCGTGGTCGGTGCGGAGGATTCCCTGCGTCTGCAGTTCGTCGATGACCTCCGACGCGGCGGTGCCGAGCAGCAGCTCGACGGGCACCGCTCCGGCGACAGCCACCGCCTCGGCCACCGCGCGCTGTTCCGGCGAGAACCGGTTGAGCTGGCCGGCGACCCATTCGGTGATCTGTTTGCCCGACCGCTCCCGGGGGCGGCCGTCGCTCACCCACACCCCGTCGCGGATGAAAAGGTGGCCGGAGCGGGAGTCTGTCTCGGCGAGGGCCTGGACATACCGGGGATTCCCCCCGCTTGCGACCCACAGTTCGAGTGCCGCGGAGCGTGAGACTGTTGCGCCGAGGCCGGCCTTGAGCAGGGCCGCGGTTTTTCCGAGGTCGAGGGGTTCCACATCGAGCCGGCGCAGCACGTCGTCCTTCCACAGGTCGAAGAGCTCGACCGGGGTGCGCTGCATGTCCTCGCAGATCACCAGCAGCCGGACTGCTCCGACCCGCGCAAGGTGGGCAATGACCATCGCCGAACCCGCGTCGAGGGCTTCGACATTGTCGACGAGCATCAGGGTGCGCTTTCCGCCCCTGCGCAGCTCGAAGAGGTCCTGCAGGGCGCTGAGCAGCAGCAGCGGGTTCGTCGCCGTCGCGGCGTCGAGCTGGGCGAGCACAACGCTGAGTGCACCGTAGGGCGTGGCCGAGGTGGCGGCTGATCCGCGGACGTAGATGTGTTCGAAACGGTCGGCGAGCGCGGCGACGGCATGGCGGGCGATCAGGGTCTTGCCGATGCCGGCTTCACCGACGACAAGCACTCCCCCAGTGCGGTCCTCGAGCAGCGTGCTGCAAACAAATTCAAGTTCTTCGTCCCTGCCGACCAGCGGCCACGCATTGGTAGTGACCGTCATAGGTCACGCTCGAGCACGCTTTCACCGGGTCGAATTACCGGCACCACCGGCTCGACGCCAGGGTAGATCGCGCAAGTCACCATTGAGTCCGCCCCACAACGACTGTCTTGGAGGACTAGGTTACCGCGAAAACGAGTAAAGACCAGCGGAAATAGGGTGAAGGCTTGGCTAGACGCCAGACGCCACGCCGGGCCGGTGTGCGCGGCTCGCCGTCCGCAGCGGTTTTCAGCAGCTGGGCAGCCGGTTTCACATCGCGCGCGCGTGGAATTTCTGCTGCGCCTGCACCAGGCCGTCGCGGATCAGCAGCTCGACAGCGTCGGCCGCATCCTCGAGCAAAAAGTCAAGCTCTTTCTTTTCGGCGGTCCCGAAATCCCGAAGCACGAAGTCCGCAGGATCCTGGCGTCCGGGCGGGCGCCCCACGCCGACCCTCACGCGGTAGTAGTCCTTGGTCCCGAGGGCCTTGCTGATGTCCCGCAGGCCGTTGTGGCCGCCTTCGCCGCCGCCGAGCTTGAGGCGGACTGTATTGAACGGGATGTCGATCTCGTCGTGGACGGCGATTACCTGCGCCGGCGGAACATTGTGAAACCGGGCAAGGGCCGCAACGGGGCCCCCGGAAAGATTCATGTAGGTGAGCGGCTTCATCAGGACCAGCCGCGGCCCGCCGGGCCCCATCCTGCCCTCGAGGGCCAGCGCCTGGGTCTTCGAACTCTTGAAACGGCCGTTGAGGCGTGAGGCGAGGACGTCGAGCACCATCTGGCCGACATTGTGTCTGTTGCCGCTGTAGCCGGGCCCGGGGTTGCCGAGCCCGGCTGCAAGCCATGTTTCATGTGGCACGGAGACCGGCAGGATCAGCTGTTGTCGGCAGCGGGCTCGGCTTCGGCTCCGGCGTCTGCGGCGGGAGCCTCGGTCTCACCCAGGTCCTGGACGGTGGGAGCGGCAAGGTTGACGATGAGCGTGTCGGCGTCGACGAGGAGGCGCGTACCCGCGGGGAGCTGGATATCGGAGGCGTGGATGTGCTCGCCGACCTGGCGTCCCTCGATATTGACGGTGAGGCTCTCGGGCAGGTGGGTGGCTTCCGCCTCCACAAGGACGGTGTTGCTTTCGAGGTTGACCACGACGTCGGGAGCGGCTTCGCCCTCGATGTGGATGGTGACGTCAACTTCGACCTTCTCGCCGCGGCGCACCGTCAGGAGGTCGATGTGCTCGATGATCTGCTTCAGCGGGTTGCGCTGGATGTCCTTGGCCAGGGCGAGGTGGTCCTCGCCGTCCACCTCGAGGGTGAGCAGGGCGTTGGGGGTGCGTACCGCGAGGGTGGTTGCCTTCGAGGGAAGCAGTACGTGGAGGGGGTCTCCACCGTGGCCGTAGATGACGGCGGGAATCTTGTTGGCGCGGCGGGCCTGCCGGGCAGCACCCTTGCCGAACTCGGTGCGTACTTCTGCGGGGAGCTTCTGCTCTGACATTGTGTCTCCTGGTGGAACGCTTGGCAGCAGGCCGGTGGGCCAGCTTCTGGACGTTGCCGGGACGGAGAGGAGCGTGTCTAGAAACCGCTCGTTGCTGGATAAGGTTCCAGTCGAAAGTCGCTAGCCACCGTCGATAACGGAGATGGCCCGATTACTCGAGCCGCTCCCTCGCCTAGGCATCGCGTTCAATCCTACAGCACGCATGGCGGAGACCTGGCCCGCGCGGAGGCGGAGGAGCATCGGGGAGGGCGGAACGGAGGGGTCGGCGGCGGCTGGGGATGAAGTCCTGGTCTCAAGAAGACTTCGACGCCGCCGACCCGGTTCCGGGGACCGGCAGCATCAGTGCGTCGTTGCGCTGATGCCTTGTCCGGCGTCTACAACTCTAGGAAGTCCCCGGGCGCGGAACACGAGTAGTGGTAACCCGTCCTTCCGCGCGAATTACCTGTTCCTTGGCTTCCCGCTACTCCACGCGTACGGGTTCATACTGGGCCGGAGGAAGAGGGTCTCGACAGAACTCATTCTCCGCGGATAATCGCCTCGTACTCGGCGTTCAGTTCCTCCCGGCGGGTGATCCCCAGTTTCGCATAGATGCGGTAAAGATGACCTTCGACCGTCCGTGGGGAAACGGTCAGGGCGGAGGCGATGGCCCGGTTCGACGCGCCCTCAAGTGCGAGGCCCGCGATCTCCCGTTCCCGCTCCGTCAGCTGGGTTGACGGTTCGAGCTCACCAAGCATCGTCGAGGCACATCCCTCAAGTTTCCGGCGCCGGCGCCGCGCCACCTGCAGCACCGAGCGCTGGGCCTTGCGGTCACCCCTCTGGGTGAACAGGTGCATGGCCCTCAGACAGGCGTCCGCAGCGAGTACGTGTTTCTGGCCGATCTCCGCGCGGTCACCGGCTGCCAGCAGCTGCTCCGGGTCCTGGGCGACGACCGCCGCCGCATAGCTCCTCAGGAGAACGGCCTCCCTGCCCTCCAGCCCCTCGGAAAGCTCGACAAGCCGGGGTGCAGCCCGCCGGTCGCCGAGCGTGACAAGGATCTCGAGGAGTTCCTTCTCGCAGGTCGGCATTGACGCGTTCCGGGCGTCGACGGCAAGAGCCCGGAGTCCGTCGAGCTGCCCGTTCAGGCTCTGCGGAGGTAGCTCGGCGGCCGCAACAAAGGCGGATCCGACAAGCGACAGTGCCCGGCTTCCACGCCTTGCGAGCTTGCGGAACTCCGCCGCCCACGACCGGGCCGATTCCCGGTCCTCAAGCGCGCCGGCAGCCAGGGCCGCAACCGCGAGCGTGTACGGCAGGACGAGGTCGCGGTCGGAGCGGCGCAGTGCCTCAAGCGCGGGACGGAGTTTCACGAGTCCGGCGCTGAACCGGCCCCGGCGCACTTCCAAGGCTCCGTCAAGGGCGGCAAGCGTCCCGCCGATGAACGAGTAGTCCTTCTCGGGCCAGCGGGCGGATGCCGCAAGCGCGGTCTCCGCCTCGGTGAACTCACCGGCATGGAGCAGCAGGAGTAGATGACGGGAGAAGACGAATCCGGTGATGTCGGAAAGGGCCGGCTCGGCCTGCGCCATTGCCAGCGCCGCCGCGGTGTGCGCCCTGCCCTCGGAGCTTCTTCCCAGCCAGCCGAGGGCCTCCCCGAGCAGTGCCCGCGCCTGGGCGAGGGTCCGCGGGTCGTCCGCCGCAGCGATGAGGGACCGCAGTTGGGATTCTGACGCGGCGAACCTGCCCTCGAGGTTCAGGCCGAGGCACCGGAGCAGGAGGATGCGCCCCGCTGATGCGCCGGTGCCCGGATCGGCACCGGCAGCGGTGCTGCGCTGCTCGGCCAGGGTGGTCCACTGATCCGCCAGAGCCTGGAGGCGGGCCGGAGGCTGGCCCTGGCGCAATGCCAGCTCAGCGCTCAAGACAACGGCGTCGGCCGCCACATCGAGCGAGTGGGCCTCCTGGGCCACTCCACGCAGCAGCTCCCCCGCCTCGTGGAGGTGGGCGAGGGCCAGGTGTGCACGTGCCAGGGCCAGCCGGGCCTCCGCGTCGTGCTCACCGTCGCGCATAGCCCCGGCGAACCGCAGCACCGACTGCACATCGAAAATGCGGTGGGCACTGCGGGCGGCGTCAAGCAGCGCGCCGTCCGGGGGCACCTGCCCGCAGTCGAGGTCCCAGTGAAGGCGCCGGAGCGCACCCCTGCCCACCGTTGGCACTGGGACGGCGCCGCCCATCATTTCCTCGTGCAGGCTGGCGCTCCTTCCGGCCGGTATCAGTTCGCGCATCGCCCTGCCGTACAGCGCGTGCGCGTTGACGGCGAACGCCGGGGAGGTCGGCAGCCCCTCGATCAGACCTGCCTCGAGCAGGTTCGCGACGGCGTTCTCGTCGCTCATGCGGGTCAACTCCGCGAACGGCACCGGCTCGGCGAGCGCGAGGATTTCGAACGCCTTCCGCTCCTCGGGCGGAAGCCGCAGCATGATGCCGTGGACGAGGTCGACGAGGGACGGCGGGAGTTCCTGGAGTTCATCCGAGAGCGACCACACACCGTCGTTCTCCGTGAGCCCGCCGTTCTCGAGCAGTTGGTCGAGGAGCGCCCGGAGAAACAGCGGCACCCCGCCCGAGTCCTCGCGCAGCCTGTCGCTGACGCCGCGGACAAGGTCGCCGCCGAGCACCTGGCGGCACACCTCGTCGACCTCCGACGGCTCGAGCGGCCCAACCTCGAAACGGGCAAGCAGCCCTTCGTGCGAGAGCGCCACCAGCTCCTCCGAGCGGGGCGGCAGCGCCCTGGCGAACGCGACGAGCTTGACGGTACGCGAGGTCACGAGCTGCGAGAGCAGGCGGCTGCTTTCGTCGTCGACCTCATGGGCGTCGTCGACAACCAACAGCACCGGCCGGCCCTGGGCTTCCTCCCGGAAAAAGGAGATGAGGATCCGCAGCACCGACAGGGACGACTGCATGTCGCGCACCGTCGCCGAACCGAGAAACGGCGCGAGGGCGGCGTACGGCACGTTTCCCGGCGCGGGCCCCGGATGCAGCAGGAAAGGGACGGCCGAGGCCCGTACCCGGTCAATGAGGTGGCGCGCGAGGGCCGTCTTGCCGGTTCCCGTGTCCCCAAAGACGAAAGCGCCGTGCAGGTCGGGGCGGGTGACCGCGTCCTGGAGGGCATCGAGCAGCGGCCCGCGGCCCACCAGGAGGGTGTCCCCGGCCAGGGCTGGATCCCTCATGGCTGCGTTTCGGCCGGTACGAGCTCGGTAAGCTCATTCCGCGTGCAGACATTCAGCTTGGAGTAGACCTGGTAGAGATGGCCCTCGACTGTGCGGACGGAGACGAACATCCGCTGCGCGATTGCCTTGTTGCTTGCGCCGCTCGCCGCCAACTGGGCGACCTCGCGTTCCCTCGCGGTGAGCCGGTCGAGGCCGGACCCTGCGCTGCTCCAGGCTGCGGCCTCGGGAAGGATGTCCCGAACCCTCCGCTGGAGCTGCCGGAGGGCGTTCTTGTCCCGCGTTCCCATGGCGCTGCGCAGCGCCGCCTGGGCTGCATCGGCGGCGAAACCGGCGTCACTGGAGGCTGCGGCAAGTTCGGCGGCCTGCACCAGCAACTCGGCATCGTTGCTACCAAGGCCCTTCGCGTAGAGCTCGCAGGTGCGCGCAAGGGGACCCTGGGTTTTCGCTGCAACGGTCCCCAGCCGGTCAAGCGCGGCGCGTTCACCGAGCCGTACGGCCCGGCACAGCGAAATCAGTGCCCACGTGCTGGCGCCGCGTTCCTGGTCCTCGACGCTGAGCCTGGTGAGGTCCCGCGCGGCGTCGGCCTTCACCTCGAGCACCGAGGAGGTGAGCAGCTGGAAATGGCGTGCGGCGCGGCGCACCTTCCAGGGGCTTCCCCGCCCGGCCTCGCTCAGCGGCAGGAACGCGATTGCCTGTTCGAGGTCGCGCCCGAGCGCGTAGCAGTATGCGATGACGGCAGCGGCCACGGGCAGCTGCCCTTCCGGATCCCTTACCTGCAGCTGGTTGAACGCCGGAAGGAGGGCCGCAAGCGCCGCGTCGGCCCTGCCCTGCGCTGCTTCGGCCATCCCGGTCTCGATGATCCCGGGCGTGCCGCGGTGCGCCCTGACGCCATCGGCATAGACACCGGCGGCCTCGAGGACGCGTTCGCCTTCGGACCCTGCGCCGACCAGGCGGTATACCTCCCGGATGGTGCGGGCGGCCGCCGTTGTGGCCGACGAGCTGATGCCGCTTCCGCCGAGGTTCCGCGCCAGGGAGGAAGCGAGGTCCATCGCCTCGAGCTGGCATTCGGTCATCGCCCATGCCTCGCACAGCAGCGTCTGGATCCGGACCCGGAACTCGGGGTTGCTGCCGTCGTCGTCGGCTGCGACGATTGGCGCCAGCGTGTCTGCGTTGACCCTGTAGTTCCCGTCGAAGGATGCCTGTTCTGCCCGGGCGAGGAGCAACTCCCCGCGCAGCGTTGCGAGCGTTCCCTCATCGAGGGTGGTTGCGAGGCCCCCGAGTGCCGCTTCGGCTTCGTCGAGCCGGAGCGGGGCACCATCACGGCCCAGCCTCCGGGAAAGCGCGGCCGAGGCAAGATGGAGGCGGATGAGCTCAGCCCCGCCGAGTGCGGAACCGGCTTTGGCAAGCAGGGACGCGGCGGCGGCGTCGGCCGTCTCGTAGTCTCCCTGGCCCGTGGCGGCGGCAACCGCCTCGAGCGCGAGAGCCGGAGTGAAGGACTGCTCCAGCCCCTGGGCGGCGATCAGCGCGGCGCAGGCGTACCGGCCCCGGTGGTTCGAAGCCCGCGCACCGGCGACAGCGACCCCGTCGGGCAGCGGCATCCCCGAACGCAGCAGCCAGAACGCGTGGCGCGCCGGCTCGTCGTCGAGGACGGCTCGGGCCCCTTCGAAGCCGCAGAACTGGCGGTACAGGGCGCAGGCCTCTTCTGCCGGCACGGTCTCGGCGATGGCATCGGCCATCGCCGTGCTGGAGCAGCGCGCCACGGGGGACGGCCCGTGGTCGACTTCGATCAGCGAGCACTCCTGCAGGGCGTCGAGGTCTTCGGCGTCGAAGTGCTCAAGCAGCATCGCCCATGGCAGGTACCCGGCAAGCGCAATAAGCTGAACGATGCGCCGCCGCGGCCTGCTCGCGGTGAGCAGGGGGGAGGCCGCCTCCGTGAGCTCCCGGCCCAGGACGAGCCGCCCGGGAAGAAGCACCCAGAAGCTGTTGTTCCGGACCAGGAGGTGCCGGCGCACCAGGCCGTGGACCGCGGCCCTCAGGGAGCGGGGGTTTCCCCCGCTCAGGCTCCACAGCGCTTCCGCGGCTTCCCGGGACGCCGGAGCGCCGAGCTCGGCCTCGATGAACCGGACCGACTCATCGAAGCCCAGCGGAGGAACATCGAACCGGCGCAGGGAACCGTCGCACCACATCGCCATGAAGGCGCTGTCTGCCCGGGCGAAATCCTTGACGGCGAGCACCACACGCACGGTGTCCGAAAGGACGAGCTGGCTGATCAGGGCCGAGGAGAAGGGGTCAAGGTGTTCCGCATTGTCGACCGCGATGATCAGCGGCTTGCCCTCGGCGTGCTGGTGGAGCACGCCGGTCAGTGCCTGGAGCACCATGACCGGGTGTGCCAGCGTCTCCGGTTCGAGCTCGGAGAGCAGGAAGCTCAAGGCCCGGTAGGGAAGGTCCTGGGACGAGGCGGAGCCACGGACGTGAACGATGTGGAACCCGGCTTCTCCGCGGAGGCAGTGCTGGAGGAGTGCTGTCTTTCCGACCCCCGGCCCCCCGACAAGGAGGGCGCCGACGGAACGCGGATGGCGAAGTGCCTGCGCGATTCCCGCCTTGAGCTCCTCGCGGCCGATGAAAAAGGTTCCAGGCAGGAGCGCGGTCATGGCCGCCTCCCGGCCGCTGTGTTTCTACACCTGAGCACTCCACGACGACAAAAGCCATTTTGAGACCACATTTGAGACCTTCTCTACCCCGGACTGTGTGTCTTGCTAATTCACAGCCTAGGAAGGTGGTCAGGTGGTGGCACGAGTGGAGGCTACGGGTAAATCCAGACCGTTACCTAGATTGCCCGTAACCCTGCTCAGCGGACTACTCAGTTTCGCGCTACTCACTACTCGAGGAGCCCAAATATGCCCCTTCAAGTACTTGGGATGCCTCCAGAGGGTCCGAAGGGCGAACGAGCACGTCAAAAGGCGGCGGCGCCGGCAATGCGGTGCCGGCGCCGGGTCGGACAGGGTCAGGCGATGCCGTCGAAAAGGCTCGTCACGGACCCGTCGTCGAAGACTTCGCGGATCGCACGGGCGATGAGCGGCGCGATCGAGAGGACGGTGAGCTGGGGGAAGCGCTTCTCCGTGGGGATGGGCAGGGTGTTCGTGACAACAACCTCGCGGGCACCCGATTCGGCGAGCCGCCGCGCCGCGGGGTCCGAGAAAACGGCGTGCGTGGCGGCGATGATGACGTCCTTGGCTCCCGCATTCTTCAGGACCTGCACGGCACCGGAGATCGTTCCCCCGGTGTCGATCATGTCGTCGATCAGCACGCAGGTGCGGCCGGCCACTTGTCCCACTACCTGTTTGGAGACCGCCTGGTTGGGCACGGTCAGGTCCCGGCTCTTGTGGACAAACGCCAGCGGTGCCCCGCCGAGGCGCTCGGCCCACTGCTCTGCTACGCGCACGCGACCGGTGTCGGGGGAAACAACGGTGACGTTGTCGGCGTCGACCCGGGAGCGGATGTAGTCAGCAAGCAGCGGAATGGCCATCAGATGATCGACGGGCCCGTCGAAGAAGCCCTGGATCTGCGAGGTGTGGAGGTCGACCGACATCAGGCGGTTGGCGCCGGCCGTCTTGTACAGGTCGGCGACGAGACGAGCGGAGATGGGTTCCCGCCCGCGGCCCTTCTTGTCCTGGCGGGCGTAGGGGTAGAACGGTGAAACGACGGTGATGCGCTTGGCGGAAGCCCGCTTGAGGGAGTCGACCATGATCAACTGCTCCATGAGCCAGTTGTTAAGGGGAGCAGGATGGGCCTGGATGACGAAGACATCCGTGCCGCGGACGCTCTCTCCGGAGCGGACGTAGATCTCGCCGTTGGCGAAGTCGTAAGCGGAAACCGGCAGGAGCTCGGTGCCGAGCCAGCTGGCAATCTCCTCGGCAAGTTCCGGGTGCGCCCGGCCTGAGGCGAGAACCAGCTTCTTTTCTCCGTGCGCCGTAATTTCGCTCATGCCGTGGTGCTCTCTTCCGTGGTTGTCGCCGCCGTTGTCTCGTTCGCTTTGGCAGCGGCTTCGGCGGCCGCACTGCCCTGGCGCTTGCTGGCAACCCAGCCCTCGGCGTTGCGCTGCGGCGCGATGCTGAGGGCGAGGGCCCCGGCGGGAACGTCCTTCCGGACAACGGCCCCGGCGCCGGTGTAGGCGCCGTCGCCCACGGTGACGGGCGCAACGAAGACCGTGTTCGAGCTGGTGCGCACGTGTGAACCGATCACGGTGCGGTGTTTGTGAACGCCGTCGTAGTTGGCGGTGATGTTGCCACAGCCGATATTTGTGTACTCGCCGATTTCGGCGTCGCCGGCGTAGCCGAGATGGGAGAGCTTCGAGCCCCGGCCAATCGTGACGTTCTTGGTTTCGTAGAAGGCGCCGATCTTGCCTTCCTCGCCGAGAACGGTGCCCGGCCGCAGGTAGGTGAAGGGACCGACCGATGCTCCAGCGCCGATGCGGGCTCCGCTGCCGTGGGTGCGCACCACGTTGGCGTTTTCGCCAACGACGACGTCGGTGAGGGTTGTGTCGGGGCCGATGACCGCATCCCGGTGCACGGAAGTCGAGCCGTGAAGCTGCGTTCCGGGAAGGATCGTGACGTCTTCGTCGAGGACCACTGTGGCATCGATCCAGGTTGTGCCCGGATCGACGATCGTCACTCCGGCTCTCATCCACCGGTCCAGGATGCGCCGGTTGAGTTCCGCACCGAGGGCGGCGAGTTGGACGCGGTCGTTGGCGCCCTCTACCTGCCAGCGGTCTTCCGAAACGAGTGCGGCGACCCGGCCGCCCTGGCTTCTGGCGATGCCGAGCACGTCGGTGAGGTACATCTCGCCCTGGGCATTCTCGGTGGTGACCGACCGCAGGGCGTCCCTCAGCTGCGCGGCGTCGAAGGCATAAATGCCGGAGTTGATCTCGCGGATCTGGCGCTCGGCCCCGGTGGCATCCTTATGCTCGACGATTGCCGTGACGGTGCCGTCGGCCGCGCGCAGGATGCGGCCGTAGCCGGTCGCGTCATCGAGCACCGCGGTCAGCACCGTGACGGCGTTCCCACCGGCGGTGTGCTCGGCCACGAGGGTGTAAAGGGTCTCGGCAGTCAGGAGGGGAACGTCCCCGTAGGTGACGACGACGGTTCCGGTGATCAAGGATCCGGCGGCGTCGAGGGCTTCGAGGGCAACCTGCACGGCGCGGCCGGTGCCCGGAACCTCGTCCTGGTCGACCAGCAGTGCCTGGTCGTCGAGCTCGGCCACGGCTGCGGCGACGCGGTCGCGTTCGTGGCGGACCACCACGGCGAGCGCCTCCGGGGAAAGCCCGCGCGCTGCCGCGAGGGCGTGGCCCACCATCGAGAGCCCACCCAGCGGGTGAAGGATCTTGGGGGTTCGGGACTTCATTCGCGTGCCTGCCCCGGCAGCGAGAACGATCACTGCGGCCGGTGGCGGGGATTGCTGAGCTGGTGCCGTCGCAGTGGCTGCGTTCTGGTGGCTCACGAAGAAGCGCTCCTACCTGTTGGGTGTGTCGGCCTGGCGGGCGGCCCACCCGGCCATGTTACCCGGCAGTGTCCGCCGTTCCGCCCATAGGATTCGAACCTATACTCCACAGCTCCAAAGGCTGGGGTGCTGCCGTTACACCAGGGCGGACCATGCGCATGGCCTGCTTGCCGCAGGCATGTGCACACGGGTATCTAGTCTGCCATGTTCATTTAGCTACAGCGAGCCGGGCCGCTGTCCGGGATCGCCGGGCATCACCTTGCAACGGCCTGCGGCCGGAGCCCGCCGATTCGGAACCCGGTTCGCCGGCCCGCCCGACGGGTGGGTGCGGCCGCCGGCGCGTTGAGGCGGGCCCCAATGGTTCGGGAGCAGACCGCGGCGGGGCATTTCGACACTGCCGGCAGTGCGCTTCGACGGGAGCGCAATCCCGGGCGCTTCGGCGGGAGGGAGATCTTGGGCACAGGGAGGGCACCGCGTTCCACGGTGGCCCGGAGGAGGCTTAACGCGGACTGCCGCCGGAACGACGGTGGGTAACCGTTTCAGGGTCCGGCGGCAGGTGCGCGCATGCGGGTTGGTGCTGAGGACTGGGTGCTTACGGGCGGGTGCTTACGGGGAGATGGCAGTGGCGATTTGCCCCGGTGTTGCGGGTTGGCGCCGGCACTGGTGGCCGGGCCCCTTCCGATCGGACAAGGACGGCTCGCAACCCGGAAGCCTCGGGCGGGAGATCTAGAGCGAAAGGATGACGACGACCAGGATCACGGCCGCAGCGGCTGCAATCGCCCATCCTGCCTTGAGCCTGCCTGCGGGAGGGGCTACCTGCTTCCGGCGCCGGCCGTGAACTTTTGTGTCATTGTTTGTAGTCATGGCATTCACGCTAGGCGCGCCCGCCTCAGGCGGAACAGAGTAGAAACTACTCGTTCTCGAGGGTGGACTACTTACCAAATTCCCGGTACCCATCCGTGCCTGCGGTGCTAGATTACGTCCATGTCTCAGGAACAGGAATCCCACGACGGCCGTCCGGTAAGCGCCCCCGATCAGGTCCGGGAGCCGGTGGGCACCCTAGGATCCACGGGGCCCGAGGGCAAACGGAACACCCAGCCGCCCCGCCCGGCCATGGCTGCCACGGCCCCTGCCCCGATCGATGTTCAGGTGCCGCCGAACGGGCCCGTCAAGGTATCCCGCGTGCTGTGGTTGATGAGTTTCCTCGTCGGGCTTGGCGCGGCCGTGCTCAGCTTCTTCAACCGTGACGCTCAGCTTGAACGGCTGCGGCAGAGCGTTGCAGCAGTCGACGCGGAACAGGACGCCGAGACCCTTGACACGGTTGCTTCAATCGCATTCTGGGGCAGCCTGGGGGCAGTGGTTCTCGTCATCGTCATAGAGGCTGCCCTGCTCTCGGTGCTCCTGCGGCGGCGCGGGTGGGCCCGGTGGGCGCTGTTGGTGATGTTGATCGTCCAGTTCGGCGTGATGCTTGTGGCTGCCGCCTTCCTGGCGGCTCCGGGCGCCGAGGGAATGTACTTCGTCCTTCTCCTCGCTGCCCAGGCGGTGCTAGCCGGTGTGGCGCTCGTGTTCAGCCTGCTCCCCCGGGCCGGCGCCTGGTTCAGGGATGGCGCCGTCGGGTCCAGGCGCACCTGAGCCTTCCGTGAGCCCCCCCAGCAGGGCCTCGCAGCTGCGCACCGCGATCGAACAGACCTCTGCGGCGGTACGGTCGGTCAGGGGGTTCTCAGCCAGCGTGCGCCAGCGGCGCAGCTGCGCCATGGCCCCGTTCCGAAGCTCCTCGACGGACGCCTCGTCCGCCAGCCCCAGCCGCTGCGCAGGGGCGATGCCATACCCGCCGACCAGCCGTTCGACGTCGGCCGCGAGGTCGGTGGCAAGGGCAAGCCCCTCGGTGTGAAGGGTCGCCAGGAGCCGCAGTTCCCGGAACTCGTGAGCACTTGCCTGAATCCGCTCAAGCGAGGCGGAAAGCCGGTCCGCGCCGGTCCGGGGCCGCTCGCGCAGCAGTGCCTCGACGGCGGACAGTGCGGTTCGGGCCTTCAGGTGCGTCGCCCGTTCCTGGAACTGCCGCGAGATGAGCCGCAGCAGCTGGTCGAGCCCGCTGCGCCGCGCAAGCTCGTGGGCGAGTACAGTCGGGTCGGAGATCCCGCCGCGGAGCAGCGCCGAAGCAAGGCGGATGCCGAACAGTCCGAACCGGTCGAGAAGCGCCGCGCGGTCCTCGGCGGTGATCTCCACCCCGGGCTGGGACCGCAGGAAGCGGTCGGCTGAGAGCAGCATCAGTTCGCGGTCGGCGCGTTCGAGGCGGGAGAGCTGGGCCAGGGCCGCGAACTCGCTCTGGCGCAGGGTCCTTGCGCTCTGCGCCAGCAGGCCGGCGACCGGGATGACGCCCATCGCCAGGGCGCGCAGGTCGGGATCGCTCCGGTAGCGCTCGGCCACCTTCTGGGCCGATAGGAGCGCGTCGATGCGGCCCGCCCCCACCTCGTCGGCCCGGGACAGGACGGCGAGGGCGTTGATTGTGCCCGACTGCCCTGCCGCGGTGTCCCGGAACGACTCGAGGAAGTTCAGGTCGCTCGCGTGAAGGTGGCGCATCAGGTAGACGACGGCGTCCGCCTCCGAGGGCGCATCTTCGGGGGTGAGGAACGCGGTCGACCGCGCCGAGACGTCTTCGGAGAGCGAGGCAATGCCGGGGGTGTCAATCAGGGTGATGTCCCTGAGGCTCTTCGCGGGCCAGCCGACAACGATCCGGTCGACCTCTTCCGCGGTCGTGGCTCCCATATCGAACTGGAGCCGGCCCTTCGGCCGGCGCACGGGAAGCAGGCGCGGCTCCCCCGCGATGGGATACATCATCACCCGAGGTGTGTCGCTGTGGCGGTACCAGGTGACCACCTTCGTGCACTCGCCGGTATCGGTTGGGGCGATCTCCTCACCGATGATGGCATTGAGGAGTGTGGATTTTCCCGCCTTGACCATCCCGGCCACGGCAACGCGCAGCGGCTCCCCGAGCCGCCGCGCATACCCCTCAAGCGCGGCGCGGGCCGCCGGGTCGTCGCCGTAGACCTGTTGGGCCTCATCAAGGAGCGCCGCGACGTCGGCGCTCATCTCACCGCTCACGCCCCTGCCGCAGGTGCCGGTTCGGCGGCGAGCCTGCCTGCCTGCCCGTGCAGCGCGTCAACCCGCTGCAGTTCAGCCCGGATCTCGCGGATGCGCTGCTCGCGCTCAAGCTTGTAGCTCGCTGCGGCCTTCTGGGCCGCCATCACCGAATCGGCCAGTGAGCGGTGGTGCTCCTCGGCGATTTCGGTGAAGTGGTCGCGCGTGGCGCGCTGGACGAGCCGCAGCCGATCCTTGAGCTGCTTGCCCACCTGGAAGATGACGTCATCGATCTGGCGGCGCACCAGCGCCTTCGCTTCGCCCTGGCGGCGCTTCAGACGGGCTTCCTTGTCCTCGCGGTAGGCTTTGCGGCCCAGCAGGAGCCCCGCGCCGACCGAGAAGGGGTTGATCAGGGACATCCCGATGATGCCGGTGAGCAGTCCGAACATCAGGACGCCGCCGTAGGATCCGCGCATGCCGATGAGGATTTTCTGCATCGGCCCGATCCGGCCCGGGTCGAGTTGGGCAACCTGGTCCACCGGGCTGAGCACGTCTTCGGTGTCCGATACCTGGAGCACGGGCAGCGGCACCTCGTCCTCGACGAAGTGTTCGGCAACCTGTTCGGAGAGCCACTGGGCGCGTTCGTTGGTCCAGACAAATGTGTCTGAAACCGCCGAGGCCACGCGCTGTTCGAGCCACTCGGCGAACTGGTCCCAGGTTGGCCCCGGGTCGCCCTCGTCGATCGCCTGCTCGGCGTCGCGCTGGATTTTCCGCAGGCGGTCGCGGAGGTCGTATTCCATGTCCGCGATGAGGTCGCTCACCCCGTCATTAAGGGTGATCTGCCAGCGGGCCGAGCGGCGGCGCTGTTCGTCGGCGCGCTGTTTGGAGGCCTCGAGCTCGGCGATCATCAAGGGCGTTCCCTCGGGATCCTCGAGGGCGCTGAGCTCGGACTGCAGCGACAGGCGCAGGTGCTCGGTGATGGACAGGAGGTCCTGGGCGACCGAACGCCGTTGGAGCCGTTCGGCCTTTCCAAGGACGTCCCTGCGCAGATAGCTCACGAGGGCGGGGAACCCCGACTCGGTGTTCAGGTCGTTGTCCTTCAGCCGGGCAGCGTGGAGGCGCAGGTCCGACGACACGGGGATCAGGGGGATGTCGGCGCCCACGCGGTCAAGGTGCGCGCGGTCCAGTTCCTCGACCCTGCGCCACTGAGGGTAGAGGTCGGTCTTGGAGAGCACGCATCCGACGTTGGGCGAAATCCGCATAGCGTGGCGCAGGAACCGGATTTCCGGCTCGGTGTACTCCTGGGAGGCATCGGAGACCAGCAGCATTGCGTCTGCGGTGGGCAGCGCGGTCAGCGTTGTCAGCGAATGGGCCGAATCGAGGCCGCCGACTCCGGGCGAGTCGATGATCGAAAGCCCGCCCGTGAGGATCTTGCGCGGAAGGGACACCTCCGCTGCGACGATCCGGCGGGAATTGCCGGGATTTCCCTTTTCGGAGACGTAGGTGGCGATGTCGGCAAGCGGCACGGGGCGGCGCTCAAGGGTGGGCTCGGAGTCGGAATCCTCACCGCCGTCCTTGGGGACCACAATGACGGCGGATGCAGCGTCGCCGTGGCGGACGACGGTTGGAACGGAGGTGGCGATGTCGTCGTCGACCGGGCATACCGGCGCATTGACGAGGGCGTTGATCAACTGGCTCTTGCCTTGCTTGAACTCACCGACAACGATCACGCGGACGCTTGGATCGAGCAGGCGTTTCCGGGTCTGCTCGAGGCGCCGGCGGAGGTCCGCCCGGTCCCCCGCACTCACCAGTTTGATGCCGTGCTCCACCAGTTGAACCAACTCGACCACAGATGCCCCTATCCGGAAGGATTGCTTCAGACGACACTACAGATCGGCCCGCCTGGAAGCACGCTTCCTGACGGGCCGATCTGCGCTTCTTGAGACAGTCTTTGTTCCCTAGAGGGCCGTGTCTACGTCGACGTCGGCTTCTTCGATGGCGATCTCGTTGTCGACCAGGACAACCGAGTCCTCGATCGAGGTGAATTCGGCGTCGATGTCACCGGTCTCAACGTTGGTCGAGTTGTCCGTCTCGTTGAAGGAGTCGTCGATCTCGACCTCGACGTTGGTCGAGTTGTCGGTCTCGTTGAACGAGTCGTCGACGGTGACGGTCTCGGTGGTCGTCTCGTTGAACGAGTCCTCCACCTTGACGTTGGTCGAGTTGTCGGTCGAGTTGTCGGTCGTTTCGTTGTAGGAGTCCTCGTTGAAGGAATCCTCGATTTCGACCTCGTTGAACGAGTCGTCGATGTCGACGTGGGTCTCGGAGTTGTCGGTGTAGTTGTGCGTCTCGTTGTGGGTCTCGTCCTTCGAGTTGTCCTCGTGGTGCGAGTTGTCCTCATTGTGCGAGTTCTCGTGGGTCTCGTTGTGCGAGTTCTCGTGGGTCTCGTTGTTCGAGTTCTCCGTGTTGTTGGAGTTCTCGGTGGAGTTGTCGTTGAAGGAGTTCTCGGCGTCGATGTCGACGTCGATGTCGGTGTTGCCGATCTCGATGTCCGCGTTGTCTCCCGCAGTGACCGTGTTGTTGGTGGTGTTGTTGGTGGTCTCATCGGCGGCGTTGTCCGTCGAGTTGTCCACTGCAACGTCGCCGCCGGCGGCGATTGCACCATCGCCCGAGGCGATGATGGCATCGTTGTCGAACATCTGGGTGACGTCGCCGTTGGCCCAGATGTTCTGGTTCACCGACTGGTCGGTGATCGTGTCGCGGTCATCGATGCTCGAGGTGTAGGAGTAGTTGTTGACGACGTGCGTCAGCTGCTGCACCGCGTGGGCGTGGTCGTTGTGGTCGTGGCCCTGGCCGGGACCGTGTGAGTGGCCGCCCGTGCTCGGAACGCCGATCGGGCCGACGCTGACTCCGCCGTTGCCGTTGCCGCCGTCGACGGTGGAGGTGTTGCCGCCGGTGTTGTAGTTGCGGTCGAACGAGGAGTCGACGGTAACGGGGGCGTAGTCAACGATGACGGGCATGACCGCGTCGACGTCTTCCATGCAGACTCCGCCGAGCCCTGCTTCGGCGAGTGCGCCCTCGGGGTCCTCCTGGAATGCGGCAGCGGCCTCGGGGTCCTTGAACAGGTTCATCAGGAATTCGAGAAGGGTTGTGGCGAGTGTAGGCATTGGATGCTCCCTCAATCTGAAGAGTGTTTTCTCAGTAACCGCCGAGCTGGCTGCTGGCTTGAATCAAACCTAGAACCGGCTGCGGACCCCGCCATCGGGGCTGTCCCCCCTCCTTAAGGGGCGCCGGTTAGGGGTTTGGGGGAATGCCAGTACAGGGGGTTAGGGGTTTTTGAGTTAGGGGTTTTGCCCTCTCCCGGGATCGGAGGCCGCGCTGAGCGCCCGGACGCCGTGGCTTCCGGCGGGCCGGGGCTTCCGGCGGGCCGGGGCGCACGGCGGGCCGGGGCGCACGGCGGGCCGGGGCGCACGGCGGGCCGGGGCGCACGGCGGGCCGGGGCGAAGGACGGGGCGAAGGACGGGCCGGCCTGCGGCGGCGGTGTTCTGTGTAGGGGTGTTGCGGTGTTCCGGTGTTCCGGTGTTCCGAAGATGCGGGGAGGCCGGTCAGCCGGCGGTGTCGTCGGTGCGTCCGAGGGCCAGGCGGAGCTGGATAAGCAGGTCGGCCCGGTTCGTGACGCCGAGCCGCCGGCGGATCCGTGCGATGTGGTGCTCGGCGGTGCGCGGCGAGATAAAGATCGCCTCACCGATTTCCCGGTAGGTCCGGCCCTCGAGCACAAGGCGTGCCACTTCGCGCTCCCGGGCGCTGAGCCCTGAACCGTCGCCTGCGGCGTCTCTCGGACGGGGTGCCGGACGGCGCCTGGCTCCGGCTCCGGCCGGGGCGCTTTGCGCAGGCGCAGGCGCACTGGCGGGCCGCGTGGGGTGGAGGTCGCGTGCGCACGCCATGAGGCGTGCCATGTCCCTGCGGTCATCGGCACGCGCTGCGGCATGTCCGGCAAGGCGTGAGCCGTCCCACCGGAACCCGGTGACAGCGAGTTCGCGCGCGGCGGTCTCGACTGTATCGACAGCGAAGGTGCCCGCGAGCACCGAAATCCAGGCCCGTCCGGCCGCAGCGAGGACCGAGGCCAGATGGTAGCTGCCGGCCGCCCGCACGAGTGCGGCGGCATGCGGGGCAAGATCCCCGGGCCGCTCGGAAAGCAGCGCCGCCTGCACGGCGGACCAGTGCAGGGGAACCGACCACAGGGCGGGCTTGCCGAGCCGGGCCAGCAGCGCCCACGCCTCGTTGAGTTGGAAGTCGAGCCGCGCGGAATCGCGCAGCCGTGCCGCGGCGACAAGCAGCTCACCGAGCGGAAGCAGGCAGTAAAGGTCGATCGAGATCCGCAGGATTCCTTCCCTCGCCCGCTGCCATGCAGTGACAAGCGTTGGAACGTCACCGGTGCGCCGCGCAAGGCCCACAAGGAGTGCGGTGTGGAAGAACTCGTCGCGCGGGGGCAGGCCGCCCGGCGCGGACGCCGCTTCGGCGGCGAGTGTGCTGGCCCTTCCGGGCTGGTCCTGCTGCAGGGCCGTCCAGGCCCGCAGGAGCAGGAGCCGGGGGCGGGCCGCGGCTCCCCCCTGCCGACCGTTGAGGGCGGCGTCAAGGACGGACTCGGCAACCTCAAGTTCCCCGCTGTTCAATGCAACGAGTGCGGCAAGGGCGGCAGGGGAATCGGGCAGGGGCACGGCCTGGCCCGAGGCGGTCATCATGTCCGAGGCCCGGATCAGCACGGGGAGGGCCTGGGTGGGCGTCGGGCCGAGCGAGTCGGCGATTCCCTGCCCCATCAACGCAACGGACACCGCGAGCAGGGTTGGGGAGCCGGATGAAGCGGCGCTCTGAAGCATCGATTCCGCGCGGTCCCGGTCACCGCTGCCCATCATTGCGACAGCGGCGAGGGCTGCCGAGCCGCCGGCCCGCGTCTCCCCGAGCCACCGGTAGACCTCCGCGGCGCGCGAAAGCATGCCCCGCTGGGCCCACACCGATGCGGAAACGTCGACGGCGCGGGTCAGGTCGGGGATCGAATCCTGGGCAAGGAGCTGGTCGAGGATGCGGCAGGCCCCGTCGAGGTCTCCGGTTGCCGCCGCTGCCTGGGCACGCCGGGCGGCGGTGGGAAGTCCGTTCCCACCCGCCGTCGCCGCCTCCTCGTACAGGGCCGCGGCAAGGTCGGGCTGCTCGGCGAGGGCGGCGTCCCCCGCTTGCTCGAGTGCCGCCGCCACCCGGGGGTCGATGAATCCGTCGCGCGCCAGGTCCCGGGCGACTTCGGTCAGCGGGAGCCCTTCGGCGGCAAGGGTGTCGACAAGTGCCTGCTGCAGCCCGCGCACGTGGTATCTCGGGGTGGTCAGCAGGACCGCGCGGCGGACGAGCGGCGCGATCCTGCCGTCGGGCAGCAGGAACCCCGCTGCCCGTCCCCGGGCGAGGATGGCATCGACCGCTTCGTCGCCGTGTTCGGCCATCGGCGGAACCTGACGGGGTCCGAAGCCCACGGAGAGGGCAAGCAGCAGACCGCGCAGCGCGGGATCCACTTCGTCGAGGTCGTACGCAAGATTGTCCAACACGCTGCGGGGAACGGCCGGGGGCGATCCGGGGTGCCAGCCCTCCTGCTGCAGGCCCGTGAGGAGCCGCTGGACGAGCCAGGTCATTCCGCCGGTCAGCTCGGTGACCAGTTCGACCAGGCCCGGGGGCACGGGCGTGCCAAGGGCAGCGCCGGCATTGGCGGAAATCTCTTTCCGCGTCAGCGGCCCGAGGACCACCGTCGGGTGGTGCTGCTCAAGGACCGCCAGGAGCGGCCGGAGCGCGGGCGGCCGGGGATGGGGCCGGTATGCGACGATCACCGTCCCGGCGCGGTCCTCGACGAGGGTCGAGATCCGCTCGATGTCCGAACCGGTGAGCAGGTGGGCGTCGTCAACAAGCACTGCGGTGTACCCGCTGCCCGGCGGGAGGTCGAAGGCCGCCGCCCCGCGCAGGACCTCGGCCCCTGCGGCGCGGTAGTGCTCCTCGACGGCATCGAGCAGCGCCGTCTTGCCCGAGCCGCCGGCGCCGGCGATCCCCGCAACAATCCGCAGCCCCGGCGTGGCGGCACCTTTTTCAATCTCGCTGAGGAACGAGGCAGCCGCCGCTCCAGGTACCGCTCCCCGCACTGCCACCCCCATAAACCCGGCCCCCATGCCGTTGATCATCCCTCAGGCGCTGCAGGCGGTTCGCCGCTGTCGGTGGGAATCGGCTCCGGTTCTGGAGCCGAGGTGGGTGTGAATGTCTGCTCGGGTTCCGGAGCCGGGTCCGGAGCGGGATCCGGGTCTGGAGCAGGAGCGGGGTCCGGAGCAGGAGCCGGATCGGGATCAGGAGCCGGAGCAGGATCGGGATCCGGCGCGGGCGCCGGAGATGTGGGTACCGGCTCCTGGGTGGTTGGCACAGGATTCGGGGCCGGCGTGGTCGGGTCCGGGTCCGGGGCCGGCGAGGGGGTGTCGCCCGGGGTCGAGCCGGGCGTCGGCGCGCCGGTCGTGGGTGACGGCGCGGGCGTCGTCGGCGACGGTTTCGGCGTGTCCCCCGGCTCGGCAGCGTCGGATGTCTTGGGACCCTGCGACGGAGTGGCGGTTGAGTTCGGCTTCGCCGTTGGGGATTTGTCGCCGGAGGAACGGGTGGACGAAGGCTTGGCGCCCTTTTGCGGTTCGTCGGTTTCCCCGTCCTGCGCCTGGGCTGCGCCGAGCCCTGCCTCCTCGGTCGCCTGTGCGAACCAGCTCTCGGCCGGCTCCTGCGCCTCGCCGGTGTCAGGGCCGGCCGGCGCACCGGTCTCGGCCGGGGCCTGCGTTTCGACGGTGCCGTTCGACTCGGCGAGGGCACTCGCGGCGCCGAAAAAGGTGGGGCTCTGCGCCGCAGTGGCGGTCAGGCCGGTGACGAGGGCGGCGGAGGCAACGACGGCGACCATCCGGACCCGCCTGCGGGACCGGGCCACCTGTCCGTGGGCGCCCGCCGGGAGGATCGGTGCGTGCCCCTCGGCGAAGGCCGGACGCACCGGGGCAGCTGCCACGAATCCGGCAGCTCCGGCGGCTCCGGCCCCAACCGCCGGAAGGGCGGCAACGGCATCGTCGTCGTCCGACTCGACAAGGGACGCCGCGGCGAAGGCGGCGCCGAGGGAAATCGACGCCTTGGGGTCGGCGTCGATGGCGATCGGGCGGTTCAGTTCGTCGGACAGCAGTTCGGCGACGAGCGGAATGCGTGAGGATCCGCCGATCAGCAGCACGGCGGAGAGGTCGGCCGCTTCGACCTCAGCTGCCTGCATCACCTCGCCGAGCAGGGCGAGGGTCTCCTGCACCGGACCATCGATCATCGCTTCGAATTCGGACCGCACGAGGCGCACCGACGAGGAAACACCAGGAAGCAGCAGGCGGATTGTCGCCTCGGAGTCTGCGGAGAGCGCCTCCTTGGCCTCGGTGCATTCCCTGCGCAGCCTCGACAATGCCGAAAGCGTTTCGGGATCGGAGGGGTCTATCCGGGAGAAGGCTTCCCCCGCGCTGGCGGCAACGTGGGCGAAGACGGCGTGGTCGAAATCGGCGCCTCCCAGCCGCTCGATTCCGCCGGGGCGTCCAAGGACGGTGAAGGACTGGGATTCGTTCTTGCGCAGGACTGCGGCGTCGAAGGTGCCGCCGCCGAGGTCGTAGACCGCGATGGCGCTTCCGGTTTCCACGCGCTCCTGGGAGGCATAGTGCAGTGCTGCAGCCTCCGGTTCGCTGAGCAGCACCACGTCGGCGAGGCCCACGCCGGCCAGTGCCTGCCGGACGAGGGTTTTCTTGTACTCGCCCCAGGCGGCCGGGTGGGTGAGCGTGACCGCCCCGGGCGCCTCGCCTTCGCGCTCCTCGGCACGGTCAACCACCCAGCGGGCCATTGTGGCGAAGAGGTCCTCGGGGGCGACGCTGACGTCTCCCACAACAATCGGCACCGAATCTCCGATGCGCCGCTTGAACTCGCGCACCACCCGTTCGGGGCAGTCGAGTCCGCGCCGCTCGGCGGCTTCGCCGACCAGGGTCGAACCGTCCTCGCTGAGGAAGATCACCGTAGGCACTGCTCCCCCGCGCAGACCCAGCCCGAGCACTTGGGGCGGAGGAACGGCGTCCCTGCCCAGCCGCGTTATGGCAGCGGCAGTGAAGCTCGTTCCGATGTCAACGCCAAGCACGTAAGGCATATAGCAGTCCTAATAAAGCATCTTCGTTCGCGTGGGTCAGCCTCTAGCTAACACCGCGGTTCAGGCGAAACCCATCGTAATTTCGCCCTTCCGATACTCGTTTTTAAGCGCTTACTACTCGCCCAGCACCTCCGCCGCGAGCAGCCACTGGGCCTCGAGTTCCTCGGTCTCCTGCTGCAGTGCGGAGAGCTTCGCGTTCAGTCCCGCCAGGTACTCAAAGTCGGCGTCCGCCCTTGCGCCTGCCTCGCCCATCTGCTGGTTCAGCTTGCCCTTCTGGGCGTCGAGCTTGGTGATCTGCCGCTCGATCCGCGCCAGATCCTTGCGTGCCTGCCGCAGGTCCGCCTCCGAGGAGGATCCGCCCGCGCCGCCCCCGCTGACCGCGGGAGACGCGGCCGCGCCGGTCGCCGTCATCGGGCCGGCGGCGGCGCGCAGTTCGAGGTACTGGTCAACACCGCCGGGCAGGTCGCGCAGCCGCCCGTCGCCCAGCAGTGCCATCTGCGTGTCGGTGACCCGCTCGAGCAGGTACCGGTCGTGGGAGACAACAACCAGGGTGCCCGGCCACCCGTCGAGCACGTCCTCGATCGCCGAGAGCGTGTCGGTGTCGAGGTCGTTCGTGGGCTCGTCGAGCATGAGCACGTTCGGCTCGCCGACGAGCAGGCGGAGCAGCTGAAGGCGGCGGCGCTCGCCCCCGGAGAGCTCGCTCACCCGGGTCCACTGCTTTTCGTTGGTGAAGCCCAGCTGCTCAACGAGCTGGCTCGCCGAAACTTCCTTGCCGCCGACGCTGAAGACACGCTTCTCCGACTCGATGACCTCGATCACCCTGCTGTCGCCGAGCTCGTCGAGCTCGCGCACCTCCTGGGAAAGGACGGCCGTCTTCACCGTCTTGCCCCTCTTGA
This sequence comes from Arthrobacter sp. TJ-254, assembly GCF_058269175.1. NCBI lineage: Bacteria > Bacillati > Actinomycetota > Actinomycetes > Micrococcales > Micrococcaceae > Arthrobacter > Arthrobacter sp. TJ-254. The sequence goes on along the minus strand of NZ_JBZCNF010000003.1, from coordinate 584,713 downwards.
GCCGGCCGGAAGTCGGTTTCATCTCACCGTTGAGCAGGCGCAGGAGCGTTGTCTTACCCGAACCGTTCACCCCGACCAGGCCCAGGCGCTGACCCGGCGCCAGCCGCAGCGTGATGTCCCGGAACAGGGGGCGCTCGTGCTCCTCGCCGTCATCAATGGCGAGGCTGACGTTCTCAAGGTCAAGGACATCCTTGCCGAGGCGGGCCATCGCCATCTTGCTCAGGGCCAGGGAGTCGCGCGGCTCGGGGACGTCGGCGATCAGTTCGTTCGCCGCCTCGATCCGGAACTTCGGTTTCGCCGTCCGCGCCGGAGCGCCGCGCCGCAGCCACGCCAGTTCCTTCTTGACCAGCTGAACGCGCTTGCTCTCCACGACAGTGGCCATGCGGTCCCGTTCGGCGCGGGCGAGCACGTAGGCCGCGTAGCCGCCGTCGAAGTCATCGACAACGGCGTCGTGGACTTCCCAGGTGTGGTTGCAGATTTCGTCGAGGAACCAGCGGTCGTGGGTGACAACGAGGAGTCCGCCCTCCGAGGGCCGCCACCTCTGCTTCAGGTGGCGGGCGAGCCAGGCGACCCCCTCGACGTCGAGGTGGTTGGTGGGCTCATCGAGCATGATGACGTCGTCGTCCCCAATGAGCAGTTTCGCGAGCGCAACGCGCCGCTTCTGCCCGCCGGACAGCGAGGACACCTTCGCATGCCAGTCAACCTCCGACACGAGCCCGCCCATGACGTCGCGGATCTTGGGGTTCGACGCCCACTCGTGGTCGGCCTGGTCGCCGACGATCGCCTGCCCCACCTCGAGCGCGCCGTCGAGGACGTCCGTCTGGTCGAGGTAGCCCACCGTGACGTCGCGGCGGCGGGTCACGCGGCCGGAGTCGGGGCTCTGCCGCTGGGCGAGCAGGCGCATCAGCGTCGACTTGCCGTCGCCGTTGCGTCCCACTATGCCGATCCGGTCGCCGTCTTCGAGGCCGAGGGACACACCGTTGAGGATGGTGCGGGTGACGAAGGCGACGCTGAGGTTTTCAGCGCCGAGAAGATGTGCCAAGGAATACTGCTTTCAGTAAAGGTGCTGCCGGCGGGAGGTTCAGCCGGTGATGGTGTCGGGAACGATCCGCGCCCCGTGCGCCGGCCCGTGGACCGCGGCTGCGGGAAGGCCCTCTGCGGCGAGCCGCGTCTCAAGATCGAGCGCATGCCCGGCGCTTCGGGCCAGGAATGCCACAGTGGGACCGGAGCCGGAGACGATACCCGCCAGCGCGCCCGCTGCACGCCCTGCCTCTAGGATATCGCCAAGCCCGGGGGCCAGTTCCAGTGCGGGCCGCTGGAGGTCGTTGTGGAGCAGCGGCGCAAGGGCAACTGCGTCGCCGGCGCGCATCGCGCCAAGGATTGCAGGCTCGATTTCCGGCTGCAGCGGGGGTTCCTCGCCGTTGCGCAGCCGGATTTCATCGAGCAGCCGGTACACGACGGGGGTCGCCAGGCCGTAGTCGGCCGGCACGAGGGTCCAGTGGAGCGGTGTCTTCGAGATGGCGGGGGTCAGCCGCTCGCCGACACCGAGGCCGACCGCGGTTCCGCCAAGCAGCGCGAACGGGACGTCGGCGCCAAGGCCAACGGCGATCTTGGCCAGCTCGTCCCGGGAGAAACCGCAGCCCCACAGGGCGTCGCAGGCGAGCAGGGCGGCGGCGGCGTCGGCAGACCCACCGCCCATGCCCCCGGAGACCGGTACGCGCTTGGTGATGTCGAGGTGCACCCCGGTCGAGCCGGCGCTGACAGCGGCGAGCAGGTGCGCGGCGCGCACCGCAAGGTTCGTTGCGTCGAGGGGGATCGCCTCCGGCGGAAGGTTGAGGCTTCCCTGGCCGTTGACGCTGACGGTGACGTCGTCGCCGTCGGTGCTTGTCGCGGTGACCTCCTCATACAGGGAGACGGCGAGGAAGACGCTGGCGATGCCGTGATACCCGTCTTCACGGGGCGGGCCCACCCGAAGCGAGACGTTGATCTTGCCCGGCGCCCGGACCCTGACGGTCCGCGGGCCAATCCGCATATCCCCTGCTCTGCCCGACACCATAGAGTCAAACTTAGATCACCGCTGAATCTGCGGAAAATCGCAGCGCCCCGGACGCGCCCTCCCGGGGCACCGGAGTACCCCCGGGGACGGCCCTCCTGCCCTACTGCGCGTCCGGCAGCGGGAGCGCGCCGCGGGCCTCGGCGATCCGGGCGAATGCCTCGATGTCGAGGACTTCCCCGCGCGCCGTGGGGTCCACCCCGGCCTGCCGCAGGGCCTGCTCGGCCTGCGGTGCGCTTCCCGCCCAGGGCGCCAGCGCAGCGCGGAGGGTTTTCCGCCGCTGGGCGAAGGCCGCGTCGATCACGGCGAAGACTTCCTCCCGGGAGGCCTTGGTGGCCGGAGGTTCGTGCCGGGTGAACCGGACGAGGCCCGAGGCGATCTTCGGTGCCGGCCAGAAGACGTTCTTGCCGACCACTCCGGCTTTCGACATCCGCGAATACCAGGCTGCCTTCACCGACGGCACTCCATATACCTTCGAACCAGGCCCGGCGGCGAGGCGGTCGGCTACTTCGTCCTGCACCATGACAAGCCCCGACCGCAGCGAGGGAAAGCGCTCGAGGAGGTTGAGCACAACAGGCACCGCGACGTTGTACGGGAGGTTGGCGACGAGCGCCGTCGGCGCGTGCGGAAGCTCAGTCACCCGCAGGGCGTCGGCAAGGACGACGTCGAGTGCGCCGGCACGCTCGGGCCGCCACTGACGCACCGTCGCGTCGAGCTTGCCGGCGAGCACCGGATCGATTTCAACGGCGACGACGCGCTCGGCGGCGTCGAGGAGGCCGAGGGTGAGCGAACCGAGGCCGGGACCGACCTCAAGGACGATGTCGGCGGGTCCAAGCTGCGCGGCAGCGACGATGCGGCGGATGGTGTTGCCGTCGATCACGAAGTTCTGGCCAAGGGTCTTGGTCGGACGGATGTCCAGTTCGGCCGCGAGCCGCCGGATGTCGGCTGCTCCGAAGAGCGGTGCAGGGGGCGGCGTTGTCGAGGGCGAAGTCACCTAGTCATGGTAGCCGCCGGGCGCCCGGCGCGTTTCAGCAGCGGTGCTCCCGGGCCCGCCGCGGCTCCTGTCCTCGCTGGCCGGGACAGCCTGGCGCCGCGCCCCTGACCGTCAGCCGAGGCCGAGCTTGGCGGAGCAGGAGGGCCAGTGCCCCCAGCCGCCGTTCTGCTTCAGCACCTCCGCGGTGGCGATCTGCTCACTGGGCGAGGCGAGATGCGGCAGCGGGGCGTACTTCCCGCCACCGGCGCCGAGCCAGCTCGACTCGCTGAACTGCAGCCCGCCGTAGTAGCCGTTGCCGGAATTGATCGACCAGTTCCCGCCGGATTCGCACTGGGCGAGGGCCGCCCACGGGCCGCCGGCCGGCTGCGCGCCGCCGCGGGCCCGTGCGGGCTGGGCGGGCCGGGCGGGAACGGCGGCAGGTTCGGCGCGCTCGGCCTTCTTCACCGGCTCCTTCGAGCCGAGGGCGATCTGCTCCTCGACGGGTTTGCGGGTCACCTTGTCGCTCAGGAGGATGCGGGAGACTTCCTTGCCGTCGACAAGATCAACGGAGAAGATCTGGGTGCGCTCACCGCGCACGCCGGCGACCTTGACATCCTTTTCGCCCTTGGCGAGGCGGGGGTCCTCGGTGACCGTGCTGCCGAACGGGAGGGTTTTGGTGACGGTGATTCTCTTGCCGCTCTCAACCCGGGTGATCTTCAGCCCCATCCCGTCAACGACGGCCGAGGAGGAGGGAATTGAAAGCCTGTCTTCGGGGCCGAGGGTGATGCGCAGCTCGGTGAGCAGCTCTCCGAGCCAGGCGGAGGTGGTGGTTGCGGCCTTCGTGCGGCCGTCGACGGTGACGGTCACGTTTTTGGGCGTGGTGATTGTCAGGGGGCCGTCGAGGGCCGTGAGCGGCGTGCTTCCGGTCTCCGAGACCTTCGAACCGCGGGGGACCCCGAGTTCGGAAAGAACGTCGGTGACAGTTGCCCCGACCGTGTGGAGGGTCGTGGCCGAGCCGTCGAGGACGAGCGGGACAGGGCGGGCCTTCTGCACCCGGATTGTCGTGCCGTCCCGGACCTCCGTCGCGAGGGCGGGGCTGACGCGGTCGTGCTCGGTAAGGGAGACATTCGCCTTGGCGAGGACTTCCTGCACTGTCGCCCCGTAGGTCTGCACTGCCGTTGCCTTGCCGTCGACGCTGAGGCGAACCTCCTTGCCGTTGCCAACGAAGGCAACGAGCCCAAATACGAGGCTTCCCATCACAACGCCCTGGCCGGCCTTTTTAAGCAGCCGCATACCCTTGTGCTTCGACATCCAGTCCCCCAATACGCTGAGCCTCCGGGCACGGGGAACGTCAGCACCACGGCGGCCCGCGGCACTGCACAAAACGGCAGCACGGCAGGCGCGCCCCGAACGGCGATAGCCACCGGCGCTGCGCAGGCAGATCAGGAGCAGGCCGAAGAGCGGCAGCACAGACGCGCTGCCCGATTTGGACCTGCAGTGAACGGTATTAGTCCGGAAAGCCTTCCCCGACCCCGGCTAATGAGTGTCACCGTAATCGAAATGTGACCTGAACCGCAAACCGCGGCACGCTTCCACCGCCGGGGGGGGGGGGGGCGCCGGATCAGTCCCAGGACCCGTAGACCGCTTCAGTATTCGAGGTGAGCCTGCAGCACAGTTCCTCGAGGTCGGCACCAAGCACCTCGGCCATGAAACGCACCGTATAGGGAACCACATAGGAGGCATTCGGCTGGCCCCGGAACGGGTGCGGGGTGAGGAACGGCGAGTCGGTCTCGGTGAGGACGAGTGCCGGATCGGCGAGCAGCAGCGCCTCGCGGAGGTTCTGCGCGTTCTTGAAGGTCACCGTCCCCGCGAAGGACATGTACCAGCCGTTTTCGTTGCAGATCCGCGCGAGGGCCGCGTCCCCAGAGAAGCAGTGGAGGACGACCCGGTCGGGGGCACCCTCGGTCCGGAGGGTGTCGACGACGTCGTCGTGGGCGTCGCGGTCGTGGATCTGCAGCGCGAGCCCCAGCCGCTTGGCGATGTCGAGGTGCCGCACGAAGGAGTACCGCTGGTTCTTGATGCCGCCCGGTGGGGTGCGGAAGTAATCGAGGCCGGTCTCCCCGATCGCGCGGATGCGCGGGTGTGCGGCCAGCTGCTCGATTTCGGCGAGGGCCGCCTCGAGGGTGCCGTTCTCGGCCAGGACAGGGGCGTCGTTGGGGTGCAGTGCCACGGCCCCAAGCAGCCGGGGATCGGCATCGACGGCCTGCACCGTGAAACGCGAGGATTCGAGATCGGAGCCGACCTGCACGGCTCCGCGCACTCCGGCCGCGGCGGCGGCGTCGAGGGCCTCGCGGAGGGTCACCTGCACGAGTCCGTCACGGAAGTCGAGGTGGGTGTGGTTGTCGATGACGGGCACCGGCAGCGGTTCGGGCAGCGGCGGGTATTCGAGTTTGCGCCGCTGACCGCCGCTCTCGGCAGCACGCGCCTTCACGGCCTGCAGGTCCTCCGCACCCCCCGGCGCGGCAGGTGCCGGCCCGTGCACACCGCCGGCTCCCGGGGCCGGGTCCTCGGCGCGGTACGGCTGGGGAATACGGCCCGGGGAGTAATCGGAGCTGTTGCACATGCCCCAAGACTATCCAGCCGCGGAACTTTCCACCCGCAGGACAGGTTGAGCTAGTACCCTGTAAATCTAGTCAGCCGAAGCACACCCCCGTGGACATTGCCTGTGGACATTGCCGGGGTCGGCACCTGCGCGTCGATCTCCGGCAGCCCGCCGCCGGAGGACCGCAGCGGCACCGCGCGGAAGGTATTCATGGACATCCAGAACACCGCTGTTGAGGCCCCCCAGCTGCTGCCCTCGGGCGCTTCCACGCCGGCGCCGGATTCGTTCGCCGCGGCCAGCTCCCGCATCCTTGAGTCGATCAACACCGTCATCGACGGCAAACCGGCTGCGGCGCGGCTCGCCCTTACCGTGCTGCTGGCGCAGGGCCACCTGCTGCTTGAGGACGTCCCGGGCGTCGGTAAGACGATGCTCGCCAAGACGCTCGCCCGGACCATCGACTGCAGCGTGAACCGGATCCAGTTCACGCCGGACCTGCTGCCCTCCGATGTCACCGGCGTTTCGATCTTCAACCAGGACACCCGCCGGTTCGAGTTCCGTCCCGGACCGGTGTTCGCGAACATCGTCATCGGGGACGAAATCAACCGTGCGTCGGCGAAGACGCAGTCGGCCCTTCTTGAGTGCATGGAGGAACACCAGGTGACAGTCGACGGGCACACCCACGCCCTCGGTTCCCCCTTCATGGTGATCGCCACCCAGAACCCGATCGAGATGGAAGGCACCTATCCCCTGCCCGAAGCGCAGCGCGACCGCTTCATGGCCCGCATCTCGATGGGATATCCGGACGCGCGCTCCGAGGCCGAGATGCTTGAGGCCCACCAGTCGGTCTCCCCGCTCAACGGGATCCGCCCCGCGGCGAGCGCCGCCGGTATCGCCGCAATGATGCAGCAGGTTCAGGAGGTTTACGTTTCCCGCGCGGTCAAGGAGTACACGGTGGCGCTGGGCACCGCGACGAGGACCCACCCCCAGGTGCGGCTTGGAGCAAGCCCGCGGGCGCTCCTTCAGCTGCTGCGCGCCGCCAAGGCGAGCGCCGCCCTCGAGGGCAGGGACTTCGTGCTTCCTGACGACATCGCCGGCATCGCCGAGGCGGTCCTCTCCCACCGGCTCCTGCTCGACCGCCGGGCAACGAGCGCCGGTGAGACGTCGTCGTCGGTCATCGAACACATCGTGGCGAAGGTGCCGGTGCCGCGCGGCTCCGACGCCAGGCGGACCTGAGCTCCTCCCCATGGCACTTCTTGACAGGCTCCCCTCCAAGACCCTGACGCAGCGCGGCTGGGGATTCGTGCTGACCGGGGTTTTCTCGCTGCTGCTCGCCCAGGGCCTCGGCCGCAGGGACCTGCTTTACGTCGGTGTCTTCCTCATCACCGTCCCTCTGCTGTCGGTGCTGCTGCTGCGCCTGATCAAGCCGCGGTTCAGTGTCGAGCGGAGCTTTACTCCCCAGACGATGGAAACCGGATCGACGACCACGGTGGGGCTGGCGGTGAGCGCCGACAGCTTGTCCGGCCCGCCGGTGTCGATGGCCGAGCAGGTTCCCTCCCGGTTCGGTCCGGCACCGCAGTTCACCTTCCCGTCCCGGAATCCGACCCGCGCAGGTGTGAGCCTCTACCAGTACCGGCTGCGCTCCTCGGCACGCGGGATCTACGAGATCGGCCCGGTCACCGCGGACTTCACCGACCCCTTCGGCATGGGCAAGTCCCGCCACGTGCTTGGCAGCACCTCGCCGCTTGTTGTGACCCCGGCCGCCCTTGAGCTGCTCCACTCCCCGCTGTCGGGCTCCCGCGGCAACGACGGCCAGGCCGCCACGCGGCGGGCAGCGAATCCCAGCGACGACGATGTCATGACCCGGGAGTACCGGAACGGCGACTCGATGCGCCGTGTGCACTGGCCGGCCACGGCCCGGCACAACGAACTGATGGTGCGGCAGGAGGAGTCGGTGACCACCCCCCAGGCGACACTGCTCATGGATCAGCGCCATTCAAGCTTCGGGTACGGGCTCCATGCCGCACTGGGAAGCGACGCCGGACCGGGCGGCATGAGCACCTCGCCGGCCTTTGAGTGGGCGGTGACGGCCGTGGCCTCGATCAGCGCCCACCTCCTCGAGCGGGGATATGCCGTGCGTTTCCTTGACCATTCCGGGGATCCCGCCCTGTTGTCCTCGCCGTCGGCTCCGTTTCCGCGCGACGAGGAGTTCCAGGGCCCGGGTGCGCTCGCAGCGCTCACCGAAGGACTCGCCGCGCTGGGTCTGGTCCCCGATACGGGGCGGCGCCAGGGCAGCACCGCGGTGAAGCCCGGGCGGAGCGGGCGCACGCCGCTGCGTCGGGCGGCGGCCCGGCGGGAGGAGGCCGAAGCCGAAGCCGCGCACCGGCCATTCGGTGACGGGCTGCTCGACAAGCTGGCCGCGACCCGGCACCGGGGGCCACTGATCGCCGTCCTGGGGCAGCTGACGCGGGCGGAGGCGGTGAACCTCGGCACCGCATCCGGGTACGGCTCGGCGGCCCTTGCGCTGTTGATCGCCGACCAGCCCGCCCACGCGGAGGTGCAGTTGGACATCCTCCGGGCGGCCGGGTGGCAGGCGGCCGCCGTCTCCCCCCGGGCCGACCTTCCTGCGGTGTGGGCGGGGCTGGGCCTGCCGTCCGGTTCCGCCGCGCCGTCGCCGGCACGCGCGGGAGGCGACCGATGACGGCGACACTTGAGCGCCCGCTCAGCCCTGCCCGGCCGGAAAGGGAGAGGCCGGCGCCCCAGGAGCGGGCGCACTGGCTCGTAACCGCCGCGGCGGGGACTGCGGTAATGGCGTCGGCCACCAGCCTGAACGGCGTCATCGAATCCTGGACCTGGTTCCTCCCGGTCCTGCGGACAGTCATCCCCGTCCTGCTCGTCATGGCGCTGAGCCGGGCCGTCCGCCTTCCGGAGGCGGTGACCGCCCTGGCCGGGCTCCTCGCGCTCGGCGGTGCCCTCACCGCGCAGTTCCTCAGCGCCCGGAGCATCCTCGGGGTGATCCCCGGGCCCGGCAGTTCGGTGCAGGTGCGGATCCTGCTCAACCGTGCCGGGGAGACAATCACCTCGCAGGTCGCCCCGGTCCTGCCAGGGGCCGGGATTTTCCTCGTGACGTGCGCGGCCATCGGGCTGATCGCCGTCGCGGTGGACCTGCTCGCCACCACCCTGCGCATGCCGGCACTCACCGGGGTCCCGCTGCTGTGCCTCATGGTGGTACCCGCGATCGTCAAGCCCACCGGTGTCGGCATCGGCCCGTTCCTGCTCACGGCCGCCGCCTATCTCCTCCTGCTGGGCTGCGCCCAGTGGCGGGAGGGCCTGGTCTTTTCGGAAGCGGGCTCCGGGTCCTCCGGGTACCTCAGCCGGGGGCTGGCGATCGGCGCGGCAACCCTCACCGTGGTCCTGCTGCTTCCCCTGGCCATCCCCGGATTCACCACGGGCGCGTTCCCGCAGGGATCGCGCCTGAAGATGTGGGGCACCTCAACCGGCCTGAACCCCGCCGTCACCCTGGGCAACGACCTGCGCAACCCCACGGGGTTCGGGCAGATCACCTACGCCACCGACTCCCTCGACCCCGTCTACCTCAGGGCGGTAACCCTAGAGGACTTCTCCGGCCAGCGCTGGGAGCCCGACCAGCGGCTGGCGGAGCGCGAGCGCGGACTGCAGGACATGGGTTCGGAGTCCTTCCGCGCGGCAAACGAGTTCGGCGAGAGCAGCCTTACCCGCATCGACACGCAAAGCTACACGAGCCCCTGGCTGCTCGCCCCCTACGCCCCGGCGAGCGTCACCAACCTCAACGGACGCTGGACCTGGGATCCGAAGAACCTGAGCATCCTCTCCTACGACGGCGGCACCACCGCACGGCAGACCTACGATGTCCGCAGCACCAGCCCCGAGGTGACCCGCGACAGGCTCAGCACCATCCGCCCGGCCCGCCGCGGTGTCGTCGATCCGATCTTCACGAACCTCCCGGAAGACACTCCCGAGATTGTGAGGGAGCGGACCCAGGAGGTCGCCGGGAGGTTCAGGAACCCGTACGACAAGGCACTCGCCATCCAGAACTACCTGCGCGGCCCGGACTTCACCTATTCGGTCGACGCCCCTGTCGAAGGCGGCTACGACGGCAGCAGCATGGACGTGATGGCCCGGTTCCTCGACGTGAAATCCGGGTACTGCGTCCACTACGCCGGAACGATGGCCGTGATGGCCCGCGCCGCCGGCATACCGAGCAGGGTGGCGGTAGGCTACACGCCGGGGCTCGCCACCGGCGAGGTCTACGACGGCCCCGACGACACCGAGCTGCGCGAATTCGAGGTCGACTCCCGGAACGCCCACGCGTGGCCGGAGCTCTACTTCAGAGGTATCGGCTGGGTCCGGTTCGAGCCGACCCCTTCGCGCGGGGTCGTGCCCGAATACGCCCGCGCGGCGGTTTCTCCGGCCGGCGCCCCGATCGACGATGAGAACCTGAACCCGGGACGCGTTCCGGGGGTCCCTGGCGCCGCGGCAAGTCCGGGCGCCGAGTCTCCGCAGGGCTCACGCGGAGGCGCTGGGTCTGCCGAGGAATCGGCGGGGGCGGCCGGCGTTGCCGTCCTCGCGGCGGCGGCCCTCGCCCTGCTGCCGCTGCTGCTGCGCACCGCGCGCACCACTTCCCGCCGCCGTCGCGTCCTCGAGGGGCCCGAAGCCGGAGCGGCGACGGCGGCCTGGGCGCAGACCGCGGACGTGGCCAGCGACTACGGGCATCCGATGCTGCCCACCGACACGCCGCGGACCTTCTCCGGGCGCCTCGCCAGCGAGGCCGGTTTCGACGGGGCTGCCGCCGGTTCCCTGGAGCGGCTGCAGCGGGCCTACGAGCGTGAGGAGTACGCTTCACCGCGCCCGAACCCGCGCCCACGGCCTGCGGCACCGGTTGGCGGAGGTTCAACGGTGCTCGCGCCTGATCGAACCCCAGATCAGCAAACCCCCGACCATCGAACCCGGACTCAAATCCCGGACCGGACCACGGGGACCGGCGCGTGGAGCGACGTTGAGGCCGTGACCGCTTCCCTCCGGCGCGGCAGCACTCCCAGAGGCCGGCTCATCGCCCGTTTCCTGCCCCGCTCGCTGGCCGGCGGCCTCCTGCGCGGTGGCGGGCCCCGGCGCCCGGGACGGTCCTGACCGGGGAGGAACGGAACATCCCGTCCCCGGGCCCGCAGACGGCCCGGGGACGCTGACCGCTAGGACGCGGTGGGATCCGCGATGCCGATGTACTGCGTGTAGAGGTACTCCTCGATTCCCTCTGAGCCGCCCTCCCGGCCGAGCCCGGACTGCTTGACGCCGCCGAACGGGGCCGCCGCGTTGGAGATGACGCCGGCGTTCAGCCCCATCATCCCGGTGTCGAGACGCTCCCCCATGCGCAGCCCGCGGTTGAGGTCGCGCGTGAAGACATAGGCTACGAGCCCGTATTCGGTGTCGTTGGCCAGCTCAACCGCCTGGTCCTCCGTTGAGAACGTTACGATCGGCGCGACCGGACCGAAGATTTCCTCCTTCAGGATCCGCGACGAGCGGCGAACGTCCTTGAGGACCGTTGGCGCGTAGAAGTAGCCGGGGCCCTCGACCGGAGAGCCGCCGGTCACTGCCTGGGCGCCGTCGGCGAGCGCGTCCGTGACAAGGCCGTGCACCTTGTCGCGGCTCTTGGAATCGATCAGCGGGCCGAGCTTGGAATCGTCCTCGGTGCCGCGCGCTGTCTTCATGTCCGCCATGCGGCTGCCAAGCCGTGACGCAAACTCGTCAGCGATGGATTCGTGGACGATGAAGCGGTTTGCTGCCGTGCAGGCCTCGCCCATGTTGCGCAGCTTTGCCGCCAGCGCTCCGGTGACCGCGGCGTCCAGGTCCGCGTCCTCGAAGACAAGGAACGGTGCGTTGCCGCCGAGTTCCATCGAGGTGCGCAGCACGTTCTTCGAAGCCGCCGCGAGGAGGCTGCGGCCAACGGGTGTGGACCCGGTGAAGGAGAGCTTGCGCAGGCGCGGGTCTTCGACGAGCGGACCGGTCACGCCCTGGGCATCCCTTGTATGGATCACGTTGAGCACCCCGGCGGGCAGCCCGGCCTCCTCCATCACCTGGGCGAACAGCGACGACGTCAACGGCGTGAGGTTCGCAGGCTTGAGCACCATCGTGCAGCCGGCGGCCACCGCGGGGGCCACCTTGCGCGTCGCCATTGCAAGCGGGAAGTTCCACGGGGTGATCAGCAGGCAGGGACCGACGGGTTTCTTCGTCACGAGCAGCCGCGACTTCCCGTCGGGCGCCACGGTGTAGCGTCCTGAAGTGCGCACCGCCTCCTCGGAGAACCACCTGAGGAATTCAGCGCCGTACGCCACCTCGCCGCGCGCCTCGGCGAGGGGCTTGCCCATCTCCAGGGTCATCAGCAGCGCGAAATCGTCGGCCCGCGCGGTGACCAGCTCGAAAGCCCGGCGGAGGATCTCCCCGCGCTCCCGTGGTGCGGTCTTGGCCCAGTCCTCCTGCGCGGCGACGGCGGCATCGAGGGCGGCCGCCCCGTCTTCGGGGCTCGCATCGGCGATCGAGAGCAGCGTCCGGCCGGTGGCCGGATCCTCGATCGGGAAAACCGCGCCGGTTGAGGAGTCCCGCCAGGAACCGTTGATCAGCAGACCCGTGGGAACCTGCGCCAGGAGGTCCTGTTCGCGCTCGACAGTTACAGTCATTTACAACTCCTACAGAAGAAGGGGAACGGTCGCGGTGGCACAGCGGTGCCACGGAGCTCGCAGCTCACGCTAACCCCGCCGCCGCAGGAGTGTCTAGGCGTTCCTGCACCGCAGACACGGCGAAACGTTGGGCACCTGCACAAAAACCGGAGCGCGGGTCACCGGGAGGCGATGACCGCCGCGTAGAGTTCCCGTTTGCTGACCTTCGCGTCTTCGGCAACGGCGCCAACGGCATCCTTGAGCCGGGCGCCGTTGCTCACCAGCTCCTGCACCGCGGCCACATGATCCTCGGGGCGGCTCGGGGGTGCCTCCGGTGCGCCGCCGACGACCACGGCGATCTCTCCGCGCACCTCGCCGTCCTGCGCCCACTCGAGCAGTTCGAGAAGCGACCCGCGCAGCACCTGCTCGTGCATCTTGGTCAGCTCGCGGGCAACAGCGGCAGGTCGCTCGGATCCAAAGGCCTGCCGCAGCGATCGAAGCATCGCTTCGAGCCGGTGGGGCGCCTCGAAAAAGACCATGGTGCGGCGTTCCGCGGCAAGTTCGGTCAGCCGGGTCGAACGCTCCCCCGCCTTACGCGGCAGGAAACCCTCGAAGCAGAACCGGTCGGTGGGCAGCCCCGAGAGCGCGAGCGCGGTGAGGACCGCCGACGGGCCGGGCGCCGCGGTGACATCGATGCCTTCGGCGGCGGCGGCTTCGACGAGCCGGTATCCCGGATCGGAGACTGAGGGCATTCCCGCATCGGTCACCATGAGGACCGTGGCACCCGAGCGGACCTGCTCGAGCAGCTCCGCGGTCCGGATTGCCTCGTTGTGTTCGTGGTAGCTGACGATCCGGCCGCCGACGGCCACGCCCAGCGCGGAAACGAGGCGGTTCAGCCTGCGGGTGTCTTCAGCCGCCACAACGTCGGCGCTCTGCAGGAGCCCGATCAGGCGCTCCGTCGCGTCCCCCACGTTCCCGATCGGCGTCGCGGCGAGCACCACCCTGCCGCGGGAGCTGCCGTCGCCCGCGGTTCCCCGGTAGGCGGTGAAGCCGGGTGCCGGGGCGGACCCGTCCGGAGCGCGCCCGGTTTCGCCCGTTCCGACGCCGGGCTCGGTGCTTTCTGCTGCTGGCTCATCCACCCGACAAGCCTAGCCCTTCGCAGCCCGGCCGGCCCCGCACCGGGCGCCGGCCAGGGCGCGCTTAGTCGGTCGTCACGTCCTTCGTGGAATGGTCGTACTCGAAAGTGACCTTCCCGCCGGGGTGGTGGAGTTCGTGGTCGGGACCGCCCGGAACGCCGAAGGCGCCGTAGTTCTCTACCCAGGACCTGTCGATGGCCACCTTGTATGCGTAGGCGCCCGGCGGCAGGTCGACGGTGATCTTCCACTTCTGCTCGGCGGGGTCGAACACCATCTGCGCCTCGTCGACGTGCGGCGCCCAGTTCTCCGACGCCCCCAGGTGGGAGGCGAAGTTTCCGGCGATCGCAACGGCGGCCGGCTGGCCTTCGCCTGGGGCGGCCTCCTGCGCTGCCGGTCCGGAGCCGGACGCGGAACCCGCCTCAGCGGCGTCGCTGGGAACCGGCGTTCCGGCCGGCACCGGAGTGCCGGAGGGCATCGTCGTACCCGCCGGCACGAGCGGCTCGGCCGGCACCGGTGTTCCCGAGGGGATCGGCGTCCCCGAGGTCATTGCGGCGGTGAATGACTCGACGTCGGGAAAAGCGGCTGCTGCCCGCAGTCCCTCCTCGGTGACGGCCCATCCGCTCCTGCCCTTGACCAGCCATCCGGCCTTCACAAGTTTCGAGGTCGCGGTGGTGAGCGCCTTGAAGCCGCGGGGCACCCCGCCGCTGAGCAGCTCGCTCTCCCGTTCATCGAGCGGCACGCGCGTGATGGCCTCCGAGAGCACCGCGCTGCTGGCGCCGCGGGGCTCGCCCGCCTGCGCCTGCCCTGCCAGGATGTCCAAGACTGCCTTCAACCGGACATTCGTCTTGTCCTGCGGCTTCGTTTTCACAATTGACCTTCCACGTGGCTTCTCTCGGTGCGCAGGGCGGTGCACGGCACCGCCCACGTTCACGCTAGGTTATTTCCGTTGAGTCCTCAATACCGCCCACCGACGCACGGGCGACCTTGCCTCCGCGCGCCACGGTAGTCTAGGCCTATGGGGAACCATCACCACGGACACGGCACCGACCACACGCACCGCGGTCCGCTCGCCGGGGCTTTGGCCCTCACGGTCGCCGTCTTCGTACTCCAGGTCATCGGTGCCGCGTGGACCGGCAGCCTCGCCCTCCTCTTCGATTCGGCGCACGTCTTCACCGACGCCGCAGGGCTGGCGATGGCGCTGACCGCCGCGACCCTGGCAATGCGACCCGCAACGGCCCGGCGCACCTGGGGGTTCCGCAGGGCCGAGGTTGTTGCGGCGATGGCCCAGGCGGGTGTGCTGCTCGTCGTCGGGCTTTACGTGCTTGTCGAGGGAGTCCAGCGGCTGATCACCCCAGTGGACGTTGCCGCACCGGAAATGGTCGTCTTCGGGGTGATCGGCCTGGCGGGCAACCTGGCCGCACTCGGCGTCCTCGCCCGGCACCGCACGGCCAACTTCAACCTGCGGGCGGCATTCCTCGAGGTGGTGAACGACGCCCTCGGGTCGGTGGCGGTGATCGTCGCGGCGGTGGTCATCACGCTGACGGGCTGGATGCGCGCCGACGCGATCGTGGCGCTGCTGATCGGCGCGCTCATCATTCCCCGCACCGTGCGTCTGCTGCATGCGACGGTCAACGTCCTCCTCGAATCGACGCCGGCGGGAATCGACCCGGATGCGGTGCGCTCCCACATTGCGAGGCTTCCCCACGTGACCGATGTCCACGACCTTCACATCACCCAGATCGCGACAGGCCTGCCCGTCCTGACCGCGCACGTTGTGGTCGAGGACGACTGCTATTCGAGCAACAACGCCCACGCCGTGCTCGACCAGCTCCAGGAATGCGTGGTCAGGCATTTCGACCTCAGCATCGAGCACAGCACCTTCCAGATCGAACCCGCCAGCCACCGCCTCCACGAGGACCGCCTGGCCCACTGACGCCGGCGTCAACCTCGTTCGGACGGGAACCGGGCGGCGCTCCCGGTAGCATTGCAGGGTGAGCCACACAGCCCTCCTGGACCCCGGAAAAGCCCCGGGCCGCCCCCGGGCAACCTGGCTCGCTTCCCCCTCGTCCGCCTTCACCCGGCAGGCGCTGCTCCAGCGGCTCCTCGGGGCCGCGCCGCACGGGCCCCTGATGTGGATTCTGCCGGTCGCCATGGCGGTACTTGGCGGGGTGCTCCGCTTCGTTCGGCTTGCCGAACCGGGGTCGCTGATCTTCGACGAGACCTACTACGTCAAGGACGCGTACTCCCTGCTCCAGTCGGGCTACGAACGCGAATGGCCGGAGAACGCCAACGACTCCTTCAACGCCGGCGATCCGTCGGCGATCCTTCCAACGGCCGACTACGTGGTCCACCCGCCCGTCGGGAAGTGGATGATCGCCGCCGGCATGGCGGTCTTCGGTTCGGACAACCCCTTCGGATGGCGGTTCTCGGCAGCCCTGATCGGGACCCTGTCCATCCTGCTGATCGCCGTCGCGGCGGGGCGGCTCTTCGGCTCGCCGATCCTTGGCGGAGCGGCAGGGCTGATCCTCGCCGTCGACGGCCACCACCTCGTCCACTCCCGGACCTCGCTCCTCGACATCTTCCTCTCCTTCTGGATCCTTGCGGCGTTCACCGCGCTGCTGCTCGACAGGGACGCGGCGCGCCGGAGGCTCGCGCTCCTGCTCGGCCGGCACGCGGCCGCGGCGGAAAACGGCGTACCGGCACAGTATCTGCTGCGCTTCGGCCCCTGGCTGGGCATCCGGCCCTGGCGCCTCGTCGCCGGGATCTGCCTCGGGCTCGCGGTGGGCACGAAGTGGTCCGCCCTGCCCTACCTCGCGGCGTTCGGGCTGCTCACCGTGGCCTGGGACCTGAGCGCCCGGCGAATTGCCGGAGTGCGCCGCTGGGCGACGGGTGGGGTGCTGAAGGACGGGTTCCAGGCCTTCGTCTCGATCGTTCCCGTGGCCGCGCTCACCTACCTGGGGACCTGGTCCGGCTGGCTGCTCTCCAAGGACGCGTACGACCGCCAATGGGCGGCGGACAACCCCTCGGAGCAGTGGGGCTGGGTTCCCCCGGCCCTGCGTTCCCTTGCCGAGTACCACCGCAGCGCCTACGAATTCCACAAGGGGCTCGGATCGGACCACCCCTACGAATCGGGTGCCTGGTCCTGGCTGCTCCTTGGACGGCCGACCTCCTTCTTCTATGAAAAGCCGGGCACCGGCGAGGGCTGCCTTGTCGATTCGTGTTCGCAGGCGGTCACGGTGCTCGGCAACCCGGTGATCTGGTGGAGTGCTGCCCTCGCCCTTGGCGTGCTGCTTTTCGCCTGGGCGGGCCGCAGGGACTGGCGGGCCGGCGCAGTCCTCGCCGGCGTCGCCGCTGGCTACCTGCCGTGGTTCCTCTACCCCGAACGCACAATGTTCTACTTCTACGCCGTCGCCTTCGAACCGTTCCTCGTGCTCGGCCTCGTCTACGGCCTTGGGCTCATCCTCGGCCGTCCCGACGACCCGCACCGGCGCAGACGCCGCGGTATTGTGCTCGTGGGGCTTTTCCTTGCCGTCGTCGTCCTGGTCTCCGCCTATTTCCTCCCCGTGTGGACCGCCGAAGTCGTCCCCTACGAGCAGTGGCGGCACCGGATGTGGATCCGCAGCTGGATCTAGGGCACCCCGATCAACCCTCCCGAAAGCGAGTCCCGGTGCGGAAATCGTCAACACACCCCCTGGCCAGCCTGCGCCCGGAAAGCAACATCACCGACCTCCTCCTGCGCCGGCACGCGCTCGCCCCGGACGCGCCGCTGTACGCGGTGCGCACGCCGGGCGGCTGGAACGACATCAGTGCCGAGGCCTTCCTGGCGGAGGTGCGCGGCGTCGCCGCAGGATTGATCGCATCGGGCGTCCGGCCCGGCGACCGGGTGGCCGTGATGTCGGCGACCCGGTACGAATGGACGCTCGCCGACGTCGCAATCTGGTTCGCCGGAGCGGTGACGGTTCCGATCTACGAAACCTCCTCCGCCCACCAGGTGGCATGGATCCTTGAGGACGCCGCGCCAGCGGTCGTCCTGGTCGAGGACGACGACAAGGCCCGTGTGGTGGCCGAAGCGGTCCGTGCCGGCGCCGGCGGGGAACCCCGGGTGTTCCGGCTGAGCCCGTCGGAGCACTCCGCGGGCGCCGGCCTCGAGGACCTGGTCCGGAGCGGGCGCGGCATCAGCCCCGCCCTGATCGAAGAGGCGCGGAGCGCCTGTGGCCTCGACGCCCCCGCGTCGATCGTCTACACCTCGGGCACCACGGGCAACCCCAAGGGCTGCACCATCAGCCACGGGAACTTCGCCCTGTTCGCGGTCAACACCATCGAGTTCCTCCCCGAACTCCTCAAGGCGGAAAACGCCCGCACCCTGATGTTCCTCCCCCTCGCCCACGTCCTTGCCCGGGCGGTGCAGGTCGTCTGCTTTTCGGCAGGGGTCACCCTGGCCCACAGCGGATCGGCCGAGGAACTCCTCGACGACCTCGGCACGTTCCGCCCCACCTTCCTGCTCGCGGTGCCGCGCATCTTCGAAAAGATCCACGCCGGTGCGCGCCAGCGGGCCGCGGCGGCTGGAAAGGGGCGCCTGTTCAACGCGGCGGAGCGCACCGCCGTCGCCTATTCGCGGGCACTCGATGCGAAGGCGCGCGGTGGGCGGGGGCCGTCCCCGGCCCTGCGCGTGGCCCGCGCCGGGTTCGACCGCCTCCTCTACCCCCGGCTGCGTGCCGTGTTCGGCGGCAACCTGACCTACACGATTTCCGGGGCCAGCCCGCTCAGCGAGCACCTCGTCCACTTCTTCAGGGGCGCGGGCATCCTCATCCAGGAGGGGTACGGGCTCACCGAAACCACGGCGCCGTGCACCGTGAACACGGTCGGCTCGACCCGCGTCGGATCGGTGGGCATCGCCATGCCGGGCACTTCACTGCGCATCGACGACGACGGCGAGATCCTGGTGCGCGGAACAGGCGTTTTCGCCGGTTACCACAACAACCCCGCTGCCACGGCTGCGGCCTTCACCGCCGACGGATACTTCCGGACCGGTGACCTCGGTTCCCTGGACGGCGACGGATTCCTGACCATCACGGGCCGCAAGAAGGACCTTCTCGTGACTGCCGGCGGGAAGAACGTCGCCCCCGCCCCGCTTGAGGAGAAGCTGCGTGAACATCGCCTCGTGGCGCACGCCGTCGTGGTGGGCGAAGGGAAACCGTTCGTCGGGGCCCTCCTGACCCTCGACGGGCAGGCGCTCGCCGCCCGGGGGCCAGTGCCCTCCGGGAAACCGTCCACCGATCCGGAGATCCTCGCGGAAGTCCAGGCGGCGGTGGATGCTGCCAACGCAACCGTCTCGAGGGCCGAGCAGATCCGGAGGTTCACCGTGCTGCCCGGGGACTTCAGCGTGGAGGCCGGCCAGCTGACCCCCACCCTCAAGCTCCGGCGCGCCGTGGTGGTGGCGGAGCATCATGACGCCGTCGAGGCGCTCTACCGGGCACCCCGCCCCTGACCCGGGCTCCGCATCAGCAGCGCACGCGGCGGTCGAGGCGGATACTTGAAGGACCTGCCGTCGAATCCCCTCCGGCAGGGCGGCGGCTTCGCAGGGTAGGCGGACGGGCGGGGTGGACAATGGCGCTTTTTCAGGACCGTGTTGAGGCCGGGCGCAGGCTCGGAGAGCGGTTGAGCCACCTGCGCGGCACGCCCGTTGTTGTCCTCGGCCTGCCGCGCGGCGGGGTCCCTGTGGCATACCAGGTCGCCGAGGCGCTGCGGGCGCCTCTCGATGTGATCGTGGTGCGCAAGCTCGGGGTTCCCGCCCAGCCGGAACTGGCAATGGGCGCGATCGGCGAAGACGGTGCCCGGGTGCTTGAGGACCGGGTGCTCGGCGCGGGCCGTATCTCGGAGGCGGAACTGGAGGCAGTGGAGCAGCGTGAACGCCAGGTGCTCTCCGCGCGCACCGCGCTGTTCCGGAGCGGCCGCCGCCGCCGGAACCTCGAGGGGAAGGCGGCACTGATCGTCGATGACGGAATGGCGACCGGCGCCACGGCCAGGGCCGCCTGCAAGGTCGCCCGGGCACTCAGGGCGGCATCGGTGATCTTCGCCGTTCCGGTCGCTCCCGCAGCCGCCCTGCGGCGCCTCGATGACGCCGACGAGGTTTTCTGCCTCGCCTCACCCCGGTTCTTCCGTTCGGTCGGCGAGCACTACAGGGACTTCTCCCCCACGACCGAGAACGAGGTCGTGGCCCTGCTCGACGCCGCGCGGAGCCTTGAGCACCGCTGGACGGCGGAGCAGGACGGCTCGCGCTAGGCCCACGGGCGGGAGCTCCCGGGCGAATTGTCCCGCGCCGTGAATATCCATTTCGGCCTGTCCCGGATCTCGGACATACGCCGGCTTTTCCAATTCCCCGCTGGAGCGAGGGAGTCCAGGGAACGCCGCAGCACGCGGAAAACACTTCACATATTCGTCATATTGTCCGTTGCCCGATCATGAATTCGGGCGCGGCCGCGGAAGGCGTGCGGCAACACCGCCGGAATTGCCCGAATGACGGTGCCGCGGCGTTCCGGAGGGGCCGGTGCCACATCCGAAGTGCCCTTTCAAAAGGGCTGGTTCGGTGATAAAACGAGCGACTAAGCGACGACTGCCGCTTCCCGAAACTTCAGGGAACGCACTGGAAGCGAGAAGGTTTGTTCCCACCGTTACGGGCACCGCCACCGATGGAGGAGCACAATGGGCATCATTTCGTCCGGGTTCAGGGGGCGCAGGGACAAGAACCAGAAGGGCCTGCCGCCGGGCCAGTACAGAACTGACAGCTTCCCGGTCCTCTCGGCGGGCCCCACTCCCCGGGTCGACACCGCCGAGTGGGAATTCAAGATCCTGACAGAAAAGGGAGCAGAGCACCGCTGGACGTGGGAGGAGTTCCAGAACCTCCCTCAGCAGGATGTGACCGTCGACATCCACTGTGTCACGAGCTGGTCGAAATTCGACACCACCTGGAAGGGCGTCTCGCTCGACACCTTCTTCGGGGACGTGGATACCGCCTACAACTACATGATGTTCACGAGCTACGGCGGCTACACGACGAACCTGGCGGTCGAAGATGTCCTCGACGGCAAGGCCTGGGTTGTCCACAAGTTCGACGGCGAGGACATCGCCCCGTCCCACGGCGGCCCGGCCCGCCTGCTGGTGCCCCACCTTTACTTCTGGAAGAGCGCGAAATGGGTCCGGGGACTGCGGATGATGCCCCAGAACGATCCGGGCTTCTGGGAAAGCAATGGCTACAACCTCCACGGCGATCCCTGGCTGGAAGAACGCTACTGGTGAGCCGCTCCTGGCGCACCGCGGACGTCCTCGGCGTTCGGCCGGAGACGGAGTCAGCCACGACCATTCGGCTCCGGTTCCCCGCCCCCGTTGAAGTCACCCCCGGTCAGCACATCGACATCCGCCTGACCGCCCCCGACGGGTACACGGCCGTGCGGTCCTTCTCCCTTGCCGCGCTGCTTCCGCCCGACGAGGTGGAGCTCACCGTGGAGGAGCTCGTCGACGGCGAGGTTTCCCCGTACCTGGTGCGGGAGCTCGTGGCAGGGGAACAGCTCGAGGTGAGGGGGCCGGTGGGCGGCTGGTTCGTCTGGGACCCGGCCGACCCTTCACCGGTCCAGCTGATCGGCGGCGGCTCGGGCGTTGTGCCGCTCATGGCGATGGCCCGCACGCGGCGCGAGGGCGGAATCTCCACTCCTTTCCACCTGCTGTACTCAGCGCGCAGCGAGAAGTCGGTGTTCTACCGGAAGGAGCTCGATATGCTCGCAGCAAGTGCCTCGCCGCTGGTGGTGAAGATCATCTACACGCGCAGCGCGCCGGACGGCCAGCCCGCGGGCCGGCTCACCTCGGAGTCCCTCCTCGCGAACGTCCTGCCCGCGGCGGACAACCCCGCTGTCTTCATCTGCGGGGCCACCGGGTTCGTGGAATCCGCGTCTTCGTGGCTGGTCGAGGCGGGCTATCCACCGGAACGCATCAAAACCGAACGGTATGGCGGAATAGGGGGCGACGGATGACTGTCAACGACGGCCCACGGGCCGGGTATGTGAACGACACCGAACATCTCGACGGCAACGCACTGGCAGGGATGTTTTCGGAGGTTTTTGCCGCCGACCTCACCTCGGCAGTCGGCAGGTGCGCCAACTGCGGGGCTTCGGGGGCGCTCGCAACAACCCACCTCTACCACCGCGCACCCGGGATGACGCTGCGGTGCGCCGGCTGCGGTGCGGTGCTGATGCGGATGTGTGAGATCGGCGAACGGATGGTGCTCGACCTGCGCGGGCTCAGCTACCTGAGCATCGCAAAGCCCTGACGGGGCACTGCCCCGGCTGCCTCAGCAGCAGGCCCGCTTCCCTCGCCTACTGCTGGGCTTCCCGGGCCTACTGCTGGGCACCTCCGATGTTCACCATCCAGCTCACGCCGAACTTGTCGCTGCACATCCCAAAGCTGTCCCCCCAGGGCGCACGCTCAAGGGGCAGTTGGACGGTGCCTCCGTCGGCGAGCCTGTCCCAGTAACCCTGCAGCTCAGCCCCGTCTTCGCCGCTGAGCGAGACCGAATAGTTGGAGCCGGTCGAATACTCCATGCTGTTGGGGGTGTCGGCGCCCATGAGCACCATTCCACCGTCGGTCACGAGCATCGCATGCATGATCTTGTCCTGTTCGGACGGATCCTCGCTCGCATTGAACTCCGCGTACGTGCTCATTGTGAGTTCGCCGCCAAAAACGGACTGGTAAAACTCCATCGCCTGCTTTGCCGTGTCACGGAATCCCAAATAGGGATTTAGTTGCGTGCTCATAATTCAGCCTCCTGGTCGCCATTAATACAGCTCGAATTATCTTCCCCTGTGCCGCTTCGGGGAAGGCGGGAATGCAAGAAGCAGAAGCCTTCGTGGAAAAACGGGTAGCTGCCGGTGGCGGGATGTACCGGCCGCGCTTACAGCGCCGGGGCGCCGGCGGCGCGGTGCCGCTCCTGGAGTGCTATCTGGGCAGCCCGGGACCGCGCCCGCCGTGCACGGGTCGGCCAGGCGGCAATGAGCGTGAGAGCCGTCGCGAGCAGCACCAGCACCCCCACGGTTGCTGCAGCGTCGGTCCAGAACTGCTCGGGGAAGAGCCGGATGAGCGTATCGTCCTCGCGGAACGTCCACGTGCCCTCGGCGAAGAACAGGCCGTGGACCTGCGCAAAGAACAGCTCCCAGGCCAGCACGGCAGTGGCAGCGAGCGCGGCAATGAGTGCGACCGTGAGGACTGCGCCGGAGAACAGCGCCCTGCGGATTCCTCCCTTGTAGCGGCGGGCGAGATAGATGCAGGCAGCAATGCCCGCCAGCAGCATGAGTGCGGCCACGACGAATGACGCACCGAGAACCGACTTCACGTCCTGCATGTGGCTGACTTCGCTGTCGAGGAACAGCTGGCGCCCCTGTGCGTCAACCAGCCCGCCGAGGTAGCGCGCCGGGGCCAGGTTGAGCACGTAGTCAACGGCGTAGGACCCGTAGGTCATGCGGTCCTCCGTGGAGAACCCGAAGCTGTCCGAAGGGAAGCCAGGGCGGTGGTATTCGGCCCAGAGGAACAGCGACGACGTGACCGCCCGCACGGCTCCGGCGAGCACGATCACCGGGAAGAACAGTGCGATCAGAACCTGCAGGAACCGGGCAAGGACGGGCTTGGCCCGCACCGCGTGGTCACGTTCACGGGCCCTGCGCTGAACCTCCTCCTCGGACGGCCGCAGTGAGAGGGACCCCGTTGTTGAGGCGGGCTCGGCCCCGGTGCCGTTCCGGACCGGATCCACGCGCGTTTCGGGTTCCTTGGCGTGGGCTCCCGCGGCGTGTCCGGCTGCTGCACCGGCACCCGAGTCCGCGACCGGAAGCGCGGCGGTGGCAGGGCCCGCCGGAGCGGAGTGTGAATCGGCGTCCGTGCCCAGCGAAGCGGCGCGCGAATCACCGGCGGCGGGGTCCGCGACAGGCAGTGCGGCGGTGGCGGGGCCCACCGGAGCGGAGGGCGAAACACGGGCGTCCGGTTCCGTCACCGGCAGCGCGGCGGTGGCGGGGCCCACCGGGGCGGAGTGCGCGCCACCGTTGCTCCCGCCGCCGTCGCGTGAAGCGTGGGGCGATCCAGCAGGAGCTTCTGCGTCCGGCTCCACCTCGGACTGCCCGGCGGAGTGCGCGCCGGTGAGGAAGCGCGAAACGTCGGGCATCGTGCTTGCCTTGCGCATGGGGAGCGAACTGCGCTGTGCGATGACCGGCTCGCGGGGCGCGGGATCCGTTCCGGACTCCTGCCCGGTACCCGCAGGCTCGTGCTCTCTGCCGGTTTTGTCGATCTCTGCCACTGCTGGGTCTCCTCGCTGTGCGTCAGCCGCCCGGGCGGCTCCTGTTCCTCGAGCGTACCGGCCCGCACCCCCGCCGTGCCGGAGGCTCCCCGCGGTCCTACGCCGTCCTGAGTGTTTCGCCCCTGTCGATGCGCGCGAGGTCCCCGGTGTGCCCGGCCCGGACCGCCCTGCGGCCGAGGATAAGGGTGTAGGCCCAGTAGGCGGCGAGCACCAGCGCGCCGATCGTGATGCGCAGCCAGGCAGGGAGCATGCTGGGCGTGACGAAACCTTCGACGAGCCCCGAAACGAACAACACAAGGACGAGCCCCAGAGCGACGGTGATGAGGGCGCGCCCTTCAGCGGCGAGCGCCGAGGCGCGCGGCCGGCGGCCCGGGGCAACCCAGGCCCAGAACAGGCGCAGGCCCGCCGCCGTCGCGATGAAGATGGCTGTCAGCTCCATAAGCCCGTGAGGGAGGATGTAGATCAGGAACACATC
The DNA here is from genome assembly GCF_058269175.1 of Arthrobacter sp. TJ-254. Lineage (NCBI taxonomy): Bacteria > Bacillati > Actinomycetota > Actinomycetes > Micrococcales > Micrococcaceae > Arthrobacter > Arthrobacter sp. TJ-254. Next base: position 560,461 of record NZ_JBZCNF010000003.1, on the reverse strand, counting down.
CATCCGGTCGTAGGCTGCCATCATCCCTCCGGCCAGGCCAAGGCCCTGCGCGTTCTGGTAGAGGATCCACGGCGCCCAGATCCCGGTGACGCCGAACGCGACGGCCTGGAGCGCAATCCACGCATTGTTCGTCCACACGGCGCCGGCGAACGACGCCGCCGGGTTCTCCGAGTAGTAGTTGACGAAGTCTTCCTCAACGTACTGGCGGAGTTCCTCGTCGGTGCCCAGCGCGGCGATGACCTGAGGCGTTGTGGCGGCCCAGAACCCATAGAGCCACGCGACGCCGAGGAACAGGATTCCGACGACGACGGTCAGCCAGCGGATGCGGTAGAACGCCGCAGGCAGCGATGCAGCAAAAAACAGTGCCATGTCCTGGAGGAAGTCCGAGCGCGCACCGGTGAACCGGGTCCGTGCCCGGGAGAGCCGCATCGAGAGGTCCCCGGAGAGCGCACTTTCCGGAGCGACGGAGCGGATCATCGACAGGTGGGTCGAGACACGCTGGTAGAGGGTCAGGAGTTCGTCGGATTCCTCACCGGCCAAGCGGCGCCGCCGTACCAGTTCATCAAGCCGTTCCCAGTCGGGGCGGTGCACTTCGCGGAAGGCGTCGACGTCCATGCGCCTACCATATAGGGTCGCGGGGGCGGTTAGGCTTGCACCGGAAACGCCGCATCGGCCCGTCCGGGAGATGGACGGTGCGCGAGGAAGAGGGGAACCGCTGTGAACCAGGTCGTCACCGGCGAGGCCGTGGTGCTCGAACTGCGGCCGGCAGGCTTCGCGGGCCGCGCACTGAGCGCCCTCATTGACGCCGTCGCCCAGGTCCTTCTGCTCTTCGGAATCCTGATGCTGGTCGGCGGCACGCTCGAGGGCGTCTTCGACCCGGCGCTGACCCGCACCATCGGACTGGTGCTCGTCCTGTTGGTGTTCCTCATCCTCCCGGTGACAGTCGAGACGCTCACGCGCGGCAAGTCCCTGGGCCGGCTGGTTACGGGCCTGCGGATCGTGCGCGACGACGGCGGCGCCATCCGCTTCCGGCACGCCTTCATCCGGGGCATGCTGGCGGTCCTTGAAATCTACCTGCTGCTCGGTTCGCTCGCGTTTGTTGTCGCACTGTTCAACGAGCGCTCGAAGCGCCTCGGGGACCTGCTCGCCGGGACCTACTCGATGCGGGAGCGGGTGGTGGTGAAGCCGCGGGTCGCCGCCCACATGCCGCCAGGGCTTGAGCAGTGGGCGTCGACCGCCGACATCGGGCGGCTCCCCGAGTCCCTCGCGCGGCGGGCCTCACAGTTCCTCGCCCAGGCGCCCCGGCTGAACCCGCTCTCGCGGACCGCGCTCGCGATGGACCTGGCCCACGAGATGAGCCCGCATGTGGCTCCTGCTCCCCCGGCCGGCACCTCCGCCGAGGAGTTCCTCAACGCCGTCATCGCGGCACGCCGCGAGCGGGACTACAGCGCGCTGTCCCGGCAGAAGGCCCGGGCGGCGGAGGCGGCCCAGCGGCTGCACCGGCTTCCGTTCAGCTGACGATACGGCGCTGCCCTGGACCGGACGCCACGGGCGCCGGGACCGGTCAGGGCTGGGAGGAGTATTCCTCCCACGAGAGGTTCCAGTCACCGAACCCGTCGTGGACGTACATGGGGCCGTAGTTGGTGTTGAGGATCTGCACCACGTCCCCTGCGCTGAAGGTGTTGTAGAAGTATTCGGCGCCTTCAGGGGACATTCCGACACAGCCGTGCGAGACGTTGAACTGCCCGAGGGCCACCTGCGCCGCGGGCAGCGCCTCGTGCACGAACGCCCCGCCGTTGCTGAGCCGGCTGGCATGCTTGACCACCGTGGGAGGGTAGTAGGCGTCGTCGCCGGGCTTGAGCCCGATCGATTCCGCCGTGAACTTGGTCGACTCGTACTTTTCCATGACCACGTGGTAGCCCACGGTGGAGGGCCATTCCTCGGTGCCCAGGGTGATGGGGAAGGTCCGGTCGAGCTTGCCGTCGAGGTAGACCTTCATGGTTTTCGTCTTGTTGTCCACAACGGCCAGGCGGGTGTTGTGGGTCTTGACGGTGAACGTCCGGTCGAAGTTCCCGATCATCGAATTGCCGAATTCGACGCCGAACAACTTCATGTCAACGGTGATCGTGCTGTTCGGCGCCCAGAACTCCTGGGGCCGGTAACGGACCTTGGTGTCGCTCAGCCAGTAGAACGCCCCGGTCTGCCCGCTGGTGCTCGTGACCTTGATTGCTTTTTCGACAGCGTCGCGGTTGGTCACGGGTTCGCTGAAGTTGATTTCGAGGGGCTGGCCGGTGCCAACGGTGGAGCCGTCGAGTGGGAAGAGCGCCGCGTCGGCCTCGTTGGCCGGTTCGACGGTGGTGAAGCTCTTCTCGCTTGACGTCTTCGCCCCTGCGGAGTCGACGACCGTGAACGTGAACGAATACGCGGTGTTGAAGGCCAGCCGTTCCATGGCCTTCCAGGAGGATCCGTCGCCTGAAAGCCCGCCCGCTATGGGTTCTCCCCCCGCGCTCGGAGCGAGCTGGACATCCTCGAGCGTTCCGTTCCTGACCTTGATCTCGGCGACCGTTGCCGGGTTCACGGCCAGGGCGCCGTCGGTGGGGGTGACGCCGACCGTTGCTTTCTTCGGAGCCGGTTTCGGTGTCGCCGAGGGTGGGCTGTCCGGGGTCGAGCTGTGCGACACCTCAGGGGTGGACAGGGGTGCGGCGCCGCTGTTCCAGGGTGCGGCGACTGCGATGCCGATACCCCCGCCGACGACCACCATGCCCGCGGCTGCGAAAGCCACGATTTTCACGGCCCTGCGGCCGGACTGTCCCTGGTGTGTTCCATGCGTCATACGCCCAACCCTGTTCCCTTGAGAAAGCTGACCACCGCGATCTTACGCGGCAGGGGCGCTGAACCGGCGCAGCAGAGATTACAAACTGTGAACAATGCAGGGCCCCGCGGTGCGTCAGTAACGGTAGTGATCCGGCTTGTACGGCCCCGTCACGTCGATGTCGAGGTACTCGGCCTGCCCCTTGGTGAGTTCGGTCAGTTCGACGCCGAGCGCGCCCAGGTGGAGCCGGGCAACCTTCTCGTCAAGGATCTTGGGCAGTACGTAGACCTGGTTCTCGTACTCGGGGGTGCCCTCGGCGCGGAGCTTGCCGGCCTTCGTGAACAGTTCGATCTGCGCGATTGTCTGGTTGGCGAAGGAGTTGCTCATGACGAACGACGGGTGGCCCGTGGCGTTGCCGAGGTTCAGCAGCCGTCCCTCGGAGAGCAGGATGATCGAGTGGGCCGGAGTGCCTTCGGCCTCGCGTGCGGGGAAGACCCACTCGTGGACCTGCGGCTTGATTTCGATGCGGGTGATGCCATCGGTCTTCGCCAGTCCGGCGATGTCGATCTCGTTGTCGAAGTGCCCGATGTTTCCCACGATCGCCTGGTGCTTCATTCCGGCCATGTGGCTGGCGAGGATGACGTCCTTGTTGCCGGTTGTCGTGATGAAGATGTCGCCCTGGCCGAGGACCGATTCGAGGCGGGCCACCTGGTAGCCGTCCATTGCGGCCTGCAGGGCGCAGATCGGATCGATCTCCGTCACGATGACGCGGGCGCCCTGGCCGCGCAGGGCCTCGGCAGCGCCCTTGCCGACATCGCCGTAGCCGCACACGACGGCGACCTTCCCGCCGATGAGGACGTCGGTGGCCCGGTTGAGGCCGTCGGGAAGTGAGTGCCGGATCCCGTACTTGTTGTCGAACTTCGATTTGGTGACGGAGTCGTTGACGTTGATCGCAGGGAAGAGGAGCTTGCCCTGGGCGGCCAGCTGGTACAGGCGGTGCACGCCGGTCGTGGTTTCCTCGGTGACGCCCTTGATGCCGGCAGCGACGGCGGTCCACTTCCGCGGTTCGGTCTCGATGGTGCTGCGCAGCACGTCGAGGAACACCGTGTACTCGTGGGAGTAGTCGACGTCGCCCTCGGCGGGGTTGGCGGGCACGGCGCCTGCGGCTTCGAATTCGACGCCCTTATGGAGGAGCATCGTCGCGTCCCCGCCGTCGTCGAGGATCATGTTCGGGCCCAGGCCCTCGGCCTGTCCGGGCCAGGTGAGGATCTGGGCGGCCGTCCACCAGTACTCTTCGAGCGTCTCGTTCTTCCAGGCGAAGACGGGAACGCCCGCGGGTTCCTCGACCGTCCCTGATCCCACGACGACCGCGGCTGCGGCTTCGTCCTGGGTCGAGAAGATATTGCAGGAGGCCCACCGCACCTCGGCGCCCAGCGCCGTGAGGGTTTCAATGAGGACCGCCGTCTGCACAGTCATGTGCAGGGATCCGGCGATCCGCGCTCCCTTCAGCGGCTGGGAGTCGCCGTACTCGCGGCGCAGGGCCATCAGTCCCGGCATTTCATGCTCGGCAAGGCGGATCTGGTGCCGGCCGGCCTCCGCAAGGGAGAGGTCGGCGATCTTGTAGTCAAAAGTCATTGGAGAGGATTCCTAGGGTTGTGCGGGGGTGTCGGTGCCGGGGGCTTCCGCCGCGGAGTCGGTCGGCCCGTCCGGAGAGGGTTCGGAGTGGAGCATCACGGGGATGCCTTCTTCGACCCGGTAGCTTGAAAGCTCGCCTGCTTTACCCGGCATGACCGCGACGAGGAACCCGTCGCGCTCGACCAGCGGGGAACCCGTCAGCGGGCAGCGGAGCACCTCGAGCAGTTGCTTGGACAAAGGTGCCATGGGCCCTGGCTTTCTGGAGGGGACAACTGGGGAAAATCGCTCCGCTTAAGACTACCGCCCGGTGCCGCCGCGGCGGGAATCCTGGACGGGCCGGCCCCGTTACTGCTGTTCTGGCAGGACCCGCAGATGCCCGCGCCGGGCGCCGAGCCCGTCGGCCGGGGGGTCGAGCGGCGTCTTGGTGGCACGGGCGGCGGGCGAGCCGGCCTCGGGCGCGCGGTCGGCGGCGGCCTCGCGTACGGCGTCGGCCAGGGCCAGGAGGTCGTCAGGGTTGGGTTCGGGAAGGGTGGCCGGCAGGACCAGGCGCAGCACTTCCCACCCCCGGGGCACTGTCAGTTTCTCCGCGTGAAGTGCGCAAAGGTCGTAGCAGTGAGGCTCCGCGTAGGTAGCCAGCGGGCCGAGCACAGCTGTGGAGTCGGCATAGACATAGGTCAGCGTGGCGAACGCAGGGCGCTGGCAGGCTGATCGTGAACATTGACGGATGGATCCCACGATCCTGAAGCCTACCGGTTGGGAAGCGAAATCCGGGGAGGGCTCCCGGGAGTGCAATGGCATTGCATTGGGCATACAGTCGATACATGCGGGATGGATCAACATTTTCGGTGAACCTTACGGAGCCGGACCCGGCGGGCGCGGGGGCGCGACGCTCCTATTTCGAACGCCGTCGAAACCGTCGGGGACGGGGACTGCGCGGCGACCTCATCGGGTCGCACCTTCCCGGTTTCCGCACCCGTTCCGAGCAGTTCGACGAGTGGGTGATGGAGTCTGCCCAGCGCCTTGAACGGCTCTGGGGGGACCGCATCCAGGATCTCCAGATCGTGGTCCAGGAGATTCCGGACGGCCTTGAGGAGATTTCACGCGAGAAGCTGCGCGACCTGCTCGGCGCCGCGACCCGTGCCACCCCCGGGCGCCCCGCGGCGATCACCGTGTACCGCCATCCCGTGGAGATGGCTGCCAAGGGCGTCATGCCGGTCAACGAACTGGTTCACGACGTCGTGGTTGAGCAGGCCGCCGAGCTGCTGGGGATGGCCCCCGAAGCGGTCGACCCCGCCTACGGCCGCTCCCAGGCCTGAGCCGGCGCCGGACAGCTCCGGCCAGCCGGTTTGGCGGAGAGCGCGTCCCCTAAGCGTCCCAGCAGGTTTTCAGTAACCCAGGGTCACCTGGATGCTCTGCGTTCCCGTATTGCCTGCTGGAATTGGACTGACCGCGATGCCCGACGCCCCGCGCGCAAGCGTGTTGATCTGCGCTCCGAACACCGGATCCCCCGATGCGTTGAGGATGGCGGCGGTGGTCCCGGCGCCGAGGGCTGAGGCGGGCACGACGACCGAGGTTCCGCCGGCGATGCTGATGACCTGCTCGGCTCCGAGCCTGCCGCCCTCCCCCACCGGGGTCAGGGTGATCTCGGAGCGTCCGGCGGGGGCGCCGAAGACGAGGGCTGAGTCGACTCCCTGGGCGAAGACGACACTCGAGTCGCTGCCGACCCGCTCGGCCGAGACGGCGCCGCCGAAGTCGACCGGCTTGCCGGGGGTGCTCCCGAGGATGACCCGGGCTGCTGCGGCAACGGGAACATCGGAGGTCACCGCCACCGTGTAGCTGCCGGCCGGGAGCGAGTCGAGGGCGAAGCTGCTCACCGACCCGGCCGGAGCCGTGACAACGGCGCCTCCGCTGAGTTCCTTCCGGCCGTCGGGGCCGAAGACCTGGATATCGAGCACGGCATCGCTTGTGCCGGGGACGAGCACCTGCACCTCGGCGGATGCGTCTTCCCAGCCCTTGCGTTCCCGAAGGCTCCGGGCCTTGCCTGCGTCCTGAAGGACGACACCGGGGACCACCTGGCTGGCCGAGGCGGCAGCGGTGGGCGTCAGCAGCTCGACCCCGCCCGGGGTGAGGCCGCGGAGCACGCTCTGCTGGATCACGCCGGCGACCCGCCCGCCGCTGCTGCGCACGCGGACCGCCAGGTCCTCCTGGTTTGCGGCGAGGCCGCCGAGCACGAGCTGTACCGATTCGCCCGGTGGAACAAGCTGGTCGGCGCCGCCCGGGGCGTCGATCGGGCCCGAGGCGCCCCGCAGCTCGAGGTCGACGGTGGCCGGGGTCTCGGTGGGGTTCGACAGGATCAGCACCGAGGATCTGCCTGCGGTGGTTGCCGCACCGAGGATCCAGAAGTCGTTCGAGGGCGTCTGGCAGCGGGCAGCGGCGAGGCCGCGGAGATCACCGTCGCCTGCGGTATAGCTGAGCATTGCCCCGGCCACGGGGGTCTGCGTCCCGTGCGGTTCGGCGCGGAAGACCGACGGCGCCTTCACCGCGGTGCCGCCGAGGGTTCCGGCCCGCCGGCTGGTCAGCCCGTCCTCGTCACTGCTGGCCGGTGGTGCGTCGGGCGACGCGCCTTCCGGACTCTTCGAGAGGACGGTGAGCGGGTCGCCGGGACCGAGTGGGTAGAGCGCGCTGCCCGGCAGCGTTCCGGAGAGGTCGCCGAGGACCATGGCGCTGACCCGGGTCTTGGCCGTCTTGGACACGGGGCTGAACTCGGGATCAGCGCTCCCGGCGTCGGCGAGGAGCCTCGGAGGGCCGGGGCACACCGCCGTGTAGTCGCCGGCGGGGACCTCCACGGCCGGCGCCCGGTGCTGCATGGCCGAGGGGTCGGGCACAAGGTACGACGACGCCGAAGCAAGCGCTGCCGTCGCGGCGAGGAGCACTACGCTTGCGGCCACGCCGGCCGTGCCGCGCAGCCCGTGCTGGCGGGTGCTCCGGGCGGCCGCTGCGGCACCGCTGCCCGGCGGGGTGTTCGGAATGCCGTCGGTCTCGGGGGTGCCGTCGGTCTCGGGGGTGCCGGGTGTCTCGGGCCGGGCCGGCGGGGTGTCGTTGGTCATGGGGTTGTCTTTCCGCCGCTCAAGCTCACGAGCTTCTTTCCTGGGGACGCGACCTGCCCGCCGTCGTCGGCCGCGTGCTGCGGAGCGGGGTTCGGCCGTTCCGTCACGGAGGGCGCGGCCCGGCCCGGTCCGCGCGGGGGAACCCGCACAAACCGGGGGCGGGAGGGGATGGGTATGGCGAGCAGCACGGTCATGAGCAGCACAACTGCCTGCCCGGTCTCCGCCCAGGGCTGCCACGGGCTGACGAACCTCACGGTCAGGGTGCCGCCGCCGGGGGGAAGGGAGAAGACCTGGTTCCAGCCTGTGGAGGCGCCCTCGAGGGCCCGCCCGTCGAGGGTTGCCCGCCATCCCGGATGGGCCCGCTCGGCCAGGACGAGGGTTCGCCCTTCGGATCCGGCGGGGATCGGCGCGTCGACGGTGATGGGGTTGGAGGGGACGATCGCTTCGGGGCGGCCGTCGGCGTCGAGGATGCGCACCCGTGCCGTGCGGGCGCTCGCGTCTTCGGTGCCGTCGACGTCCGCCGCGGGCGCTACGCGCCAAAGCCAGCCGGACGGGGTGTTTCCGACGGCCGTAAGGCCGGGAACCGCGTCGATGCGGCCAGCGAGCAGCTCGGCCGCGGTGTCCGACTGCTGCAGGACAACGTAGCCCACACCGAGTCCGGTCAGTTCGGCCCGGGGATCGACCCCGGTGCCGGCGACGATTGTGGCAACGGTGGTGCGCAGGGCTGTGGTCGCTTCGTCGTCGGCGCGTATTCCGGCCGAGCCGGCGGCTCCGTGGACGCTGCGCGCGGCGTAATGCTGTGAGAGGGCGTCGAGGGTTGTGCCTCCCCCGCGCATGAGGAACGCACTCACCGCTCCGGCGTCGTCCGTCCTCAGCACGAGCGTCCGGGTGCGGTCGGGGCCGTTGCCGCGGTCGGCCGCGGTGGCGGGCAGGATGCGGGAGACCCCCGGGACGACGAGCATCTCGGCACCGAGGCGTGTACCGGCCGATGCAGGATCGGCGGGGCCCGCCGGCGGGGTACCGTCGGGCTGGACCGCGCCGGCCGGGGCTGCCGCCGAGGCGCTGCCGGTGTGGTTGAACTGCTGGAGCCCCCACAGGCCGAGGCTTGCCACCGGGCCCAGGGCCAACAGCACCGCCCCGGCGGCCAGCAGCGTCCGGGCCGGGACGCGCCGGGCGGGCATGCCCTCGCGGTCGAGGATCCCGTCGGCGCCGATCAGGGCCGCCCACAGCGCGGCCAGGATGAAGAGCGAGACGAGCGGCCCGGGGAACGGCGGGATCAGGGAGTCGGGGCCTGCGGCAACGGGAAGGAAGGCGGAGGCTGCACTTGCGGCGAGGGCCAGCAGCGCCATCGACCAGGCGGTGAGGGCGGCGGCGCGGCGCTCGGTGCGGAACAGGGAGGCTGCGGCGAGGGCCAGCACCGGCGCCCCGACCAGGACTGCGGCCCCGAGCGCCCACGGGCCCGTCCCAAGGAAGTCGGCTGCTGCGGGCGGCTGTAGGGCATCGAACGCGGCGGGGTAGCCGAGGACCTGCTGCCACAACGGCGCCGCAGTGAACGCAAGCGGCACCCCGGGGTCCCCAAGGACGCCGCGCGGCTCGTTGACCGCCGATGCGGCGAAGGGAATGAAGAGCGCTGCTGCGGGGAGGAGGGACCACCAGAGGGTCTTCGCCCTGCGCCGCAGGTAGAGGCTCGTCCCGAGCACCCCGAGGGCCACGGGAATCAGCAGCGACGGCGCCGAGGCGGTTGCCGCTGCCAGGAGCAGGCCTGCCGCCGCGGCGGCCGTCCAGCTTGGCACACCGTTGCTGCCCGGCTTTGACGCGATCTCCCCCTGCTGGCGGTCCTGCACGGCTCCGCCTACGGCGCGCACCATTCCAAGGAGCACCAGCGGAAGCAGCACGTGGGCGAGGAGCGCTCCAAGCCTTCCGCTGCCCAGGGCCACCTGGGCAGCCGGCACGGCGGCCCAGAACAGGGCGCTCCAGAACCGCAGTCCGCGCGAACGGGTCAGTGCCCCTGCGGCGAACCAGGCGCTGAGGCCGGCCAGCGGCAGTGCAAGCAGCATTACTGCGACAACCGCGGCGTTGGCGTTGCCGATGCCCAGAAGCGAGAGGACCCAGAGAACGTAGGAGAACGGGTTTCCGTGACCGGCGGCACCGGTGCCGACCTGGCTCCACCAGGCCGAGGCGTTGTCCCAGATGGCTCCCGGCGACTCCGAGACGGGAAGGAGCGCGCCCCCGGTCAGGGCGGGCGCGCCGACCCAGCGGTGCAGGGCGGCGACGGAAACGGTGAGGAGCAGGGCGAAGGCCGCGAGCGCGCCCGCTCCCGCCCAGGGGTTTGCCGGGGCGCCGAGCGCCGCGAAGTCATCATTGCTGTCCCCGGCCGGCACGTCCTCTTCGGGCCGGGCAGTCCCTCCCCCCGCGACGGCACCGCGGGCGGTGAAGGCCTCGAGCACCGACCGGCGGTGGGCCCACACCTCCCGGCGGGGCGTGAGCAGGGGCCGGACGACGGCGCGGGGAAGCGTGCGGGTGCGGCCGGCGCTGCGCCGGGACCGGAAGAGGACGAGGGGCCGGAGCACGCCGGCAAGGGATCCCACCAGCTGGCCCATCCCGTAGGCGGGGTCCTTGGCGAGCAGCCCGAAGAGCAGCCTGCCGACGCCTCCGAGCACGGCGCCAACGGCAAGGAAAGGGACCTTCCACGCCGCGGCGTGTTTCAGCCGAAGGAACACCTCGGCCCTGCGCGCGGCCCGGGGGCCCGCCGTCGCGGCACTCCGGTCTCCGGCGTGCCGCACGACCGCCGCGGGGACAACCACTACCCGGTGGCCCGCCAGGCGGTTGCGCCAGCAGTAGTCGACGTCGTCCCCGACTCCCGGAAGGGCGGGGTCGAAACCGCCGAGCGCATCGAAGACGTCGCGCCGGATCAGCATTCCGGCGGAATTCACGGCGAAGGTGTCGCTGCGGGCGTCGTACTGGCCCTGGTCGTGCTCATCGACGTCGATCAGTGTGAGGCGTTCCGCCCAGCGGCTGATCGAAAGCCCGACGTCGACGAGCTCCCGCCGGTTGTACCAGGCCACCTGCTTTGCTCCGGCGACCGTCACCGACGGTGCCCGTTCAACAGCCAGCAGCAGTTCCTCGAGTGCGGTGGGCTCGGGCGCCGAGTCGTCGTGAAGCACCCAGAGCCAGTCCTGGCTGGTGGTTCCCTGCGGGGCGTCCCGCTGGGCGGGTATCTGCGGCAGGGCGGCCCTCACCGCACCTCCGAAACCACCGCGGGAGGAGGCACCGACGACGGGGCTGCCGACCGGAAGGCGAAGCTGGAGGATCGACGGGGAATCGTCGGTGGACCCCGTGTCCACTCCGACGTGGAAATCTGCGGGCCGGCTCTGGCGGCTCAGCGCTTCAAGTGTTGTTGGAAGGAACTGTGCTCCGTTGTGGGCTACGACAACGGCGGTTACGCGGACATCGAGCAGAATCAGACTGCTCGCTTCCGAAGCCGGCGGCGTTCACGCTCGGACAGTCCGCCCCAGATGCCGAAGCGCTCATCGTGCTCGAGCGCGTATTCGAGGCATTCGGAGCGCACCATGCACGCGCCGCAGACTTTCTTGGCGTCGCGGGTCGATCCACCCTTTTCGGGGAAGAACGCTTCGGGGTCGGTCTGCGCGCACAGGGCATCGGACTGCCAGCCGAGCTCGCCCTCGTCATCGAAATTGTTGCGGGAAGGCAACCCGATCCAGACGGCCTTCGATGAGTCCTCGGAGGGAACCTCAGGCAGTACCGGCGCGGCAGTGGACCAGTCGTCGCGCTGCGGCAGCACCAGCAGGCTGCTCGGTCCCTGCTCGACGTCCGGCAGGTCGGCGAGCGCCTCGTGCGCGGAGAGGAAGGCCGTTGCCTGCTCCTCGAGTGAGGCCCGGGAGTCTTCGCGGTAGCGCTCTGCCGCACCAGGATCGGCGGGGTCAACGAACCAGTCATCGGGAACACCCCGCGAGCCGTAGCGCGACGAAGCCTGCGCTGCGATAGTTGGTTGTTCCTCGATGCGTTCCGATTGCCCCATGACCAGCCTTCCCGGTGTCCCCATCCCAGCGTCAATCCGGGCGACGCTTGCGCCGGAGTGCTGGATTAAATCCGATACCTAATTACAAGGGTGTAATACGTCAGAGTCAAGCGGGGGTGGGAATTTTACAGACGATGTCCAGCAAACTGATGAACGCCACGCTGGGAAATTCCTCAAGAATTGTCCGCGCGTCGCCCGGGAACCGGAGAAAAGCGCTGCACGCCCTAAGAATTCTATGCTGGTTAACGTACCAGTGAGCAAACCCGCCCCACCAGGCACTTTTGTAACACGTCAGACTCTACTCCGCCGCCGGACGAACAGGAAGACCGAACCCATGCCGCAGCCCGCCACTCCCGATGTCCTCCTCTCACGCCTGCGTTCGGCGGCCTCTTCGCCCCGCCTCGTCTGGTACGGCCCCAACGAACGCGTCGAGCTCTCCGGAAAGGTATTCGACAACTGGGTCGCCAAGACCTCGAACTTCCTCGTCGATGAACTCGACGCGGGCCCTGGAACCCGGGTGCGGCTTGACCTGCCGGTCCATTGGAAGAGCCTTGTCTGGGCGATGGCGTGCTGGCAGGTCGGCGCTGTCGTTCTGCCCGGTGATCCCACCGGAGAGGACGGCGGGCCCGGCGGCGGCTCCCGTGCCGACATCGTCGTGAGTTCCGCCGAGGGCGGCGCGGCCCGGGCGCCCGCGATCCTTGTGGCCGTCGCGCTGGGAGCCCTCGAGATGCGCTGGCCCTCGGCGCTCCCCGCCGGGGCCGTTGACTACGCCGCCGAGGTCCGGGCGCACGGCGACGTGTTCGTCGACGCCGTGCCGCAGGCACCCGGCACGCCCCTGATCAGCGGGACGGGGGCGGGCGAACTGAGCGCGGCCGCCTTGGCTGAGGTTTACGGCGCGGGCCACGCACCGGGCAGCGTCGTGCTGCTCCCCTCCGACGCAACCCTGGTTCAGGCGCTTGCGGCGGCGCTTCGGGTGTGGGAGTCGGAGGGAACGCTGATTCTCACCCATCCCGAGGTGCCCGTCTCCGACAGCCTGCTTGCCGGCGAAAAGGTCACAGTCCATGCGGCCTTTCCTCCGGTTTCCGGCTGAATCACCCCGGTCCCGCCGCGGGCCCTGCGGCCATTGGGCCGGTGCGGCGCCGGGAGCGCGCTGTCCCCTGCGGATCGCAGGAGCCGGGAAGCCTAGGAGTCGGTCGGTTCGGCGACGGGCACCCGGGTGCGGGCGCCGTCCCCGCTTTCCTGAGCGGTTGCGGGGGCTCCGCCGGGAAGGTGGAGGAGTTCGTGGTCGTGGCTGAAGGCGGGATCCTCGTCGAGTTCGGCATTGAAGACCCAGAAGCGGTACGCGACAAAGCGCAGCACAGTGGCGAGGACCGTTCCGGCGATCCCCGCGGCGAAAAGGAGCCCTCGGTCGGAGATGTCGAGCGGATACTTGGCGATCCACACGCAGCCGGCGGCGATCCCCATGCCGATCACGTTGATCAGGACGAACATTGACAGTTCACGAAGTGGATTGGCCTGCCTCCGGTGCCGGAACGTCCAGTACCTGTTGGCCACCCACGCGAACACCGTGGCGATGGAAGCCGATACGAAGCGCGCCTTGACCTCGCTGTCGGCCATCGGTCCGTGAATGAGGTACCAGAACAACCCGTTGTCTATGACAAATGCCACTCCGCCGACGGCTCCGAACTTCGCCACCTCACGCCAGAAAAGAGAGGCGAGGCCCCGGACGCGCTCTGCGAGTAGTGACAATCTGACCTCCGGGTACAGGGTTTCGTGCGGCGATGATGCAGCGGTTTGTGCCGCAATGCCGGCGGAGCCGGTCGGGCGCCGAGGGGGCCCCGGGGCGCCGGGGCCGTCCATCCGGCGTACAAACTCCCATTTTACGTGCCGTTTCTGCGCGTTGGCTCAGAACTTCCTCCCAGCCAACGGGCCGATCCCAGCGATTCCATCGAGGGTGGGTACCCTGAGGGGGTGACTTTTCCAGTAATCGGCGTGGTTGGCGGCGGCCAGCTCGCCCGCATGATGGCAGTTCCCGCGGTCGAACTGGGCTTTGAACTCCGTGTCCTCGCCGAAGGCCCCGACGTTTCGGCTGTTGCCGCAGTGGCCCACTCGACGGTGGGCGACTACACCGACGCGGACGCGCTCGGAGCGTTCGCCGCCGGGGTCGATGTCCTGACATTCGACCACGAGCACGTGCCGGGTGAGCTGCTCGAGAAGCTCGCCGCGTCAGGGGTGAACGTGCAGCCTCCGCCCGCAGCCCTGGCCCATGCCCAGGACAAGCTGCTCATGCGGCGCGCCGTCGAGGGCCTTGGCCTGCCCAACCCCCGGTGGGCTGCGGTGAGCGACCTCGACTCGCTCGCGCGGTTCGGCGATGCGGCGGGGTGGCCGGTCGTCCTCAAGACCCCGCGCGGCGGGTACGACGGCAAGGGCGTGCTCGTCCTCAGGTCGCCGGAGGATCTTCCCTCCGCCGCGGGCTGGTTCACGGGCTCGGCGCTGCTCGCCGAGGAATTCGTGAACTTCAGCCGGGAGCTCTCGGTGCTCGTTGCGCGGACGCCGTCGGGAGCCAGCAGGCCCTGGCCGGTTGTGCAGTCGATCCAGGTGGACAGCGTCTGCGACGAAGTGATCGCTCCCGCGCCGGGGCTTCCCGCTGCCACCGCCCAGGCGGCGACCGCCGCCGCGCTGCGCATCGCGGACGAACTCGGCGTCACCGGCGTCATGGCGGTCGAACTTTTCGAAACCCCCGATTCTCCGGCCGGTTTCCTCATCAACGAGCTCGCGATGCGCCCGCACAACTCCGGGCACTGGACCATCGACGGGTCGGTGACGAGCCAGTTCGAACAGCACCTGCGCGCGGTGCTTGACCTGCCGCTCGGCGACACCGCGGCAACCGGTCCGGTTGTCGTCATGAAGAACTACCTCGGGGGCGCAAACCCCGACATCTTCAGCGCCTACCGCGCCGCGCTGTCGGCCGAGCCGTCCGCTAAGGTGCACTTTTATGGCAAGTCGGTCCGCCCGGGCCGCAAGATCGGCCATGTCAACGCCGTCGGCGCCCCGGGTGAAAGCCTCGACGTCGTCCGGGCCCGTGCCGCCCGAACCGCCGCCGTCCTGCGCGACGGGAACGATCAGCGCACCGCGCCCGGCGGCGGGAACTCCTGGAAGGAAGATCAGTGACCAACCCCCTGGTAGGACTCGTGATGGGGTCGGACTCCGACTGGCCCGTGCTCAAAGCTGCCGCGGAGGCGCTCGAGGAGTTCGGCATCCCCTACGAGGCGGACGTGGTTTCGGCACACCGGATGCCCGTTGAAATGATCGAGTACGGCCAGCGGGCCGCGGGGAGGGGCCTGCGGGTCATCATCGCCGGTGCAGGCGGGGCAGCGCACCTGCCCGGGATGCTCGCCTCCGTCACCCCCCTGCCGGTGATCGGGGTTCCCGTGCCGCTGAAGTACCTCGACGGAATGGACTCGCTCCTGTCGATCGTGCAGATGCCCGCGGGCGTGCCCGTGGCCGCGGTGTCGATCGGCGGTGCCCGCAATGCCGGCCTGCTGGCGGTGCGCGTCCTTGCCGCAGGTGAGGGTGAAGCCGCAGGGAAACTGCGGCAGGACCTCGACGCCTTTGCCGCTTCACTCAAGGAAACCGCGGTCCGGAAGGGGGCGGCCCTCCGGGAGCGCGCCCCGCAGCAGGCTGCGGAGTCGAAATGATCACAGGCATCCGGCCCGCACAGGGCCCCGTGGGAGACGCGCCGGGACGCCTGACGAACCCCGTCCGCTTTCCCCAGTCCGCTCCCCCGGCGGTGCGCACCAAGCGTGCCTTCTTCCTGCTGGCCCTTACCCTTTTCCTTCCCGGTTCGGCACAGGTCGTCGCCGGGAACCGCACCCTTGGGCGGAAGGCGCTGCGGGTGACCTTCGTCGTGTGGGCCGCCGTGATCGCCGGGGTGCTCGCCGCCCTCGCGAACCGCCAGTTCGCCGTGAGCGTTGTGACAAACACCTGGTCCTCCCTTGCCCTGATGTCCGTCCTGCTCGTCCTTGCCGCGTGCTGGGCCCTGCTGTTCATCAACACGCTCCGGATCATTCGTCCGCCCCTGCTCGAGCGCGGCGTGCGCCCCCTTGTGGCAGCCGCAATGGCCGGGCTCATGGTCATCACCAGCGGCTCGCTCGCGTACGGCGCGTACCTGCTGGGGGTGGGCCGCTCCACCGTCGGCTCGATCTTCCAGGCCGGGCCCGCCTTCGATCCGGTTGACGGACGCTACAACTTCCTGCTCATGGGAGGCGATGCCGGGGAGGACCGCACCGGACGCCGCCCCGACAGCATCTCGGTCATCAGCGTCGACGCGAAGACCGGCGCGACGGTGACATTCAGCATCCCGCGCAACTTCCAGAACGCGCCGTTCCCCGAGGACTCGCCCTTGCACGAGGTGTATCCGGACGGGTACAACTGCGGCGACGAGTGCATCATCAACAGCCTCTACACGACGGTGTCGCAGAACTACGCAGACCTCTACCCGGACAGCGCCGATCCGGGAGCCGAAGCCATGATGGACGCCGCGTCAGGGGTGCTCGGCCTTGAGGTGCAGGGGTATCTCCTCGTCGACATGACCGGCTTTGAGAAGCTCATCGACGCGATGGGGGGCATCCGGATCGACGCCGGGGGCTGGGTTCCGATCTCGGGTCCGGACATCCCGGGGACCGACCCGGTGCGCCATTACCCGCCCGAAGGCTGGATTCCACCAGGCGTCCAGACCCTCGACGGCCACCACGCGCTCTGGTACGCCCGTTCGCGTGAGTTCGTCACGGACTACGACCGCATCGCCCGCCAGCAGTGCGTCCAGCAGGCGATGATCGCCCAGCTCGATCCGGCGACGCTGCTGACCCGCTTCCAGTCGATCGCCGCCGCGGGAACGCAGATCGTTGAGACTGACATCCCCCAGGACCAGCTCGGCAGCTTCGTTGACCTCGCGCTTAAGGCAAAGGACCACGAAACCCGCCGCCTGACCATCGGCCCACCCGATTTCGGCACGCCCGCCGACAACTTCGTCACCTACCCCGAGTTCCCCAAGATCCACTCCCGGGTCCAGGAGGAGCTGGCGTCCGCGAGCGGAGACGATCCCTCGGCGGCCGGGGCCGGCGTGCTCCAGGCGGAAAGGACCGCGCTGACCGGCCCGGCAGTCCCGGCACAGGCACCAGAGTCAGGGATCACCGAGGCGTACCTCCAGGAGCTCGCCACGATCGGTGACGACGCGACGCTCAGCACGCTTCTCGCAAACAATGGAGAATGTTCCCCAGCCTGACCCAGAAGCCCGAGCCACGGAGGAGAGTCCCATGTACCTGTTGGACAACACGCTGCGCCCCTACGCGTGGGGCTCTCCCACCGCAATCGCCGAACTCCTTGGCCGGGAGCCCTCGGGCGGCCCCGAGGCGGAACTGTGGATCGGAGCCCACCCCGACTCCCCCTCAGTGGCCACACTGCCCGACGGGGAACAGGTTCCGCTCGACCGCCTGATCGGGGCCGACCCGGAACGCACCCTCGGCGCCGCAACGGCCTCACGCTTCGGTGGGCGGCTTCCGTACCTGATGAAGGTGCTCGCCGCCGAGTCGGCGCTGTCGCTGCAGGTGCATCCCGACCCGGCGCAGGCCGCGGCCGGGTTCGAAGCCGAGGAAAAGGCCGGCGTTCCGGCCGACGCCGGGAACCGAAACTATAAGGACGGCAACCACAAGCCCGAGATGATCTTCGCCCTCACCCGGTTCGACGCGCTGTGCGGCTTCCGCCCGGTGCGGGAAGCCGCGGCGGTCTTCACGTACCTCGCCGGGATCTGCGAGCCGGACTCCGAGGAGGGGGACCTGCTCACGACCGTTGCCTCGGAGCTTGAATCGGGCAGCCCCGAAGGCCTGCGGTCGGCGTTCGAGATGCTGCTCTCCGCCGGGTCCGACGTCGTCGCGGCGGTCGAAGCCGCAGTCGCCGCGCCGGGCGCCCCGGATCCGGCGCCGGCTGCCGACCTCGCCACCGTGGCCGAGCTTGGCTCCCAGTACCCCGGCGACCCGGGCGTGCTCGTGGCCCTGCTGCTCAACCGCGTCCGCCTCAACCCGGGAGAGGCCCTCTACCTGCCGGCGGGAAACATCCACGCCTACCTCAGCGGGCTGGGCGTGGAGGTGATGGCCTCCTCGGACAACGTGCTGCGCGGAGGGCTGACCCCCAAGCACGTTGACGTGCCGGAGCTGCTGCGCACCGTCGTCTTCGAACCGCTTGCCCCACCGGCGCTTGCCGCCGAGACCACGATCCTCGGGCAGGAGCTCTACCGCCCGCCGTTCGACGAGTTCCAGCTGCAGCGCATCGAGCTCTCCCCGGTGAGCGGGGAACCGGACAGCGTTGCGCCGTCGCACGTCCCGCTCGCACAGAACGGGCCCACCGTGGTGCTCGCCGTGTCGGGGTCGATCCTGCTCGACTCCCCCAAGTCCGACCTGCTGCTCACCCGGGGCCAGAGCGCCTTCATTCCCGCCAACGAAGCCCCGGTCCTCGTCCGGCCCGCCGGCGGGGATGCCTCCGGCGGTGCCGCCGCGTTCGCCGTGACCGTCGCCGGCCCTAGCGTCGAACGCGGGAGGCAACCTGCTTGACGGCCCTGCGGCCGCGCTGGAGGCCCTTCTTGGCGAGCGGCAGCGCCGACGCGAAGAGCGGATACGCCGGTGAGAGCGGCCGGTCCCAGGTGCCGGCGAGCTGGTTCTCGTGACCGGCCCAGCCCATCTTGAAACGGGAGACGCCGTCGTTGAGCAGCCCGTTGAAGTCGTAGCGGGAGATGCCGCGGTCCTTCATCTCCCTGATGGCGAACCACTTCAGCGCGTAGTTCGCGCGGAGCCGCTCACCCTCGTCGGTCATGCCGCCGTACAGCTCGAACGCGGTGCCGGTGCTTGCCGAGAGCCAGAGGAACGCGACGACGTCGCTGCCGCTGAACGCCGCGTACACCGGGGAGGCATCCCCGAGGTTGTCGAAGATGTCGAGGTAGTAGCCGTCCTGGTGGATGCCGAACCCGGCCCGCTCGGCGGTCTGGTGGTAGACGGCGAGGCACTGGGCGAGCTCGCCGCGGGTGACCCTGCGGTAGTCGAGGGCCTCCTTGGCCGACTTCCGGATGTACTGGCGGTGCTTCTTGCTCATCCCGGCGAGCAGTTCCTCCTCCGAGAGCGAGAGGTCGAGGATCAGGGTCCGGCCGATGAGGATGGTGTTGGTGCTGGACTTCCAGCCCGCAGCCGGCAGCTGCGCGGCCGGGCCGGACCCGGCGTTCCAGTCCGGTTCGATGGAGAGTGCAACGGACCGGTGCGCGGAGCGCACGTACCCGGTGAGCGCGTCGAGGACCTCCGGTTCCCTGCCCGGTGCCGCCTGCGGCCCGCGCGGGATATAGGCGAGGCTGCGCAGCGGGAAGGGGAGCTTTTTCAGGAGGATCTGGGCCGATCCGACGAGGTTCCCGTCCTCGAAGACCTCCACGCGGTCGACTGACCACCCGTGGGCCGCCTTCGTCATGCCCCACCCCCACAGCTGCTGGGGATGCCCGTTGTGGGAGTTCACTGTCGCATCCCAGCGGGCACGGTCGAAGCACAAAGTAAGGGAGAGGTTCATACCCCAACCTTATCGGCCTCCCCCGGGCACCCTGCCCACCCGGGCCCCGGACGCGAAGGGGTCTGCTCAGCCTGCCGCTACGATCTGCTGCAGGCTCCAGCCGTTGCCGTCGGGGTCGGTGAAGTAAACGAACCTGCCCCAGGGCTGGTCGTCGACGCCGGTCGCCTCAACCCCGCGCCCGCGCAGGTGGGCGAGCGCTTCGTCGGCGTCGGGAACCACGATCTGGATGCCCTGCTGCGAACCCGGCGCCATCGGCGTGATACCGGTCCCCATCACCACCGAGCAGGCCGAACCGGGCGGGGTGAGCTGGACGAAGCGCAGGTCCTCGTTCACCCGGTGGTCGTGGTCCAGGACGAACCCCACCTGGTCCACGTAGAAGTGGATTGCCCTGTCGACGTCGGATACAGGCACGGGAACCAGTTCGATTTTCCAGTCCATTGTCGTTTCCTTCCGGTTAGGGCAGCCGGACCAGGGTGCTCTTGTCCCTGGCGCTGGCTTCGATGGCGGCAAGAATGCGCTGGATCTGCAGTCCGTCCTCGAAGGACGGGCTCGGACTGGTTCCGGCGCCGACGGCGGTCAGGAACTCGCTGAGCTGGTGGGTGAAGGAGTGTTCCCACCCCAGCAGGTGCCCCTGCGGCCACCACGCCTCGAGGTAGGGGTGGTCAGGGTCGGTGACGAGCACGCGGGTGAAGCCCTGGGCAGCGGCGTCGCGCCCGCCGTCGAAGAACGAGAGCTCGTTGAGGGACTCCGAGTCGAAGGCCAGTGAACCCTTGGTGCCGAACACCTCGATGCGCAGCGCGTTTTTCCTGCCGAAGGCCATCCTCGACACCTCCACGCTGGCGATGGCGCCGCCGGCCATCGACATTGTGGCCCAGACGGCGTCGTCGACCGTCACCTCCTGCGGCCCCGCGGGCCCGTTCCGGGAACCGACGAAGGTGTGCATCCTGCCCGACACCTCGGTCACCGTGTCTCCTAGGAGGAACTGCACCTGGTCGATCGCGTGCGAGGCGATGTCACCGAGGGCCCCCGAGCCGGCCCTTTCCTTCATCAGGCGCCACACCATCGGGGATTCGGGATCGGTGAGCCAGTCCTGGAGGTAGGCGGTGCGCACCTGGCGGATCTCCCCGAGGCGGCCCTCGGCGATGAACCTGCGGGCCAGGGCCAGGGCCGGAACCCTGCGGAAGTTGAACCCGACCATCGACTGGACGCCGTGGTCCCGCGCCGAGCGGGCTGCAGCGACCATCGCTTCGGCTTCGGCAACCGTGTTGGCCAGCGGTTTCTCAACGAGGACGTGCTTGCCTGCCTCGAGCGCTGCCACACCGATTTCGGCGTGGAGCCAGCCCGGTGCGCAGATGTCGACGATGTCGATGTCGTCGCGGTCCAGGATCCGGCGCCAGTCGGTCTCGGATTCCTGCCAGCCGTAGCGCATCGCGGCGTCGGCCACCGAGTCGGCGTCGCGCCCCACGAGGACCCGTTGCTCGAACGCCGGAACATCGAAGTAGCTGGCCACGTTCCGCCAGGCGTTGGAGTGGGCCTTGCCCATGAAGGCGTACCCGATTACGGCGACGCCCAGCGGCCGGGCCGGGCGTTCTCCGGGGTTTGCGCCAGGGTTCGCTGGAGTAGTCACTGTCGGCGTCCTCGCTCGCGGTAGGTGTCCTTCGGGCGGAGATGGAACCGGGCCCTACGTCAGGCGGGCGTAGCTTTCCCACTTGTGGGCCTGGTGCTCGCCGTCCACAACCCGGATGGTCCCGGACTTGGAGCGCATGACGATCGACTGGGTGAGGACCTTGTCCTTATTGTAGCGCACCCCGCGCAGGAGGTCGCCGTCGGTGATGCCGGTCGCCGCGAAATAGCAGTTGTCGCTGGTGACGAGGTCGTCGGTCGAGAGGACGCGGTCGAGGTCGTGTCCGGCGTCGAGCGCCTTCTGCTTCTCCTCGTCGCTTGTGGGCCACAGCCGTCCCTGGATTACGCCGCCGAGGGTCTTGATGGCGCAGGCCGCGACGATCCCCTCGGGGGTTCCGCCGATGCCCATCAGCGCGTCGACGTCGGTTCCCTCGCGGGCGGCGGCGATCGCGCCGGCGACGTCGCCGTCCATGATGAACTTCGTGCGGGCTCCGGCGGCCCGGATCTCCTCGATCAGCGGCTTGTGGCGGTCGCGGTCGAGCACCATGACATTGAGCTGGCTGACCTTCTTGCCCTTGGACTTGGCGATCAGGTGCAGGTTCTGCTTCACAGGCAGGCGCAGGTCCACCATGTCGGCGGCCTCCGGGCCGGTCACGAGCTTCTCCATGTAGAAAACAGCCGAAGGATCGAACATGGTGCCGCGTTCGGCGACGGCGAGCACCGCGAGCGCGTTGTTGATGCCCAGGGCGGTCAGGCGGGTCCCGTCGATCGGGTCGACGGCGACGTCGCACTCGGGGCCGCTGCCGTCGCCCACCCGCTCGCCGTTGAACAGCATCGGCGCCTCGTCCTTCTCTCCCTCACCGATCACAACGATGCCGTTGAAGTGGACGGTGGAGAGCAGGGAGCGCATCGCATCGACGGCCGCGCCGTCGGCGAGGTTCTTGTCGCCGAAACCGACCCAGTGGCCTCCGGCGATCGCGGCGGCCTCGGTGACCCGGACGAGCTCCAGCGCAAGGTTCCGGTCCGGTTCCTTGTCCCCCACGGCCAGCGCCGGGGAGATTGTTGAATACTGGGCGTTCTTTGCGTTCTCTGTCACGTCAGTCCTCGTCGTTGAAGGTGGTGATGCGGGGCCGTCCTGCTGCAATCATAGTGGCGGCGGCCGCCCCGGGCACCGGCATTACACCCGGGCTTCCCGGAACGCGGCCGGTGCGGGCGGGGTGCGGCACCGCGCGGGGCCGAGCGCCGGGCGGGAAGCCCCGCGGCCGGTTATGCTCCAGCGGCAGGCATGGGGGAAAATGAAAAAGTGAGCGATGCGAAGCAAGGACCCCCCGACGGCGCTGCTGCGCCCGAACCCGAGGCGCCGGAGATCAAGCCGGTCCTGACGCCGAACCAGGCCAAACGGGTCAACTCGACGGTCGTGGGCATGCTGATGGCCGTGGGCGTGACTCTCGCCGTCGTCATCGCCGTGGTCCTGCTCAACCCCACTCACACCGCCGAGACGTACCAGCGCAATATCGACGTCGGAACGGTTGCCGAACAGGCCGCCGACGACGCCGGCTACCTCCCGGCAGCACCGTCCCTGCCCGGCGGCTGGACCTCCAACTTCGCCCGCTGGACCACCGGTGCCGGCGACGGCGTCGATTACTGGGAGGTCGGCTACCTCACTGCCGGAGGCGGGTTCATCCAGCTCACCCAGACGAACGAGGGCAACCCGTCTTGGCTCTCCCAGCGCGTCGGACCGGCCCAGGTCTCGGGCGAGCGGATCATCAGCGGGGTGAAATGGCAGCTGCTCGAGCGCTCCGAAGGCGACACGTTCCTCACCTCGGAGGTGGACGGCACAACGCTCGTCCTCAACGGCGAAGCCGACCTCGCGGAGTTCGACACGCTCGGTGCCGCCGTCCTGAAAAAAGTGTCGGGCGCGTCATCGAGCGCCCCGGCACCGTGATCGGGAAGTAGAGTGGCCCGGTGACCAAGCAACTGACCCCCGCCGAGGCCTGGCTCCGTCTCCAGGAAGGCAACGCCCGGTTCGTCGCGGCCGATTCCTCCCATCCGAACCAGGACGCGTCGCGTCGGACGTCCCTGGTGCACAACCAGAACCCATTCGCCGTCATCTTCGGGTGCTCCGATTCCCGCCTCGCCGCCGAGATCATCTTCGACCTCGGGCTCGGCGATGTCTTCGTTGTCCGC
This sequence comes from Arthrobacter sp. TJ-254, assembly GCF_058269175.1. Classification (NCBI taxonomy): domain Bacteria; kingdom Bacillati; phylum Actinomycetota; class Actinomycetes; order Micrococcales; family Micrococcaceae; genus Arthrobacter; species Arthrobacter sp. TJ-254. Next base: position 537,459 of record NZ_JBZCNF010000003.1, on the reverse strand, counting down.
ACCGCCGGCCAGGTGATCGACGACGCCGTCCTGGGCTCCCTGGAATACAGCGTGGGCGTGCTCGGCGTCCCGCTGATCGTGATTCTCGGCCACGACAACTGCGGCGCCGTCACCGCGACAATGGAAGCCATCGACACCGGCGACATGCCCACCGGGTTCCTCCGCGACCTGGTCGAGCGCATCACCCCCTCGGTGCTCACCGCCCGGCGCGCAGGGACCACCGACGTCAACGCCACGGCCGTCGAACACGTCAAGCAGACATCGAAGCGCCTCATCGACAGTTCCCGGGTCATTTCCGACGCCGTGGAGGCAGGCTCGACCGCCGTCGTCGGCGTATCCTACCGACTCGCGGAGGGTAGGGCCGTACTGGTTTCCGGATTTGGCGCCCTGTAACCCCTGAGGTGAGAATTGGCGCATGAGCCAATCGCCTGAAACCAGCCCCCGGGACGACGACTTCCGCATCGAGCACGACACGATGGGCGAGGTCCGGGTTCCCGCCCGCGCCCTGTACCGCGCACAGACCCAGCGCGCCGTCGAAAACTTCCCGATTTCCGGGACCACCCTTGAACGGGCGCACATCGAAGCGCTTGCCCGGATCAAGAAGGCCGCCGCGGCGGCCAACGCGGAACTGGGGGTGCTCGACGAGGAGCGCGCCCGGGCCATCCAGTCGGCGGCCCAGGAGGTGGCCGAGGGACGGTACGACGGCGACTTCCCCGTCGACATCTACCAGACCGGCTCCGGCACCTCCTCGAACATGAACGCCAACGAGGTCATCGCCACGCTCGCAACGCGCGCCCTCGAAGCAGCAGGCAGCACGACGACGGTCCACCCAAACGACCACGTCAACGCCTCCCAGTCCTCGAACGACGTGTTCCCCACCTCGGTGCACGTCGCCGCCACCTCGGCGCTGACGAACGACCTGATCCCCGCGCTCGACCACCTGGCCACCGCACTGGAGCGCAAGGCCAAGGAGTTCAGCACGGTGGTCAAGTCCGGGCGCACCCACCTCATGGATGCCACCCCCGTCACCCTCGGGCAGGAGTTCGGCGGCTACGCGGCCCAGGTCCGCTACGGCATCGAGCGCATTGAGGCCTCCCTCCCGCGCGTCGCCGAGGTTCCGCTGGGCGGCACCGCCGTCGGCACCGGCATCAACACGCCCGCCGGGTTCCCTGCGCGCGTCATCGAACTGCTCGCCGAAGACACGGGCCTGCCCCTGACCGAGGCGCGCGACCACTTCGAGGCCCAGGCCAACCGCGACGGCCTCGTCGAGGTCTCCGGGATGCTGCGCACGATCGCCGTCTCACTCACCAAGATCCACAACGACCTGCGCTGGCTCGGCTCGGGCCCGAACACCGGCCTCGGGGAGATTGCCCTGCCGGACCTGCAGCCGGGCTCCTCGATCATGCCGGGCAAGGTCAATCCCGTCATCCCGGAGGCCGTGCTCATGGTTTGCGCACAGGTGATCGGCAACGACGCCACCGTCGCCTGGGCCGGAACCAACGGCGCCTTCGAGCTCAATGTGGGAATCCCCGTGATTGCCCGCAACGTCCTCGAGTCGGTCCGCCTGCTCAGCAACTCCTGCAGGGTCTCGGCCGACCGCATGGTCGACGGCATCACCGCCAACGTCGAGCGGGCCCGGTTCCTGGCCGAGGCGTCGCCGTCGATCGTGACCCCGCTGAACAAGTACATCGGCTACGAGAACGCGGCGAAGATCGCCAAGAAGGCGGTTGCCGAGGGGCTCACCGTCCGCGAGGCCGTCGTCGCCCTGGGCTTCGTTGAGCGCGGTGAACTGACCGAGGAGCAGCTCGATCAGGCCCTCGACGTCCTGTCGATGACCCGCCCCCCGAGCGCCTGATCCCCGGGGTCCGCACCCCGGTCGGACCCGCGCACCCGATCACGTCGAACGCACCGGTGATTTCCGGTGCGTTCGTCGTTAACCGGTGCGTTCGACGCACTCAGGTGCGGGAGGCCCGTGGAACAGGCCGTGGTCAGCGCTCGAAGGTCGGTACCCCGTCGGCGTCGCGTGCGGTGAGCACCAGCCGCCGGTGCCGGTCGTTGAGCGGCGGCAGGTCGTCGAGGGGGAACCAGCGCACGTCGGTGGACTCGTCGTCGTTGACGCGGGCCGTCCCGCCCAGGTACCTGCAGCGGAAGTCAAGGTTGAGGAAGGTGCAGACGTCGCCGTTGGGGAAGGTGATGGGCCCGACGACGCCGATGTCCAGGAGGCACTCGACCTCGACGTCGACGCCGGTCTCCTCGAAGACCTCCCGGCGCATCGCCCGGGCCGGCTCCTCCCCCGGCTCGACCATTCCCGTGATGATGGTCCAGCGGCCGTCGTCGGCGCGCCGGCCCAGCAGCACCTCGCCGGCCTCGTTGTAGACCACGGCACCGACGCCGGGCAGCCACAGCGGGTCGTGGCCGATCTTCTCGCGGATCTCGAGGACAAATTCCGGGGTAGGCATCCCTTCAGATTAGTTCAAGCAGCGCCGCTCCCGCTCCGGCGACGAGGAAGGGGCCGAAGGGCATCCGTGAGGCGGCGGTGCCGCGTTCGGTGGCCACGACGAAGAGCGCCCAGATCCCGCCAAGGACGACGGCGGCGGCGGCGCCCTTGCCCAGGAACGCCCATCCGGCGAATCCGAGGTAGAGCCCGAGCAGCCCGGCAAGCTTCACGTCCCCGAACCCCATCGCTGGAGGATGCAGCACCCGCACGAGGAAGCAGGCTGCGCCCAGGCAGGCCGCCCCGGCCAGCATCGATCCCGCCCGGTGCCACTCCCCTGCCGTGCCGGCGGCTCCGGCCAGCAGGATCACCGCTGCCGGATAGCTTGGAAGCACAATCCGGTCGGGGAGCCGCCGGGTCCGCGCATCGTAGACGCTCAGGGCGCCGCCGACGACGGCGAAGCCGGTCAGGCCAGCGACCAGCAGCCAGAACGCCGCGGGGGCCTGGCTCCAGTACGCGGCCAGAATGCTTCCCACGCCATCACCGTACGCGTTCCAGACCCCGCTGGGATATGGGAGCGCTAGAATGTGGAAATGTCGGCCACCCCCAGCGCCTCTCCGGCGGACAGTTTCCGTTGCCTCTGCCGCTCCTCGCCCTGGCGGTGGGAGACCCTGCGCTTCGAAGTGTCCTGGACCCTGCCCAACAACGCATCGGAAGCGTCGGGCGAGGCGGTCGGCCCGCTGCGGGCCTGGCTTCGCCGGCCGGCGGCCCTGCGGGTCGAGGCGGCCGACGGCACCCTGCTCCACACCACGACCGGCAACGAACGCTCCCGCGACGCCCTGTACGTGAGCGCCAAGCGCAAGTCATGGCTGCTCGCGCCGCGCCTGGTCACTCCCGTCTACGATGCATCGGGGCTGGTCCGCCGGCGCCCCGAGGCCGCGTACGGCGAGCCGGTCTTCGGCGATCCCCGCTGGTCCTCGATGCTTGATCCGGTGGAGCTCGCCGGGGATGCCCCGGTGCCGCTTGCCGTTCCCGGGGCCAACCGGGTTGAACTTGAGGAGATCACCGAGGAGATGTTCGCCGGCCGGCCGGTGCTTGCCGCCGTCGCATCCCCGAACCCCTCCTACGCGCCGGCGGCGCCGGGCTTCCCGCTCATCGGCTCGGGGCGCACCCGGGTGCGCATCGACGTCGAAACCGGTGTCTGCGTCTCCACCCTCGCCCTCGACGGGGATTCCGCAGGGGCCGGACATGAGCTGCGGATCCTCGGCGTTGACGAATACCTGACCGACGACTACTTCCGGGCCGCGCCCCCGGAACTCAGCGATATCCGGGAGCACGTCCCCTGGCACGTGTCCTAGGGCGCCGGGTGTGACATCCAGGGGCCCGTATGGGGAGCCGGTCTAGGGCACCGGCCCGTCGAGCAGGTCGGTGACAAGTGCAGCGATCGGCGAGCGCTCCGACCGGGTGAGCGTGATGTGTCCGAACAGCGGGTGGCCCTTGAGCGTTTCGACGACGGCCGCGATGCCGTCGTGCCGGCCCACCCGGAGGTTGTCGCGCTGGGCGACGTCGTGCGTGAGGATCACCCGCGAGTTCTGCCCGATCCGGCTCATGACGGTCAGCAGCACGTTCTTCTCAAGGGACTGCGCCTCATCGACGATGACGAACGAGTCGTGGAGGCTGCGCCCGCGGATGTGGGTCAGCGGAAGCACCTCGAGCATTCCGCGGTCGAGCACCTCCTCCATCACCTCGGAGGACACGAGGGCGCCGAGCGTGTCGAAGACCGCCTGCGCCCACGGGTTCATCTTGTCGCTCTCCCCTCCCGGAAGGTAGCCGAGCTCCTGCCCGCCCACCGCGTAGAGGGGCCGGAAGACCACCACCTTCTTGTGTTCGCGCCGTTCGAGGACGGCCTCGAGCCCGGCGCACAGGGCAAGGGCTGACTTGCCGGTGCCGGCCCGCCCGCCCAGGGAGACGATTCCCACCTCCTTGTCGATCAACAGGTCGATGGCCAGCCGCTGCTCCGCCGAGCGCCCGTGAACGCCGAAGATGTCGCGGTCGCCGCGGACCAGCCGCAGCTGCTTGTCGGCGCCGACCCTGCCGAGCGCGGAGCCCCGGGGCGAGTGAAGGATCGCTCCGGTATTGACGGGCAGGTCCGCGGCATCCACCGAGAACACCGGTTCGCCGGCGTAGAGGGCGCCCATTTCGTCGGTGGTGATGTCGACCTCGGCCACCCCGGTCCAGCCGGAATCCCTCACCAGCTCATTGCGGTACTCATCGGCCTGCAGCCCCATCGCCGACGCCTTGAGCCGCATTGGCAGGTCCTTCGAGACGACGGTGACGTTCCGCCCCTCAACGGCGAGGTTCTTCGCCACGGCAAGGATCCTCGCATCGTTGCCGGAGCCCCGGAACCCGACCGGGAGGATCTCGGGAGAGACGTGGTTCAGCTCCACCCGCAGGGTTCCCCCCTCCTCTCCTAGCGGCACCGGCCGGTCGAGCCCTCCATGCCGCACGCGCAGGTCGTCGAGCAGGCCAAGGGCCTGGCGGGCGAAGTAGCCCAGTTCCGGATCGTGGCGTTTGCCCTCAAGCTCGGAAATCACGACGACGGGCAGGATCACCTCGTGCTCGGCGAAGCGCAGCAGCGCCCTGGGATCCGATAGCAGCACCGAGGTGTCGATGACATAGCCGCGGACGCCCGTGACTGAGGCAGGGGAAGGGGTGGACGGGGTTGGCTCAGTAGTTGCCACATCGACTCCACTCCGGGGCGCCGACGCCCCGATTTCGTAGGTTGGGTGAGGCGGTCCGGCCAGGAGGCCGGAACGGCCTCCCCGCACAATGCAGCGGTTCTTCACTGCACATCGGCGTCATAAGTGGCCTCCCGTCAACCGGCATTCGCCGGTTGATGGAAGAAGAATACGCCCCGGCGCCGATTGCGGAAGTACGGGCCCCGCGTGTCGGAAGTGAAGATCCGGTGAAGGTTCAGGAACCGAAGCGGCGCTGCCTGCGGCCGTAGTCGCGCAGGGCCCGCAGGAAGTCGACGCGCCGGAAGTCGGGCCACAGGGCTTCGCAGAAGTAGAACTCGCTGTACGCGCTTTGCCACATGAGGAAACCGGAGAGCCGCTGCTCACCGGAGGTGCGGATCACCAGGTCGGGGTCCTGCTGCCCGCGCGTGTAGAGGAACGAGGAAATGTGCTGGTCGGTGAGCTCCGCGGCGAGCTGCTCGAGCGTGGTGCCCGAGGCGGCGGCATCGAGCAGCAGCTCCTTGACGGCGTCGACGATCTCCCGGCGCCCGCCGTAGCCGACGGCGACATTCACGTGGACGCCCTCGATGCCTTCGGTCTGGGCTGCGAGGGTGGCGAGCTTCTCGGCGAGGTCGTCGGGGAGCAGTTCGAGCGCGCCGACGGGCTGCACCCGCACCCGGTTGCTCTCCCCGAGGCGGTCGAGCGTGTTGGCGATGATGTCGAGGAGCTGTTCGATCTCGTCCTGCGGGCGCCCCATGTTGTCGGTGGAGAGCATGTAGAGGGTGACGACGTCGACGCCGAGTTCCTCGCACCAGCCCAGGAACTCGTGGATCTTGTCTGCACCGGCCTGGTGTCCGTGGCTCGTTGGAGCGCCGGCCAGTTTCGCCCAGCGCCGGTTTCCGTCAACCATGACCCCGATGTGGTGGGGGATCCGGTCGGGGGAAAGCCCCCGCTGCAGCTTCCGCTCGTAGATGCCGTAGGCGAACTCAGGAACCTTCAACAACACCTCCTGGCCGCCCTTTCCGTTCCGCCGCACGCCTACGCCCGGGGTCGGAACGCTACCCCTACGGTACCGGCACTTCCCCGGCGGGTGCTGGAGGCGGCCCGCGAACGCCGCTACCGGCCGGTAGCCTTCACGCGCGTGGACTAGAATTCCGGCATGACTTCGCGCTCCTCCGCGGCCCCCTCCGACGTGCCCGAACCGGCCGGCGGGCCCCTCGGCTCTGCCGTCGAAGCGGTGGCTGACGCCCTCGATCTCAAACCCACCTGGCGTGGCTGGATCCATGCCGGAGCCGCCCCGCTTGCCGTCGCCGCCGGCATCGCGCTCATCCTCCTGGCGCCGACGCCGGGGCTGAAGGTTGCCTCGGCCGTCTATGCGGTCACGGGCATCCTGCTGTTCGGCGTGAGCGCCGTCTACCACCGGGGTACGTGGCGGCCGAAGACCCGCCTGCTGCTCAAGCGCCTCGACCACACGAACATCATGCTGGTCATCGCCGGGTCCTATACCCCGTTGTCGTGGGCGCTGCTGGAGCGCGAGAAGGCCGTGACCCTGCTGTGGGTCATCTGGTCGGGCGCTGTGGCGGGGGTCCTGTTCCGGGTGCTGTGGCTCCACGCCCCGCGGTGGCTTTACGTGCCGATCTACGTGGCACTGGGCCTGGGCTCGCTGTTCTACCTGCCCGACTTTTTCGCGGCGAGCCCGACCGCGACCGTCCTGATCCTTGTCGGCGGCGTCCTGTACATCGCGGGGGCGGCGTTCTACGCGCTTCGCCGGCCCAATCTCGTCCCGGGGCGCTTCGGTTTCCATGAGTTGTTCCACGCGTTCACCGTTGCCGCGTTCGCTGCCCACTTCGCGGCGATCGCCATTGCGGTCCTGAACCCGGTGAACGGCTGAGCGCCCGCTCAGCGCCCCTGCAGCAGCCGGATCAGCTCGTCGGCCGAGTCGACGGGACGCTGGCAGACGCCTGACCTGCACAGGTAGGCCCGCGCGGCGCCGAATTCCCCGGGAGTCCGCCCCTCGAGCAGCGGCACCGCGTCGCCCGGGGTTCCCACGGCGAGTGCTAGCCCAGCCCGGGCGTGCCGGCGGGCCGCCGCGGCAAGCTCGGCCACGCTGCGCGTGTCGCGTCCGACGACGGCGAGTTCCTGCGGCCCCTCGGCGGCGGCCTGCGCCGCGGCCAGCCCCCACCCCACCGCGGAGGGTGCGCGCCCGGCAAGGGGTGCGACGTAGCGCAGGATCTGGCGGGCGAGCTCGCCGTGTCCGGCCGATCCGCTGTAGGCCGAGTAGGTCAGCAGGGCCGAGGCGAACAGTGCAGTCCCGCTGGGCGTCGGGCCGTCGAGCGGGTCGGAGCCCTCCGCCCTGCCCTGCGCCGCGTGGAGCGGTCCGCCAGCTTCGGCGGAGTCCAGGAGGCGCCCGTCGCGCAGGAACCGCTGCGCCGCGGCGAGAAGCACCTTTTCTCCGGCGGTGTACCAGGCGGGGTCGTACGTGGCGGCGTAGAGGGCAAAGAACCCCTCGGCGCATCCTGCGTAATCCTCGAGCAGTCCTTCGATCCCCGCGGCGCCGCCCGCGTGGGAGACCCGGCGCAGGGTCGAGCCGTCCCAGTGAACGCGCAGCAGGTACCCCGCCGCACGCACCGCCGCGTCGATGAAGCGCTGTTCCCCGAGCGCCGCCCCGGTATCGGCAAGGGCGGCAACGGCGAGCCCGTTCCACCCCGCAACCACCTTGGCGTCGCGCCCCGGCTGGGGGCGCACGGCACGGGCCGTGCGCAGCAGCGGAGCGGACCTGTCCCACAGCTCCTGCTCCTGGGGTGTCCACCGGCGGCCCGCGTGGAGGGTGAATGCGCCGCCTTCAACGCTGCCGGCCTCGGTGTCGAACAGCGCAGCGACGGCCTCCCCCTCCGGACCGAGAACCCCCGCCAGGGCGTCAAGCGTCCACACGTAGGTGCCGCCTTCGACTGCATGCCCGTCGATCAGGGTGTCGGCGTCGAGCGAGGAGGCGAAGCCGCCGCCCTCGATGAGGAGCTCGTCAAGCAGCCAGTCGGCGGTGCCGCGGGCGGTGTCAACAGCGAGTGCGCGGTGGCCGGGGCTTTCCGCGGTGAGCGACCATTCGGCGTAGAGACGCAGCAGCTGGGCGTTGTCGTAGAGCATCTTTTCGAAGTGGGGCACCGCCCACGCGCGGTCGACGGCGTACCGGGCGAAGCCTCCTCCGAGCCGATCGCGCATTCCCGAGAGCGCCATCGCCTCGAGGGTGCGCGCCGCCATCGCCGCGGCGTCGCCTGCCGTATCCGCGGCGCTGCGGGAGTGGGCGAGAAGGAAGCGCAGCACGGTTGACGGCGGGAACTTGGGCGCCCCGCCGAAGCCGGAGTACACCGGATCCTCCTGCGCGGCCAGGGCATGGACCGCGGCCGCGAGGACCTCCGCCGGAACGGCCCCTTCATCGAACAGGGACCCGCCAGGGGCGCCGAGGACGCCGACGAGGGAGCTTTTCTGCCGCTGCATGTCGCCGAGCCCTTCGGCGAGCACCTCCGCGCTGCCCTCGACCTCGGCCCTGCGCTCGGTCCACGCCTGGGTCACCGCTTCGAGGATCTGCCGGAATGACGGGCGCCCGCCCGTTGTCCGGGGCGGGAAGTAGGTGCCGGCAAAGAAGGCGCGCCCGTCGGGGAGGGCGAAAACGCTCATGGGCCAGCCGCCCTGCCCGGTGATCGCCTGGGTGGCGCCCATGTAGACGGCGTCGACGTCGGGGCGTTCCTCCCGGTCCACCTTGACGCTGACGAAGCGGCTGTTGAGGTAGGCGGCGACGTCGTCGTCTTCGAACGACTCGTGAGCCATCACATGGCACCAGTGGCAGGCGGCGTAACCCACCGAGATGAAAACGGGGACGTCCCGTTCCCGGGCCTCGTCGAACGCCTCGTCACCGAAGGGCCACCAGTCCACCGGGTTGTCGGCGTGCTGGCGCAGGTACGCCGATGCCTCGGCGTGCAGGCGCCCGCTCACGGTTTACCTGCCGTCGGATCCGCGGTGCGGATCCGGGACCGGCTTCCGCACCGGGCCGGTGGCGTCCCCTGGACCGGGAACACTCCCCTTGTCAGCGGGCCTTCCGGTCGCCGTGCTGCTTCCCGCAGCGGCCGGCGGCGCGTTCTCCGCCTCGATCAGGGCGTTGTACCGCACCCGCCGAATGCGCTTTGACATGTCACGGATGAGGAAGATCACCGGGACCACAACGAGCAGGGTGAAGATGAAACCCAGGGTTCCCGGAGTCACCGATTCCGAGTCGAGCCCCGGGCGCAGGCCGCTTTCGTCGGCGGCAGACGCCACAAGGAGGGCGGCGGAATGAAGCTGGATAATCACTGTGCACCACTTTCGGATCCGGCGGGCATTCGAGCCGCCGTATCAATTCTACGTGGATTAGAAGTCCTACGCTCGCGGTATTCCGGCGAACAGATCGTCCTCGGGCAGCTGGGTTTCAACGCGCGAATCGATGAGCGAGTAGTCCTCCCAGGGCCACGTTTTCCGCTGGAGTTCGGCGGAAACGGCGAAGAAGAATCCTTCGGGGTCGACCTGGGTCCGGTGGGCCAGCAGGGCCTCGTCCCGGGCCTCGAAGAAGTCGCCGCAGTCGATCTGGGTGGTTGTGGCGTGGGTGGGCGCCGGCGGCTGGTGGCCCTCGGCGTCGGTCTCCATCCACTGGGCGATCCGCTCGGCGTACGGAGACTGGATGCCCGCCTCTTCGAGCGCGAAGTGGAGGGCGCGGAAGCGCTCGGGGTTGAAGGCCCGGTCGTAGTACAGCTTGTCGACGCGCCAGGGCTCTCCCAGCCCGGGGTAGCGGGAAGCGTCGGCCGCTGCCTCGTACGCCTCGACAGCCACCCGGTGGGCCATAATGTGGTCCGGATGCGGATACCCGCCGTTCTCGTCATAGCTGAGGATGACGTGGGGACGGAAGTCCCGCACGAGGCGCACCAGGGGCGCCGCCGCGCGTTCGAGCGGCTGGAGCGCGAAGCACCCGAAGGGAAGGTCGGGCAGCGGGTCGCCCTCGGGAAGGCCCGAGTCGGCAAAGCCGAGCCAGCGCTGCTTCACGTTCAGCGCTGCTGCGGCACGGGCCATCTCCAGGCGGCGAAGGCCCGGGAGGTCGCGCTTGGCGTGGGCGTTCCCCGACATCGCCGCGTTGAGGATCGATCCGCGTTCACCTCCCGTGCAGGTCGCCACCATCACCTCGACTCCGGCCGCCGCGTACCGGGCCATCGTGGCCGCGCCCTTGCTCGACTCGTCGTCGGGGTGGGCGTGGACCGCAAGAAGGCGGAGGCCGTGTGGGGAACCGGCCGGGAAATCCGTACGTGACAACTGATGCTCCTGGGGAAGTCTGAGGGGTAGAGCTGGGGGGCGGCTCGGGACGGGAGTTTCACCGGGCCGATCAACGGTAAAATATCGGAGGTGAGCTCCGTGCATGCGCCTACCTCAAGAGTATCCAATCGTTACGGTGCCCCAAAGCGGGCGGGTCTGCCCCGGCGGCGCCTGTGGATCGCCCTGGTGCTGGCGGCGGCCGTCGTCGCCGTCGGTTTCTTCGCCTTCAGCAGCGCACAGCAGCGCGTCACCTTCAAGGATGTCGGTTTCGCCATCGACGGAAACTCCGGGATGCGCGTGGATTTCGAGGTCACCAAACCGGCGGATGCGACAGCCCAGTGCGCCGTCCAGGCGCTGAGCCAGGGTTACGCCGTCGTCGGGTGGAAGACGGTCACCATCGGCCCGACCCCGGAGACCGAGGGTGCGAACGGCGGACGCACCACATCGCAGCGGGTTGACCTGCGCACCGACTCGGCCGGCGTCACCGGCGGAGTGGACTCCTGCTGGCTCGTTGACTGACCCTGAGCCGCCGGCCGGCGGACCGGTTACGGGACCGCAGCGCTGACAGTAAGCCGGGAGTCGGCGGAGGCCCCGTGGACCCCGCTCTTGGGTTATCTCCGGCAACTGACTAGAATGGACTAACACCCTCGCCCCGCCCCGACGGCAACCCGTGGTCCCCACGGTCACCCAGACGGCGGGGTGTTTGCTTGCTGGTCAATATCGGCGCCGCAATCCCGCTTCTCCACCTGCCCAGATTGTTCGCAGCACACACCACCGGCCGGCCCGCACCAGCGGGTCCGGATGTACCTAAGGAGATACCCCCCGTGTCCACTAACAGCGCACCCGTTGCCTGGCTCACGCAGGAGTCCTACACCCGCCTGAAGGCTGAGCTGGATCACCTCTCCGGCCCCGGACGGACCGAAATCGTTGCCCGCATCGAGCAGGCACGGTCCGAGGGAGACCTTAAGGAGAACGGCGGGTACCACGCCGCGAAAGAGGAACAGGGCAAGGCCGAGGCACGGATCCGCCAGCTCACCCACCTGCTCAACAATGCCCAGGTCGGGGAATCCCCCGCCGACGACGGTGTCGTGGAGCCGGGAATGATGGTCGAGGCGCGGATCGCCGGGGATGTTGAATCCTTCCTGCTTGGCAGCCGCGAGGTGGCAGGCGACACCGACATCAACGTCTACAGCGAGAAGTCACCGCTGGGCGCCGCGATCCAGGGCAAGAAGGCCGGCGACTCGGTCTCCTACACCGCCCCGAACGGCAAGACGATCACCGTCGAGATCATCGCGGCCAAGCCCTACGCCGGCTAGGAGTATCTTCCGGTTCCACCGCGGAAAAGGCGGTCCGTCCCTGAGGGGGCGGGCCGCTTTCGCAGCAGGAACGCCGCAAGGACGCCGCCCGCGGCCCCGAACAGGTGGGCCTGCCAGGAGATGTTCGAGCCGACTACGGGCAGCACACCCCACAGGATCGAGCCGTACAGGAGGAACACCAGCACGGCGAAGAGGACCTGGGGGATGTTCCGGTTGTAGAAGCCGCGCGCCATCAGGTATGTGAAGAGGCCGAACACGACGCCGGAGGCGCCGATCGTCAGGCCTCCGCCCACGAGCCACACGCCGAGTCCGGAGACGATCCAGCTGGTTCCGACGGCGACGACGAAGCGCCGGACGCCGTCAAGGAAGGCAAGGAACCCCAGCACCATCAGCGCCAGGGTGTTGCTCAGCAGGTGCCCGAGGCCGCCGTGGAGCAGCGGGGCGAACAGGATCCCATCGAGTCCGCGGACGCGGCGGGGTTCGATGGCGAGGTAGGAGGTCAGCCACGACCCGCTCAGCGTGTTGAACAGGAACACCGCCCAGAGGACGGCGGTGATTGCGCCCACGACGAGCAGCCCCTGTTTTGCGCGACGGGCGAGCATATCAGCCCGAAATCACGACGGGCTGGAAACCTTCGGCCCGGAGGTTGCTGAGCACCTGCTCGCAGTGCTCGTCGCCCTTGGTCTCCATATTGATGGTGATCGCCACGTCGCCCATGCTGATCGAGCCGCCGACCCTGGTGTGGTCGACGCCGGTGACGTTGGCGTCGGATTCGGCGATGATGCGAGAGATGGTGGCAAGGGAGCCGGGCCGGTCGTCCAGAAGCATGCGGACGACGAGGAACCGTCCCGCGGCGGCAAGACCGCGCTGGATGACCTTGAGCATGAGCATCGGGTCGATGTTGCCGCCCGACAGGATGACCGCCGTGTTGCCCGGCAGGGCCCCGTTTTCGGTGAGCTTTCCATCGAGCAGCGCTGCGACCCCCACCGCGCCGGCGGGTTCGACGACCATCTTGGTGCGCTCGAGCAGGAAGATCAGTGCGCGCGCCAGGGAGTCCTCGCTGACCGTCACCACGTCGTCCACCAGTTCGCGGATGATCGAGAACGGCAGCTGGCCCGGACGGCCGACGGCGATGCCGTCGGCGATCGTTGAGACCTTCGTGAGCGGAACGAGCGCGTCCGCGGCAAGGGACGGCGGGTAGGCGGCGGCGTTTTCGGCCTGCACGCCGATGATGCGGATGTTCCGGCCGAGTTCGCGGGCCCGCGCCTTGACCGCGACGGCGACACCGGCAAGGAGCCCTCCCCCGCCGACGCCCATGAGGATGGTGTCGACGTCGGGAACCTGCTCGAGGATTTCGAGGCCGACGGTGCCCTGGCCGGCGACGACGTCGACGTTGTCGAAGGGGTGGACGAACACGGCTCCGGTCTCGTCGGCGTGGCGCTTGGCCTCCGCGAGGGCCTCATCGACGTTGTGGCCGTGAAGCACGACCTCGGCGCCGTGCCCGCGGGTTGCTGCGAGTTTGGGGAGAGCGACGCCGACCGGCATGTAGATGCGCGCCCTGATACCGAGCCGGGCGGCCGCCACTGCCACGCCCTGGGCGTGGTTTCCGGCCGAGGCCGCGACGACCCCCCGGGCCCGCTCCTCCGCCGTCAGCTTGGCCATCCGGGTGTAGGCGCCGCGGACCTTGAAGGAGCCTGCACGCTGGAGGTTCTCGCACTTGAGGGAAACGTTCGCGCCGATCAGCCGTCCCAGGGCACGCGACTCCTCGATGGGCGTGCGGGCGATGACTCCCTTGAGCAGGGCCTGGGCGGCCAAGACGTCGTCGAGGGTCACGGGCAGGCGCGCAAGCTCCTCCTCCGTGTGCCCCAGGGCGTCGGGAAGTGCTGTCTGCTCTGTCACGGGGTTTCCTCTTTCTGGAATGGTGTTGGCTGGATCGGTCCGGTGGCCGACGTGGCTCCATCCCCCCGGTACAGGGCGGGGTCGGTCTCCCACGCACGGCGCGCGATATACCGCACCGAGGTGTTGGCCACGGCGAGCAGCGGCACGGAGAACAGGGCGCCGGGGATCCCTGCGACAATCGTGCCGCCGGTCACCGCCAGAACCACCGCGAGGGGGTGCAGGGCCACGGCGGGGCCCATGATCATCGGCTGGAGGAAATGCCCTTCGAGCTGCTGCACGACCAGCACGATGGCAAGCATGATCAGCGCGTTGACCCAGCCGTTGGCGACCAGCGCCAGCAGGACGGCGAGGAATCCGGTGGCGAGCGCACCGACCACCGGGATGAACGATCCGATGAACACGAGCACGGCGAGGGGCACGGCAAGGGGAACGCCGATGATGGCGGCGCCTGCCCCGATGCACACGGCGTCGACGAAGGCCACGAGCAGCTGCACCCGGACGTAGTTCGCCATTGAAGACCAGCCGCGCCGCCCGGCGCCGTCGACCGCCGCGCGGGCCCGCACCGGCGCGAGTCCGATGATGAACCGCCAGATCCTTCCGCCGTCGAGCAGGAAGAAGACAAGGGCGAAGACGGTTAGCAGCAGGCCCGCGGCGAAGTGCCCGGCGCTGCTGCCGAAGGACAGCGCCCCGCTGAGGATTGAACCGCTGTTGTCCTGGACGGCGGTGCCGACGTCCTCGAGATAGCGCCGGATCTGGTCCGTGGTGAGGTGGAGCGGACCCTGGGAAAGCCAGTCGAGCAGCTGCTGCAGGCCGGTCCGCGCCTGGTTCCAGAGGTCGGAGAACCCAAGGGCGAGCTGTCTTCCCACGAGGGAGAGGGAGAGCCCGATGACCAGCACCAGGCCCGCAACGGTCACCGCGACGGCGAGCCCGTTGGGAAAGCGGTGGCGCCGCAGGAAGGCGGTGATGGGAAGCAGCAGGGAGGCGAGTAGTCCGGCGATCATCAGCGGGATCACAACGAGGGAGATGTGGCTGAGCAGCCAGACCAGCGCCCCGGCGACCACCAGCACCAGGCCGACCCGCCAGGACCACGCAGCCGCGACGCGCAGGGCATACGGAACGTCCTCGCGGCCGTCGGCGCGGACGTTGCCGGGTGCGGCGTCGGGCATCACGGGCAGCGCCTCGGGGCCTTCACCGGCACCGGGCGCGGCGCGCTGGAGGATCCGCTCGGGGGATCCGCCGGGGAGTCGCTGCATGGATCAATAATTCCACAGAAGCCGCACCCGACGGCTATCCGAGTCGAGGCCGGATCCCCCACGACCCGGTGAACGTGCTGCCCGGCTCGAGCCACCGCAGGCCCTCCCCCGAATTGAACGCATTCGCCGGCGCCGTCATCGGCTCGACGGCGACCGCGCGGGCAACGCCCGGGTAGATCGTGCTGATGTAGACGTGCACGTAGGGAAAGACCGGATCGGCCCAGAGCGTCAGCCTTCGGCCGTCCGGCGCCGAAAGGGTGTGCTCGTAGTGCCCGTCGACGTGCGCGAGCCCGGCGAAGGCCGAATCGAAGGCGACATCTCCCACCCGCCTTCCCGCGCGGAGGTCGAGGTCGCCGGCCACGGGATCCTTCCCCGTGGGTATGGAGCGTTCATCGGTGGAGAAGACCTCGTCGGCGAGGACCGTCAGCGTGAGCTCCTCGGTCGGAACGTCCGAAATTTTGAGGTACGGGTGGGCCCCAAGCCCGAATAGTGCGGCGTCGGCGGAGTGGTTCGTCAGGGACTGCTTCACCGTCAGCCCCTCCTCCGTCAGCGAGTACCTGGCCGTGTGCACGAGGTGGAAGGGATAGCCGTGCTGGGGGAAGATCTCCGCGGAAAGTTCGACTTCGTTCTCCGACTGGAACGCCAGCGCGTAACCCGTATTGCGCAGCAGTCCGTGGATCGCGTTGCCCTTGCCGAGTTCGGTGATGTCGAGCTTCTGTTCGGCCCCGTTGAGCTGCCACACACCGCCGTCCACCCGGTTGGCCCATGGCGCGAGGAGGATTCCGGCCCCTCCTGGGGGGATCGAGTCCTCACCCCAGGTCTCGGTGAGCTGGACGCCGCCGACGGCGTAGGAGCGCAGTGCGGCCGCGAGCGTCGCAATCACCGCTGTGGAGTTTCCGGCGGTCAGGATGTAGTTGGTGCCGGAGGCCGGCGGGGGTGCGGAGTCCATGCCTTCGATGCTACAGCCGCTGCATCCGCCTGCGCCGGGGATTTCCCGGTGGCCTCCCGGGCCCGTTTCGGATATGTTTGATTCTGTTCAACTTTGTTCACTTGGGTTGGCAAGGTCATGCGGCGGGAGCCGCTTTCTTCGGAGGTCCGATGCTCGCTGCCGAACGGCACGCCGCCATCCTCGCGGCCCTCGAGCGCCGCCCCGTGGTCCGCGTCTCCGAACTGGCAGAGAAACTCGGCGTCTCGGAAATGACTGTGCGCCGCGACGTCGACGCCCTGCAGGCCGCAGGATCGCTGCACCGCGTCCACGGTGGCGCTGCGCGCCTTGCGGCCCTTGCCGCGATCGAACCCGGGTTCCCCGCGAACGCCGAACGGCTCGCGGAGGAGAAACAGGCAATCGCCCGGGCAGCGGCCCAGCTGGTGCTTCCCGGCATGACCATCTCGGTGACCGGCGGCACAACGACCTTCCAGCTCGTGGAGCACCTGGCGCACATCGAAGGACTGACGATCCTGACCAACTCGGTGCCCGCCGCCGAACGCCTCTACCGGATTCCGGCCGGCGTGCGGCGGTCCGTGCTGCTCACCGGCGGCGAGCGTTCCCCGTCCGAGGCGCTTGTGGGGCCGCTGGCCACCGCTGCGATCCGCAGCCTCAACGTCGACCTGTGCTTCATGGGCGCCCACGGCGTCGATTCAACCGCCGGCATCACCACCCCGAACCTCGCCGAGGCCGAAACCAACCTGGCGTTCGCCGAACACTGCCGTCACCTCGTGGTGCTGGCCGACTCGAGCAAGCTCGGCGTCGTCAGCCTGGCCCGCATCGTGGGCCTTGACTCCGCTTTCTGCCTGATCACCGACACCGAACCCAGCCAGCCCGCCTATTCACGCCAGACGCTGGTAGCCACTCCCCTCACCATCCAGCACGCAAAGAAAGCGTTTTCATGACCTCAATAACTCCAACCCGGCTCTCGGACGGCCGGGAACTGATCTATTTCGATGCAACCGACAAGTCGGTGCACCTGCACCGGGACCCGGCTGCGACGGCCGACCTCCGGGGACTGCCGCCGCGGGGCACCACCACCGGTGACGCCCGCTACGACGCGCTGACCGGCGAATGGATCGCCGTTGCCGCGCACCGCCAGACGCGCACCCACCTGCCGCCCGCCGACCAGTGCCCCCTGTGCCCGTCGAGCGAGCGCTACCTTTCCGAGATCCCCGCCTCGGATTACGAGGTTGTGGTGTTCGAAAACCGCTTCGCCTCATTTGGGCCCGAACTCGGATCCCTGCCCACCAAGGCGGAGTGGGGGACGACGGCGACGGCGTACGGCCGGTGCGAGGTTGTTGCATTCGACTCCGCCCACGAGGGCTCGTTCGGTTCGCTTTCACCGGAGCGCGCCCGCACGGTGATCGAGGCCTGGGCGCACCGCACCGAGGCGCTCTCGGCAATGGAGGGAATCAAGCAGGTGTTCCCCTTCGAGAACCGGGGCGCCGACATCGGCGTCACCCTGCTGCACCCGCACGGCCAGATCTACGCCTACCCCTTCATCCCGCCCCGTGCGGCGCAGATCGGCGCACAGGCCACCGCCTTCTACGAGGCCTCGGGCGGACGGGAGACCCTGATGGGCGCCGCCCTGAAGTCCGAGCGCGACTCCGGCGAGCGGATGATCATCGAGGGCCGCCACTTCAGCGCCTTCGTTCCATTCGCCGCGCGCTGGCCGCTCGAAGTGCACCTTGTACCGCACCGCCAGGTTCCCGACTTCACCGCCCTCTCCTCCGAGGAACGCGATGAGCTCACCACCGTCTACCTCGACCTGCTGGGCCGGGTGGACGCCCTCTACTCCACCCCCACCCCGTATATTGCTGCATGGCAGCAGGCGCCGCTCGACACCCTGATCCGCCCGGCGAGCTACCTCCACCTCCAGCTCACCTCCCCGCGGCGGGCCGAGGACAAGCTCAAGTTCCTCGCCGGATCGGAGGCCGCAATGGGCGCTTTCATCAACGACACAACCCCCGAGCAGGTTGCGGAACGGCTCCGCAACGCCGTGCCCGGATCCCCTGGAAAGGACAACTCATGACCCTCTCAGCGCAGGAACTGGCTGACGCCTTCACCGCCCGTTACGGTGTCGAACCGGCAGGGGTCTGGTCAGCACCGGGCCGGGTCAACCTGATCGGCGAGCACACCGACTACAACGACGGGTTCGTCCTGCCCTTCGCGATCGACCGCACGACGTCGGTTGCGGCACGCACGCGCCGGGACCGCAGCGCCCGGGTCTCCTCGACCTTCGCCACCGCAGATGAGGTCGTCGCCGCCGACCTCGATGCCGTCGGGCCCGGCGATGTGAAGGGCTGGGCCGCGTATCCCGTTGGCGTCCTGTGGGCCCTTGGCGAATCGGGCCATCCCTCGCCCGGCATGGACCTGCTCGTCGATTCGAACGTACCGGTGGGCGCCGGGCTTTCCTCCTCGGCGGCCCTCGAATGCGCCGTCGCCACGGCGGCCAACGACCTCTCCGAGGCGGGCCTCTCCCGCTCGGACCTCGCCTCGGTGGGCCGCCTCGCCGAAAACGAGATGGTCGGCGCGCCGACAGGGATCATGGACCAGACGGCGTCCCTGATGGGCGAGGTGGGGCACGCAGTATTCCTTGACTGCCGGAGCCGGGAGACGCTGCTTGTGCCGCTCGACCTCGAGAAGGCCGGGCTGTCCCTGCTGGTCATCGACACCCGGGTGAGCCACGCGCATTCGACCGGTGGGTACGCCGCCCGCCGCAGGTCGTGTGAACTGGGAGCCGAACTCATGGGCGTGCCCGCGCTCCGCGACCTGGGCGTGGGCGATCTCGCCGAAGCGGCAGGGGTCCTCGACGAGGAGACTTTCCGCCGGGTGCGCCACGTCGTCACCGAGAATGCCCGGGTGCAGGACGCCGTCGCCGTGCTCACCACGCAGGGTCCCGCCGCGCTCGGCCCGCTCCTCAACGAGAGCCATTCCTCGATGCGCGATGATTTCGAGATCTCCTGCCCGGAACTCGATCTCGCCGTCGACACGGCCGTGAAGGCCGGCGCCCTGGGTGCACGCATGACCGGCGGCGGCTTCGGCGGCGCAGCGATCGCACTCGTGAAGGCTGCCGACGTCGACGCCGTGCGCGCCGCCGTCACCGACGCGTTCGCCGGAGCGGACTTCACCGCACCGGTGATCTTCAGCGTCCGCCCCGCCGCCGGCGCCGGCCGGGTCGTCTGAACCGGCCGGCCCCGGAAACCCGGTACACGTTAACCACCGGGTAAAGACAAAAGGAAGGGCCTGCAGCTGCAGGCCCTTCCTTTTGTCTTTACCCGATTCTGTATCTCGGCGGTCCCCCGGCCGGGCTGGCCTGCCGGGGAACCGTTCGAAACAGTTACTCGTCGCCGCGCAGGATCGCGATCAGGCGCAGGAACTCGACGTACAGCCAGATCAGCGTGACGGTCAGGCCGAAGGCCGCCGTCCACGAGTACTTCTCGGGGGCGCCGTTCTTGACGCCCTCGTCGATCGAGGTGAAGTCGATGATCAGCGAGAACGCGGCAAGGCCGATGGCGAACAGGCCGATGACCACGCCGAAGGGGATCCCCGTGCCCGGGATCTCAGCGCCGCGCAGGCCCCAGGGGTCGCTGGTGACGTTGAAGAGGATCAGGCCGAGGTTGACCAGCGAGAACGCCGCGTAGCTGATGATGGCGATCAGAAAGAACTTCATCGCCTTCGGCGTCGCACGCACCTTGCCGCTCTTGAAGAGCGCCAGGGTGACAGCGAAGACCGTCAGGGTGCCGATCAGCGCCTGCAGCGCGATGTTCGGGAACTGGGCCTCGAGGAACATAGTAAGTCCACCGAGGAACAGTCCCTCAAGCGCCGAGTAGGCAAGGATCAGCGCGGGAACGGGCTCGCGCTTGAACGCATTCACCAGGCCGAGCACGAAGCCGCCGATCAGACCGACGATCATCAGCACCGGGGCCAGGCCCGGGAGCAGGAACACCGGGACCGCAGCACCGAGCAGGACCACCCCGATGGAAAGGATGGTCTTGACGATGACGTCGTCGTAGGTCATGCGCCCGGTCTGCGCTGGGCCAGCCGGGGGCTGGTTGTAAAGGTGCTCCAACTGCTGGGCGTTCATTGCCGACTGTGTGGCGAACGTAGTGGAGCCATATGCTGCCGGGCTTGTGCCGCGGGCAGCGGAACGGAAGGTCTTTCCGTTGAATACCGGATTACCGCCGAGTGCCATGTTTGTTTAGTCCTCCATTGTGGGGGCTGTGCGTGGAGCCAACCCTACCAATATCAACGCTTTTTCGGCTGTTTTGTTCCCGGCGGCGGTGCTTCCGGCGTGCGGGTGCCGCCGGCCCGAAGGTAGGCTGGCCGGAAAATCCCGATGCGCCGGAGGAAACGTGCCAA
Organism: Arthrobacter sp. TJ-254; assembly: GCF_058269175.1. Taxonomy (NCBI): domain Bacteria; kingdom Bacillati; phylum Actinomycetota; class Actinomycetes; order Micrococcales; family Micrococcaceae; genus Arthrobacter; species Arthrobacter sp. TJ-254. The sequence continues at coordinate 517,144 of NZ_JBZCNF010000003.1, read as the reverse complement.
GTCCCGATCGAGTCCCGGACCTTCCCCTGCGGATGCTGCACGACCGGCTGCTCGTTGACCCGGAGAAAGACGGAAGCGAGCGCCGCTCGACAAGCGGGATCGTCATTCCGGCGACGGCGGTCCTGGGCAAGCGGCTCTCGTGGGCGGTTGTCGTTGCGGCAGGCCCCGCTGTCCGGCACGTCTCCCGGGGCGACCGGGTGCTTTTCGACCCCGAAGACCGCTCCGAGGTGGACGTCGGAGGCAAGGACTACCTGCTCCTGCGCGAGCGCGACGTCCATGCCGTTGCGCAGCCCGAGGCGGAGGACCACCGCACCGGTTTTTACCTCTAGGCACCAGTTGTTACCGAATCGCTACCTTAGAGGGCCCGTTTGGTGATCGGCGGAAACATTGCACAGGTAGCATAAACTCCACGTTTAGTGACTGCCGTCACAGGCTAAACCTCCTGCCGGTACTCCGGCAGGCCAGCCCCCACCGTGGAGGTTCCTAACTTGATAACCCAATCGATGCCTGCCCGGATCGGGGGGACGCTGATGATTCTTCTCGGCTTCCTGGCCGCGGCACTCCTCAGCGCACCATCAGCGCAGGCGTCACCCCAGCCGCCCGTCCCGGCGACAAGTTCTTTCTCAGCCAGCCTTCAGGCGCAGGAATTCCAGGACCGCATCAGCGGCGTCCTGCGCGGCGTCGACGGACCCATCCCCGATGTCCGGGTCACAGTCACCGGCAACGGTTTCGAAGGTGAAACAACCTCCGGCGAAAACGGCTTCTGGTCGGTGGGCGTTCCCGAACAGGGCGCCTACGAGGTTGAGATCGACGAAGAAACCCTCCCCGAGGGAATCACCCTCGCCGAGGGCCAGGAAAACCCGCGCACCGTCACCTTTGCGGGAACCTCGACCGCCACGACACTGTTCCTTTTCGGTGAAGGCATCGTCTCCCAGGGCGGCGCCTTCTGGGACACCCTGGCCGAACGCGCGCTCGCCGGCTTCAGCTTCGGGCTCCTCCTCGCGCTCAGCGCCGTAGGCCTGTCCCTGATCTTCGGCACCACCGGCCTGACCAACTTCGCGCACGGAGAGATGGTGACAGCCGGAGCGGTGCTGACCTTCGGCTTCGCCGCGCTCGGACTCCCCGCCCCGGTCGCGATCATCCTTGCGGTGATCTGCGGCGGCATCATCGGCTACGTCCAGGACGCGGGCCTCTGGAGGCCGCTGCGGCAGCGCGGCACCGGCCTTGTCCCAATGATGATCGTCAGCATCGGCCTCGCGCTGGCGCTGCGCTACATCATCCAGTTCAACTTCGGCGGAGCCACAACCCAGCTGCCTGGCTCGCAGAGCCCGATCCTGGAGTTCGGGTCGGTCGGTATCTCGGCGAACAGCATGCGCTCGCTCGCCATCAGCCTCGTAGTCATCCTGGCCGTGGCGTTCCTGCTGCTCAAGACCCGGGTCGGCAAGGCAACGCGCGCCGTCGCCGACAACCCTGCGCTGGCAGCGGCATCGGGCATCGACGTCGACCGCGTCATCCGGCTCGTCTGGGTGGTCGGCGGGATGCTCGCCGCACTCGGCGGCATCCTCTGGGCCTACTACCGCCCCGGGGTGTCCTACAACATGGGCCAGCAGATCCTCCTGCTCATCTTCGCCGGGGTCGTCCTCGGCGGGCTCGGAACGGTCTTCGGCGCCCTTGTCGGTTCGATCATCGTCGGCCTTTTCGTTGAGATCTCAACGCTGTGGCTCGAAGCTGACCTCAAATACGTGGGTGCGCTTCTCATCATGATTCTCGTGCTCCTGTTCCGGCCGCAGGGCATCCTCGGCCGCCGCGAGCGCATAGGTTAGGGGCACGCAATGGACTTCGGAAACATCCTCATCAACGCGTTCGGCGAGCTGGTCAGCCCGACGACCGCGGCCTACGCCCTCGCCGCCCTGGGCCTCGCCGTCCACTTCGGATACTCGGGGCTGCTGAACTTCGGGCAGGCAGGCTTCATGGCCGTCGGCGCCTACGGCTTCGCCATCTCGACGCTCACCTTCAACGCTCCCCTGCCGGTTGCGGTGCTCGTGGCGCTGCTGTGCTCGGTGATCTTCGCGATCGTGCTGGGCATCCCGACGCTGCGCCTGCGCGCCGACTACCTCGCGATCGTGACGATCGCCGCGGCCGAGATCGTCCGGTACGTCGTCACGACCAACGGGCTCACGGAGGTCACCGGCTCCGCAAACGGGCTTGCGGCGTTCGAGGGCGGGTTCTACGGGCTCAACCCCTTCCCTCCCGGCACCTACAACATCGGCCCGCTCGAGATGAACGAGCGGAACTTCTGGATCCGGGTCGTCGGCTGGAGCATCGTCATCCTCGCCTGCCTCACCGTGTGGCTGCTCATGCGCAGCCCGTGGGGCAGGGTGCTCAAGGGCATCCGCGAAGACGAAAACGCTGTGCGCTCGCTCGGAAAGAATGTCTACGCTTACAAGATGCAGGCGCTCGTCATCGGCGGCATCCTCGGCTCTCTCGCGGGAATGGTTTTCACCCTCCCCCGCGGCGCCGTTCAGCCTGCGAACTACGCGACGGAACTGACGTTCTTCCTCTACACCTGCCTCCTGCTGGGCGGCATGGCAACGGTCCTCGGCCCCGTGATCGGGGCGATGGTCTTCTGGGTTGTGCTGTCGCTGACCCAGGGGCTCCTGTACGGGGCAATCGAGTCGGGTGCCATCACCTTCCTCTCCAACGTTCAGGCCGGACAGCTGCGCTACATCCTCGTGGGAATAGCGCTGATGCTGCTCATGGTCTTCAGGCCACAGGGCGTCCTCGGCAATAAGAAGGAGCTGGCGTTCGCATGAGCGACAACACAGAAGATACAGCGGGAACCGGCCGCCGGCGCGCCGTCGGACCCACTGCAGCCGGCAGCCACACCACCCCCGACGGCGGCGACGCCCCTGAGGCACCAGGGGCAACCGCCGTCACCACCGCCACCCATGCGGCACCGGGCGGCGCCGGCGGGGAGGACTTCATGACGGACTCCCGGCCCATCGCCACCGGCGAGGCCGGCCCGGGATGCCGCAAGCGGGATCCGATCGTCGTGGCGAAGAACGTGACGCGCAGCTTCGGCGGCATCAACGCTGTCGACGTCGAGTACCTCGAAATCCCCCGCAACAAGATCACAGCCCTCATCGGCCCCAACGGCGCAGGGAAGACGACCCTGTTCAACCTGCTGACCGGGTTCGACACCCCCAACAGCGGCGACTGGGAGTTCGACGGGAAGCCCCTTGCGAAAGTGCCGCCCTACAAGGTGGCACGAATGGGCATGGTGCGCACGTTCCAGCTCACCAAGGTCATGGGCAAGCTCACCGTCATCGAAAACATGCGCCTCGGGGCTTCCGACCAGCCGGGCGAGTCCCTGGCACGCGCCCTGTTCAAGGGCATGTGGGGCTCGCGGGAGAAGGAGATCACGGCGCAGGCCGAAACGCTGCTGGCCAAGTTCAAGCTCGACACCAAGCGCGATGACTACGCGGCTTCCCTCTCCGGCGGCCAGCGCAAACTCCTGGAGATGGCGCGCGCGCTGATGGTACGGCCGCGGCTGGTCATGCTCGATGAGCCGATGGCCGGCGTGAACCCGGCGCTGACGCAGTCCCTGCTCGACCACATCAAGAACCTAAAGGCCGAAGGCATGACGGTCCTCTTCGTCGAGCACGACATGCACATGGTCCGCCACATTGCCGACTGGGTGGTGGTGATGGCCGAAGGGAAGGTCGTCGCCGAGGGACCGCCTGACATCGTCATGAAGGACCAGGCCGTCATCGACGCCTACCTTGGCGCCCACCACGACGTCGACCTCGGCGACTCCGCCGGCGTCGAACGCCTCGAGGAGGAGCTGGCACACGACGAGGAATCGACGGTCGGCACGCCCGAGGAGGGCGTGATCGGCCACCACATCACCGAGCTGAGCACATCCGGCAGCTCCATCGACAACGAGGAGAAGAAGCGATGAGCGCGCACGACGACTCGTTCGAGGGCGAATCGGTGGTCAAGGTCACCGACCTTGTGGCAGGCTACCTTCCGGGCGTCAACATCCTCAACGGATGCAGCATCGAGGCCCGCAGGGGCGAGCTGATCGGAATCATCGGGCCCAACGGGGCCGGCAAGTCGACGCTGCTCAAGGCGATGTTCGGGCTCGTGAAGATCCACTCCGGCCAGGTGGTGGTGCGCGGCAAGGACCTCACGGGCCTTAAAGCCAACCGCCTGGTGAGCCGGGGCGTGGGGTTCGTGCCCCAGAACAACAACGTCTTCTCCACCCTGACCATCGAGGAAAACCTGCAGATGGGCATGTACCAGCGGCCCAAGGACTTCAAGAAGCGGTTCGAATTCGTGACGGAGCTCTTCCCGGAGCTTGGAAAGCGGCGGGCCCAGCGGGCCGGCTCGCTCTCCGGCGGCGAACGCCAGATGGTGGCGATGGGCCGGGCACTCATGATGGAACCCGCGGTCCTGCTCCTCGACGAGCCCTCCGCTGGGCTCTCTCCCGTGAAACAGGATGAGACATTCCTTCGGGTCCACGAGATCAACCGTGCCGGCGTCTCGGTGATCATGGTGGAGCAGAACGCCCGCCGGTGCCTCCAGATCTGCGACAGGGCCTATGTCCTTGACCAGGGCAAGGACGCCTACACCGGCACCGGGCGCGAGCTCATGAAGGATCCCAAGGTCATCCAGCTCTACCTCGGGACCCTCGCCGACACGGCGTAAATTGCAGGCAGTCACTGTGGGCGGTGCCGGAAACGGCACCGCCCACAGTGCTGTCCGGGGTACCTCCAGCCCCGTTGCGCCGGCAGATACCCGCCCGCTCCCCCCGACCGTGTGAAAGACTCGAACCGCGGCGCAGGTCCCGAACCGCGCCGGACCTCGGCTGCCGCCGGTGCGCCGGGAGGGCCACCAGCGGGAGGACACGATGACCATTGATCCCAGCCGGGTCGCGAGTGCGGGATTCGAAGCGCTCTTCGCCGCGATGAAACTCCTCCGCCCTGTCCGCCCCATCCACCCCCGGGGCGTGCGCCTCCGCGGAACCCTGACGATTGCCGGACCAGCGGTCCCGAGCGGCATCGGCTGGGTGGACACCCCGGGCACAGGCAGCGTCACGGCGCGCTTCTCCCGCTCCGTGGGCCTGCCCGAGGGGCTGCCCGACATCCTTGGCCTGGCGCTGCGGACCGGCTCTCCGGACGCACCGGCCGACGTCCTGCTGGCCTCGACCGGAGTTTCCGCTGCGGGCCGGTTCCTGCTGATGCCCCGGCTCCACGCCGCTGGGGCACCCCTGACCACGCTGATGCCCTACAAGGGCGCCGCCGGCCCGGTCCTGCTCGGCGCGTGGACCACAGGGGCACCAGGCTCCCTTCCCGCCGCGCTCGCCGGATTCCGCCATGAGCTCGACGGCGGCACATGGTCCCTCGAGCTTCGCTATTCCCGCCTGCGGGGCCCCTGGGTGGCCTTCGGCCGGCTGGACCTCAGGCTCGACCCGGATCAGGAGCAGGATGACCTCCGCTTCGACCCCGTGCTGAACCCGCTTCCCGGGGCCGGGACGTACTCCTGGGCCGCCCACCTTCGGGCGAGGTCGTACGCCGTCGCCCGCGCCCCCAGGCCCCTCCGGGGGCACTAGCCGGGGCCCGGCTGCGCGGCGGCCGTGAGGCCCTGTGCACCACGAAGCGTTCCCCGCACCCGATTGTGACATCCGCACGCGGTTAACCGGGTGCGGACGTCGTTTTCGGGAGCGTTCACCGCAGTCGGGTGCGCCGGGGGCCCAGCCGACTTCCCGAAGGTCGCTGCACACGAAAGAACCCCGCCCCTCGCCTCCGGAGAGGACGAGGGGCGGGGTTCTTCGGTCGGATGCTTTACCGTCCGTGGTGCTGCGGGTGCTGCTCGGTTAGAGCTTGCCCACCTCGGAGCGGCTCGGCTGCGGGATGTTCTCCGCGTCGTACTGGTAGATGCCGATGGCGGCTTCAGTCGGGTCGCCGTTCTTGTCGAAGGAGACCGGTCCGGAGATGCCGTCGTAGTCGATGTCTTCGCCGTTGCGCAGGAGCGTCACACAGCCCGCGAAGTCGAAGCACTTCTCGCCGTCCTTGGACACGCCCTCAAGCTCGGCCGCGATTGCCTTACCGTCGGTGCTGCCTGCAGCCTCAGCCGCGAGGGACATGAGGTTGACGGCGTCGTAGCTCTCGCCTGCGTAGCTCCAGCTGGTCAGGTCGGGGTCGATCTCGAGGAGTGCCTTCTGGAAGGTCTCACCGGTGAACGGGCCGGGGATGGTGCCCTGGGCGCCCTCAAGGGTGCCAGGCTCCAGGTCCTTGCTGTAGTCGGTGGTGTTGCCGTCGACCATGAACATGCTGCTCGGCTCGATGCCCTTGCCGGTAAGCAGGGGAACGATGCTCTTGGCCTGGTCGAAGGTGATGATGACGATGGCGTCGGGCTTTGCCGCGACGACAGCGTCGACCTGGCTGCTGAACTGCGAGTCACCCTCGTTGAAGAGTTCGGCTGCGACAACCTGTCCGCCCGCGCCTTCGACGGTCTCGGTGATGTTCTTCTGCAGACCGGTGCCGTAGGCGTCGTTGAGGACGATCATGCCGACGGTCTGTGCGCCGCAGGACATGATGTAGTTGCCAAGGGTGCGGCCCTGGAGAACGTCGGACGGTGCGGTGCGCCAGTAGAGGCCCTCGTCCTTCCAATCAGTGAACTCCGGGGAGGTGTTCGCGGGAGAGAACTGCACGACACCCGCACCGGTGATCTGGTTGATGACGGTCTTCGAAACGCCCGAGGACGCAGCACCGATGATGCCGCTCACGTCCTGGGACAGGAGGTCCGTAACGGACTGGGTGGCGATGTCGGTCGTGGTGTCGCCGGAGTCGCGGTGAACGACCGAGATGTCCTTGCCGAGGACGCCGCCGGCCTCGTTGACTTCCTTGACGCCGAGGTTGACGCCCGCAATTTCGGGCGGGCCGAGGAATGCAAGTGTGCCGGTCGTGGGAAGCAGGGTGCCGAGCTTCAGCGGGGTGTCGGTGACGGTCTTCGCTTCAGGGACAGCTGAGGGATCGCCCTTTTCGCCGGGCTCGGCAGCCTTGCCGCCTTCGCTGGGGGGACAGGACAGTGCGCCGGCAGCCTCAGCGGGTGCCGAGCTTTCGCCACCCCCGGTCTCCGGTGCATTGGATCCGCCGCAGCCTGAGGCAAAAAGCGCGATGCCCAGGCTCAGGGCCGCGATCTTCGCCGCCCGCGGGGCATTCTCCCCAATGCCAAGCCGCACGGGGTTGCGTGTAACAGTCATGAATTTGTCTCCTCGACCGAAAGGCGTTCTTAGCCTTTGATGCGATCGCCAGGTGTTCCTGGCATGTAGAAAAGCTAATGCAAATTCGTGTCGAACATAAGGGAATCCGGTTACATCCTTGTAACGCTCGTCACAGATTCCGCATTCGGGGGTTGACACTGCACTCCCGGCGGCGGTTCAAAGCAGCTCAAGGAGTCCGAACCGGTGGCCCTTTGAGCACTCCTGGTTTCGGACCGGACGGCCTCCCACGGCGCGGGATGCGCCGGCGGATCCTTGGGGCCGCCGGCGCATCCGCCTCGGAGGGGCGGAGGGCTGGGGGGAGGGCGGAGGGTCGCGGGTCGGGCGGAGGGTCGCGGGGTCGGGCCGCGAAGGATGCGGGGTCCGGGTGCGGAGCCCTGCGGGGGGAGGGCGGAGAGCCGGCGGGGTCCGGGTGCGCAGAGCCGGCGGGGTCCGGGTGCGCAGAGCCGGCGGGGTCCGGGTGCGCAGAGCCGGCGGGGCCCGCCGGTACCGGCGGGCCTCTTGACAGGATGGGAATCCGGGAAGTGTTGTGCCCCAGGTCAGACTCGAACTGACACTGAACAGATTTTAAGTCTGCTGCCTCTGCCATTGGGCTACTGGGGCGCCGCGCCAGCGGTGACGGCGGCACTCCCAAGAATATCTCGATCAGTGGACGACCGGTTCCCTGGCCGGCCCGGGGGCGGGGGAGCGTTCCCCTTCCGCAGGGACTTTAGGGCCAGACACGGCGCGGACAAGCCGAAAGGGGTCTTGGGACGAGGGAGAGCCGTGTAGGGAAGCCGGCGGCCGCGCAGGACGGCAGGGAGCCGCTCGTCCGCGGGACAGCCTCCGCAGGACGGCTCGAGTGGGACTGCTCAAACGGGACGCCTTAAGCGGGACTGCTTAGATGGGACGTCGGCGGCCCCGCCTCTACAGGCAAAGCCGCCGCCGGGCGGATGAGGGCTGCGACTATGCCTTTGTCGCTGCCTTCTCGTCTGATGCGGCCGCCTTGCCGGCAGGGGCCGGAGGGGCGCTCTGGAGCGCCGGGGCCTTCTTCGCCTGGGGCGTTGCAGCTTCCTGGAACTGGCGGCGCGGGCTCTGCAGGTCCGAAATCGGGGCGATGTCGCGGCCGAAGATGAAGCTCATCGTCCAGTTCGAAATGACGCGAGCCTTGCGCTCGTACATGGGCATTGCAAGGCCGTGGTAGCCGCGGTGGGCGAGCCATGCCGGGAAGCCGCGCATGCCAAAGCCCATGATGTTCGCAACGCCCTTGAACGTGCCGAAGCCTGCAACGGCGCCGAGGTTGGTGTGCTTGTACTGGCGGACGTTGCCCACGCCGTAGTTCTGGGCGTAGATGTTCTTCGCGAGCAGCTTCGCCTGGCGCACCGCGTGCTGGGCGTTGGGGACGCAGAAGCCTCCCACTCCCCCGCCGCTGAGGTCGGGCACGGCCGCGACGTCGCCTGCGGTCCAGGCGTGCTCGATCGGCCCGTCGTCCCCGGTGATGCGCAGTTCGGCATTGGCCCGGAGGCGCCCGCGCTCGTCGATGGGGAAGTCCGTGGACCGCACCATGGGGTTGGCCTGGACACCGGCGGTCCAGATGAGGGTGTCGGCTTCGAACTCGTCGGCCGGAGTCTTGTCGGGCATGTTGATGAGCTTGAGGTTGCCGTCGGTGGCGCTTGCCAGCGAGGTGTTCAGCAGCACCTGGATGCCGCGGGAGCGCAGGTGCTCAACGACCCACACGGCCTGCTGCTCGGTGACCTCGGGCATGATGCGTCCCATTGCCTCGACCATGACGAAGCGCAGGTCCGAGCGCGTGAGGCGGCCGTTCTTCTTGACGGCGTCGCGGGCCATGTCCTCCATCTCGGTGATCGCCTCGATGCCGGCGAACCCGCCGCCGATGACGACGAAGGTGAGCGCGCGGTCGCGTGCGGGGCCGGCGGGCATCAGCGAACCGGTCTCGATGCGCTCGAGGATCTGGTTCCTCAGTGCGACGGCCTCTTCGATCGTCTTGAGGCCGATGCCTTCTTCCCTGAGGCCCTCGATCGGGAACGTGCGCGTGATGGCGCCCGCGGCCATGACGACGTCGGTGTAGCCGAGCTCGAACGGCTCTCCGCCGCCTGCCGGCTCAACGACGGCCTTGCGCCCCGCGTGGTCGATCGAGGTGACCTTGCCGGTGATCAGCTCGGTGTCCTGAAGGTGCGCCCTGTGCGAGACCACCGCATGCCGGGGCTCGATGTTGCCGGCGGCAACCTCGGGCAGGAACGGCTGGTAGGTCATGTAGGGCAGCGGGTCGACCAGGGTGACGATGCCACCGTGGGACTTGACCTTTTTCTGCAGCTTGTGGGCTACATAGAGCCCAACGTAACCGCCCCCCACTACGAGGATGCGCGGACGATCGGAGAACTGTGGGTTCGATGCCATGCCACGATGCTACCGGACTTTGTGAAAATCTTCACTAAGTTGCGGGAAAGGCGGATGAACCGTTGTCGCCGGCCGGATTGTCGCGGGCGGCCGGGAGCGAACCGGTGTCATTGCTCCGCGTTTCCGGGCTCTGGGCGGCGGTGCGGCGGACCCGGATCAGATGCAGCGACCCCGCCACAAGAAGCACGCCGAACAGCCCGGAGAACCCGAGCACCACGCCCGCCGGCAGGAGGTCCGCCGCACCCGTGCTCTCGTCGGCCACCGGTGCCTTGGGCTCCGGGATGTCCGGTGCCGGTGCCTGCGTGGCCGGAGCCGGCGACGCGGTTTCCGGTGCGGGTTTCCCGCGCCGGTATACCGAGATCCATTCCTTCATGCTGCCCAGACCGTTCGCCTCGGGCACGGCGATGTCGGCGTTGACGGCGGCCGCGACATCGATGATGCCGTGCCCGTAGATCGTGTCGAATCCGGGGGCACCGGCGTCGCGGGCCGTTCCGATGATCCGGTTGACCACCTGGCCGGCACTGAGTTCGGGGTGCTCCGAACGGATCAGCGCAGCGACGCCCGAGACCAGTGGTGCGGCCCCGGAGGTGCCCGACCAGTCGGCATAGAAGGCTCCGGGCAGTCCGCCGACGAGGTTCTCGGATGGTGCGGCAACGGCGATGCTGATGCCTTCGGAGGAGGACTCCCGGCTCGCCGTTCCCCGCCGGTCAAGGCCTGCGACGGCAAGGACGCCGGGAATGGTGGCCGGGGCCCCCACCTGGGTGAGCCCGCCGGCGCGGTTTCCGGCCGCCGCAACAATCACGACGTCGTGCTTCTCCGCATGGAGGAAGGCGTCGTCCCAGCTTTCGGGCCAGGTCGTTGAGGTGCTGCCGAGGGACATGTTGATGACCTTGGCGCCATTGTCGACCGCCCAGCGCACGGCGTTGGGGATCTGCTCGTCGGTGCTCACCCCGGCAGGATTCGGGCCGCTGTTCTGACCCTCGATCCAGACCGAGACGGCCAGCAGGTCGGCCTTGGGTGCGACGCCAACGATGCCGTCGGGGCCGCGGCCGTGCCCGTCGAGGGCTCCGGTGGACGGGGCGGCGGATTCCTTCGGGGTGGTCGTGGGCCGGGAGCCGTGGCCGCGGCCGGCAAGCAGTGTCGCAACGAGGGTCCCGTGTTCGGGCACCTCGCCCAGTCCCTGCTGCCCGTCCGGCCTTCCGGCTCCCGAGGGATCGGTTCCCCCGACGACGGCGCCCTTGAGATCGGGGTGGGTGCCGTCGACGCCGCTGTCGATGACTGCGACCTTCACCCCTTCACCCTGGGTGGTCTTCCAGGCTTCGGTGATGCCGTAGTCCTTGAGCCAGTACTCCTTTTCCCGGATGGCGTCGGCGGCGGCCGGCGCGGCCCCGACGGGAAGGACGAGTGCGGCGCTGATCAGGACGGCGACGGCTGCGGGCAGGGCGCGGGCGTGTCCGGACGGCCGGCCATGCACGGGGCGGCGCGGCGGCCGGCGCCGGGCTTCCGGGGCTCCGTCAGGTGCAAGGCGGGGTGGCCTTCCCCGCGCCGGGCGTACCGGCCGGGCCGCGGGTGTTCGGCCTCCGGAGCGTGAATCGGCACTCCTATGCATTGGCGCCTCCACGTCCGGCAATGCTCAGGGCAATGCCGTCAAGGATGTCGTGTTCGCTTGCGACGGCGGAGTCGACACGCCCGCCGGTGACCTCCGCGAGGTGTTCAACCACGCACTTCCAGATGAGGGCGCCTGCACCGATGACGTCAACGCGGCCCGGGTGCATATAGGGAAGGGCCTTACGCGCCGCCCGGTCCATGTGCAGCAGGTCGTCGGCGGCGGCGCTGATTCTTGCAGTGCCAAGGCGTGCCCCGTGGATCCGCTCCGGGAGGTAGGTGGGCAGGGCCAGGGCGTGCGCGGTGACAGTGGTGATGCTTCCGGCCACCCCGACCAGCGAGGTCACCGACTCCAGCGGCACGTCGCGCCCCGCCTCGCGGATCAGGTTCCGGACCTCGCGCTCCATGGCGGCGATCTCCTCCGCCGTCGGTGGGTCGGTGGTGAGAAAGCGTTCCGTGAAGCGCACGCAGCCTATGTCCATGCTGCGCGCGGCAACCACGGTGCCGCCGCGTCCGGCAACGAACTCGGTGCTGCCGCCGCCGAGGTCGACCACGAGAACGGTTTCGGTGTCGGGCACGTCAAGAACGCTCACTGCGCCGTTGAACGACAGTGACGCCTCCTCCTGGCCCGAGACAACCTCCGGCTCCACGCCGAGGCGCTCGCGGATGCCGTCGACGAACGTGGAACGGTTCTCGGCGTCGCGCGAGGCCGACGTCGCAACGAAGCGGACCTCCGGCACGTCGTGGCGGCGGATCAGGTCGGCGTATTCGTCGGTCGCGGCGAAGGTGCGGGCCAGTGCTGCCTCGGAAAGCCGGCCGGTGGCGTCGACCCCCTCCCCCAGGCGGACAACGCGCATCTGGCGCTCGATGTCGGTCAACACCCCGGCGTCGTCAATATCGGCGATGAGAAGCCGGATGGAGTTCGTGCCGCAGTCGACTGCTGCTGTTCTCACTGGTCCCCCTGGGGTTGGTTGCGGCGGGCGGCGCGCTTGCGTTCAAGTTCTTCGGGGCTCAGGCCCTGGGTCTTGGTGTGCCGGCTGAGGTCCGCGCTCGGGACGTCGCCGCCGGTGTCCCAGGCCCCCTCGCAATAGCAGGCGTCGACGGTCCACCAGGACCGGATCCCCTCGATCGCTTCATCCCCGAGGGGGTTCACGCCCGGACCGGCTGCGAGGGAGTGCCCGACGAGCACGTGAAGGCATTTGACGCGCGAGGGCATGCCCCCGGCGGAGACGCCGTCGATCTCGGGCACGGGGCCCACGCCGGCGCGTTCACCGACGGCGCGGCGCGCCTCAAGGTAGGCCTCGTGTGCTTCGCGGTAGCGTCCTGCCAGGCCGGCGTCCTCCCCGAGCCGCGCCGTCATCTCGCTCATGACACCCTCTGCCTCGAGCCGGGACACCGCGGCGGTGATCACCGGATGGGTGAGGTAGTAGGTGGTGGGGAACGGGATGCCGTTGCCCAGCCGTGGGGCTGTGGTGGCAACGAGGGGGTTCCCGCAGACGCACCTCGCGCCGATTTCGACGACGTCGCGCACCGGCCGCCCCAGCTGCCGGCTGAGAACCTCCAGGTCCTTGTCGGTTGGGGTGTGCTGGTCCTGCTCAGCCACTGGGGGTCCTTCCTGCTGCCGACGGGAAACATTCCTTCGGCAGGTTGTATGTAGTGCTCCGGCTGTGCGCCGGCGGTTAGTCGGTCGCAGCGCGGGAAACCGAGTCCCAGAGCGAATCGACCCAGGGCAGGTCTTCGGGCTGGTCCTGCGACCCCTCGCCGGATGACTCTTCAATGCCGGCGCCGCCCTTGACGAGGTAGCGCTTCTCCCCGGGCATTACGAGGAAGATCCGGTCGCGGGCCTGCTGCTTGATGTAGGCGGGGTCGTTCCACCGTGCGAGGTCCGCGCGGTGTTCTTCCTGGATCTGCTCCTGCCTCGCAATGTCCTCGCGCAGGGTCTGGAGTTCGCCCTGCTGCTTGAGGTAGGTGCTGATCGACGGGGCGAGGAGCACCGTCACGGCGATCAGGACGACGGCGAGGGCAAGCAGGCGCCCGGAAAACGACTGCGCCGGAATGGGTTTGGCGTCCTCGGCGGGAATGATGACCCGGTTCTTGGGCCGGACCACGCTCGAGCCCGCACGGCGGATGGCTCCGGCCAGCTGCTCCCTTTCCGCGGCACGCGCCTGGGAGGGGCTTGCCTGCGCCCGGGGCGGCCGGGCGGGGCCGCGCCCCGGCTCGGTGCTGCGGGGTCCGGCGCCGCCCGGCGCCGGAACGACGGGGTCGTGCGCGCCGGGCGCCGGAGCGCCTGACTCGTGCGCGCCCGCCGCCCGTCCGGACGTTGCGCCGGTGCCCGCTGCCGTCCGCCCCGCCGAGGGCGAGGGGCGGACGGCGCGCGGCACGTTGGGTCGGCGGGCTGACATGTTACTCCTCGGGTGGTGCTTGTGCCGGAATCAATGATCCCGTCCTACGAGGGTAACCGCCCTCCGGTTCAACTAGGCAGTGAAACGCGGGAAGGCGCTGCGGCCGGCGTAGCGTGCCGCGTCGTCGAGCTCCTCTTCGATGCGCAGGAGCTGGTTGTATTTGGCAACCCGCTCGGAGCGCGCCGGCGCGCCGGTCTTGATCTGGCCCGCGTTCGTGGCAACGCAGATGTCGGCGATCGTGGTGTCTTCGGTTTCACCGGAGCGGTGCGAAGTGATCGTCGTGTAACCGGCCCGCTGCGCCATGGAGATCGCGTCGAGGGTCTCGGTGAGCGTTCCAATCTGGTTGACCTTCACCAGCAGCGAGTTCGCCGTGTCGTTCTTGATGCCGCGCTCAAGGCGGGTGGGGTTGGTGACGAAGAGGTCGTCACCAACGATCTGCACCTTGTCGCCGATGGCGGCGGTGAGGGCCTTCCAGCCGTCCCAGTCCTCCTCGTCGAGGGGATCCTCGATGGAGACAAGCGGGTAGTCGCGCACGAGTTCCTCGAAGTAGGTGCTCATTTCGGCGGTGCTCAGGGACTTGCCCTCGAAGGTGTAGACGCCGTCCTTGTAGAACTCGGAGGCTGCGACGTCGAGGGCGAACGCGATGTCGGTGCCGACGGTGTAGCCGGCCCGCTCAACCGCGGTGGTGATGAGGTCGAGTGCGTCGCGGTTCGACGGAAGGTTCGGCGCGAAGCCGCCTTCGTCGCCAAGGCCCGTGGCGAGGCCCTTTTCCTTGAGGACGGCCTTCAGTTCGTGGTAGACCTCAACACCCCAGCGCAGGCCTTCGGAGAAGGAGGAGGCACCGAGGGGAACGATCATGAATTCCTGGATGTCGACGTCGGAGTCAGCGTGTGAGCCGCCGTTCAGGATGTTCATGAGCGGGACGGGAAGCACGTGTGCGTTGGGGCCGCCGAGGTAGCGGTAGAGGGGCAGCGCGGAGGATTCTGCGGCGGCACGGGCGATGGCCAGCGAGACACCGAGGATGGCGTTGGCGCCGAGGCTCGACTTGTTCTCGGTTCCGTCGAGGTCGAGCATCGCCTGGTCGATGGCGCGCTGGTCGGCGGCGTCGAAGCCGAGGAGCGCGGGCTGGATCTGCTCGATGACTGCCTCGACGGCCTGCAGGACGCCCTTGCCGAGGTAGCGGTTCTTTTCGCCGTCGCGGCGTTCGTTTGCCTCGAAGGCTCCCGTTGAAGCGCCGGAGGGAACGGCGGCGCGGCCGAACGTGTCGTCGTCGAGCAGTACTTCGACCTCGACGGTGGGGTTGCCGCGGGAGTCAAGGATTTCCCTTGCGTGGATGGCGTCGATAATTGCCATGGAAATGCTCCTGTTCGTTGGAGTGGAGAAATTCGCACCGGGTTGGACGGCAGTGTCAAAAGCAACGGCAGTGTCACCTCTAGCCTAGTTCACCGCCGGGTGAACTAGGCGTTCGGGGCCGAATCCGCCGTCAACACTCGGCCTTGACTGCGGGCGGCGGGCGCTCGGCGCATCCGGGGTCTTTTCCGTTTAGGTGAAGTGTGCTTCACTTGTTTCTACGTGGAGGGGAGTATCCCCTTATCCCGTTCATCGTCAGTACGAAGGCCCCGGCGCCTTCCGGTGAACAGGCCGGGCACTGCGGCCGGGAGAGACCTCCAGTTGGTTGTTACTGACTGGAAGCAGGTTTACATGTTTGTTCCCCTATGGGTGTGGGCCGCCGTGATCGGCTTTATCCTCCTGATGCTCCTCGTCGACCTCTTCGCCCACCGCCGCGCCCACGTCATCGGGGTGCGTGAGGCGGCGGCATGGTCAGTTGTCTGGGTGTTCTTCGGCGTCGCCTTCGGCGCCGTGATCTGGCGGTTCTGGGGAGCCGAGTTCGGGCAGCAGTACTTTGCGGGCTACCTGATCGAGAAATCCCTCGCCGTCGACAACGTCTTTGTCTGGGCGATCATCTTCACCTTCTTCGCCGTCCCCCGCGAGTTCCAGCACAGGGTGCTGTTCTTTGGAGTCCTCGGCGCCCTCGTGTTCCGTGCCATCTTCATCGCGGCCGGAGCGGCAATCATCGCCAGCGCAGGCTGGGTGCTCTACCTTTTCGCCGCGTTCCTGCTCTACACCGGGTACAAGATGCTCCGCCAGCGCGATGAACACATCGATCCGGAAAAGTCGCGGGCCCTCAGGCTGTTCCGCCGCCATGTCCCCATGACGGACGCCTTCCACGGCCAGCGGTTCCTGATCCGCCGCAACTCGGTGCTGCTTGCAACGCCACTGCTGGCGGTCCTGGTGATGGTTGAAGTCACCGATATCATCTTCGCGGTCGACTCCATCCCGGCGATCTTCGCGGTCACCGACGAAGTGTTCCTCGTCTTCACCGCCAACGCCTTCGCCATCCTTGGACTGCGCGCCATGTACTTCCTCCTCGCCGACCTCATCCACCGCTTCGTCTACCTCAAGGCCGGACTGGCTCTCGTCCTGATCTGGGTCGGCATTAAAATGGCCCTTAAGATCGACGTCTACTACATCCCGACGCCCATCTCGCTTGCCGTCATTGCCGTGATCCTCAGCGTCTCCATTGCAGCGAGCCTCATTGCGACCCGGGGCCAGGAAAGGCACGAACTCCCGGCCTCGCCCGCTCCGCCGTTCCGCAACGCCGAACCCGAGGAGATCGCGGCCATTGAACCCCTGTGGGGCCGGCGCCGCAGGGAGGAGAAGGAGGCCGAGCGGGCAGACCGCTGACTCCTGGGACCGCGGGGGTCCCCTCAGGGGAACGCANCTGGGACCGCGCGGTTCCCTGCAGGGAACCGCGCGGTCCCAGGCCGCCGGCCCACCGAATCCCTACCGCAGCAGCCCCGACCGCAGGAGTCTCCACCGCAGCCTTACCTACCGCAAACCGGAGCCAGGAGGACCCACCATGAGAACATCAGAAGCCGTCGCCAGCGACGCCGACGGCGACGGCGCAGCGGCAGCGTCCGGCCCGTCCCCCACACCTCCGCGGCGGCCGCCGTGGACGTTCCTCACGAACCACGGCCACGTGCTCCTGACCGTGGCCGCGGAGCCGCACATGCTGGTCCAGGACATCGCCGGCCGGGTAGGGATCACCCCGAGGGCGACCCTTCACATCCTGAAGGACCTGGAGGACGCCGGATACCTCCAACGCCTCAAGGAGGGCCGCCGCACGCACTACGTGGTCGAAGCACACCAGCACTTCCGCCATCCCACAACGGCCCACCAGGAGATTGGTGCCCTGCTGCGGATCTTCGACGCACGGTCCGTCGAACCGCCTGCGGAGACCGGCTGACTGGTGACGGGCGGATCAGGGACCGGCCCTCTTCGTACCGGAACACCGGGGCGAAGAAGACAACCGGGAATAGGATAGGAATCCACCACGCTGCACACGTGGTCGTCCACCTAGCGTCTTCCAGGTTCTCGGCCCGGCGACCGAGGGAACGTAGGCTCTTGACGCTGGCCCCTCGCCCGCATTGAGCGGGAGGGAATAAACCACAGTCCCAGCCTCTTACATGTGGTCGGCAACGCTAAGTGAACGTAATCCACACCTCAAGGAAATCTATGAACTCCAGCATTCCCGAAGCATCAGCGTCAACATCCACCGCGCCCTACCGCCCCGGGCCGCCGAGCAAACACCAGCTGGCGCTGATGATCTGGGTGGCCGTCTTCCCCACACTGACCATCCTTAACCTCGTATTCGGGCCCTGGCTGGCAATGCTGAATCCTGTTCTGCGCACCTTCGTCCTTGCCACTGTCGCGGTTCCCATCGTGATTTATGGCATCATGCCTCACATTCAGCGCCTCCGCACCCGGATCCTCATGCGGAAACATTCGAGGGCCTGATCGCTGCGACAACCGCCCAGGAAGCAGGGATCCCGACCGCGCCCTATGAAGGCAGGGTTGGGCGTTTCACTTCGCCACTGCGTGGACCACACAGGATCAGAACCCGCTGACCTGTATTCGGCTGGTCTGAAGCCGGCTGGTCTAAAGCGGGCTGGTCTGTTCCGGCCGATTTGGGATCGGGGCCGGTCAGCCGGCCGGCGTCACGGGGATACGAGCGTGCAGGCGGTGTCGGGGGCGTACCGCAGCCAGCTGGGAAGGGCTGCGGTGAAGGCACCGTGCACCCCCGCGGTGCGCGTCGCCGTCCAGTCCACCGGTCCGTCAACCTCGGACTCGTGCTTGTTCCATTCGAACCAGTTGATCATTTTCAGCTGCGGGAAGTCCTCGGGGATCTCGGGGGCGAAGAGCTGCTCCCACCAGGCGCGCTTGAGGTCCAGTTCACCGGCCCCGCTGCCGCCGGGAGCGTAGAGGGCCGCGGTTTCGGGGATGGCGACGGGTTTGGCGTGGTCGCGCCCGTAGACGGCGTAGAAGTCGGGCACCGCACTGTGGTCGCCGTTGGCTCCGGAGTAGGTTCCGGTGAGCTGTTCGATGAACTTGCCGGGCTCGGGCAGTTCATTCTCCCCCCACGGGTACTCCGAGCCCCAGTGGTAGATCGACATGCCAACCCAGTCGACCGCGTCGTCGCCGGGATAGTAGGGGGCGTAGGGGTCGTCGGTCCTCGTCAGGGCGCCGTCGTCGTCGGTATCGAGGGCGGCAAAGGCGGCGGTTCCCGGCTCGGCCTTGTACTGCCCTTCAACGAAGGGGTAGCCGCCCCCGTAGTTCGGCGCCCACATCATTGCCGACCCCGGAGCCTTGGCGTGAATGACGCCGGCCATCTTCCGGAAGCTGGCTACGTATTCCGCGGGCTCCTGGGACCACGCGTACCACGACCCGTTCATTTCGTGGGCGAAGCGCACGATGACCGGAACTCCCGTCGCGTTCAACGCCGCAAGGTCCTCGGCCAGGGAGTCGATGGCATCGTCGGTCACGGCCTCGAGGCCCTGGACGGGCTCGAGGGTCAACAGCATCATCCGGCCGCTGTCACGGATCTGCTCCGCGGCGCGCTCAAGGGTGGCCCTCCCCCGCTCGTCGTAGGGGAAATCCGTGAAGGAGACGCTGACCGCCGGGGCGTGGCCCAGGGCATCTGCGTAGTCGGCGAGGGGATTTTCCTCAAGATCGAGGTTCACCCCGAACAGCGCCCCTGTCTCCGGGACCAGGGCGGCGCGGTCGACAACCGCACAGTGGGCCGAAGCGGCCCTCTCCAGGCGGTCCCGTTCGGCAAGCTCGGAACGGATATCCACCGCAGCAACCCCAAGGACCGCCACGCATGCCGCAACGGGAAGGGCGAAGGCCTTCAGCGTGCTGCGGGTGGGCCGCAGCGTGAACCCTGCGGCGCGCGGGGGGCGGTTCCGTGCTCGGTGGGACATCGGGTGGTGCGCCTTCCTAAGGGCTGGTGCGGCTCGCATAAGCCACGGCTGCGTCCGTCGCGCATTCCACTCACGGCGGAGGACGCCGACAGCGACAGCGCGGCGCGGGGCGTGGCTATCGTGTCATGCCGGCTCACTGATGCGCGGGAGGCACACCTGCAACATCCGCACCAGGTGCGGTGATTGGGATTCGGGCACACCGCTGTCCCGCCCAGGTCCCGGCCGCGGCGGTTGAAGCACCCGCCTGCCGACGGGCCTTCCATGCCTGCCGACCTCCGGCTGCCCCCTGTCCGCTAGGAACCACCAGCGGCTCCGCCGGCCGCGGCCTGGAAGCGGGCGACGGCAGCGCGCAGCGCCCGTTCCGGGTCAAGGCCCTGCTCCACGCCGGCCCGGGCAAGTGCGAAAAGCTGCTCCCCAAACTGTTCCTCGGTGGCGGGCGCAGGCAGCGGCGGGGCGGCCGGAACGTCGGTTCTCGGCGGTGGCGCGGCCGGGCGCAGGGAAGCCGCCCTCCCGAGGCTCTTGGCGGCCAGGGCCAGTGCCGGAAGGTGCCGGGGAATGCCGTCGAAGGGTTCCCGGGACGGGCTCTCCTGCTTCTTGACCACCTGCCAGGTGTCCACGATCTCCTCGACCGTGGCCGGGAATCTCTCCTGGAGCGATCCGTCGGGGCGGAACACGTGGGGATTGCGCCGCTCCATCTTCCGCGTGAGCCCCTCAATCACTTCGAGCATGCCGAAGCCGCCGCGCTCGCGCTGGAGCTGGGCATGGAGGACCACCTGCAGCAGGACGTCGCCGAGCTCTCCACGCAGCTCGTCCCGGGCGCCCACCGTTCCCCCGGCGCGGGGCGTCACTGGTGAACTCCCGCGCTCGTCCGTGGATGCCGGGCCGGCGGCGGGCCCGGGGTGCGCCCCGCCAGCCTCGAGAGCCTCGATTGCGTCGACGAGCTCGTAGCACTCCTCGATCAGGTACTCGACGAGCGAGGCATGGGTCAGGGCGCCCATCCACGGGCAGTGCTCGCGCAGCTGGGCGATGACAAGCACGAGCCGCTCAATCGCCGCCCCCGCACCATCGCTCCCTGGCTCGGGTGTCCTGCCCATGCCCCGGGGTGCCTAGGAGGCGGCGCTGTCGAAGCCGACCATCACGTACTCGACGAGCGCTTCCCGGTCCTCAAGCGGGAGGAACGCGGCGTCGACGGCGTTGAGCGTCAGCTCCAGCAGGTCGCCGAGGTCGTAGCCGAAGGTGTCGACAAGGAGCTCCATCTCCCCGCTCAGGGTGACGCCGCTCATCAGCCGGTTGTCGGTGTTGACCGTGACCTTGAAGCCCAGCTGGTAGAGCAGGTCTATGGGGTGGTTTTCGATGCCCTCGCCGAACGCCGCGATGGCACCGGTCTGCAGGTTCGACGACGGGCACAGCTCAAGGGCGATCCCGCGGTCCCGGACCCACGCCGCGATGCGGCCAAGGTTGGCCATGCCGACCTCGTCTCCGGCGTCGTCGAATTCGATCCCGATGTCTTCGGCGATGCGGACCCCGTGCCCGAGCCGCAGCGCGCGCCCGGTGACGAGTGCGTCAACGATGCTTTCAAGGCCCGCGGCTTCGCCGGCGTGGACGGTGACGGGGAACTGCTGTTCGGCGAGGTAGGTGAATGCGTCGGCGAACCGTGAGGGCGGGAATCCGTCCTCGGCTCCGGCAATGTCGAAGCCGACGGCGCCGTTGTCGCGGTGGCGCACGGCGAGTTCGGCGATCTCCCGGCCGCGGTCGGCGTGGCGCATTGCGGTGATGAGCTGGCCGACCTGGATGACCCTGCCCGCGGCGAGTGATGCCTCAACCCCGGCCTCGAGGCCTTCCTGGACCGCTTCGACCGCTTCGTCGAGGGAGAGCCCCTGCGCCGTGTGCTGCTCGGGCGCCCAGCGGACCTCGCCGTAGACAACGCCGTCGGCGGCAAGATCCTCGACGAACTCCCGGGCAACCCGCACGAGGGCAGGCCGTGTCTGCATGACGGCGACAGTGTGGTTGAACGTCTCCAGGTAGCGGACCAGCGAGCCGGAGTCGGCGGAGTCGCGGAACCACCGCCCGAGCTCATCCGGGTCGGTGGTGGGCAGCTCGTGGCCGATCTCGCCGGCGAGCTCAACGATCGTTGCCGGCCGGAGGCCGCCGTCGAGGTGGTCGTGGAGGGAGACCTTCGGGAGGCTGCGGATATCGAAGGAGGTGCCCGGGGCAGGGTTGCTTGAGGTGTCAGTCACGCTTTCAACCCTACAGCGGGGCCCGTTCGGGCCGCACCCTCAGGCGGCCTGCTCGATATCGGGAAGGTCCGGGCCTGCCGCCGCGGGGAGCGCCCGGGCCCCTCCCTTGCCGGAGACCGCGCTGAGCACCCGGTCGACGGCGACGCCGATTACCACGGCCACCGCGATTGCCACTGCCACGCCCAGCAGCTGGTTCCCGGTGAACCAGGCTCCGGCCAGCGCACCGATCCCCACGGAGTACGCGCCCCACACGGCCCCGGCAAGCCCGGACAGGGCGACGAAGCGACGCCGGGGGTAACCGGTGGTTCCGGCGGCGAGGTTCACGGCCACCCTGCCGATCGGCAGGAAACGGCCTACCAGGAGCAGCGAGGCCGCCCGCTTGTCCAGTTCGTACGACGCCCAGGCGAAGGAGCGGCGCATGCGGGGCCGCCGCATCCACCGGAAACGGGTCAGCCCGATGCCCCGGCCAATGGCATAGGCGGTGTTGTCGCCGAGGAAGGCGCCAAGCGAGGCGGCAAGCATCAGCAGCCACGGGTTGGGATGGCCCTGGGTGAGGATCAGGGAGGCAAGGCCGACCACCACCGACTCGCTGGGGAAGGGCGGGAAGAACCCGTCGACGGTGCAGCAGACGAACACCAGGAGGTACACCCAGGGTTGCGCCGCGGCGTCGATGACCCAGGAATTGATCCCTGTGAGCAGGGAGAGGATCAGGTCCACGGGGAGCCATCCGGCGCCCTGGATCCGCGCCGTTGCGCGGGGTCAACTTGACTGAGCATTGACCGATTCTGCTCCCCGGCGGACCGGAACGCATCAGGGAGGGCCCCGATTAAGTCCCCCACAGCGGCCAAAAACCCCTGCGGGCCGGTCCGGCGGAACAGCGAGCGGACCGGCCGCCGGAGCGGCAGGGCCTAGGAGACCCTGTCGAGGATGAGCTCCTGGGCCGGGCGCGATCCCTCGGGGGCGATGACGACGGCGTCGGCAAGGGCCTGGCGGGCCCGCTCGAACCGCTCCGGGGTGTCGGTCAGCAGGGTCATGAGCGGCTCCCCTGCCCGGACAAGCGCCCCGGGCTTGGCGTGCATCCGCACCCCGGCGCCCGCCTGCACGACATCCTCCTTGCGGGCCCGGCCCGCGCCGAGCCGCCAAGCCGCCACGCCGACGGACAGGGCGTCGAGCTCGACGAGCACGCCGTCGGCCGGGGCGTAGATGGTCTCCGATTCCCGGGCCACCGGAAGCGCGGCCCGCGGATCGCCGCCCTGTGCCTCAATCATCCGGTTCCAGACGTCCATCGCCCGGCCGTCCTTCAGGGCCGCTGCGGGGTCGGCGTCGGAGACGCCCGCCGCCGCAAGCATCTCCTCGGCGAGGCGCACCGTGAGTTCGACAACGTCCTCCGGCCCTCCTCCGGCGAGGACCTCGACGGATTCCTGGACCTCAATGGCGTTGCCGGCTGTGAGTCCGAGCGGGGTGCTCATGTTGGTCAGCAGCGCCACAGTGCGCACGCCGGCGTCGGTGCCCAGGTCGACCATCGTCCGTGCCAGTTCGAGGGCGTCCTCGCGGGTCTTCATGAAGGCGCCGGTGCCGACCTTGACGTCGAGCACCAGCGAGCCGGTACCCTCGGCGATCTTCTTGCTCATGATCGATGAGGCGATGAGCGGAATCGCCTCGACCGTTCCGGTGACGTCGCGCAGCGCGTAGAGCTTCTTGTCGGCCGGGGCAAGGCCCGCTCCGGCGGCGCAGATCACTGCCCCGACGGCGGCCAGCTGGCTCATCATCTCCTCGTTGCTCAGGTACGCCCTCCAGCCCGGGATCGATTCGAGCTTGTCGAGGGTGCCCCCGGTGTGGCCGAGGCCGCGTCCGGACAGCTGCGGCACGGCGACCCCGAAGACCGCGACGAGGGGTGCCAGCGGAAGGGTGATCTTGTCGCCGACGCCTCCCGTTGAGTGCTTGTCGCTCGTGGGCCGGCCCAGGGAGGAGAAGTCCAAGCGCTCGCCGGAGGCGATCATCGCCGCGGTCCAGCGGGAGATTTCGGCACGGTCCATCCCGTTGAGCAGGATTGCCATGTTCAGCGCCGCCATCTGTTCGTCGGCGATTGCACCGCGCGTGTAGGCGTCGATTGTCCAGTCGATCTGTTCGGGGCTGAGCGTTCCGCGGTCCCGTTTGGTGCGGATGATATCGACGGCGTCGAAGGCTTCGGTCATGAGTTTTCTACCTTTGGGAGCTGGGGGTGGCGGCGGGGTGCCGCGTCAGGAAAGGTTGTCGGGTCCGAAGGCGTCGGGAAGCACCTGGTCCATGGTGCGGACGCCGCTGACGGTCAGCAGCAGCATCCCGGGAGCCCGGAATTCGTAGAGCAGCTGGCGGCAGCGCCCGCACGGCATGAGGGTGTTTCCGGCGCGGTCAACGCAGCTGAAGGCCACGAGCCGCCCGCCGCCGGTCATGGCGAGGTTGCTGATCAGGGAGCATTCGGCGCACAGGGTGAGGCCGTAGGACGCGTTCTCAACGTTGCACCCGGTAACGATTCGGCCGTCCTCGGTCAGGGCTGCTGCCCCGACCGGGAAGTTGGAGTACGGCGCGTAGGCCTTCTCCATGGCCGTGGTTGCGGCGGCCGTCAACTCGTCCCAGGGGACGTCTGCCGGTTCAATCATGGGTTTTCCCCGTTCGTTGGGCCGTCCGGGCGGCTGCCCGGACGGCGCTGGTGTTGCTGGGCGTTCGCGGCGCGGCGCTCAGCCCTTGATGTACGGGATGCCGCTGGCTCCTGGCGCCCGGGACCTGCCGACGAGCCCCGCGACGGCGAAGATCGTCACGACGTAGGGCAGCATCCTGAGGAACTGGTCGGGTACCGGGGTGCCGAGCAGGCTCAGCACGTTGGAGAGGTTCGTCGCGAAGCCGAACAGCAGGGCGGCGAAGAACGCACCGAGCGGATTCCACCGGCCGAAGATGAGCGCGGCGAGGGCGATGTAGCCCTGGCCTGCGGTCATGTCCCGGCCGAAGCCCGACACCGACACGAGGGTGAAGAAGGCGCCGCCGACACCGGCGACGACGCCGGCGAGGAGGACGTTGATGAAGCGCATCCGGTTGACGTTGACGCCGAGCGTGTCCGCGGCCTTGGGGTGTTCGCCGACGGCGCGGGTGCGCAGGCCCCACCGCGAGTGGTAGAGCGCGACGTAGATGACGGCAACGGCAACGTACATCAGGTAGCCAACAATTGTCTGCTCGAACAGGATGGGGCCGAGGATCGGGATGTCGGAGAGCACCGGGATGCTCAGGACGGGAAGCTGCGGCGGCGTGTTCCAGGTTTCGGCGTCCCGGCTGAGCACCGAGGAGAAAAGGAACCCGGTGAGCCCGGAAACCAGCACGTTGAGGACGACCCCGACGATGACCTGGTTCACGATGTACCGGATGCTGAAGACCGCCAGGGCGAGCGAGACAATCACACCCGCCGCCGCCGCGGCGAAGAGCCCGACGATTGCGCTTCCGGAAAGGGACGCCGCAACCGCGGCGGCGAATGCGCCGAAGAGCAGCTGACCCTCGATGGCGATGTTGACCACGCCGGAGCGTTCGCTGAGAACACCGGAGAGCGAGCCGAAGATCAGCGGCACGGCCAGGGTGACCGAACCCGCCAGCAGCCCGTACAGGGCAACGTTCGGCGTGCGCGCACTGCCCACCACCCAGGTCAGGAACCCGATGAGGAAGACCAGGGCGAAGACGACGAGCAGCCAGACCGGCAGGGGCTCCCCTCGCCTGGTCTTGAGGATGGCGAAGGCCGCGCCGGCGATCAGCAGCAGCGAGGTGAGCCAGCCGATCACCGGTGCGGAGAGGACAAGCTGGGGCAGGACAATGGCGTCGTTGGGATCCGAGAGGCGGAACGTGACGTCGTTGCCGGGGGCTCCGAGGGCGAAGAGCAGCAGCGCCGCGAGGGCCACGATGCTCAGGAGGATCGGCGTCTTCCAGCTGCGGACCGTTCCGGGCCCGCTGTCGTGGCGCTCGGGTGCTGCTGTGGTGGCGGTACTCATGCTTGGCCTCCGGTGGCTGCGGCGGTGCGGTTCCTGCTGCCCTTGCCGGCCTGGATGGCGCCGGGCACCGGCAGGCGGAAGAGCGAGCGCACCAGCGGCGGTGCGGCAATGAACAGGACGATGAGGGACTGGACCACCAGCACAATGTCGATGCTCGTGCCGGTGGAGGCCTGCATTGTGACACCGCCGGCGCGGAAGGCGCCGAACAGCAGGCCGGCTGCGAACGTCCCCCACGGCGACGAGCGGCCAAGGAGCGCCACAGTGATGGCGTCGAAGCCGAAGCTCGCGGCAACTCCCGAAGTGAGCACCTTTTCGGTGCCCGAGACCTGGGCGACCCCGGCAAGTCCGGCGAGGGCACCGGCGATGGCCATGGCCACGATGTAGCCCTTGCCGACGCTCACGCCCGCCGTCTTGGCGGCGCTGGGGTTGGCGCCGACGGCGCGCAGTTCGAACCCGATGGTGGAGCGGTTCAGCAGCCACCACACGAAGACCGTGGCCAGCACGGCGAGCACGAAGCCCCAGTGGAGCCGGAACCCCGTTCCCAGCAGCGGCGGGTAGAGCGCCGTCGGGTCGAGCTGCGGGCTGATGGGGTTGGTGGATCCCGGGCGCTGGAACGCCGGCGTGCTCAGCAGGTAAAGCACGAGGTTCACCGCGATGTAGTTGAGCATGATGGTGAGGATCACCTCGTGTGCACCCGTGCGTGCCTTGAGCACGCCCACAAGTCCTGCCCACAGCGCCCCGCCGAGCATCCCGGCGAAGATCACGAGCAGCAGGTGGATTCCAACGGGCAGGTGGAGGGTGAAGCCGACCCACGCCGCGAAGGTCGCACCGATGAGGATCTGGCCCTGCGCGCCGATGTTGAACAGTCCGGCGCGGAACGCAAGCGCCACTCCGAGTCCCGCGCAGATTAGCGGCGTTGCGACGGTGAGGGTCTGGGTCAGGGGGTAGATCATGCGCGTGAAGGTCGTCCCGCTGGCGTTGAACACCGAGCCTTCGAACAACGCGATGTAGGCCGATGACGCTGCCGACCAGGCGGCGGCGATCGTATCGAGCGGGCGCGAGAAGAAGTAGGAGGCCGAACTTGCGACTTCCTCGTTCGTGATGGCGATCAGCAGCCCGCCCAGGATCAGCGACAGGACAACGGCGAGGACGGCGACAAGCGCGTTGCCGGTCATGATGCGCTGAAGCACCGGCTGTTCAGTGCCCGGACTCGCCGCGGCAAGGTTCGACGCGCTCACGGGAACAGCGGGAGGGGGAACCTGACCGTCGCCGGTCTCTGCCGCCGCTTCGAGCCGGAGCTCCTCCTGCCTGCCGGCTTCGCGCGCCGCGCGGCGGGATTCGGGCCTGCCCCCGGTGGTGCCGGAGGTCTCCGGCGGGTTCTCCTGCGGACTCACTTGTCCCCTCCTTGGAATTCATTGGCCTGGCTGAGTGCCTCGTCGGCGGGCATCCCGGCCATCATCAGGCCGAGGACGTCGCGGGAGGCGTTGCCGGGCACGATGCCCATCAGCCGGCCCCGGTACAGCACGGCGATCCGGTCTGCGAGTTCGAGCACTTCGTCGAGTTCTGTTGAAACAATCATGACGGGGGTGCCGCCGTCCCGCTCCGCGACGATGCGCTTGTGAAGGAATTCGATCGAGCCGACATCGACGCCGCGGGTGGGCTGGGAGGCGATGAAGAGCTTGAGGGGCCGCGAGAATTCGCGGGCCATGACGACCTTCTGCTGGTTGCCGCCCGACAGGGTGCCTGCGGCGGCCGAAGCGGACTGGGTGCGGACGTCGTACTCGGCGATCTTCTCGTCGGCGTTCTTCGCGATCAGCGCGGAGTCCATGTTCAGCCCCCGCGCGAAGGGCGCCTGGTCGTAACGGTTCAGGATCAAGTTCTCGGCGACGGAAAACGTACCGACGAGCCCTTCAACGCTGCGGTCCTCGGGCACGAACCCGACTCCGGCTTTGATGACCTCCTTGACGCTGCGGCCCACCAGTTCGGATCCGCCGAGGGTTACTGAGCCGGTGACATGGTCCTGGAGCCCCATGATGGCCTCGGTGAGTTCCGTCTGGCCGTTCCCCTGGACACCGGCGACGGCGAGGATCTCCCCCTCGGCGATCTCGAAGCTCACATTGTCGACAACGCGCTGGCCGTTTGCTGCCCGAACGGTGAGGTCGCGGACCTTGAAAGTGGTTTCGCCACGCCGCACCGGGGCCTTCTGGAGGGTGAGGTTCACCGAGCGGCCGACCATGAGGGAGGCAAGTTCGGTGGTTGAGGCGTCGGGGTCGGCCGTCCCAACGACCTTGCCCCGCCGGATGACGGTGATGACGTCCGACACTGCCTTGACCTCGCGGAGCTTGTGGGAGATGAAGACGATCGACTTGCCGTCGGCCTTCAGCTGTCCCATGATGCCGAGCAGCTCGTCGGTCTCCTTGGGAGTGAGCACGGCAGTCGGTTCGTCGAGGATGAGCACCTCGGCGTCGCGGACGAGGGCCTTGATGATTTCGACACGCTGCTGGACCCCGACCGGGAGGTCTTCGACGACGGCGTCGGGATCGACATCGAACCCGTACTGGTCGGAGATCTGCTGGATCCTGGTGCGGGTCTGGGCGAGGTTGAGCATTCCGCCGGCCTTGACGGTCTCGTTGCCCAGTGCGACGTTCTCTGCGACGGTGAAGACCGGAACCAGCATGAAGTGCTGGTGGACCATCCCGATGCCTGCAGCCATTGCGTCACCGGGTCCGGTGAAGGTGACTGGCTTGTCATCGACGAGGATCGTGCCCTCGGTTGGTGAGTAGAGGCCGTACAGGACGTTCATCAGCGTCGACTTGCCGGCGCCGTTCTCGCCGAGAAGGCTGTGAACCTGTCCCGGCTCGACCACAAGGTCGATGTGGTCGTTGGCGATCAGGGAACCAAACCGCTTGGTGATTCCTTTGAGTTCGAGTTTCACAACTCATCCAACCTGTTCTGTGCTCGGGAATTCGAGTGAGGAAGGCCGGCGTCGGATCCGCCGGGCCGGTTCACAAAAACGAACCGCTTTCCTCCCGGGTGAACCGTAGGAGGAAAGCGGTTCGCTTGATCTCTTGGGGTTACTTCGGGCTCGCTGCTGAGTCCACAGTAATCTCGCCCGCGATGATTTGTTCCTTAATCTCGTCGAGCTCGGTCTGCAGCTCGGCGGGAACGTTTGCTTCCTGGTCGTGGAACGGTGCAAGGGCAACGCCCCCGTTCTCCAGGGTGCCGACGTAGGGGGTGTTGTCGAAGTTGCCTTCGACGTCGCTGGCGATGACCTCGTTGACGGCGTCGCCCATGAGCTTCATGACCGAGGTGAGGATGAACTCCTCGCCCTTGCCGGCGGTCTCGTAGCCGTCGGAGTCGACCCAGACGACCGTTGTCTTCTTGCCGGCCTTGTTCGCCTCGATTACCGCATCGAGGGTGCCGAGGCCAACGGGGCCCGCGACGGGCATGATGACGTCGGCGCCTTCGTTGATGAAGTTCTTGGTGTTGGTCTTGCCGGCGCCCTGGTCGTTGAAGTTGCCGATGAAGGTGCCGTTCTGGGCTTCCTTGTCCCAGCCAAGCAGTTCGACCTTCTCGCCCTTCTGCTCGTTGAAGTACTCAACGCCCTCGGCGAAGCCGTCCATGAAGATGGTCACTGTGGGAATGTTGATTCCGCCGTAGGTGGCGACCTTTCCGGTCTCCGAGGTGGCAGCCGCGGCGTAACCGGCAAGGAATGCCGCCTGAGCCGTGTCGTAGATGATCGGCTTGACGTTCTCGGCTTCGATCGAGTTGTCGTCGACGATCGCGAAGTGCGAGTCGGGGTTGGCCTCGGCCGCTTCCTTCGTGGTGTCGGCCAGGAGGAAACCGACGGTGACGGTCATGTCGCAGCCGCCCTGGACCATGGTGTCGACGTTCGGACCGAAGTCGGTCTCGGCCTGGGACTCGGCCTGGTTGATCTTGATGCCGAGCTCGGATTCGGCCTTCTTCAGCCCTTCGTAGCTCGACTGGTTGAAGGAACGGTCGTCGAATCCGCCAGAGTCGGAAACGATGCAGCCCAGGTAGTCGACGGGCTCGCCGGATGCGTTTGCCCCGCCTTCTTCGGCGGGGGGCGCGCCGCAGCCACTGAGAATAAGAGCAGACACGCCGAGGACGGCAGCGGAAAGTCCCGCGCCGCGCCGAGTTGTGCGCAGTGAGTTCTTCAAAATTCCTCCAGAAAAGAAAATTAGCCCCGCGTGCGGAAGGCCAGTGAGTGTCCGTCACGAGTCAAAGAGGAACTCGAAGCTCTGTTTTCACTGATCGAAGCGCGGCGCTGGCGACACCTTCGGTGCAGCACTTTACGGGATCACTCTAGTGGGCGGGTGACGCGCGACACTACCATCGTCGTTCGGCACGCCGACATTGTTCGGGTTTTGTTACACAAGAACTATATAGCAGGGCCGGAATTGCCCGCCCCGACACGGGGGGCGGAGGTCAGTGGCGCAGGCCGAGAACCGCGCGCATTGCCGCGGCGGCCATCACGCGCACTCCGCACGCGATCGCCCTCTCGTCCGGGCTGTAGTCGCCGCGGTGCAGGTCGTACGTCTCGCCGCTCGCGGACCGGGTGCCAAGGCGCATCATGGCCCCGGGCACCTCCTGGGTCATCCACGCGAAGTCCTCCCCGCCCATCGACTGCGGCGTCAGCACGACGGCGTCGGGGCCGAGCTCTGCCCGCGCCGCCGCCTCGAGCAGGCCCGTTTCGGCTTCGGAGTTGATCACCGGGGGCACCCCGCGGATGTGCTCGATCTCCACGTCGACGCCGAAGGGCGCCGCGGCCTGCCGGACCGCCTCGTCGAGCAGGTCCCCCGCCGTTTCCCAGGCCTCACCGTCGAGGCACCGCAGGGTGCCGGAGAGGAAACCGTGGCCGGGGATGGCGTTGGGCGCCGAGCCCGCGTGGACCTGACCCCACACAACGGAAACCGCGCTGCGGACGTCGATGCGCCGTGACAGCACCGCCGGGACGTTCACGGCGATCGAAGCGAGGGCGAAGACGAGGTCCTCGGTGAGGTGCGGGCGGGAGGTGTGCCCGCCGCGCCCGGTGAGCTCGACCCGGAGGGTGTCGGAGGCCGAGGTGATGGCCCCGATGCGGGTGCCCACCTGCCCGACGTCGATCCTGGGGTCGCAGTGGAGGGCAAGGATGCGCGGAACCTCGGCCAGGACCCCCTGGGCGATGACGTCGAGGGCACCGCCTGGCATCATTTCCTCGGCGGGCTGGAAAATCACGCGCACCGAGCCCTTCAACGGGGTCTGGGAGTCGATCGACTTGAGCACGAGCGCGACGCCGACCATGACCGTTGTGTGGATGTCGTGGCCGCAGGCATGGGCGATGCCCGGGTTCACCGAACTGAACGGCAGCGAGGTTTCCTCGGCGATCGGCAGCGCGTCGATGTCCGCCCGCAGTCCAACCCGCAGCGGCCCCTCGCCGATATCGACGTAGACGCCGGTGTTTTCGAGCCGTTTGGGCTGCAGGCCCGCCTGCTCGAGGCGTTCGACGATGCGGTCGGTGGTGCGGTATTCCTCGTAGGAAAGCTCGGGGTGGGCGTGAATGTCGCGCCGGAACTCGGCAAGCTCGCCCAGCAGGGGTGCCACCCACACGCCGATGTGCGGGACGGCGGTTGCTTCGGGGCGTTTGGTTTCCACGCTCCAAGCCTAGCGACCCCTGCCCCCGGAACCGTAACCGGTCTGCTGGTTACAGCGTCATGTGCCGCCGCCGGGGCCGGGAGGCTGCCCGAGGGGTCCCTAGAGGACGTCGGTGTCGCCGCTGGCGCGGAGGTGCTCCACTGCCTTCTTCACTTCCTGGGCGTGTTCCTTCGTTGTCACAAGCAGGGCATCGGGGGTGTCGACGATGACGACGTCGTTGATGCCGATCAGCGCTATCACCCTCTTGGTGTCCGAAACGACGATGCCCGAGGCGTTCTCGGAGAAGACCCGCGCCCCCTCGCCCATGACCTTCAGGTCATTGTTCTCGGTGGCGGGGTTGAGCCGGCCGATAGCGGCGAAGTCACCGACGTCGTCCCAGCTGAACCGCCCGGGGATCATCGCGACGTCGCCGGCCGCCGCGGCCGGCTCGGCGACTGCATAGTCGATGGCGATCTTTGGCAGGGACGGCCACACGCGGCGGGCGACCTCGACCCGGCTCGGGGTGTCCCAGGCCTCGGCGATCTCGGTCAGCCCGGCGTGGAGTTCGGGTTCGTTCGCTTCGAGGTGCTTCAGCATCAGCGCCACCGGGGCGACGAACATGCCGGCGTTCCAGGAGTACTTCCCGGTCTCGAGGTAGCCCAGGGCCACCTCCTGCGAAGGCTTTTCAACGAATTCGATGACGGCGTGAGCGCTCGGGGCTTCGGGGATGTGCAGCGCGTTGCCGGCGCGGATGTACCCGAACCCGGTTGACGGGTGGGTGGGCTCGATCCCGATCGTGACGATGTACCCCTCCGCTGCCGTATAGATGGCCTCCCGCACTGCGGCCTGGAAGGTTTCGACGGGGGTGATGACCTGGTCCGCGGCGAATGACCCCATGATGATGTCGGGGTCGCGCTTGTAGAGGATCGCCGCCGCGAGCCCGATCGCGGCTGCCGAGTCCTTCGGCTCGCTCTCGAGCACGAGGTTCATGTCCTCGAGCTCGGGCAGCTGCGCCAGGACGGCGCGGCGGTGGACGACGCCGGTGACGACCATGGTGCGGCCCGCACACAGCGGGCCCAGCCGGTCGTATGTCGCACGGATCAGGGTGCTCCCCGAACCGGTGAGGTCGTGAAGGAACTTCGGGGCTGCGGCGCGGGACAGCGGCCAGAGGCGCGTTCCCACTCCACCGGCCGGGATTACGCCGTGGAAACGGTCAAGGACGCTCTTCTGGGTCTGGGCAGCCGCCCTTTGATCGCTCATCTCTTCCACGTTAGTCCACACTCCCCAAGTGAAGACGCCCGCCGCAGCAAGACCGGACTTAAGACACCCGGTGCTGATCGGGTCTTGTCAATGTAAACAAGCTCACAGTATAGGGAAGCCTAAATTGAATCCATCCTTTCAGGAGCCTAGATTATTGTTGACTTACAGTGCTCTCGCACGGGCGTCATTCTTGCGCGGAACTCACGCTAACGCCCATGCGATGCAGGGAGGATTCAATGCCGAAGACACCAGCAGGCACCCTTTACCGCGGCCGGGAAGGCCAGTGGTCGTGGGTAGCGCATCGCATCACCGGGGTAGTGATTTTCTTCTATCTCCTCGTCCATGTTTTGGACACGTCGCTGGTCCGGGTATCCCCCGAGGCCTATGACGCCGTCATCGAGTCCTACAAGAACCCGCTGGTCGGCCTCGGCGAGCTCGGCCTTGTCGGGGCGATCGTGCTCCACGCGTTCAACGGCCTGCGCATCATCGCCGTCGACTTCTGGAAAAAGGGCCCCCAGTACCACCGCCAGATGCTCTGGGTCGTAATCGGGCTGTGGGCGGTCACAATGATCGCCTTCGCGATCCGTCATCTTTCCGTCGTCTTCGGAGGTCACTAAGCCATGGCTGTTCCCACAATCGACACCCCCCGCTCCGGCCGGGTAGCGCCCGGGTACACCCGGAACAAGACCTCGCGCGGCAACTTCGAGATGATCTCGTGGCTCTTCATGCGCTTCTCCGGGGTGGTCCTGGTCGTCCTGATCTTCGTTCACCTCTGGACGAGCCTTGTGGCCGGCGACGGCATCAAGCAGGTCTCCTTCGGTTTTGTCGCAGGCAAGTGGGCAAGCCCGCTCTGGCAGTTCTGGGACCTGACGATGCTGTGGCTGGCAATGCTGCACGGCACCAACGGGGTGCGGGTCATCATCAACGACTACGCCGATAAGAACTCCACCCGCATGTGGCTCAAGGGCGTGCTCTACTCGGCGGGCCTCGTCATCGTGATCCTCGGCACCCTGGTGATCTTCACCTTCGATCCCTGCCCCGTTATCGACGGCGTTCCGCACTCCGCACCGTACTGCCCCGCCCCCTAGGCCCGGCTTCCAGTGCACCCCTGGGCGCACTCTTCATTAGTTCAACAGAAAGAGCGACAAGCATGCAGGTCCACAAGTACGACGTCGTCATCGTCGGCGCCGGCGGCGCCGGAATGCGCGCGGCCATCGAATCCGGGCAGCGCGCACGTACGGCTGTACTGACGAAGCTCTACCCCACGCGGTCCCACACGGGCGCCGCGCAGGGCGGAATGTGCGCGGCCCTGGCCAATGTCGAGGAAGACAACTGGGAATGGCACACCTTCGACACCGTCAAGGGCGGCGACTACCTCGTCGACCAGGACGCAGCCGAGGTCATGGCCAAGGAAGCAATCGACGCCGTCCTCGACCTTGAGAAGATGGGCCTGCCGTTCAACCGCACCCCCGAGGGCCGCATCGACCAGCGCCGCTTCGGCGGCCACACCCGCGACCACGGCAAGGCCCCGGTCCGCCGGTCCTGCTACGCGGCCGACCGCACCGGGCACATGATCCTGCAGACGCTCTACCAAAACTGCGTCAAGCACAACGTCGAGTTCTACAACGAGTACTACGTGCTCGACCTGCTCATGGTGGACCAGGAAGAGACGGTCGACGGCGTGACGCGCCTGCAGAAGCGCGTCGCCGGCGTCGTCTCCTACGACCTGGCCTCCGGGGAGCTCCACGTCTTCCAGGCGAAGTCGGTCATCTTCGCAACCGGCGGCGTGGGCAAGGTCTACAAGACCACCTCCAACGCCCACACCCTGACCGGTGACGGGATGGGCATCGCCTTCCGCCGCGGCATCCCCCTCGAGGACATGGAGTTCTTCCAGTTCCACCCGACGGGCCTTGCCGGCCTCGGGATCCTCCTCTCCGAGGCCGCCCGCGGCGAGGGCGCGATCCTGCGCAACTCCGAGGGCGAACGCTTCATGGAGCGCTACGCCCCGACCATCAAGGATCTCGCCCCCCGTGACATCGTGGCCCGCTCGATGGCGAACGAGGTCCGTGAAGGCCGGGGTTCGGGGCCGAACAAGGACTACGTCCTGCTCGACCTGACCCACCTCGAGCCCGCGCACATCGACGCCAAGCTCCCGGACATCACCGAGTTCGCCCGGACCTACCTCGGCGTCGAGCCCTACACCGAGCCCGTTCCGGTGTTCCCGACCGCGCATTACGCGATGGGCGGGATCCCCACAAACATCAAGGCCGAGGTCCTGCAGGACAACGACACGGTGGTGCCCGGGCTTTACGCCGCCGGCGAGGTGGCCTGCGTCTCCGTTCACGGCTCGAACCGGCTCGGCACCAACTCGCTGCTCGACATCAACGTGTTCGGCAAGCGCGCCGGCATCTACGCGGCCGAGTATGCCCTCACCGCCGACTTCGTCGAAATTCCCGACAACCCCCTTGCCGACACGGAGGCGCTGCTCGACACCGCGCGCAGTTCCGAGGGCGGCGAGCGGGTCTCGCAGATCCGCAAGGAACTGCAGGACATCATGGATGCCAACGTCCAGGTGTTCCGCACCGAGGAGACCCTCCTCGAGGCGCTGCGGGTCATCGATGGTCTGGAGGAGCGCTACAAGCGCATCTCCGTGCAGGACAAGGGCAAGCGTTTCAACCTCGACCTCCTGGAAGCCGTGGAGCTTGGCTTCCTGCTCGACATGGCCAAGGTCATGGCGGCCGCCGCGCTGCACCGCAAGGAGTCCCGCGGAGGCCACTTCCGGGAGGACTACCCCAACCGCGACGACGCCAACTTCATGACCCACTCGATGGCCTACAAGGATCCCTCCGCCGTCGAGACCAGCGGCGTCCGGCTTGAGACCAAGCCGGTCATCTTCACCCGTTACCAGCCGATGGAGCGTAAGTACTGATGAGCACCCCAACCATTGAAAAAGAGCCGGCCTCCAAGGTCGAGCTGCCCGCCGGTGTGGGGGGCGGGGAGATTCCCTCCTTCGATATCACGCTCAAGGTGCGCCGCTACAACCCCGAGGTCTCCGACGAGGCGCACTGGGACGAATGGCAGCTGACCATGTACGGCACCGACCGCGTCCTCGATGCCCTGCACAAGGTCAAGTGGGAGCACGACGGATCCGTTTCGTTCCGCCGCTCCTGCGCGCACGGCGTCTGCGGTTCCGACGCGATGCGCATCAACGGCCGCAACCGGCTTGCCTGCAAGACCCTGCTCAAGGACCTCGACACCTCCAAGCCGATCCTCGTCGAGCCGATCAAGGGCCTTCCGGTGGAGAAGGACCTCATCGTGGACATGGAGCCGTTCTTCCAGTCCTACCGCGAGATCATGCCGTTCCTCATCACCAAGGGCCACGAGCCCACCCGTGAGCGCCTGCAGTCCGCCGAGGACAGGGAGCGCTACGACGACACCACCAAGTGCATCCTGTGCGCCGCGTGCACCTCGTCCTGCCCCGTGTTCTGGACCGACGGCCAGTACTTCGGCCCGGCCGCGATCGTCAACGCGCACCGCTTCATCTTCGACTCGCGCGACGACGCCGGCGACATGCGCCTTGAGATCCTCAACGACAAGGAAGGCGTGTGGCGCTGCCGCACCACCTTCAACTGCTCGGAAGCCTGCCCCCGCGGAATCCAGGTGACGAAGGCAATCGCAGAGGTCAAGCAGGCGATCCTCACCCGCAAGATCTAGGTTTCCTCAGGAAACCGGCCCTCGGCCCGAGGCACGCCCCGCGGCCGAAACGCACGAAGGAAAGGCAGTCCGCCGGAAGCGGGCTGCCTTTCCTTGTCCCAGCGCCTTCCCCTGCCTTCCTCGCCGCCGGTACGGCCCCCGTGTCCGGCGGCGGTGCCGCTGGCACCCGGCGGCGCCCTGCGTGCGGCGTCAGGCCTCCCGCTGGCCCCTGCGGCTCTTTTGTCGCAGCGTGCCTGCCTTCTCCCGATGTGCAAGGGCCGCCTCGGAGTGCTCGTCGGCCGTTCCGATCGCTCCCCACGCCGCCGCCATCAGGTAGACCTGGCTCAGCAGGTAGAACCAGACGAAGAGACCGAGGATCACGGCGAACGGCGCGAGCAGCGGTGAGCTGCCGACGCCGCCAAGCAGCGCCGCGCTGAGGGTGCGCAGCACCGTGCTCCCAACACCGGCGAAAAGCGCCGCCTGCAGCAGGACCTTCCGCGGCATGTCGATCACCGAGGTGGTGTGGAGCAGGATGGCCGCGACGGCGGTGTCGAGGATGAGCATGATGGTGAAGCCCGCGAACTGCGTCAGCGGGCGTGCCGCCTCGGTGAGCCCCACAAGCTCCAGCGCGAAATCAACCATCGTATTGGCGATGAAGCCGACGCCCGTCGTCACGAGCAGTGCCACGGCGAGGACCAGCAGCACCGCGAGGTCCTTGAGGATGACCTTCATTGCGCTTTCGGTGACCGGGCCCAGGGCGAAGATGCTCCGCATGCCTGCCCGGATTCCCGCCATCCACACGAGTGATGAGACGAGCATGACGACAGTGGAAATCACGAGCGCGACGCCGAAGCCCGAACCGGAGAACAATTCCTCCCGGGTGGCCAGCCCGCCCTCGCCGGTGTCGATGAGACCCGGCGTCGTGGCACCGACCGTCTCAACGATCAGCTCCTGCAGCCGGGTGTCCCCGGCGATGACCAGTCCAAGGATGGAGAACCCCGCAATGAGCATCGCGGCGATGGCGAAGAACATCCGATAGGCGATGCCTGCTGCAAGCAGCGCCCCGCGGCGCAGTGCGTAAAGCTGGAGGGCACGTATGGGGCGCAGCGCGCTGAGGCGGGCCATCATCACGCCGAGCCGGGCTGCGGCAAGGGCCGGGCCCCGCGTGCCTTCACGGGTCAGCCGGCTCAGGTTCTGCCGCGCCTCAAGGGCCTTCAGGACGAGCTTGTCGCGGTCGGCCGGCGAGACCTGGTCAGGTGCCCGCGGTCTCCCAGCCTTCAGGGTCTTGGCCAAAGGTAAGCTCTTCCCTCAGTCTCCACAGGCCGGTCGGCTCGTGCTCGTACAGTCCCATAGTACGTACCGTAAAGGAAGCCTCGAAGGAGTGAAGCCGTTCCATCGCCTCATCCATGCTCGCTTCGCTGACGTCGTGGGCGACGGTGACGTGCGGATGGAAGGGGAACTCGAGGTCCCGCTCCAGGGGGCCACGCTGGAGGCGCGAATGAAGCTTCACGCAGGCCTCGAACCCCTCGCGGACGCGGAGGAACACCACGGGCGAAAGCGGGCGGAAGGAGCCGGTTCCGCTGAGCGTGACGGTGAAGGGATCCTGTTTCTGCGCCACCGCGCGGACATGCTCGAGCGTCCACTCCCAGTCCGTGGCGGGGGTTGTTGTGATCAGGGTGATGTGCGGTGGGACGAGGGCTGCCATGGGGTCGCCGAAAGAGGCCCGCCACTGCTCCAGTTCCGACGCAAGCGGCTCCGGGACCGGAAGCGTGACACCCACGCAGCTGGTCCGCTGGCCGGCGGGCCCGGGACGCTCAAGCCGCTCGGCGCTGCGCTCGTCCAGC
Source organism: Arthrobacter sp. TJ-254 (assembly GCF_058269175.1). Lineage (NCBI taxonomy): Bacteria > Bacillati > Actinomycetota > Actinomycetes > Micrococcales > Micrococcaceae > Arthrobacter > Arthrobacter sp. TJ-254. The sequence continues at coordinate 479,459 of NZ_JBZCNF010000003.1, read as the reverse complement.
AGTTCGCTCCCCTGCCGGGTCTGGGGCTCGCTCGTGCGCTGGCGCATGGGTTAGAAAACCCCCGCCCGGACCGGGGCAGGGAGGAACCCGACCCTCGCGTAAACCGCGGCAAGGGTCTCCGCTGCGGTCTCCCTCGCCTTGGCGGCACCCTTCGCCAGCAGCCGGTCGAGCTCGGCCGGATCGTCGAGCAGCTCGGCCGTCCGGGCCTGGATGGGGCCAAGTGCCTCGGCGACCACGTCGGCCAGGTCCACCTTGAGGTGGCCGTACATCCGGCCCTCGTAGTCGGCCTCGAGGGAGGCGATGGAGCGTCCGGTCAGCGCCGAGTAGATTGTCAGCAGGTTCGAAATCCCGGGCTTCTCCTCCCGGTCGAAGGCGATGGCCGTCCCCGTATCGGTGACCGCCGATCGAATGCGCTTCGCCGTGACCTTCGGGTCGTCGAGCAGGTTGATCAGCCCTGCAGCGGACGGCGCCGATTTCGACATCTTGGCCGTCGGGTTTTGCAGGTCGTAGATCTTCGCCGATTCCTTCTGGATGAACGGCTCGGGCACAACGAAGGTGTCTCCGAAGCGGGCGTTGAACCGCTGCGCCAGGTCGCGGCTCAGCTCCACGTGCTGGCGCTGGTCCTCCCCCACCGGCACGCCCTGAGGCTTGTAGAGCAGGATGTCGGCGGCCTGGAGGATCGGGTAGGTGAACAGGCCCACGCTCGAAGCGTCGGCGCCCTGTTTGGAGGCCTTGTCCTTGAACTGGGTCATCCGGGACGCTTCACCGAAGCCGGTGATGCAGTTGAGCACCCAGGCGAGCTGGGCGTGCTCGGGCACGTGCGACTGCACGAACAGCGTTGCCTTGTCGACGTCGACGCCCCCGGCGATGTACTGGGCGGCAGTGATCCGGGTGCGCTCGGCGAGCTCCGCGGGATCCTGGGGCACAGTGATCGCGTGAAGGTCGGGGATGAAGAAGACGGCGTCGTATTCCTCCTGCATGCGGACCCAGTGGACGAGGGCGCCAAGGTAGTTGCCGAGATGGAGCGACCCGGCCGAAGGCTGCATCCCGGAGAGGATGCGCCGGCGGCCGGTGGGTGGGTTCGACGTCATGTGCTGATTCCTGTTTCTAAAGCCGGTAGTCCACTACCAGTGGAGCGTGGTCCGAAAAGCGCGTATCCCAGGACGGCGCCCGGTCAACGACCGCCCCTTCCGCCAGCGCGGCAAGGGCCTGTGAGGCCAGGTGGTAGTCGATGCGCCATCCGGCGTCGTTGTCGAATGCCTTCCCCCGCCAGGACCACCACGTGTACGGTCCGTCGACGTCGCCGGCCAGTGCACGCTGTACATCGACGAATCCGATGTCCTCGCCGAAGAACCGGTCGAAATACTCGCGCTCCTCCGGAAGGAACCCTGCCTTCTTGAGGTTGCCCTTCCAGTTGCGGATGTCCCGGGGGGTGTGCCCAACGTTGAGGTCCCCCACCACCAGTGCGTGGTCGGATTCCTTGCGGAGCTGGGGCAGCCGGGCCTCCATTGTGTCGAGGAACCGGTACTTGTCATCCTGCTTGGGCGTGCCGGCCTCGCCGGAGTGGACGTAGGCGCTGACAACGGTCAGCGCGGTGCCGTTGACGAGGAAATCCGCCTCCACCCACCGGCCGGAGGTTTCGAAGTAGCTGTCACCTATCGATTCCCTGGTGGCGACGGGCGCAATCCGCGAGGCGATTGCAACTCCGGCGCGGCCCTTGGCCTCCGCCTCGGCGTGTTGGATATGCCAGGAATCCCCGAGCAGTTCACGGACGACGGCGTCGGGCGCCCGGACCTCCTGGAGGCAGAGGATGTCGATGTCCCGCCCTTGGAGCCACTGGTCCATGCCGCGCTTGTAAGCGGCGCGGATTCCGTTGACATTGACCGAGGCAATCCGCAGGGGTTTCGTCGAAAGATCGGAAGGCAGACTCACTCGACCCACCTTACCCCGAGGGCATTCCCGAAGCATGCCGGCCGGGCCGCTCCCGCCCGGCCGCCCGTGGTCGCCGGGTTCCTTGTCGACAGGGCCCTGATCGACCGGCGCCTAATCGACAATTGTGCCTTCGACGGGCCCCTCGCTGCCGTCCTTCATCATGGAGCGGGCGTTGTGTGAGGTGATCTCGATCGTTTCGAGTGCGCGGTCGACCATTCCCTCGTCCTTGCCGAGGTATTCGCGGACCACACCCACCTGGACCTGGACGATCTTGAAGCTGTGGTCAAGTTTCGCGTTGCGCACGTTAGTTGCTTCATCGGAGCCGCCTGCGCGCTGCCCACGGGCACCGGTGAAGGTCTCCTGCGCCTCGGTGAGCCGGGCGGATGCCTTCCGCGCGGCCGAGCGGAGGGTGAAGACCACGAAGCTGAAGACGAGCAGCCACCCCAAAGACACAAGAACGACAAGCCACCCCACGACGTCGTTCTCGTTTGCCGCGAACACAACGGCAACGAGGAAGACGACAAGCATGACCGCCATCCCCGTGCTTCCGATCCGCATGCTCATTCCCCGGCTGGCGGGCTTGCCTGTGCTTCCCAAAGACTGCATTCCCCTATTGTTCCAAAGAACCGGGCCCTCCTCCCGCCTTCCACCACCGGCGAACGCCGCAAATCCTTTTCAATACTTTCAATCCTTCACCCATCCGTGACCCAACTCACGTCGAATAGCCTGCATGCGCCGCCCTTACGGCGCTCACCATTCGCACTATGGAGGAGTTCCCGATGAACAAGAAGATGCGCCTATTGGCAGTCCCGGCCCTCGCACTTGGAGCGGTGGCCATGGCGGGTTCGCCCGCCGCTGCCGCCGACGGTTCCTACTCGTCGACGCTCGGCCAGCTGAACGGCACAACGGGCACCGGCACCATCACCGTTGATGTCACCGGCAACACTGCCATGGTCAATCTCCAGGTCTCCGGACTTGCCGAGACCTTCATGGACGGACCCTACCCGCACGTCCAGCACATCCACGGCGGCGCCAAGGGCGTCTGCCCCACCCCCGAGGCCGATGCCAACGGTGACGGCATCATCAGCGTGAGCGAGGGCGCCCCGGGCTACGGCGGAATCCTCACGACCCTGAGCACAAGCGGCGCCACCACCCCTGCGGAAGGCCTCAACCTGGCCCTCGGCGGCCAGGGTGGAAGCTACTCGATCGAGCGCTCGATCGAACTGGATGCAGACACGAAGGCAGCACTTGAGGCCGGAACCGCAGTCGTCGTCGTCCACGGCCTCGACCCCGCAACCGCAACCGGCTCCGAGGAAGCATTCAATTCGCCCAGCGACCTGAACCCTGATCTTCCCCTCGGCGCCACCTCACCGGCACTGTGCGGCACGCTTGTTGCCTCACAGATGGGAGCAATGCCTGACGGCGGAGCCGACACCGGTGTTGAGCAGGGTACCGGAAACAACCTGGGCATGATCGCCCTGGGTGGCGGCCTGGTCCTCGCCGCAGCTGCCGGCGGAACCTACGCCGTCCGCCGCCGCAACGACAACGCGTAAGACAGACACCGCGTTCGCCATGAGTAATCCAAACGGCCGCCGCTGGAGCCTCGCAGCTCCGGCGGTGGCCGCGCTCTTGGTGCTCACCGGGTGCGGCGGCTCCGGTTCGCCCGGATCCGCTGGCGTGTCGGACCCGCCGGCGGCATCTTCCCCTGCCCCGACGGGTCCGGCAGCCGACGCCCCGGCGTCGTCGGCGCCCCCGGCCCGTCCTTCCGCTTCACCCACCGCTCCGCCTACGACAAAGCCGGCGTCCAAACCCAAAGCCAAGGCGAAAACAAAGCCCACCGAAGATTCCCCTGCGGTGCTTGCGGCTTCCCAGCCCGTCTCCCTTGAGATCCCGAAGATCGGCACGGCCACGAACCTGCTTGCGTTGGGCCTGCGCGGCAACGGAACCCTCGAGGTGCCGCCCGACGGACCGGGCGCCCCCGCGAGCTGGTTCAACCAGTCACCCACTCCCGGCGAGCGCGGCCCGTCGGTGATGCTTGGCCACGTCAATGCCACGGACGGCGGCAAGGGCGTCTTTGCCGACCTCCGCGCGCTCAAACCCGGCGACCGCATCAAGGTTGCCCGCAAGGACGGCAGCACCGCCGAGTTCGAGGTCACCCGAGGCGAGAGCTACGCAAAGGACGCCTTCCCCACGCTGAAGGTCTACGGCAACACCAAGGGTTCGGAACTGCGCCTGATCACCTGCGACGGCTACGACCCTGCCACCGGCGAGTTCGACGACAACTATGTCGTCTATGCCCGGCTGGTTCCCTGAGCCGGCTCAATCCCCAAGCCGGGGCGTCGATTGCCTTGGCGCAGTCCTAGCTTGTGACGAGGCAGAACGGGTGCCCGGCCGGATCGAAGTACACCCGGAAGGTGTCCGTTCCCGAGCGCGCGTTGACCGCGCCCAGTGCCAGGACCTGTTCTTCGGCGTCGTCGAGGTCCTCGACGAGCACGTCGAGGTGCGCCTGCTGCGGGACGTCCTGCCCTGGCCACTCGGGCGGCGTGTAGTTCTCAACACCCTGGAAGGCGAGGGCGGGCCGGTCGGGGGCATCCCCGATAGTGATCCAGTCGTCGTTTTCGTCGACCCGGACCATGCCCAGCAGGCTCTGGTAGAAGGTGGCGAGCTGCTCCGCGTCGGGGCAGTCGAGGACAGTTGCTTGCCAGGATCCAATCATGGGTTCAAGTATGCGCGGGCACCCACTGCTTCGGTAGACCCGGCGCCATCGCCCCCGTCCCGGTCTCACCCGGCCAGCGGGACGACGTCGATCCCTGTTCCGATCACCACGAGCACACGCTCGGCGCTGACGCCGTCGAGGGCGCGCGTGAGCTCCTCGGCGGACGGCACAGCCGTTGACGGGCCGGAATCCGCGCGCTGCCACACAGTGACGCGGGCGCCGGTGAGCGAGCCGATCAGCGGAACAAGCGGTGCGGGATCGGAACCGGTCACAAGGATCACCTGCCCGATCGTGCGGGCGCGGACCGGGCCCGGCGCCACGGCCCTGTCGTGCCGCCACACGCTGAAGTGGTAGGCGGCCGTGCCTCCCGTTGCCAGCAGCAGGCCGAACGGTGCACGCACCCGTTCGAGCAGCGCTCCCCCGCCCACGTCGGCGAGCAGGAATTCGAAAATCACATACCCGAGGACAAGCAGCGTGATCAGCGCCACGACGGCGCTCAGCCCGAAGACGGCAACGAGGTAGAGCCGGCGCCGCGCCCGCTCGGCGTCAGCCGGTTCCCCGGTGGGACGCCAGGCCACCCACCAGACGGGGCCTCCCACGGCAAGGGAGCTGATCCCCCCGAGCAGGAGGGTACGGGGGTCCGCCCCGACAACGGGCGAGGCGAGCGCCGCGAGGAGCGCATTGACGATGACTCCGACGCCGGAGGCCGCGGCGGCAAGTGCCACGCCCGAGGTCACAAGCCTGCCCGCCAGGCGGGTTCCCTCCGAACGCAGCGCGGCTGCACGAAGGTGGTAGAGCCACACCGCAGAACCGACGGAGGCAGCGGCAAGGGCCGGCCCGAGGGGGTCGAGAAGCTCGGGCAGCGCGTCGGTACGGTCGAAGGCGAGCCGAAGGAGCACGAACAGCAGAACCCCCAGGCCGCCGAGGGTGAGGATCCCCGTCCCCAGGACGCCGACGAGGACGAGTGCCACGTTCGAGAATTTCGTTCGCAGGCCACGGCCGTCGTCGTGCTTCCAGTGCCACAGCCAGAGGGCCGCGCCGCCGGCGGCCCACACGAGCAGTGAGAGGGCAATCCGCCACCACGGCGCTCCGAGGGTGTCCTCACCGGCAAGCCCGCCGATGGCTTCGTCGAAAAGGGTGCCCAGTGCCGAAACGACGGCGCCAACGCCCACGACGAGTCCGAGAACGTAGCCGACAACAACGGGAACGCCGCGGAGCCGAAGGGGGCCCTTGGCGGGGTGGCGCGACATCCAGCGGTGCCAGAGGAGGACCCCCGTCCAGACGAGGCCCTGGGCCAGGCCGCGGGCCCACTCCTGTGTTTCCCCTCCGACAAGGGCGGAGGCCGTGCCGACCACCGAGGTGAACGCGGCAAGAAGCGAAACGGCGTACACCCCGGCCGCGTAGAGGCCCCAGGCAAGGGAGGACCTCTCGGTGCCGATGCGCCTCCATACCGCCCACCACAGCAGGGCCGCCAGCGGGCCGCCGACGAGCGTGAAGGCCAGCGAGCGGGCCAGGCCCGCCGCATCCCCGGAGACCAGCACATCACCGGCGTCGAAGAGCCGCCAGAGCAGCCCGCTGATCCCGTTGGCGGCGATCATCACCAGTGCGAAAAGGAGCGTGTAGACGATCAGCCGGCGCAGGGAAGGCTGGGCGGAACCGAGGTCCGGGGCGTGCGCGGTGCTGGTGCTGGTGCTCATTCCTCCGCCGATCCACCGACGCACACGCGCAACCGCCATGGGGCGGTGTCGATCAGCCAGGTCTCCCCGACCTTGCTGAGCTCAAACGTCTCCGCGCTTTCATATTCGGAGGATCCGAAAGGACCACCGGGTTGGAAGCTGACGACCGACACGGTCACCTCCGCAGTGCTGCCCCTGTCCCGCGTTGAAACGAGGCTGACCCTGAGGTTGTCCTCGGCCGGGTGTTCCTCCTCCCGGCACGGTTCCGAGGTGTCGCTGAGGTGGGCGGCCGCGGCCTGTTCATCACCGTCGATCACCGCCGCCGCGTAGCGTTGGACGACGCCCTCCGGGGTGGAGGCGTCGCGCAGCACCGGGTCCGGACGGAAGAAGACGACGGCGAGCGCGGTGACAACCAAGAGTCCAAGGACGGCGAGAAGAACGGGAAGGGCGCGGTTCGACTTGGCCGGCGGGGGTTTCATGTGCAAAGTATGCATCACCGCGCGGCTTTCGGACCGGCACCTGGCCCTGCGGCTATTTCAGGAAGAGTTTGCGCAGCCGTCCGGTGGTCAGCACCACTCCCACGACGATCATCGCCGCGTAGTAGAGAACGTGGACGGCGGTGGCCGGCGTGAAGACGCCGGCGCTGACCTGCCGCAGCAGCTCCACCCCGTGCCAGAGCGGGAGGGCCTGGATGAACCATTGGATCGCCTGCGGGTAGACGCTCAAGGGGTAGAAGGTCGCCGAGAACAGGAACATCGGAAGCATCACGAAGTTGACCCACTCCATCTGCTGGAAGGTCTTCATGAAGCTCGTGATCGCCATGCCGAAGGCAGCGAACCCGAAGGCGATCAGGACGGACGCGGGAATCATCAGCATTGCCCACGGCGTGGTGATCAGCCCCATCAGGCCCATCACCGCCGTGAATCCCGTGGCGTAGAGCGCCCCGCGCAGCAGGGCGAGGAAAATCTCGCCGATTGCGACGTCGAGGGGTCCAAGCGAGGTGGAGAGCATTCCCTGGTAGAGCTTGGCGAAGTTCATCTTGAAGAAGACGTTCCAGGTGCTGTCGTAGACGGCGCCGTTCATCGCCGAGACCGCAAGCAGGGCCGGGGCGATGTACGCCGCGTAGCTGATCTCCTGGCCGCCGGGGCCGGTCACGGTTCCCACGATCGCGCCAAGGCCCACTCCCATCGACAAAAGGTAGAGCACCGGTTCGAAGAAGCCCGAGACCATGACCATCCAGTTGCTGCTCTTTGTGGCGCGCAGCCCGCGGGCGATGACGGCGCGGGCATTGCGGGAGTAGAGGGCGCCGAAGGCACGCCCGGTCGCGGTGAGCTGGTAGTCCTCGATGGAGAGCTGGTTGGTCATGTGCCGAGCCTCCGGGCGAAGATCCGCCGTGCGAGGCGCCAGCCGAACACGGTGAGCGCTGCAAGGAAGATCAGGTGAACGGCGGCGAGGGCCGGCGGCAGGTCGTACCCGTAGGTGAGCGCGCGTCCCAGTTGGGTTCCGTGCCACAGGGGCGAGATCCACCCGATCCAGCGCAGCAGCAGCGGAAGGGTCTCAAGCGGGAAGAAGGTCCCTGAGAACAGGAACAGCGGGGTGACGATGAAGCGCATCACGAGGGCGAACTGGCCCTTGTCCTCCGTGAGGCTTGCCGCATAGGCCATGAGGGGAATCCCGAACGCGAGCCCGCTGAGCACGGCGACCGGGACGGCGAGCCAGCCCCACGGCGACGGTGAGGCCCCGAAAAGCGCGACGATGGCGAAGTAGATGACCGACATCACGAGCAGCCGCAGCGTCACGGCGATGATGTGGCCGTTGACAATCTGGTCGGTGCCGAGCGGCGAGGCGTGCGGGCCGTAGTAGACGCGGCGCCACTTGAAGCCGTCCATCACCGGGTAGGTGAATTCGTTCGTGGCCGCCATCAGGGCTGCCGAGGCAAGCAGGGCGGGGGCGAGGAAGGCGAGGTAGCTCACGCCGCCGAAGGTTTCCGTGCCGGTGCTGTCCACGAGGCTGGCCAGGCCGACGCCCATCGCGAAGAGGTACATGACCGGGGTGCCAACGCTTGAGGCGATGATGGTCCACCGGTAGCGGTTCATCACCCGCAGGACGTGTTCGGCGTAGTACCAGGAGCCGTAGGCACGTGCACGGGCGGCCGAGACCGCCGGAGCGTGGGCCCGGAGGACGGACGGCTGCGGGGTACCGGCGGGGGCAGCAGGGCGGGCGCCGGCGCGGTGCTCAGTCAATGAGGCTCCTTCCGGTCAGGCGCAGGAACACGTCTTCGAGGGAGGACCGGCGCACCAGCGAGGTGATTGGGTGCAGCCCCCGGGCGGTGACCTGCTCGAGGGCGGCTTCGCCGTCGGAGGCATAGATCAGCACCCGGTCCGGAAGGGACTCGAGGCGTTCGCCGATCCCCTGCAGCTCGGCCGCCACCGTCGTATTGCGATCGGAACCGAACCGCAGTTCGAGCACCTCGCGGGTGGAGTGCTCCTTAATGAGGGAGGCCGGCGATCCCTCGGCCATGATCCGGCCTTTGTCGACCACAACCAGCCGGTCGCACAGCTGCTCCGCCTCGTCCATGTAGTGGGTTGTGAGGATCAGGGTGACCCCCGATTCCTTGAGCCGGAACAGCCGGTCCCAGAGGACGTGGCGGGCCTGAGGGTCAAGGCCCGTTGTCGGTTCGTCGAGGAGGAGGATCTTGGGCTCATTGATGAGCGAACGCGCAATGGTCAGCCGGCGTTTCATGCCGCCGGACAGCGAGTCGACCTTCGCCGAGGCCTTGTCGGTGAGCTGTGCGAACTCAAGCAGTTCGTCGGCCTTGGGCTTCAGGTAGCTCATGGGCAGCCCAAAGTAGCGGCCGTAAACGATGAGGTTGTCGCGGACCCGCAGTTCCTCGTCGAGGTTGTCCTGCTGGGGCACGACACCAAGGTGGGCGCGCACCTCCGGACCGTGCTCCTCGGGGTCGAGGCCCATGATGCTCAGCTGCCCGGACGTGCGCTGGGAGACCCCGCCGATCATCCGCATAGTGGTCGACTTCCCCGCGCCGTTCGGGCCGAGCAGGCCGAAGGCCTCCCCCGCCGGGACGTCGAAGGAGATTCCGTCAACGGCCTTGGATGAGCCGTAGTGCTTGCTGAGGCCGCGCGCGGCAATAACGGGCTCAGCGGTGAGGTTGGGAGGCACCAGCCCAGCCTAGGCCAGAAAAGTCATTGGGACTAGCCAATCCGGACAATTAGAGGTCGGCCGAGGACCCGCGGCGGCGACCCGACGCCCGGCGTACCCCAAAACGACAATCGCACCTGAAAAATCCGGTGCGATTGTCGTTATCGGGTGCGTGTGCGTCTATAGCCGGCGCTCGGCGGCGTCAACGACGTTGGCCAGCAGCATCGCCCGGGTCATGGGCCCGACGCCGCCGGGGTTGGGCGACAGCCAGCCGGCGACCTGGTCCGCGGCCGGCTCGACGTCGCCGGAGAGGACCGCCTTGCCCGTCTCCGGGTCTTCGACCCGGGTAACCCCGACGTCGAGCACGATCGCCCCGGGCTTCAGCTGCGCCGCCTTGATGATTCCGGGGAAGCCCGCGGCGGCCACGACGACGTCGGCCCGCCCCAGGTGGTCCTCGAGCTCAACGGTGCCGGTGTGCGCAAGGGTCACCGTGGCATTGACCGCCTTGCGGGTCAGAAGGAGCCCCAGGGGCCGGCCGACGGTGACGCCGCGGCCGACCACCAGGACGTTGCGCCCCGCCAGCTCGATACCGTGGCGCCGCAGCAGCTCGATGATGCCGTTGGGCGTGCACGGCAGCGGCGAGGCCATGGGCGCTCCGACATTGAGCACCAGCCGGCCCAGATTCGTCGGGTGAAGGCCGTCGGCGTCCTTGTCGGGGTCGATCCGCTCAAGGATGCGGTTCGTGTCGATGTGCTTCGGCAGGGGGAGCTGGACAATGTACCCGGTGGTTTCGTCGTCGGCGTTGAGCCCGTCGATGACCGCCTCAAGCTCCTCCTGCGTGATGGTCTCGGGCAGGTCCCTGCGGATCGAACGGATGCCGATTTGGGCACAGTCGCGGTGCTTCCCCGCCACATAGGATTTGCTGGCCGGGTCGTCCCCGACGAGGACGGTGCCGAGCCCGGGCTGCACGCCGCGGGCGGCAAGCGCGCTGACCCGCACGGCGAGCTCGTCCTTGATCGCGGCGGCAGTGGCCTTGCCGTCGAGGACGCGGGCGGTGGTGGTGCTCATGAACGTTCTCCGGTCGTTTCAGGGGTCTCGATCAGTTCAAGAAGGAACGCCTTGCCGCGGGCGCAGCACCCGGTGAAGCAGCATTCCGCAGTGGGGATGTCGTACTCGGTCGACGCCGCCGCCCGTGAGGCGGCGGCGCCGGCTGGGAGTTCTTCTACCATTCCTCGTGGCCGGGGTACAGCGGGAAACCCGCCGCAAGGGCCGTTACCCGGGCCCGCAGCGCCGCGACGTCGGGAGCGGGCTTCAGCGCCGCCGCAATGATTTCGGCTACCTCGGCGAACTCCTTTGCACCGAAGCCCCGGGTGGCAAGGGCCGGGGTGCCGATCCGCAGGCCGGAGGTGACCATCGGCGGGCGGGGGTCAAAGGGTACGGCGTTGCGGTTGACCGTGATGCCCACCGAGTGGAGCAGGTCTTCGGCCTGCTTCCCGTCGAGGGCCGAGTTGCGCAGGTCGACGAGCACGAGGTGGACGTCCGTGCCGCCGGTGAGGACCGAAACACCGTGCTCGGCGACGTCGGCCCCGGTGAGGCGCTCGGCGATCAGCCGCGCGCCCTCGAGGACGCGTTCCTGGCGTTCGCGGAATTCCTCCGAGCCGGCAACCTTGAACGCCGTGGCCTTCGCCGCGATGACGTGCATCAGCGGCCCGCCCTGCTGGCCGGGGAAGACGGCGGAGTTGATCTTCTTCGCCCAGTCCTGCTTCGCCAGGATGACGCCCGATCGGGGTCCGGCGAGCGTCTTGTGGACGGTCGAGGTGACAACGTCGGAGTGCGGCACCGGGCTTGGGTGAAGTCCAGCCGCCACGAGGCCTGCGAAGTGGGCCATATCGGTCCAGAGCAGCGCTCCGGCCTCGTCGGCGATCGAGCGGAATGCTTCGAAGTCGAGATGGCGCGGGTAGGCCGACCAGCCGGCAATGAGCACGTCGGGCTTCTCGGCGAGCGCCTGGGTGCGGACGCGGTCCATGTCGAGCCGGTGGGTGTCCTCTTCGACACCGTAGGCGGCGACCTCGTAGAGCTTGCCCGAGAAGTTCAGCTTCATGCCGTGGGTGAGGTGCCCGCCGTGGGCCAGGGACAGGCCCATGATCTTGTCGCCGGGCTTGATCATCGCGGCGAGGGCGGCGGCGTTGGCCTGGGCCCCCGAGTGCGGCTGCACGTTGGCATACTCGGCGCCGAAGAGGGCCTTCACCCGCTCGATGGCGAGGTTCTCGGCGACGTCGACGTGCTCGCAGCCGCCGTAGTAGCGGCGCCCCGGGTAGCCCTCGGCGTACTTGTTGGTCAGGACGGAGCCCTGCGCTTCGAGGACCGCGCGCGGAGCGAAGTTCTCGGAGGCGATCATCTCGAGGGTGTCCCGCTGGCGGGCGAGTTCGTCGCGGAGTACCGCGGCGATCTCGGGGTCCACCTCGGAGAGGGGCGCGTTGGTAACGGAGTCGGTTGCAGGCAGAGGCGAAGCGGTCACAGGAGGTCCTTCGGTGTGGAGGTACATCTTCAGGTCAGGCTACCCGCCGCGAGGAGCCCAGCCCACCCGGGCAGGCTCCGGCACCAGCGGAGAAGAACGTGACCCGCGGCCCAGGCGTGCGATCCGTGGTCGGCGCGGCACCGTCATCCGGGAACGGGCTGTACCGGGTTGTTTCGACAGTGCATGCCGCTTCCTGGTGGTTGCCCACCCTACGCCAGTCGCGGCGCTTCCAATGCTAGCCGCAGCGGCCCGGGCGGTGCCACCTCCCCCGTCCGCCACAGACCGGCCGGAGGCCGCGCACCCACCCCGTAACCGGAGCAACCCCGTCCCCGCTTCGGCGCCCGCGGCCGCGCCGGAGTGCTCCTTCGGAGGACCGCTCGTGAGTGCCGCGGTGGAATACCGGGAGGCGCGGGCGGGTTGGCACCCATGGTGCCCGGCCCTCAGCCGGGGCGATGGTGCCGGAGCAAGCGGCCGGTTGAACGGAGCAGTGAAAGTGGAGAAAGACGTGAGCGAGACGGGAATTGTCGTCATTGGGGCCGGCCAGGCCGGGCTGAGCAGTGGCTACCATCTGCGCAAGCGCGGGCTTGAGCCCGGCCGCGACTTCATGATGCTCGATGCGAACGAGGGGCCCGGAGGCGCCTGGCGCCACCGCTGGCCGTCGCTGACCTTCGACGCCGCGCACGCCCTGAACCCGCTGCCGGGCTTTCCCCTTGAGGCTCCCGACCCGAAGGAGCCGTCGTCGGCTGTTGTGACCCGCTATTACGGCGCCTATGAGGCCGAGTACGGGCTCCCGGTGCTGCGCCCCCAGCACGCCGCCCGTGTCGAGCGGATGGACGGCGGAGCTGGCCTCGAGGTCTCGACCCGCGAGGGACTCTCTCTGCGCGCGCAAGCCGTGATCAACGCGACTGGCACCTGGGACAGCCCGTATCTGCCCTACTATCCCGGGCGGGACATTTTCCGCGGCGAGCAGCTCCACACCCAGGGGTTCCGTGCCGCCTCGAACTTCACGGGCAAGCGGGTCCTGGTCGTTGGTGGGGGAACCTCCGCGGCCCAGTTCCTGCTCCAGCTCAACGACGCAGGAGCCTCGACCATCTGGAGCACCCGCAGGCCCGTTGAGTGGACCGAGCGCGAATTCGACCCGGAGTGGGGACGGGACATCGAGGCCGCCGTCAACGCCCGCACCCGGGCCGGGCTTCCCCCCAAGAGCGTCGTCGGCACTACGGGTATCTCAATCACCGCCCAGTACGCCGCCGGGATCGCGGCCGGGATCCTCGTCTCCCGCGGGCCGCTGCGGCGACTCACGGAGCACGGCGCGGAGCTGGCGGACGGCACCTATGAACCCGTCGACGTCGTGCTCTGGGCCACCGGCTTCAGGGCCTCGATCGACCACCTGGCCCCGCTGCGCCTGCGCGAACCCGGCGGGGGCATCCGCATGGACGGCGTGCGGGTGATGCGCGAGCCACGCCTGCTGATGGTCGGCTACGGGGCCTCGGCCTCGACCATCGGCGCCACCCGGGCCGGCCGCGCCGCGGCAATGGCCGCCCTCAAGCTGCTGAACTCCCGGGAACCGGTTCCCGCCCGGTAGCCTTGCAGCGTGACCGCACCAGCAACGACCGGCTCCTACTCTCTCACGCTCTCCTGCCCCGACCAGCCGGGCATCGTCCACGGGGTCTCCGGGGCCCTCGTCGCCGCCGGTGCGAACATCACCGAGTCGCAGCAGTACGGCAGCCCCGATACCGGAACCTTCTTCATGCGCGTGGCCCTGACCACCGACGCCGGAGAGGCCGAGCTGCGCCGCCAGCTCGAACCCGTTGCCGCGGCCTTCGGCATGGACTGGGACCTTCACGCCGACGGGGTCAAGGTGAGGACCCTCATCATGGTCTCGAAGTCGGCACACTGCCTCAACGACCTGCTGTTCGCCCACCGTTCGGGCACCCTGCCGATCGCCATCCCGGTGATCGTCTCGAACCACCCCGACCTTGCGGACCTCGCGGCGTTCTACGGTGTCGAGTTCCGCCACATCCCGGTGACGGCGGCGACCAAGCATCAGGCGGAGGACCAGCTGCGGGACCTGCTCGCCAAGCACAGCATCGAACTGGTGGTCCTTGCCCGGTACATGCAGATCCTCAGCGACGAGCTCTGCACGGAGCTGCGCGGCAGGGCCATCAACATCCACCACTCGTTCCTGCCCTCGTTCAAGGGCGCCCGGCCCTACCACCAGGCCCATGCCCGGGGCGTGAAGCTGATCGGCGCTACGGCGCACTACGTGACCGGCGCCCTCGACGAGGGGCCGATCATCGAGCAGGAGGTGACCCGGGTGGACCACGCCCGTACCATCGATTCGTTCGTCGCAATCGGCCGGGAGCTCGAGGGCCGCGCCCTGGTGCAGGCCGTCCAGTGGCACGCCGAACACCGGGTGCTGCTCGACGGGCAGCGCACCATCGTCTTCAACTAGCCCGCCTTCAACCAGCCCCGCCTCCAACCAGCCACCGGTTTCACTGAGTCGCCGGTTTCAACCAGGCGCAGTTTTCAGCGACGGCCGGCGTTCCACCCGACCGGTTTCATTTGACCGCCGCGGGCCTCTCCGCCACTATGCTGGCGCAATGGCCCACCTCATTCCCCTCAACGGCAGCACGCCCGTCATCGCCGAAACGGCGTTCACCGCCCCCACGGCCTCGATCATCGGCGACGCCGTCCTCGGCGAGCACTCAAGCGCCTTCTACGGTGTGAGCGTGCGCGCCGACACCGCCCCGATCCGGGTCGGCGAGGGAACCAATCTCCAGGACAACGTCGTCGTCCACGCCGACCCCGGCTTTCCCGCGACGATCGGCGCCCGGGTCAGTGTTGGGCACGGCGCCGTCGTCCACGGATGCACAATCGAGGACGACTGCCTGATCGGCATGAGCGCGACGGTGCTCAACGGAGCCGTCATCGGAACGGGCTCCCTCATCGCCGCGGGCGCCGTCGTCCTTGAAGGAACCGTCGTGCCGCCGCGCTCGCTCGTGGCAGGCGTGCCCGGAAAAGTCCGGCGGGAGCTCACCGACGACGAGGTTGCCTCGGTGCTCGCCAACGCAGAGCAGTACCGGACGCTCGCGCAGACACACCGTGCTGCGTTAACTTCTTGACTACAACGGGGCGGTGTAGGACCCTTTAGGGTATGCGTGCAGAATCTGCCTCAACGGCGAGGATGAGGCCGGCCGGCAGCCTGCCGAAGCCGGGATCGCAGTCCGCGCTGCGTGAGCAAAACCAGCAGCGGATCATCCGTGCCCTGGTCAACGGCGGGCCGCAGACCCAGGCCGAACTTGCGCGCCAGACCGGCCTTTCCACGGCAACGGTCTCAAACATCGTCAAGATCATGGCCGGCGGCGGGATCGTCAGCACCGTCCCCACCACCAGCTCCGGACGCCGGGCCCTGTCCGTCATCCTCAATGACAACGGGTCCGTGGCGGCAGGGATCGACATCGGCCGCCGCCACGTCCGGGTGGTCCTCGCGGGGCTCGACTACCGTGTGCTCCACGAGGAGGCGGCCGCCCTGCCGATGGGCCACAGCTCCGCCGAGGGGCTCGACGCCGCCGCGGATCTGCTCGACAAGGCCCTCCACGAGGCCGGCGTCGACCGCTCGGCCGTCCTCGGCGCCGGCATCGGCATTCCCGGCCCGATCGACCGCCGCACCGGCACCGTCGTCCAGGGCGCCATCCTCCCTGAATGGGTGGGCATCAACATCCGCGACAGCTTCGGTGAGCGGCTCGGCATACCGGTTTTCATCGACAACGACGCCAATCTCGGCGCCCTCGCCCAGATCACCTGGGGCGTGCACAGCCGCGTCGAGAACCTGATGTTCATGAAGGTCGGCTCGGGCATTGGGGCCGGGCTGATCCTCAACGGCGCCCTGTTCTACGGCAACGTCGGAATCACCGGCGAACTCGGACACACGACGATCAGCGACCACGGGCTCGTGTGCCGGTGCGGGAACCGCGGCTGCCTTGAGACGGTCGCCTCGACCTCAACGATGATCGAACTGCTCAACCGGGGGTCCACCCACCCCATCGACACCAAGGACATCGTCGACCTCGCCCTCGGCGGCGACACCGCGGCCCTGCGCGTCATCGACGACGCCGGCCTGGCCATCGGCCGTGCCGTCGCCCATGTGGCCAACCTGATCAACCCCGAGGTCATCGTCATGGGCGGTCCGCTCACCGGGCTCGGCGACATCCTGCTCAGCCCCATCCGGCGCGGGCTCGCCCGCCACGCGGTGCCCACGGTCGGGGAGACGACGACCGTGCACATGTCGGCGCTCGGGGACCGCGCGGAAGCGCTCGGAGGTGCGGCGGTGGTGCTTTCGCAGCCCGCCATCCTCCCTCCGCGTCGGGTGCTTCATAACTCTTCCGCGTCTTTCTAAAGTTCCTTGCGTTCAAGACTTGAC
This sequence comes from Arthrobacter sp. TJ-254, assembly GCF_058269175.1. Classification (NCBI taxonomy): domain Bacteria; kingdom Bacillati; phylum Actinomycetota; class Actinomycetes; order Micrococcales; family Micrococcaceae; genus Arthrobacter; species Arthrobacter sp. TJ-254. The sequence goes on along the minus strand of NZ_JBZCNF010000003.1, from coordinate 463,038 downwards.
GCCAAGTAGTTCAGCAGGGTTCAATTCTTTTCGGGTCGTCATTGGGCCTGCACTAAGACAACGCCGTCACTGCGGGAGGCTGCAATGGATCACCACACTATCCTTGAGATGCGATCGATTACCAAGGAATTTCCTGGCGTTAAGGCCCTCTCCGATGTGTCGCTCAGCGTCACCGCCGGCGAAATCCACGCCATTTGCGGCGAGAACGGCGCCGGCAAATCGACCCTGATGAAGGTGCTCTCCGGCCTCTACCCCTACGGCGACTACTCCGGATCGATTGTTTTCCAGGGCGAGGAAGTCCAGTTCAAGGACATCCGCTCGAGTGAAGCTGCCGGAATCGTGATCATCCACCAGGAGTTGGCACTCATCCCCGAGTTGTCAATCGCCGAGAACATCTTTCTCGGCAACGAGCCCCGCCGGTTCGGCGTCATCAACTGGGACAAGGTCAACCGGGACACCCTCGAACTCATGGCGCGCGTTGGCCTCAGCGAAGATCCCACAACCAAGATCAAGGACATCGGCGTCGGCAAGCAGCAGCTCGTCGAGATCGCCAAGGCCCTGAGCAAGTCGGTCAAGCTGCTCATCCTCGACGAGCCCACCGCGGCACTGAACGAGTCGGACTCCCAGCACCTGCTGGATCTCATGGCGGGCCTGCGGTCCAAGGGCATATCCTGCATCATGATCTCCCACAAGCTCAACGAGATCGAGCAGATCGCCGACTCAATCACGATCATCCGTGACGGAAAGTCGATCGAGACGCTCCACGTCAAGAACGACGGCGTCGACGAGGACCGGATCATCCGGGGCATGGTCGGCCGTTCCCTCGAATCACGGTTCCCCGAGCACACGCCGAAGATCGGTGAGACGTTCTTCGAAGTGCGTAACTGGACCGTCGGGCATCCGACCGTTCAGGACCGCCTGGTGACGAAGAACGCCAACTTCCACGTGCGGCGCGGCGAGATCGTCGGCTTCGCCGGCCTGATGGGCGCCGGGCGCACCGAGCTCGCCCGCTCCGTCTTCGGCCGTTCCTACGGCAACTTCAAGTCGGGACAGATCTTCATCAACGGCAAGGAAGTGGCACTGAAGTCGGTGCCCCAGGCGATCGACGCCGGCCTTGCCTACGTCACCGAGGACCGCAAGTCGCTGGGGCTGAACCTCCTCGACGACATCAAGTCAACGACCGTCTCCGCGAACCTCAAAAAGATCACCCGCAACTTCGTCGTCGACAAGGACGAGGAGTTCCGGGTGGCGGAGGAATACCGGCAGTCCCTGCGCACCAAGACGCCCTCCGTCAACGAGGGTGTCGCCAAGCTTTCCGGCGGCAACCAGCAGAAGGTTGTCCTCGCAAAGTGGATGTTCACCGATCCGGAGCTGCTGATCCTCGACGAGCCGACCCGCGGCATCGACGTGGGCGCGAAGTTCGAGATCTACGGGATCATCCAGCGCCTGGCGGACCAGGGCAAGGGAGTGATCGTCATCTCCTCTGAACTCCCCGAACTGCTCGGGCTCTCCGACCGCATCTACACCATCTTCGAGGGGGCCATCACCGGAGAGCTCGCCCGCGACGATGCAAACCAGGAATCCCTCATGAAACTGATGACCGCCAGCAAAAAAGCTGCCTGACCGAAGCCCCCTAGGACGCTAACTATGAATTCCCTCAAGCAAATCTTTGGCGGAAACACCCGCCAGTTTGGGATGATCTTCGCGCTCATCGCGCTGGTTGTCTTCTTCCAGTGGCAGACCGGGGGCAAGACCCTCACTCCCGGCAACATGATGAACCTCTTCAACGGAAACTCGTACATCCTGATCCTCGCGATCGGGATGGTGCTGGTCATCATCGCCGGGCACATCGACCTCTCGGTGGGTTCGGTCGCGGCCTTCGCCGGCATCGTTGTGGCGATTGCCATGCGCGACTGGGGCCTGCCGTGGTTCGGCGGGATCCTCGTGGGGCTGGCGCTGGGAGCCCTGATCGGCGCCTGGCAGGGCTTCTGGGTGGCGTACGTCGGGATACCCGCGTTCATCGTGACGCTGGCCGGCATGCTGCTGTTCCGAGGCGCCAACCAGTTCGTGGGCAAGTCGAACACCGTCCCCGTCCCCGAAGGCTTCCAGTACATCGGCTCCGGCTACCTCCCCGAGGTCGGACCCGACACCGGGTACAACAACCTCACCGTGCTGCTCGGCCTCCTCCTCGTCGCCTTCGTCATCTACAGCGAGATCCGGAACCGCCGGCGGCTCGCCCGGGTCGGCGCGCAGGTGCCCGAGCTGTGGGTTTCGGTGGCAAAGGCCGGCCTGATTTCAGCTGCGATCCTCTACGCGACCTACCTGTTCGCCACCGGCCGCCCGGGCACCTCCTTCCCGATCCCCGGCCTGATCCTCGGTGCGCTCGTCATCATCTTCGGCTTCATCTCGAACAAGACCGTTGCAGGCCGCCACGTCTACGCAGTCGGCGGCAATCGGCACGCGGCCGAGCTCTCCGGCGTGCAGAGCAAGAAGGTCAACTTCATGGTCATGATGAACATGTCGATCCTGGCCGCCCTTGCCGGAATGATCTTCGTCGGCCGCTCCACCGCCTCGGGGCCCTTCGACGGCGTCGGCTGGGAACTTGACGCGATTGCGGCAGTCTTCATCGGCGGCGCTGCGGTGACCGGCGGTGTGGGAACCGTCGTCGGCTCGATCATCGGAGGCCTCGTCATGGCCGTCCTGAACAACGGCCTGCAGCTGCTGGGCATCGGCGCTGACATGACGCAGATCATCAAGGGCCTGGTGCTCCTCATCGCCGTCGCCTTCGACGTCTACAACAAGACCCAGGGCAAGCCGTCGATCACCGGCCTGCTCACCCGGAACTTCGGCAACCGCTCGAAGCCCGACCAGCCGAGCGAGGGCAGGAGCCCCGACTCCGATCAGCCCATCCAGACCAAGGAAGTCATTTCCAAGGCCTGATCCCGGCAACCCGCCGGCACCTTTGAACCTTTACCTTTCACCGTCCGAAATCATGCAAAAGAAAGAGAATGGAATGCGTAAGTTCGCAAAGTCCTTTGCAGCAGTCGCTGCAATCTCAGCGCTCGCGCTGACCTCCTGTGGCCGTGAAGAAGCGGGCACGGGAACCGAGAGCGCTCCCGCTGGAGAGGCCGCCGGCGGATTCGAGGAAGGCGCCGCCATCGGCGTCGCCCTTCCCCAGAAGACCTCCGAGAACTGGGTGCTTGCGGAGACCCTGTTCAACGACGGCCTCACCGAAGCCGGCTACAAGCCCGACGTCCAGTTCGCCAACGGCGGTGTCTCCGAGCAGCAGAACCAGATCAACTCGATGATCACCAACGGCGTCGAGGTCCTCATCGTCGGCGCAATCGACGGCGCCCAGCTCGGCAGCCAGCTGCAGCAGGCAGCCGACGCCGGCATCACCGTCATCGCCTACGACCGCCTGCTGACCAACACGCAGAACGTCGACTACTACGTGGCCTACGACAACTTCCAGGTCGGCGAGCTGCAGGGCCAGGCACTTCTCGACGGACTCGCCGAGAAGAAGGGTGAGGGCCCGTACAACGTCGAGCTGTTCGCCGGTTCGCCCGACGACGCCAACGCCCAGGTCTTCTTCGACGGTGCGATGAGCGTCCTCCAGCCGAAGATCGACGACGGCACCCTGAAGGTCGTCTCTGGACAGACCAAGTTCAACCAGGCTGTCACCCAGGGCTGGAAGGCTGAGAACGCCCAGCGCCGCATGGACACCCTCCTGAGCGGCAACTACGACTCCGAAGAGCTCCATGGCGTCCTGTCCCCCAACGACACCCTCGCCCGCGCCGTCCTCACCTCGGTGAAGGCCGCAGGCAAGGAAATCCCCGTGGTGACGGGCCAGGACTCCGAGGTTGAGTCGGTCAAGTCGATCATGGCAGACGAGCAGTACTCGACGATCAACAAGGACACCCGCGACCTGGTGGAGCACTCAATCACCATGGTTGAGGGGCTTGCTGCCGGCGAGAAGCTCGAAGTCAACGACGAGAAGACCTACGACAACGGCGTGAAGGTCGTTCCGGCCTACCTGCTCGAGCCGCAGATCGTCACCAAGGAAAACGCCGCTGAGGCCTACGCCGACGACCCGAACCTGTCGGAGCTCGTCAAGTAACAGCGCACTGACTGGCCCGCCCGCGGGCTGGCACAAGGAATCCCGGCACCGCCTCGGCTGTGCCGGGATTCCTTTTTCCCCGGCGGCTTTGCCCGGTGTTTTGCCCGGTGTTATTTGCCCGGTGGCCGGACGGCGGTGGATTACCGATGAGCTGCACGGAAGGATGGTGCAATGAACTCCCACCAACGCATCCCCCAACCTCCCGGCGCCGCGCCCGGGGCTCCCAGTCCGCTCGCCGCAACGGGCCGTCCCCTCCGCTGGGGTGTTGTCGCAACGGGCGCCATCGCCTCGAAGGTTACGCAGGACATCGCGCTGCTCGACGACGCCGTGCTGCAGGCTGTCAGCTCCCGCAGCGCCGACAGCGCAGCGGCATTCGCCGAACGGTTCGGCTTCGCTGCAGGCTATGGTGACGCCGGCGGGACCTCCGGCTATCAGCGTATGTTCGAGGACCCCGACGTCGACGTCGTCTACGTCACCACCCCGCACGCCCAGCACTTCGAGGTGGCCGCCGCGGCCCTGGCCTCCGGCAAGCACGTTCTCTGCGAGAAGCCGTTCACCGTCAACGCGGCCGAGGCCGAGGAGCTCATTGCCCTTGCCGCGGCCAACAACCGGTTCCTGATGGAGGCGGTGTGGACGCGGTTCCTTCCCAGCGTCAACCGCGCCTGGGACATCGTCTTTTCGGGCGAGCTCGGCGACATCCGGTGGGTCCAGGCCGACCTCGGCTTCCCCGCCGCGTTCGACCCCTCAAGCCGGATCTGGGATCCGGCGGCCGGCGGCGGCGCCCTGCTTGACCTCACCGTCTACCCGCTCACCTGGGCCCTGGGCGCCCTCGGCTTCCCCTCCTCCGTCTCCGCGACCGGTGCCCTCAATGCGGACGGCGTCGACGTCCAGAACGCCGTGACCCTCGGATACGACGGCGGGGCGCAGGCGCAGCTGACCTCCTCGCTTGTGGCGCTCGGCCCGGCGTCGGCGACGGTCAGCGGCAGCGGCGGATGGCTGCGCACCGGAGACGGGCCGCTTCACAACCCGCGCGAACTGACCGTCCAGCCCAAGGACGGGCAGCGTCGCACGGAGACCTTCGAGCATGTGGGGGCCGGCTACGTGTACGAGCTGCGCGAGACCACCCGTTGCATCCAGGCCGGCCTGCTCGAGAGCCCCACCATGCCCCTTGATGACACGCTCCAGACTCTTCGCCTGCTCGACGGCGTGCGAGCGCAGCTCGGTCTGCGGTACGCCAACGATTCCGTGTAGCGCGTTCCAGCGGACGGGAAAGGCCGCTCCCGCGGATGCGGGAGCGGCCTTTCCTTGTCGGCAGGCGGTCTTCAGTTCCGGCCTGCGGCCCGGTCCGCCGGGCAGACGGTCACGCGGCGAGGATGGCCAGTACTTCCTGGAGCTTCTTCGAGGGACGCATTGCGGCGGCCACCTTGGCGACATCGGGGTGGTAGTAGCCGGAGATGTCCACGTGTGAACCCTGCACGGCCAGGAGTTCGGCGACGATCGTCTCCTCATTGGACGCCAGCGCTTCGGCCACCACGGAGAAGGCCTGCGCCAGTTCGCTGTCCTCGGTCTGCTGCGCAAGTTCCTGCGCCCAGTACCGCGCCAGGTAGAAGTGGCTGCCGCGGTTGTCAATCTCGCCCACGCGGCGGCTCGGCGACTTGTTCTCGAGCAGGAACGTGCCGGTGGCCTTGTCCAGGGTGTCGGCGAGGATCTGCGCGCGCGCATTTCCGGTCGTCGTCGCGAGGTGCTCGAAACTCACGGCCAGTGCGAGGAATTCGCCGAGGCTGTCCCAGCGGAGATGGTTCTCCTTCAGGAACTGCTGGACGTGCTTCGGCGCCGATCCGCCGGCGCCGGTTTCGAAGAGTCCCCCGCCGTTCATGAGGGGAACCACCGAGAGCATCTTGGCGCTGGTTCCCAGTTCGAGGATGGGAAACAGGTCGGTGAGGTAGTCGCGCAGGACGTTGCCGGACACCGAGATGGTGTCCTCTCCCCTGCGGATCCGCTCCAGGGTAAAGGCGGTGGCCTTCTCCGGCGTCATGATCTCGATCTGCAGGCCCTCGGTGTCGTGCTCCCCGAGGTACTCCCGGACCTTGGCGATGAGGTTGGCGTCGTGGGCGCGGCTCTCATCAAGCCAGAACACTGCGGGCATTCCCGACGCACGGGCGCGCGTCACGGCGAGCTTGACCCAGTCGCGGACGGGCGCATCCTTGGTCTGGCAGGCCCGCCAGATGTCGCCCGGCTGGACCTCGTGTTCGAGAAGGACGGTTCCCGCGCCGTCGAGGACCTGCACGGTGCCGGCCCCGGTGATCTCGAAGGTCTTGTCGTGGCTGCCGTATTCCTCGGCGGCCTGCGCCATCAGTCCAACGTTCGGAACGGTGCCCATGGTGGTGGGGTCGAAGGCACCGTTGGCCCGGCAGTCATCGAGGACCGCCGTGTAGATGCCGGCGTAGCTGCTGTCGGGGATGACCGCGAGGGTGTCGGCCTCCGATCCGTCGGGCCCCCACATGTGTCCGGAGCTGCGGATCATCGCCGGCATCGACGCGTCAACGATCACGTCGCTGGGGACGTGGAGATTGGTGATGCCCTTGTCGGAATCGACCATGGCAAGCTTCGGGCCATCTGCCATCCCCTTCTCGATGGCCGCCTTTACGCCGTCGCGCACCTCGTCGGGCAGCGCGTCGAGGCCGCTGAGGATCGATGCGAGCCCGTTGCTCGGGCTGAGGCCGGCAGCGGCCAGCTGGTCACCGTAGCTGGCGAAGAGTTCGGGCAGGAATGCCTTCACCACGTGCCCGAAGATGATCGGGTCCGAGACCTTCATCATGGTGGCCTTCAGGTGGACGGAGAACAGCAGGTCCTCCTGCTTCGCGAGCGCCACCTGCGCCTTGAGGAACTCGTCGAGAGCGGCCGCGCGCATCACTGTGCCGTCCACTACTTCACCGGCGAGTACAGGGACGGAGTCCTTCAGGACGGTGGTCCCGCCGTCGGCGTTGACGAACTGGATGCGGAGGGTGTCCTCGGCCTCGATGACGATGGACTTCTCATTCGACCGGAAATCGTCGGCGTCCATGGAGGCCACGCGGGTCTTGGACTCCGGCGTCCAGGCGCCCATGCTGTGTGGGTTCTGGCGGGCGAAGTTCTTCACCGAGGCGGGGGCCCGCCGGTCCGAGTTGCCTTCGCGCAGGACGGGGTTGACGGCGCTGCCCTTAACCTTGTCGTAGCGTGCGCGGGCTTCCTTCTCCTCCTCGGTGGAGGGGGCGTCCGGGTAATCCGGAAGTGCATAGCCCTGGCCCTGCAGCTCTGCGATCGCGGCCTTCAGCTGCGGGATCGAGGCGCTGATGTTGGGAAGCTTGATGATGTTCGCCTCGGGGGTCTTCGCGAGGGCCCCGAGTTCGGCCAGCGCGTCGGGCACCTGCTGATCTTCGGTGAGGCGGTCACCGAAGAGGGCGAGGATGCGGCCCGAGAGCGAGATGTCGCGGGTTTCGACGTCCACTCCGGCCGTCGAGGCGAACGCCTCGATGATCGGCAGGAACGAGTAGGTCGCCAGCATTGGCGCTTCATCGGTATGGGTGTAAATGATCTTGGCCATTGGGCGTCTCCCTGGGAGTTCTCGGATGCTGTGGATTCTGGGTGTCCCTCGGTTCCAACCTACCCGAGGGGCTCACCGGAGCTAGTGGAAAAAGTGCCTTGCCCCTGTGAAGTACAGCGGGACACCGGCGGCCGCTGCGGCGTCGATGACTTCGGAGTCGCGCACCGATCCGCCGGGTGAGACGACGGCGCGGACCCCGGCGTCGAGCAGGATCTGCAGGCCGTCGGCGAACGGGAAGAACGCATCCGAGGCGGCAACCGAGCCGCGGGCCCGTTCGACGCCGTCGCCGGCGAGCGTGTTGGCCCGCTCAACGGCGAGCCGGCAGGAGTCGAGGCGGTTGACCTGGCCCATGCCGACCCCAACCGAGGCGCCGTCGGAGGCAAGCAGGATGGCGTTCGACTTCGCCGCCCGGCAGGCGCGCCAGGCGAAGGCGAGGTCGGCCAGCGTGCCCTCGTCGGCGGCCTCACCGGCGGCGAGGGTCCAGTTCGCGGGGTCGTCGCCGTCGGCCTGGAGGGTGTCGGCCGCCTGGACAAGGACTCCCCCGGAGACCTGGCGCATCTCGGACGGGTCGCGGCGGTAGTCCTCGGGCAGGACGAGGAGGCGGATGTTTTTCTTCTGCGAAAGGATCTCAACGGCCTCCGGTTCGAAGGACGGGGCGATGACCACCTCGGTGAAGATGTCCTTGACCGCCTCGGCCATGCGGGCGCTCACCTCGCGGTTTGCGGCGATCACTCCGCCGAACGCGGAAACCGGGTCGCAGGCGTGCGCCTTGGCGTGGGCGTCGGCGATGGGGTCCTCCGCACCGGCCGAGCCGACCGCAACACCGCAGGGGTTGGCGTGCTTGATGATCGCGACGGCCGGCTCCGCGAAGTCGAAGGCGGCGCGCAGGGCGGCATCGGCGTCAACGAAGTTGTTGTAGCTCATTGCCTTGCCGTGGAGCTGGGTGGCCTGCGCGATGCCCGGGGCTGCAGCCTTGTCAACGTAGAGGGCTGCCTGCTGGTGGGGGTTTTCGCCGTAGCGCAGCACCTCGGAGCGCTCGAGGGCCTGTCCGGCGTAAGCGGGCCAGGCGTCGCCGTCATCGGTGCCGTCACCGAACTGGGCCGCGGTCCAGGCGGCGACGGCGGCGTCGTAGGCGGCGGTGGAGGCGAAGGCGGCGGCAGCGAGGCGGCGCCGTGCGTTGAGCTCGAACCCGCCGGCCGCCGCTGCGGCAACGACGTCGGCGTACCGGGCCGGGTCGACGACGACGGCGACCGATGGGTGGTTCTTCGCTGCCGAGCGGACCATGGCGGGGCCGCCGATGTCGATCTGCTCGACGACGTCATCGGGGGCGGCGCCGGAGCGGACCGTCTCCACGAAGGGGTAGAGGTTCACGACAACGAGGTCGAAGGCTTCGACGTCGAGTTCTGCGAGCTGGGCGACGTGCTCGTCGCGGCGCCGGTCGGCAAGGATTCCTGCGTGGATCTTCGGGTGGAGCGTCTTGACCCGCCCGTCGAGGCACTCGGGGAACCCGGTGACCTCGGAGACCTCGGTCACGGGCACTCCGGCGGCAGCGATCCGGCCCGCCGTCGAGCCGGTCGATACAAGCGCCACCCCCGCCTCGTGGAGGCCGCGGGCCAGGTCCTCAAGACCGGTCTTGTCGTACACCGAAATCAGTGCACGGCGGATTGGAACACGGTCAAGATGGGTGGGGCTCACGCAGATCTCCGTACTGTGGCTGTGCGGGGGACGCTCCAATTCTATAGGCGCCCCGGGCAGGCCTCCGCCCCGCCGGCATTCCTACTCCCTCCCCCATCGAGGACGCAGAACGGACGGGCGAAACGCCTTCGGACGGGGAATTACTGCACCCTCGATGGAACGGCGGAGGGGGAAGCGGCATCGGCCGCGGCGAGCGCGTTCCGGATCTTCGCCATTGACGCCGGAACGTTGGCCGGGGGCAGGTGGATCTTGGTGAACCTCAGGACCGTCCACCCGATCGCGCGGAGCCGATCGTCGCGTTCAATGTCCCGGTTCCACTGCCCCGGCTGAAGCAGGTGGTGTTCGCCCTCGTACTCAAGGGCGATTCTCTGCAGCCGGTACTGCAGGTCGGGTCGGGACAGGGGCCGGCCCGAGGCATCGAGGATCCACCGGTTGACCTCCGGTTCCGGAAGCCCCGCCTCGAGGATGAGCAGCCGGAGCCGTGACTCCGGCGCGGAATCGACGCCGGCGCGCAGCAGCTCAAGCGCCTTCCGCGCCCGGCGGATCCCTCGGGTTCCCGGGCACCGCTCAATGACCTCGGCGATATCCGCAGCTGTGCACAGCGGGTCCGGCCATCCAATCTCCCCGGGGCGCTGCGGTGCATCCTCCCGGCGGAGCAGGCAGTCCCCCGCCGCCACGAGGTCGGCCAGGGGAAGCATCTCCGCACAGTCGGTCCACGTCCAGGCCGGTGAAGTGACGAAGGCGCCGCGGATCTCCTCAACGTCGCGCGCGGTCAGCGGCGCCCGGTGCCCCTTCACACCCCTACGCCGGGGAGCCGTGAGCTCTATCGGGCGGCTGAGGTGGACCGGATCCGCCGGGTCCACCCACGACGGAAGGAACAGGCCCCAGAGCGCGGCGGCGGTGAGGTGGCTGCAGACCGTCCTTGGGGCGAGGGAGGTGAGTGCTGACACCCTGTCGAGCAGGGGTGCCTCCCGGTTCCGGAAGGTCCTGACGCTCCGGTGCGGCACCACAAGTCGGTGCGCCGAAGCCGGCGGTAGTCAACGCCCGCGCGCCGGGCGTCGTCGAGGGTGAAGCACAGCCGTCCGGCCGGGAACTGCGAAGGAAAATCCATCCGCCCATCGTCGGCCCTCCGGCTGGCCCGGCCGCGATATCCACAGCTAACTTCGCAACGGCTCCTGCCGGCCCATCCAGGATGCAGAATCGACAGCATTTGCGGCTCCGGGGCCGTGATTTGTGCATTCTTGATTTGTGCATTGTGAAGGGTGGAGCACTGTCCCGTTTCTGCGCCGCCGCGGCCCGACGGTACAGTTTCCCAAGCACCAGGCTCGATCGGGAAGGCACAGTGAGCACCTCAATTTCATTACCCACCGGGGACCAGGTGGTCCAGGAGCTCCCGTGGCGGTGGCGCGTGCAGGGGAAGATCTTCCTGATCGGCGGCCTCGGGTTCATGTTCGACGCCTGGGACGTGACTCTCAACGGCTACCTCATCCCCCTCCTTTCGGACCACTGGGGACTCACCCCCGGCGAGGCCGCCTGGGTGAGCACCTCGAACCTCATCGGCATGGCCGTCGGGGCATTCGCATGGGGTTCCATCGCGGACCTGATCGGCCGGAGGACCGCCTTCACGGCCACGCTGCTCATCTTCTCGATCTTCACGGTGCTCGGGGCGTTCTCCCCCGATCTGGTCTGGTTCTGCCTCTTCCGTTTCCTTGCCGGATTCGGCCTTGGCGGGTGCATCCCCGTGGACTATGCGCTCGTCGGTGAATTCACTCCACGAAGGCAGCGCGGGCGCGTCCTCACCGCGATGGATGCCTGGTGGCCCATCGGGGCGTTCCTCTGCGGCGTCGTCACAACCCTGCTGATCGCCGCGTTCGGCGACTGGCGCTACACGATGCTCGTCATGGTCCTTCCGGCGCTGCTTGTGTTCTGGGTGAGGCGTTCGGTTCCCGAGTCCCCCCTCTACCTCGTGCAGCGCGGACGCCGTGCCGAGGCCGAGGCGGTCATCAACTCACTTGTCGAGCGCACGGGCGGGACCGTCCGCGCCTGGCGCCTTCCGGAGCCGGCGGAAACCCCGAAGCTCTCCCTCGGCAACATTTCCGGGCAGCTGACCGGGCTTTGGCGGTTCAACTGGCGCATCACCCTCACCGCGTGGAGCCTGTTCCTGAGCATCCTGCTGGTGTACTACGGCGCGCTGACCTGGATGCCGAGCATCCTGAAGGCCGCCGGGTACGAGGAGTCGGTGGCGTTCCTGACCACCGCGGGTATGACGGGCATCGGCCTGTTCGGCGTGATCGCCGCCGCGCTGCTCGTGGAGCGGATCGGCCGCAAATGGATCCTGGCCATCACTGGGCCGCTCTCCGCCGCCGTCCTCGTGGTCTTCGCGCTCACCGTGGGGCTCCCGGCGGTGGCAACCTTCTGGCTGCTCGCGTTCGGATTCCTGATTCAGGTCGCAATCCCCGTGCTCTACACGTACGTGTCGGAGCTGTACCCGACGGAGCTGCGCGGCACCGGATTCGGCTGGGCCTCGACGGTCTCCCGGGTTGGCGCGGGGCTGGTGCCCCTGATCTTCGGTTCGCTGCTGTGGCCCCTGCTCGGCCTGCCGTTGACCTTCGCCCTGACGGGGGTCCTGGTCCTCGCGGCGGTGCTCTGGATGGCGAAGAACGCCCCGGAGACCCGCGGGGCCAAGCTCAGTTAGGTTCCCGCCGGCGCGCGGCCGTTAGAAGAAGCAGCTACGGCCGGGGCAGCTCGGCGTCGGGGGTTTCTCGCAGCGAAACCACCTTCCAGGCGCTCCCGGAGTACTTCACGACGGCGGTGTAGACCGTGCCGTCGGCGGTGAACGGGCGGTGCTCGAGCACTTCGCCGTCCTTGCCGAACGCCGTGTAGGCATCGGGGTTGACCGGGATGACCGCAGTCAGTTCGGTCTCCGGGGCAACGTCCGTCCCGTCGGTGGCGAGCACGATGTCCTTCACCTTGGGCTGTCCGCCGAGGATCCATCCACCGTCGGCGTAGGTCTTTGCGACCTCCGCGGCGAATGCCTCCTCCTCGGACGCACCATCGACGTTCTCGAGCAGCGCCTTCGTGTCACCGGTCTGCAGCGCGTAGGCCTTCAGATCGAAGTAGTGGAACAGGTAGGCCCGTGCGCCCTCGGCCGAGGCCTCGCCGGCGAGGTCGTTCGTTTCCGGCTGGGTGATGTTCACCGCGGGCGCCGTTGAGCTTGCCGGTGCCGGCGAGGTGTCCTCCGGGGCTTCGGCGGCTGCCCCGCAGGCGCTGAGTGCGAAAACGGCGAAGGCAGCAACGGCTGTCATCCGGGTGAGGCTCACTGTGATTTCCCTACAAGAACGAGTAACTGGGGCGGCGGCCGGCCCGTCGTGCGGGCCCGGGCGCCGGGCATCCATCCTGCCGCTGCCAGCCTAGCGGTGGCTTGGGGCAACAACTGTCCGGGCGGGCCCGAATGTGATGCACATCGCGCGAAGGCCGCTTCTAGAGCCACTTCCGGCGCTTGAACGCCCAGTACAGTCCGGCGCCCATGGCGACCATGAGCGCCAGCGCGAACGGGTAGCCGAACGCCCAGTGGAGTTCGGGGATCGAGTCGAAGTTCATTCCATAGATCGAGGCCACGAGGGTCGGAGCGAAGAGGATCGCGGCCCACGAGGAGATCCGTTTGACCTCCTCGTTCTGCGACAGGGAGGTCTCCGTGAGGTTCCGCATCTCCTCGTTCTGCCGCTGGCCCACGAGCGCGGCGTGAACGGTGAGCGCGTTCTGCAGCAGCGCCCGGAACGTGTTGACGCGTTCCACCGTCCGGATGACGTGGTCGAGCACGTCGCGCAGCCTCGAGCCGAGCTCCGCCTCGCTGTCGAACAGGTCGGAGCTGCGCAGCAGGGACTCGACCATGCCCTGCAGCGGCTGGGTTGCCCGCTGGAACTCGATGACTTCGCGGTGAAGTTCGTAGATCCGCCGCGACACGTCGGGGTCGCCGCCGAACAGCTCGTTCTCGATTTCGTCGATGTCGTTCTCGAGCCCGTTGACCACCGGCTCGTACTCATCCACAACTTCGTCGAGGATGGCATAGAGCACGGCGAGGGGGCCGATCGAGAGAAGGTCGGGGCTCGCCTCCATCCGCTGGCGCACCGCACCGAGGTCCGGTGATTCGGCATGGCGGACGGTCACGACGAAGTCGGGACCGACGAACACGTGCAGTTCCCCGAACTCGACCTTCTCCTCGTCGTCGAGGTAACGGGCCGGCCGGAGCACCACGAAGAGCGTTTCCCCGTACCGCTCGAGCTTTGCGCGCTGGTGGCCGTTTGTCGCATCCTCGACAGCGAGGTCGTGGAGGCCGAACTCCGCAGCGACACGGCGGAGTTCCGAGGAATCCGGGCGGTACAGTCCGATCCAACCCATGCCCGAGGTCTCCCGCATGACTTCGAAGGCCGTATCGAGGTTCTCTGGGTCGATCCGGCGCCGGCCGTCGACATAGACGGCGTTCGCTACGAGGGCCATCTAGGACAGCCCTGCGCTCAGCGACGCGAGGGTTTCGATGAGCAGGCGGCGCTCTTCGACCTTGATCCGCTCGTGGAGGGTCTCCTCGGTGTCATCCGGCAGGACCGCAACCGGGGCCTGGGCGAGGATGGGGCCGGTGTCGACACCGGCGTCGGCGATCATCACGGTGCACCCGGTGACCTTCACGCCGTACGCGAGCGCGTCGCGGACACCGTGTGCGCCGGGAAAACTGGGAAGGAGCGCCGGATGGGTGTTCAGGTACCGGTTGGGGAACCGGTCGAGGAACGACTGGTCGACGATGCGCATGAATCCCGACGACACGACGTAGTCGGGGGCGTAGGACGCCACCGCCGCGCCAAGGGCGGTGTTCCAGTCGGCCCGGTCGGGGTAGTCCTTGAAGTCCACAACGAACGTGCTGATGCCTGCCGCCGCGGCGCGTTCGACGCCGAGGGTTCCGGGACGGTCGGCGCCCACGGCGGCGATTTCGGTGTCGAGGCCGCCCGAAGCGACGGCGTCGATGACCGCCTGCAGGTTCGACCCGCTTCCCGAGACCAGGATGACTATGCGCATGGCACAACCTTAGGCGGCGCCGCCACGGACGGTTAAACCGGCAGCGGCTAGGGTTGGAGCATGAACGACGCCGAGCGGCCCGCACCACCCGCCCCCTCCGACCGCCGGCCGCCGCTTGGAGGCCCAGGCCCGGCCGCGCCGCCGCCGGGGCCCGCGAACGCGCAGGGCACCCCGGCGGACGGTGACGTGGCGAAATTCAGGACCCTGCTGCGGTGGTTCCTCGGAGCACTCTTTGCGGCGTTCGTGACGAGCACGCTCCTGCTGCCGTGGAAGGTGCTGGGCCTTGCCTGCGCCATCACCGCCCTGGTGCTGGGGATCATCGCCCTCACCGCGGCCGTCCGGCGCCGGCTGCCGCCGCTTGTCCGCCTGACCCTCGTGGTCGGGCTCGCCGCGGCGGCCTTCCTAACGATCGGAACAGCCGCGGCGGTGGCCCTGTGGCCGTTGACCGAACGGTACGAGGACTGCCGTGCGACGGCGCTGACGCTCCAGGCGCAGCAGGAGTGCGAAGAGGAGCTGCGCAACCTCGACGGGCTCTTGCCCTCGAACTAGCGGCGCGGTTCGCGCTCCAGCAGCGGAGCGGCGGCGTAGCCGATGATGGCACCGACAGCCACCTCGGCCCCCAGCCACAGCGCCACGGCCAACGGATTAGGGCCGAGGTCAGTCAGCCGGCCGATCCCGAGGGAGGCCCGGGACAGGAGTGCGAGCGCCGCTGCCCCGATGCCGGCGGTCAGGCCGACGAAAATGCCAAGGCTGAGCGTCGAGACGATGGCCGTGAGCCAGCGCGCTTCGATCTTGATGCTGAGCCACTCATCGAAATGGTTCTCCCCTTCGCGGAAAAACCACCAGCCGGCGAGCACCCCCGCGACGACGGGCAGGGCGAGCGCGGCGATGCCGTACTCGAGCGTGCCCGCCGGCACCGCCCCGAACACCGGGACGGCGGGAAGCGGTCCGGCGGTGCTCCCGAGCGGGGTGAGGGAGCTGCCCGCACCGAGGGCGAATCCCGCCCCGGAGGCCCAGGCGAAGGTCCACAGCGCAAGGTTCGGCAGCAGGCCCAGTTGGACGACGCTGAGGACCGCAGTCCCGGCGATTCCGGCGTCGAGCCGTTCGTAGACCGCGGCGATCTCCGTCCAGTGCAGGGCGATGCTCACGGCGAGCAGCACCGAGGCAAGGCCGGCCGCGGCGGTAAGGGCAAGGAACGCGGAACGGAGCACCGACCACACGTAGGACCCGGCCCACCGGGAGTGCTGGCTTGTCCGCGCGATCCAGGCTGCGCCGTCGACGCCGATGAGGCGGCTCCAGGCGCCGGCCTCGCGGTACGCGCCGGTGACGATTCCCAAACCCGCCGAGACCGGCGGGATCAGGGCACCGGCGGTCAGGGGCACCGACACCTCGGCGTTGCTCGACAGGTGCGCAACGGCCAGGCCGACGACGGCGTAGATGCCGAGCGCCCCGGCCAGGGCCTGCCACAGCTGGTCGGTGTAGGACGCGCGGGCCAGCCGGCGCCCGGCCCGCCACGCGAGCAGGAAGGGAAGGAGGGTCAGGGCCAACGGGATGACGTGGAGTATTCCCGGCGGCTGCCCGGGAAGAGCCAGCACCAGCGGAACCCCGTGGGCCACGAGCCAGACCTGGCCGGCCAGCTGGGCCGCCGAGACGGCGTCCCGGGCGGCGAAACCTCCGGTCAGCCACACGGCGGCCACAGGAATGAGGACAAGCGCCGCGGAGATGGCGGCCGCCTGTCCCAGTTCGAAGACACCCTGAAGCCACAAGGGCATGGGGAGGGCGCTGGGTTTCCCTGTTGGAAGTTTCATCCCTTCAATGGTGCCACCGGCGGCGGCCCCGGTTGTTCAGCGACTCGGCCCGCGGGCCCGCCGAAGCACCCGTCGGGCCTCAGCCGAGAAGGTCGATGAGCCCGCGGACGGTGGCGAGGCCGGCGCCGATGAAGGCGATGACGACGACGGCGAACCGCGCGTGGTCATCGCGCACGAACCGCCCGAGCTTCTCCCCCATGAAAATGCCGCCAACGATGGCGGCGCAGATCGCCGCCCACATCCACCCCTCGAGCGCCGGAGCCTGGCCCGGATCGAGCAGCAGCTTCGTGGCAAGGGTAATGAGCCCGATGATGACGAAGAACGGCTGGAGTGTCGCAGCGAAAGGCCGCTGCGGCCAGCGGGAGAGTACGGCGTAGGCGCTCACCGCGGGCCCGCCGACGCCGGCCATGGAGTTGGTCAGCCCGGAGGTGAAGCCCGCGACGGCCTTGGGGGTGTTGCCGCGCAGCACGACGTTGGAGCGCTGCAGGACGAGGGAAGCGGTGAGCGCGGTCAGCACGATGGCCCCCACAGTGACGGACAGCGGGGCCGAGGGCACGGCGACGGCGATGAACGAGCCCGGGATGGAGCCGAAGATCGATGGGACAACGAGCCAGCGGAACATGCTCCAGTCGATGTCCCGCCAGACGCGTCCGATGATGAGGAAGGAGGAGACCACTCCGCAGATATTGACGAGGAGGATGCCTTCGTGGGGCCCCAGAATCAGGACGAGGAACGGCGCGATCAGCAGGGCGAAGCCAAGCCCGGCGATGCGCTGCGCAGTGGCTCCGACGAAGATCGAGGAGAGCACGATTGCGAAGATCCCGGCGGTCACTCGAATCACAGTACGCGCAGGCAACGGCCGGCGTCGCCCCGGGACGCACCGGAGCACGGCGGCGTAGCATGTTTTTCATGACACTGCTCACCACCGCCCTGGCCACCGCAGACTGGCGGAAGTCGGTTTTTGACCTGTACCAGGACGTGCGCGAGCGCGCGGCAACGGAGTCGCCCGAGGCAGCCCACGGCCTGTGGCGCGAGGGGCGCGACCGCCTGTTCCGCGACCATCCGGCCTCTCCCCTTGACGAGGCCGCGAAACGGCGTTTCACGGGACTCCCTGTCGCCCCCTACGAGCCCTCCTACCGTTTCGAGGCGGCGGTGAACGACGACGGCGCGGGCGAGATCCGGGACGTCGCCACGGGCACTGACGGCGTTGTGCCCTTCGAGCGGCTCGGCACGGTTGTGCTGCCGGGCGTCGGGAAGCTTGCGCTGTGGCGCCTCACGTCCTACGCCGGCGGCATCTTCCTCCCCCTGCGCGACGCGACGGCGGGGCGCCCGGGCGGGACCTACGGCGCGGGCCGGTACCTGCTCGACACGGTGAAGGGCGCCCATCTCGGCGAGGGCCGCCAGCCGGGAAGCCTGGTCCTCGACCTCAACTTCAGCTACAACCCGTCGTGCGCCTATGACGAAGCGTGGGCGTGCCCCCTTCCCGGACCCGACAACCGGCTTGAGACCGAGGTGCCCGTCGGCGAGATGTACACCGAGTACTAGAGCCGGGTCACAGCCCGGCGGGTACAGGCGGGCCGACACCGGGCGGTGTGGGCGGGGCAGCCGCAGGCCCTATCATGGGAGCGACGATTCATCGACCCCCGCGGAGGCTCAGATTACAGACACAGCTGCTCAACACGACATTTATTTCGGTGCTCCGGAACCGGAGAACGAAGCCGAGATTCTGGAGTCGGCGTCCCGGGCCGCTGTTGAACGCTTCACCGACCGCTCGGACATCACCACCGTCAAGCGGTGCTTCACCCTCATCAACTCCGACCGGACGCCGCACCAGGCGATGGTCGAGGACCTGCTGTTCATCCGCGCGGCCCTCGACGAGGCCGGAATTGAGTTCCTCCTCGTGCGGGGCAACGATCAGCGCCCCGTCATCGCCATCGACGTCAAGGACCGCGAGCGCCTGCGCCTGGCCCTTGTGCACGCCTGCCGGAACGAGCCGTTCTACTCGCGCACCGTCGACACGAAACGCCGCACAACGCTCCTGGTGACCGACGGCGCGCTTTCGCACAGCCCCAAGGCGCGCATCTTCCGCCTGTTCCGGCCGCGGATCGAACCGATCGGCGGCCTGGCCTACGGGCCTTCGGCCGGAGTCCAGATCGAACTGTGGAAACTCGGAGCCGAGACGATCGAACTTCCGGTTGAGAACTCCCTCACCCGCCGCACCCTTCCCGCCTCCGAGGCGGTCCGCGGGTCGGTGGAGCGCCACGGCCTGATGTGGCCGACCATCGACAACATGTTCGCCGACCATGCCTCCGACATCGGCTTCGACGTCGATCTCGTCTTTTCCTGGGTCGACGGCAGCAGCCCCGAGTACCAGGCGGCGCGCGCAGCACGGATGCAGGGCGCCGTCGTGGGAGAGGGCGACGACCACGAGGCACGCTTCCGACAGATCGACGAACTGAAGTACGCACTGCGTTCGGTGTACATGTTCGCCCCGTGGGTCCGCCGGATCTTCATCGCCACCGATTCGGCGCGGCCGGCCTGGCTCGCCGACCACCCGTCGGTGACCCTCGTGCGCTCCGAGGAGCACTTCAGCGACCCCTCGGTGTTGCCGACCCACAACTCCCAGGCCGTCGAGTCCCAGCTCCAGCACATCCCCGACCTCGCCGAGCACTTCCTCTACTCAAACGACGACATGTTCTTCGGCCGGCCCGTCGCGCCCGACATGTTCTTCTCCCCCGGCGGGGTCACCAAGTTCATTGAGGCCGACACCCGGATCGGCCTCGGCGAGAACGACGCCGAACGCAGCGGGTTCGA
Organism: Arthrobacter sp. TJ-254; assembly: GCF_058269175.1. Classification (NCBI taxonomy): domain Bacteria; kingdom Bacillati; phylum Actinomycetota; class Actinomycetes; order Micrococcales; family Micrococcaceae; genus Arthrobacter; species Arthrobacter sp. TJ-254. The sequence continues at coordinate 443,954 of NZ_JBZCNF010000003.1, read as the reverse complement.
GAACGCGGCCCGGGTGAACCGGAGGCTGCTTCACGAGAGGTTTGGCAGGATCACCACCCGGCACCTGGAGCACACGGCTGCCCCGCTGCGCAAGAGCGTGCTGTTTGAGATGGAGGAGGAGTTCGCCGCCGAGTTCAAGGCCACAGCGGCCTCAACCTTCCGCGCCAAGGACAACATCTCCGTGACCAACTCGCTCTACCACTACTACTCCCTGCTGACCGGGCGTGCCGTGACGCAGGAGATGGCACGGGTGAAGTACGTCGACACGACGGCCCGCTCAGGCCTGAAGAGCCTGAACAAGATGCTCGACAAGCGCAACTTCGATTTCTTCTGCCTCAATGACGGAAGCTTCCCCGAGGTTCCTGCCGACGAGCGGGCCCGCCTGGTGACCGAGTTCCTCGAAAAGTACTTCCCGGTAAAGGCCCCCTGGGAGAAGTAGCCCGGCCCCCGGCGCCAGCCGGCCGCGTGTCAGACTTGCCTCATGCAGACGTTCCTGCCGTACCCGGACTTCGCCTCGAGCGCAGCAGTGCTCGACCAGGCGCGGCTGGGCAAGCAAAGGGTCGAGACACTGCAGGCACTGCGCGCCCTGGTCATCCCCGACTACGGGTGGCGCCAGCATCCCGCAATCCGTATGTGGATGGGCCATGTACCGGCCCTGACGCTCTACGGCCTGGCGATGGTCGAAGAGTGGGTGGCGCGCGGCCATGCGGATACGACAGGGCCCCTCATCCTGGAATTCGCACCCGACGCAGCACCGGGCGGCGTTGCCCTGCCGCCGTGGCTCGGCGACCCGGGCGTGCACCTGAGCCACCAGTCGAACCTCGTCCAGAAGGCCCCCGCCATCTACCGTTCACGGTTCCCCGGGGTACCTGAGGACCTCCCCTACCTGTGGCCCGACCCGGTCGAGGAGATCCTGCCCGTTGAACCGAAAGGTGAGCGGCTGTGGGTGTGGCGCACAGCAGCCGAACCGGCAGACGGCACGGCCGTCCTGCGGATGCCCGCCGAAGCACCGGGAGGACGGTCAGCGGGCAAGTGGGCCCGCCAGCTGGAAGCCTTCGAGCACGAAATGGGCGACGACGCCGCCCTGGCGATCCTTGGCCCGGACCCTTCGGTGCTGGTCACCGGGAGGGCGGGCCCGGTGTACCTCCACGAGGACACGCTCCAGCGGGAGGCCGTCCTGACCGGGCGGGTGCGGCGGGACGCGTTCGGGCAGCCCGCGCTGCTTCAGGATCCGCGGACGTTGTTCAGCGTTCCCCCGCCGGACTAGGCGCCGTTGCCTAGGCGGAGGTGAACCGCCGGGCCGCGGCCGGCTCAGCGATCCGCACCCCGGCCGCGGCGAGGCGCCGGGAGGTCTCGGCCCGCGGCACTGTCTCCCCCACCGGCGCGTGCTGTCCGAGCGGAACCACGGAGTGCACGATCGTATCCTCGTACACATGGACCATGTTGTAGGCCTGGGCGCCGTCGCGGCCCCTCGTGCCGCCGGCGTCATAGAGGAGGTCCTGCGTGTAGCAGGTGGCCGAGGCAACCGAGACCGGGACCCCCGCGAAGGTCGCCGTTGTCGAGTAGTGGAGGTGCCCGGCGAGAATGGCGCGCACGTCGGTGCCGCGGACCACCTCCGCGAGGTCGCGCTGGCCGCGCAGTTCAACGAGGACGGCGAGGTCCTGCACGCTGGGGACCGGCGGGTGGTGAAGGGCAAGGATCGTGCCGTGCGGAGCCGGCTTCAGCAGTTCGTCGGCGAGCCAGAGCAGCTGCGAGCGGCTGAACTCGCCGTGGTGGTGCCCGGGGACGGTCGAGTCGAGGGTGATGATGCGCAGGCCGTTGAGGTCGTGCACCGCATCGACGGGTTCGGTGCCAGGCGCCTCATTGAGCAGTCCCGCCCTGAAGTTGGACCGGTCGTCGTGGTTGCCCATCGCCCACACGACGCGTGCCCCGAGGCGCGCCGCGGCGGGATCGACGATCGCGCGCAGCCTGGCGTAGGCCCCGGGCTCCCCCTTGTCGGCCAGGTCCCCGGTGAACACGAGCGCGTGCGGGCGGGCCCCGGAGGCCTCAAGCTCCTCGAAGATCCGCCGCAGGCGCGCCTCGCTGTCCACGGCCCCGTAGAGCGGACCGCCGCCTCCCAGCAGGTGCGTGTCGCTCAGGTGAAGAATGAAATGCTGTGGCCGGGGATGTTCCGCCGTCCTGTACTTCATTGGAACCCATCGGTAGCTGACCGTCAGAGACAAACCAATTAGTTCCAATCAAAGCAGAGTGTTCACCTCGGCAAAGTGAACCCGGCGCGGCAAGTCGGAAAACTTAAGGCGAACCGGGCCCTCGGCTCAGCCAGCGGCCGGATCCGAGATGAAGCCCTTCTCAACCATGAAGTCGAAGGCGACGTCGGCCGGGTCCTGCCCTTCGACGTCGACAAGCAGGTTCATCCTCCGCATCGCTTCGTCGGTCAGCTCCGGGGCGATCAGCGCGAAGACCTCTTCGAGACCCGGGTGCTCCTTCAGGATTTCGGCGCCGAAGACCGGGGCGGCGTTGTAGGCGGGGAAGAACTTGCGGTCGTCCTCAAGGATCGTCAGGTCGAGGGCGTCGATCCTGCCGTCGGTGGAGAATACCTCGCCGAAGTTGCAGTCGCCGCCGTCGGTGGCTGAGTAGACGGCCCCGGTGTCGTAGACGCCGACGTTTTTGTCGGGCACGCCCTCCGGGGTGCCGCGGGTCAGCCCGTAGTGCTTGAGCATCGGGTTCATCCCGTCGGAGCGCGAGTTGAACTCCGACTCGATGCAGAACGTGCGCTCCTCGACCGGAAGGTCGGCAATCTGCGAGAGCTTGGTGATCCCGCCCAGCTCCTCGACCGCTTCGGTGCGGACCGCCAGGGCGTAGGTGTTGTTCAGCGGTGCCGGCCTGCCCCAGACCAGCGAATTCGCGAGGTCGGCGTCGTGAACCGCCTGCCACTGCTCCTCCTGGTCCGGGATGCCCGAGGACTGGCCAAGGTAGGTCAGCCACGCGGTTCCGGTGTACTCAAGCGTCACGTCGGCGTCTCCCGAGAGGAGCAGCTCGCGCACGGGCTGGCTGCCCGGCACATTGGTCAGGTCGGTGACCTCAAAGCCGGCCGCCGAGGCGGCGAGCACCGAGATTTTGCCGAGGATCAGCTGCTCTGTGAAGTTCTTGGAGGTGACGGTCAGCGGCTGGCCCTCGGCGCCCTCGAGGACCGGGATCGAGCCTGGCCCGGCCTCGGGAACGTAGGAGGTCGCCGGCTGCAGTCCGCACCCGGAGACGAGAAGGGCCGCGGCCGCGGTGAGGGCGGCGGCGAAGCGGCGCCGCCCGGGGGCGGGCGGGGTTGCCGGTTTCAGCACCATGTCAAAGTCCTTTCGGCCGTGCCACATGTTCGACGAGCCGGCCCGCCCAGTCGACGAGCAGGGCGAGCAGCGCCACGATCACTGAACCCGCGACGAGGACCCGCGGGAGGTTGAGGTTGACGCCGGTGGTGATCAGGATGCCAAGTCCGCCTCCGTTGATGAACGTGGCAAGGGCCGCGGTCCCGACAAGCAGCACGAGCGCCGTCCTGATGCCCGCGAGCATGATCGGCACGGCGAGCGGGAGTTCAACGCGCATCAGCACCGCGAAGGCGCTCATGCCCATGCCGCGTCCGGCTTCAACGAGCCGGGGGTCGACCTGGTTGATGCCGACCATCGTGTTGCGGAGCACGGGAAGGACCGCGTAAAGCACCAGGGCCGCAACGGCCGCCCGGAAACCGAACCCGAGCCAGAAGGCAAGGAGCACGATCAGCCCTATCGCCGGGGCGGCCTGGCCCACGTTCGCCAGCGCCAGCACCGGCCCGTTTATCCGGCGCAGGCTCCGGCGGGTCAGGACGATTCCCAGCGGGATCGCGATGACCAGAACGATCAGCGCGGCAAGCCCCGTCAGGGCGAGGTGTTCCCGGGTGTATCCCACCAGGGCTGTGGCGCTGAGCGTCGTGCGTTCGGTGTCGTTCAGGTCGGCCGTGGCAAGCCAGGCGGCAAGCAGCACCGCGGCGAGCACGATCCCGCCGAGTTGAAGGAGCAGGGGGCGCCAGGAGAGAGGGGCGGCATCCGCCTTGAGCGCCGCCGCCTGCCCCGGCAGCCCGGCCGTTGCCTCGATCGCTTCACTCACCGGCATGCTCCGCACCCGTCAGGGCGCTGGTGGGAGTCCCGGGCGTCCCCGCTGCCGCGCGCACTGCCTCGATGGTTCCGGTGTTCACTCCCACAGGCCGGCCCTGCGCGTGCGCCGTGCGGGCGTGCTTGTGGGCCCGCCCGATGGCGTCCATGACGGTGTCGACGTCGATCACCCCAAGGAAGGTGTCGCGCGGCCCGGTCACGAGGGAGGCACCGACGCTCGAGACGAGCATCGTGTCGAGCGCGTCGTTGAGGGTGGCGCGGTCGCCGACCACCGGCAGCCGCGCGTCGCGGTCGTGGCCGATCCGCTCGAGGCGGCTCAGCTGCCGGCGGGAGAGCCACTGCAGGGGCCGGTTCCGCGCGTCGACGATCACGGCGTGGTTGTGCTGGACCTCGTCGAGGCGGGAGAGGACGTCGGTGGCGAGGTCGCCGGGGCGGGCAGTGACCGCTTCGGCGAGTTCTACCTGGTTGACGCGCGTCAGGGTCAGCTGCTTGAGCCCGGCCCCTGAACCGATGAAGTTCTCAACGAATTCGTTGGCGGGCTCGGCGAGGATCCGCTCGGGGGTGTCGTACTGGACAAGGTGGGCGCCCTCGGTGAAGATCGCGATCCAGTCCCCGAGCTTCACCGCCTCGTCGAAGTCGTGGGTCACGCAGACGATCGTCTTCTGCAGTTCGCTCTGGATGTTCAGCAGCTCGTCCTGCAGGCGCTGCCGGGTGATTGGGTCAACGGCGCCGAAGGGCTCGTCCATGAGCAGCACGGGCGGGTCGGCGGCGAGCGCGCGGGCCACGCCGACGCGCTGCTGCTGGCCGCCGGAGAGTTCGCGGGGGAACCGGTCGCGGTAGCGGGCCGGGTCGAGCGAGACGAGCTCAAGGAGCTCGTCGACGCGTTCGGCGATGCGTTCCTTGCTCCAGCCCAGCATCTTGGGAACGATGCCGATGTTGGCGGCGACGCTCATGTGCGGGAACAGTCCGCCGGCCTGGATCACATATCCGATGCGCCGGCGCAGGGAGTCACCGTCGATCTTCGTGACGTCGTCGCCGTTGAGGACGATCCTGCCTTCGCTGGGTTCGATGAGGCGGTTGATCATCTTCAGGGTCGTCGTCTTGCCGCAGCCCGACGGGCCCACGAGCATCACGATCTTTCCGGCGGGGATCTCGAGCGTCAGGCCGTCAACGGCCGGCTTCTCCTGTCCCGGGTACCGCTTGGTCACCTGGTCCAGGAGGATGCCGGCTCCGGTGACCGGCCGGGGCGGGGCTCCGGCGTCGTCGGATGGGATTGTGATTTCAGACACGGATACCTCGCGGGGTTGTGAGCCGGCCCAGGCCGACAAGCAGCAGATCAAGGACAAAAGCAAGAACGATAACGGCGATCACGCCGGTGGCCACCGATTCGAAGGAATTGGCACCGCCGAGGCGGGACAGGCCCGAGAAGATCAGCCCGCCGAGGCCCGGCCCCAAGGCGTAGGCGGTGATTGCGGCAATGCCCATCACCATCTGGGCCGAGACACGGATCCCGGTCAGGATCACCGGTCAGGCCAGCGGCAGCTCCACGCGGGTGAGGGTGCGGAACCTGCTCATGCCGATCCCGCGGGCCGCCTCAACGAGGGACTGGTCGATGCCTGTGAGACCGACGACGGCGTTGCGCAGGATCGGAAGCGCCGCGAAGAAGGCGACGACGATCACCGCGGGAAGGACCCCGAAACCGAACGGCGCGATCAGGAGCCCGATCAACGCGAAGGCGGGAATAGTGAGGCCGATTGCCGAAACGCTGTTGGCAAGGGCGGTCAGCGGGCGGCTGCGGTAGACAAGTGCCGCGAGAACCACTGCTGCGACGGTGGCCAGCAGGAGGCACTGCACCACAAGGGAAAAATGCTGAAGGCTCGAGTACAAGATCTGCTCGAACCGCCCTGAAACAAAATCGATCACATCGAACCCCTTCTTCACCTCGGTTGCGGCGCATTCGCAAAGAGCCAGCCGCTTCTTTCTGAAAGGGCGGCCTCTACCCTAGGCCGATTTAGGGGCGGTTTCCAATTCCGGAGCACCCCCTGCCTCCGGTTCCAGGCCGGAAAAGCGGGCATCCAACGGGCTGTGGGGCGCATCGGCGTCTCGTTCCGACGCAGTCTGGATTCAGGCCCTGCCCGCCCTTAGGCTCGGTGTAGGCAATCGATTCATGCACTTGATTCACTTACTGAATTACTGGATCACCGAGAAGAAGGATCAGCCATGGTTATCAAGATCAGCCACCTCCCTCCACGGATCGCCACGGGCGCGTTCATCCTGAACGCAGGCATCGGCAAACGCGGGCTCGAATCGGAAAGCGCCGCCTACCTGCAGCAGATGGCTTCGGTCGCCATTCCGCAGGTCTCCCGTATGGATCCGGTGCTGTTCGGCAAGATCCTCTCCACCGTCGAGATCTCCCTCGGAGCGCTCCTGCTGGTGCCCTTCGTGCCGAGCAGGATCGCGGGCCTGGCTCTGACCGGGTTCGCGTCTGGGATGCTCGCCATGTACCTCAGGACGGAGGGCATGACGGAGGCCGACGGCGTGCGCCCCACCCAGGCGGGCACCCCGGTGGCCAAGGACGTCTGGATGCTCGGCATCGGGCTCGGCCTCGCCCTCGACAACCCCAAGAAGTAGGCCGGGGGCCCACCGCGGTCCCACTGACCCGTCCGGCCCAGACCGGCCCAGACCGGTCCGGCCCAACGTTCGCGCGCGACGAGGGGCCGGACCTCGTCGAACCGGTTGCCCAGTCGAACCGGTTGCCCAGTCGAACCGGTTGCCCAGTCGAACCGGTTGCCCAGGAGGGCACCGGCCAAGCGCGCGTCCTGAAGGGGCACCGCGGCACCGTCATCCGTGCACGCGCGTGCCGTTCATCCCCTGCGTCACGCCCTGCGTCACTCCCGGCGGCCGGCCGCAGCCCGTGCCGCAGCACCCCTGCGCGCCGTCGCCGACGGCGGACCGGCACGGAACTAAGCCTCCTTAGGTTTTTCCAAGAGAAGTGCTTATGCTGACTCCACACGCTACCGCGCGCCGACCCGGAGGTTACATCACCCAGCCCTCGCGGGAGGGCGTGCGTGATGAACGAAGGGGAGACTATGAAAACTCGAAGGTCACTCACGATGGCGGCGGTCCTTGGGCTGACCCTGTCGGCCTGCGCCACCGGCACCGGCGGCAACCAGGGCACCGGCTCGAGCGAATTCGATCCTGACGCCGAGGTCTCGGGGGAACTCAACATCATGGGCTTCGGAGCCAGCGACGAGATTGCCGAGACCCGGCTGACGTCGGCGAAAGCGGCGCTCGAAGGAGTTGAGGTAAGCCTCGTCGAGGGCGACCTGGACATTCAGCAGTTCCTCTCATCGGTCGCCTCTGGCGAACCCCCCGCACTGATCTACGCCAACCGCGACCAGCTCGGAACCTTCGCGTCCCGCGGTGCGATCATGCCCCTTAACGACTGCATCGAAGCGCAGAAAATGCCGGTCGACGACTTCCGGCCCACCGCCATGGACCAGGTGACCTTCGAAGACAAGATCTACGGTGTGCCCGAGTTCAATCAGGTGCAGATCCTCATGGCGAACGCTTCCCTTCTTGACGAGGCGGGTCTGTCGGTCGAGGACGTCGACGGCTCCGACTGGGAGGGCATCAAGAAGGCCGCCGGACAGGTGACAAAGAACGAGGGCAAGCTCAGCGTCATCGGCTACGACACCAAGCTTCCGGAATTCCTTCCCATCTGGGCCAAGGCCAACGGCGCCGACATCCTCTCCGCGGACGGCCGAACCGCCCAGCTCAACGACCCCGCCGTCGTGGAGGCGCTCGAATTCGCCACCGACGTGTACGAGCAGCAGGGAGGTTTCAGCGCGGTCAAGGCCTTCCGCGACTCCGCCGACTTCTTCGGCTCGGGCAACCAGTTCGCCTCCGACACCCTCGGCGCCATGCCGATGGAGCAGTGGTACGTGAACATCCTCAACGATGTCTCCCCCGAGGCGACGATGGCTTTCACCACTGTGAAGGACACTCAGGGCAAGACCCTGAGCTACTCCAGCGGATCCGCCTGGGCGATCCCCACCGGCAGCGCCAATCCCGAAGCCGCCTGCCGCTTCATCCAGCACATGACCGCGGCCGACACCTGGATGAAGGCCGCCACGGCCCGCGCCGAGGCGCGGGAGGCCGAAGGCAAGCCCTTCACCGGACTTTTCACCGGGAACCAGGCGGCCGACGAGCAGATCGCCGAGAAGTACGTGAAGACCGGCCAGGACCCCAAGTGGGACGCCGCGATCACCGCGTCCTACGAGGCCAACGAGGCGGGTTTCTCCCTCCCGGCGAACCCCGCCGACGCCGAATTCGAGACGGCCTGGCAGGACGCCGTGAACCGGGTGCTCAATGGCCAGCAGGAACCAAAGGCGGCGCTGGACCAGGCTCAGGAGGAGGCTCAGAACGCGCTCGATGAAGCGTGGAGCTCCTGGGACAAGGAGTAAGCGGTGGCCTCCTCGGTGGACGCCGGGCGGGCAGGGCCCGCCCGGCGGAACAAGCCGGTGCTGCGGCCGGGCCAGCGGCGGAACCGCCGCCGCACCCGCCGCGCCGCACTCCTGTTCATCAGCCCGTGGATTGCCGGGTTCCTGATCTTCACCCTCTGGCCGGTGCTGTACAGCGCATATCTGTCGCTCACCGACTACGACGTCATTAACAGCCCCACCTTCATCGGGCTTGAGAATTACGCGGAGCTTGTCGAGGACCCGAAGGTCGCGTTGTCGCTGCGGAACACGTTCATTTACACGGTGATCTCCGTACCCGTTCACGTGATCGTTTCACTGCTGCTCGCGCTGCTGCTGAACCGGGCAGGGAGGGCCTCGGGCTTCTTCCGCACGGTGTTCTATCTGCCGAAGATGACGCCCCCGGTCGCGATCGGCATTCTGGTGCTGCTGCTGTTCAACGGGCAGAACGGGCTCGTCAACGGGTTCCTCGGCTGGTTCGGCATCGACGGCCCCGCGTGGACGACCGACCCCAGCTGGATCAAGCCCGGACTCATCCTCATGAGCCTGTGGACCCTGGGCTCGTCAGTCATCATCCTCCTCGCGGCGCTTCGCGACGTGCCGCAGGAACTCTACGACTCCGCCAAGGTCGACGGCGCCAACAGCTTCCAGGCAACCCGGAGCATCACGCTGCCGATGATCAGCGGCAGCCTCTTCTTCCTTGTCATCATCAACACGATTGCCGGCTTCCAGACCTTCACCGAGGCCTACACGGCGTTCTTCGGTTCGGGAAACACGACCTACAGCAACGATGCGGCACTGTTCTACGCGATCTACATCTTCCAGCAGGCCTTCGAGTTCCTGCACATGGGCTACGCCTCCGCGATGGCATGGATCATGTTCGTGATCGTGCTGATCGTGACACTGATCCAGGTTGTCGTCAGCCGGAGGTTCGTCTACTACGAGAGCGGAAACAACGATGGCTGATCTGCAGGTAGGCCCCTCGCACCTTCCCCCGGTCGTCCCGCCGCGCACCGCCGACACCGAAGGCCCGACGTCGGGTGAACCTCCCGCCGTCCGGCCACCCGAGTCCGCCCGCCCGGCCTACGCCCGGGCACGGCGGAATCCGCTGGCCAAGATTCTGACCTGGCTTGCGCTCGGGGCGGCAACGGTCATCTTCACCTACCCGCTGCTGTGGCTGCTGAGCGCCTCGTTCAAGCCGCGCTCGGACGTCTTCGACAACAAGCTCATCCCCGAGACGTTCACCTTCGAGAACTACCTGACCGTCTGGCAGGAAGCGCCCCTGGCCCTGTGGATGGCGAACACCGTCATCGTCACCGTGCTCGCGGCGGTGACCGTGACGATTTCCAGCGCACTGGTGGCGTGGGGGTTCGCCTTTTTCCGGTTCCGGGGACGCAACGCCCTGTTCGGGCTGGTACTCGCCACGATGATGCTCCCGGGCGCGGTGACGATGATCCCGACCTTCCTGATCTGGAACAGCCTCGGTCAGGTGGGAACGCTGACTCCGCTCTGGGCCGGCAACCTGTTCGGCAGCGCCTTCTATATCTTCCTGCTGCGCCAGTTCTTCCTCGGCCTGCCGCGGGAGCTCTTCGAAGCGGCAAGGGTGGACGGAGCAAACAACTGGCACATGTTTTCCCGGATCGCACTGCCGCTGTGCAAGCCGGCGATCGTCGTGACACTGCTCTTCGAGTTCCAGGCGGCATGGACGGACCTGATGCGCCCGCTGATCTACCTGCGCGACAGCTCGACATTCACCGTGCCGCGCGGGCTCAAGGCGCTGCTCGACCAGTTCGGCTTCGGCGGAGACTGGCACTGGGAGCTCGTCGTCACGGCCAGCGTCATTACAACGGTGCCGATGATCATCCTGTTCTTCCTTGGCCAGCGGCACTTCGTTGAGGGAATCGCAACCACCGGCAACAAGGGCTGAACCCGGGCGCCTTCACCGCGTTCCGGACCGGAGGCGGTGGAGGCGCCGGGGAAGGCCGGCGCGTCAGCTGGAGGAGCTTCGGCGCAGCCGCTCCTCGGGCGAGACAAGGGCGGCGATCCGTGCCAGCTCGGCGGCGGGGATGTTCGTTCCAGCGGCGAGCTCGGCGATGTCGGCGCCGCTTGCCAATGCATCAAGCACAACGTCCCGGTAGATCAGGGCGAGCCGGTCGCACTCGAACTCGGCGTTCTCAAGATCGGCTGCGGCAGTCATGAGCCGCTTGATCGAAGGTGAGCTGGACTCGGACATTGCCGCCCTTTCAGTCGTGTCGTACTACGTGTTTGTCGCAGCGGGCCCCGGCGCCCAGGGCTCCGGCCAAGGCGCCCGGGCGGCCGCCCGGTCGGCTCGGCCACCGCGGTTCAGGAGGGCGCCGTTTCGTCGTCGCTGTAGACCGCCCGCGGTGGGGGCGGCTGCTCCTCGATGAACTCGTTGACCGCGAGGGAGAGCATATCGCGCTCGTAGGCGGGCAGCAGCATCGAGCAGTAGAGGTAGGCGTCGATCTCCTCCTCGCCCGCATTTCCACCGACGCTGAAGTACCGCAGCCACAACTCGTAAAGACTGAGGTTGGTCTGCTGGAATGCCGCGCAGGTGCGGCGCTGCTGGTCTTGTTCGCTGATCATCCGAGGCTGCCGCTGTACCGCCGACGGCACCACAGGTCCGCGGCAACAGGCCCTTGAGGCGGTTGTCGCCGCCCCGTGCCGCCACCCCGACATACGAATCGGGACGCACTTCAAACCTAACGATCAAGCCCTGATTTGGGAAGCTTCAGTTCCTTGCGCACCAACAGTAAGCCTGCTTGGCTTGTGCAGCAGGGAAAGCCCGCGCACCAGGGAGGAAACCATGTTCACACGCGACGTTGTGGAGGGCATCCACCGCATAGAGCACGCCCGCACCAACTGTTATCTGGTTGAGGGCGACGACGGGCTGACGCTCGTCGACTCCGGTCTCCCAGGCACCCGGAAGATATTCTTCCGAGCGCTTGATACGCTCGGCCGGACCATTTCCGATGTCCGCGCCGTGGTCCTGACCCACGGCCACTTCGACCACGTGGGCTTCGCGGAATACCTGCGCCAGCGCTACGGCATCCCGATCTATGTGCACCCCGGCGACGCCTTCATCGCGGAACACCCCTACCGCTACAAGCGCGAGCGCACTCCCCTGCGGTACCCGCTGCGGTACCCCAAGGCCGTCCCGGTGCTCGCGCGCATGACGGCGGCCGGCGCGCTCTGGGTGCGCGGGGTGAAGAACCCCGAGGCGCTGACAACGGAGAGCGCTGCGGCGCTGCCGGGAAAGCCGGTCCTCGTTCCTTCCCCGGGCCACACCGAGGGGCACTGCTCCCTGTTCTTTCCTGACCGTGATGCCCTGATCAGCGGGGACGCCCTCGTCACCCTCGACCCCTACACGGGCAACTCGGGGCCGCAGATCATCGCGGGAGCCGCGACGGCCAACTCGCCGGAAGCGCTCGCGTCCCTCGATGCACTGGCCGACACGGGCGCGGGAACAGTGCTGCCCGGGCACGGGTTCGTCTGGACAAGGGGCGTTGCGAAGGCGGTCCACGAGGCCCGGCTCGTCGGGGGCCACTGAGCCGGGCGGCAGGCCAGCCGGTGGACTCGGAGCGAGCGGCTCCGCGGGCGGGGGCGTTAGGCTCTAGGCATGCACCTGTTGACCCGCTGGCACGTCTGGGCGCTGGCCACGACCACGCTCCGCCGCGCCGTCCTCGCCTTCTTCGGCGTCCAAGCCACGGTCATCGCCGCACTGGTGGGAATGGATGCGCTCCAAAAGCGTATCCGCAGCCGTCGTGAAGGGTTTCCGCGCCCGGGGACCTTCGAGTGCTCCATCGCCGGGTCGTTGACGACCGTCTACACGTACGGCGAAGACCTCTACAACGCGATGATCGAGGAGATCGAGAAGGCTCAGCACCAGATCCTGCTCGAGACCTATATCTGGAAGGGCGACGAAACCGGCCAACGGTTCCGGGACGCACTCAACGACGCCGCCGCCCGCGGCGTGAAGGTCTACGTGATCTATGACGGGTTCGCCAACCTCGTGGTGCGCCCGTCCTTCTACACGTTCCACCCCGACGTCAATGTTTTCCGCTTCCCCGTCCTGCGGCCCTCCATCGTGTTCACGAACATCCGCGGGACCGGCTTCGACCACCGCAAGCTCCTGATCGTCGATGACACAGTCGGGTTTATCGGGGGTTACAACATCGGTTCGCTCTACGCCACCAAGTGGCGCGACACCCACCTGGCGCTCACCGGCCCGTCCGTGTGGGAACTGCGCCAGGCGTTCATCAGCGTCTGGAACCTCCGGACCCGCCCCCGGCGCCCCGAACTGCCGCACACCAGCGCCGGGTTCTGGGAGCCGCGGATCCGTGCTGTGAACAACATCCCCGCCAACCTGGTGTTCCCCATCCGCGGGGTGTACCTCGATGCGATCGACCGGGCGCAGCACTCGATCCTGATCACCACCGCGTATTTCATCCCCGACCAGCAGATTCTCGATGCGCTGCTGCGGGCGAGCAAGCGCGGCGTCGACGTGCGCGTCATCCTCCCCGAGGACTCGAACCATGTGCTCTCCGACTGGCTCTCCCGTGGGTTCTACACCTCCCTGCTGCGTGCGGGAGCGCAGGTGCTGCTCTACCAGAACGCAATGATCCACGCCAAGACCGCAACGGTCGACGGCGAGTGGTCAACAGTGGGGACGGCCAACATCGACCGGCTCAGCCTGACCGGCAACTACGAGATCAACCTCGAGATTTTCGACACTCACCTCGCCCGCACCATGGAACACATCTTCGAGATCGACAGTTCGAACACCCGCCTGCTGACACTCGAGGAATGGGAGTCACGCCACCTCGTGGCCCGGTTCAGCGAAACGATCCTCGCTCCCCTCCGGCCCTTCCTCTAGGCCCCACTCCCCACAGAGGGAAGCCGCCTCCGCGGCTTGGCCCCCCTGCCCGTGGAGGCGGCCTCAGCGTCCTGCGGCATACCCCTGGTTCCCGCGCGGGTTCGCCGCTGCGCTGAGCACCCCCGTCACCGGGTCGGCGCCGACGCAGGACAGCCGGCCGAGGGCCCAATCTCCCGCCCGCGTCACAACATGGCCGCGCCGTTCGAGCTCGGCAATCACCGCGTCGCCGAGGCGGTCCTCGACGACCGCGCCGCCGGGCTCCCAGGTCCTCGGCCAGAAGGATCCCGGGAGCGATGTGGTGTGGAGGCTCGGGGCGTCGATCGCCTCCTGCGGCGAATAGCCGCCGACGATCGTTCGCAGCAGGTAGAGCAGCTGCCACTGGTCCTGCTGGTCACCGCCGGGCGAGCCAAGCGCCGCGACGGCACGGCCCTCCCGGAGCACGAGCGTGGGCGTCAGGGTGGTGCGCGGGCGCCTGCCCGGTCGCAGCGTCGACGGGGCGCCGTCCTCGAGCCAGGTCATCTGCAGGCGCGTGCCGAGGCAGAAACCCAGCTCGGGAATGGCGGGGGAGGACTGCAGCCAGCCGCCGCTGGGGGTCGCGGAGACCATGTTGCCCCACCGGTCGACGACGTCGATGTGGCAGGTGTCGCCGCGGGTCTCTCCGCTGCGCGAAACGGTTGGCTCCCCCGCCCCCGCGAAACCTTCGCCCCTTCCCGCGGCGGGTGGAGCGTAGGAGGTGCGCAGCGGCGGCGTGAACGGCACCTGCCCGGGCACGGTTCCGGGCCGGTACTCGTGTGAGGCCCGCTCACCGATCAGTGCCCTGCGCTGGGAGGCGTACTCCCCGGAGAGGAGGTACTCCAGCGGGACCTCCGCGTCTCCGTAGTAGGCCTCCCGGTCGGCGTATGCGAGCTTCTGGGCTTCGAGGATCGTGTGGGCGCCGAGAGCTGTTGAGGGGTCAAGGTACTCGTCCGGAAACCCGTTCAGGATCGCGAGGGTCTGCAGCAGCGCCGGGCCCTGCCCCCAGGGCCCCGTCTTGGCGAGCGTGTATCCGCGGAAATCGAACGTCACTGCCGCTTCAAAGCCGGCCTCGAACCCGGCGAAGTCCTCACGGCTCATCACCCCGGCATGGTCGGTTCCGGAGGAATGCCGGTGCGGTGTGGAAAGGAACTCGACGGCCGCTTCCGCGACGAATCCCGTCCGCCACAGCCTGCGGGCCGCATCGATCCGATCACGCCTTCCGCCGTCGCCCGCGGCCGCAAGCCGCTCAAGCACCCTGGCGTACGCCTCGTTCTTCATGATTTCGCCCTCGGCCGGGGGCCTGCCCTGGGGCAGCCACAGGGCGGCCGAGGTGGGCCAGTGTTCGATGAACAGTTCGGCGACGGCCGCGATTGTTGCCCCGACCCTCCCCAGCACGGGGTGACCGTCCCGGGCGTAGCCGATCGCGAAGGCGAGCACCTGATCCAGGTCCCAGGTGCCGTGGTCCCGAAGCAGCACCAGCCACGCGTCGACGGCACCCGGCACGGCGGCCGCCAGCGCCCCGGCGCCGGGGACGAGTTCGAGGCCTTCGGCGAGGTAGTGCCCGCGGGTTGCCGCGGCTGGCGCAGGGCCCTGACCCATCAGCACCACGGGGGACGACGGCGCCTCTGCCGTCGCGAAGATGCCCGTCATGTCACCGCCGGGCCCGTTGAGGTGGGGTTCGACGACGTGGAGGACGAAGGCGCCGGCCACCGCTGCGTCGAAGGCATTGCCGCCGCGCTCAAGCACGGCCTGGGCCGACGCCGTCGCCAGCCAGTGCGTTGACGCGCTCATCCCGAAGGTTCCCTGCAGGGTGGGACGGGTGGTGAAGGCGGGCGGTGGGGTGTACGGCATTTCGCCAACTTCCTGCGTGGAGCCGGAAGCGCTCACCCCCGATTCGAGTTTCAAAAGAGCATTGCTCGTCCGACGATATGCTTTGGATACATTCCGTTCAAGGATTCAGCCGGAGGCCGTGTTGGTGAAGCGTTCAGCAGTGTCGACCGATCGCCTGAACCTCGTGCTGATGCTGGTGCTCACCTTCTCGACCGGTGTCATCGACGCGGTGGGCTATCTGGGGCTCGACCGCGTGTTCACGGGCAACATGACCGGCAATGTGGTTCTCCTTGGCATGGCGTTCGCTGGAGCGGCGGAACTGCCCATCCTCCGGCCCGCGCTCGCGCTCATCTTCTTCATGATTGGTGCGGCACTGGCGGGCCGGGTGCTGCGCCACGCGCCCGAAGGCTGGACCGGGCGCACCTCCGCCACCCTCGGTGCAGTGGCCCTTGGCACCGTCGGGCTCGCGGTGTTCGTCGGAAGCACCGATGTGCAGGCCGTCGAACTCCTCGGCAGCATCACCACCTCGGTCCTGGGACTGCTGATGGGCATCCAGGCCGCGTCGGCGAAACGCTTGAAGGTCGCCGAGATCACCACCGTCGTCGTGACATCGACGATCACCGGGCTGGCCTCCGATTCCCGCCTGGCCGGAGGCAAGAGCCCGTACTGGGCCCGGCGGTCCGCCGCCATCGTGCTGATCCTCCTGGGTGCTGTTGCGGGCGCCGCGGCACTCACGATCGATCTGTGGGTCGGCATTGCCCTGTCCGCGCTGCTCTCGAGCATCGTGACGATCGTCGGCCATGTGCGTTACGTCAAAGATTCCCGGGCGGCGGCGCGGGAGCAGCCGGTGCGGCACTACGGTTAAGGGATGCAGCAGCCAGTTTCCGATTACCCCTACCACCGCCTGACCCGCTCCTGGGCCGGCTACCGGTGGTGGAAGCCCCTGCTCACGGGCCTGCTCGGGGTCGTGTTCTACCTCTTCTTCATGCTGTTCGTGCTCCTTGTGGGCATCATTGTCGCCTTCACCCGCCCGGAGGGCCCGGCCCCCTACGCGGACCGGCTTGAGGCCCTCGACCTCAACGACCCGCTGGTTTTCGCGTTTACCCTCATCTCGCTCGTCCTCATGATTCCGGCCCTTGCCCTGGCCGCCCTCATTACCGGGCCCCGGCCGATCGGGCTCTTCTCGTCGGTGCGCGGAAGCCTTCGCTGGGGCTGGCTCGGACGCTGCTTTGCGGTTGCGGCGCTGATCTACGCGCTCAGTTTCGGGCTCTCGTTCCTCCTTGCGCCGCTGCCGGGACAGCCCGGGACCACACCAGAGTTCTCGCAGTCGCGCTTCGCCCTCATGGCCGCGCTGACCATCTTCCTGGTCCCGTTCCAGGCGGCAGCCGAAGAATACGTGTTCCGCGGCTACCTGATGCAGACGATCGGCAGCTGGCTGCGCCACCCGGCGTTCGCCATTCTGCTGCCGGTCCCACTGTTCGTGCTTGGGCACGGATACGACCCCCTGGGCCAGACCGACGTCGCCCTGTTCGCCATTTTCGCGGGATGGATCACCTGGCGCACGGGCGGTCTTGAGGCGGCAATTGCGGCCCACACCATCAACAACTCATTCATCTTCCTGCTCGGCGCCTTGGGGTTGGTGGACATCAACGCCAAGGAGGGCTCCCCTGCGGCCCTGATCGTCTCGGTGCTCACACTGGGGATCTTCGCTGCGGTGGTGGTGCGGATGTCCGCGCGCCTCGAACGCACCCGCCCGGCCCTCCCGCCGCCGTGGACTCCGGCTCCGACGTACCTCGAACCGGGCGGTCCCCGGTACTGACCCGTGCCTTCACGGGCGCGATCCGCGCCGTGCTCGGTGCGCCGGTCACCTCCGCCCCGTCAGCTGCGTCCCGCCAGCTGCGCCCAATCCGCCGAGGATGCGCGGCTCTGGAAGGGCAGCTGACGTCGCGCCTTCCGAATCTCAGCCTTCCGTACCTTAGCCTTCGACGCGGAGGCCAAGGCTTTCGGCGAGGAAGGGCGCGAGGACTCCGAGCTGGTACTCGTCGATTGTGACGCCGCCGAGCCCTTCGATCCCTGTGACGGCCCGGAAGTCGGTGGTGCGGAGGTCGACGTCGCGCAGCCGGCTCCCGGAGAGCGTGAGCGTTCCGATCCGGCAGTTGCGCAGTGCCACCCGAACCCCCTTCACCTCGCTCAGGTCGAGGTCGCCGATGATGCAGTCGGTGATCTCGACGTCGGTGAGGGTCGAGCCGCGCAGGTTGACGAAGTCGAGCTTGCCGCCGCTGATGCGCACCGATTCAAGGACGCTGTCGTACAGCTCGGCGGATCCCCAGCGGGTGCCCTCGAGCACGACGTCGCGCCAGCTGCTGCGGGAAGCCATGAAGACCGGGGCGAACAGCTCGGTGAACCGGCATTCCCGGAATCGGGCGCCGCGCAGCTGGGTGTCGTTCAGGGAGACCCCTTCGAGGGCGCATTCGCTGAAGCTGACGCCGGTCAGGTCCCTGCCGGCCAGCTCCGTCCGCCGGTAGAGCTCAGCTTCGCGGGTGTCCCCGGCATCGGGCAGGGCACCCTCGACCTCCGTCAGGCCGCGAAGCACCAGGGCGTCGATGCGTGGGGGCTTGGTTGCGCTCTTCGCCATACCGTCTTCGTTCCTTGGGATTGGGTGTGCGTGGATTCCTTGTGCGGGTCTCCGGTCTGATGCAGCCGGATGAAGCAGTTTAGCTGCAAGCGCCGACCGGCCCAGCGCCGGTGCCGCCATCCGCACCCCGTCCCAACGCCCGACGCTGCAAGTTGCGGGCGGTCCCAGCGCCGACGCCGCACCCTGCACCCGCCACGGGCCCCAACGCCCCGACGCCGCATCCCGTCCCGGCCGCCGCGCCCGATTGCGACGGGCGCGCCCGGTTTCCCGGATGCGCCCGTCGCATTCGGGCGCGCTCGTCGTATTCCGCTGCGCTCGAACTCTCCGGCAGGTACCCGGCTGGTGCCGCATTGCCTATGGCGCCCGCACCCGACCCTCGATAGGATCGGTGCCCTGCCACTCGGCGAAGGCTGCGGAGCGGAAACCACGCACGGAAGGTGTCGGACATGTCGGCAGCACCTCAAGCAGGGCAAGAAGACGCTTCACTTCTCAAAGTCCTCGGCAACTGGGACGCCCTGGCCCTCGGCTTCGGCGCAATGATCGGCTTCGGCTGGGTTGTCCTCACCGGGGACTGGATCACCTCCGCAGGCACACTCGGGGCCGTCCTTGCCATGCTGACCGGCGGGGTAATCATGGGCGTTGTCGGTCTCACCTACGCCGAACTGACCGCCGCGATGCCCAAGGCCGGAGGCGAACACAACTTCCTCCTGCGCGGCATGGGCCCGCGCTGGTCCTTCATCGGGTCGTGGGCGATCACCGGCGGATACGTCACAATCGTCGCCTTCGAAGCCGTGGCGCTTCCACGCACCGCCGAGTACCTCTTCCCGAACCTGAGCCAGATTCCGCTCTGGGAGGTCGCGGGCTATCAGGTCCACCTCACCTGGGCCCTGGTCGGCGCGGTTGCCGCCGTGGTGATCACCGGGGTGAACATCCTCGGGGTGAAACTGGCCGGTGTCGCCCAGACCTTCGTTGTGCTGTTCCTGCTGATCATCGGAGCGATCCTCGTCCTTGGATCCTTCACCGGCGGATCTGTTGCCAACATGGAACCCCTGTTCACCGGGGGCTTCGCCGGGTTCTTCGGCGTCCTCGTCGTGGTGCCCTTCCTGTTCATCGGCTTCGATGTGATTCCCCAGTCGGCCGAAGAGGTGAAAATCCCCGCCCGCCAGATTGGCCGCCTCGTCGTGATCGCGGTAATCCTGGCGACGATCTGGTATGTCATGACCATTCTCACCACATCCTCGGCAATGCCGGCCGGAGACCTCGCCAACGCCGACATCGCTACAGCAGATGCGATGGGCGCGATGTTCGGCTCCGACTTCATGGCCAAGGTGCTCATCGCCGGCGGCATTGCCGGAATCCTGACCTCCTGGAATTCACTGCTCCTCGGCGCCTCCCGCCTCATGTACTCGATGGCCCGCTCCGGGATGCTTCCGGGCTGGTTCGGCGTCCTCCACCCCAAATACCGGACGCCCGCCAACGCCCTGCTCTTCATCGGAGCGTTGTCGTTTCTCGCGCCGTTCTTCGGCGAGCAGATGCTCGGCTGGCTCGTCGACTCCGGCTCGCCAAGCATCGTCCTTGCGTACATCCTCGTCTCGCTCGTCTTCGTGATTCTCCGCCGCACGGACCCGGGAATGGAACGGCCGCTGCGCGTCGGAGGAAACGGCCCCGGCGGGCTGATCATCGGTTGGGCCGCCGTCGTCCTGTGCATCGGGTTGTTGAGCCTCTATCTGCCCGGCATGCCCGCCTCGCTCACTCCGCCGCCGTGGATCCTCTTTGGCCTGTGGTGGGTGCTCGGACTGTTCTTCCTGTTCCGCATCCCCGCGGGCATCGAGCCCGGCGAGCATGCCGAAGAGCGGCTGCTTGAACGCCTGGCCGAACGCGGCCGGTAACCGGCCACAGCACCGACGCCCCACCCGAGGACGCCCACCGCACCGGAAAACGACTCGCGCACCCGGAATATCGGGTGCGTCCGTCGCATCCGGGTGCGCCAGTCGCAAACGGGCGCGTTCAAGGCCAGGCTGCCCGGTGCCATAGGGTTGAAACCATGGAATCGCCGATCGAAAGCTATCTTCAACGGATCCACCAGGAGATCGCGGAGCTGAAGGACGGGAAGCCGTACAGCACCATCCCGGCCATGGCGAACGTCGACCCCAACAACTTCGGGATCTGCCTCACCACCGTCGACGGATACACGTACGAGGTCGGCGATACCCGCGACGAGTTCACCATCCAGTCAATCTCCAAGCCGTTCACGTACGGGCTTGCCCTTGCCGACCTTGGGCTCGACGCCGTCGACGCCAAGGTCGACGTCGAGCCGTCCGGGGATTCCTTCAACGAAATCTCCCTCGCCGAGGGCACCGGCCGCCCCGCGAACGCCATGATCAACGCCGGAGCCCTCACCGCGACGTCGCTCGTGCGCTCCGCCGGCGGGAACAACCGCTTCAAGCGCATCCTCAACACCTACTCGGCCTTCGCCGGACGCCAGCTCAGCGTCAACGAGGAGATCTTCGAGTCCGAGCTCGAACACGGCCACCGCAACCGCGCCCTTGCCTACCTGCTGCGGTCCTTCAACATCATCGAGTCGGACCCCACGCCGGTGATTGCCGACTACTTCCGCCAGTGCTCGGTCCTGGTCAACTGCCTCGACCTTTCGATCATGGCCGCAACGCTCGCCAATGCGGGCCGCAACCCGCTCTCCGGCAAGCAGGTCCTGGACATCACGGAAATCGAGCGGGTCCTTTCCGTCATGACCACGTGCGGCATGTACGACGACGCCGGATCGTGGATCAGCACGGTCGGCATGCCGGCCAAGAGCGGCGTCGGCGGCGGAACGATCGCCGTGCTGCCCGGGCAGGTGGGCCTTGCCGTGTACTCCCCGCCGCTGGACGAGCACGGAAGCAGCGTACGCGGCATGGCCACAAGCCAGCGGCTCTCCCGCGACATGGAACTGCACTTCGTGCGCGCCGCACGCACCGGCCGCTCGGCCATCCGCTCCACGTACGACATCACCGGGGCCCCCTCCGGCATCCGCCGCAACGACGAGGCGATGGACATCCTGCGCGAACACGGACACCGCGTCCGGGTCATCGAACTCAACGGCGACCTGCTCTTCGCCGGCACCGAATCGATGGTCCGCGAACTGAGCAACCTTGACGACGACGTCGCGCTGGTGATCCTCGACCTCCGCCGCGTCGACGAGGTGGCCGGGGTGTCGCTGCGCCTGCTGGCCGAGGCGCGGGAGGCGCTCGTGGCCGCGGACCGGGAACTGGTCCTGATCGACGCCGAGGGCAATCTCGCTGAGACCTTCAAGGACGTCGACCGCAGCGTCCCGACCTTCAACACGCGCACCGCCGCCGTCGAGTGGTGCGAGAACGAACTCATCCGGCTCTACGGCGACGAGCATTGCCTGCCCGACGAGGTCGACATCCGCGACTGCCCGGCCCTGAGCCCGCTCAGCGCCGAGAGCGTCGACGCCCTCGCCCGGCGGATGGAGGACCGCACCTACGCCGACCGGGACATCATCCGCCGCGTGGGCCAGCGCTTCGGCGGAGTGTTCTTCATCCTCTCCGGAAAGATCGAATCCTCGGTCCCCGGCCCGTCGGGCGGACGCGTCAAACTGACGACGCTGAGTGCGGGAATGACCTTCGGTGAACTGGCCCTGGGCAGCGCCGACCGGCAGGAGACAACGGTGAAGGCGCTGGGGAAGGTCCGGCTGAAAGTGCTCACTGCCGACGCAATCCGCGGGATCGAGGAGGAGGACCCCGTGCTCGCCGTCGAGCTGTGGAAGGCCCTCACCCGCGACGCCTACACCCGGGTTGATCTCTACCTGCGCGAAACCGCCGTGCGGATCCGGGCAGAAGGATAGGAGACGGAAAATGACAGTGCTCATTGCAGGGTGCGGTGACCTCGGCACCGAGGCCGGGCTGCGCTTCGCCTCCGCCGGGGACCGGGTGCTTGGCTGGAGGCGCTCCCCGGGGAAGCTGCCCGCAGCGCTTGAGGGGGCGGCGGTCGACCTGACGGGAACCCTTCCCCCGATTCCGGAGGACACAAGCGTGGTCGTCATCGCGACGGCCGCCGGCGAGCGCACCGAGGCGGCCTACCGGGCGGCCTATGTCGATGCCACCGCCAATGTCCTCGACGCGCTGGAGCGCGACGGGGTGAACCCGGAACGCATCATCTTCGTCTCCTCAACCGCCGTGTACGGAGACTTCGGCGGCGGGTGGGTCACCGAGGACTCACCGGCGGAGCCGGGCAGCCCGACGGGAAAAATCCTCCGGGAAGCAGAGACGCTCCTGCTCGAACGCCATCGCGCCGCCCTGGTGCTGCGGCTCTCCGGGATCTACGGGCCCGGACGCACCCGGCTGATCGACCAGGTGCGAAGCGGGAGGGCGGTGCTTCCCGAGACCGTCCAGTGGACAAACCGCATCCACCGCGACGACGCGGCAGCGGCAATTGTCCACCTCGCCACGGCGGTGTCCGACCCGGCGCGCATCTACCTGGGCACCGATGAACTGCCCGTTGACCTCGGAGAGGTGCTTGTCTTCCTCGCCGGAGAACTGCGGCTCCCCGTACCCTCGTCCGGGCCGACGAGCACGACCCGCGGCGGCGACAAACGCTGCAGCAGCGCCCTGCTGCGCGCCACGGGGTTCGGCTTCACCTACCCCACGTACCGCGAAGGGTACCGGGCCGTGCTTGCCGGAGAGGGCGTCAGGCACCCGTAGGCCTGCCCTGTACCGGCCGGACACTTGGAGGAAGAAGTAGACGACGGGAGCATCCCGCGGGAGCATCCTTGAGGGAGGGCAGTACCCTCGCCTTTCCTCCAGAACGGAAACCCATCGTGGCCGAAGTACAGGTAGTAACCGGGGCGGGCCCCGTCGGCTCGACGGTGGCGCTGCGCCTCGCCGGAAGCGGCAAGCGGGTCCGGATCCTGACGCGCTCCGGCAGCGGCCCTGAACACCCCCTCATCGAGCGCCTCATCGTCGACGTCTCCGATCCCGCAGCGCTCGAGCCGGCCCTCGGTGGAGCCTCGGCCGTCTTCCACTGCATCCACGGCTCGTCCTACTCGGCCGCAGTGTGGGAGAAGGAGCTTCCCCGCGCCGAGGCGGTGGTGCTTGAAGCCGCGGGCAGGGAGGACGCCGTCGTCGTCTTCCCCGAAAGCCTCTATTCGTACGACAGGCCGGAGGAGGTGTTGACCGAATCCGGGCCGCGCAATGCGTCGACCGGAAAGCGGGGAGTCCGGGCACGGCTCCTTCAGGCCCGCGAGGCGTCAGCGACCCCGACGGTCAGCGTTGTCGCTTCGGACTTCTTCGGGCCCCGTGCGCTCAACTCCCACATGGGCGAGCGGGTTGTCCCCTCCGTGCTCGCCGGGCGGCGCATCACTGTGATCGGCAGCCTCGATGTGCCCCACTCCTTCACCTACGTGCCCGATCTTGCGGCGGCGATGATTACCGCCGCATCACGGAAGGACGCATGGAACAGCGTCCTTCACGCACCCACCCTCCCCGCGCTCACGCAGCGCGGCATGATCGAGGCCTTCGCCGCGGCTGCCGGCGTGCCCGCGCCACGGCTCGGGGCGGTTCCCGGCTGGCTGGTCCGCCTCATCGGGCGCTTCCAGCCGTCGATGCGCGAACTTGCGGAGATGCTCTACCAGTTCGAGCGTCCCTTCGTGATGGACTCGCGGTTCACGGAAGACCTGCTGGGCCTTGCCCCGACACCGCTTGACGACGCGGCCCGTGCCACAATCGCCTGGTGGCGGGCCCGCAGCGCCGCCTAGCCCGGAAGCAGGCCCCGGCGTGCGGCCTGCCGAGGCTCCGGCTGCGCCGCGCTCGCCCGCGCCAGGCCCCAGAGCGCGCGCACCGACCACGCGAAGATGCTGATCACCAGGAGGTTCCGCAGGGTGAGCAGGACGGCCACGGCGGCATTGAGTTCAAAGCGCAGGGTGTCGTAGAAGATCGGGTAGACGACGGTTGTGAGCCCGGCGGTGAAGAGCATCGCGATGGCCGGGTAGCGCCAGTTCCTTGGCTCGTCGAGGACCAGCCCCGCCCCGATCACCGCCGCGATCCACAGCATGAACTGGGGTGAACCCACCTTGTTGAACACCACGAGGGTCGCCACGAGCGCCAGGGCCCCGACGGCGAGCAGGGGCGCGACAGGTGCGCCGCGCCGCTGGGCGGCGATGACCAGGCCGGCGATGACCAGGACGGCGACGGCCAGAAGCGGGCTCATGAGCGCCGCGACGGTGTCGCTGAGCGCCCCGCGGATTTCCGCCGTGTTGATGGCGTCGTTGTCATAGACGTGCGCGCCCGAGCTGCCGACGATCGCCTGCCACAGCCCCGGCGTCGTCAGGGGTGCCTCGAGCTGCATTCCCCGCTCGCCCTGGGCCTGAAGGAACCCCGTGATGTTGCGCAGGTCCCCCGCAGCGGCGACGAGCGCCGCGATTGCGGCCGAAAGCGCGGTGCCCGCGAGCAGGATCCGCCACCGCCGCGGGCTGACGATGAGGGCCGTGAGAACGACGGCGGCGGGCCAGACCTTGATCCAGGTGGCCGCGCTGAGGATCAGCGAGGCAATGAAGGGGCGGGAGGCAACGAGCAGCATGCCCACGATCACCAGGGGGGCGGTCAGGCCGTCGAGGCGGCCGACGGCGACCGGGCCCAGCAGGGCGGTGGCGGTGAGCCACCAGTAGGCGGCCGTGTACCCGCGGGGGCCGGAGTAGCGGAGCAGCGCCGCGGTGCCCGCGGCGTTGAGCGCGGCGAACATCCCGAACCACGCCAGCTGGTAGAGGGACGGGCCGAAGACGGTTGCCACGAGCATCGGAAGCAGCGCACCGACCGGGTAGACCCAGGCCGTGTCGATTCCCTCCCATGCTCCGCCATTGAACCCCTGGTACGCCCAGTCCCGGTAGAAGTTGATGTCGCTGAGGACTCCCCCGGTGAGGATGAAGGGCAGCAGGCGGGCAAGGAAGCCGGCATGGATGAGGGCGAAGAAGAGCCATACCGAAGATCGGCGGTTTCGAGTGGCGGGACTCGGCAGTCGCAGTCGCACGGAACTCCTCGGGTGGCGGGTTGATACGGCGCCGCCCAGTCTTTCATCCACCGGGCGCCCGCGGGAAATTTTCCCGGTCATCTCCCCGCAATCCACCGCCCCGCACGCGTACCTGGCGCGCGGCGCCGCTCCCCGGTCTTCCTCGACCCTTGGGTTACGCTTCTTCCGAAAAGTGAAGCCAAGGGGAGGCAAAACAACGATGCTCGATACGGCCACCCTGCGGATCACTTTCAGCGTTGTCGCGTTCACCCTGCTTGTCCTGTTCTACCTCCTGGCGTACCGCCGCACCCGGTCGAAGTACAGCGCGTGGTGGTGTCTGGCGATCGCCCTGTTCCTCGCCGGGGCCTCCCTGTACCTCCTGGACGGCACGGCCCACCAGTGGTGGGCCAACCCCGCCGCGAACAGCATGCTCGTTGCCGGAGCTGCAAGTGTCTGGGCCGGCGCGCGCACCCTGAGGACAACCCGGCCGAAGGTCTGGCAGCTCGCAGCCGGACCCGCCGGAGCCGCCGTCGCTTCGGCCCTTGACCAGCCTGCGGTGAACGACTGGGCCGGAGGGATGGTGTTCCTGGGCCTCATGGCCCTGCTCATGGGGCTCGCCTCGTCGGAAATGTGGCGCACTCCCCTGGCGCGGGAACCCATCCAGCGGCCCATGGCCGTCGGTTCGGGCCTCCTTGCCGTTTTCTACTCGGGACGATGTGTTGCATTCGTTGTAGACGGCGCAGACGGCAGGACCTTTCAGACGTACTTCGGCTCGTCCGTGACAACACTCATCACGCTGACGTTGCTTGTGGTTGTCTCCTTCAGCATGACGGCCCTGAGCAATGAGCAGGCGACACGGGCCCTGCAGCTGCGCGCCACCCAGGACGGCCTGACCGGGCTGCTCAACCGTGCGTGTTTCCTCGACCTTGCCGAGATCGACCTTCAGCGGATGCGCCAGGCCGGGACCACCGGTTCCCTCATCCTCGCCGACCTCGACCACTTCAAGGCGGTCAACGACACCTACGGCCATGCCGCAGGGGACGAGGCGATCCGGTCCTTCGCCGAAGCCTGCACGCGGACCGTCCGCTCAACGGACCTTGTTGGCCGCTACGGCGGAGAGGAGTTCGTCCTGCTGCTTCCCGGCGCCGCCGCCGACCGCGCCGAGACCCTCACCGCGCAGATCAGCGCCCACCTCCACACTCTGCAGCTGCCGGGGCGCTTCCGGCTGCCCACCGCGAGTTACGGCATCGCGGAGATCGGACCGGGGACAACCGATCTTGAGTCGGTCATTGCACGGGCCGACGCAGCGCTCTATGAGGCGAAATCCGCAGGCCGGGACCGCGCCGCACACGCCGCTGCCGACGACGGCGGGAGGACCGCGCCGGATACGGCCGCCCACCCACGGCCAACCGGCCGGCTGCTATAGTTCACGGCAGTCGGGCGCCCGCCCAGCGGAAGGCCCGATGCCGCGCATTACCCGTCCCGCCACTTCGGAGGTCCTGCAGTTGATCGCACTGGCCGCGCTCCGGCACGTCTGCCGTCGGCAGGGAAGCTGAACCATGGGCGCAACCGAGCTTTCGGTCCTGCTGTGGCGTGAGCGCCAGGCCCTTGAACTGCTTCTCGCCGCAGCCGAGGAACGGAACCGGTCCGGCGCCGCGGGCCGGCCGGCCGGTGATCCCGCCCCGCACCAGGCAGAAGGCGGCGAAGCAGGCGAGGCGCTTGGGCTGATCCGCCTGGCCCGGGACATCGAGCTCGCGGGGGTTGCCGAGGAGTGGGGCCTGGGACCCGGGGCCGGTCTGCTCGAGGCGGCGGCCGCAGCCCCTCCCGGCTCGTGGGGCTGGATCCTCGAGTCACACCATCAGGCGATCAGCGAGCTCAACGAGCAGCTCCGCCATGCGCGGGAGTTCCCGGGCAGCACCGGCACCCAAGCGGCGCCGAGCCGGGACGGCCGGCTGGACGGTTAAACGGCGGCGGGATCGGGCCCGGCAGGTGAGGCGCCCCCGGGCGGCGGGTCTGCACGGCCGGAGGTGGCCGGCTGGTTCTCGAGGGACAGATCCCGCAGGTACCGCAGCACGACGATGCACACGGCAGTGGTTGGCACGGCCAGGAACGCCCCGACGATCCCGAAGAGGGTGCCGCCGGCAGTCACCGAAGCGAGCACCACGGCCGGATGGATCTTCAATGTCCTGCCGACCAGCATCGGCTGCAGCAGCACGCTTTCAAGTTGCTGGACCACAATCACCAGCGCCAGGACGATCAATGCGGTGACCCAGCCGTGGGCGAGGAGCGCCACAACCGTGGCGAGCAGACCCGTGGCGATGGCACCGACGATGGGGATGAACGCGCCAAAGAAAATCAGGACCGCCAGCGGCAGCGCCAGCGGGATGTCGAGCAGCCAAAGGCCGAGGCCGATGAACACTGCGTCGACAAGCGCAACCGCCGCCTGTGCCGCGATGAAGACGGAAAGGGTCTGCCAGGAATCGCGGGAGACGTGCGCCGCATGCGTGAAGGCCTGTGAGTTCGTCCACCTGCTTGTCCATGCCAGGAAGCGGTCGCCGTCCTTGAGGCAGAAGAAGGCGAAGACGATTGTCAGCAGGAGCACGACCGCCCCGGAGGTGAGGGTACCGAGCCCCGAGGTGATTCCGGTGATGATTTCCCCGGTGTGGGCCTGCGCCTGGTCCACGGCAGCGTCGAACACGTTGATCAGGTCGGCATTCTCAAGGTTCAGGGGCGGACCGGCGACGAACTTGCTGAGGTCGGTAAGGGTTCCGCGCGAAAGGATGATGAGTTCCCGGGTTCCGGAGGCGGCCGAGGGAACCACCAGGAGCCCTATCCCGCCGACGAGGGCGAGGAACCCCAGCACGGAGACGAGGGCGGCGAGTGCGTTGGGCAGGATCCGCCGTGCGATCCGGTTCGGTGGCCACAGGATTGAGGCGAGCAGCAGGGCCAGCAGCCCGGGCAGGACAACCGACCACAGGGCCCGGATGACGAGCCAGAGGATGACCAGACCCGCAAGGACAACGATTCCGCGCGCGGTCCACGCGGCGGCCGCGCTGAGACCGCTCGCGAAGGCGCGCCGGCGGAAGCGGCGCGGGCGCGCCTGGGCCGGCGGGCGAAGCTCCCCACCCTGCCCCGGCGTTTCGTCGGCGTTGAAGCTGTTGGAAGTCACCTCCCTCATCCTGCCCTATCGGGCGCGCTGGGTCAGCGGCGGGAGTACTGCGCGGCGGCCTCGAGGCGCCCGGCCTCCCCAACGCCGCTGTGGATCTGCTGCACCAGCCAGTCCACGAGGAGCCGGCCGGCACCGGCGTAGGCCGCTTTCGCGTCGTGCTGCTGGGCATGCCACCGGTTCACGTTGGCCCCGACCTGCATGCCCGAGAGGAACACGGTCAGCGGGCATTCGGGAAGTGCGCGGGGGTGGGGCGAACCGAGGCGCGCAAACTGCCAGTGGTAGGCGAGGGCACCAAGGAAGGTCCTGAAGGAGTCGATGCGCACGGGAAGCTCAAAGCTTTCCACCCAGCCCGCGGCGTCGCCCGGAAGCAGCGGCCGCGCGAAGTAGTAGCCCTGGCCCAGCGGTGCTCCCAGCACGGTGACGGCCTCGGCGATCCCCTCATCCTCAAGGCCCTCGACCACCACGTTCATGCCGAAGTCCCTGCCCATCTGGATCAGCGTCGCGACGAGGCCAAGGGTTTCGGTGGGTTTCCTGCGGATCTCGGCGAGCAGGTCCTGGTCGAGCTTGATCGCGTTGAACGGAAGCGAGGAAAGCCGTTTGAGGCTGCTGTAGCCGCCGCCGAGGTCGTCCATGGCAAGGCCCACCCCGAGGTCAACGAGCTGGTTCAGCGCGTCGCGCTGGATGTCCCATTCAAGGGTCTGCGATTCGAGCAGCTCAAGGCCCAGCCGGTGAGGGGCGATGTTGTGCCGCTCCAGCGCCGCCCGGATCAGCCCCGGCGAGCCCGGGTCGAGCAGGGTGGTCGGGGGCAGGTTGACCGACACGTTATAGGAAAGACCGACGGCGTCCCAGCCGGCGAGGCGGGCGAGCGATTGATCGAGGACCGTCGCGAATACGAAATCAAGGTCGGCGTCGCTCAGATAGCGGAGGAACCCCGCCG
This sequence comes from Arthrobacter sp. TJ-254, assembly GCF_058269175.1. Lineage (NCBI taxonomy): Bacteria > Bacillati > Actinomycetota > Actinomycetes > Micrococcales > Micrococcaceae > Arthrobacter > Arthrobacter sp. TJ-254. The sequence continues at coordinate 414,837 of NZ_JBZCNF010000003.1, read as the reverse complement.
GCCGCAGTACCCGCCCGCTCGGGAGCCGGAGGCGCGCAAGGGCTTCGAAGAGGTGGACCGACCCGTCGCGCAGGTCGATGACCGGCTGCAGGTTGATGCACAGCCCGCCTCCATAGAGGGCGGCCCGGTATTCCTCGAGCGCTCCGCCGTCCTCCTCGTCCCGGTCCTGAATAGCCGCCGGCTCTTCAGGCGCAGCAGGGGCGGCGGCGGTCCTCGAAGGAGTTGCCGCGGCGGAGGCAGGTCCCGAACCGGCAGGAACTCCAACGGGCACCGCGCCGGACTCCGGCGCAAGTGCCCACCAGCGGTTCCGTTCCCGCTTGCGCTTTTTCACCCAGTACAACGATTCGTCGGCGCTCCTGAGCAGCGTGGCCGTATCGAAACCGTCCTGAGGGAACAGGGCGAGGCCCATGCTCATGCCGACGGTGACGCTGCGGTCTCCGACTGCGAAGGGAACCTGGACGGCGTAGGAAAGCCGTTCGAGGATGCGCGTCAGGCTTTCCTCGGCGCTGGCACGGCTTATGCCACCGAGCACCACGATGAACTCGTCGCCGCCCATCCGGCCGAGGAAATCCTCGTCGCGCAGCTGGGCCTGCATCCGGACCGCCCACTCCTTGAGGAGCTGGTCGCCCGCCTCATGCCCGAAGGTGTTGTTGACGGCACGAAAGTCGTCGAGGTCGATCATGCCGACGGCGGCGGTGACCTCCGCCCGGGAGCCGCCGGCGACGAGTTCGGCGAGGTGCTCGTTCATCGCCACGCGGTTCGGCAGTCCCGTCACCGGGTCGTGGAGGGCCTGGAAGCGCAGTTGTTCGTGGAGCGCCATCCTCGTGTTGATGTCCCGCTGGGTGCTGACGTAGTGGGTCACCCCGCCACCCTTGGATCGAAGCGGGGTGATGGCGAGCATGTTCCAGAACGCCGAACCGTCCTTGCGGTAGTTGAGGATCTCGCCCTGGAACACCTCGCCGGCCGCGAGGGCGAGGCGGATCGCGGCCCTCGTGTCGGGGTCGGTTCCCTGCCCCTGGAGCATGCGGCAGTTGCGTCCCAGGACGTCGCCGCGCGTGTAGCCGGTGATGCGAGTGAAGGAGTCGGTGACGTGGAGGATTTTCTCCGACGCGTCGGTGATGAGGGATAGTTCGGAGGTGGCCTCAAGGGCCCTCATGAAAAGGTCGTGCGGCAGATCACCGTCGCCAAAGCGCGGTCCATGGCGCAAGTGCATGCTGTGTAGTCCCCCTCTACAAAGCGCAGTCCATCCACGCACTGCCCCGTTGAGACGGCACCGCGCGGCGCGACACTGCGCCTTTCCCCAAGATAGCTATTGGCATGCTAGCCCCATTTCCCTCAGCCGTATATGCACAACAGGTGATACAGATGGGAAAGACGTTATTTCGAATGTCCAGGTTGGCTCGATGGACCACTTCGCAGGACGGCCCAACATGACACCCGGGGTCCCCGGCTGGGAAGATCGACGAATGAGCACGCCATGGGCCGACCGCCCCGAAACCCTGCCGCCGGTACCGCCCGGGCGACCGGCATGAGGATTCGATGACCCAGGAACGCGCAAGGGCAACGCGGCAGGCGATCATCGCGGGGGCGGCGTCGGTCTTCGAGGTTCAGGGCTACGGTCTGACCTCGCTCGCCCGGGTCGCCGACGAGGCCGGGGTGACAAAGGGCGCACTGTACTTCCATTTCGCCTCCAAGGAAGCGCTGGCCCAGGCCGTCATCGAGGAACAGCATGCCTTCGCAATGAAGCACTCCGAACCGATCCTCAGCCAGGGCCACCCGGCGCTCGTCGCGATGATCCTGATCACCCGCGGCTTCGGACAGGACCTCCTCCACGAACCGATCGTGCGGGCAGGAGTCAGGCTCACCTTTGAGGCAACCGCGTTCGGGGCCGACGTCGCGGCGCCGTACCAGGACTGGGTGAACAGCATGGAACGGCTCTCCGCCACTGCGCAGACCGAGGGCTACCTGCGCCCCTCCCTTGACGCAGCTGTCTTCGCGCGCCTGCTTGTTGCCGCATTCACCGGCGTCCAGATGGTCTCGAACATCCTCACCGCCCGGGAGGATGTGATGCGGCGCATTGAAGAGATGTGGGCGATCCTCCTGCCGGGGGTTCTCGCCGAGGCACACCTGGGGGACAGCAATGTCCTAGCCGGACTCACTACCGAAGGGACCTAGACAAACCGGTCGGACGGTTTGTTATTCGTGCCACTGACGCTTACGCTTGTCGTCGGCTAGGTCCTTGCCGCTCCGTGGGGGAAGCGGCGAGCCCGGGAACCGACGTTCCTGCCGGTGGCCGTGCCCGGCGCCTGGCTAATCGGGCCCGGGCACGTCCGCCACCATCGGATCCCGACCAGCCTTCCTGGCGCCGTTAGTCCAGTTCCGCGTGCCGGGACCTCAGCGCCTCGACCACCAGATCGTGGTCATCCATCTGGGGCAGTCCCGACACCGTCACGGTCGCCACCGGCCCCACCCCGCGCACGTAAAGGGGGAAGGCGCCGCCGTGGGCGGCATACACGCCCTGGTCGAACATGGGGTTGTTGTCGATCCGCCCGCCGTTGCGGCGGGCGCGCAATCCAACGAGCAGGGACGGCTCGCCGTAGCGCACCGCCGTGCGGCGCTTCGCCCGCAGCCACAGGTCATTGTCGAGAGTCGCTCCAGCCAGGGCAACGTGGAACACCACGTGCTCGCCCCTGCTGATATCGATGGCTATGGGCAGGTTCCGCTCGTTGCCAAGCTCGACCAGCAGGAGTCCGAGGGCGAGCGCGTCCTCGGGGGTGAACCGCGGAAACTGCAGCTCGGCGATTTCGGATTCGATCCGGCCGATGAGGCCGACCAGCGCGGCCTCCGGCTGCTCCTGCCAGGCATCGGGCTCGAATACGGGGTTGGCGTTCGGGGAATCTGCGCTGGGTGTCTGCATTTCACCAACCTACTCCCGTCCGGCTTCGGCGCAGAAGGCCTCAGCGCACCAGACGTACGACGTTGACGGCTATTCCCAGGAGCGGCTCCGAGGTGCCGGCGCCGTCCGCCGTGAAGCCGATGCGGTGGTAGTCAGCTCCTCCCGGGCGGGGTGAAGTCCACCCCGCCCGGGAGGCGCTGACGACGCGGTGAACCCTACCGGCGCTTAAGGACGCCGCGCAGGATTCCGCTGAGCCCGCCTCCGCTGCTCACACCGCCCCGGCCGGTTCCTCCGGTGCGGCCGACGCCACCGGTGCGTGGCCGGCGGGTGCCGGTCGTGCCCGAGGTGGTTCCGCTTCGGCCCGCGAACCGCCCGGCTGCATTGAGAATTCTGTTACCCAGGCCCATGACGTGCTCCCCTGTTCGCCTGCGCCCGCCGACGGTGCGTCGGCGGATCACGTTCCCATCCTAGGCTCCGCCCCCGGCCCCGGCCACGACTTTTCCCCATCACCGGCACTCCCCCGCGGGTCGCCGGGCTGAGTAGCATGGTGCTGAGCAACCGGTCGGAACGGGGCCGGCGCGAGCGCCGCGCTCGTGCCCGTCCTACTGGATTGCGGCGCGCAGCCGCAGAAGGGCGGGCATCATGGCGGTCGCTGAGGACGACGGCGGGGAAATGATCATCGGCGACATCACCCGGCCGCGGGGACGCGCCCTGGCCGTGGGACTTTCCGGTTCGGACGGCGACGAGGTGCTCAAAATAGGCTGGGTTGAGCAGGACGCCGAACTTGAGCTGACCCTTGATGAGGCGACGGCCCTGCGCGACGAGATCGACAGGATCATCCGCGAGCGCAGTTGAGGCCCGGGCATCGGCGGGCGCATTGCGGGGCGGATCACCCCGCCCTGTGCGGCGCCTAACCCTGGATGGCTGGTTCGGCGACGATCACCCGGTGGTTCCCTTCGCACTGGTACAGCGCGATAGCGCCTTCGGGGACGGGGCCGGCGGCTGGCCACTGGCTTTCGGGAAGTTCCTGCATCGAAGCCCCGCAGGACGGACACACTGGGTTCATTGCATTTCTCCTCCGCGCTGGTCCTGCAATTAAACGCCATCCCGGGCAGGTGCGAGCGGCGGCGCCAAAACGATTCGGAGTTGCGGTGACCGGCCGCAGGGCCTAGCGGGGGCGTTAAGCTGCCGCCCGTCATAGTGGTCGACACGGGCACCCCGCCCTCCAGACGGCGCCGAGCCGGCAGCGGTTGGCGCGGTATGTTGGCTATTCGATCATCCTCGCCGGGGCCGTGCTCGCTGCTCGTTCGCTGCTCGTGCTTTTCGCCGCCGCCGGGAAGGAACTCGTTTCAGGACATCATGCAAGGAGCAGTGAAGGGTCAATGCCGCAGGAACACCACGAACGGACCGACTGGCCCACCGGCTTCCTCTGGGGTTCGGCCACAGCCGCGGCCCAGGTCGAAGGGGCAGGTCACGAGGGCGGCAAGGAGGATTCGGTCTGGGACGCCTTCGCCCGTGTTCCGGGCGCGGTCGCAAAGGGCGACAACCTCGAGACGGCCGTCGACCACTACCACCGCATGCCCGAAGATGTGCGCCTGATGAAGGAGCTGGGCCTGGGGTCCTACCGGTTCTCCACGAGCTGGGCCCGCGTGCGGCCCGGTGACCGCGCCGCTAACCCGGTCGGACTCGACTTCTACTCCCGGCTTGTCGATGAACTGCTTGAGGCCGGCATCCTGCCTTGGCTGACCCTCTCCCACTGGGACCTGCCCCAGGCGCTCGAAGAGAAGGGCGGCTGGGCGAACCGCGACACCGCCTACCGCTTCATCGACTACGCGGCCGACGTCCACTCGGCCCTCGGCGACAGGGTGCAGCACTGGACGACGTTCAACGAGCCCTTCTGCTCCTCGCTGCTGGGCTACGGATCGGGAGTCCACGCACCCGGCCGCCAGGAGCCGCGGGCTGCGATTGCCGCAGTGCATCACCAGCATCTCGCACACGGCCTGGCCGTGAAGGAACTGCGCTCCCTCGGCGCCCAGAACCTCGGCATCACCCTAAACCTGAGCAATTCGATTCCGCGCGACCCCGCCGATCCGGCGGACCTTGAAGCGGCCCGCCTCTTCGATTCGCTGCAGAACCGGATCTTCCTCGATCCGATCCTGCGCGGCGCCTACCCCGAGGACACGCTGCGCGACCTCGAGCCCTTCGGGCTTTCCGGGCTCATCCGGCCGGGCGACCTCGAGCTCATCGGCGCCCCCCTCGATTTCCTGGGCGTCAACCACTACCACGACGACCTGATCAGCGGCCACGCCGACGACGCCGGCAGCGACGGCCACTCCGGCGGAACCGAGCGCGCGGCGGCCTCACCGTGGATCGGCGCGGAGCACATCGCATTTCCCAGCCGGGGCCTTCCGCGCACCGCGATGAACTGGGAAGTTAACCCCGACGGGCTGCGCCACCTGCTGGTGCGCCTCGGGAAGGAATACGAGACCCTGCCTCCGCTGTATGTCACCGAGAACGGTGCGGCCTACGACGACGAGGTCAGCGCCGACGGCGCCGTCCACGACACCGAACGCACCCAGTTCATCCTCGACCATATCGATGCGGTCAGCCGTGCCATCTCAGAAGGGGCCGACGTGCGCGGCTACTTCGTCTGGTCGCTGCTCGATAACTTCGAGTGGTCCTGGGGCTATGGCAAGCGGTTCGGCATCGTCCGGGTCGATTATGAGACGCTGGCCAGGACGGTCAAGGACAGCGGAATCGCCTACAGCCGTGTCATTGCCGAGGCCCGGGCAGGCTCGGGAAGCGCCTGAATCACCGGCGGGCGCTGCGTTACAGCAGCGTTGGCGCCCGCTCCGGGATTCGGCTCAGGCTTCGGCTTCCTCCGGTTCCTCCGCTGCCTGCTGCAGGTCGCGCAGGTCCAGTTCCGAATTGATTTCCTCGAGCCGGAACTCCGTCTCCGGCTCAACCATGCCCAGCTCATCAACCTCGGCGTCGACCGCGCGGTGCACCTTGCTGTTCAGCATCTCGACTGCCTCAGTGCCCAGAACGCTCAGGTCCTCGGGAAACGGGTCCTCGGCGGTCAGCTTGCTGTTTGTGTACATGTCTCTTGCTCTGTCTACGCGGCGGGACTTGTTGAATACCTTACCGTCGGGCTGTCACCAGAGGAGTTTCGCCCGGGATTCCCCACTAGGAAAGCATATAGTTAGAACATCTAACAAGTTATTCCTGCCCGGCGTGGTCCGCACGGGTCAGGCGGGCGGCCAGGCCTCGGGGCTCACCACGAACGGATCGATCCGCCGGACGTCCGGTTCTGGAAGGTCCGCCGCATCCGCTATGTCGGCGGGACTTTCGCCGTGGCGCAGCGCCGTTGCGACAGCCTCTTCAAGGCTGAGGGCTGCATGGTCCAATTCAAATGCCGCGGCTTCTTTGTCTGCGGCGGCAACCCGGATACGGCGGAGGTCTTCCTCGTTCATCATTGCTAACCCTTCTCAAAGGACCAGGCATGCACAGGAAGGCTTATCCCCCATTGTGCTCCGCAGCGATCAGCGGATCAGGCCAATCATAGAAGTACTTCACCAAGCGCGATAGCCCTCTTCGGCGCGGCCCTGAGCGGCTGCCGCGGGCACGCCTTTGCTTCGGCCGCCGGTATTTGCCAGTGTTGCCTTCAACGTTCTGAATTCCTACCGGGGGCGAACAATTCCATGGACCTTGTTTCTGCTGCCAAGAGCCTCTACGCACTGCCGCTTGAGGAGTTCACGGGTGCCCGCGACGAGCAGGCGAAGGCGGTCGCCAGCGCCGGGGACAAGGCCCTCGGCGCCGAGATCCGGAAGCTCAAGAAGGCATCGGCGGCGGCCTGGCTGGTGAACATGCTTGTCCACCACCGGTCGGGGGAGGTTGAGCAGATCCTCGAACTGGGCCAGGCGCTGCGGGAAGCACAGGAGGGCCTCGACCGCGCCACGTTGAACGCCCTGGGCCAGCAGCGGCAACGCCTCGTGGCGGCAGTGGCCCGGCAGAGCCGTGACCTTGCCGCGGAATTGGGGCACGAGGTCGGCGTGGCGGCGCTCCCCGACGTCGAGAAGACCCTCCGCGCCGCGATGACCGATCCCGCGGCGGCGGCCGCCGTGCTGAGCGGTCGGCTGCTGCGCCCGCTTGAGGCGTCGGGGTGGGACCCGGTCGATCTCGCCGGCGCCGTCGGCGGGCCGTTCGATGCGGCCGCACCCGTGCCGGCCGGCGCCGCACGGGGACGGGCCTCGGCGCCGGAGGACGGCGCGGAGCAGGGCGGACGGGCAGCGCGGCTCCTCGATGAGGCACGCGCTGCCCTTGGGGAGTCCGAGGCTGAAGCCCGGGAAGCCGAGGCAACGGTGGCACGGGCCGAGCACCGGGCGCACCGCGTCTCGGTCCGGCGCGAAGGGCTGGAGGCTTCCGTCGAGGACCTTGAGGAGCGGCTGCGCGCCCTGCGCCGCGAACTCGAGGTCATCACGGAGGAGTCCGTGGACGCTGAGCGGAGCCGGAAGGAGGCCGCGAGGGAGGCCGAAGCTGCCCGCCGCTCCCTTGACCGGGCGCGGAGGCGGGTGGAGGAACTGACCTAATCCGTCACCTCCCGCCCGGGAGCGCAGGCTTCGTGAGACCATGGGCACCATCACGCCGCCCGCAGCAGAATTGAGCTTCCTCGATGGACGAGACCACAGGGAACCGCGACACAATGGTGCTGCGCTTCATGGCCGCCCCGACCGATGTCGCGGTCAGCGGTGGAACCATTCAGGCGGGCCGCGTCCTCGAATGGATCGACAAGGCCGGCTTCGCCTGTGCCGTCGGCTGGAGTGGCGGGTACTGCGTCACCGCCTATGTCGGCGACGTCCGGTTCACCCGGCCGATCCCCGCCGGCAGCCTTATTGAGGTCCACGCCAAGCTCGTCTACACCGGCCGCACCAGCATGCACATCCTCGTGAGTGTCCTTTCGGCGAACCCCCGCTCGGCGAAGTATGTCGAGGCAACGGAGTGCCTCCTTGTTTTCGTCGCCGTTGACGACTCCGGCTCGCCCCGCCGGGTGCCCGAGTGGCTTCCGACGACCGACGTCGAGAAGGCCTTCCAGTCGGCGGCGCATGCGCGGATTCCCATCCGCGCCCAGATCAAGGAGGAGGTTGCCCGCCACTCCTACACCGCGGCGGGATCCGCGCCGCAGATGACCTTCCGGTTCCTTTCGGCACCCACTGACGCCAACTGGAGCGGAAAGACGCACGGCGGCACCGTCATGGCCTGGATCGACGAAACGGCCTACGCCTGTGCGACCGGGTGGAGCAGGCAGCACACAGTCGCCGTCTACTCGGGCGGAATCCACTTCCACCGGCCCATCCCGGTGGGGCACATCCTCGAGATCGAGGCCCGGCTGCTGCTGACGGGTACCTCGAGCATGCACATTGGGCTCAGGGTGCGCTCGGCCGACCCGCGCGATCAGGTGATGGGCCTTTCCGCGCAGTGCCTTAGCGTTTTCGTTGCGCTCGACGGCGAGGGCCGCACCGTGCCGGTGCCCGCGTACGAACCGGTCACCGAGGAGGACAAGGCACTGCACAGGCACGCGCTGCGGCTCAAGGAGCTGCGCGAGGGGATGCCGGTTCTCGACCTGAGTGTGTGATGCGACGGCCAGTCTGAGCCCACGGCAAGCCGGGTATGCTAACCCCTCATTTCTCAGGTTTCAAACAGCCCTCGAGCCGGACAGCCCATCCGGCCCCTCGATAACATTTTGATGTACCACAGAGAGGTCTCCTTACTGTTTGGAAGGTTGAATCGATGCGTACGTCAGCATTTTTTGTTGCCCCCACCCTCGCGCTCACCGCACTGGCCCTCACGGCCGGACCGGTTGCCGCGCAGACCGGCGCAACGTCCTACTCCGCAACACTTGCCCCCTCGAACAACAGCGGGACATCGGGCCAGGCCATGATCCAGCTGCAGGGCAGCCAGGCCACGATCACAATGAACATCGCCGGGGCGGCGCCCGTCCTGATGGACATGCCGTTCGTCCACGCCCAGCACATCCACATCGGCGGTCAGGGACGCTGTGCGGGTCCCGAGGCTGATGCCAACGGCGACGGTGTCGTCGACTCGCCCGAAGGTGAGCCGATCGAAGGCGCAATCAGCACAACGCTTTCGCTCTCGGGTGACACAAGCCCGGCGTCGGCGCTGGCCCTTGACCGGCTCCCCGCCGGCGGTGCCTACACGTACCAGCGCACAATCACCCTTGACCCGGCAACGGTCCAGGCGATCCAGTCAGGTGCCGCCATCGTCGAGGTTCACGGCGTCGACCCGGCTCGGCTTCCCGCTGCTGCGCAGCAGCAGCAGAGCACCCTTGATCCGTCGCTGCCCCTTGCTGCAACCCTGCCCGCCGCGTGCGGCGAGATTGTCGCAGCGCAGATGGCAGGCGCCGTTCCCGAAGGCGGCGCCGACACCGGCGTCGAGGGAATCCAGGCGGCCGAGGACGGGCAGGCCGCGCTGCCGCTTGCAGCCGGGGCGTTGCTTCTCGCGGCCGGAACCCTCGCTGGCGGCGCAACCGCGTGGCGCCGGCGGAGCTCCGCCCGGAGCTGAGCGGATCCCTGCTGGACCGCATCCGCGGCCCCGGTGCCGATGCGCCGGGGCCGCGCCTGCGGGACCCGCCTCTCGCCGCCTGTCCGTCGACCGGTATCGCCAGGGCTATCGGAATAACGCCGGAAAGCGGTAGGTTGCCGCAGTATGACCAACAATGATCAGGCGACTTCACATCTCTCTCCCACGATTAACCTGAAGGATCTCGGCACCGTCAACCGCCTTGGCTTCGGTGCAATGCGCATCGTGGGCGAGAACGTCTGGGGCGAACCGGCCAACCGGGGCACCTCCATCGAGGTTGTCCGCCGCGCTGTTGAATTGGGCGTTGACTTCATCGACACCGCGGACTCCTACGGGCCCAACGTCAGCGAAGAGATCATCGTTGAGGCCCTCCACCCCTACCCGGATGGCCTGCGCATTGCCACGAAGGTCGGCTTCACCCGTCCCGCGCCCACCCGGTGGGTGGCCGTTGGGCGCGCGGAATACCTGCGCCAGCAGACCGAGCTGAGCCTCCGCAAGCTCAAGGTGGACAGCCTGGATCTGCTCCAGCTCCACCGCATCGATCCGAAGGTTGATGTCGAAGAACAGTTCTCCACCCTCCGCGACCTCCAGCAGGAAGGCAAGGTCCGCGCCCTCGGGCTCTCCGAGGTCACGGTCGACCAGCTCAAGGAAGCCGAAAAGTACTTCACCGTCTCCACGGTGCAGAACCGCTACAACCTCACCGACCGCAACTCCGAAGACGTGCTGGCCTACGCCACAGAGAACGGCATCGGGTTCATCCCCTGGGCCCCCATCTCCGCCGGTGAGCTGGCCCGCCCGGGCGGCCCGCTTGACGAGGCTGCAAAGCGGCTCGGTGCCAGCACCTCCCAGGTGGCCCTGGCATGGCTGCTGCGCCGCTCGCCCGTCATGGTGCCGATCCCGGGCACCGGCTCCATCGCCCACCTCGAAGAGAACATGCGTGCCCTCGACATCGTCCTCGACGACGCCACCTATGACGAACTCGAAGCCGCACGGTAAGCCCCGGCATCACCTGGGGGCATAAAATAACGCACCAGGTCGCTGACTATAAGGACATCACATCCCAGAGAGGGCGGACCCGCACGGGCGCGCCCGAGAAGGAGCACAATCCCATGGCTCGAATCCTGATGGTTGTTTCATCCGCCGATGCCCTCACCATGAAGGACGGCACCTCGCATCCGACAGGTGTCTGGGCCGAGGAGCTTGTCGTCGCCCACCGCACCCTCCGCGAAGCCGGCCACTCGGTCCAGCTCGCCTCGCCCGGCGGAGTCAAGCCGACAATCGATGCCGCGAGCCTCGATCCGAAGCAGGTCGGGGGCCAGACGAAGGCCGATGAGTTCCGCGGCTACCTCGAGGACATCGACAGCGAGCTTTCCTCGCCGCTGGTCCTCGCGCACGTCACGGCGTCCGACTTCGACGGCGTCGTGATGCCAGGCGGCCACGGCCCCATGGCGGACCTCGCCGCGAATAAAGACCTCGGCCGCATCCTGGTCGAGACGAATAATGCGGGCAAGGTCATCGCGCCCTTCTGCCATGGGCCTGCCGGCCTGCTCAGCGCCGTGAACGAGGACGGCAGCTTCGCCTTCGCCGGGCGTCGGCTGACGGTCTTCACCAACGAGGAGGAACTGACGGGCGGAACCGGCGAGAATACGCCGTGGCTCGTTGAGGACGTCCTTCGCGAGAAGGGAGCCCTGGTTGAGGGCGCCGATTCGTGGACCAGCTTCATGGTGCGCGACGGAAACCTCATCACCGGTCAGAACCCGCAGTCAAGCGAGGAAGTCGCCAAGGAAGTCATCAAGGCACTCGCCGAGTAGCCTTCGGGCTGATGCAGGAAAACCAACGACGGCGGGCGGTCACCGGGAGGTGGCCGCCCGCCGTCGTTATGTGCGCCCTCCTTGCTTGCTGGAGCCTTCCGCCGGCTCAGCCGAAGAGCGCCGGGCGCATGCAGGTCAGGTAGGTGTTGAGGGAGCGGGCGCGGTCCACCTCCGCCTTCCCAACCTCGGCGACGAGCAGTTCCTCCCCGTCCCCGGCGAGCCCAAGGAAGGTTCCATACGGGCTGGCAATGCTGCTGAGCCCCGTGAACCCGGGGGCCGTGTGGTTGGCGTAGGCGATGTAGACGCCGTTCTCCAACGCACGCGCCGGCACCAGCAGGGTCGATATCCGCTCGGCGTTGTAGGTGTGCTCGGGCGGCCGGCCCCCGACATCTCCCGTCGCGGGAACCGCAGTGGGAATGCACAGCAGGTCGGCTCCGCGGCGTGCGGCGCTTCGCGAATATTCGGGGAACTCGATGTCGTAGCAGATGCCGAGGGCTACGGTGAGGCCCATCAGGGGAACAAGTTCAGGGAGGTCGCTTCCCGGGGTGAAGACCGACTTTTCCTCGGGCCCGAACAGATGCGACTTCCGATACCGGGTCAGCTCCGCTCCCTGCGCATCGAACAGTGAGGCGCTGATGTGGGGGCCGCCCGCTGCTGCCTCGACTGTCGATCCGACGAGCGCGATGCGGTGCCGGCGGGCGATGTCCGCCAGTTCTGCCCGGATGCCCTGCCCGTCGGAACCGACAACCCGCTCGGGAGCGTAGCCGGTTGCGAAGAGTTCGGGGGTCACCAGGAGGTCCGCCCCCTGCTCCGCGGCGCGCGCCGCGTACCCCTCGAGGCGACGCAGGTTCTCGCCGACGGCGTTGACCGCCCCCGCTGCCTGCAGTACTGCCATTCCGGGCACGGCTCCTCCTCCCGAGGCGGCCGCCGGTGGAGGCGCCTCTTGCGCAACTTCAACGGAAAATCCATTGACAGCCCCCATGATAGGCACAACTATTGATCCAAAACCGAATGAGATTCGATTATTGGAGAACGGGAACAATGGATTCTGCTGACACCACGACGGCCGCCGAGCTGAAACGGCGGCTCACCGAAATCTCGGCCCACGAGCAGGGCGACACCTCCCGCAGGGCCCTCTCGGGTCGGGACCTCGGCCTGTTCACGGCGGTGACGCTGGGCATCACCCTGCTCGGCTTCCTGGTACTGGCCCTGTGAGCACCGCACGCGGCGAGCGCGGTGCTCCCGAAGCCGCAACCGAGAGCGGCGGATCGCTCGGTTCGCTCCCCCTGCTCCGCAGGGAACGGATCTGGAACGGCGCCGACTTCACCGGGGTCAACATCAGCCTCGCCATCGCCACCTGGGCGTTCCTCGTCGGCGGATCGACGGCACTGCTCGTGGGCTTCCAGCAGGGCATTGCCGCTATGGTCATCGGCAACGCGATCGGCCTGGGCTTCATGATCCTTGCGAGCGTCGTCGCGAGCCAGCGCTACGGGGTGGAGCAGTACACAATCCTCCGTCCGGTCTTCGGGCTTGTGGGCGTCGGCATCCTTGTCTTCACCGTCATCCTGATCACCGAAATGGGCTGGTCGTCGCTGCTGGCGATCATGGTCGGCCGCGCCGTCACGCAGGTGTCGAACTCGACCTTCGGCACCGAGTTCGGGCCCGAAAGCCTCATGGTGACGTTCTTCGCCCTTGTCGCAATCGCTGTCTCCTGGTGGATCCTCTCCCGCGGGCCGGTCACGATCGGCCGGTTCAACAAATTCATTGCTCCGGGCCTGATCGTCGTGACGCTGTTCCTGATGGTCTTCCTCGTCATCAACACCTCCTGGGACACGCTGTTCACCGCCGCTCCGCTCGCGCCGTTCGAGGACGAACGGCTCAACTTCGCCCTGGCCGTGGAGTTCAACGCTGGGGTGGGTGTCTCCTGGTACCCGGTGATGGGCTCGCTGGCCCGGCTGACCAAGACGCCGCGGGCGGCCCTGTGGCCCTCCTACGGCGGGCTGCTCGGAGCCACCCTGATCGCGCAGATCGTCGGCATGGCCGCTGCCCTGACGCTCGGGGATTCGGATCCGACGGTGTGGATGCTGCCGTTCGGCGGCCCCGTGCTCGGGGCGTTCATCCTGCTGTTCATCGCCTTCGCCAACATCACCAGCACATCCTCAATCGTCTACTCGACGGTGCTTGCCATCCGGCAGGCGAGCGGCAACCTGCTCTCGCGGGTCAGGTGGGCCTGGCTCTGCGCCGCGTTCTTCGTCCTGCCGGCCATCCTCGCGTTCTTCCCTGGCTTCATGTACCTGCGGTTCATGACCTTCGTGACCCTCAGCGGCGCCTTCCTTGCCCCGATGTGCGGGGCGATCATCGCCGACTACTTCGTGCTGCGCCGCCAGCGCGTCGCCCTGGAGGACCTCTACCGCCACCGCGGTGACAGCGCCTACCACTTCCATGGAGGAATCAACTGGGCCGGGCTCGGCGCCGTCGCGGCCGGGGCCGTCTTCTACCTTGCCATTTACAACCCGGTCACCCTGACCACCCTGCCGGTCTTCAGCTACATCACTGCATCCCTCCCCTCGGCGATCGTCGGAGCGCTGGTCTACTACGTGCTCGCCCGGGTCCTCTATGTCCGCCGCGGCATCGGCGGCTATGCTCCCGCCGCGGAGAAGGTTGAGGGGCGCGCATGAGCCGCCTCTCGCGGGCCGCACTGCACCGGGCCGGCTCACGGAGCCTCGACCTGACGACCGTTGCCGTTGCCGATCCGATCCCGGGGACGGTCCTTGTGCGCATGGGCGCCTCGGGGGTCTGCGGATCGGACCGGCACGTGCTCGACGGCGACTGGACGCTGCCCTCGCCCACGGTGATGGGCCATGAAGGGGCCGGCACCGTCGAGGCGATCGGCGACGGCGTCACCGATGTGGCTGTGGGCGACCACGTGATTCTCTCCTGGTTCTACCCCTGCCGGCGCTGCACCGCCTGCGTCTCGGGCAAGTCCTACGTGTGCACGGGCAGCCGGTCCGAGGAGTGCCTGCTGCCCGACGGAAGCACACCGCTCTCGATCGACGGCGGGGACGCATTCCCCTACCTCAGCGTCGGATCGATGAGCGAATACGCTGTGGTCCCCGAGGCCGGTGCCATCCGCATCCCCCGAGACGTGCCGTTCGACGTCGCGAGCCTCATCGGCTGCTCGGTCGCAACGGGTTTCGGGGCGGTGGTGAACGACGCGGGAGTGGAGGCCGGAACCTCCGCCGTGGTGGTTGGATCCGGCGGTGTCGGGCTCTCAATCATCATGGCGCTGGAGCTCGTCGGAGCGAACCCGATCATCGCCGTCGACCTGAGCGAGGAAAAGCTCGCCGCGGCGAAAGGCTTCGGCGCCACGCACACGCTCACGCCCTCCCCCGGCCTGGCGGAGGAGATCCGCGGGTTGACGGGAGGCGGCGCCGCCTACGCGTTTGAGGCCATCGGGCGGGTGGAGACTATCGAATCCCTCCCCTCCCTGCTCGCGGCGGGCGGGAAGGCCATCATCGTCGGCCTGCCCCCCGAAGATTCTCCGGTCTCGATCGACGCCCTCGCGTTGGCCGAGAGCGGCAAGTCGCTCATAGGCTCGAACTACGGTTCGACGGTCCCGGGGCGGGACTTCCCACGCCTTGCCGAGCTCTACCTCGCGGGACGGCTGCCGGTCGACCGGCTCATCTCCCATCGGATCGGACTTGACGACGTCAACGACGCGTTCGAGGCGATGCGCCGGGGCGAGCGTGCCCGCAGCGTGATCGTGTTCTAGCCGGCTGAAGGTTCGGACGGAAAGGTCGACCGGAAGCCGCCGCAGGACGGTGAAGACAGGTATGCCGCGTCCGCGGCAAGGACAAGAGTGCCGCAGCGCGGTTCACGACAGGGGGAAAATGGGGCGTCCTCGCCAGGCGATTCTGTCGCCGGAAAAGATCTACCGGGCAGCCCTCGAGCTGGTCGATGAGTTCGGGGACTTCACCCTGCCGGGACTGGCTCAACGGCTTTCGGTCAGCCCGTCGTCCATCTACCACCATGTGCAGGGGCGTTCGGAAATCATCAATGGGATCCGTTCGGTGATCGGATCGGATGCGCTCGCGGCAGGCGATTTCTTCACGGCTGGCCCTGCCTGGCAGGACCGGGCGGCGGCGTGGGCCCGCAGTTACCGCAGCGCACTGGGCCAGCACGCGAAAGCCATACCGCTGCTCGTCGGCGAAGTGGTTACGGACAAGGCCACCCTCGAGATCTACGAACACCTCGCTGACCTGTTCGTGGGGGCGGGTTTCACCGCAAACGATGTGGTAGTGGCGGTGACGGTCCTCGACAGCTTCATGCTCGGCTCAGCGCTGGATTCGGCGTCCCCGGAGGCCGCCTGGCTTGCCGATCCCGCCTCCCAGCCCGCCCTGCATGGAGCGTTTGCGCAGGCCTGCCTCGATGGACCGCGCTCCGACCTCGGGTTCGAAGCGGGGGTGGAGGCGATTCTTGCCTATCTTGGGACGCTGCCCCAGAATCCCTCCGCGGCAACGGCTCCCCGACGGGCATCGAACCCCGAATGAACGACACATCCCGTATCGACACGGGATCCCAGAAAGCCAACGGATCCTCAAAAGACAACGGCGGGAGGCACCCCAGGTGCCTCCCGCCGTCGGTTCCCGCAGCAGGACCGGTCAGGGCCGGACTGCGGCAGCGGTTACTGCTTCTGCCAGGAGCCACAGCGCTTCGTGTTGAAGTCCTGGCCCTCGGCGAGGGTCACCATGGGGCGCCCTCCGCCGGGAATATCGTTTTCAAGAATGTCCGAGCCGTTGGTGCCCCCTGCGAGGATCGCCCAGTAGCAGGACGACCCGACCTCGCCGGTGGTGCGGTAGGTTCCCGCGGCGATGTCGGTGCCCACCGACCAGGTGCCCTCGGTGATGGTATTCGCCTTTGCCTTGGCTTCGGCACCGGCCACGGCGGCCTCGCGCTTGGCGACTGCGGATTTCGCCGCCGCTACTTCGGCATCGGCTGCTTCAACCGCAGCTTCGCGTTCTTCGAGTTCCGCCTCACGCTCCACCGTGCTGTCCTCAAGGGCCTCGTACCGGTCCTTCTGGTCCGCGACGACGATCTGCATTTCCCGGTTCCGCCCCTGCAGTTCGGCGTACTGTTCGCTCGCGGTCGGGTCGATGCTCGCCGCCCCGGCGGCCATGCCGCCCATGAAGATTGCCACAATTGACGCAACAGCAATGGTCCACTTACCCACACGGCCGAGCCGCGGCCTCCGGGGAGGGGAAACCGCCTTGCGGCTCTGCGGCGGAAAGGCGGGCTTTTCCGCCCTGGGCGTGAATGCCGTTTCGGAATCGGGCCGACCCTGAATGCTATCTAGTTTGCTGCTCAAAATTCTCCCCATTAAAGCGCGAATGACTCAGCAATAATACGCCTAGGAGATGTCCACCAATTCATCAGCAGACTTAATATTCCTACTCTGGAGAATTCACTTTCAAATGGAATGGAAATGCGGGCGTATTCTGCGACGGACACAAACGACGGCGGGAGGCACCCTAGGTGCCTCCCGCCGTCGTCGTTATGCTGCCGTTAATGCCCGGCGGAGCGTCAGCGCCATCCGGCGCCGGGAGCAACGTACTTGACGATGCTCTCCAGGAGTTGCGCGTTGTATTCGACTCCCAGTTGGTTGGGAATCGTGACGAGCACCGTGTCGGCTGCCTGCACTGCGGCGTCGGCGGCAAGCTTTGCCGCAATGACATCGGGCTCACCGATGTAGCTCTTGCCGAAGCGGGCCAGGGTGCCGTCGAGGTGACCGACCTGGTCCTTGCCCTCGACCTGGGCGCGCACGCCGAAGTAGTAGCGGTCCTCGTCGGTGACCAGCGGCATGACGCTGCGGCTCACCGAGACGCGCGGGGTGCCCGGATGTCCAGCCTCCGCCCACGCCTTCCGGAACACCTCGATCTGCTCGGCCTGGAGCTCATCGAAAGGTACGCCGGTGTCTTCGGTCAGCAGCGTGGAGCTCATCAGGTTCATGCCCTGCTCCCCCGCCCACTTCGCGGTGGCGCGGGTTCCCGAACCCCACCAGATGCGCTCGCTCAGCCCCGGCGACTGCGGATCGATCGCCAGCCGTCCTGCTGAGCCGGTCATGCGGGGATCGGCGGCGGCAATCTGCGCACCGGCGATGGCGGCGCGGAAGATAGCCGTCTTGTGGCGGGCGTCGTCGGCGTCGGACGAGCCCTCCGCCGGCACGTAGCCGAAGTTCTCGTAACCGCGCAGCGCCGGCTCGGGGGATCCCCGGCTGACGCCGAGCTGCAGCCTGCCGTTGCTGATCAGGTCGGTGACCGCCGCCTCCTCCGCCATGTAGAGGGGATTTTCGTAACGCATGTCAATAATGCCCGTACCCAGCTCGATCCGGCTGGTCCGGGCCGCCATGGCCGCGAGCAGCGGGAAGGGCGAGGCGAACTGGGGCGCGAAGTGGTGGACGCGCACGAAGGCGCCGTCGATGCCGACCTCCTCGGCGGCCACCGCGAGCTCCATTGTCTGCTGCAGGGCATCGCGGGCTGTAAGCACCATTGATCCCGGCACGTCCTGGTAATGACCAAAGGACAAAAAGCCAATCTTCTTCATTTCCGGGTAGCGCAACGGGCACCCCGCTTATTCCCGCGGAGCCGGGGCAGACACGGCCGGCGGGCATTCGCCCGTAACGGTTTTCCCTCCTTTGCCGTACGGCACCGAGTGTCGGGGCCGGACACGCCGTTGTGGGGGTGGTGCCGGCGGGAAAAGCGGGGGATTTCGCCCGCGGAAGAACCCGCGCGGAGATCACCGATCACCGGTATGTTGTGGTTGCATGAGCAAGCACGCGAAAACAATGGGCATCATCGGCAGCGGTCACATCGGCTCCCAGCTGGCCCGGCTGGCCACCTCCGTCGGGTACGACGTGGTGCTGAGCAACTCCCGCGGCCCGGAGACCCTCGCCGACCTTGTCGCCGAACTCGGCCCCAAGGCTTCGGCGGCGACGGCGGCCGAAGCGGCGGCGGCGGGCGACGTCGTCGTCGTGACTGTCCCGCTGGGCAGCTACCGCGACCTTCCCGCAGGCCCGCTGGCCGGCAAGACAGTGATCGATACGTGCAACTACTACGCCCAGCGGGATGGCCGAATTCCCGAGCTCGACGACGAAAGCACAACCACCAGCGAGTTGATCCAGGCGCAGCTGGCGGGCGCCCTCGTGGTGAAGGCGTTCAACAACATCTACTTCGCCGACCTGACAACCGACGGCAAACCGGCAGGAACCCCCGGCCGCCGTGCCCTGACGATCGCCGGCGACGACACGGACGCCAAGCGCACGGTGACCTCGCTGATCGATGAGTTCGGCTTCGACGTCGTTGATGCGGGCCCGCTTGCCGAGGGCTGGCGGTTCCAGCGCGACACCGCCGCGTACGGGCTGTCGGCCGACGCCGACGGCATGCGCGAGGCGCTCGGCAAGGCGAAACGCTACGCCGAGATGGCGTAGCGCCCCGCCTGACCCGGAGGGCTCAGCCCTTGGTTGCCGTGAAGTAGGCGTTGAACGGGTCCAAGTCGATTGCCTTTTCCTCAACCTCCGAGAATCCCGCTTCACCGAGCATTTTCTGGGCGAGCTGGGTTCCCCACGCCGTTCCAAGGCCCGCGCCACCGAGGCCGAGCGAGACGCTCATGCAGTGGACCGTTGAAAGGGCGTAGAGGAATGAGGCCCAGGGCAGCTCGGTGTTGTCCTCGAGGTTGCTCGAGGCCTTGATGTCTACCACCAGCAGGCTGCCGCCGCTGCGCAGTGCGGTGAAAATGTTGCGCAGCACACCGGCCGGGTCGGCCTGGTCGTGGATCGCGTCGAAGACGGTGACCGCGTCGAAGGCCTCGGTCTCGTTCAGTTCGGCGACGTCGCGCAGGATAAAGCTGGCGTTGGCCAGTCCAAGGCTTTCGGCTTCGGTCCGGGCCGTGGTGATTGCCTCCTCCGAGAAGTCATAACCGGTGAACGTGCTGGCGGGAAACGCCCGGGCCATGAGGTTGACCGCGTGCCCGCTTCCGCAGCCGATGTCCGCGACCCTGATGCCGTTCCGGAGTTTCGAGGGAAGGCCGGGGACGAGCGGAAGGATCGAGTCGATGAGGGCGGCGTCGTTGACACCCGCGCTGTCTTCGGCCATGACGGCGTGGAACCGCGGGTAGTCGGTGTAGGAGAGGCCACCGCCGGTCCGGAAGCACTCCAGAATCCGCTGCTCCATCTCGCCCATCATGCTCACGTACTGCAGAATTCGGGCGAGGTTGTTCGGCCCGGCGGCCGTGGTGAGTAGGGCCGCGTGCGTTGCGGGTAGGGCGAAGGTTCTGCTGTCGGGGTTGTAGGTGAGGATTTCCGCCGACGCCATGCCGCCCAGCCATTCCCTCACATACCGCTCGGACAGCCCGGCGGCGCCGGCGATCTCGGCGCTCGTCGCCGCAGGTAGCGCGGCGAGGGTGTCGAACAGGCCCGTCTGGTGTCCGATGCTCATGAGGACGGCGATGCTGCCGTCGTTGAGGATGCCCAGACACCGCTCCCCGAAGGCCTCGACTGCGGCCCGTTCGGCGTCTGCTGTTCCGACTTCTTCAGTGACTGACATGGTTTCTCCCTGGGTTAGAGCGGGAGCTCCTCCCGCTGCTTCGAGACTAGGAAACCGTGGGTGCGCGCCGCTTCGGTCAAACGGTGCATTTGCAGCAGGCCGCAATGGTGCAAATGATGCAGGCCGAGCAATGATTGACGGGTGCGGAGGTCAGCGGCGGGCTCCGGGAACCGGGTCGACGCCGTTCTCCCGCGCCCAGGCCGCCGCGGCGGTGCGCGAGGAGACGCCGATCTTGGCAAAGATGTTGGCGAGGTGGCGCCCTACGGTCTTCTCGCTGATGAACAGCTGGCGCGCGGCCTCCCTGTTCGATGCACCGGAGGTGATGGCGGCGAGCACCTGCAGCTCCCGCACGGTCAGTCCTCCGGGCGCCCTTTGGACGGCCAGCGGCAGCAGCTCGGGTGAGGCACCGAGTTCCTGGAAGATCGTGCGCGCCGCCGCCGTGTTCCACGCAGCCGCCTGCGGCTGGCCCAGTGCTTCATAGGCGAGGGCCTCCCACACGTGGATCACGGCCGTCTGGTAGCGCGACCGCACGTCCTTAAAGAACCGGCCCGCCCCCTCCAGCGATTCGAGCGCCTCGGCGGGATAGGAGTGGGTGAGCAGCAGAATCCCCCTGGCCTTCTGCGCCCACGCCTGGAAGCCCGCACTTCCGTAATGTTCTGCCGTCCGCTCAAGCTCTCGGCACAGGTCCTCGGCCTCCCGCTCCAGTCCGAGCCGGAGCGCAGCCTCAACTGCGGGGCCAAGCAGCCGCGCCCGCGCTATGCGGTCCCTTCCCTGCAGCCCGGCGAGAAGCCCGGCGTAGGCCGCTTCGGCGTCGCCGCCGGCCGATTCGAGCAGCGCAAGTCCGGGCTGGGGTTCGATACCGCAGCTCTTGGCCCGCGCGTAGGCGGCACGCGCGCCCTCCGCGTTTCCGCGCATGCGCCGAAGTTCGCCGAGCTGATAGTAGCCTTCACCCGCGGCCCACACGTTCTTGTCAATGAGGTCGGCGCTTGCGCGTTCGATCTGCGGTTCGACCTCGGCCCACCCTCCCTCAATACTCAGCAGTTCGAGCCGGTGCACCCGGCAGACCCCTGTGTACATGACCTCGCTGCCGAAGCGGGCGCACCACCGCTCGGTAGCCGCGGTCCACGAACGCATGCGGCGGTAGTCGGCGAGTTCGTGGCAAACGTGGATTACAGTGCAGTAGATGTCGCCCACCCATTCGAGGGCGATCCGGTTGGCGAGCACCGGCAGCATCGCTTCATCCAGCTGGGCGAAACCGCGTGCTGTTTCTCCACGCCGCACGTCGGCGAGCCCGGAGAGGACGAGTCCGAGCGACATCAGGGCGGGTTCACCGAAGCGCTCGCTCATCTCCTGGAGCCTGGCGGAGTACGACGACGGCGGGGAGGCCCCCGAGAATTCCAGCTCGAGGACGGCATCGAGGTAAAGGAGGTACCCGTGCGCTGGGCCCTCGGGAACGTCGCGGAGGATCCGCCGCGCCCTGCTGATCCATCCGGAGCCAACCGCCAGGTCTCCCCGGGTGACCCAGAGCAGTCCGAGTTCAAGTGCTTTCATTGCGGCCCGCGGCAGGGAGCCGGCTTCGCAGTGGCGCTGGAAGACCCGTTCGGAGACTTCGAAGTTCTCCCTGACGTTGCCTGTCCACCATGCCGAGCTGCCCAGCAGCTCGAGGTCGTCCACGTCGAGGGGGGTTGAGGCGTCGGCCGTGCTCAGGGCCTCGAACGCGGCGCGCCATTCACCACGGGCGTGGGCCGCCCGCCCGGTGCTCAGTAGTCGGGCCGTTTCCTCGGTTTCCATCAGGTGTTTAACGGTAGCCCCGCAGGCACCCGATGCACCACGTTCCGCGCGGATCCCGCTGGTGGCGCGGTTTCTTCGCACGCGTGCTTTCAGGTCCCTGATCCGATGGTGCGGGGATCGTTCCCTGCCGCGGTGTTCGGGTTCCTTGAGAACCGCAGATACCAGATCAGCATCAGTGCCGTTGCCACGGCGTAGAACGCGTGGAGCATCCAGATGGGTCCGGGCGGGAGGCTGAAGACGTAGACCGAGTGGACGACGTTCGCGACGTTGCTGATTGCCATGTGCCCGAAGCTGTACGACTCCATGTTGCGGGTGCGTACGGCCTTGAGCAGCATCGGAAGGGTCGCCATGGCGAAGAGCACTGTAGAGATGGATCCGGCGATCACTGGGAGGTTCATGCCCACGACGCTAGGGAGCCGGGCGCCCTTCCCGCGTCGGGCGAAAACTGTATTTGCGCCGATGCCGGTTCTGCACAGCATGATGCAGAACCGGCACCGGGCGGGGGCTAGGTCACCGGGCGGTGGTTGTTCAATGGTGCTAGGGCAGTTTCACGGCAAGCACATTGCAGCGGGCCGTGAGCAGGATCGTCTGGGCAGTGGAGCCCATGATCAGCTTGCCGACCGGCGTGCGGTGCCGCACCCCGATCACCAGGAGCTCCGCGTCGAGGCTTTCCGCCGCTTCGAGGACCTCCTCGGCGGCTGTCGCCTGCGAGGTCCCGTGACGGACCTCGTAGTCGACGGCCGAGGCAGCAAGTTTCTCCTCGAGCTTCGACACGTCGGCGTCGTCGGCATAACCGGGGTCAACCAGTCGGTCGGCCCGGGTGGTGTTCACGACAACGAGTTTTGCCTCCCGCCGCCGTGCCTCACGGATTGCTTCGTCGACCGCGGCGTCGCCCAGGGCGTTGGGCACGTAGCCGACAACGATGGTGCTCATGGGGTGTGTTCCTTACTTTCGCTGGAGGTTGGGGTGCTTGCACCCGGAGGGCCGGATGCTGAGGCGTCGGTGCCGCCGCCGCTTTCGGTCCTGCTTTCGGTGCCTGCACCCCCCGCGGAGCCGCCGGTGACGGCGGCGTCGGTGCCTTCGGTCTCCGAGGTCTCCTCGACGATCTCCGATTCGAGCGCGCTCTGGCGCTTCCTCATCCAGAAGGACAGCACGAAGATGAGGATCAGCACCACGTAGATCGTTGCGGCGATCGGCGAGGAAATCAGGGTCACAGGGTCGCCCTGGGAAATGGCCAGGGAACGCCGCAGTTGGTTCTCGAAGATCGGGCCAAGGATCAGCCCCACCACCATTGGAGCAACGGGGTAGCCGTAGCGCCGCATGAAGAACCCGAGGATGCCCAGGAGTAGCAGCATGATCACGTCGATCGGCGTGAAGTTCACCGAGAACGCACCAAGGGCGGCGAACACCAGGATGCCCGCGTAAAGGTAGGGCCGCGGGATTTGGAGGATCTTGACCCAGATGCCCACCAGGGGAAGGTTAAGCACCAGCAGCATGAGGTTGCCCACGTAGAGGCTGGCGATCAGCGCCCAGACAAGGGCACTGTCGTTTTCGAACAACTGGGGCCCGACCGGAATCTGGTACCGCTGGAACGCGACGAGCAGCATTGCGGCGGTCGCGGTGGTGGGGATGCCGAGAGTCAGCAGCGGCACAAGTACCCCGGCGGCCGCGGCGTTGTTAGCCGATTCCGGCCCTGCAACGCCCTCGATTGCCCCCTTGCCGAACTGCTTCTTCCGGGCGCCCTTGGCGAGCTTGCGCTCGGAGGCGTAGGAAAGGAAGGTGGCGACGTCGGCGCCTCCGGCCGGGATGGTGCCGATCGGGAAGCCGATGAAGGTGCCGCGGAGCCAGGGACGCCACGACCGCTTCCAGTCCTCCTTGCGCATCCACTTGGTCCAGCCGCCTGTCACCGGAATGACCTTGATCGGGCCGTGGCGCAGCCGGGAGGCGACGTAGAGCGCTTCACCGACGGCGAAGAGCGCGACGGCGACGAGGACGACGTCGATGCCGTCAGCGAGGAACGGGCTGCCGAACGTGTACCGCTGTTGCGCCGTCAGGGAATCGAAACCCACCGTGGCGATGAACAGGCCAAGGGCGAGCGAGGCGAGGCCGCGCAGCACCGAGGCGCCAAGGAGCGCCCCGACGGTCAGGAACGCAACGACCATCAGCGCCACGTATTCGACGGGCCCGATCTGCACCGCGAAGGCGGCAACATACGGGGCGACGAAGCTCAGGAGCACCGTGGCGATTGTGCCGGCGATGAACGAGCCGACGGCGGCGGTGGCAAGCGCCGCCGCTCCCCTGCCGGCCTTGGCCATCTTGTTGCCCTCGAGCGCCGTCACGATCGACGACGACTCGCCGGGGGTGTTGAGGAGGATCGAGGTTGTCGACCCTCCGTACATCCCGCCGTAATAGATGCCGGCGAAGACGATGATCGCCGCCGTCGGCTCAAGGCTGTAGGTGATCGGCATCAGCAGCGCCACGGTCATCGCGGGGCCGATGCCGGGAAGCACGCCGACTGCGGTGCCGACGAGCACCCCGCCGAGTGCGAACAGCAGGTACATCGGCTGCGCCGCGACGGCGAAGCCTTCGAGCAGGTTCATGAAGTTATCCACCGAAGACACCAAACCCTTCGAGGAAGCCGGCGGGCAGGGAGACCCCTAGCAGGCCGGCGAAGACGAACTGCAGGATGAGTGCCAGCACGATGGCGGTCACCAGGTTGCGCCACCAGGGGCGGGCGCCGAGGGACCATGCGCATCCGAAGAACAGGAGCGCGGCGGCCGCGGGCCAGCCCAGGGGGACGATCAGGAATGCGTGAAGCAGCACGAAGCCCGCGAGTTTCCCGACGGTCAGCCAGTCGGTGGCGATGTTCGGATCGACGTCCTCGCCTTCCTCTGGTACGCCGGTTCCGCCGCGCAGCAGCTGGATGACCAGGCCCACGCCGACCAGCACGAGCATTCCGGAGACGAGGTAGGGGAAGGCCTTCGGGCCGATGTCGCTGGCCGAGGGCGGGGTCTGGATGCCGGCACCGGCAACGAAACCCACGACACCGATGCTGATGATGAGCAGCGCGAAGATCAGTTCTCCGACCGGCCTGCCGGGAGCGGCGGCGACGCCGCTCCCCGCAGGGCTCTCGATTGAGGTGCTCATCGGATTACAGCAGCCCGATGTCGGTGAGGGTTGTCTTCACCGTGGCGATGTCTTCGGTGAGGAAGGTCTGGAACTCGTCCCCGGTGAGGAACGCGTCCGACCAGTTGTTCTCCTTGAGGGTTGTCTTCCACGCCTCGGTCTCGTGCAGGTCGGTCATGAGCTGGGTCAGCTTCTCTGCCTGAGCTTCGTCGATGGAGCCGGGGGCCACGACGCCGCGCCAGTTGGTGAGGACCACGTCGACGCCCTGATCGGAGAGGGTCTTGACGTCCGGTAGCTGCGGCGCGGCCTCATCCCCTGAGACGGCGAGGGCGCGCAGCTTGCCCGCCTCGACCTGCTCGGCGTACTCGCCGACGCCGGAGATGCCCGCGTTCACCTTTTTCCCAAGGAGCGCCGCGAGGGATTCGCCGCCGCCCGAGTACGGGATGTAGTTCAGCTTGTCAGAGGCAATCCCCGCCTCCTTGAGGGCCATTCCCGCGAGGATGTGGTCGGCTCCGCCGGCCGAGCCTCCGGTGATCGAAACGCCCTTGCCCTTGGCCTCGATGTCGTCGAGGAGGTCCTGCATCGTCTGATACGGCGAGTCGGCGGGAACCACGACAACGAGCGGCTCGTCGGTCAGGCGGGCGATCGGCGTCGTGTCTTCGATCCGGGTCTCGGCGTTGTTCGTTTCAACGGCCCCGACCATCACGTAGCCCATGACCATGAGGGTGTTGGGGTCGGTTTCGGTGGCGAGCTGGGCCAGTCCGTTGGTTCCGCCGGCACCGCCGACATTCACAACGGAGGCGTTGCCCACGAGCTCGTTGTCCTGAAGGTCCTTCTGGATGGCGCGGCCGGTCTGGTCCCAGCCACCGCCCGGGTCAGCGGGAACCACGATGTTGAGCTTCTCAATGGCGCCGTCCTGCGCCCCCGCAGTCGTGCTTTCCGTCAGTGAGCTGCACGCGGAGAGTGCGAGGGCGGAGACGAGGGCGAGGGTTGTCAGAGTCGAGCGGCGCGCCTTTGTGCGGTCGATCTTCATGTTGGTTTCTCTTCCGTGAAATGTGATGCGGATCACCACGCTTGCTTCAGCGTAGGAACACCGTTCGCGCTGGGGAAGAATACGGTCGTAACGCTCGTATTGGTCTTTATGGTCACTGAATCTGTCCCGGTGGAGGGGTGCAAACCGTGCCACAATGGGCGAATGATCAGGTCAATGGCGCTTCGATCACAACTGTTCTTTCTTCAATTGATGATCGTGCTGACGATTGTGCTGGTTGCCGGGTCAACCGCCATCTCCATGCAGATGCAGCAGATCCGCGACCAGTACGAAGACCGCATGGTGGGCGTCGCGCAGTCGGTGGCCAAGCTGCCGTCGATCGTTGAGGCCTTCGACGATCCCGACCCCAGTGCCACGATCCAGCCCATCGCCGACCTCATCGCCCAATCCACCGGCGTCACTTATGTTGTGGTCACCGACGAACGCGGCATCCGCTACTCGCACCCCAACCCGGAAATGATCGGACAGCCTGTCTCAACCGACCCGTCGGTGCCGCTGTCCGGTGATATCTACGTCGGAACGCAGACCGGAACCCTCGGCGAATCATGGCGGGTGAAGGTGCCCATCTACTCCCCCGCCGGGGCCATCATCGGCACCGCCTCGGTGGGCACCCTCGAGTCCGAACTGACGGAGGACCTCTTCGAGGACCTCCCGCGGTTGCTGGCCTGGCTCGTCGTCGCGGCCCTCGTGGGATCGGCCGGTTCCATCTACATCTCGCGGCTGATCTGGCGGCGCATCTACCGACTTGAGCCCGAGGAGATCGCCTCCCTCCTCGAGACCCGCGACGCGATGCTGCACGGCATCAGCGAGGGAATGGTCGCCGTCGATGAGCACGGGCGAATCGCGCTTGTCAACGACGAGGCGAAGCGGCTCCTCGAACTCGATGACACGGCAACCGGCAGGCACGTCTCCGAGGTGCTTGAGCCTGCGCTGGCGCAGATGCTCACCTCCCCGGGAGACACCGATGAAACCGTCCTCGTGGGCGAGCGGGTCCTGCTGGCGAGGACTACAGACGCCGTCGTCGATTCAAAGCGGGTTGGCTACGTGATGATCCTGCGCGACCGCACGGAACTCCACCAACTGCTCACCGACCTCGACGGCGCCCGCGACGTCACCTCGGCGCTGCGGGCCCAGGCCCACGAGTTCGCCAACCGCATGCACACGGTGTCGGGGCTGCTTGAGCTGGGCCGGACGGAACAGGCTGTCGACTTCATCTCCCGCTCAGGGCACGGTGGCGCCCTGATCTCCGGCGGCGTCGCCCCGGGCATCACCGATCCCGACGCCGCGAGCCTGCTGATGGCCAAGAGCACCCTCTGCGCCGAGAAAGGCATCAACCTGACCGTCACTGAAACCTCGACCCTCGAACCCGACGGCACGACCGACGCCGTCACCATCCTCGGGAACCTGATCGACAACGCGATGGAGGCCGTCGGTGCGGACGGCACGATCAGCGTCGACCTCGAATCGAATGCCGAGACAATGCGGATCACCGTGGCCGACGACGGGCCCGGCGTATCCGACGAGGTGATGGACCGGATCTTTTCCTCGGGCTTCTCAACTAAGGACGGCGGCAACACGGGCACCCGCGGTTTCGGACTGGCCCTGGTGACACGCATCGCCGAGCGCCGCCGCGGGCAGGTCGTCGTCGAGGAGTCGCTGCTGGGCGGGGCCGAGTTCACCGTTTTCCTCGCCCGGGCCGGCCAGCCCGCCGGCCGGCCCCTGCAGGCCTCATGAACTCCATCCGCACCGTCGTCGTTGACGACGACCACGAGGTGGCAGGAGTCCACACCGGATTCCTGCTGGCGCACGGCAGCTTCGACGTCGTCGGCGTCGCCCACACCGGCGCCCACGCCCTTGAACTGCTGGGCCTGCTGAAACCCCAGCTTGTGCTGCTGGACATCCACCTGCCCGACATGTCGGGAATCGACGTCCTGCGCGCTGCCCGGAACCTCCCCGGCGAGCCGGTGGACATCATTGCCATCACCGCCGCCCGCGAACTGGAGACGGTGCGCGCGGCGGTGGCCGGCGGGGTGCTTCACTACCTGGTCAAGCCGTTCAATTCCCAGGTCCTCAACCAGCGGCTCGACGCCTATGTCGATTACCACCGGACCGTCACCGGGCACGCCTCGGTGGGAGCTGCGGCGCTGGACCAGCACCGCATCGACCAGTTGCTGCGGCCGACGGGCGCCGGAACTGCCGCCGCCACCGCGCCGGCCCCGCACGGGCCAACACCGAAGGGCCTCTCCTCCCCCACGCTCGACGCCGTGGTCGGAGAGCTGCGGACCAGGCCCGACGGCGCTTCCGCCTCCGAGGTGGCCGAACGCCTCGGGATGGCCCGGGTCAGCGCCCGCCGCTACCTCGAGTTCCTCGTGACCAAGGGGCAGGTCCGCATTGTGCCCCGCTACGGCACCGCCGGAAGGCCGGAGAAGTTCTACCTGTGGACCGGGCGCTGAACGTCAGGGAGCTCCCTCTCCGCGTGCGGCCGGAGGAACACCGCTGATGCGCCGGTGGCCGTGGGTGCTGCTCCTTCACGCCCTCTTCCTGCAGCTGGCCGCGTACATTGTGCGGCCCGCGGCGGCCTACCGCGGTCTCGAACTCGGCGTTGAGCCGGCACTGCTGGGGCTGATCGCCGCAAGTTTCGCCGTCGTGCCGCTGTTCATCGCGGTCCTCGTGGGGCGGGCCGCCGACGCCGGCCGCCAGCGCAGCGTGCTGCTCGGCGGTGCCGTGCTCATGGTCGCCGCCGGGGTGGGGCTGGTCTTCTGGTCCTCATCCCTCGCGCTGCTGCTGGTGTGGAACGTGGTGCTGGGACTCGGGCATCTCATGGGGGTGATCGGACAGCAGAGCAGGATCGCCGAAGGAGAGTCGGGGCGCCTCGATTCGGCGTTCGGGCTCTACACCTTCGCGGGCTCCGCCGGGCAGGCGGTGGGTCCGCTCCTGATCACCGTATTCGGTGGAGACCGGGTGGTTCCAGACACCCGGGCACTCTTCATCGCCTACACCGTCTCGGCCGTCATCATGCTCGCGCTCACCTTCCCCCTGGTGCTGCGGACGCGCCGGGCGGCTGCGGCGCCCGCCGTGCCTTCCGGCCGGGGCAGCTGGAAGAGCGCCTTCACCCGGACCACCCCGGAATCCCGGCGCCAGCTGTTCGGGGCGATGGTGGTCAGCGCCATGGTCCTGGGCGCGATCGACCTGATCGCCGTGTACCTTCCGGCGCTCGGAGTTGAGCGCGGCATCCCCGCAGCCGTCGTCGGGATCCTGCTCAGCATCCGCGCCGGGGCCACAATGGCTTCGCGGCTCTACCTCGGGCCGCTCGTCGCCCGCTTCGGCCGGGCGGAACTCATCATTCTCTCAACCGGCGCATCCGCTTTGGCGGTCGGGGCACTTGCCGCGCCGCTGAACCTCTGGGTGCTCGGCGTGGTCCTCGTCGTCGCGGGAGTGGCGCTGGGCATCGGGCAGCCGCTGACCATGACCGTCATTTCCCTCGAAGCGCCCGCCGGGACCCGGGGCACGTGGCTGGCGCTGCGGTTGAGCGCGAACCGGTTGGGCCAGTCGGCCATCCCGGCCGGCGTCGG
The DNA here is from genome assembly GCF_058269175.1 of Arthrobacter sp. TJ-254. Taxonomy (NCBI): domain Bacteria; kingdom Bacillati; phylum Actinomycetota; class Actinomycetes; order Micrococcales; family Micrococcaceae; genus Arthrobacter; species Arthrobacter sp. TJ-254. The sequence continues at coordinate 385,396 of NZ_JBZCNF010000003.1, read as the reverse complement.
CCTTGTCGCCGCGGCCGCCGGAGTGGCGGGGGTCTTCGGCGTTACGGCGGCCGGTCTTGCGCTTGTGGCGGGCGGATCTTGGTACTCGCTGCGGAACGGAAAGGGCTAGGTGAACCGTAAGTTGGACTCGATGTTCAGTCCCAGCGGCCTGCTGAACCCGCAGGCCGCAGGCCTCCCGGTGACTGGTGGAGGGACGAGCGGCATGAATGAGAGGATCTGGACATGCCCTGCTCACCCGCTGTCACATCGGTGAAGCGCCCGGGCTCTGCCTCGCACCGTGCGCGGTCCTTCCCTCGCACCAACGCACCGGAGCCGGCACAGCTGCCGTCGAAGCTGCCCTGAAAGCCGCCCAAACCATGGGGGAAGCTTTTGTCGTGGTTCTCGGACACCCGGACTACTACCCCCGATTCGGCTTCGAGCGCGCCTCACCCCATGGGATCCGACTCAGCATCGAGGTTCCCGACGAAGCCCTCATGGCGCTGTCGCTCGACCCGCGTCGAGCACTACCAGAGGGAACGATCCGCTACGCGAAACCCTTTGGCATCTAGCTGCGCATGCCGCCCAGGGACACCACGCCGCTTTGATTTCCCGGCGTGACGCGATTTTCAGTCCTCCCTCTGGGATGTCCGGCGCGAACTCCGTCTCCGCGGTGATTGCCGTCGAACCCCGGGCAACCAGGCGAAGCCGGAGCTCGGGATTTCGATTCGGCTGAGCCACGCCTTGGTGCTGCGCTCGGTGCGCTCCAGATCGAGTTGCGAGATGGCATGGTCGATGGCGGCCAGAACGGATCCCTGGAGCATCCACAGCTCTTTTTGCTCCCGTGGATCGACATCCAGGAGCATGAGCTCGGTGAGCACGGCCCGGGTCTCCCTCACGATTTCGAGCACGCGTTCCAGCGCCTCGTCGGCGCGGTGCCCCATGCCGCGGCCATACTCGGCCCCGACGAGGTCACCGAATGCGCGCAGTCCGTTCGCGAGATCGTCGAGCACGACCGCGAAGGCCCTGCGTAGTTCCCTCGCGGTCGGGTCCGGCAGTCCGCCGCGTTCCGCCGGCGCCTCCTTTCCGATGACGACGAGCAAAGCCCGTTCGGCGGCGAGGGAGCGCTCCAGACGGTCCAGGGCGGCACGCAACCCCGGGTACACAACCGCCATTGTCAGCGCGCGTGGGTTGAACCGGCGGCTCTCCCTCACCGCCTCCACTGCCGCCGACGCGGAGCGGATCTCGTCGGCGATGTCATCGGTCCACTCAAACCATGCCTTAACCTCGTCGGGATGTGGCGGTCGATCACCAAGTGACCGTGCGACTTCCTCCATCAGGCCCGCCTGCGACCGGGTGACATGCCGCACCGCCTCGCTGGCACGGGTATTCGGGATCGCGACCGGCACCACGAGGCTGAACGTAATCCCCACCACAGTGCCGATGAGTGTGTTCGCCACCCGCACCCCCGCCGCAATGTCGGGTGCGGAGACGGCGAGGATCAGCATTCCACTGATGGGCGCCTCAAGCGTCTGGTCTCCCAACCGCAGCACCATGGCGGCGGTCAGGGAAGCGGCGATGACGAGGCCCAGGCTCCACCAGGAGAGGCCGATCATCGCTGTGACGCCGATGGCGATGAGGACACCTGTGAGCACCGCCCCAACCCGGACCATTCCCATCAGCAGCGTGCCGACGGTCGAGGCCTGAACCACCAGCAGTGCCGTGAGCGGTGCCGTCAGGTCGAGGATGCCGGGAAAGAGGGTGTCGGCGACGACGTAGGCGACCACTGCTGCGACGGTGAGCCGGAGAATCTGCACGGCAGCCGGGGAGAGGCGTTTTGGCAGCTCACCCCACGACGTCGGCATGGAGGGCCAGATCGACCACAGCGTCCGGCGCACGTTCCACTTGGAACGCGGCTTACGACTTCCACTCCGTGCAGTCATGTTGATCCCGGAACTGTTTCGGTCGGTGCGCCACTCGGAGAAGCCGGACGATCAGTCGGTGAGCGCGTCTTGGGCTGAAGGTACCGCCGAAACCGGGTTGTGACTACCCCACCGGCGCTCCGTGTGTGTTTGCGCCCCGGATGGCGAACCGCCGGCCGACCGGATAGGAGACTCCGGTGTCGTCCTGGGAGACCAGATCACCCGGTTCAAGGGACAACGAGGACGACACCACAACCCTTCCCTCGGCGCTGACGAGCGACACGTCGGGCCCGAGCTGGCGCAGGCCGCGGATGAGGTTCTGTTCGAGGGTGCGCACGGCGACGTCGGTTCCCACGATGCCCGCAATCTCATCGCTGCCCTCCCGGCGTACGGGATGGGTGAAGGTCACAACGTAGTCGTCAGTGCACAGGAAGTCGATGTAGGGCCCCGTCGCGTGCGGCTGCCCGGTCTCCACGGGGATCCGGAACCACTCCGCCTTGAGGTAGCGCTCCATTGAGCTGGGACTGAAGTTGGCGAGGGCGTCAACCCGCTCAAGCTGGGGCCCCTGCCACCACGCGATGTAGCTGCGGTCGAGGCCGACGAGCCCGGAATTCGCGATGAACCCGGCCCCTGCAAGCTCGGGGGTGTCCTTGGCCAGCAGGTTCCTCACCGCCGGCTGCACGAGGCTGTCGATCGAGGCTCCCGGCACGGTCCCGCGAATCGCGGACAGGTCAGAGCCGAGGTCGAGCGCCCACTTCTCGAGGGTCTTCTCGACACCGGAGATGAGCGATTGCACCTGACGCACCGGGGACGGAACGTGGATCGGTTCTGCAGCCATGCCTGGCTCCTTGGGGACGGATTTCGGTTATTGGGAGTGCTTATTGAGCAGCCAGCGGATCAGGGCGTTGACCAGTTCCTTGGTCTTCATTTCCGCAAGGGCGCCGTCTCGGGCTTCGATGGCGTCGGCAACGGCAGCACGCATCTCAACCGACACTTCCTGGAAAGCCTTGTCGGTGTAGGGCAGCAAGGTCAAGGTTCCAAGGTCAGCCTGCAGTCGGACGAGCTCGCGGCCAAGGCGTGCCGACCGGGCGATGGCCGAGAGCTCGAGCAGGAACTCCGAGTCGACGAGCCGCCAGGACAGCAGGGAGTCCTGCGCCGGCCGGAGGTAGGTGCGCAGGATGGCGAGTTCCGCGGCGTCAGCCCTGCGGGCCGCGATCCCGGCACAGGCAACGGTGATCACCGAATAGTGCAGCCCCAGGTCATTGATCTGCAGCCGAGTCAACGCCCGCAGCTGCCCCAATGCGCTCGCTGTCGAGGGGAGGAAGTCTTCGGCAACGAAACTGCCGCCGTTCCGGCCGCGGGCCGTGGTGATCAGGCCGCGGGCGCGGAGGCTCGAAAGCGCTTCACGAGCGGTGACCGGCGAAACCCCGAGGGCCGCAGCCAGTTCCACCTCGCTGGGGAGGCGCTGCCCGCTGGCGAGCAGTCCGGTTTCAACGGCCTGCTCGATGCGCTCGACCACCTGCTCGGCGAGACCGGCCGAACGCAGCGGGGAGAAAACGGCAGCGAGCCCCCGTGAGGCTGAGGTCGCTTGCTGGGTCACGACCTCACTGTAACGAGATATTTACCCGAACGTCTATACATAAAACATATAAGGTCATAGGCTTTGGCGCAGATCGTTAGTGAGGCGCGTCACAGTTGCCTCGGCGGCTGCGGAAGCAGCGGAAAGGCACCCTCCGATGACACAGACCGCCCTCGGCCCCGCCGGTAAGAAGACCGCCTCCGCCGACGTCCCGGCGATCCAGCTGCGCGGGCTCACCAAGGTTTTCGGGGACACAACAGCCGTGAACGGGGTCGACCTCGCGATCCGCCAGGGCGAGTTCTTTTCAATGCTCGGCCCATCGGGATCAGGGAAGACGACGGTGCTTCGGCTCATCGCCGGGTTCGAATCGCCAACCAGCGGAACGGTTGAGCTCGTCGGCACCGATGTCACGGCCCGGGCCCCGTTCGAACGCGACGTGAACACCGTGTTCCAGGACTACGCCCTCTTCCCCCACATGAGCCTGATCGACAACGTCGCCTACGGGCTGCGGGTGCGCGGTGTGCCAAAGCGGGAACGCCGCGACCGGGCCGGGGCGGCACTGGAACGGGTTCAGCTGGGAAGCTTCCTCGACCGGAAACCCTCGCAGCTCTCGGGTGGCCAGCGCCAGCGGGTGGCGCTCGCCCGGGCACTCGTCGTCGAACCCCGGGTCCTCCTGCTCGACGAGCCACTGGGCGCCCTCGACCTCAAACTGCGCCAGCAGATGCAGGTCGAGCTCAAGGAGCTCCAGCGCTCGCTCGGCATCACCTTCATCTTCGTCACGCACGACCAGGAGGAAGCCCTCACCATGAGCGACCGGATCGGCGTCTTTAACAACGGACGCCTGGTGCAGGTCGGCACGGCGAAGGACATCTACGACAAACCCAACGGCGAGTTCGTCGCTAACTTCGTTGGTACGTCGAACATCTTCCCCGCCGCTGTCGCCCACAAGCTCTACGGGCGGGACGAGGCATTCTCCGTCCGGCCCGAGCGGCTTCGCCTCACCCACCCCTCCGAGGCGGGAACCGAGGGATCGACAGTCATCGGCGGAACCGTCGCCGCGCTCGTGTATCTCGGCCACGCCACGCAGGTGCGGGTCGCGCTCCCCGATGGAACAACCGTCATCGCCCTGGTCCATCCCTCCGCACTCGACCAGGAGGACGTGGCCCCAGGCCGCGACGTCGCCGTGCAGTGGCGCACAGCCGACGTCGTCTGGCTCCCCCCGACCCCCGGCTGACCCGGCTGACCCGGCCGCAGGCATCCCGGTTCCGGCGCTCCAGCTTTCTCGGCGTCAGCTTCTCACCACATGCTTCCCGCATTCCCGTCCGACTGAAAGGCAGAACCATGACACAGGTCAACAAACGGTATTGGCCGCTCTCCCTCGCCGCGGCCGCCGTGCTCGCCGTGACCTCCTGCGGCACAAGTTCAAACACGGAGGGCGCCGACGTTGCGGCACCCGAGATGACCATGAAGGAGGAGATCGGGGAGGGCGAAGGCAGCCTCTCGATCCTGGCCTGGCCCGGCTACGTCGAGGACGGCACAAACGACCCCGCGGTCGACTGGGTTTCAGCGTTCGAGGAAGAGACCGGCTGCATGGTCGACTTCAAGCCCTTCGGCACCTCCGACGAAGCCGTCACCCTCATGCGCACCGGCCAGTACGACGTCGTCTCCGCCTCCGGCGACGCCTCGCTGCGCCTCATCGCCGGCGGCGACGTTGAACCGGTCAACACCGACCTGCTTGAGAACTATGGCGACGTCTACCCGTTCCTCAAGGACCAGCCGTGGAACACCGTCGACGACAAGAACTACGGGATGCCGCACGGATGGGGTGCCAACGTGCTGATGTACCGCAGCGATCTCGTGGATCCGGCGCCCACCTCGTGGAGCGCCGTCTTCGACGACGCCGAGAAGTACTCCGGGAAGGTCACCGCGTACGACTCCCCCATCTACATCGCCGACGCCGCGCTGTACCTGATGAAGCACAACCCGGACCTCGGCATCACCAACCCGTACGCCCTCGACAAGGACCAGCTCGCCGCCGCCGTCGACCTGCTCAAGAAGCAGCGCGAGCACGTCGGAGAGTACTGGTCGGACGTCGTGAAGGAAGTGCAGTCCTTCGCCAGCGGCGGAACGGTCGTCGGCACCACGTGGCAGGTCGGCGCGAACATCGCCGCGGCGGACGGCGCCAAGGTCGAAACCGTGCTCCCTGAGGAGGGCGCCACCGGCTGGTCGGACACCTGGATGATCGGCGCCGAGTCACCGAACAAGAACTGCGCCTACAAGTGGCTCGACTACATCGCCAGCCCCGAAGCGAACGCCCAGGTCGCCGAGTACTTCGGTGAATCCCCCGCCAACCCCGCCGCATGCGAGCTGACGAAGGACAAGGGCCACTGCGAGACCTTCCACTCCGGCGACGAAGAGTACGCAAGCCAGATCTGGTACTGGACCACCCCGGTCGCCGAATGCATCGACGGGCGCACCGACGTCGAATGCACCGACTACTCCGAGTGGACCAAGGCATGGACCGAGATCAAGGGCTGACCCGCACGGCGGGTTAGGCACAATCAGCAGGGCGGACGGAAAAGGCAACGAACATGACACTTGAGACACAGGCCAGGCCCACACCTCCACCTCCCCGGCCGGGGAGCCGGCGGGTGTCGGCCGTGCTTCACCGCAGGCCCGCGCTGCGCCTTGCGGGCCTGCTCACCGCTCCGGCGGCGTGGCTCGTCCTCGTGTACATCGCCGCACTTGCCGCCCTGCTGATCACCGCGCTCTGGACGGTGGACACCTTCACCGGGAAGGTGTCCACCACCTGGACCTTCGAGAACATCCTCACCGTCACCACCGACCCCGTGTACCAGGCGATCGCGCTGCGGACGCTGCGCATCGCCGTCGTCGTCACGCTGATCGATATGGTGATCGCCCTGCCCATTGCGTTCTTCATCGCGAAGGTCGCTTCGAAGCGCTGGGAGAAACTGCTCATCGTCGCGGTGCTCATGCCGCTTTGGGCAAGCTACCTGGTGAAGGCCTACGCCTGGCGGAACGTGCTCGCCGAGGGTGGGCTCCTCGAATGGCTCGGCGCGCCGGTCGGCCTGAACAGCCCCGGCTACAGCGAAACCGCGATCGTCCTGACCCTCGCCTACATCTGGCTTCCGTACATGATCCTTCCCATCCACGCCGGTTTCGATCGGGTTCCCGACTCGCTCATCGAGGCGTCGGGCGACCTCGGCGCGAAGCCGCTTGCGACCCTGCGGCTCGTGGTGTTCCCCATCCTCGTCCCCTCGATCATCGCCGGCACCGTCTTCACGTTTTCGCTGTCACTGGGCGACTACATCACGGCGCAGATCGTCGGGGGCACCACCCAGATGCTCGGCACCGTCGTCTACGCCAACGTGGGCGCCGCCAACAACCTTCCGCTTGCCGCCGCCGTGGCGCTCATCCCGATCGCGATCATCATGATCTACCTCTTCGTGGTCCGCCGCACCGGCGCACTCAACAACCTGTAGGAGCCGGACCGTGAAACTCTCCCGCAGCGCCAAGACCATCCTGGGGGTCATCACCGGGCTGATTCTCCTGTTCATCTACCTCCCGCTGCTGCTCGTGGTCGTGAACTCCTTCAACGCCGACCGCACCTTCGGCTGGCCGCCGCGCAGCCTCACCCTCGAATGGTGGTCGCGGGCCTTCGCCTCCGACGGCGTGCGCGATGCGCTGGCGACATCGGTCTGGGTGGCATTGATCTCCACCGCCCTGTCCCTGGTCCTCGGCACGCTGCTGGCCCTTGCCCTGCAGCGGTACAGCTTCTTCGGCCGCGACGTCATCAACCTCCTGGTCATCCTGCCCATCGCCCTTCCGGGCATCGTCACAGGCATCGCGCTGAACAACATGTTCACTACCGTGCTCGGCGTCCCCCTGAGCCTGTGGACGGTCATCGTCGCGCACGCCACCTTCTGCATGGTCACCGTATTCAACAACGCCATCGCCCGGCTGCGCCGCGTCAACGGCAGCCTTGAGGAGGCCTCGGCCGACCTCGGCGCGGGAATCTTCACCACCTTCCGGCTGGTGACCCTGCCGCAGCTGCGCTCGGCGCTGCTTGCCGGCGGACTGCTCGCCTTCGCCCTGAGCTTCGATGAGATCATCGTGACAACCTTCACCATCGGCGCAGGCCAGCAGACCCTCCCCGTGTGGATCCTGCAGAACCTCTTCCGGCCCAACCAGGCACCGGTGGTGAATGTCGTCGCGGTGATCCTCATCGTCGTCTCGATCGTGCCGATCTGGCTGGCACAGCGGCTCTCCAGCGATTCGGTGACCGGAACCGGCGCTCCGTCCCTGACAAAGGGCAAAATGAAGAAACGCAAGGATCCGTCCGCCCCCTAGGCCAGAGGTGATTCCATCCTCGATCTGAAACTGATCAACGCCGCGGTCTCCACGATGTGCGCCAACGTGCCGACCGCCGGTGCCGTCGGAATCCTCTCCGGAAGGATCGTCGGTTTCGATGCGGAGGTGGCGGACCTGCCCGCGCGCCGCACGCTCGACTGCCGCGGCGCCGTCGTGCTGCCGGGGTTCGGCGACGCGCACAACCACATGGCCTGGTTCGGACAGTCCCTCTCGGAGCTCGACCTCAGCGGCTGCACCACCGTCGAGGAGGTCTACGACGCCGTCGCAACCTTCTCCGCCGGTCTTTCCGCCGACGCGTGGGTCATCGGGTCCGGGTACGACAACACGATCATCGGTTCGCACCCGCACCGGAAGCGGCTCGACGCCGCTGCGGAGGGCCGCCCGGTCTGGCTCAAGCACCGGTCGGGGCACGCCTGCACCGTGAACTCCGAGGTTCTCGCCCGGGCGGGTGTCCTTGACGGAACGGTGGAGGCTCCGGTGGGCGGGGAGGTTGTCCGCGACGCCGACGGGCCCACGGGAGTTCTGCAGGAACAGGCCCAGAAACTCGTGACCCAGCTGGTGGTTCCGTACCCGGTGGATGTCCTCGCCGACGCCATTACGGCCGCCAGCTCCCGCTACGCCTCCGAAGGGCTGACCCACGTCACTGAGGCCGGGATCGGGGCCGGGTGGATCGGCCGCAGCCCCGTCGAACTCGCCGCGTACACCCTCGCCCGCGAAAGCGGAGGGCTGAAGACCCGGGTGCAGTTGATGGTCAGCAGCGACGCCCTCCATGCGGTCGAATCGCACCCCGACGACCGGATCAGCTTCGGGCTCGACCTCGGGCTGTGCACAGGCTTCGGGGACGACGCGCTCCGGCTCGGCCCGATGAAGATCTTCGTCGACGGGTCCCTGATCGGCCGGACAGCCGCCGTGACCGAGCCCTTCTGCGGCGGCGGGCACAACACCGGAGGCCTCCAGCTGTCCCTCGAGGAGCTCACCAATCGCATCGTCAGCGCCCACTGTTCCGGCTGGACCGTCGCCGCCCACGCGATCGGCGACCGCGCCATCGACATCGCCCTCGACGCGTTCGAGGCGGCCCACACCGCATGCCCGCGGAACGGGGTCCGGCACCGCATCGAACATGCCGGGATCGTCCGCCCCGACCAGATTGCCCGGTTCCGGACCCTTGGCGTCACCCCGGTCCCCCAGCTCCGCTTCCTCCACGAGATGGGGTCGACGATGCTCGAGACAGTCGGCGAGGACCGGGAGGCCCTGGTCTACCGGCATCGCTCATTCCTCGAGGCCGGGGTGCGGGTACCCGGCAGCTCCGACCGCCCGGTCGCCGCAGGCGCGCCCCTGCTCGGCATGCAGTCGATGGTCCAGCGGCGCACCGCCGACGGCCGGGTGATGAGCCCCGGCGAGCGCGTCGACGCCCAGACGGCCCTCCGTGCCTACACTGTCGACGCCGCATGGATCGCCGGCGACGAGGGCATCAGGGGAACCCTCGAGCCCGGGAAGCTGGCCGACCTGGTCCTGCTCTCGGACCACCCGGCCGCCGTCCCCGCCGACGCGATTGGGCGGATCGAGGTCCTTGCGACCTTCATCGAGGGCCTGTGCGTCCACGGTGACGACTACCTTTCCTCCCTCGAGGTGTAGCGCCGTGCCGGATCCTCAAACCGCCCTCCCCAGTGACCCCGACCCTTCGTGGTGGAAGACCTCCGTCATCTACCAGGTATACCCGCGCTCCTTCGCCGACGGGAACGGCGACGGCGTGGGCGACCTCCCGGGCCTTATCGAGAGGCTCCCATACATCGCCTCCCTCGGGGTTGACGGGTTCTGGATGACCCCGTTCCAGCCCTCCCCGCAGGTCGACCAGGGCTACGACGTGAGCCACTACTGCGGCGTCGACCCGCTCTTCGGCACCATGGCCGACTTCGATGAACTGCTCGAACGCGCCCATGCCCTGGGGCTGCGCGTCCTGCTCGACGTCGTCCCCAACCACTGCTCAATCGAGCATCCCCGCTTCCAGGGCGCCCTCGCGGCCGCCCGGGGATCGGCGGAACGGAGCATGTTCCACTTCACCGACGGACCCGACGACGGCACTCCCCCAAACAACTGGCAAAGCGTCTTCGGCGGCCCGGCCTGGACCCGGGCGTCTCCCGGCTCGACAACCGACACCCAGTGGTACCTTCACCTGTTCTCACCGGCCCAGCCAGACTGGAACTGGCGCAACCCCGCGGTCGGCGCCTTCTTCGAGGACGTGCTGCGCTTTTGGTTCGACAAGGGCGTTGACGGGCTGCGCATCGACGTCGCCCACGCGCTGTTCAAGGCCGAAGGCCTCCCGGATTCCCCCTCAACTGCCGCCGTCGTCGACGGCCTGCGGTCCAACCGCCAGGTGTCGGATCAGGAGGAGGTCCACGGTGTCTACCGGCGGTGGCGTGCCATCGCCGACTCCTACTCGCCGGGGCGCCTCCTCGTTGGGGAGGTCAACCTTGAACCCGCCCGAGCCGCCCGCTACACCCGGCGCGACGAAATGCATCAGGCGTTCGCCTTCGCTTTCGTGCACCTGGGGTGGGAGCCGGATGCCTGGGCCGCCGTCGGGAGGGAACTTGAGGCCGCACGCCGGATCCACGGCACGGCGCCGACCTGGGCCCTCGAAAACCACGACATCGTCCGGTCCGTCACACGGTTTGGCGGCGGACCGCGGGGAGCCGCGCGGGCCCGCGCCGCCCTGCTGGCCCTGCTCGGACTCCCCGGCGGCGCCTACATCTACCAGGGCCAGGAGCTCGGCCTGCCGGAGGTCGATGTGCCTCTGGCCTCGCGCGTCGACCCGATGTGGGCACGGGGCGGGGTGTCCCGTGACGGGGCACGGGTTCCCCTGCCGTGGACGTCCCACCCCGCGCTTGCCCACGGTTTCTCGCTGACGGCACCGGCTGCCGCGCCGTGGCTTCCGGTGCCGGCGTCGTGGGGTTCCTGCGCCGTCGAGGTGGAGCGGGACAACCCGGAGTCAACGCAGCAGGTTGTCGTTGCCGCCCTCGGCCTGCGCCGTCGGCTGCTGGCCGAGGGAGTGCTGGGTGCGGACGACGGCGGGGCCTGGCGGGTCGAAGACGGAGGCCTGCTCATCTGCGAGCGCGGTCCACGATTCTTCGTGGCCGCGGCGATGGGTGAGGAGCCGGTGCGGCTTCCGGAAGGGACGGTGCTGCTGACCTCGGTGCCGCAGGAGGCCGAAGGATGGCTTGAGCCGGATAACGCGGCGTGGGTGCTCCGGCACTGATGCGGCAAGACCTTCCCGCCGGTGCCCGGGTGCCGTCCACTAGGATCGAAGCGTTGTCTAGGAACCGGGAGGCGCAGTGAGTATCCACATCGGCACCTCCGGCTGGAGCTATGACCACTGGAACGACGTGCTCTACCCTGCGGGCACACCTGCAGCCCGGCGGCTTGAGTACTACTACAGACGGTTCGGCACCGTGGAGCTCAATGCCAGCTTCTACCGCTGGCCCCGGGAGTCGACCTTCGCCGGTTGGCGCGAGCGCCTCCCCGGCGGGTTCCTCCTCTCGGTGAAGGCTCCCCGGGGGCTCACCCACGCCAAGAAGCTCTACGCCCCGGAGGTCTGGGTGGAGCGGATCATCCGGTGCTGGCATGAGCTGAGCGACAAGCGGGCCATCCTCCTGGTCCAGCTCCCGCCTGCGATGCAGCGCGACGACGCCCGCCTCGATTACTTCCTTGGCCTGCTGCCCGATTGGATCCGGGTCGCCGTCGAATTCCGGCATCCGAGCTGGGAGACCGAGGACGTCTACGCGCTGCTTGAACGCCGCGGTGCCGCCTACTGCATCATGAGCGGCGCCAACCTGCCCTGCGTCCTGCGCGCCACTGCCTCGTTTGTATACATCCGGATGCACGGACCCGACACGAACCACCTCTACGGCGGGTCCTATTCGGATGACGACCTGCACTGGTGGGCGGACAGGATCCGCGAATGGCAGGGCACCGGGAGAGACGTGTACGTCTACTTCAACAACGACGGCGGCGGCAACGCCGTGCGTAACGCGGACACGCTGAGGGCAATCCTCGGCGAAGGCTGACGGCTCGCCCGCGGGTTCTCCGGCTCGGGGGCGAGAATCCGTGGCAATCCCAGCGGCTCGGCTTAGGGTGAATCTCATGACTGAATCTGCCGAAAGTGGACCCGACACGAACCACCAGCGCCCGTCCGGAGTTTCCGACGACACGATCGAGGCCCTCGGCAAGCTCTCCGAGGCCCTCGAAGTGATCGAACAGGCCCGGGGATACCTCTACGGCTTCCACCGCCTGACGGGCAAGGCCGATCTGGCGCTCGGTGAGGCCATAGAGCTGCTCCGCGGCGCCGGTCACACCGACCTGGCGGAAACGCTCAACAGGGACCTCGTGGGACGCAACGTGATCGAAGGACGCTGGACCTTCCAGATTGTCGAAGACTACGACGACAACTACTACGCCGCGTTCAAGGCCTTTGAGAAGCAGGCGCGCGACTCGCTCGCCGGCGGCAGGCGCCACCTCTTTGAAGCCGAGATGAAGGAAGACCGCCGCACCCCGGGCCGTGAGCACCACGAAGCCCTTCCGCCCGAAGCCTGAGCTCGGCGGACCAGTGACAGCAAGACTGACCCTCACCGCGCACGCCGTAAGCGTGCCGCTGGTGCGGCCCTTCGTCACTGCGGTGCGCCGGACCACGGTGCTTGAGTCGGTGCTCGTTGAGGTGCGCGATGACGACGGCGCCTGCGGCTGGGGAGAGGCACCGATCAGTGCCGTGACCGGTGCGACAACCGCCGGCGTGATCGCCGCCGTCAACGGTCCGTTGCAGTCGCTGCTGAACTCCCATGACGACGGATCCGCCGGCTTCACCGGCCTGCTCGCCAGCGTCGCCGCCTCCCCGGACCGGAGCGCCGCCCGGATGGCGGTCGACTGCGCGATATACGACCTCGCGGCCCGGCGCGCCGGCCTTCCCCTGCATCAGTACCTGGGCGGGGAACGGAACCGGGTCCGGACCGATATGACGCTCTCCGTCGCCGAGCCGGACATTCTCGCCCACGCCGCCGCGGAGCACCGCGCGGCCGGCTTCGAGTGCATTAAGGTCAAACTCGACGCCCACGGCGATCCGGTGGCCAGACTGCGCGCGGTACGCACCGCCGTCGGGCCGGACGCCCGCGTGCGCATCGACGCCAACCAGGCCTTCACCGCCGAGCAGGCCATCCGGTTCATCTCGGCGATGGAGGACGCAGGCCTCGGCGTGGAACTGGTTGAGCAGCCGGTGCCGGCCGGTGACTGGGACGGACTGGCACGCGTCAGCCGGAGCGTGCGGACGCCGATCATGGCCGACGAGTCGGTGTGGACGGAGAAGGACCTGCAGCGGCTGATCGATGCCGGGGCCGCCGCGATGGTCAATATCAAGCTCGCCAAGACGGGCGGACTCTCCCCCGCCCTGGGGCTTGCCGCGAAGGCGCGGGCGGCGGGCATCGGCGTCCTTATCGGCTGCATGATGGAAAGCGGCGTCGGGATCAGCGCAGCGGCGGCGCTCGCCTCAGCGTTGGCGGCGCGTTCCGGAAGCGACATTCCACAGGACCTCGACGGCGGTCTCTGGCTCAAGACCTCCCCGGTGGAGGGTGGCTCCCGGTACAAGGGCAGCGTCATCACGCTTCCGGACGCGCCGGGCACCGGGATCACCGCGCTGCGGACGGTGCCGGCCGGCCGCTGACGTCAGCGACTGCCGGCCGCCCTGGTTCGCCAGCTACCTGCCGGGCCGCGGAGGCCGGTTTGCTTCACTGCGGCTTTGGGGAATCAACGCGGCGTCCGTGCTCCGTATGCTGGTCGTCCCCGAGGAATCCCGTCACCCTTTCGCTGGCGCCGAGCAGATACCGGGAGATGACCTCCTGCTCGTCCGAGGTGAATTCCTCGGCGAGGGCGTCGAGCTGCTCGACCACGGGGATGAGCTGCGCAAGGATGGCCGTGATGGTTGCTGGTGCCGGCTGGAGGTTCACGCGCCTTCGGTCACTGGTATCCCGAACCCTCTCGACGTGGCCCACGCGTTCCAGACGATCAACGAGTTCGGTGGTCGACCCTGGCGCGAGGCCCAGCCGGGCGCTGAGCTGAGCCGGTCCCATTCCGCCGGCAGCCTCGAGGATGTGTTCCATCGCGCTGAATTCCAAGGCGCGCAGCCCCATCCGGCGTGCCGTCTCCGCCTCAAAGTCGTTGAAGCGCCGGTGTAGTTCCCGTAGGGCGTAGGACAGCTCGTGGGCCTGCAGGCGCCTCTCACCGACCACCCCGCCATCATCTCGTTCCGGGTCTTCGTTCATCCCCTCAGCCTACTTGACGTTTAGTACGGAAAGCGAAATACTTTATATCCGAAGGAATTTCGCACGAGCGAGGGACCTGAAATGAAACCCTTCATCCGGTTGCTGCAGCAGGCGGGCACTTCACTTCACCCGCTTGCCATCCTCCTCCTGGTGGCCGGCCTCAACGTTTTTTGGACCCTGACACTCAGAGCCTTTGGCAGCTCCTTCGAGAGGATCGCCGGGGCCCCGCTCCTTGACCTCCAGAACGTTCAAGGTGTGATGAGACCACAGGAGGCCCTGCAGTTGCTGCAGGGCTATTCGACGGAGGCGCAAGGCCTCTACTGGGTCTTTTTTGCAATCGACAGTGTTGTTCCGCTCCTATCGTTTGGCTCGTACGCGCTGTTGTGGGCCTTCCTCCTCGCGCGCAGCCCCTGGCAGCTGGGCCAGCGGCTCTCCCGGAGCTGGCTGCTCCTGCTTCCCTTCGGCGTCGGCGTCTTCGATGTCGGAGAGAACCTGTTCTTCGTCTCCGCCCTTGCCGCATCCAATGACACCGAAGGGCTTGGGCTGGTCACGGCGGGCCTGGTGCTGGTCTACGCGAAAGCCGGGTGCCTCTTCGCGACATTTATCGGTACCCTCGCCCTGACGGTTCAGTACGCCGCGGGACGCGTCTTGAGGAATCGGAGGATGGCCAGTGCGTAAGCCAACGACGTCGGCCGGCGGATCTGCGCCGGCGTGGGGCTTCCGGCGTTATGGAGGGCCGGACGTGCTGGAAGAGATCTCGGTGCCTGTGCCGGCCCCGGGCCCAGGCCAACTGCTCATCGAGGTGGCCGCGACGAGCGTCAATCCTGCCGACACCTACTTCCGATCAGGACGCTTCCGGCTGGTGATCCGGTTGAAGCTGCCCTTCGTGCCCGGTCTCGATGTGGCCGGTGTGGTCGCGGCAACGGGATCCGCTTCGGGCCGCTTCGCCGTCGGTGATCCGGTGTTCGCATCGCTTCCCGGCAAGACCGCCGGCGGATACGCCCGCTACGTCGCAGTTGACGATTCCACTGTGGCAGATGCACCGTCGTCCCTTCCACTGGCAGAGGCAGCCGCCCTCCCGCTTGTCACCCTCACAGCCCTCCAGGGGCTTCGGGACGTAGGGAATCTGAAAACGGGCGACAGCGTGTTGGTCTATGGAGCCTCCGGCGGTGTGGGGACCGCGGCGGTGCAGATCGCCGCCCTGCTCGGCAGCACAGTCGCGGCCGTGACGGGCGCGGAACACATGGATCAGGTTGCCGGCCTCGGTGCACAGCGGGTCATCGACAGGAGTGCCGTGACGGAGACCCTCGCTGGCGAGCGGTTCGATGTGGTGTTCGACGCTTCCGGCAGGCTTTCTGTTCGCGCGCTGCGTTCACTGGTGAAGCGTAAAGGGACAGCGGTGACCGTGAACCCGGGAACGGGCAACCCGCTGGTGGCGGTCCTTTCCTCGGTCATCCCGGGTGGGACCACCCGCAGTTTCATCGCCAAACCCTCCGGGGAGGACCTCGGGCTGGTCAGAGACTGGGTCGATGGCCGCCACCTGCGCCCGGTGATCCAGGACATCCTGCCCATACAGGACGTCGCAAAGGCCCACCGCCTCAGTGAGAGCGGGATTGCCCGGGGGAAACTCGTGCTCACGATCAGCTGCGCATGAAGCTAGTCGGCCGAGGTGTGGTCCTGCCGGGTTTCCTTCTTTGAGGCACTTGAGGCTAGCGATGCTGCATGGCGCATGACAAGGGATGCGCCGACGAGGGCGGCAGAGAATGGCAGGAACGCCACCGATACAACTGTGTAGAGAATCGAGAATGTAACAGCGGCCGGTGCCCCCTCCATCGAGGGTGCCCCGAAATTGGCAAAGACCTGCGGGCTGATCACTATCAACAACACTCCAACCACACCGACGATAATCCCCCAGCGCATTGTCATTTGTGCCATCTTCGTAGCGGCCATGTGATCCCCCTTGTATAGATGTGCTGATAAAGCCTCAGTTGAACACCACCGGCGGCGCGGAACAACACCATTGGCGCGATCGTTGCGGATTCCACACCTTGCCCTCGGCCGCTTTATCCTGGCGTGCGCCTATCATTGCACTCTGTTCGACGACGAAATGGGGCCGAGGATGCGGGAACCGGATGCTGGGGCGGAGGCCCGCTGGGCCAGAGCGGCCGTGAGGTCGGAGGGCTTGAGGGACCTCGGAGTAGGGAATGCTCTCCGGCGATACTTCCTCGTGTACTTCCCACTGACCCTTCTTGCCGGAGTGGGGATTGTCCTTGCGTTAGCGGCTCTGTGGCCCGAGACCGATGGTGCTTTCCTTTCTGCAGGAGTCACTACAGGGCTGACGCTGGCAGCTTCCGGTGCCGCTGTTGGAGGTTTTATCTACGGGAACAAAAAGGTAAGCCCGATGGTCCAGCCCCGACGGCTTGGAGTGACCGTAGAGCTGACCGCCGGCGAAGTGAAGCAGATCCGCCGGCAGATCTTGGGCAAGGATGCAGTCAGGGCGGAGTGGCTACCGGTCCTTCGAGGGGCTGCCGTTCAGATCCGGGAGGGCCTCGCAAAACAACTGCTCGTGGCTCCGGCCCTTCTGGTTCTTTTTGCCGGGCAGGTCCTGTCGAGGGAAATAGCGTCATTCTTCAATGCCGTAATGATCGTGGCCCTGTTCGTGATGACAGTGCTGTTTGCTTTCGTGGCGCGGTGGTTCCACCAAAGGGGGTGTTCCTCAGATCAACTGCGCCCGTGGCCGACGGGCGCAGCGTCGCCGGCTGATCCGTCCCCGGGCCATGAATTCGCGCCCGTGCCACCCGGCGACGTTCGGGACAGCTCCCATGCCAGACGCGACAGGGCGGCGATCGCCGTCGTCGCCTCATCCTCCCCATACGCGCGGGTGCACACGGCGAGGATGAACCCGTCCTGCGGGTCAATCCCCTCACATGGTTGGATGAAGGCGACGTCGTGGCGGATGCCAGTGACCCACCCTGACTTTGAGCCCCACCGTGCAGCGGGCGGCAGCGCCGGCCCGATGAGGCTGTATTCCTGAGCCTGCAGCAGCTCCACCATGAACCGCGTGCTCGAACGGCCCGCCGCCCTGCCCGTCACGATGGCGCTCATGATCGCCGTAAGATCCCGCGCTGTCGTCTGCTGGGTGAGGCCCGCCTCGAGTCCCGCCAGGTCGCCAAAGAGCCGTTCCATCTTCGAAGCGGTGGCACCGCACACCTCGAGGGCCTCCCGAACCGCGGCCAGGCCGACGAGCTCGACAGCCATATTGGTTGCCTCGTTCGAGGAGACGACGATCATCCGCCGCAGCACCTGGCGCAACGACACGGGCCTGCCCGCCGGCGGCATCCCGCCGTCCATTTCGTCAGGATCGACCTCGAAGTCGAAAGTGCCTGCGCCGGGCACCGCGGAGGTGAATCTCAGCTGCGAGGTGAGCATCTGGTTGAGCTGCAGCCGGCCGGCGTCGACGGCGCGCAGCGCCGCGATGAGCACGGCGAGCTTGATCGTGCTCGCCGCATACACCGGGGTGTCGGCCCTGCTCTGGGCGATCACATCGCCCCCCAGGCTCGTGATGCAGTACGAGATGTGCGGGACCCCGTCGCTGTAGTCCGAAACGATGCTCACTGTGCTGCCTTCTGCTCGGCGTCCGCCCACGCGCACACCGCGTCGGCAATGCGGGACCGGAACGGCCCCATGGTGTTGGGAATCCGGCTGGGGTGCACCCGGTTGGCCAGGAGCACAAGGGTCACCGACCGGGTCCGGTCCATGAGCAGCGAGGGACCCGTGAACCCGTTGTGTCCGCGTGCCGCGGCACCGGAGGCGCCCATCCACTCAAGCTGTCCGATGCGCAGACCGAGCCCGTGGCCGAATCCGGCGTCCGCCGCCCGCTCGGGTCCGATCAGGTCCTGCAGCTGATCGTTCCAGAGCTGGTCCGCCAGCGGAGCCGGAAGCAGGCTTTCCGGGGCGTCCCGGAGGACCGTCCCGAGTCCCAGCACGGCCTCGGCGGTGCCGAACAGTCCGGCGTTTGCCGCACCGCCTCCAAGCATCCAGGCGCTCTCGTCGTGGACGATGCCCCGCACCATCCCGCGGCCGAGTTCCGGCTGGTATTCGGTCGCGGCACACTCATCGGGCCGCGGCGCGTACGTGAGCGACGCCGTCCGCGGGTCCAGTTCACGCAGCGGTCCCAGCACCTTTTCCTCGACGAGGTCCGCCCACCGCCGTCCGGTGACGGTCTCGGCAAGGGCCATCGCCGTGTTGTAGCCGACGCAGGAGTAGGCAAACGCCGTCCCCGGCTTCGTCGTCAGCGGAACGGCGAGCAGGTCATCGAGGAGACGCGCGCGGTCGGTGCCGGCGGGCAGCGTGCGCCAGCCCTCCCACGTGCCGGGCAGCCCGGAGGTGTGGGTGAGCAGGTGACGCAGGGTGACCGCCGCGCGGCCCCCGCTCCGGAAGGCGGGAAGGTGGTTTCCGACCGGCCCATCGAGGTCCAGGAGCCCGTCACCCACGAGGGACAGCACAGCGAGGGTGCTGACGATTTTCGAGACCGACGCGAGGTCATAGACGGTATCCCTGCAGGCAGGCTCGCAGTCCCCAGCGGGAAGCGCAGCGCCGTCGCTGCCAAAGGCGACGGCGCTGCCTTCGGCAATCGGGCCGACGGTGAGGCCGGCGACGTCGACGGCGGCAACCGCCGACGGCGAGGCACCCTTGCCGATTTCATTGGCAAGGATCGACCGAAGGTCCTCGGCGAGCGCATCAACGAAACACGGTGCGTCGGCGGAATCCAGACCGTCCTCCGACCGTCGAACCCCTGCGCCTGGCTGAAGGCGTGGAGATGCAGGGAGGCTGGTCCCGGGCAATTCAGGATAGGACAAGGCGAGGGCTCCCGTCGGCGATCAGGGTGGCCGGGATGCCCAGCGGGATGCTCGCGGCGGCCGGGCCATGCCCGAATCCTAATTCCCAGACCAGCGGAATGCCGAGCGGCACCAGAAGTTCCTCCACGAGCGCCTTCACTTCATGCAGTTCCCCGCACTCGTGCCACGATCCCAGGGCGATGCCCGCCATTCCATCGAACCAGCCTGCGCGCAGCAGTGAGGTCAGGAGTCCGTCGAGCTTGTAGACGTCCTCGGTGACTTCTTCGAGCAGGCCGATCCTGCCGGTGTTCGAGGCAGCGCGCCGGCCTCGGGCGCCGAAGGTCATGGCGATCAGGCTCAGCGTTCCGCCGGTCAGCACTCCGGAGGCCTCCCCCTGAACCAGCGACTCCGCCGCGGGGCCGGTGATGCTCCGCCCGGAGTACGGGGTGAAGAGCGCTTCGCGGACGCCGTCGCGTGCTGCCGGGTCATCGAGCAGGGCCTTGGTGGCGATCATTGGCGTGAACCAGGTGGCCAGTCCCAGCTGCTCAGCCCAGTACTCGTGAAGCGCCGTGACGTCGGAGGAGCCAATCAGCGGCTTGGGGCGGGCCGCGCACAGCGCATCGGCGTCAAGCAGGTCGAGGATCCGCACCGCGCCGTATCCGCCGCGGATGCAGAAGACCGCGGCAATCGTGTCGTCGCAGACGAGCTGCTGCAGGTCCGCGGCCCGGGCGGCGTCGGAACCGGCGAGGTAGGACGCCCGGGCGTCGGTGTCCCGGGCGTGCTTCCCGAGCACCGGCACGAGGCCCCACTCTTCGAGCAGCCGCACGGCGCGGTCAACGTTCTCTGCGTCCGCGGGACCCGACGGCGAGGCGAGACCCACGCGGTCCCCCACCTTCAGCGGTCCAAGTTCCGGCCGCGCCGCGACAACGTCCGGCCCTGCGGCAGCAGGTTCCGCCGCCACCGCTTTGGGGCCGGGTGTTCGGCCCAGGATCATCGGGCGCCCTCCGGCTGCACGGCGTCAGCGAGATTCCCCGAGCTCGTCGGCACCACGCTGAGCAGTTTCCGCGTGTACTCGTGCTGGGGGTTCAGCAGCACGTCCTCAACCAGTCCTTCCTCGACAATGCGCCCTTCGTACATGACCACCACGCGGTCGGCGATGTTCCACGCCAGCCCGAGGTCGTGGGTGATCACGAGCGCGCCGAGGCCGAGTTCGCACTTCAGCCGCAGGAACAGGGCCAGGACGCCGGCGCGCACCGAGGCGTCGAGGCTCGCCACGGGTTCGTCGGCAACGAGGAACTCGGGGTCGAGGGCAAGCGCACCGGCGATGACAACGCGTTGGCGCTGCCCGCCCGAGAGTTCCTGGGGGATGGCGGTGAAGTACTTCTCTGGGGGGTTCAGTTCGGCCTTGGCCAGCGCCGCCGCCACGAGCCCGCGTTCGTCTCCCGGAAGGTGGTGAAGACGCGGCCCCTCGGCCACCGCCTCGTAGACGGAGTGCTTCGGGTTCAGGGCCGCTGTGGGGTCCTGGAGGACGAACTGCACGGCGCGGCGGTAGGCCTTGAGCGCCTTGCGCCGGTGTTCGAGCGCCTTCCCCCGGTACAGGACCTCCCCGCTTGTGGGTTTCTGCAGCCCGAGGAGCGTCCGGGCCAGGGTGGTCTTGCCCGAGCCCGACTGCCCAACCAGTGCCACGATCTCGCCGGCATTGCAGGTGAGGTTGACGGCGTCCACGGCGTTCGTCCCACCTCCGCCGCGCCCACCGAACCGGACCGAGAGATTCCGGGCCTCGAGCACCGGTGACGGCACTGCGCTATCCGTCGGTAGCGCAGCGGAGACTCCGGACGGTGACGGCGCGGCGGTTCGTCCAGCGTCATCCGACTGATCCGCGCCCGGCGCGTTGGGAGCTGTGTAGGTCGGAAGCCGCAACCGGGACGAAGGGTCGCCGATGGTGGGGAACGCCGACGCCAGCGCCGCCGTGTGAGGGTGCTGCGGGTTCCGCATCACCTCCGCGGATGGGCCTTCCTCGACGATCCGGCCGTCCTGCATCACCACGATCCGATCGCAGGTCGCGGCGAGCACCGAGAGGTCGTGGCTGATCATGATCAGCGAGAGCCCGCGATCACGCACCAGGGAGGTGAGCAGATCAAGCACCTGCGCCTGCACGACGACGTCCAGCGCCGTCGTCGGCTCGTCGGCGATGAGCAGTTCCGGTTCGCACGCGAGTGCCATGGCCATCATGATGCGTTGTTTCTGGCCACCGGAGAGCTCGTGCGGGTAGGAGAGACCCTTCGAGACGGGAAGGCCCACCTGCTGCAGCAGCTCGTTGACGCGGGCAATCCGCACCGCTTCATCCTTGTATTTGCTGCTGTCGCCCGTGGCGTGGATGCGCAGGGCTTCGGCGATCTGGTCGCGGACCTTCCGCACCGGGTTGAGCGAGTGCATTGCGCCCTGGAAGACGATCGCCGCTTCGGTCCAGCGGACCGAGCGCAGCCTGCCCCAGCTGAGCGTTGAGATGTCGTCTTCGCCGAGCAGGATCCTGCCCTCGATTGCGGCGTTGGCGGGCAGGAGCCGGAGCACCGATACGGCGAGGGTGGACTTCCCGCACCCCGACTCCCCCGCGATGCCGACAGTGGCTCCGGGCTCGACGGTGAGGTTCACGCCGTCGACGGCGGTGACGGTTCCCCGGCCGCCCTCGGTCTGCGTGGCGTAGGTGATGCGCAGGTCCTTGAGTTCGAGCCGGGCCATTAGCGTCCTCGCAGGGTGGGGTTGATAACGGATTCGAGGGCGCGCCCTACGAGCGTGAAGCACAGGACCACGATCACAATGGCGACGCCGGGGGGAAGCACGTACCACCAGTAGCCGCCGGTCGCGGCGCCGGTGTCGAGGGCGGATTTGAGCATCGCGCCCCAGGAGATGCTGCTTGGATCACCGAGCCCGAGGAAGGACAGTGTTGATTCGGCGATGATCGCCGAGCCGACGGTCAGCGTGGTGTTCGCCAGGACCAGCGGCATGACGGCGGGAAGCACGTGCCGCCCAATGACGTGCCCGTCCGAGGCACCCAACGCCCAGGCCCGCTCAATGTAGGGGCGGGCTTCGACGGTGAGTGTCTGGGAACGCACCAGCCGGGCGGTTCCGGCCCAGGAGGTGACGCCGATTGCGACGACGATGGTGAGGATGCCGGGGCCGATGACGCTTGAGAGCACGATGGCGAGCACCAGCCCGGGAACCACGAGGAAAAAGTCGATCAGGCGCATGAGCACGGCCTGGGTGGGGCCGGTGAAGTGCCCTGCCGCCATGCCCATGACCGTCCCGATCACCATCGAGACCAGGGTTGCGGCGAAGCCGACCACAAGGGAGATGCGGGCGCCCCAGATCAGCAGCGCGAGCACCGAGCGTCCGGCGGGGTCGGTGCCGAGCGGGTTGGCGAGGCTTGGCGGTTCGTTGCGCCCGGCGGTGACCTGTGTGACGTCAAGGACGCTGGCCGGGGCGAACAGCGGAACCGTGAGGGCAAGGGCGACGACGGCGAGCAGGATGATCAGTCCGGCCAGCCCCGAGCGTTGGCGGGCGAACTCCTTCCACCCGTCGGCGAGGGCCTGCCGGCGGCGTGCCGCGGCGACGTTCACCCGCGGTGCGGCCGGCCGGGGCGGGGTTCCGGTTGGGGTGCTCATGCGGCGCGCAGCCGCGGGTCGAGGACACGGTAGAGCAGGTCTGCGAGGAAGTTCATCACAATCACAATCGAGGAGAAGACAACGAAGGTCCCCTGGAGGAGCGGGAAGTCGGGGGCGGAGAGGCCCTGGAAGGTGAGCAGCCCCAGCCCGGGCCAGGAGAAGACCGTCTCAACGGTCACCGCTCCGCCAACGAGCCCGCCCAGGGTGAGGAAGATCAGGGTGACGGTGGGCAGCAGTGCATTCGGCACCGCGTGCCTGCGCCGCACCTCGTCTTCGCGCAGGCCCTTGGCGCGGGCCGTCATGAGGTAGTCGGAGGTCATCTCCTCGAGGAGGGAGGCCCGCATGACCATCAGGTACTGGGCGTAGACAACGGCGACCATGGTGATCACCGGCAGGGTCATGTGCCGGATCACGTCCCACACGAGCGGCAGCCCGGTTGCGGTTGTGCCGGCCGTGACGATCCCACCGGTGGGGAACCAGTGGAGCCCGCCGCCGAAGATCAGCAGCAGGATCAGGCCCAGCCAGAAGGTGGGGACGGACCAGAAGATCAGGGCAAGCCCGGTCTGGGTCTTGTCGAAGAGGCTCCCGCGGCGCCAGGCGGCGCGCTGGCCCAGCCAGAGCCCGAGCACCACGGAGATCAGCGCCGCAGTGCCGGTCAGCAGGAGTGTGGGCCCGAGGCGGGCGCCGATCAGGTTCAGGACCGGCTCGTTGTAGGTGTAGGAGTATCCGAGCCGGCCCTGGAACAGGTCGGAGATGTAGCGCAGGAACTGGGTCAGCAGCGGGTCGTTGAAGCCGAGCTGCTCGCGCAGCAGGTCCATTTGTTCAGCGCTGACCCGGCGCCCCTCCGCCATTGAGCGGACGGGGTCTCCGGGCAGGATGCGGAACGCGAAGAACCCGAGCAGGACCACCATCACCAGGGAGATCGCGGCCCCGCCCGCCTTCAGGGCGGCGTAGCGGAGCCACGACGACGCCCGGGGCGGTTCATCCGGTGCCGGTCCCCCGGGGGTGAGGTCCTGGGCGCTGAGCGTCGTTGACATTACTGCCGGTCGTCTGCCGTGGCGCGGCGGCGCTTAGCGAAGAAGAACGCGCCGAGCCCGCCCAGGGCAAGGACGCCGACAACGGGCACGATGACCGCCGCGGGGTTGACGCCGGAGGTTGCCCCTGCGGATTCAATCGACGCGACCGGCGTTGCGCTGTAGATGCCCCACGGCCCGTTCTGCGCCAGGATCACGCCGCCCTCCTTGGGCTGGGTGGTGAAGGCCTCGAACTTGTCGGACCGGTAGGCCTCAAGCGAGTCGGCGTAGAAGAGGACGTTGTTGACGGCGGCGTTGTAGATCAGCTTCTGGGCCTCGACAACGAGCTCGCTGCGGCGTTCCTGGTCAAGCTCGGTGTGCTGTTCCTTGTACACGGCGTCGAACTCCGGGGAGCACCAGTTGGACTCGCTCGTTGCGCCGGTGCCGTCAGCGTTGGGGCGCGAGGAGCACTGGTTGATGGAGAGCTGGAAGTCCGGGTCCGGGCCGATGCCCCAGCCGGTGAAGTACATGTCGTAGTTGCCGAGGATCGAATCGTCGTTCAGCTGGCCGGGGGCCTTGATCTCGGTCGTCGCCTCGATGCCGATATCGCGCAGCCACGGGACAACGTATTCGGCCATCTGCGCGTGGGTCGGCTTCGAGTTGCTTCCCGCGAGGCGCAGCTTCAGCGGCTTGCCCTCCTTGTCGAGCCGGATTCCGTCGCTGCCCATTTTGTAGCCGGCGTCGTCGAGGATCTTGTTCGCCGCCTTGGGGTCGAAGCTGTACGGAAGCTTTTCGTCGGTGTTCCAGTGGTACAGCGGGTAAAGCGCGGGGATCTCACCGGTGGCGCGCTCCCCCAGGCCTTCTAGGACCTTCTCGAGCAGTGCTTCATTGTCGATGGCGCGGACGATCGCCTTGCGCAGTTCGATGTCGTGGAGCGCCGGGTTGCCGTCGCCCATAAGCTTGCCCTCGGCGTCCTTGGTGCCCGAGTTGATGTTGAGCGCCTGGTAGCGGCGGCCGGCACCGGCGTTGACCGTGATGTTGTCCTTGCCCTCGAGCGCCTTGTACTGGGCGGGGGTCAGATCGTTGACCACGTCGAGTTCCCCGTTGAGCAGGGCCTGCACCGCAGCGTCGCTGGTCCGGTAGGGAACAAAGGTGACGGCGTCGACCTTCGCCTTGCCCTTCCAGTAGTTGGGGTTCGCCTTCATCCGGACGCCGGAGCTGGGGCTGTAGTCAACAACGGTGAACGGTCCGCTGCCCACCGCGTCCTTCGCGTTTTCGAAGGTTGCGGGGTCCTCGACCTCGGACCAGATGTGTTCGGGAACGATCGCCAGGTCCGCGCCGGGGTTGGGAGCCTGGGCTTCCTCGAGGGTGATGACGAGCGTCTGGTCATCGACCGCCTCGACGGACTCGACGTTGTCGAGCAGGGAGCCGTTTGCCTGCTTCAGGGCGTCGTTCTCCTTGATGGCGTTGAAGGTCCAGGCGGCGTCGCGCGCCGTCAGCGGTTCGCCGTCGGACCATTTGCGGTCCTTCGGGAAGGTGTAGGTCCATTCGGTGCCGTCTTCTGAGGTTTCCCAGGACTCGGCGAGGCCGGGGACGATCTCGTTGTTGTCGGCGCCGTAGTTCACGATCCCCTCGTACTGCAGCACCATGACGTTCGTGCTTGCGGCGAGCACGCCGAGGAACGGGTTGAGTGAGTCGATGTCCCCGGTCAGGGCGAGCTTCAGGGTTGTCGCATCCGCCGGTTCGGCGGTGGCCGACGCCGCTGGTGCGCTCAGCGCGCCGGGCACCAGGACCAGCGCCGCGGCCATGAGGCCGGCTCCCGCGCGTCGGCGGAACCGGCCGCTCCTGCGTCCGTCGGGAAACTGTCCGCCGGCGGGGGCGGGAGTGGAACTCGAGTCCATGGGTTTCTCTTTCGCTAGTGCCTGCCAGCTGATGCTCATTACCGGGCAGATCTCCGTTGACCTGTGCAGCCACCGCACCGGGACGCCGGTGTAAACAAGTTACACATGTGACTGTTGTGATGCAAAACACTTACAGGGGTGTGTTGTGACCCGCGATACAGTCGTGGTTTAGGCTTTTCCGACCCGATACCGATCTCCCGGAGGAACTGATGGCAGGCATCGATACGGCGGAACTGTGCGCCGCCCTCATCCGCTTTGATACGAGCAATTACGGTGAGGGCAAGAGCGAGGGCGAGCGCGGTGCCGCCGAGTTCATCTCCTCCCTGCTGGTCAATGCCGGGTATGAGCCGCAGCTCCTTGGGCCGACGCCGGAGCGCGCCTCGGTCGTCGTGCGCGTCCCCGGAGCGGACCGCACCCTTCCCGGGATCCTCGTTCACGCGCACCTCGACGTCGTGCCGGCCGAACCGGAGCAGTGGAACCTCGACCCGTTTGCCGGGGAGATCCGTGACGGCTACATCTGGGGCCGGGGCGCAAGCGACATGAAAGACATGGTCGCAATGACCCTGGCCACCCTCCTCCAGTGGGCAGCGGACGGCACGGGCCCGCAGCGCGACGTCGTCGTCGCCTTTGTTGCCGACGAGGAGGACAAGGGCGACTACGGCGCGCTCTGGCTGGTGGCCGAACACCCGGAACTTTTCGCCGGGGTGGGGGCGGCGATCGGCGAGTCGGGCGGAGTGCCGACCTTCCTGACCTCGGAGTCCGGCGAGGAGGTGCGGCTCTACCCGGTGGCGGCCGCCGAGCGCGGCACGATGCACATGCGGATCACCACCACCGGGACCTCCGGCCACGGCTCGCGCCCGAACGCAGACAACGCGGTCACCCACCTGCTCCGGGCACTGCACCGGGTCACCGAGTACGCGTGGCCGATCGTTCTCACTCCCACGGTGCGGGCCTACCTTGAGCAGACGTGTGCAGCCCTGGGCTTTCCAGCCGACCTCACCACCGACGAGGGCGTTGAAGCCGCGGTGGTGCGGATGGGTGACGCGGGTGCCGTGGCGCGGACAACCATCCGGTGCTCGGCCACGCCGACGGTGCTCACCGCCGGGTACAAGGTCAACGTGATTCCGGGAACCGCTTCGGCCGAACTCGACGTCCGCTGCCTGCCGGGCACCGAGGAAGAGACCCTCGCGGTGCTTGACGGCCTGCTGGGCGAGCGGATCACGCGGGTTTTCCTCTCACACCAGGGTCCGGTGCAGGCGCCGGTCGATTCCCCCTGGTTCGATGCGATGCGGGCGGCGCTTCAGCGGCACGACCCTACCGCCGTCGTTGTTCCGCGGTGCATGGGCGGCGGAACCGACGCGAAGGCATTCACTCCACTGGGCATCGCCTGCTACGGCTTCTCGCCGCAGGGCGCCGACCCTGAGGGCAGGACGCCGGACGGCGTGCACGGCATCAACGAGCGGGTGCCGGTCCACGGGGTGGTCACCGGGCAGCGGATCCTGCAGGACTTCCTCAGCAGCGTCTGAGGCGTTGCTTCGATTCCGGCCACTCCTGCCCTCCGACCAGCCCCCGTCGGTGGGCATATCCGGATATGCCCACCGACCGATCACAGCCAGTGGGCAGAAGTGGCCGGGCAAGCCCCTTCGAGCCGGCCAGGAAGCCGCTTAGCCCGTTCCCTTCCACACCCGCTGCCACCAGGAGCGCTTGTCCTGCGCCGGGGGCTCTTCCGGCGGGGCTTCGGCCGCCTTGGCCGTGCGGCATTCGCGCCAGCGCTGCACCTCGCCGTCGACGTCACGGGTCTTCGTGATCACCGGCGGTCCCCCGAGGAGCTGCCGGCGGGCGTCGATCACGCGGGTGTTGAAGTCCTCGACGAGGTCGCGGACCTGCTTCTCGGTGTAGAGACGGTCAAGGCGGCCGTCGAGTTCGGCATCCTCGGTCCGCAGCAGGATCGCCTTCGGCCCGAGCCCGGTGAGGTTCTCGCGCTGAATCAGGCCCTTGACCCACCAGTCGGGGTCATGGGCCTCCCCCAGCCCCGGAATCGGCTTACCCGCGTACTCCAGGTTGTCCCAGTCGCCGCGGGCCATGGCCTCGCGCACGAGGTAGTCGGCGCGGGCGGCGCCGTCCTTGCGGCGCGCCCGGCGGGCGAGCGCCTCATCGTCGGAGACCGGGCGGCCCCGCTCGTCCTCCGCCTCGGCCTTGCGCAGCTGGGCGAGGTACGCCTCGGGGTCCCCAGATTCGCGGGCCGCGCGGTATTCGGCCACGCGCTGCATCCTGCGCTCATATTCGCGGGCTGCCCTGCTGTCCATCGGCGGTCACCGTCTTCCGTGCACCGGAGGCTCGACAATTTGCCCTATCAAGTATTCCGAGTGCCGCGGGCACGGGCAACCTGGGCGGCCCGCGCCGGTTGCCGGCACCTAGGCGCAGGCGGTGATTTCGAAGAGCGTCCGGGTCTCGTCGGAGTGGACGGGCCGGAATCCGGTGCCGGTCGGTACGTCGTAGAACCCGGGCCAGTCCTCAAGGCTCGTACTGCCATGGGATCCGCCCGGCTGGTCCTGGTAGAAGTGCGTCGCCCCGACCTCCCGGATGGCCGCGCAGACGGCCTCATCCTCGTGAAGCCGGTTGAACTCCGTGCGCAGGAGCGCCTTCGCGGCGCTCGTCCCTGCCGCCGAACCCAGCTGCGGGTACACCACCTGCCGGCCCGCTAGCGCATAGAAGAAGGTTTCGCCATTGAACGGGTCGCCGATCACGACGGCGTCCTCGGGAATCAGCGCGCCCGCCCGGGTAATGAACTCCTGCTCCCCGCGCGACAGGTTGCCGATGCCGGGCTGCTCCGCGGCGGTGTAGTTCTGGGCGGCAACCGCCGTGCGGTCGGCCGAGCGGAAGCTCGAGGAGCCGAAATACACAGCGGCGACGACGACCACGGCGACGAAGGCGGTCACCGTAATTTCCCTCCGGTTTGGCGCGGCACCCTTCGGCGGCGCACTTTTCCGCTGCAGCCAGGCCCGGGACACCGCCGCAGCAACCGCCCTTGCGATCAGGGCCACCGCCAGTGCCGCGAGAATGCTGCCGGTCATCGCAATGAAGGGAGCAATCCGCTGCGTGTCCTTGTACCAGACGCCCGTCAGCCACCGCAGCGGGTTCTCCGGGCCCGCGGCAAGCACGTAGAGCGCCACGAAGATCAGCCAGGCAAGGGCCAGCGGCCACCCCCTGCGGAAGACAACCGCCGCGAGCGCCCCGAGGATCGCCAGCACGCCGACGGCAAGATTGAAGTTCTCCGGCGTCGGCGGCACGAGCGCCGGGAACCGGGGCAGATCGAAGAAGGCGAGGGCAAGCGAGTCGGGGACCTCGGCCCGGACCGCCCGCGGGTACGCCAGCACCCGGGCAAGAACCCGGGAGGAACCCAGCAGGAGGCCGCCGGCAATTACGACGACGACTCCCGCGCCCGTGGCGGCAAGCGTCCGCCGCCGGTTGCCTCGGAGCGCCCGCAGGTACAGCGGGCCTCCGGCGGCTAGGGCAAAAGGAAGGGCTGCTGCGGCAAGTGCGAAGACAACACTCGGGTGGGCCGCGGCGCATCCCGCCACCACGGCGCCCGCGATCAGGACGAGCAGCAGAACCTCCCTCCGGCTCCGCGGCTCAGCACCGGCCGTCCGGCGAAAGAGCAGCAGAATAACCGCGAGGGCGGCCGGAGCAAGCGCCGTTGCCAGCCCGTTGGGCCACTGGCCGCTGCGCAGCAGCTGGGAGAACGGGTAGCTGACGAAGGAAGCGGCAAGGACCGGGGTGAGCGCCCACGCCGCCGGGACGCGCGGCAGCACCACCGAGGCGAGGAACGCCAGTCCAACCGGCCAGAGAATCCCGCCGATCACGAGCGCCGAGGCATTCGCTGCTTCAACGAGATTCCCGGGATACAGGGCAACGAGGCTGTGCCAGCCTGCTGGGTAAAAGGTCGGCCGTCCGCCGCCGAAGATGGGTGTGAGGCTCAAGGGGGTTGCCTCGCCGGTGTCACGAATCCATTGGAGGGCATTGGAGTGGAAGATCGGGTCCCAGCCCTGTGAGGCTGTTCCGATGCCGCCCATTCCCCGCAGGAGGGCGAGGGTGGTCAGCCCGGAACCGACAACGATCCCGGCCCCGACTGCGAAACCGGTGGCCGCCGTCGTGCGTTGAAGCAGCGGCTGGTCGAGCCGCACCCACCGCCCCGCCACCCATGCTGCGGCCACGCAGACGGCAACGAAGACCCCCGCCGTGGCTGCGGTCCACGGTATGCCGGCCGCGGCAAGGATCAGGGTGCCGAGGGTGAGCAGAAGGACTGTGACCGCGGGCCCGAGTGCAAGCGCCGATGGCCAGCCGATCCGCAGCGGAAGCAGGGCCAGCGTGCCTGGAAGGTAGAACGCGAGGAGGAGGAAAAGGACCAGCTGGCCCAGGTGGGGGAGATCAGGCAGTGAGGCAGGCACGCGGAGGGACGGGCTTTAGCGTGCCACCTTGTTCCGGAAGGTCGCACCCAGCACTCCCCCGAGGAAGCGGGCCCCTCCGGGAGTCGACGCCGGGTTGCCTGCCGCAGCGGGATAGATCCGCTGGGCTTCGGCGGCCTTCTCGGCCACCAGCTCGGGCAGATTGTAGCCAAGGTATCCGCGCTCGTCGGGCATCGCGGGAGCCTCCGCGTCGAGCGTGAGGTTCCACCCGCTGCCCAGCGCCGTCAGTGACTGGTGCTTGATGTCGTAGTAGCCCTCCTTCATGCCGACTGCGATGCCGCGGGCGCCCGCGGCCGCGGCGAGGAGGTGGAAGTGGAAGCGGCTTGTGACCCAGGTCTGGTTGACCGACAGCGGAAGTCCGTGGACCCAGATGTGGGAGAACGGAAGGAAATGCTCCTCGGGGATCAGGTCGGCGAGGTGGTCGTACGCGGCACGGTCGGTTCCGGGAATCGCCTCGAGGTAGTAGACCTCGCGTCCTTCTCCGAGCGCCTGCTTGACTTCACGCCGGGCGACCTCGACGGCGGCGTCGAACCGCTCGGGGTCGACTGTGTCGTTCTGGATGCAGACGTAGAGGCCGTCGGCGTCGCCGGTCCGTTCGATTTCGGCTGTGACGCCCAGGAAGGCGTCGTCGAGGCCGCGCGGGATCCCGTAGGCGGCCGCGCCGGCGTCGTCGCGGGCCGTGGCGGAGGTGAATCCATCGAACATTCCAGCATCGAGGGTGCTCTCGCTGAAGACGGGCAGCAGGCCCTGTCCGGTGGCGTAGAGCCGCGCGCCGGTCACTTCACGGACAGCGCGCATCGCGTGGATGAGTCCGGCGTGGTGCGGCCAGACGTCATTGAGGAATCCGCCGCCGATGAGGTGGAGGGACTCCGCCTCGCGCAGCTTGAGCAGGCCCATGTCATAGTTCGGCGAGCCCAAACCGGTGACACGGGCCGTGATGATCTCAGCCGCCTCTTCGGCCGGCCGGTTTTCGTTCTCGTGGGCGAGCCGCCACAGAGTGTTCGTGATGCGGAGCTTGGGGTGCAGACCGGCGAAAAGCACCTGCGCGGTGCCGGGCTGGGGGCAGTCGAGCCAGACTTCGTCGTCGGGCCGGGCTGTGGCCAGGTATTTGAGCCAGGACGCGGCAATAAACTCATCACCGAAATTAGGGTGACCAGACGGACCGATGAGGTAGATGAGACCCGATTGCATGGGAAGAAGCATAACGTAAGCATTCGCCGCAGCCGCCCGGCCACACCCCGGTGTTCCCAGTTCCGGCCCTGCCTGTCAACCCAACTCTTGGGGTGTGGCTGCTGCCTACCGGTCAGTAGGATCGAATGACTGCTCTGCCGCAGCCACCCTGAGCGCGGACACCGAGCAACACCCCAATAGGAGAACACCATGATTGGATTCATCATTGCCGGGCTCATCATTGGAGCCCTCGCCCGCCTCGTAAAGCCGGGCAAGCAGCACCTCGGCCTTCTCGCCACCCTGCTGCTGGGCCTTGTCGGCTCGATCATCGGCGGGAGCATCGCAAGTTTCATTGGCACGGGAAGCATCTTCGAACTCAACGTCTTCGGCTTCATCGTCTCCGTCATCGCCGCCGTCCTGCTCATCGGCGTTGCAGAGAGCATGTCCGGCCGCCGCAGGGTCACGCGCTAAGGACACCTCCGCGGCGTGGGCAGCGGAGGTGCGGCCGTTACCGCGTGCGCCGAAAGCTTCCCAGCAGTTTCAGGATGCCGGCGGTGACGAACTCAAGCGGCGCGCTCTCCGCACCGGCCGCGGGCGTCTCAATTGCCGACTGCACGGCGGGGGCCGCCACGGCCGCCGGCCGCGCTGCTGGTGCCTTCGGTGCAGCCGGTCGAACGGGCCCGGCGCTTGTCGCAGGAGCCAGCCACCCGAGAAGCTGCTTCTCGCTGACGGCCCGAATCGACTGGCCCGCCTCGATGTACTGAAGCGCCTTGCGTTCCTTGCCGCTGTCGGAGCTGATGGCAACCCGGGCGGTCTGAGGGTCCTGCCGCCCAATCACGAGCATCGTTGTCTTCTTCGTGATGTTCTTGGCGTTGGCCGCCCCGCGCTCGGCGATCTGAGCCATGGCATCGGGGCGGTCGACGGTCAGGAGCTCTCCGGTGAAGACCACAACCTGGCCGAACAACGGATGCGTGGGATCGGCGTCGGGGTTCGGCTGGGGAAGCTCCGCGAGCACGGGCTCACGGCGGTAGCGGTGCGAGCCCGTGGACTTCGGCGCCCTGGCCGGCCACAGCAGGTCGAGGGTGTGCAGCCCGTCCCTACGGGCGATGGCCAGCACGGCGTTGGCGCACGTCTCGGCGTCGCTGCCGGCGTCATGGTGGTTGAAGCTGCCCAGCCCCAGCGCTTCCGCCACCTGCGGCAGCCGGTTCACCTCGAGGTCCAGCCTGCGCCGCGCCAGGTCAAGCGAGCAGTGGAACTGGACGTCGGGCACCTCGAGACCCGTTTCCGCGCAGGCACCCCGGAACACCGAGCGGTCGAACGAAGCGTTGTGCGCAACGAGCACATCAGAGCCCAGGAAGCTCAGTATCCGCTCCAGCGACGTTTCCCATGAGTCGGCCCCGGTAACGTCCTTCGGTCGGATTCCATGAACCGAGATGTTCCTCGGATCGAAGTTCCCGGTCCCGGCCGGGGGCCGAACAAGCCAGCTGAGTGACTCGGTGACCACCCCGGCCCGGACCTTGGTGAGCCCGACGGCGCACACGGACCCGCGCTTGCTGTTGGCCGTCTCGAAATCGATCGCCGTGAAGTTAAGGCTTTGCACTCGTCCCCTTGAGCTCGTACGTGCGGAACCTCGCACGAAGCCCAGAAGAGCCTATACCGCCTTACCCTTCCCGAGGGAACGGTCCGCTGCCTCCCCCGACCGCCACAGGAACTCGGGCACTGTTCCGTTGATCTCCCAGTCGCCGACGATCCGCGCCTTGTAGATCACGGGGTTGTGGGAGGAGATGGTTCGAGCGTTGCGCCAGTGGCGGTCCAGCTGGAGGCCCTTCCGCGTGGAGGAGGCTCCGAGTGCGTTGAAGATCGTCGTCGCGGCGCGCTGCACCTGCTCGGTGACGACGATCTGCGCCTGCGAGGAAGCGAACTCCACGGCGACTGCGGCGGCGTCCGCCTCCTCGGGCGGGAGGCTCCCATGCGCTTCGTAGGCCTCCTGCACCAGCTCGGCCACCCGCAGCGCAGCAGCCTCGGACGCGAACGCGAGCGCCGAGACTTCCCCCACAACTTGCTGCACCTGGATGTCTTCGCTGGGTCGTGTGCCGTTGCCGTGGCTGAAGGTGCGGGTCCGGCCGCGCACCTCGGAAGCGACGTCGCGGACGGCCGCGCGGGCGATACCGGCGAGCGTCGCAACGTGGATGAGCTGGTAGACGCCCGTGTTGTACGGCGGGTGCTCGGTTTCGGTGATCACGTCGGCGGCGGGCACGACGACGTCGCGGAAGACCGAGGTGCCGCTCGCCGTCAGGCGCTGCCCGAACCCGTCCCAGTCGTCGATCACTTCGACGCCGGGGGCATCGCGCCGCACCAGGGCGATCACGTCGACCCCGTCGGGCGTGCGCGCACCGGTCTGGATCCAGTCGGCGTAAAGGCTCCCCGTTGTGTAGTACTTGGTTCCATTGACCCGGTAGTTCTCGCCGTCGCGCGTGATCGTGGTGCTCACGCCGCCGACGGCCACCGGCCCGGTCTCGGTCCACGCGTTGCCGAGCACCGCCCCGCCGGCGACCCGCCGCAGCCACCCGGCGTCGTCCGCGTACAGCCGGTCCTCGACGAACGCGACGTGGCAGCGCAGGGCCTGGGCGAGGTTCGACTCCGCCGCGGCGAGCTCGATCAGCAGCCGGAAGAACTGAGGTGCTGAAACTCCTCCGCCGCCGTATTTGACCGGGACCCGCAGCGACGTGAACCCGGTGTCCGCGAGCTGGCGCACCTGGCGGTGCAGGAGGATGCGGTCGGTTTCCCGCTCGGCCGCCCCGGCGGCGATCTCCTCGAAGAGGGGACGGAAGCGGGCGGCCAGGGCGGCGTAGGTGCCGGAGGCGGCACTCGTTCGTGTGGCGTGAAGTGTTTCGGTGGTCATCGGCTGACTCCTTGGAAGATCGTCGTTGTCAAAGTTGTTGTTGCAGGGGTGGTCACGCGCCGGCCCCCTGCTTCGATAGGGCGCTGCGGTACGCGGAGCCGGGATGGGTGGGCGGCAGCAGCGGCCCGTTGCCGGGGAACAGCCGCTCGCGCAGTGTGGGTTCGGCGTAGGACCTGCGGTAGCGGCCGCGCTTCTGCAGTTCCGGCACCAGCAGCTCAACGATGTCGGTGAAGGTTCCGGGTGAGAGGAACTGCACGATGTTGAAGCCGTCCACATCGGTGAGGTCAACGATCTCCTCGATCCGGTCGGCCACTTGTTCGGGCGTTCCTGCGATGAAGAAGTCGCTCCTGCGCGGGTCGGAGAAGGTGTCGATGATCTCGTACGCTTTCTTCCGGTTGGGCCCGGTGGTGAACTCGGCTTCGAAGGACTGTGAGTGGTCGCGGCCCACGTACTCGAGGTAGGCCTCCGTCTCGGCGGATTTAAGGTCGATGCCCGATCCCCCACCGAAGTGAACGAGGTGCCCGACGACGTCGCGCAGCCGCACCACCTCCTCGACCTTCCGGGCCACCTCCGCCTCGGTCTCGCCGAGCACGATGTTCAGCGAAGTCAGGACCTTCACGGCGCCGCGTCCGCGGCCAGCGGCTTCGGCGCGGGTCCGCAGGTCGGCGACGTCGTCGGCCACCCGTGCAACTGTCTGTGAACTGACGAAGACGGCTTCGGCGTGCCGTGCGGCGAAGTCCTTCCCGCGGCCCGAAGAGCCCGCCTGGTAGATCACCGGCGTCCGCTGCAGGGACGGCTCGGACAGGTGCGGGCCGTCGACTGTGAAGTACTTCCCGGAGTGCCCGATCTCGCGCACTCCGGCCGGCTCGGTGTAGACGCCGCGGGCGCGGTCGCGCACGAGGGCGTCGGCGTCCCAAGAGCCTTCCCAGAGCTTGTAGGAGACCTCGAGGTATTCCTCGGCGATGTCGTACCGGTCGTCGTGCCGGATGTGGGCGGGGAGCCCGAAGTTCCGTGCGGCGTCGGGCAGGTACCCGGTGACGACGTTCCAGGCGACGCGTCCCTTGGTGAGGTGGTCGAGGGTGCTGAAGCGCCGGGCATTGCCGAAGGGCGGCTCGTACGTCGTCGAGAACGTCACGGCGAACCCGAGGTGGGATGTCACAGCGGCCATGGCGGGCACGAGCAGGAACGGGTCGTTGTTGGGCACCTGAAGTCCGCGTTCGACGGCGGGAGCGCGGCTCCCGCCGTACACGTCGTAGGTGCCCACCACGTCCGCGAGGAAGACGGCATCGAACAGCCCACGCTCCAGGAGCTTCGCGGTGTCGGTCCAGTACTCGATGTCGGTGTACTCGTGGCGCCGGTTCTCCGGGTGCCGCCACAGGCCGTGGTTGATATGACTGACGGTGTTCATTTCGAACCCGTTGAAGTGGATTTCGCGGCTCATGCTGCACCCCCTGCCCGCGACGCCGCGGGGGCTGCGCGGTCGGGCAGATCGGGGACGGCGGCCAGCAGGGCCCGCGCGTACTCCGTTGTGGGTCCTGCGAACAACGACGCCGCGGTCCCGGACTCAACCACGCGGCCGTCCTTGAGGACGAGGACGTCGTCGCTCACGTGGTGGATGACGCCGAGGTCGTGACTGATGAAGAGGTAGCTGAGCGCGAGCTGTTCCTGCAGGTCCGCCAGGAGGTCGAGCACCTGAGCCTGGATGGAGACGTCGAGGGCCGACACCGGTTCATCGAGCAGCAGCACGCGGGGCTGTAGTGCGAGGGCCCGGGCGATCGCGACGCGCTGGCGCTGCCCGCCGGAGAGCGTGAGCGGGCTGCGGTGGATGAGATCCAGCGGCAGTCCCACCTGACCGAGCAGTTCGGCCGCACGCTCGGTGCGCTCCCCCGGCGTCCCGACCGAGCCCGCGTCGAGGGCGTCGGTGATCACGCGCTCCACGCTGAACCGCGGGTCGAATGAACTCAGCGGGTCCTGGTTCACCAGCTGGATGTCGGGCCGGTGCGGGCGCCGAAGGGCTTCGGTGACGATCCCGCTTCCGCCGGGGTGGCCCACCCACGGCAGACCGCCCAGGGTGACGGTTCCGGCGTCGGGCTCGGTCAGCCCCAGCGCGATGCGCGCAGTTGTCGACTTGCCCGACCCGGATTCGCCGACGATGCCAAGGGTCTTACCCGCCGGAAGGGTAAAGGACACGTCGTCGACGACGGTGCGCCGGTCCCCGCCCGGTGAGGCGTAGGTCTTGACAAGGTTGCGGGCCTCGAGTGCCGGAGCGTTCGGGGAGACCGCCGAGTGCCGGGGCGGACGCGCGGTGACCGTCACGCGCGGCACCGAGGACAACCGGGTCCCCTTCGCGGCCGCCGAAGGGACGGCGTCGATGAGCTGGCGCGTGTATTCATGCCGCGGGTTGCTGAGGACCTCCGACGCACGGCCCGACTCGACGATCCGCCCGTGCTGCATGACGGCGATCTCGTCGGCGAGGTGGCTGACGACGGCGAGGTCGTGCGAGATGAAGATCAGGCCCCTGCCCTGCTCCTTGAGCCCTGCCAGCAGCTCGAGGATCTGCGCCTGGACCGTTGCATCAAGCGCCGTCGTGGGCTCATCGGCGATGACGAGCCGGGGGTTCAGCACTGTCGCCTGGGCGATGAGGGCCCGCTGTCGCAGGCCGCCCGAGAGCTCACCCGAGCGCTGCCGCGCGCGGACCTCGGGATCCGGAATGCCCGCGCCTCGCAGGGCGGCATGAACCCGCTCCTGACGTTCGGCCATGCCGCGGACGCCGTGGGCCTGCAGCGCCTCGTCGATCTCCTGGCCCACCGTGCGGAGGGGGTCGAGGGAGACGAGGGCGTCCTGCAGGACGTAGCCGATGTCCTTGCCGCGCAGCCCGCGCCACTGCCGCTCGGAGAGGCGGGCGGCGTCGCGGCCGAGGACCTCGAGGCGGCCGGCCGAAACCCGCGCATTTGAGGCGTTGAGGCCGACGAGCGTGCGTGCCGTGACTGTCTTGCCGGAGCCCGACTCGCCGACGAGGGCGAGCGCCTGTCCCGGCGCCAGGGCAAGGGAAACGTCCTTGACGACGTCGACCGTCCCGCGCGGGGTGGCAAAGGAGACATTGAGGTTGTCGATGGCGAGGAGCGGCTGCTGGGTTGGGGTTGGGGAATTCGACATGCTCAGACCTCTGCTTCGAGTCGGCGCTGCAGGTGGTGGCCCACAACGGTTGTGGTGAGTGCGGCGAGGGTGATGAAGATGCCCGGGAAGGCTGCGATCCACCAGGCAACCTGGAGGTAGTTGCGGCCGTCGGCGAGCATCGCACCCCATTCGGCGGCGGGTGGCTGGGCACCGAGGCCGAGGAAGCTGAGCGACGACGCCCAGACGATGGCCTGGCCGATGCCGAGGGTCACGAGCACGAACAGCGGACGCGCCACGTTGGGGACGATCGTGTGCCACAGGATGTGCGAGCGGGACCGGCCGAGGGAAAGGGCTGTCTCAACGTAGGGGGCGGCCACCACCTGGAGGGTCTGGGTGCGCAGCATCCGCGCATAGCCGGGGGCGGTGCCGATGCCGACGGCGAGGGCCGCCGTCACGACCCCGGTTCCCGACACGGCGATCACGATCAGGGCCAGGAGCAGGCCCGGGAAGGCGAAAAGCACTTCGACGAAGCGGCAGATCGCCGAGTCGAGCCATTTGCCGGAGACGCCGGCGGTGATGCCGAGCGCACCGCCAAGGATCAGCCCGATCGCCGTGGCGGCGAGGCCGAGCAGCAGGGACTGACCGGTGCCGGCGATCACCCGGGAGAAGACGTCGCGGCCGTTCTGGTCGGTCCCGAAGACGTGGGATCCGTTCGGGGACTGGAAGGCGTTGGCGGGGTCGATCGCGAAGGGATCCTGCCGCAGGAACACCGACGGCGCGACGGCGGCAAGCACGAGGAAGGCCAGCAGTGCGGCGGCGATCCAGACGCCGATGGGTGTGCCGCGCACGAGGCGCGCCGTGCGCGAGCGGCCGGAGGCGGCGGGTGCGGTAGCGCCGGAGCCGGTGCCCGCCGTCGTTGTGGGGTCGAGGGTGAGGCTCATGCTGTGAATCCCTTCGGGTTCGTGCGGGGGTCGACTACGCGGTAGAGGAGGTCCACCACGAGGTTCACGAGGATGTAAACGGCGGCGATGATGAACACCACGGCGAGGGTGACGGGCAGGTCCCGGTTCACGATGGCGTCAACGAGCGACCGGCCGAGCCCGGGGCGGGCGAAGATGATCTCGGCGACGACGGCGGAGCTCACGAGCGAGCCGACCGCCCAGGCTGAGAGGGTGAGGCCGGGAAGGATCGCGTGCCGCAGGGCGTGGGTGATCCGGACGGCGGCATCGCTGAGGCCGCGCGCCCTTGCGCTCAGGATGAACGGCTGGGCGAGGGCGTCTTCGAACGAGGACCGGGTCACCTGGGCGATGAACCCGGCGAGGGGAACCGCCAGTGAAAGCGCCGGCAGCACCAGTGAGCGGAACCCGTCGTTGCCCGCCACGGGGAACCAGCCGAGGATGACGGCGAAGACAACGGCGAGCATGATGCCTACCCAGAACTGGGGCAGCGAGGCGAAGAACACCTCGACGGCGCGGCCCACGCCGTCGAGCGTGCGCCCCCGGCCCACCGTCAGGAGGGTGAAGGCGAGGGCGATGGCCCACGCGAAGGCCAGGGCGAGGCCCGCCAATTGCAGCGTGGGAAGGATCTGCGGGCCGATGATTTCGAGCACCGGAACCTTGAAGATGTACGACACCCCGAAGTTGCCGGTGAGGAGCCCGCCAAGGTAGCTGAAGTACTGAACGAGGACGGGCTGGTCGAGCCCGTACTCGGCCTTCACGGCGGCGACCGTTTCCGGTGACGGCGACGAGCCCGCGCCGCCGAGGATCGCCGTGATCGGGTCTCCCGGGGTGAGGCGGAGGACGAAGAAGGTGAGGGTGACGGCGGCCCAGAGGACGAAGAGGCTTCCGGCGGCCCGTTTGAGGACGACGCTGCCGGCCGTACCGGCCGTCGCCGTCGTGCGTGGTGCTGCGCTGAGGGGTTCGAGGGAGGAGGTGCTCATTCGGAATCGACCGCCGTGACGTCGTAGAGGTAGGGAAGGGAGAGGCTCGGTTCGAGGGTGAGCGAGGTGAAGCGGTCGCTACGGAGCGCCACCTGGCTTGCCTGGTTGTAGAGCGGGAGCTGGAGGGCGTTGTCGCTGATGATCCGCTGCGCCTCGTAGTAGAGGTCCTTGCGCACGTCCGGGTCGTCCGTGGCGAGGGCGTCGTTGAGGATCGCGTCGAGTTCCGGATTGCGGAAGCCCGACCCGTTCGGCACGAAGCCCGCCGACTCGGTGTACTCGGAGGAGAACACGATGCGCAGGACGTCGGCCGTGTTGGTGTTCCAGTAGTCGGCCCGGAGGTCGTAGTCGAAGTTGTTGCCGAGTTCGCTGACGCTCGCGCCGTCGCCGTTCTCGATCAGCACCTCGAATCCGGCCTTCTTCGCGGTTGCCTGGATCTGGGTGACGAGGGCCTGGTGTGCGGTGGGCCAGGCGCCGGGCGTGTAGGGGAAGTGGACACTCAGGCGCTGGCCGTCCTTCACGCGGTAGCCCTCGTCGTCGCGCCCGGTCCAGCCTGCCTCGTCGAGCAGGCGGGCCGCTTCGTCGGGGTCGGGATCGTAGACGTTCTCGAAGTCCGGGGAGTAGAAGCCCGTTGTGGAACTGAGCGGTCCCCCGGCGCGGGTCACCGTGCCGAAGTAGACGCTGCGGATGCCGGCATCGACGTAGGTGCTGAGAAGGAAGGCCCTGCGCACGTTGAGGTCGTCGAAAGGCGCCCGGGTGGTGTTGAGCATGAGGTTCGTCGGATTGCCGGGGCGGTCCTGGAGGATCAGTTCGACGTTTGAGTCGGCCTCAGCCTCGTCGAAGTGGACTGACGGCATGAGGTCGAGGGCGTCAACCTGGCCGGCGCGCAGGAGACCGTAGCGGGTCGAGTCCTCGGGGACAATCCGCCATTCAATCTTTTCGATGTGCGCCGGCCCCTGATGCTGCGCGTAGGGCGGCGCCGAGTTGTAGTTCTCGTTGCGGACGAGGCTGACCTTGGACTGCGGAACGTAATCGACGATCCGGTACGGGCCCGTGCCCACCGGGGCGTTGCAGTTCTCGGCCTGCGGGCGTTTGAGCGCCTCGGGCGACTCGATGCCGAGGAACGGCTGGGCGAGCACTTCGAGGAAGGCCGCATAGGGGCGGTTGAGGGTGACGACCGCCGTGGTGTCGTCGACGACCTCCGTGCCGACGTAGGGCTTGAGGTAGCCGCCGGCGGTGCCCGACTGCGTATCGGGATCGACCATGTGGTCGAGGTTGGCCTTGACCGCCTCTGCTGTGAGCTTCGTGCCGTCGGTGAAGTAGACGTCGTCGCGCACGGTGAAGGTGTAGGTGAGGCCGTCGTCCGAGACCGACCAGTTCGTGGCAAGCCACGGGTGGATGGTGCCCTCGCTGTCCTGGGACACCAGGGAGTCGAGGTAGTTCGCCGCGATTGAGGCCTGAGGCATATCGCCGTTGACGTGGGGATCGAGGCAGGAGATGTCCTTGCCGGTGGCGAAGACGAAGGTGTCGTCCTCGCTTGCCGCCGCCGATCCTCCGCAGCCGCTTGTGGTGAGGATGAGACCCGTGGCTGCTGCGAGCAGGGAGAGGGTGCGGAGGGTCTTCGGCGAGTCGGGGGTGCTGAAGGTGGTGGGTTTGCTGAAAGTGCGGTGGCTTGCTGTTGTCACGCTGGGCTCCTGAATTATCGCCCGATGGAGGGCAAACAGGACAGCCAGTGACCGCCCGCGGACGTGCTGAAGCACGGCGGGGCAGACCAACGAAAGCGTGTAGCTTCTCCATCGGTCCTGGCAGTAGCACCGTTCTTCGCAGCTACACGAAGAGGGTTGCTGTGGCGTCGTCGATCCAGGTCTCTCGGCCACTCGGGATGGTTATGGCTACAGCTAACAGCATTGGAGCGCTCCTCCGCCACAGGCCCCGTCACAACCGGTCACGGGGTGGTCCTTTACCCGCGTTCCGGCGTTTGAAAGCATTATCGGGTGGAGGAAAACGAGATCATCGACTTCGTCTCAGACCTGGCCGGCGTCGTAACGCAGACTGCCGGGAAGGAGAACGGAGCACCCGAGGCAGCTTGGGGCGATACCTTCTTTTTCTACGACCCCAACGGTGATACCCCAGAGAACCGGCGCTTCCCCTTCGCGACAATTGTCGTCAGCGATTATGAAGGCTTTGATATGGCCTCGAACCTGAATCGGCCGGGCGTTTTCCGGCTCAATATTTCGGTGGGCAAGAAGGAATATGAGTTATTGACCGGACATCCCGCGACAGATCACGCCATGCACCTGGCCGACTTCGACTTCACAGCACCGGACCGCATCCTGCCGCATCCCGTCTACGGTTCGCAGGCATGGGTAAGCATCCTCAACCCTGGTGCCGCCACAGCCGAGCAGGTACGGTCTCTGCTGGTGCACGCGCACGGGATTGCCGTTCGACGCTACGCCCGGCGGCACTGACAACGCCTCTGTCTCTTTCCGCTGAGGGAGGTATCGAGGCTCTCGCCCGAAATCATCTGTCACCTGCACGGCCGGTGAGTGTGGGCCGGCAGAAGCAGGGTTACGGTGAGGGCAGGACAGGACCGCCCGAAACATCCTGCATCCTCCCAGCAAGCAGGAGTACCGTTAATGGGGCAAGGGGGCAAAGCACCGTTGGAAGGCAAGCTCATGGCAAAGAAGTGGCTCCGTTGGCTCCCCGCTGGCATCGTCCCGGCGGTGATCATAACAACGGCCGCCGTTGGCCCAACCCTCGCTGAGGCAAGCCCCCAGTTGCCGGAGAAGTCCGCCCAGGAGCTGCTCGAGCTCGTGGCCGACAGCTACGACAGCGCGTTCTCCGGAACGATCGAGCAGTCCTCCGAGCTCGGCCTGCCCGAGTTGCAGACCATGGGGCCCAGTGCCGGCAGCTCCGATGGCGCCTCGGCCGCCTTCGAACTGCTCACCGGTGAGCACACCGCCCAGGTCCACATCGACGGGCCCGACAAGGCACGAATCCAGGTGCAGGACCGTCTCGCCCAGCGCGACGCCATCCTCAACGACGACGACGTCTGGCTTTATGATTCCCGCGCCCAGGAAGCGACCCATGCTGTGCTTCCGGACCGCGGTGAGGTGCTGAAGCAGCTCCCCGCCGATGCGCCGCGTACCCCCGCCGACCTCGCCGAGAAGTTCCTCTCCACGATCGATCCTTCAACCGAGGTCACCGTGGGAGATAACGCCCGCGTGGCCGGCCGCACCGCGTACGAACTGGTCCTCACGCCCGCCACGGCAGACACCCTCGTCGGTGCCGTATCGCTGGCCGTCGACTCCGAGACCGGCGTCCCCCTCAGCTTCACCGTCTCCGCGCAGGGCCAGGCCGAGCCGGCGTTCTCGGTCGCCTTCACCAGCATCGACTTCGCCGCACCCGAGCAGAGCCTGTTCGAGTTCACTCCCCCGCCCGGTGCAACCGTGACCGAGGTTCCGGTCAAGGAGCACAAGGACCACAAGGCCCAGAAGTCCGACGCCGCCAAGGACGAGCCCACCGTCATCGGCGAGGGGTGGAGCAGCATCGTCGCCCTGCCGGCCGGTTCCGCGTCGGAGGCGTTCAGCGCGAGCCCTGAGTCCGAGGAGTCGGCCGAGGCGCAGGCGCTGCTGGAGCAGGCCTTCACCCCGGTGGACGGCGGGCGCGTCCTGCAGACCTCGCTTGTGTCGGTGTTCATCACCGACGACGGCCGGGTCTTCGCAGGTGCAGTCGGTGCCGACCAACTGATCGCTGCCTCACAGCAGTGACGCCATCGGCGCCGCAGGGGCAGGGCACCGGCCGACGTCGTCCGTTCCCGTCCGCGGCGCGCCCGTGAGCGCGCAGGGGGGCGGGCTCGCAATTGAAACCCGGGGGCTCACCAAGACATTCGGCCACCAGCGCGCGGTCGACGACGTCGGCCTGAGGGTTCCGCAGGGCTCGGTCTTCGGCTTCCTCGGTCCGAACGGTTCGGGCAAGACGACGACAATCCGCATGCTGCTCGGTCTCGCTTCCGCCTCGCGCGGTGAGATCGAACTGCTCGGCGGGGTGATGCCCGACGCGGCCCACCACGTCCTCCCCCGCGTCGGCGCCCTCGTCGAG
Organism: Arthrobacter sp. TJ-254; assembly: GCF_058269175.1. Lineage (NCBI taxonomy): Bacteria > Bacillati > Actinomycetota > Actinomycetes > Micrococcales > Micrococcaceae > Arthrobacter > Arthrobacter sp. TJ-254. Next base: position 342,119 of record NZ_JBZCNF010000003.1, on the reverse strand, counting down.
GGCCCGGCCATCTACCCTTTTCTTTCGGGGCGGGCGAACCTCCAGCGGTTCGACGACGCCGACAGGCGCACCTCCCCTTCCACCCGCAACCGGCGCGTCGACGCCGCCCTGGAAAGGGTGGGCCTCAGCCATGCCGCCCGCAAGCCGGCCCATGCCTACTCGCTCGGCATGAAGCAGCGCCTCGGCATCGCCAACGCGCTTCTCACCCCGCGCGATCTGCTGGTGCTCGATGAACCGAGCAACGGTCTCGACCCTCAGGGCACCCGCGAGGTCCGCAGCCTCATCAGGTCCCTCGCCGACGGCGGCACGACGGTCTTCGTCTCAAGCCACCTCCTGGCCGAGGTGGAGCAGATGTGCACCGAGATCGCGGTCATGAGCGCCGGCCGCCTCGTGGCTCAGGGCACGCTCGATGATCTGCGGGCGGAGGGCACCGCCCGCGTGCGGGTCCTCACCCCCGACCCGGGCGCCGCGCGCACGGTGCTCGCCGGGCTGGGGCTCACCCCGGAACTCGACGGGCGCGACGACGTCGTGACGGCCGAGCTCACCGCCGACGGCCTCAAGCCCGAAGCCGTCAATGCCGCCCTGGTGCTCGCCGACGTCCGCGTGCGCGGCTTCACTGTCAGCGGCGCCTCGCTCGAGGAACGCTTCGTGGCGCTGACCGGAGAGGGGTTTGACGTTGCCGGCTGAATCAGCACCCTCACCGCACCCCCTGCCGCCCGCCGGGGCCGACCGGGTCCGTCCCTTCGCCGGGCGGGCGCTGCTCCGCTCGGAGATCACGGTCCTGTTCCGCCGCCGCCGGACGTGGGCGATGCTCGCCGCGCTGGCCGCGATTCCGATCCTCATTGCGGTGGTCGTGCGCCTCTCGGACGGGCCGAGCCCCGGGCGCGGGCCGGCCTTCCTCGCCAGCATCACCCAGAACGGGCTGTTCGTCTCCCTCACCGCGCTGACCGTCTCGATCCCGCTGTTCCTGCCCCTGACCGTCGGCGTCGTCGCGGGTGACACGATCGCCGGTGAAGCGAACCTCGGTACGTTGCGCTACCTGCTTGTAGCCCCGGCCGGGAGGGTCCGGCTGCTGCTCGTGAAGTACGCGGGGGCTGCACTGTTCTGCCTGGTGGCGACGCTCGTCGTCGTCGGGGTCGGTGCGCTGATCGGCGCCCTGCTGTTCCCGATCGGGCCGGTGACGCTGCTCTCCGGGGCCACGATCGGCTTCGGCGGGTATGCAGTCCGCCTGCTGCTGCTCGCGCTGTATGTAACGCTTTCGCTGCTCGGGCTGAGCGCAATTGGGCTCTTTATCTCAACGCTCACCACGGTTCCGGTTGGCGCCATGGCAGCTACGGCGGCGCTGGCTGCCGTCTCGCAGATCCTCGGCGCGTTGCCGCAGCTTGAGTGGCTGCACCCATGGCTGTTCACCCATTACTGGTTGGGATTTGCCGACCTGCTGCGAGAGCCAATCGTGTGGAACTCGTTTGGTGACAATGCGCTGCTACAAGGCGGCTACATAGCCGTGTTTGGCGCACTGGCCTATGGGCGCTTCAGCACCAAGGACATCTTGAGCTGAAGCGCCTTTGGGCCAGCTTCGGGTTTAGGGCTCCTCGTGGTCCAAAGCAGCCTCGCGAGTCCGCTCGTGATACCACAGTGCGTGATCCAGTTCAGTGACTCCGACCTTCAGTTCTCGCGCAGCGGCCTTGACCACATTTCGAGCTTCTGGGGAACCAACGTTCCGTCCAGTCGCTCGCGACACCAGCCGCACGATCCACGTATCCGCCTTCACCCCAGGCTTCCCAAGAAGCATGCCCAAGTAGTCCCATGTAACCGATCCAAGACCATGGACCGAGGTGTACGCTGCCTTCTGGTCGTGGTTTAGTGGGTCCAACTCCGCCGCAGTTCTCACGCCTGCCTGCACCAACTTGTTCGCCGCCTCCACGATGGCCGAGGCCTTTGTCCGTCCGCTCGTCAACTGGCCATTAAGGACAGCTTGAAGATCCCGCGGCGCGTGGTCGCCGAGCCTCGCAAGGCTGTTGGGAGAATGTTCATCGACAAACTCCTTGTAACGCTTCACCGCAGCGGGAATGCCTGCCTCTTCAGAACCATAGCTCGCACGGATGCTCAACACGGCGTCGATCAGGGCCGATTCGATCTGATCGGGCCACCCACCGGGCCATGGCTTCCATTTCTGGCGCGGCAGTTCCTCGTCAATTAGCTTCAATAGTGACGCCACATCGTTTCGAATCATCATTCCCCCATGTCCCGCTCGCGCGGTGAAATATAACCAGGTGCTCCGGTTGAGCACATGAAGAGACAGCCCGGACTGTTGCAATAGCCAATCAACCACGGATTACCGACATTAGGGGAAGAATTCGGGCGGAGATCGAGCAAGTCGGAGTTTTCGCTTATGTCGGAACGACCGCATATGCTGACTCAAACTGTCTATCACGTTGGGGGAAACAATGAGTCAGATTATTCACGACCGGCCGGAACAGCTTCAGATGATCCATGAAGGCTTGTTGCCAGGCGAGCAGATCATCGCGGTATACGACTGCATTGGCGTGGGCACCGGCTTCATCGGAATTACGAACCTCCGGGTGATCCTGCAGGACAAGAGTTTTGTCGGGAACCGCGTTGCAGTGACCTCAGTGCCGTATCGATCGATTCAGTCTGTGGCCATGCTTTCCAACAAGTCCATGCTCGGAAAGTTTTACTCTAGCTCTGCAATCGCGATTACTGCGGGTTCTAGGGTTATCGAAGCGGAATTCCGTGGAGACGGTAAGGCGAAACACACTCACGACGTCATCTTGTCGTTGATTTTGAGCACGCCGTCGGCAGGTCGCTGACCGCCACCTGCGGTTGTAGGATGACGACGCAGATCATTCGCTTTTCAGCTGGGGGACAATTTCATGAGCACACCGTCCGGGCATAACTCTGCCTTGCGTCAGTCGCCGGAGGGACCAAAACGGCGCAAGATCAATCGGTCCACCGCGATCGTCGTGGCGATTGTGCTCCTCTCAATCATCGTCTCTGAAATGGGCAACTTCGGTGGCGGCGCCCTCGGCTGCACCGCGCTGGTCTTCCTAGCGACAGGTATTTACACGCTGACCTCCGGGAGACCGTCCTGGCTGCGCCTGCCAAACCGGAAGGCCGCCGGCATAACCATTGCGGTCAGTGTGCTGGCCTTCGCCGCTGGTCTGCTCCTCAATCCTCCGGCCGACGCGTCGGACAAAACTGCAGCGGCCGAGAAGACCGCCATCAGCGCACCGACGGAAACGCCATCACCGTCGCCCACACCCACTCCGCGCCCGAGCACCGCCAAGGCATCGACGCCCAAACCAAGCCCAACCCCCGACGTCGCCCCTCTCGACACTGAGGAAGTCCCCGCCGTCGCTGTGCAGGACACCGACGCACCGCAGCGCCAGCCCGCCGCGGGAACCAAGGCGCTGGTGCTCTTGGAAACCCTGCCCATCAAGGGCCGTGCGCCGAAGACCGGCTACGACCGGGAGCTATTTGGGACCGCGTGGGCGGATGTCGACCGTAACGGCTGTGATACCCGGAACGACATGCTCCAGCTTCAGCTCCACGACATCGTTTTCGCCAACAGTGTCCCCTGCAAGGTCGCGTCGGGCGTACTCGACGACCCGTACACGGGCACCACAATCCAGTTCATCCGGGGCCAGGCCACAAGCTCGCAGGTGCAGATCGATCACGTCGTCGCGCTTTCAGACGCGTGGCAGAAGGGCGCCCAGCAGCTCACAGCCGAACAGCGCATTGCGTTTGCCAATGACCCCTTGAACCTCCAGGCGACGGACGGACCCACCAACCAGCAGAAGGGCGACGGCGACGCCGCCACCTGGCTGCCGCCAAACAAGGCATTCCGGTGCACCTACGTCGCCACGCAAATCTCAGTGAAAGCGACCTACGGCTTGTGGGTCACCCAGGCCGAACACGACGCCATGGCGTCCGTCCTTGGTTCCTGCGGCGACATCGACGCTCCAACCAATCAACGGCCTGTCGTCGAACAGCCGGATCCCGCCCCCGTCGCACCCGCTCCTGAGCCCGCACCCGTTGTCCCGGCGCCGGTCGCACCCGCTCCCGCGCCGGCACCTGCGTCCTACGCAAATTGCGCCGCGGTCCGTGCTGCGGGGATGGCGCCCATCCACATCAGCCAGCCCGGTTACGGAACCCATCTTGACCGCGACGGCGACGGCTGGGGCTGCGAAAGCTGACTCTGCGCACGCCCAACGCGTCCGGTCCCGGTCTTCCAGACGCCTCGATGGTGCCGGCGGGTGTCACCACCACCGGTGCCGGCAGTCCTCGTTCTGGCACTCCCATGCGGGCGTGCCGAATTCACGCTCGCCGGTTTTCGGGTTGATCTGCTCACGCATCTCGAGGCAGCAGCCCGCGAACACCGTGTTGGGCATTGCTGCTTGTGCATCGGGCAGGATCATTCCGTAGGCGATCGGCCAGCCTTCTGCCCGACAGATCGGGCAAAGCCGCCTCGTCCGCTTTGGAACCGGTGCACTCACAGTGCCGGTTTCATCATTCATCCCCACACCGTAGCGCCGCCCACACACTCCTGAGCGCGTTCTTTCTGCTGAAACTTTTTGTAACTGGCAATGGGCCCCCAGATTCGGCCGCTCACGAACCGAAATTCGGGTAGTCACATCGTGGACACTGCATCGGCCCGGTCGTAGCATGAACCGGTGCCGCCCTTCCGGATGCTCGACGGGCCGCCGTGCGCCAGTGGGTACCACTGTTCGGTTGCTGGGACCGCTTCACCGTGTCTCGCCGTCATACGCAGCTGAGGAAAAGCACATGAAGGCTAACACCGCGCGACTTTTCACAACGACACTTCTAACCGCGGCCCTCACCGGAACCGGCGCCGTTGCCGGAAACGCAGGGCCGCACCACCACCATGACGGGTGGACAGTTACACCGGGAGAGCAGACCGAGCTCGCGAACGGCCTGGTGAGCCCGCTGCGCGTCGCCGCAGGGCGGGGCGACACCACCTATGTCACACAGAACTTCGCCGGGCAGCTCACACAGGTGGACGAGGACGGAACCACCACCACGCTTGTCGACCGCCCCGGCATCGAAATAGGCGGTGTCTCAACGCGGGGCCGGACCATCTACTTCACGGAGAGTGTTGGCGGCCCGGGCGAGACCCGGCCGCTGGTTGCCAACGTCAGCGTTCTGCGGGACGGCGAGACGGAGGTCCTTGCCGATCTGGCCGCTTACGAGACGGAGAACAACCCCGACGCCGACGCCGAATACGGGCTCCGCGACACCCCGCAGGAGTGCTTGGACCAGCTTCCCGAGGATCTCGCGCCGTTGGCGGGCCCGCATGGCGGCGAAGTGTATTCACATCCGTTCGCGACGGCACCGGACTGGTCCGGCCACACGATTTACGTCGCCGACGCCGGCGCCAACGCGATCCTCGCCGTGAACACCTGGAACGGGGAGGTCAGCACCGTCGCTGTCCTCGCACCGGTCCCGACGGAGGTCACCGCCGAGAAGGCAAAGGAGTACGGCCTGCCGGACTGCACGGTCGGGGAAACTTTCTACTCCGAGCCCGTACCCACGGACATCGAACTCGGCCACGACGGGTATCTGTACGTGACCTCGCTGCCGGGCGTCCCCGAAGGCGTGACGGCGGGATCGGTCCAGCGGGTTGACCCGTGGTCGGGCGACACCGAGGTTGTGGTCAGTGGGCTGCAGACCCCGACCGGCCTGGCACTCGACCGGCGCGGAAACATCTTCATCGCCGAACTTTTCGCCAACCGGATCTCCGTGGCCGCCGCTGGCTCAGACGAAGCCGTGCTGTTCTTGGAGACGGCGCTGCCGGCCGATGTTGAGGTGGATAGGAAGACCCTGTACGCGACGACGAACGCCCTTCCCGCACCCGACGCTCCCCCGAACGGCCTGCTCGTGGAGATCGAACTCGAGTACGAACACAATCACTGATTGAAGGAAAGAAGCCGCACCTTCCGCCCAACAGCGGAGGTGTGGCTTCTTTCATGTGGTTTTGGTTACGAGCGCGAAGCGGGGTTTCCACCGGCACGATCAAGCAGGACTCCGACGCCGTCGGGCCTTCATTTTCAAATCTTTTCCTGCAATGTGCATCCAAGCGGGCACCTGGGTCGGTAGTACCGGTTGTAAGGATTAGTGAAGCTCCTTCGGGAGCTCGAATAAGGAGAGACCATGCGAAAGAGCTTTTACGCAGTAGGTGCGCTTGCGGCACTGGGCGCCGGCACTGTAGCCGGACCGGCAGCCGCGACCGAAACGGCGGACACCGCGCAGTTGTCCGTGCTGCACGCTGTTCCCGACCTCACGGTCGACGTGTACGTCAACGGCGAACTGACACTCGACGATTTCACTCCCGGGACGCTTGCAGGTCCCCTCCAACTTCCCGCCGGTGATTATGAGCTGGCAGTGACCGCAGCCGATGCGGCCGACGCGAGCGAGCCGGTGATCGGACCCGTTCCTGTCACTCTGGGGGCCGGCGGTAACTACACGGCCACCGCGAACCTCGACGCCGAGGGCGCTCCAACCGCCAACTTCTACACCAATGATGTTTCGGCGGTCGAGGCAGGCAAGTCGCGGCTCACCGTCCGACACACGGCGGCCGCACCCGCGGTCGACGTGCTGGCTGGTGGCACTCCCGTTGTCGAAAACCTGAGCAACCCTGCCGAGGCGACACTCACCACTGACGCCGGGACCATTTCGGCAGTGGTTGCCGCCACAGGTACCACCGATCCCGTCATCGGCCCGGCTGACCTGACCCTTGGCGAAGGCGCGACGACGATCGTCTACGCCTGGGGCAGCCTCGAGGACGGCAACCTCGCCCTCGCCACCCAGGTGATCGAAGGACATCACTCCGATCCTGCTGCCGTCCCGGGCGCGCAGGCCGGCCCCGCTTCACAGGGAAACAACGGCATGCTCCTCGGTGCCGGAGCAGCCGGACTGGTTCTCCTTTCAGGTGCCGCCGTGGCTGCACGGATGCGCACCCGCACCGGCAACTGACCGCAGCGGGCGGGGCGGGAAGCCCCTCCATCTTCCCGCCCCGCCTTGCTGTTCACCCTCCAACGAAGGCGAAAGACCTTGAACCGCATCCCGCCACGCTTCACCGCCCTGCTTCTAGCTACGTCATTTGGCCTGCTCAGCACAGGATGCGCGGAGCAGACAGCAACCCCGGTGCCGGCAACCACTCCCGCGACTGTGGAGAAGTATGCCGACCCGCAGCCCGACCGGACCTCTGATGCGGGCCCAAGCACGGCGACCGCCGACCCGCCCGACGCTAAAGTCAAGGCCCAGGCCGGAGCCAAGGACGCCGCTGTGGCCGGAGCCGCGGCCGCGGTGCCTATTCGGCCAGCCACCGCTGCCCAGGAACAGACAGCACCGCGACCGGTTTCCCTGGACATCGAGGGCACTTATATCAATGTCGCCGTCATCGAGGTGGGAATCGCCGACGACGATGAAATGGAGATCCCGGAGAGCTTCTATGAGGCCGGATGGTATCGATTCGGTCCCGCCCCCGGAGCTGCGGAGGGCAACGCCGTCCTGGCGGCGCACATCGATATCGGCACCGAGCAGATGCCGTTCGCCCAACTGAAAGACGTACCGCTCGGAACACTTATCACCGTCGGGCGTGAAAATGCCGAGCCCGTCCGGTACCGGGTCACTAACGTCGACAATGAGCCAAAGGCGTCGCTCAACACCGACGAGATCTTCCGCCGTGACGGCGCACATCAATTGGTCGTCGTCACATGTGGCGGCGAATGGCTCGCAGAAGAGGCGGATTATGAGGATAATGTTGTGCTGACGGCGTCCCTGCTCTGAACTATCTGCGGAGCTATCGCGTGGACGGCGGACCAAGGGTCATTCCGGGGGCAGTGGTTCAGCGCCCTTTCCCAAAGGAGCGCAATGTGTCCTCTCGAGACCCCGACGAAGCCAGGTCCTTGTGGGCCGAGTTCTCGGCCGGTGGCGAAGAGGCACTAGCCCAGGCGTACAAGCAGTTTGCGCCGCTTATCTTCAGTGTGTCGCTTCGCTCGCTTGGTGACCGACATGCTGCTTCCGACGCCACCCAAGAGGTCTTCATTCGGGCCTGGCGCTTTCGGGTGAGCTACGATCCCGACGCCGGTAGCCTGCCAGCTTGGTTGCTCGGGATCTGCCGGAACGTGATCTCCGACGCGCAGGCGGCACGGCACCGACTGCACCGGATTGACGAGATGGCTCACGCTGTTGAGGCCCGTGATCCGTCTGAGCATGGCGGGGATTATGTCGATAGTATGGCGAATCGGATCGTCCTCGACTCGGAGCTGGACCTGTTGGGCGAACCGCAACGCTCAATCCTGAAACTGGCGTTCTACGAGGACCTCACCCACCAACAGATTTCCTCGAAACTGGAGCTACCCCTGGGGACCGTCAAGAGCCACATCCGCCGGAGCCTCACCCATCTACGCAGCCGATTGGAGGCCTCGGATGCAGCACCTTGATCCAGAATCCATCAGCTTGGCTGCCCTCAACGAGCCGCTCGACGCCGCGTCGACGGAGCACCTCGTCGGGTGCGAGGTGTGCGCCGCGGAGCTTCGCGACCTCAGGAGCGTTGTCGACGCGGCACGGGGAGGAACCACGAACGACGTGCTCGAATCTCCAGGCCCAGAGGTATGGGCAGCAATTCACAGCGAACTTGACCTGAAACCGTCCTTGCGCGCAGATCCCCTGACTGCCGGAACGCACGCAACTATCGAACGGCCCCGCGCATCGGCAGAATTACCGGCCACTGTTACAGCTATCGATACCCACCGCGCGAAACCGAAGACATTCCCCACCAGATATCTGGTGGCAGCTGCCGTCGCCGGCGTTTTGGTAGGTGGAGGAGTCGTGTGGGCGGTTCAATCCATTCTGCCGCCGACGTCGCAGGAGACTATTGCGCGGGCCGAGCTGGAGCCCCTCGAGAACTATTCGGGCGAGGGAAGTGCCACCGTCGTCTCAGCAGCCGACGGTGCCCGTACCCTGCAGGTGACCCTGACCGCGGAAGGGGCAAACGGCTATCAGGAGGTATGGCTGATCGCTCCCGACCTCAGCCAGATGTACAGCCTTGGAGTCCTTCGCGAGGGAGAAGGATCCCTAACCATCCCGGACAGTGTGGATCTGTCGGGGTTTCCAATCGTCGATATCTCGGACGAGCCACTCGACGGCGACCCCACCCACTCGGGCGTGAGTCTGCTGCGCGGGAATCTAACTACAACGTCCGGATAGCTCCACCATTGCGCCGGCCATCCTCTCCGCTAACGACGCCGATCGCCCCTTGTGCGGGACCACACGGCGGTGAGGTGTGTCCGCATCCGTACGCGACGGCACTGGATCCCACCGGCCACCCACTGTACGTGGCGGACGCCGGTGCCAACGCGATCTTCATCGTCGACATGGCGACGGGGGCGGTTCGGTTCGTGTCGCTCATCGGGCCCGTTCCGACGGTTCTCTCGGCAGCGGATGCCGCCAAGTTCGGGTTGCCGGCCTGCACCATCGGAAAGACCTACCACTCCGAGACGGTGCCGACGGACATCGAGATCGGGAAGGACGGCTACCTGTACGTCTCGCCGCTTCCGGGCGTACCCGAGGGCGAGATGGCAGGGTCGGTCCTCAAGATCGACCCGATGACCGGTACCGGGGCGTCCGTGATCGTTGGCCTCCACACGCCGACCGGCCTGGCGTTCGATGACAAGGACAACCTCTTCATCGCCGAGCTGATGGCCAACCGCATCTCGGTGGTACCGGCCGGAACGACCGAGGCGGTACTGTTCACCCAGGCCGTGCTGCCGGCCGACATCGAGGTCGACGGTAACGGCCTCCTGGCGACGACGAACGTGCTGCCGACGCCGGATGCACCGCCGAACGGCATGCTGGTGAGGTACGGGTTGGTGTACGGCCGCTGAGGTTGGTGCAATGACGAAGCCGCGCCTTCTTTTTGAACGCCGTATGGCTATGAGTGCCAATCGATCGCAGTCAGGACCTGAGTACCCGTACGCCGGATGCTTGCGTCGACGCTGGAATCAGCTGCCGTGAATTGTTCGAGCTGTGATCGGACGGTGGACTCGATGCACTCCCAGGAGATCCAGCAGACGACGTCGTCGACGCGGGACAGGAGGTCGGCGACCGTGAGTCCAACATCACCCGCACGCTCGAGCACCGCCGGCAAGTGACGCTCTATAGCGTCAGTTACGGTGAGACGCCCCAGACCCTTCACCCTCACCGGGGGCTCGACCCCGAAGAGGAACAGCAACGGTGTGCGCCCCTTAGAGTTCGTGACTACCGCAAGAAATTCGCGGGCCAATTGCTCCTGCTGGAAGGCGCTGGATCGGATTCTCTTTGCTTCAACGAGCGCGAAAACATCCGGCGTGGTGATGAGCGCATCGGGTTGCACCACGAAGCGCGTTGGGACTGCTTGTCCGGGGTTTATCTGCAGATCGCCGGATAGCAGGGACATCTCAGCTGACTCTGCCTGCAGGGCGAGACGGGAGCGTGCGCCTGCAGCGCCACTGCTCGCCCGAATCACCTCACCGAAGAAGTGATCCCGAGGCAGAAGGTCAAGACCGCCGAGTACTTCCGCGGTGAGGACGTTCTCCATCCCGCGTCCGCCCATGCGGTACTTCACCGCCTTTTCCCACGAGATCTCCTCGAGGAGCCGCGCAATCATTGAGGACGGCAGAGCATCAGAATCCATGTCCTGATCCTGCCTCAATAACGTTCCAGATGAAGACGACGCGGCGGTCCAAGGCACCGCCGGTCGGTAGTTCCGTGTTCGCACTGACGGGGGGCGGTATGGTCTCGAATGCAGGTGTGCCATCGGGTTCTGCCGCTCGTGCGATACCTGCTCCCAACGAGGCGGATGACGACAGCTACTCCGGCCATGCGCGCCTCTGTCCTCTCGACTCCTAGATATTGCATGGGTCTCGTTGGCAGCGCTTCAGCACAAGCGCCCGATCAGCAGCGCCGCTTCCCTATCCAGTCAGGAGAGCCTTGGGAGAGAAGAGGGCGCGCATCCCACTAATCCGTGTCCTGTAGGTAGCGCTCCACTCGACCAACTAAGTTTTCATCGGCGGTTATTTCGCACTCCCACACATCCAAGTAGCTCCAACCTAGAGAGGAGAGCGCTGCCCTCTGGGACGCATCTCTCTCCTGATTCCGCTCCCGCTTACTCAACCAAAAATCACGGTTCGACTTGGGCAGCCGCGCTCCTACCGGACAGCTGTGGCCATGCCAAAAACACCCGTTAACGAAAATGACCTTTCGCCTCCCGGGAAATACGAGATCCGGACGCCCAGGAAGTCTCCGGTCATGAAGCCGGTATCTATATCCGGCGCCGTGGAGCTTGCGGCGAAGCCAAATCTCTGGCTTCGTGTCCTTCGAACGAATCTTTGACATGTGAGCGCTGCGCTGCTCAGGTGTCATGAAGTCCGCCATTGCCCCATCGTACGTCCGTCAAACACAGGAACCCCTTTGAAGGAGTGCGGGGCAACCATTGCCTCCTGGCGATCTCCGGGCCGATTCCAGATCGACGCGCGTCTCGCACACGGAGGAGCGGTTCACTCCACGGCTGCAAGCGCCGAGGAAAATCAGGCCGAGGACCGGTGAGTGTCAATTAGTTGCACCAAAAGCTTGCCCACAGCATACGACTGCCACGGCGAAACCGCGTTTCCGACTTGCGTATATTGTGGCACCTCAACCCGGCGGCGGTGCGACCCGGTGGTTTCCTTACCAAGAAACTCGAAGGAGTCAGGGAATCCCTGAAAGCGTGCAAGCTCCCTTACTGTGAAGATGCGCGGCTCGGTTGGGTGGACGTAGTCATCCGGCAGAGTGACCACCGTTCGAGTGGGTTGGTCCGCGTCTAGAACCTTCTGGCTATGTTTCTTGGTAACCAGCTCGACTGCGAGCTCGACCAGTTCGTCAAGGGACCGAATGGTCCTCGTGGCCGGGGGGCGGGCAGAAGAGACAAGGTCTACCGGAAGGTCGATACCTGCGAGGCTGCGCTTCGCCAGGGCTTTTTGGCCCTCGAGGTCCAAAGCGCTCATTCGGCTGAGAAGCCGTTGATCCACCCCGTTGCGGGACATCAAGGTGTACAACGAGAATCGAGTGACGACGGCGTCACTGTGAACCCGTGGTGTCTGATTCGGCAGTTCGCGACCGGAACGACCCGGTTTCGGCCGTACGGCCTCTTCCGCTTCTGTCAGCCGCGCGAGATAGTCTCGGTTTCTTCCCCGGTGCAGTCCGTCCCAACCCGCCAGATCCGATATCGCGTCCCTAATGCTGAAGAATTCGGTCGAGCGTGTCGTTGGGACGGGAGCCAGCGGTGGCACATCACCCACCAAATCCTCGAAGTTCGATTTCCAGATTCCAGGGGTTGCTTCGACACCCAGCTTTGCGGCTATCTCCTGCCTCAACGCGATTAACATCAGTCGAGGGCGAAATTGCGGCGCGCCGTAGTGTACGGCGTTTACTTGGACGGCCTGTACAACGTAGCCAGAGCCGATCGTGGAAAGAGCAGTCCGCAATTGAGCGAACGAGGATTCCTCGCCCTTCACGAAACTCTGGCTCATCCCGACGACGTTTTCGATTACTACGGCCTTGGGACTGGTCTCCTCCACGAATGAGAGGTATTCCCAGGCTAGTCGGTTGCGCAGGTCGTCCTTCCTGCGTCGCCCTGCAAGGGAGAAGCCCTGACATGGCGGACCGCCGACTACTGCGTCAATTTCTTCCTGCCTGATCTTCGCCATGAGACTCTGATCAGAAAGCACATCCGCGAGCTCGCTGACTAGGACCTTCCCCTCGTACTGGCGACGGCGGCTTTGCTGGAGGTACTCGTGCCACACCCGCGAATCTGCAGCCTCGCCCACGTAGTTGTGGTAGAAAGTGCGGGCAGCCATGTCGGACTTCTCCACCGCTGCCACTAGGGTTCCGCCGGCTCGCTCCATGCCCAGCGATAGGCCACCACAACCTGCAAACAGGTCAACGAACTTCATCACCAACACATTCTGCCAGGGGCAGCCGACCATTTCCAGGCGACGCACTCCGTCGTCCCCTCAGACCTAGTTCCCATAGAGTTCGTAGTACGGCACGACCCGAACAAACCGGCCTTCATCGAATCCAAGGGACTTGAAGAAAACTTCATGCTGGCGTAGTTCGGTGATACGCCGCGGCACATCGTGGGAAAGGTCCGGCAGCCCGAGGTTCGCCAGCTCCCTACCCGTCACCGAAGGCACCTTATGGATGAACCATGTGCGTAGCGGCTGCCCGTAGTTCTCCCTTCCTTCCCTGAAGTGCGAGAGGTACTGGGACGCCAGCATTACTCCATATCCAAACTGTCGCCCCTGGAGCATCAGGTCCATAAGGACTGGGAAGTCATACCGCATGATGTTGACGGCCTCATCCACCAAGAGGAACGATTTCAGATAGCGCAGTTGCGGATCCGTCCCTTGGAAGGGAGGCTTGCCCGAACGAAGCATGTTGTCGTAGTAAAGGTTCAGGAACAAAGCGACGAGGGCATTCTTGGCGCTTTGGTCCTGACCGAGGTGATCAAGCGCGACAACGAGCACGTTGCCGTCAAGCAACTCACCGAAGGGTTTCAAGACAGTCCGGTCATCACTGAAGATGTGGCTCAGCACGAAGCTATCCAAGATGGAAGAAACAGAGTCAGGGTTTGCCGACTTTTCCATGTATTTGATGCGCACCTCCGCCAAAGTGGGCGGACGGTTGTCGTTTTGCTCGTAGAGTTCTCGGATCGACTCGTTCAGGAGGCTTGCCTGCACTGGGCCGACGCCCCTGTAGATCTTTTTGAGGACGTCGACGAATGCTGCCGCTTGTTGGTAGGGAAGCCTTGAGTGGTCTGAGGTGACCGGCATGAAGACGTTGACAGGAATCTCGTGGGGGCGGAGCACGACCCCTCCCGCACGCTGCAAGAATTCGTCCCTCTGGAAGTCACCCTTGTAATCAAAGATCAGCATCGAAGTCGATTCGCTCGGCTGCTTTTCCACAGCCTGGCTCCGTATCTGCGCGATGAGGGCCTTGACGAGCTCGGTCTTGCCCGTGCCTAGATCACCGACGATGCCGACGTTCATTTGGTTGAGTTTCGTGTTGCTCGGCCAGAAGTCTACGGTCGAGCGTCCGATGCTACCGAGCAAGCTGCCTACCCTTAGGCGGACACCTTCCCCTGCAATACCGGGCTCGGGTGCCGGCTCGGGCTCGGGTGCAGGGTCAGGCTCGGGTGCAGGGTCAGGCGTGGGTGCAGGGTCAGGCTCGGGCACAGGGGCAGGCTCGGGCACAGGGGCAGGCTCGGGCTCGGGGGAAAATGGTTCATTCATTTCCTTGCCAACTGCATCGACCAACGCGCACCAGCCCGCCACGAGATCAGTGTTTTCGTCACTTTCGATAGCGTCGAACACGAGCGCGGTATCGGAGATGAGGGCTTTGGCTGTGAATCCGTCAGCCTCAACCTCCCCGGAGTAGAAGCCTTCACCATCGTTAGTGCGCGCACCGTGTTGCAGGTATGTGAGAAGTGGCTTCCCTACGCGAACCTTCATGCGCCCCTCCGCCAGAGCCGACAGGCGTCCAGCAACCACATCCGGGCCGTCTGGTCCCGAGCGCGGGCTCAAGCGTGCGGCAGTCTCGACCAGGGTGGCTAGGCTGTTCATCCAGAGCACACGGTCAGCATCCTGGATATTGCCCGCCCGCGCCTCAATCCGCTTCAGCAACTCGTAACTTGCTCCGAGCTGCTCAAGGGGTTCCCTCAGCGCAGAGGAGCCGGGAGCGGGTAGGTTCGACCCGTTTGTATCACCCTGAAGCCCATAGCACTTGATCTCCACAGGTGACAGAAGCACCTGCTCATCGTCCAGCTCGATGAACAGGAGGTCCGCGCGTCGCTGGTGCTGGCCGTGGTCTGCCTGCTTCGATAACGTGCGAAGGAAGTAATCTGCGGCGTCTATCGGGACGACGAACCGGTTCGTCGTCCCCGAGACCGCCTTATCGAACAGGGCGAAGGTTAGGAAGAACCCGAGGGCACCGGCAACGTGTGTGCCGCCCATAGACAGCAGAGATGACAGTCCCACCCCACGGCTTCCGAGGCTCGACATTACCGACCTCTTGAGTGTGGCCGGCGCTTGTTCGCCCCTTCGAGCCTTGGTCAGGAGTGCCTCCAGCTGGTGACCGAAACTATCGGGAACCTTGGCGATTGCGACGAAGGGACGCCGCTCCATGAAGGGAACATCAAGGGATCGTTCGAATACCGGTGGGCGCCACTCCCACAACATGCGACCCCCGTCCCCATGCTCGTCCATCAGTTCCGACATGATCGCCGGGCTGAGGAACGATTCTCCGAGCACAGTCCAATCGGCCGTCACGTCGGCGAGGTCTCGACGCATCATGCCAGCTTCCACCGTGGGGGCCGATCCGTCCGATTCGAGAGCTTCGAGGGCGCCGGTGAAGGGGGCCCAGCCCATGTCCCTGGGAACGGCAGGTTGGCTCATGCTGAGGCGTCTGGCATTCAGCTTGTTCGCGCCACTCTCAAAACGTCGAAGGGGCACGTAACCCAGCACGCCATTCGATTGGCCTCCGCGGCCAACGCGGATCGTCGAACCCGAGTCCTGAAGGAAACGGATATTGCACCCGATCCTGGCGTTGTCGGCCGGAGAGTAGCGCGACCACGTCAGGAGCATGTCGTGATTGTCGCGAACGAGGCGCGTGACAGCGTCGCGTGGAGCAGGACCATCCCGCTTGACTGAGTCGAGGACCCTCACGCCACCCATTAGCCGACCAGTCTTGGACTCTCCCCATTCCTCTGCAACGGCAAGGACGGAATCATCGATCTCACTAAGCCGGATCTGACGGTCCTGAGCGTGCAGATCAACAGTGAGGGTTGTAATGTGCGGATGCATCTTCCGGAACGAACGGAGCGCCGCGTCCACGGCTGTTGCGTTGAGCCCACTTACAGCGGCGCCCGGAGCCAGTGCGTTTCCAATGCTGTCAGGCGGGGCGAGACGTTTTGGCCTATCAGTTCCAGGCCGAAGCAACATCGACCATCCCAAGAAAATTTGCCCCTCGCCGGAGTCTGCCGGCACGGCGAGCATTCCACCGGAGTTTGACTCTCCCGGCCCAACAAGCGGGAGGTTCCAGCCTTCGATCGAACCCGCCAGCTGGACCGAATCTTCGGCCGAGTACAGGACATGCTCGGCACCAGCGAGCCATGCGAGCCGCAATGGATGGAGCGGGCTCAGTAGCACGGCCTGGCATCCATCATCTCCTTCAACGTCCCAGACACTGACCGACATAGGGTAGGCCGCCCAGAAAATGTTCTCATCGCGTCCGGTTGCGCGGGCCGCAACCACGAGGGCTTCGTACGCCTCCAAGTATTCCGTTAGAGATGAGGCGTCCCAGAGTGAACGCCAGGACGTCCGGGACGGCCATTCAAAACTCGCCTCTTCAGCATTCGGGTCCTGCCGGGCAAGGAGCGTACCCAGGTTCAGCCCCCGAAGAGCGGTCCTGAACCGTTCCGCTTCAGGACCCCAGATGAAGCCTGTGTCGGCATCGAAGTAGCTGACCGAGCGCAGGGCACTTCGTGATCTGGCAGGCATCAAGACGGCGCCTCCGTCTTGGGGAACGGACTCCGCAATCCGCACGGATTGATTGCTCGGCATCATGACGTGGCCGAGGGCATCAAAGATGGATTCGCTGTCTGCAACCAGCCAATTGCTGTAGAACGCTTCTGCCTGACCCCTTATTGAAGATTCCGTGTGAGGCTTAGGCCTGTCCGGCGTCACCTGTTGCTTCACTGCGGCGGCAAGGAGGGCAGAGTGATAGCCCCCGCCTGCCGCAGTCGGTCGCAACCGAAAGGTGTAATGGTCGGCCACGAACTCGTTGTTCCCGCTTGGGGCGAATCGCAGAGGGAAAAGTTCCGTAAGGACCGGATGGGACTTCATCACGACACCGTCCAGAAGGGGTTCACCCTCTCCGTCTGGGTGCCAGAGCATTATCTGGTAACCACTGGGAACATGCGCCAATTCTTCTGCGAAATCATGTTCGCGGTCGGAGTCGGTAAGGGCCGCAGCCCAGTCCTCGGCCCCCAAGTACTTGACCTTTCCAAGGGCCCCCGACTTCCTGAAGGGAGCCGCCGCCAAAAAGGTATGCATGGATGGAAACAAGTGCGCGCGCGTCGTTATATTTGGACGAATTGACGGTGCGAGTACGTCTCCAGCTGCGAAGGAGACAGTCAACGAAACTAGCCGGAAAGGAGCGGAACTACGGCCCGTTCCCCGTGGCTTCGTAAACCGTCCAACCGCAACTAGGCCCCCGTCGTCCGCGATTTCAATGTGACCGGACCAACTGCCAGCGGTCGCGGGCATAACCCGGACAGACAAGTGGGAAGCCCCTGCGTCTTGCGGCTCGATGGGCCGTAGGGTCGGAATTCTAATCTCGAGTAGCTCGGACTGAAGTTGGCGACCCCCAGCGGTGCCGTCGGAGGACATCGGGATCAGGAATGGACTCTCAGGAAGGGACGGATCAAGGGCGAGCGAACCTCCATTCCGAAGACGTACATCGAGGGTCGAACGACTTCCGTCATCCCGGGCCGGACTCCGAAATTGTGCTTCAGTGAGCTGGGCGTAACGCTCGATATTCTGCGGGGTCGCCCCAACAACCCCAGCCAGGCCTAGCCAAGGGTCACCTTCGCGAGCGACGGCTTCATCAAGCCCCTCCACGGCGAATGATTGGACGGGGTGGTCGCCATGAGACTCAACCTCCGGTCGGGAAGCGAGTTGGCGGGCACTCATCCTGAATGTATCCTCGTCAGCCCACGACTCCAGGAGTGCACCCGTCAACGAGCCTGCAGCCGATTCAAGTGCAGCGAAGGATCTCTTGTCACCGCGCGCGGGTACAGGAAGTGCGAAGCAGGCGTATGCGTATCTCTCCAAGGCCTCGAAGAAATCTAGGCTGGATCCAGCCGATTGGAGGTGCGTGAGCATCCGTTCAATATTGTCGAGCGCTGAATCAACATGGGCGAACCACACCGCGTTCCAACCGCGCCCCGTATCCGCTGACCGAGAATGAATCGTCGATAGGGCCTGCAGGCAGGAGAAGATGATAGCCGAGCATTGGTTTCTCTGGACTTCGGCCAGAGCCTGAATTCCAAATTCATCGATGAAGGCCCCAACTATTCGATCCGCGAGCCGTGAAAGAGCCACAGGCCCCTCTGCCTGTTCCGGGAAGCTTTGGCCGAATGCCTCCCGGAATACCTGAACAAACGATGACAAGTCAGGCTGACGCCCATAAACGACCGCGAGATGGTCACCCTGTCGATATTGAATAGTCCGTTGTGGGCTGACTCGAGGACAAGACGGATCCCCAAGCGATTCGGGACCGGCAGCTACCAGAAGGGCGAACGGTGGAGTTTGAGTGCGGACAGTGTTAGCTGAACGAACGATGCTCTCCGCAGTCTCTAGCCCCACCCCTTCCGGTAGATGGATGTGGATCAGGCCATTGGTCGAGGCGAGGGCCTGTCCTAGGACTTTACCCAACGAGATGTTCGTCATTCTTCTCCTAGAAAGCACTTTCAACGATGACGGCGTGGTCAGCATCTGCGCTGCCTCTCGCCATTCCTGCACGCTCGAGCAGCGAGACAAGATCGCCTAACTCCGGGCGCATTCCCAGTTTCGTGAGGTCGCGCAGAACCGCCCCCACATTGCACTGGGTCTTGGGTTCACCGCAGGTGAGGCTAGCAACGACCGCAATCCACTCCGTGCCAGGATCTATGACGACATACCTTCTGCCTCTGGTCTTGAGGATGCCGTAGTAATCAGTGAAGGGACCGCTGGATTCCCTCACTTGCAGCCCATATTTGACGGTTTCCCAGACGAGTTTGCCTGCTTCCTTCTTGTCGGCCATCTCAGCTGCCAATGATGAACGGAAGTCGCTTGACGCGGCAGTTCTCAAGAAGTCCATGGCGTCCTGATCGGCGTCAACTTCGTTCAGTCGTTCCTTCAGGACCTTGCGAATCCGCTCGCCTCGAGCGATACGCCACTTGATGGTCGAACCTACATCCCGAACGGAGATGGAGGACCTACTAGACTGCCAGGGCAGGGGGGCTCTGACCGTCGCCCTCAACTCCTCAAAAGTATCGGGCACGGAATCTTGCACAATCGCTTGCCCAAGAGCTTCATACCAGGCGTACTCCCAGAGGAACCCCATTCCAGTTGCGAGGCGAAGCACCGTAGTGGCCCAATCAACCCATACTCGCGCCGGCAGTGCCTCAACCCATGCTTCTGATGTCAACGCAGTCCACGATTCGGCGAACCATTCGAAGGGTGTATCGGGGTAATATCCGCACCATTCGAGGCTTTCCTCAGCGACCGGGATCGACGAGCGCCGGGTGCTCCGTCCTTCAAAGACGGCCTCCATCATGGACGCATCGACGGCCGCGAGGAATGGGTCCAATCTGAGTCTCTGATCTGCAGCACGCAGCCAAAGTTCGGTTGCGGAGGCCTGAGGCCCTCCGACGCCGTGCCCTACAGCGAATAGGCTTTCAATGATCGAGCCAAAGTCCGGTGGTCCCTTTTTCACCAGGACACCTCGGGGGTTCTGCATAAGCGCCAAGGCCGGCGTCATGGGACTAGCCGGTTGGTTGCCAGTCTTCTCGATACGGATACCCATGACACTTGACGCTGCAGCTTCACCTAGGAGCAGGTCCGAGGCCTCGGTACTCAAGCCCCTATTTTTGAGTCCGCGTCCTAGTGCAGCAGCGGAGTCCCCTTCTGGCATCGTCCGCCGAAGGGATAGGTAAGGAGTTTCCTTCGGTTCCGCCTTATACATCAAACCTGTGGGCTTCGTCGCATCAGCATCGGCCGCATACTCATAGGCGCGCCATGCCAATGCTGAAAGTAGTGCCTCGGGAACTGAAAAGTACTCGGGCCGGTTGAACGGGAGGAGTAGGTGTTTGGCTTTGGGCCCGGTGTTGGTCATGGCTTTTTGGTGTTCTGCTGGGTGATCTGCATTTCCCGGTCACCGTCAGCGAGGCAAAATTCTGCGCCATCCAGAAGACGGGATGACAGCCTTAAAGCTCGGATTCTTTCTAAGCGAGGGGCCGTGACATCGATCAAGTCCGTTACTCCTATGTGGTCATCGACGCAAGCGAGCGCCTCGCGGATCAATGGAAAGTCCAGAGACACTTTGCTCAAGGTGGTCCCGTCCTTACCAACCACGAGAAGCACCTGCTCGCCTTGGCCTTCTCTGTCGGTCGACAGCTCCAAATCCTTCACCCGAAGCGCTAGTTTTGGCGCGCTCGCCCGGCCAGTGATCGGCTCCGTCCGGCTGTCGAACAGTGGGAGTAGGGACGAAGAATTCGGTTCCAATGGATCCCGCTTCGGCTGAATAAGAGTCCGAAGCCGAGACTTCAGGGAATCTGGGAGATGGGGGGCTTGGGTCCAGGTCTGAACCAGCACGCCGATCTCCCGCCGGAAGGCACAAATTCCATATGAGACGGCATACAGGCGCGTGAGGTATGACCCGTACCAGACGGTTGCGTCCAACCTATCGGAGTCCTTCAGGGCGGATGATTGGATTAGATCGATGAATGCCTTATCTACCCGTCGATCAAAATCCGTGGTTGCGTCGACAAAGGGGCTTCCCTCCGGCTCCAATTCCAGCAGGCTCCCGAGGGGAGTCCCCTCGGAGGAATGAACGCCAAACGCGTCCGAGATTCGGGTCGCCCAGCCTCTGTCGACCGCACTCGGTTCGGACCCGGGCACTGCATCTCGTACTGGGTCGATCGGAACGAGGAGCTTGAGGACCGGATCTCGTAGAGCGCCTACGGACGCAGTCGACCGTACAGAAACTCCGAAAATCCCCTGGCTGAACCTCAGGGCCGCAAGTTTCTTCATCGCTTCGAAGTCTTCTGTCGTTCCCCACCCTGTTGGTTGATTCGACAGGATGTAGCGACCGAGTTTCTCACGGGGCATATGGGACGGTGCATCGCCTACCAATGCGCGCGTTAGGAATCCCCAAAGCTCCCTATAAGTCATGCGAGTCGCTGACGCTAACTCGGCGCTGCGAGCTACAGTCAGCAAGCCCGACCGCACCGCCTGTGAACGCAACGATTCAATGTTGGCTGCGAGAGGATCGGCCATACCATCCGTATCAAGTTCCTTTGGCGCGTTCGCCCTCCTCTCGACCACTTCAAGGATCTTGACCAGTAGATCCGCAGCTGGTGCACGGTTCTCATCTAAACCGATGCGTTCCAACAACGGGGTAATCCTGTATGAGTCGGCCGTAGCCCGCGAATCAGCACCAATCCTAACGGCAGGCTGCTCTTCAAAAAGTGAGCTTTCGTCGACAAAAACGGCAACGACGTCGGCTACGTGGCGGCCGGAGTGGGTGAGCTGTGCAGATCGAATGAAGTCATGCCCCGACATATCGGCTAGGCGCCACGCCACTTCAAGTTCGTCCACCGACGAGGGGTCAAACAACCATCTGACGATGACATCACCGGCCCCCACATCGGAGAAACTCCGTCGGCGGGATTCGCTCATTTCTTCCACCAGGATGCCGCGGTTCACACATGCCATGAGGTGTCGTGGGTGTTCCCCGATCTGGGCTTTCGGACTTATTGCGATGGCGTTGATATCAGATACAAGGGGCGCCTTCTCCGAAGGCTCCAAATTGATAGTGGCGTCATTCACGACGACGACGTCCGCGTTCACGCCAGTGTATTCATAGACTCGATGGGCCAAACCCGGTTCCGGAGCATTCACGGACCGCAATCCCTGCACTACTTGTGCGGTGGCGTGGGACTTCCCTGCTCCAGGCCCACCAACCAAAAACAGGAATCGCGGTGGAGCGCCAGTTGAGATGCCGTCCCGCAGCCAGTTGCAAGCCTCTGCTACGCCCGCCGGGCGAAGGGTGGACGGCCAGACAGAATCGACTGGATGGTCGGGACGCGCGGCGACATCTGTCCCGCCTGTCGCTCGATCCCACAGATTCGCCAACCCCTCCCACAAGCCTTCCGTTCCGGTGGAGGAATCATTGAGGTTCGGCATGAGGCCTCCTTTGTCAACGGCGTCGCTTCTCTTCGACGCCGGCACTGTCTCGGTTTGCTCGAGAACCGCGCGGTTATCGTCCGTCTCGCTGTCGAGCCGCACCATGTCCCGCGCATTGTGCCTAGCGAGTTCGAGCACGGCAGTTCGAAGGGATGATTGCACGTGGCTTCGGGGCTTATAGCCCTTGACGTACTGCAATCCCGCTTCCCAGAGAACATGACTGATATTGCAGAACTTGAACTCGATAGACCCTTTACTGCGTCCGGTGAGAGATTGTACGTACCGATTGTATGCGGTCTTCGAATAGGCTTCGGCCTGCGTTTCCTGTTCGAGCATCCCGAAATAAGCCGAAACGAGCACGTCTGTCTCAGCCTTGTTCCAACCTTTGAGTTCCCCCACAGAGACAACATACATGCATTAGATAGGCGCTACGGGCACGAAGCGAGTCGACACGAATGATTCCCCCCCCACCCACCAGCGCAGGCCGAGTGTGACACATGATTCGTTCCTGTGTGGCGGTTGAGACAAGTCGTCCTACGTTGCCGGCGCACTTGTCTCCCTTTATGGCGGGGGCAAGGCTCTCCGTAGCGCCCCGACAGGTGATGAGCATCTTAGCGACTCGTGATTCGTAAAGATTGCTCTTGGTACCTGACGGTGCTCCCTTAATTTTTCCATTCGTCGGCAAGGCCTTTAGAAGCGGCGCTTTGGGTAAGGGTAATTGCAATCAGCCTCTGGCCCTGTCTCGGATAGGACGCGCCCGAGCCACAAATGTCGGTGATGCTAGGTAATCTTTCCCCATACGTAGATTTGTATGAACGGGGACGAATGAGCGCGCTCACCGAAGAGCAACAAGCGGCACTTAGAGAATTCAAGTACAACGTGTTGAACGTCCCGTTGGTTGAAAGTAAGCGAGTATCTCTCCCGAGACAGCCTGAACCTCAACGAACTGCTACTCATTTCCGAGGCACTCCGGATCAGAGCCGGCGCAGGGCCCCGATCCGAGCGGTTACGCTGGGCACTTTCGCCCACGAGACAGGGCTGAAGATTGAGGACTTGATCCGAGCAGCGCGTCGATCGGGGATCCGCTTGAAGTCCAAGCCCAGTCAAACACGCCTGTTTCCGGAGGAGGTTGACCGCCTACGGCGCCTGGTAGATCGTCCCCCGAAACTTCAACCCCTGACCCGCATCACCTACAGGCCGGACCCTGAGGGCCACATCACGCTGGAGGATTATGACCGGATCGAGCGGGAGTTCAGGTCCCACCTCGTAGCCCTCGGTTTCCTACCCGCACGCCATCAGCTGAAGCGACTCCCAAATCGTTCATGGGCCGAAATTGTGCGTCATCACCGGCGCTTGGAGGCGCTTCAAGCCGAAGGAGATCGCACCGCAGCGGCGGCACAGAAGCGTGCTGGATTGCGGGCTGCTCCTCCGCTACGTCCCGAGGCCTTGCCAACCCCAAGTGCAACAGTTCGGCCACCGACACCAAAAGCTCCCGCCCGAACCGTTTTGAACCCGGTGGCAGTTCAGATAAGACGAGAGCTGGACGCTCGTCGGCATCAGAGAGAAATTGATCCTGAGGCGAAGCCGGGGCCGGGCGGCATCAAGATAGCTGTGCCGATAGACCCAGTGTCCACAACCCTGAGTATCGGGCAACCTGTGCTGGAGGACTTGCGACTAACACTCGAAAGCTTCGCTCCTAAGGACCACCCTGCCCTTTTTAAAGCCTTGGACACCGCACTGGAACTGGACGAGCGAATCGTTCGATCTATGCCAAGCGGCACCGACCTCACGAAACTGACCGATGCCGCCCTCCGGAATCTGCTGAGCCTTGTCTGCCGCGGAAAGTTCGGATTGTTCGCGTACCACGACGTGAGCAACACCTTGCGCGCCGCAACGCGCAGGAATTGCAAACGTGCCACGCCGGCCGGCCTGACGGGTGCCTTGCAGAATCTGCGTCCGATGCACACCGGAATGCTTACGGACATGGGTAAGGGCCGCTTCATCTTCTGGCAGGTGGAGGACTACGGTACACATTTGGCGGTGGTGAGTTTCGCGGGCATGTCCGACTGGATCTCAGGCATGAGCCAGGGTAAATACGTGCCCCTCCGTGGCCGTGTAATCACGGTGGAGCGGCGGGTGGACCTGAGTGAACTGGACATCGAGACCGCCCAGTTCATGGCTGAAGCGGCGTTGAAGCTGCGCAAGGGCATCCATATTCGCCGGACGTTGTCAGGACCATCGGAACCGCGAGGCCGCGGGTCCGCCGACCGATCCTTGTCCCGCGCAGACCGCACCATGGTCTACAAACCACACAGTGAATGGCTCATTCCCGTCGTCATCAGCAACGGCTTCGCGACCGCGGGCCTCCGAGAGGGATTCTTTTCGAATTACGGCGGGAGAAGCGCTCACGAGGTCCGAGAATTCTACCGTCGTGCCCCTGGCAGTTCATGGAATGACCCAAAGACCGTCCTGGTGAGCGCGCATACGCGGGGAGGGTATGAAGTCGGCGATATTGGCAACATGCCGACTGTGACGATCATGCGGGAGAAGTGACCTCTTTGAATCTCACGCAAGCCGGCGCTGACTGCTCGGGGTGCTTGCGAGGCGGATCTGGCACGGACGGTGAAGTCAATGAACCGATGCCGTGAACGGAATTGCGCGATCTCTAAAGAACGCACATGGAGAACACTTTGAGAAAACCATCAATCACATCTCACGGAAGGAACAAATCGTGACTCAAACGATCCGGGCGCTCCTGGCGGCCGCCGAGCTAGAACCTGCAGGCTGTGTGCCGTGGGGACAACGCATCCCGGAGCAAGGCCCCGGCGTCTACGTCGTCTCCTTTGCTGCCGACCCGGACACCTCAACCTCGTCTAAGCCAGAGCCTTCTCTGTCTGCCGGGGCACTAGCGCGGTTGACAGCGGTCCGTCCGGAGATCGGTTTGCACCATCGGCCTGTGACCGGTCCGGAGCTAGGCCAGAGAGTGGCGAAATTCTGGCTCCCAGAGGAGCACATTGTGTATGTCGGCCTCGCCGGCACATCCCTTCGGAACAGAGTGAGTCAGTACTACCGAACACCTATCGGGGCGCGGAAACCTCACGCGGGCGGATGGTGGCTCAAGGTCCTCGCCAATCTCGATAAGGCTTTTGTGCATTTCTCCCCAACCACAGAACCCGCACGTGCCGAAACTCTGATGCTCAGAGCGTTTTCGAAGCGGGTGGACCTTGCAGGGTCACCCGAGCTGCCGGACCGGGAGTCCATCATGCCCTTCGCCAATCTTCGAGGTTGGGACAACCGGATCAAGCAGCACGGCATTTCGGGAGCCACAGGAGAATTGCCGTCAACGGTGGCTCTCTAGTCCCTAGGTCGTAGCGTGAACGAGAGGAAGCTCGTGTACTGCATACCGCAAGAACCGGAGTTCAGTGAGGGTCAGTCGGCCGAGCGCGCGGTGTGGGAAGTGTTGCGCGCAAGCCTTCCCGACGACGTCGTCCTGGCCCACTCGGTTCACGTCCGTGATGGAAACACCGAACACGAAATCGATATTCTCGTCCTGTGGCCCGGAGTTGGACTTGCTGCCATTGAAGTCAAGGGTGGACTTGTCACCGTAGAGAACGGGCAGTGGTATCAGTCCGGGGGCACAAGCGGCCGCCACAAGCTCAAAGAAGGCCCACTCGCCCAGTCGCAGGGGGCCATGCACGCCTTCCGAAACTGGATCAGTGATGAGTTAGGCACACCATTGAGGAGCCGGTTCGCCTACATGGCCTGCCTGCCCTACACCTCCCTCCCACAGGGTTGGGTGATGAGCGGATGCCCGCGCTCCCTTTTTCTTGATCAAGGCGACCTTAAGTCACCGGCCGATAAGATCCGCCGGGCGATCGAAACTCAGGGTAGTGGAGCGACGCCGTTGGCACCCGCCTACTTAGAGAGAATCGCCCGGCGGCTCGAAGGAACGCTTGAAGCACCTCCGAACCCCGAAACGAATCCGCAGGAGCTTGAAGACCGGCAGGACCAGCTGACGGTACGTCAGGCCGTCCTGTTGTCTGCCACCCGCGACATTCCCCGCATTCGTTTCACCGGGGGTGCCGGCAGCGGCAAAACTTGGCTTGCCCTGGCAAAAGCACGCTCGTTGTGCCGAGAGGGTCAGCGGGTGGGGTTGTTCTGCTACAACAAGGGCCTGGCGCAACACCTACAGAACCGCGTTTCTTCCTGGCGCCACGCCAAGCCTGCCTTCACCGGTGAATTTCACGATTATGTCCGTTCCCTGGGCGTACCGGACGGCGACGGGCAGGCCTACTTTGATGAGGAAGTGCCACAACATCTCAGGGACAAGGCAGCGGAACTGCCATTCGAGCAAAAGTTCGACGCGATCATCATCGACGAGGCACAAGATTTCGCGCCGCTCTGGTGGGAGGCTTTGACCGCTTGTCTGAAGGACCAGTCCGAAGGGCAGATTTACGCCTTTATGGACGACCGCCAAGATGTCTACCGCCGCTGGGGCGGCGCTACCAACGACTTCATACATGGCCCCGCTGCGGACCTGGTCCCTATTCATATCGATGAGAATCTCCGCAATACCCGCCGTATCGCGGAAACTTTCAAGTCGTTCGCCGGTGAGCACTTCACCCCCCGTGGCGAACCCGGCTTGCCTGTGCGCCGTGTTGAATGCTCGACGGAGGATGCCCTAGAAGTTGCTGGGGACTGTATAGAAGCGCTGCTCGACGAAGGATGGGTCAACAACCAGATCGCTCTCCTCACCACGCATCACCGTCATCCGATCCACTTGGATTACTTTGAGCGGAAGGCCACACAGGAGTACTGGAGCGATTTTCATGCCGCTGAATCCGAGTTCTACGGACATGTACTCGGTTTTAAGGGCCTTGAGCGGTCGGTCATCATCTTGTGCGTCGATGGGTTCAAAGAAATGGACCGAGCTCCAGAGCAGTTGTACGTCGGGCTTTCACGCGCACGGAGCTTGCTCGTCGTCGTTGGAGACTCAGCATTGTTGTGGAAAGCCGGCGGTCCAGAACTTGCGCGGGCGTTGTCGAGCGCACAACAGTGGAAGCCGATGGTGGGTTAACCAGGAACGACGAGTCGATCGCCCGAACTGGCGAGCGCTCGCCACAGCCCTCGTCATCCGGCGACTGAGTCCTAAAACTCCGCGCATATACGACCGTCTAGGCGGACCTCAGCTCGGCCAAGGCAGCGACGAACCTCCGCAGTGAATCGGCGGATATGTCAGTGAGCGAAACATTCGGTCGGCGCTTCCACCGGGACTCCCCCAGGATTGCGGCCGCGGCACGAAACTCCTCGATTCCAGACAGGCGCTGCAGGAAGTCAGCGAACCGTTTGCCGTTGGGCTCTGACGCTGTCACTTTCGGCACACGTGTGAAGCTCAGCTCGAGCGAGGTCGATCCCGTCGCGTAGTGGTAGAGGTACACGGACCCGGTCCTACCGGTGTCGTCCAATGCAATCTGGAGCGACCCGGTTGGGATACTCTTCGCCCGTTTCGCCGAGCCAACAAACGGTATGTCACGGTGTCGAGCCTCCTCAAGCAGGATGTCGAACTTCACCAAGTTCACCGGATCGTCCGACTCAATCCACGAACGGCACTCGGCTTCCGTCCAACGCTCTTGCGCCCGTGCAGAGTCGGCTGCTTTCGCGCTGGCCAGCTCCTCGCCGTAGGTCATTGGCAACAGGATTTCAGTATGCTCCGTAATCATCCGCTTGTACTCAACGGCAATAACAGAAGTTGCCGGCCCAGACGTTGCATTGAGGTACTCGACGATTCGCTTCAGATCCATATTGATAGCGTCGACCGCCAAGACGATATTGAATCGCCCCTCTGCAAGGTTCGCCGCGACAGCGGTGGTGAAGCCAGGTTCCACAGACACCATGCTGTCGGTGAGGCTCTTACCGGTGCGTTTGAACCAACGTTCCTCGAACTCGTCCATTGACATTCGCCAAAAGGCGGATGCGTAGTCGAACATCTGCCCAATGATCTCCCGGCGCACCTGCCGATTCGACGCGAGTTTGCATTCGACAATAGTGAGACCGCCCGCCGAATCAACAACGATCAAGTCCGCTGGGCCAACTCCGGACTGGAACTCCTTGCATGCAACCCCATCGTCGCCGACTCCAGGGATGAGACTTGGGTGGTCGGCGAGGATCTGCTGAAGATCGGCCTCTCTCGCGTAGCGGGACTCCTTGGGCTCACGCCAGCTGCCGCCGTGTGGCCGGGTGAGAATTCCACCCACGGTTAGTTCTCGGATCCGACGAGGTCGTCCTCATCGTTGACCGGTTCCAGTCCCAGTTCGATCCCGTGCATCCACAGCACAATATCCATGACCCTCAACGCCGAGATGTTCGCCGGCGCCTCCGCTGCACGCCGGATAGCGTCAAGACGTGCAGGCAAACCGGTGCCATCATTGAGCGCGGCATGCCAGGTCGTCCATTGCCCGCCGGAATGGTCCAGGCCCATTAGCGGCCGCACCACCGAGTCATAGATGGGAATCAGTCGAGGCCGCTTGCGCGCCATGATCTTGCTCGCCCTCGTAGGGCCAATTCCCCATCTACCGTACTTCCGGCCGCGAAGTAGGTGCCACAACTGGGAAGCCGGGCTATCCGGTGAATTGAGTGCATCGATGTCTGCGTTCCACAAGTCCACTTCGACGGGGATCTGATGCAGCAATTCGTTGATCTCTTTTGCATGTTTTTCGAGCAGGCCGATAGCCGCTCGTCCCTTGATGTCGACCGAGAGAAACGACACCGCCACGAGGTCGTCAGCCGTGATGCGATCGGCGACGCCAGGATGGTCCCCGCCTCCTGCCCAATCATCGAAGCGCGTCCCGGTGCGGGGATTGGTGTTTCCCTCCAGTGGAAGGTAGTAACGGCGCACCAGGGCAGCTGCTTCGGCAACATGGTCGGCATCGAGGATTTCGTGGTAACTCACAGAGCACTCTTTTCGTAGTTGGGACCTGCAGCGAACGTCGACTTCAGCGAATGTGAGAAAACGAAGCCGATAGGGTGACTTTTCAATGTCACAGACCGAATACTCCTGCACCGCTGTACTACATCACCGCCTCACTGCCATGCCGACTTTAGGCGGGTAGGACGACATTTTAGAAAAGGATCGGCGGTAAGTACCTGAAGGTGTTCCGCGACTCATGCCTCATCGGATCGGTCATTAGAACACGGTATGACTCAGATACGTTCAGTGTCAGCATTTCATGTGGGAACGACGAGCCGCGGCCGTGATATGAAAAAGCATGGCAACTTCGCATGTGTTCGTAACCATGGGCGATCTAAAGAACCTTGCCTGCGATGCATGGTTGCTGCCGACCGACCACACCCCGTCCGTGAACGAAACGTGGACCGAGGGGGTGCCTGGACTTGCCGATGCGGTCGCTCCCGCTCGGACTAAGCCCTTCCATGTCGAGAAGAGGCTGTCCTTCGCTGTTGAGGACTGGCCGCTTCATCTGCCTCTACCAGTCCTCACGGCCGTGCCCATGCATGGAATCAGCGAAGCAGAGGACATACTCCCGGCCCTGCAGCATTTCACCCAAACCGCCACGGAGGCCGCTCGGGTGCGTCGGCAAACCATGGTTGAGAGGGATCCTGAAACCGGTGCCCCACGGCGCCCGATTCCATTGCTCGCGCTTCCTCTCTTCGGGACTGGGGGCGGCGGTGCCGGGAAGATTAGGGGTGAGGTGATGCGATGTGTGCTCAATGAATGCGAGCGACTGGCAGACGTCGAGGGAGTCGACATCGCCCTGGTGCTCCAAGACCAGAAGGATTTCGCACTCGCCCAACAGATCAGAATCCGCTCGGGACGCTCTTTATGGAACGAGTTGAACCCGAATTTGCAGGAACACGCTCAGCGCTTGGCAGGACTCGCACTAAAGGGCCGACTCGTCCCGTTCATGGGTGCGGGTGTGAGTATCAGTGCCGGTGCCCCGACCTGGGCGGGACTTATCGACCGCTTGGCGTCAGCAGCGGGCTTGAACCAGGATGAACTGTCCGAGCTGACAAAGCGCCACGTGCTGGATCAGGCGAGCATCCTTCGCGCAGTCTTCGCACAGTCCGAACGGAGCCTCAACGAGACAATCGCAAAAGAGGTACGGCTCGAGCGGTACGGATTGGCTCCGGCCATACTCGCGAGCCTGCCGAGCAAACAAGCAATAACCCTCAATTACGACGAACTGTTCGAACAGGCCTCCAAAGACGCAGGGATATCGCTTGCAGTCATCCCAGGTGATTTCTCCGGCGGGACGGACCGTTGGCTCCTTAAGCTACACGGCACCGTGTCTGAACCGGAGTCGATCGTTTTGACCCGAGAGGATTACCTCGGCTACAGCTCGACCCGGTCGGCACTTTCCGCACTCGTAAAAGCGAACCTCATCACCCATCATCTGCTGTTCGTCGGTTTCGGCCTGACCGACGACCACTTCCACGAAATTGTGCACGACGTCCGTCGCGCACTTCCAAAGCTGTCATCGAACAGCCATGAGGTAGCCACTGCCATCACACTGTTCGAGGATCCGTTGGACGAGTATGCATGGAAGGACAAACTGGCGCTCCTGCCACTGAGCGACGGCGGCGATGTTGCAGAGGCTGCCCGACTGCTCGAGATCTTCTTGGACATGGTGTTGGCACATGCCACGGACAGTCACTCCTACCTGCTAGCTGACAACTACCGGGAGGCGCTCACCGATACGGAGGCGTCGATTCGTCGAAAGCTGTTAGCGCTCAGTAGCGATTTGACTCCTGAAGAGCGCGCCAGCAGCGAGGGAGCGCGCGTCGTTGCGTTGCTAGAAGCGCTGGGAGCCGGCGAACGCTGGGGCAACTCGGGGTGAATCGAGCTGCGCCCGCTACCTACGAAAGAGCCGGGAGGGCCGGCCCCTTCCGCCATCTGTCATCTGTCCGGTTTCCTTGAGCTGAGGTTCCATCTTGCGACGGAAAGTGTCGCGCTGGAGGCTTTCACCCGCCACCACCTCGTGAAGAGTTCGCAGTTCGCGCAGGGTGAAAGGTTCCTTCAGGAGGCTGTACGGGTCGGGGTGATCTCCGTAGGCGGAGCGTACGTACTCCCGCGCCTTTGCCAGAATGACCGGGTGGTCGAACGGAAGCTCAAACCCGCCGGCAAGGATTTCCTCTACGTCCACGAGCCGGGAAGTTGAGTCATCCTCAGGAATTGGAAGGTCCCATTCGGCCACCAGGTCGACATGGGCAACGGATAGGACCCAGCCGCGCGGGTCACGTCCCGGATCGTCGAAGACGTGGAGCTGCCGCGGGGTGCGGCCGCTAACGCCGGCCTTATCTCGCAGCGATCGTAGGACCGCCTGCGCGAGGGTCTCCCCTTGGTGGAGGAAGGTTCCGGGCAGCGCCCACCCCGATGGCGACAACGGGCTCCTCACAAGCAGAACCTGCAACCTCCCCGCGGAGCTGGTGAGAACCGCAGTGTCCACGGCTACCGACGGGCGGGGGTACCGCTGCAGTTGGGCAGTGACTTCGTCGGTGGGAACCATGCACTCATTTTGCGCACTCTTGCACAAAAAGACAAATAGCCCTAGCCTTGATTTAGAGCAGACTTGCTCAATATCTCTAGGGGGTCGCACTGGGGCTCAGTCGGGGGCATACATGAAAATCGAGCAGTTGCACATCGGAAGCGGCCACCGAGTAGGGACCTTCACCCTTTTTCCGGTCTGGGCCGAGGGTGCGTCCTCGATAAGTCTCGCCACCGGGATCTCGGCAGATCTTGCCGTCACGGAGCTCCCTTCCGGCCCTCAGGTCGATCGGCTTGCGGTCACTAATAACGGCACCAAGCCCGCACTGCTTCTCGAGGGCGAACTGCTCGAAGGCGGACATCAGCACAGGGTCAGCGCCCGCGACGTCGTCATTGCACCTGGCGAGTCGTGTGAGGTGGAAACCGTATGTGTCGAACAGGGCCGCTGGGGCGGTTCGGCCAGTCACTCCCATTCCGGACGGCGAGCCCCGCTCAACGTCCGCGTTGAACTCAACCGCGGAGCTGCAGGCGGCCGGCAGCAGGATCGGATTTGGAGAAGGGTGGATCGGTTCCAAGGGATGAACGCCGTATCCGCAACCCGCTCACTGGTCGATCACATGAATGCCCGACAGCGGTCGGCTCAGCTCTCGGTCCCCGATCCGATTGACGGGCAGCGCGGCGTGATTGTCGGACTCGCCGGCAAGGCGTTGATGCTCGAGCTTTTTGGCAGCCATCGACTCTTCGTCCAGAGTTATGCGGCGATCGTTGACGCGGCGACGCTCGATATTCAGCTCGCGGGCGACGTACCTACTGTGCCTACTCCTGCCCAGTCCGCACGCGACTTGGCAGTGCATGTGATGAAGCTGGGACTTACGGCCCAACCGGGTCCAGTGACCACTAACGGCGTGACCTATACTCAGCCTGGTTCACGACCAGCGCTGGTGCACCTCACAGGATGGGACACTCGGCACCCTCTGATGGCTGATTGACGTCACTCCGCTCTCGACTCCGTATCCGAATTACCTGGAGGTCCACATGCACCTGAACTCACTACAGAATGACCGCGCCGCCGGCGTCCTGGTTGCACTGGCGGCCGGAGATGCACTTGGCGCGGGCTACGAGTTTGGCGAACCTATGGCGGATGAGGCCGAGGTTGCGATGAAAGGCGGCGGCCCCTTTGGCTTTGCCCCTGCGGAGTGGACGGATGACACCGCGATGGCAATCGCGATTGCGGACTCGGTCGTCGATGGCGCCGACGCCCTGTGGACTCCCACGGATACCGCAACGCTGTCTGCAATAGTCGGTCGGTGGATAACCTGGGCTCGCACGAGCAAGGACGTGGGGGCACAAACCCGCACTGTCCTTGGCTCCGTTACGCGCCTGCGGGAGCAGGATGAACACCGATCCCTTGCTGAGTCCGCATTCACGGCCGCTGCGGAGCTGCACCGCCGCACCGGACGCTCCGGAGGAAACGGCTCCCTCATGCGCACGGCTCCGATTGCTCTCGCCTATCTGGGGGCAGAACCGGAAGTTCTGCGGGATGCTGCAGTCATGGTCAGCGAACTGACGCACTTTGACCCTGATGCCGGAGAGGCCTGCGCCCTGTGGTGTCTGGCTATCCGGCACGCAGTATTCACTGGAGACATCGATGTCCGCGTGGGACTTCGCACCTTGGATGTGAAACGGGCGGAGCTCTGGCTTCGCCGTATCGAAGCAGCCGAATCTGCCCTCCCCCGCAACTTCGACCGGAACGGTTGGGTCGTGCAGGCCTTCCAGGGTGCATGGAGTGCTATCTTATCGACGAAGGGCGTTGGCGCCGGTCCCGCCCATCTTCGAGCGGCACTCGAAGCATGCGTGCGCGGCGGTCGTGACACCGACACGGTGGCCGCCATTGCCGGCGGACTGCTGGGGGCGGCCTATGGGTTTTCTGCTGTCCCGTTCGAATGGCGCCGCCGCCTTCACGGTTGGCCCGGCCACAGGACCTCTGATCTGATGACGCTCGGTCTTCAGCTCGTCCACGGTAATGGCCGGACCCCCGGAGCCTGGCCCAACGTAGAACATTTCGACAACTCGGCGTTCATCGCCGCCGACCAGACGGGCGTCGTTGCACATCCGTTGGATGACGGTGTCCTGCTGGGCGGTGCGCCGGCACTGAACCGCAATGACTATGACGCCGTCGTATCTCTATCCAGGATTGGGACCGCAGACGCGATGAAGGTGCCCGAGGAAAATCGGGCGAGCTTCTGGCTGCTCGACGAAGCTGCCCCCGGCAAGAACGCCCACCTTGAATTCGTGCTCGACGACGCCGCCAACGCCGTCCGGACCTTCCGCGCCGAAGGGAAGCGGGTACTGCTTCACTGCGTACGCATGGAGAGCCGCACTCCGGCCGTTGCTGCCCTGTATGGCTCACTGGTTTCCGAGCTTTCTCCACTCCAGTCGCTTGAGAAGGTCCGGGAAGTGCTGCCGAATGCCCGGCCAAACGAGGCCTTCATGCAGGTGCTGCGCAACCGTGGCTGAACGTAACGCAGCCCTACTGTGGCGGTGTGCTACTAAGAAGCACTCAGTCGCCCAGATTCCAGGAGTAGCTTCCCTCGTCCCAGTTCACGGTCGCAGAGAACCGGTAGCCCGACGCGGTTCCGTCGTCATGTTCCTCATTAACGGCAATGCACTTGAAAGTGCCCGTGATTGCGGTGAGATCATCAGTGGAGCCTCCGCCGAGCGGAGTGCACGAAGCACGGATGATTGGACCGGTTAAAATGCCGTCGGCGACTCGCTTTTTGGCATCTTCCAACACCGATTCCTCAAGGCTGGTCACGGTAAGAAGGCGGATGCTGCGCTCCAGTTCATCTGCCTCTTCCGCCGCCTTCCTCTCCGCTTCCTCACGGTCCGCCTCAGCTTGGGCCGCATCCTCCCGTTCCTTCTTCTCGGCCGCCACCGCTGCTGCTCTTTCCTCCTCAGCGGCAACTTGATTGGCATGCTGCACGCTCAAAGCCACCGCGGAACCAGCGGCTAGAACCACAAGAATGGCGGCGAGGATGATCATCATGCGCTTGCTTAGTCGGAGGCGCCGTGTCCGCAATAGAAACGATGTGCCGCAGTTCGGGCAGAAGTCCCCGCTGGTTTCGCTTTGAACACTGCATTTCCGGCAAACCTTAACGGGCTGAGGCAGTTGCTTGGCATCAACTTGCCCGACGCCTTCGGTGAACGGTTCAGCGGCGGTGTCAATCGGACGGGATTCGGGCATGGGAACTCCTTCTAAAGCATCGGGTGACATACATTTGGTGATCGTCGCTAGGCATGTCGCTCGCACTCGAAGTATCCGAAGCCAGTGGTCTCCCCAAAAGAAATAACCAAAATCAAATAGATCATACCGTCGAAAGCCTTGCGGTGTGGTTGCTGACGGGTATGCAGGCGAGCGAAAGTCGGGGCAGATATACGGTCAGCACGCTGAGGAATTCGAACCTCGGATATTCATTTCGTATGACTCCGGCGGAGACCCACTTGGCCGAGCGGATGAATTGTCAGTGCACCTTGCTAACCTGCGAATAGCGGTGCAGATAGGTTCTCACCAAATGGCATGCAGGGGGAATCAATGCACGTGCGATAGTTGTTGCTTTACGCGGGCCCAGCCCACCAAGCTCGCCTTGCGCCAACTTTGCGCACACTCCCGCCATCCTGAACGCCGAATAACGTCGCCAACGCACGGGACTCACCCTGCGTGTTCCACCAGCGCTACCTTCGATTTCGCAACGATGCGGAACGCCGGATCATCACAAGGGGAAATGATGCAAGTAGAGTTCGGCTGGTTCCTGGACCGCGCACCGTGGGCCTTCAACAATCCAGGGCTGAACGCCGTCCGCGTGGGTCCCCTCGGATTCACTGGACTCCTCCAGACCCGCCTAGGCATCACCCGCCCGGAGGTCTCGCACATCGACCGCGTCAATCAGTACGCTGCCCGGTTGCAGGAGCTTGACCAGGCCGATGCTTGGTTCCACCATTCTTTTGCAGTCGACCCGTGGTCAACCGCCCACGAACTCCTCGAAGCACGCGACGATCTCGTCGCCAACGGATGGGACGGCCAGCTTCCCGCAGGAGCCGCCTCGGACCTCCTCCGCAGCCTGTCTGGGCTGGAGCAAGTTGAGCTACCTCTCTCCCCTGCACTTGCCGACGATATCGCTGACCTCCTCGGCGCCCTCGACTCTCCCTTGGCACTTGGTATTTCAACGGTCTCCCTGCAACATACGCGCGGGTCCTTCCCCGTGATCTGGCAGCGCATCCTGGACAGGTTGGAAGCCCGTGGAACCTCCGTTCTGGAGCCTGCTGTCCCCGCGGATGCATGGCCGCGGATCACCGTCCTGCAGGCAGAGACGGAGTGGGAGGCTGCAGAGCATAGTGCTCGGTGGCTCGCCTCCATGTCTCCCAATAGCGTCGGGTTGCTGCCCAGTACTGCCGTGGTGACCTCCCACCCGACGTCCGTTCTTGACCACTATCTCGGGACCCACGGTCTCCCCCGGCTCGGCATCGGCGCCAAGTCCCGGTGGAGGGCGCAGGACCAGATCATCCCGCTCTTCATGGAAGTCATTTGGGGTCCCGCCAACGTACAGCTGCTGGGTGAGTTCCTCTCGCTGCCAGCCGGTCCCGTGCGCGGGCATGCCGCCCGGGAACTCCTCGGCGCACTCAAGGCGGAGCCTGGGACCGGAGGGCCCGCCTGGCAGCAAGCCCTTGGGAATATTGCGGCCGAACTGGAACGGGGACCCGCCATCGCCGCGGAGCTCGACCGTCTCTTCTCCAGTGAGCTCCTCCTTGAGGGGAGCGGAGTGACCGGTGCGCAGCTTGCGGCCAAGGCAGCATGGCTTGCCAAGCGCCTGGGCGCTCTCGCGGCACACGACGAGGAACTGAAGTCGACAGCGGCGCAGCTGCAGACTCTCCTCTCCCTCATCTCGGGACTCCCTGCCGTCTCGCGCACTGACCTGCGCCGCATCATCTCCTCGGTGGTGGCCGAAAGTTCGAGCCCGCTTGCCCCCGCCGAGGCCTCGCCCTGGCTTCGGCTCAATCACCTGTCCGAGTTGATGGACGACGTCGACGACGTGCTCTGGTGGGGATTTCAGTCCGCATCGAGCCCGAGGTTCCGCCGCTGGGACGCTCAGGACATGGCCGCCCTTGCTGCTGTTGGCGTACAGCTGCCCACCCCCGAAAGCATGGCCGCGCTGCAGGTGTCACAGACACTTGCAGCGAGTCAGCGCGGCAGGAACCTGCTCATCGTCACAACAGCACAGCTCGACGGTGAACGGTCGGAGGGGAACCCCCTGCTTGAAGCCCTCGTTGCGGCGCAGCCGATCGAAGCCACACCGTCGGGTGCGTCGGAATCGTTGCGAGCACGGGTTGCCGCAGTGACCGTCTCCCCTGACGTGACGGTCCACGACAGCCGCTGGCACCTTGCGGGCCGTTCAGCAGCCCTGGTTCCCGTTCCCCGGTGGCCCATCACCACGCCACCGGTTGCATTCGACGTCGGCCCCCGCCTGGACTTTCTGCCTACTTCCCTGTCCTTCAGCCAGCTGGGCAACCTCTTGGGCTGTTCCCTGGCATGGGTGCTCGACAAGAAGGCGAAAATTCGGCCGGCAGATGCAGAAAGCACTTCCAGCGGCAACAAGATGATCGGCACTTTCGTCCACAAGCTAGTTGAGGAACTCCAGCGTGATCTCTCCTCCGCGCACCGGGCAGTGCCGACACCCGAGGAGATTGAAGCCAAGTTGGAGGCACTGCTGCCTTACCTCGCCTCGGAGTTCCTGCTGCCGGGCAACAGCGCACGGCTCAAGAACGTCCGGACGATTGTGCTCGACTCGGTCATGAAGTTCTTCTCGACCCTTAGCGCCGCCGGAATCACCATTGAGTCGGTGGAGCATCCCTTCGAGAAGGAGCTCGACCTCACGGTGGGCGGGGAACCTGTCACCGTGCCGGTGAAAGGCTCGGTCGATGTCGTCGGAATTGACGACGCTGGGCGGTCAGTGGTGATCGACCTCAAGTGGAGCAACAAGGACAAATATCGGGTATCCGAAGTCCGGGAGGGCAAGGCACTCCAGCTCGCGCTCTATCAGTGGTCGCTCCAGGAAGAGGACGCTCAGGCCGCCCCGGCGGCGTACTACCTTCTCAAACAGGGGACGTTCGCATCGACCAATCCGACCTTCGGCAATCAGCTCGTCAGTGAACAGGACCCGGAGGCGCTGTGGAACAAGGCCGTGAAGGCAGCCGAGTTTTCGATCGAGGAGGTCCTCAACGGGCGTGTTACAGCCGATCCGCTGGTCGAGGCGGGGCGGGTGACTGAAGGTGGGCCGTCCGGTGAGGAGCTGGCAGCGGCGGCCGGCCGGTTCTATGCCAAACCGCCGTGTACTTTCTGCAACTTCAGCAGGCTCTGTGGATTGAAGGGGGACTTCTCATGAATGAGCTAGGAAATGTCCGGATGGTCTCGGCGAGTGCCGGCACCGGAAAAACGCACTACTTGACGAACGTAATCGCTGACAAAATCGCCGAGGGTGTCCCGGCGTCGGGCATCATGGCGACGACGTTCACCAAGAAGGCTGCCGGTGAACTGAGGGAGCGGATTGCTGCCAGGTTGCTCGATGCACCTCCGACGGGCCAAAATCCG
The DNA here is from genome assembly GCF_058269175.1 of Arthrobacter sp. TJ-254. Classification (NCBI taxonomy): domain Bacteria; kingdom Bacillati; phylum Actinomycetota; class Actinomycetes; order Micrococcales; family Micrococcaceae; genus Arthrobacter; species Arthrobacter sp. TJ-254. Next base: position 303,910 of record NZ_JBZCNF010000003.1, on the reverse strand, counting down.
CAGCAACTAAAAGACGCCGCACAGCAGTTGTCGGTGGGCCTCATCGGAACCGTCAACAGCGTCTGCAGCCGCCTGCTGACCGAATACGCGATCGACGCCGGGCTCTCCCCGGCCCTCGAACCCATTGCCGAGGGTGAGCAGGACGGCCTTTTTCACCTCGCCACCGACAGCGTCCTGGCCGAATACTCCGACCGCATCCTTCCGATCGCGCGCCGGATGAGCATGGCAGAGGACAACGAATGGGCGTCCCTGGTGCGCAGCATCTGCGACGCCGCCCGCAACAACCTCCTTGCGCCACGGGACCTTGCAGGATGTGCCGAGCGGTCCTGGTTGGGCTATCAATCCCTGCTGAAGCCTCGGGCTGACAGCGACGACCGGCCCACCTGGTTGAACCAGTTCCGCCAGTGCCTTCCCGACCTCCAAGCTGCGGCCCGCACCGGCGTTGACTCCGAAGGGAAGGCGGTCAATACGGGGGCGGCGAGCTTCACCAACAACTTCCCCACTATTGTCGACCGCATCACCGCCCTGACCTCGGTGGAGGACATTTCGTGGGAGCAGTGGCGCGGTGTTGTTCCATCCGGGGCCTCAACACCGATCAAGCGGATCTTTGAGGGCCCGGTGACGGCGTTCAAGGAGGGGCTGCTCTCCAATCCGGCATTTCAAGACGACGTCGAACAGTTCATCCGGCTCGTCTACGCCTGCGCGGCCGAATGCATGGACGCCTTCGCCGAGTTCAAGCGACTGCACGGAGTGATCGACTTCGTTGACCAGGAAACGCTCGCCCTGAAACTGGTGCGCGACAACGAGGCCTTCCGCAGCTCCTTCGCCCAACGGGTGCGGTTCCTCGTCGTCGACGAATTTCAGGACACCAGCCCCCTGCAGCTCGAGCTGTTCCTGCAGCTCAGCGGGCTCGTTGAACAGGCAGTGTGGGTCGGGGACCCGAAACAGGCAATCTACGCGTTCCGGGGGACCGACCCCGAGCTGATGAACGCCGTCGTTGCCCATGTAACGGAGAAGCGCCAGCTGAAATATTCGTGGCGGTCGCAGCAGGCCGTCATCGACCTCTCCAACGCCGTCTTCGTTCCAGTGTTCGAGTCGGCCGGGATGGATCCGGCGACAGTTGCCTTGACGATCACCCCTGCCCATGCCGGCTGGCCGGCCGGCTCTCTGGAAGCCTGGAACCGGCCGGCACGCAATGCCGGAGACCGCCTCGCGGCGACGGCCACCGGTGTCGCGCACTTGTTGTCGCGGCGGGAACTGAAACCGTCCGACGTCGCCGTGCTGACCCGAACGAACAAGGAAGCTGAGACGATCGCTACCTCCCTCGCCGCACTCGGCGTCCGGGCGAGCCTCAACAGTCAACCGCTGATGAGTGCGCGGGAGGTGCAGCTCGCCCGTGCGGCGATGGCCTTCGTCGCCGATGCATGGGACACCCTGGCGTTGACCGAGATCGTCGCCCTGCACCCCGACCATGGAAGCCACCAGAGCTGGCAGCAGGAATTGCTCGGGTCGGCCGAACCGTCCGAGACGCTGACCGGCTGGGCCGCGGACCCGGTCTGCGCGGCACTCACCTCGCTGAGAAGCCGGGCCAGCCGCGCGACACCCACCGAGGTCTTCGAGGGAGTGGTGAGCTCGCTCAACCTTCCGCAGCTGATCAAGGCCTGGTCCGCGCCGGAGACCCGCCTGCGCAACCTCGACGCCGTGCGCGCGGAGCTCAACAACTACTACGAGGCGTCCAAGGCGTTGCGGACGCCCGGGACGCTGCGCGGCAGCCTTCGCTTCCTTGCTGACGCAGACGCCATGGGAGCGGAGAACTCCGGGGACGACGTCGTCAACGTCCTGACCTATCACAAGGCGAAGGGTCTGGAGTGGCCGGTCGTGGTGATGGAAAGCCTCGACAGGGAGGTCGGAGCCCGGGCCTTCGGTACAGCGGTGGAGAGCGACGGCTCCTTTGACCTGAGCAATCCCCTTGCCGGCCGGTGGATCCGGTTCTGGCCGTCACCGTTCCCCTACGGGGGCTCCCCCTTGGACACTGCGGCGAAGAGTTCGGACGTCCTGGCCCGGAACGAAGCGCGTGAGCGCCGCAACGCGGCACGGCTGCTGTACGTCGGGATGACCCGATCGGTCTCGACGACTATGCTCACTGCGAAAGGGTCCGCACCTGCGGGCCTGAATGATCTGGGGGTCGACAGTCTGGTGTCGTGGTCCGGTGAGGGAAGTGAAGGATTGATCTCCATTGCGGGCACTGCTGAACCGATGCCCGCTGACGTGCACACCTATACCGCTGATCAGGAGGCCGCCCTCAATCCGGGAGCCTCGGGTGCTCAATACACTGACGTCGTCGGCACTCGGACCTTGGAGGAGTATCCGCCAGCCCGGATCCAGGCAAGCAAGCAGCAGGCAGGTTCCCAGCCGGAAACCGCGAGCGAGCATGCCGATCTTGGTGACCGGCTGATTCCCCATGGTGATCAAGGCTGGGACGCAGTAGGCTCAGCGATCCACGCGTACCTCGGTACCGAGTATGGCGCATTGGCGCAGAGCGACCAGCTGGGACTCGCGAAGCAGATAATCGACCGGTGGCAGGTGGGCGACCTAGTCAGTGCCGATGTTCTCCTGGTAGCCGGCGAACGGTTGACCAAGTTCCTTTCGGCTTCCTACCCTGACGCGGTCCAGTACCGGGAGGCACCCATCGCGTGGCGGAATGAGCAGAACCAGGTGATGGAGGGGTGGATCGACCTTCTGCTGGAGACCCCCGCGGGTTACGTGCTGATCGATCACAAGAGCTACCCCGGGCAGGATCCGGCTGGTCACATCAGGGACCACTACCTCGGGCAAATGGACACGTATCGCCAAGCGATTCTGGCGGCCACCGGAAAGCCTGTTATCGAGACCCTGATTCATCTGCCAGCACTGGGGAAGGTGTACACGATCGTGTAAAGGCATCCATTGCGCACCGGTAGTGTCCTATTTCTATCCAGCTTTGGGAATCCGTTCCCTTGTCCCACCACCCGTTCTTGAAGGAGCTTCCCCATGTCAGTCTGGGAACCGATCGTGAAGTACTCCCAGTATTTCCTCGACCAAGTCGATCTCAACGAGGATGAGCGGTACTACAAACTCGACTTCGCCAAGGGAGCAAGAGACGCGCGCCAGCAGCTAATAGAGGGACAGCAACAGTGGTTTGAGACGCTCCGCCGTGAAGTGAGCCGAACGAACCTTGTGAACCAGTACTTCATGATGGCGCTCATCAAGGCATCGACAGAGAGGCCTGAAGAGCTTCGGGACGCTGTCCTTAAATTCTGGACGGACCCTGTCGGGCCAGACGACCTCGATGACTTGGAAAAGGATCTTCGCCGTCTGAATCCCGAGCGGTTGTCCGCCGGAGGCGCGATTGGATTCGGAGCATTGCTCCTGATGGCCGTCTCGCCAACTCAGTTTCCCCCCTTCAGGGCGAGGAGGGTCTCGCAGTTCATCAAGCTGATTGGGAAAGAACCGCTCAAAGCAAGTGCATCCGCTGGTGCGCGGTACGGCCAGATGATCGAGACTCTGGATGAACTGCTTGAGAACTCTCGAGCAGCCGGACTTCCGGTCCAGGACAGGCTGGATGCCCAAGGGCTGATGTGGACCTTGACGAACAGTGACCCCAACTCGCATTGGCCCCGGGAAGAGGCGCGCACCTTCCGGGTTTGGCGAGGGGATAAGGAGGCTCCTACAGCGCCGTCATACGTCCGCGGCGCAGGAGGATCCCCTGAGACGGAAGATGCCGCGTGGAAGATTCTCCAACCAGCGCTGCTGGGCGATCCCTCAGCCATCGACGGCGAATCCCTCACCTGGCGGGACACCGCCGCCAGCGGTTTAATTCTGGCGCGTGAGAATCAGGATCCCGACGTCGGGGGGTTCCTTGGCAGGCTGAAAAGGCAGCTCGAAGGCTCATCTAACGAGACCTACGTGCTGGCCGCCGAACTGACGTTCCTGCAGTGCGTGGCATTAGCAGACACGGGGGCTGCCAAGAAGATTGAACGCGTCAACTCCATCCTAGGATGGGCTCCTTTGGGCCCTTCACGGCTTCCAAGGGAGCTAGAGACAGCTTTGCATAGCCCCGGAGCGTTCAACGGCGGCCTGGGATTCAACATGCACATCCCCTCCCACATCGGATGGCTCCTTCGGTTCGTGAAGCATATTGAGGGCATTCCGAAAGAGCAGTTGGACGCGGCGCTGACGAATCCATGGAAATGGATGGAGCTCACCGCTGAAGTGCCAGACGATGTCCCTTCCATTCGATACACCATCGACTACTTTGTTTGGCCAAACTATCTCCAGTCAGTGGTCACAAAGGAGGACCGGAGAAAGATCCGCGACGCCTTTGCCCACCTTCTGGGTCGTCCACGCGGAAACAGCGAGGTCAGCATTGCACAGGACCTCCACGACATACGACAGATACACAACGCGCAAGCAGGCGCATACGTCGAGTGGTACGCCGAACCCTACAAATCCCAATGGCTCCATTTCGAAAGCACCCGCCGCAAGGCATGGCTCATCCGGCAATCACAGGCGGGCCAATCGATGGCAGACATGTGGATCAAGGAGAAAAGCGTCACCGTCATGGCGCCCCCATGGTCGGGCCCTGTGGCGCGCGAGTTCGACGAGATACTCGAGATCGTCCAACACGAGTATGAGCAGATCAATCTGTCAGACCAGAAGGACAAAGCACGCGAGCTTCATCGATTCGCTACGCAGATGCGCGAAGGTGATCTGATCATCTCACCGTGGGAAGAAGTCATCCTGGTGGGCACGGTGAAGGGGAACGCGCACGTCGCTGACATCGATGGGCCGAAGCTCTCTCGCACTGTTGACTGGCACCCCGACGCGGTGTTCAACGCCGATCTTCCTGATCCGTTGCCCCGGTTGCTCACCGAGACGGGGACAATCATCGACGTTACCGACGCGATTGTAGCCATCAGCGCATGGTCAAAACGGCCCCCTCGAGATGGTGACCAGGGGCCGATCTTTGAAGCGCTGCCCAAGACCGACGTCGTCGTTCACCTAGGGAATGTGGGCGAGGAATTGGCCGCCGAACTCTACTTGGAGCGGCACGACCTTCAGGAGATGGTTGATCTGCTGCGCACCCGGCGGCAGATCGTTCTTTACGGTCCGCCCGGCACAGGTAAGACCTATATCGGGAAGAGGTTGGCGCAGTATCTGGTAGGCAAAGAGAACGCGGATCACGTACAGATCGTCCAGTTCCACCCGTCCTACGCCTATGAGGACTTCTTTGAGGGCTTCCGCCCAAGCGCTCCCAACGGTGGTCCGGTCGGCTTCGACCTCCAGCACGGGCCGCTCCGGCGCCTCGCTGCCCTAGCTGGTCAGCCAGGCAATGAGGACAAGCCGTTCTTCCTCCTCATTGATGAGATGAACCGTGGGAACCTCGCCAAGGTATTTGGAGAGCTGTACTTCCTTCTGGAGTACCGCAAGGACAGCATCCGCCTCCAGTACAGCCCTGATGAGGACTTCACGCTTCCGCCCAACCTGTTCATCATCGGCACCATGAACACTGCGGACCGATCGATTGCAATGGTGGATGCCGCAATACGACGAAGGTTCGCGTTCGTGGAGCTGCACCCGCAGGACGGCATGGTGGCGAAGGTACTCGAGAATTTTCTGGCCGCCAAAGGGTGTTCAACGCTCGCATCGGATCTGCTCACCGCACTGAACGAAGAGCTCGGCACTGACAAGCGTGACCTCGCGGTGGGGCCGTCTTACTTGATGAAAGAGGATGCAGCCGATTCAGCCGGACTCCGTCGCGTGTGGAAGTACGAACTGCTGCCGCTCCTCGAGGAGTATCACTTTGGGGAGCTCCGGCGGGAGCAGGTGCACGAGCGCTTCGGATTGGACGCCCTGCTTTCCATACTAGGACGATCCCTCGGAGAGTTGGACCTCAGGGATGACGAGTTCCTAGATGAGGTGGCGGGATGACGACCCCACCTGGCATACGGCACGTCATCCTCGATGAGCTTGACTCGGAGTCCGACCCGGTACCGCTCGGCGAAGGCGTCCGAGAAGCGCTGGAAGCCACGAAGTTGGTCGTTGTGCGCGGCGTAGGCCGGGGCCGGTGGATGCTGCTCCCGAACGGCTATGTGGGCGCCGTTCAGGTTGGGCACTTACTGGTTGAGGTCAGGCCGAAGGACAAGGTCGGGATCACTCAAATACTGTTCCTACTGAGCTATGCAAAGGCACCCGGCTTCAGACCGGACGACGTTCAAGCAGCGACAACTTCGGACCTTTGGGCGGCACTTGGTGAAACCCTCGCCCGGCTGGGAGAACGAGCAACTCAACGCGGTGTCCTCCAGGGATATGTAAGCATCGATGAATCCCTAAAGACCGTCCGCGGGCGAATACGCATGTCCGATCAGGTGACACAGCGCCCTGGCCTGCTGTTTCCGGTCGAGGTGACCTACGACGAGTTCACAGCTGATGTGGCTGAGAACCAGATCCTCCGGACGGCTGTGCGTCGCATGCTACTTGTACGAAGGCTGGACGCGGGCGTCCGACGCCGCCTCCTCCATCTCGACAGAAAACTGGCCGATGTCTCCCTGATAGCGCGGGGGAAACCGGCGCCCATATGGTCGCCCAGTCGCAGGAACGCCGAATACGTCCCTGCAATGCGAATAGCTGAAATCGTCCTGCAGAATCTTGCCGCGGAGGCCTGTACCGGGAACCTGCAAGTCGCGTCCTTTGTGGTCAACATGGCCAAGGTCTTCGAGGACTTCGTGGCAGCCGCTCTTACCGAAGAACTGCGAGCCTATCCGGGTAGAACAAGGGAACAATACAAGACCTATCTGGATGAGATCGGTTCGGATCAGGACCGCCGTAGGGTATCGATGAGGCCCGACGTCGTCCATGAGGTGCGCCCCGATCTCATCCTGATTTTCGACGCGAAATACAAGGCGGCATCGGGAAGTGGCCAGTACCCGAACGCGGATTACTACCAGATGCTGGCTTACGCCACGGCCCTTGGTCAGAAGAATGCGTGGTTGTTGTACGCCGGGGCGGGTGAAGCAGTGTCAAGGCAGATTCGCAATACCCATGTGGTGACGCACGAGTTTCCCGTCGACCTCTCCACAAGCCCCCAGCAGGTCCTTCGCAGAGTCACCCAGGCCGCCGAGTGGGCTTACAGCCTCGCAGACGTCGACGGCACGACAAAAATCTAGCCCCGCCCCATCGCTCCAACTGCGTCAAGCTTCCTCGTGACGACCGATCGAACACCGTTGGTACCTCTCGTCATTTCGCACCAAGCAGTTCCGACGGTCTACCGCTCCAGGACACGACCAACCCATCGCGGGCGCGTGTCGCCGCAACGTAAAGCAGCGACCGTTCGCGAAGAATCGCGTCAGCCTGCTCCGCAGGCGCCAGGCCTCTCACCTGATAGGAGGCCGGCAAGAACTGGTCCGAAAGCCCGAAGAGAACCACCCGTGTGAACTCCATACCCTTCGATCGGTGCATTGTCATCACTGCCGGAACATCAAGTACCGTCGCCGCACCCGCCGTTCTGGCTTGAAAATCGCGTTCATTCAAGCCGTTGATGACCTTACCGATCTGGAAATTGGAGCGGACCAGGATTCCGACGGTCTCCAGTGGAACACCCTCGTCTTTCCATCTCCGCAGACAGTCAGCAAGGTTGTCGAGTTCCTCAGGAATAGAAGCCGACGCTATTTCCTCCGGCCGCGGCCCCACCCGCGAAGAGGTATATCCGTTGATCGACTCCTCATCACCCTCGATATCCGTCACTGCAGCACCGCTGAGGAGTCCGACGGCGTACGCTAGGTTCTGCTGAGTGGTGCGGTAGTTGAGCGTCAACCGGCGTGCCCTGCCGACGATGCCGATGCCAAAGCGCGAAAGAGGGACCTTCTGGCCGTAGATGCGCTGATGCGAGTCCTCTGCGATGAAGAGGTCGTTGGGCCCCTGCTGGACCAGCTCGCGGAGGAACAGCCAGTGACCTGCGTGCAGGTCCTGCGCCTCATCGATCAGAACATGATCGGCAAGACGTGGTCCGCCGGTCTCTGCTCGCCGGCGGAGCACCAGGGCTGCGAGGTGCGCCAGCTCCACGAAGGACGCGTGCATCTCAATCCTGTTGTAGTAGCGGTAGCCTTCCACGACCTTCCAGACTGCAAGCCGTTTCGCCCTGTTCAGGGCGGTGCCGCGGCCGGCGCGCGGCACTTTCAGATACTTGTCCTTGCCGCTGATGAAGTTGGGCAGGATCACAGTTTCGTACTCCTGCTGGAGGAAGGTCGCATTGGCGAGCTCGGGTTCCAGCTGATGATCAACGTCGGCCAGAGCTGACTCCCATTGCTGACGGGCGGTGTCCGCCTCCAGAGTCTTGCCGGGCGCAGAGACCTCGAGCCCGAAGAGATCCTTCATGGCCCGGCGCTGCTCCGTCTCCTGCGCACCGCGGAAGACCTTGTTGACGAGTGAATCCACCCCGGAGATGTGAACGCCCGGTGCTCCCGGCCGGGCCGCCCGGGGAACTTCGGCGTCCAGCTTCGACAAGCCGCTCTCCAGCGAGTCGGCAAGTGTCGTGGTGTAAGTGGTCAGGACGATGCGCGACGTCGGGTCGGCCACCGCCAGCATCCGCGCGCGGTGGAGTAGGACTACCGTCTTGCCCGTTCCGGCACCACCGGAAAGACGGAAGGACCCGTTGTAGTTGCGTTCGGAATAGACACGCTGCTCCGGATGAAGGAAGGTCCGCCAGGAGTCGAAGTCCCCGCCCTCGATCACCTTCTTCAGCTCATCGGAGTTGTCGCCCACGAAGGTGAACTGCATCCTCGTGGCTGGATGCTCGAGCGACTTCCGAATCTTCTCCTCGTCGGTCGCCTCCGGGTCGTCCACGTAGCGGCTCAGCGCCAGCTTGTCCTGGACTTCCTCGACGGAGGTGCCGGCGGCCAGTTCGAGCAGAGCAGTCGCCTGCCACTCCGGCGCCCCGTCCAGGACGTCCAAGAGTGCTTCGTCCGACGTCGCGGCGAACGCTCGACTCACCAGATCCGCCGCCAGGCCGAGTTCGGAAATCAGTTCAGCTGGATCCATGCCGCACCCGAGAAGCGGGTTCGTCCAGAGTTCAGCCGGCGCTCCATCATCGGGCCCGCCCTCCTCCGGACCGTGCAGCTCGACGTCGGACTCCGAAATCGGGGCAACAGGAACGGCTGGTGCAACAGGAGGAGTGGGCGTGACAAGTGGCAGGTCGCCGTCAGGCGTGGACGCCCGGATGACTTCAAGGACACCGTTGATCGAGTTGACCTGCAGCACACTGGACCGAGCGATGTCGATCGCCTCGTCGTGCGGCCAAGCGCCGTAGTAGAAGTAGTGCGGGATGGTGTCGAAGGCGACTTTGAACAGCACGGCACGGTAGTTGAGATCGATCCGGCCCGTCCGCACGCGGGAGTCCGCCGGTGCGTGCATGGGTTCGATGTGCAGCCCGGGCGCGGTGTCGTCCTTCTGGAGCTTCTCGAAGAAGGAGTACACCTTGTTCTTCATGGTGCCGTCGATCTTGTCCTTCTGCTTGATCCAGGTGACCAATGCCATGTCATGCTCCTCTCGTTGTGAGCAGTTTGCGGATGTCGTCGACGTCTGTTCCCACGGTGGCCCAGCCTGCGGCCTCAAGTTCAACGTGCCCATCGTCGCCGTCGAGCATGACGGCGATCTGGTACTCCGGCCAAGCGATCGAGACCGGCAGACCGTCTACCTCGAAGCCGAGTTCGGGCAGAACATTGATGCCAGCGCCGGCGATCGCCAGCAGAAGGGCTCTCTCGAGATCAGTGGCCTGCTCCAGCAAACCGCGCCAAGCAGGGTTAAGCCCGTCGGCCACTTCGAGCCGTGCGGCTTCTTCCTCGACGGATCCGCCGGCACTGACCGTGGACAGCACCGACCCGATCGTCAGTCCAATCGGCTTGAACGCCAGAAGGTTGGACAGCCTCAGCCACTCGCGCCAGGATGCCTCGTGCGAGGGAGAACCGATCGCTTGCGCCCGGTCGTCCAGGCACAGCCCGACGGCTATCGTGGACAGGTTCTTGGGCGACCCGGCCGCGGCGAGCCCGAGGCTCCCTGAAGCGTACGTCCATGCTGGAACGGTACCGGCAGGCAGCGCTGGATTCGCTCCCTGAGCCAAGGCCGACGCGTGTGCGTACATCGCTTCGGCGTCGGCAGGCTCGGGCCGCTGGCCCATCAACATGAGCGGCACCAGCTCCGAGAAATCCGCCCAGGCCTCGGGATCCGGCCGGTTGACCCATTCCCAGAGCATGGTCATCGCGTCCCTGCCCAGCAGGTCCATGATCGCGGCATTCACGGGGTAGTTGGCCATGAGTTGTGCGTTGAGCTTTGCATTGGCCCAAGGAGGCAGCCCAACAGGAGCGTCGCGGCCGGCTTCGAACGCATTCACGTCCTCCCAGGTCACCGCCCACGGCACGGCCGCCCCGGACAGTTCAGCGGTGTGTCGGAGCTTGTCGCGCTTGGTGGCGTCGTCCGCGATCCTGTTGTGCTCCGTGGACGCATGGAAGGTGAAGCCGTCCGTGTAGATCACGAGCACGGGGAAGTTCGGGTCAGGCGGTCCCTTGAGCAGGAAGTCGGGGCGGGTCCCGGCGACATCCACCTGCGGGATGAGCTGCCACTGGAAGTGCTGCCCGGGGATCCGGAAGGTGATGGTGTCGGCCAACGCACCGGGGGTCACCTTGGTATGTGCCCCCACCGCCTTGAGCCGGTCCATCCAGGCCTTACGGAACCGCTTCTCCAGGAGAGATTCGATAGAGGTCTCGGCATTGGGTGCCTCCTTGGTGACAGTCCAGTCGGAGAACGACGGCGGGACGGAGCCGTCCGTGGCTGCTTGGCCAGAGCGCAGCAGCAGGCCGAGCAGGCGTTCCGCACTCGCCCTGGCCACCTTGTCCACCGTCCACGGCTCGGCGAAGGGAAGCAGGCAGTGGTGACACGCCAACCGTTCCTCGAGGCGACAGCTGCAGTCACGCACGGTCCGCCACGCAGCGTGCAGCAGCTCCCACACACGTTCGGCATCGGCGAACTCGGCGAGATAACCGGTGCCGCCGGGGACCTTGTCGTGCAGCATGAGGGCGATTCGGTTCCCGCCGTGCGCCGGATCATTGATCCGCAGCACACCGAGGTGGTCCGGGGCTCCACCCAAGACTTCTCGGAGACCCAGCAACAGGGCTGCCTGGAGGCTCGGCACCGAGAAGTCGTCGCCGTAGGTCACGTCGAGGGGCAGGTGCAGTACCACGCCCTGGGTGTTCAGTTCCCGGGCGAGCACCACTTCCTTGACGCTCTCCTGTGCTGTCTTGCGGTATTTGCACCAGAATCGGTGTTCGGTGGGCAGATTTTCCTTGGCGGACTGGTCCAGCTGTCCGCAGTACGAGCACAGCCTGAACATCGGTGTCCGCACGTCATCGCCGGCGATGGCCCGCGTGCCGCCGTTGGAAGCGGCCCTTCCGGTGTTGAGCCAGCGGATGTCCACCCGGTTGAAGTACTCGGCACCGAAGTCGTAGCCCTCCACGAACCAGCGCTTCTGCAGGTGCTGCGGGTCGATGTCCGCCGCGGGGACGATCGTGAAGCGTTCCCGCACACGGTTGTCCCGGCGGTCGTTGATCGCGGCCTCGTCCCGCCTGACCTCGGCGGAGACTTTCTTCATGACCACGACGTCGAGGACCTGACCCATGTCCGCAATCGCCGAAGTGCCGCAGCGAACACAGTTCTGCACGGCAGCAGCCGCACCGAGGTCGGTCTTGATCCAGCCGCAGTGCGGGCAGACCTGCCATTTCTGGATATGGCTCTGCTGGGGTCCGAGGTCCACGGCGTCGATCAGGATTTCCATGCCCTGCGCATAGAAGGTGGCGCCGGGCGCGAATTCGCTGAGGGCCACCGAGGCACCGCGGTTGTAGGACACCGTGTCGGTAACGAACTCCTGCGTATCCGCGTCCTTCCAGGACAGTCCTACGTCCAGGCTCACCGAGTCGTCCAGGAGCGTGTAGTTGGGCAGCACACCATAGGCCTCCAGCACCGAGATCCAGTACTGACCGCGGAGCTGCTTGAGCTGGTCGCGGATCATCCTAAGGGTGGCCTTGGCGGTGCGAAGAGCCTGGTGCGCGTCGGAGGCCTTGTCGTCCAGCCGTTCAGCCAGGGCGACGGCCTCCTCCAGCTCGGGAAGGGCGGTGCCGATCTCCTTGCGGCGCGTATCGAGTTCGTCGACGTCTGCCTTCCACTCCCCTGCCGCACGGACCAGGTGACGGGCGAGGTCACTGGGTTCGCCGTCTGCGCGCTGCGACGCCCAAGCCGTCAGGCGGGCAACGCTGTCCGCGGAGATCCTTTCGCCGAACTGGTCCAAGAACTCGACGAGATAGGCGGGGGAGTTCGCCGTAGCGTCCTCGATCAGGTCCCCAATGAACGATCCGGGTGCCACGCTCCCGAGGGCCTGGATGGCGTCGACGGGATGTGCCCGATCCGACGCCCGGGCGAAGCGATCCGCCACGTGGGCGACGTACTGCCGTCCCAGGATCTCTTCGGCGTCCAAATAGGTGGCAGGTGGCCGGACCTCGCCGTTGATGACGGAGAGCGGTTCGTGGAGCTTGGGCAGGTGCTCGCCCCGGCCTCGCACGAAGGCGAGGACAAGCGAGTTGCCAGTCAGACGGCCGGCCCGGCCCACCCGTTGCAGGTACGAGGCCACGGACGTCGGCAGCGAAGCCAGCATGACGCAGGACAGGTCCCCGATGTCGATGCCCATCTCCAGCGTGGGCGTGGCCACCAGCACATTGGGGGCCTGGGGGTTATCGACGCCGGACTTGAACTGCGTCTCGTAAAGGATCCTGGTGGCGTCGTCGAGCAGCGAGGTATGTTCCCGGGCTACCACACGCTTGCTCTCACGCGACGAATAGAGGTCCCGGTAGAAGTTACGTGCATCCGCGGCATGCCGCTGCAGTGTGCCGCTGCAGCGGACCAGAGTGCAGGGCCCACCGACCAGCTGGTCGATAACAGCGAGGCTACCGGGGGTGATGGCTTGGCAGACCTTGCACTGGACGGTGTGCCGTCCTGCGGCCAAGTCCTCGGCGTCCGGGACTGAGAGCACGATCTTCTCCGGGTCGAGCCAGTACACATCCGCGCCCGAGTTGGTCTTCGAGCTGCCGAGGGTTCCGTCCTCGGCGAGTGCGGTGATAAGTGCCTTCGCCAGGTAGCCGCTGTCGGCGGGAGCGACGCCGAGGCAGCGAGCTGTCCAGCGCGCATACCAGGAGGCCGAGGACGTGACCCCGTCCATGTTGTCGGTAGCCGCGGCGGCGCTGCCGATCCGGGGGAAGGCCGGCGCGGACCGGCCGGAAGGGAATGCGGGCATGCCTTCGCCCTTGGGTCGTCCGCCCCAAATCTGCCAGCGTTTGCCGTCTGTCACGATGTAGCCCTTAAGCCAGTCATGGTAGACGCCCCCCTGGAGTCGGACCCTTTCCACCGTGCCGCGGATCCAGTACAGCAACTGCTGCTGCGTCGGCGCGGTCTCGCCGATCATCGTCTGGTGGAGGGCGGCTTCATAGGCCTTCCGTGCCACGGAGAGCATGCGGGTGGGGTTGCCGGCGTCGGTTTCGACGGCCAGAGATCCGGTGAGTTCAAGGGTGCGGCCGGTGCGGGACTGGAGACCGAGCTCCAGGAGAGCATCGAACTGTAGCCTGCGTTTCGCGAAACGTCTGGCGCGGACGCGTTCTCCTGGGGAGGCCTTCGGATCCCAGAAGGGTCGGAAACTCTGCCGGTCCACAAATTCGGGGGCGATCAGTTGGTAACGCGCGCTTGGCGTGTCCGCAAGGGCGATCGCGGCTTCCACGAGTTCCGAAAGGGTGGCTGGCTGCTCGCCGAGCGCGCGCCGCAGGGCCGTACGCAGTGTCATCGTGTGGGAGCGGGACTGGACGTATCCAGCCCGGTGCGCGGCGTCCTGGACGCTGTCGGTGAAGACGAGGGCCTTCTTCTCGTCGTCGTTCAGCCCTTCGGCGCCGAACAGGTTGGAGATGCTTACGGAGAGCATGGTGGCGATGGCGCTGCCCATGAAGGCGATGCCGTCCTTAGCCAGGCAGGACGGGCATGCGTCCTTCTTCGAATCGTCGTCCGCGTCCTTGCCGGTAAGCATCAGGACAGGGATGATCCGCCCTTCGGCGAGGTCGGCGCTGTCCGCCTTCGGCGGTGTAGCCGAGAGCCCCCGGTTGACGGTGTGGAGCCAGTGCAGGCCTTGCACCTGCTCCGAGCCGTCCTGATGGAATTCGATGATGTCCGCCTCTGCAGCTGCGGAGATGAGGGTCCGGAAGCGCGGGTTGTTCGTGACGCGTGCTTCACGGATCTTGGAGTCGTCCAGCTCAAGGTCCATGCCGGTCGGGGCTAGGACGGCGCCCCAACCGGAACGGCCGCAGTGCCTGCAATACAGCGCCGGAAGAAACAGGTCTTGAGACTGGTCGATTCCATCGTCGGACCAACGGAAGCGCGGTGAGGTGTCGACGGCGGCGTCCACGCGGGACATCTCTCGGATCCACAGGTGTGTCTCCACGGTCAACGCGGCCCGCCCCTCGCGTGCCCTGATGTGGCTGAGCACCGCAATGACGTGGGAGATGAATTCTTCCGCGGCGTCCGGCCGGACGTCGGTGGGCAGTGAATAGGACGGGAAAACAACATTCGTGAGGTCCGAAAGCCCGACGGCGGCACTCGCGTGCTTCAGCAGGGCGGCGGTCAGTGGATGCGTCCGCATCGCATCCAGAAGATCGGCGGGCCGTTCGCCGAAGAGCGTCTGCACGACGGGCCCGAGGACTACTTCGGGGTCACCCCCTGCCTCGCGCAGTTCCGCGACGGCATCATTCGTCGCGGTGATGTCCAGGGCGATGGCGTTCAGGTCTCGGCCCTGCACGGTTCCAGTGCCGAGCTCTGTCCAGGCCTCCTGGGTGAGCCTGGACTCAGTGACAACGGAGTCAAGCGGGAACGTCTCGCCGAAGACGGTCTCGGCGAAGTGGAGCATCGCCTCCGGATCGCCTTTGCTGCCCAGGGTGGCAGATGTGGCGACGGGCGTGGCCCGGCCGAGAGGCCGGCCCCGGTCTTCCTCGCTCAACCCGTAGCGACTGTCGGTGAGATCATCCGGCCAGTAGCTCTTGAGCGTCAGGCCGAGCCGGCGCAGCAACATGGCGACATCGGTGCCCTGTGCGCCGTCATAGGTGTGGAATTCGTCCAGGACCACGTACTGCAGACTGGTCGCTGATCTCTCCCAGAGGGGCGCGTCCGTGTGGCGGAGCAGGAGCATGTCCAGCATCTTGTAGTTTGTCAGCAGGATGTCCGGCGGATCCTGGTGGAAAACGTCGCGGTCGTTGATCAGGCCGTCCCGGGCGACTCGGGTGCGGTTGGTGTCCGTTTGCCCGGTGTAGATGCCGGCGGTGACGCCTGACAGCTCTGGGTAGGTGGTCAGAAGCTCGGCGAGGCGTTTGGCCTGGTCGTTGGCGAGGGCGTTCATCGGGTAGAGGATGAGTGCCTTGATCCCGGTGATGCCGTCCCGTTTGGCGCGCAGCACGTGATCCAAGATCGGGTAGAGAAATGCCTCGGTCTTACCGGAACCGGTGCCGGTGGTGACCAGGGTGGGTTCAGGGCGCCGGGATGCCCCTCCGGCGCCCTTGCTGCTGAGACGTTGGAAGGCTTTGGCCTGGTGGCCGTAGGGCTCGAAGCCCTCGTACCAGTCGAAGCAGTCTCGCCAATCCCCTTCCGCTGTCTCAAAGGGGAGCCGGAGCCGGACATAGGCGCCCTTAAAGAGTCCCCGCTCCGGATGCGCGAGGAAGCCCTTGATGGCGGACTGCGCGTACCCGTCGGTGAGCGCGAACGTGGTGGCGAGGTAGTCGGACAATCCGCGGCGCAAATCCCCGGCCTGGATAGTGGGCAGAAGCTCTGACATCAGGAATCTCCCCCCAGCATGTTCGAGAAGTGCGCGTAGGCCTTCCGCATGTCTTCCTCACGGTCAAAGCTTTGGAATGGGAACTCGAAGACGTACTGGACGCCGCTTTGTGGGTGCGTCCACGTACGGTCTTCGAGAGCCAAGTTCTCACCGACCTTGCGGTAAAGCCGGTTCATCTCGCCCGGCACCTTGCGGCCGTTGTCGTCGTAGAGGTCATTCCGCTCGTAGCCTCTGAGCACAGGGAACTGGGTGCGATAGACGGTGCACAGTTCCTCCATGCCCATTCCCAGTGCCAACGCGACGAGGGCGTCCAGTTCAACAAGTGATTGGCGCCGTTCAAGTGACTTCAGAACCGGTACGAAATCATCACCGGCCTGCGCTCGCCATGCAGTGAGCAGCGGGCCAGCCACGCAATTGAGTGATGCAGACCGCGCTACGATCTCCTCGGACAAGATGTGGCCAGGAAGAACTGCCGGAAGTTGCGATAAGAAATCGAAGTTGATCTCTCCAAAGCCTGAAACCTTCACCCAGAAATCAGCCGGTATGCTACTGAAGACCCCTCCCAGCAGAAGAAGTTCGCGCAAGGGCGCTTCGGGGCCGCCAACCGAGTACACCCCATGGATGTGAGCCGTCCCGGGCGGAAACATCGCGGCATGCAGTGTTCGCATGCCTGTCGTTGCCGCCATGCGTCGCCATGCCACTCGATATTGGGACCTCACACGCACGGAACTTCCGGCAACTGCTTTCCAGACCCCGTAGTCGGCGTCATATGTGCTGGCCGAGTCTTCCGGCTGATAGCTAGTCCGCGGGATGAAGTCCGCAAGTAGAGCCTCGAGGTCGATCTCGGTCCAGTCCAGATTGTTCCTCATCGTTGGGTTGGGTTGCTTGGCGAACGGGTTGGCGACGGTGAAATGAGGGCCTTGGAGAATTACGTCGTCCCATGAGTCGGGGACAGCTGAGCCGACTTCGAAATACCCATTTTTCCGGTCGGTCGTCTCATTCCAACCGGATGAATATTGCAGCCCCAGCTCCCGCACTCTTGGGGCTGTACTGAGCTTTTCCAGTACGCGCGAGCTTGCCCTATTTACGGGGTATACCATGCGAGCATGCACGGCGGGCGTTCCCCGCTCGTCAAGAATTTCAGCCCAGACACGCAGCACGGATGCGTCAACGTGGATGATGCGTTCCAGGTGAGGCCGAGTATCCCATTTTCCCTCGGCGTCTTTGAGGCCCGGAACTTCCCCGGAGCCATCGTGACGCTCGGAGCGCGTAATTGTGTCCGGGTGATAGAGCGAGGCCGCCATCTTGAATTGTGGTGATTCGCGACGCGCACCATAAACGTGAACACCGTAAGTGACATGGTGATCGATCTCGAAGAGTGACAGCTCATTGATGAACTGCCAGTGCCTGCGCAGTCGGCGGTAGGTCTCGGCTCTGAGATGAGCGGCTTTTTTCTCAGTGAAGTGCGATTCCGGATGAACCAGAGCAACTACCCCGGTACGGGAAACGGACCTCCAAGTCCGCTCCATGAAGGAACGGTAAAGGTCCGGACGGAGACCAGCCACGATCGGATAAGACGCGGACGAGGTCAAGAACTCGCGCGCTGCCACGATTCCGGCAGCTTGAGAACACATGAACTGAATTTGTGTGGAATCTGACTTCGCTTCAAGTTGCTTTTCAATCTTTAGAGCCTGCGTTTGCTTGTCGTTAAGTTGCCACCACGGGTCATACTCCGCATAAACGCCTTTCTCGTCCCAGTCCGGGCGAACCCACGGCGGGTTACCCACCTGAAGATCAAATCCCCCGCGTCCGAAAACGGAAGCAAAGTCGAGATCCCAGTGGAAGAACCCTTGATCTGCGGCGATTTTTTCGCACACCTGAAGCCATGAATGTTGCTTTTTGGCGATCTCAATGTCGGATACCAGAGCAAACTCAAGGTCGGCGTGTTCGGCGTCATTCAATTCTTCCCAAGTCGATGCAGCACCAAAAGTGTGCTGCCCTACCATTTTCGACTCTTTGCCCTGCAGGCCAAGAACTGCTTCCAGCCCTGCAAGCCATTCCTCGAGAGACGGTGGTGTTGCCCCGCCGGCCGCCCGCTCGGTCAACGGCCAAAACCACAGTGCATTCCAGGCATCCATGACTCTGCGAAGACGCCGATAAGCGCCGTTCTCGTCATTGAGTATCCGCTCGATTTGTTCACGCGTGACGGCCTGGGTGAGAGCATCTGCAGTATCCGTCCCGGCAACCCACGGTTGTTTCCCGAAGTAGTCGATGTCCCGGCGGGCTTCTGACTCGGCGACCTGGAGCCGACGCAGTGTGAGCTTCCACAGAGTTTCCACGCGGCGACCAAGGCTCACCATGCGGTCGATCTGAGTCTTGCTGGGCTTGGACCTGATCCTGGTGCGCCAGGCCTTCAGCTGCTGCTGGGCCTCCCCTGCCAGGTCCTTGACTTCCTTCGCGTCGGCAGCCGCGCCCCAACCTTCCGCCGGGAGCAGGAAGTGGTGGATGCGGCCCATCGCGTTGGGATCGTCGGTGTCACCAGCCATCGCCTCGACGAGTCCGGTCAGGGGTGCGTCTTGCGGGGCGCTCGTCAACCACGACTTGTCATTCACTGACTGTCGGGAGTAGGTGGCCCGGCGGGCGCCGACCAGAGAGTTTCCTCGGCGCAGACGCAACCCGAACCACGGCGCCTGTAGATCCTTCACCATGGTGTCGAGCCAGAGGGAGACTTCGGCGAGTTCCACCGCGGTCGAGTTCAGGTCCACGCCGTGGACCTGGTGCAGGGCGATGTGAGCCTTAACCTTTTGGAGTTCCTGCGGGTATTCGTCCGCCGGGATCCGTACCCCCCGCTCATCCTGTTTCCGCTTCAGGTACTCATCGGCGAGCTGGCGGACGGCTTCCAGGGCGAACGCGCCTGACCCCAGGGCAGGCTCGCAGACCGTCAGGGTCAGGATGTCATCGGCGGCGGTCCTCCGTCCGTTTTGGTCCAACAGCTCTTCGAGCGCCTGGGACACCACGAACCTGGTCAGTACCTCGGGCGTGTAATAGGAGGCTGACTGCTGGCGCTCGCGGCCGGCGAGCCGGAAGACGAATGAGCCTGCAGGGTGAAGTACCGGCCGCCGCTCCCCCGTCCGGTTGTCCTCCTCCACCACGAAATGCTTGGTGTCAATGGACTCGGACCGGTCCACCGGGACCACCCAGGAGCCCTTTTCCGAGTTGCCGTCCTTGGCCACCTCGTGCAGGGGCTCCCCGGCAATGAAGCCCGTGTAGGACATGAGGCCCTCGTAGACGGCCCCTAGCTGATTGATACCCAGTTCGGCGTAGGAGATGAAGCCCCGGTCCTTGCCCCTAACCTCCTTGCTCAGCAGCAGATGCTGCAGGACGCGCTGCAGTTCGGCGTTGCTGAGTTTGGTGTCGTTGATGAGCGATGTTGCGGCATCGTGGAAGAGGTCGGCCTTGAGCGGCTGAAAGAGCAGGCCTTCATTCTCGGTGGAAGCATCGTCGGAGGGGTTTGCCCCTGCCGGAACGTGGCCATTATCGACCAGGTGGAAGAGCTGAGCGAGTGATTCGTAGATGTGGGTGCCGCGACGGGACTCCGGGGACTGGATGTTGACCAGTGTCAGCTCCCGCAGCCGGTCCAGGCCGTAGCCCTCGTTGTACTCACCGGCTCCGACCGGGAGGACTCCCATCTCTGGAGAGGCCTCCGCGTAAAGCAGGAAGAGGATCCGGTAGAGGAACCGCAGGGACTGGCGTGCCAGAATCTGCCCGTCGATGTCCTCGACGCTCAAACCTGCTGCACGGCGGCGGTCCAGGACATCGTTGGCGATGATTTCGATGGAGCGGCGGATGCCTTCTCGCAGGTCCTGGGAGACGCCCACGGTGTGTTTGACGGAGGCCTCGAGGACGCCGTCCCACCAGATGGAGCCGTCCGGTGACGGCCTGAGGGAGTCGCGGCCGAAGATCGCCAGGAACCGGTCCGTCTCGGCGTTCTTCTTGGTGTCGTTGCGGTCCGCGACCAGGAGCACGTCAGCGGCCAGGTAGCGGCCTTCGGCCCAGCGCTCCTGTTCGGTGAGCACCAGCCAGCGGCCAGCCATGATGACCACGAACTTCGGCGCCTTGTCCGACAGATACGCCTCGGACACCACCTTTGCCACTGTCAGCGCCGGGGACGGCTCTTTGCCGTCCACCAAAACCCGCCCGAGCGGCAGGATCATGGACAATACGTCTTCCAGTCCGTCCGCCGGGGCGGCCTCGACGAAGAGAACCTCGGAGTTCTCTGTGGCCCACACGCCGGGGACGAGCGTTTCAGTCCCACTGCGTTCGAAGGTGACCGTCGCCGTCGTGCCTCTGAATCCGAGGGCGCCGCGCAGCAGGGCGTAGGCCTGAGACGCACCCGACGGGTCTTCCGACAGCCCGGCGAGGACGACTTGGAGGCGGCCGCGAATCTCGGCAAAGCGGGTCGGGGTGGTGGAGTCGTTGTCCTTGGCTGCCTCGTCCCAAGTCTTGCGGAGTTTGACGACCTCGGCCTGAAAGGATTCCTTGGTGGAATCCGTGTTGAAGAAGTGTTCGCTGACCCAGTTTTCACCCACAACGATGGAATCAAAGGATGGCATTACTGGTCGGCACCTTCCGGGACAGCGACAGGGGTTGCTCGGGGAACGACGATCAGGAGGGGGCGGACGAGGCGTTGCGCCGGGGCGAGCGACTCCGCGATGCGCTGCTCCTCGCTGACACGCTCCCGTTGCTTTTTCACTTCCGCACGCTGGGCGAAGTCGAAGGACAACTGGGTCCAGCCTGTGGCCCGGTCCTTCCACGCCTGCAGGCGCTTGTTGGCCAAAGCTGCGGCCGCCTCGAAGGTGAGCTGCATGGTCTGACGGGCGCTTTCCACCGCCTGCGGGAGCATCGCCTGCAGGCCGTCCACTGTGACCGGTCCAGGGTTGGTCGCCTTGGCATCGACCCCGATGCTGCCCAGATGCTCACCCAGATCCTCGAGGGGTTCGGAGAGACAGAATGTCGGGTTCGTCGGGTCGGGGAAGTCCACCGCGATGAAGGCTTTGGAGACCACCTGACCGCGGCGGTTCATAAGCGTTCCCATGAGCAGGACCTGGGTGGCGTCGACATCCCCACGGATAACGAGGACCTCGCTGCGTGACATCGAGGACAGGGCCCGGTCGCTTGCCCAGTCCAGGACGGGGTGGAGCGGGCCGAGGTAATGGGCCTCGGGCCAGCTCATGTCGTCGGATTCGCGGGCGCGGTTCAGTTCCCGGGTACCGGCGTCGACCGTGGTTGCGAGTTTGAGGCGCTCGGTGACGCGCCGCTCGGACAGGTAGTCCTGCGGGAGGTAGCCCAGGCGGTGCTGAAGGTCAACTGGCGGGTTGAGTTCGGCGAGTCCGTGTCCGGCGTGGACGGTCCAGCCAAGGACCTTATGCGGATCACCGAAGGCCTCGTTGAGGGCTTCATCCAGGAAGTCCAAGTCCGTGGAGTAGAGACCGAGCGGCTTCTCCACCGGGATGGTCGCGGTTTCCTTGCCGTCCTTCAAGGCCTCGAAGTCGAGGAAGTCCCAAAGGTCGCCCGAGCCCGGGTCGGCGTCGGGCTCCCCGACAACGTCCTCGAAGTCCTTCTTGCCGAGGAGGACGTCGCGGATGGCGTCTTCCTCCTGCTTGACGCTGTACTGCCCCATCAGGGAGGCGACGTCGTTGAGGACCGTGTGCGCCTCGTGCTCGCGTTCCATCAGCCGCGTGAGGACCTTGACGTCGCCGGAGAATCGGGTGTTGTGCGGGTTTAGGAGCAAGGTGGTGATCTGCGGTTTATGGCGCTGGCCGAACCGGTCGATGCGGCCGTTCCGCTGTTCGATGCGGATGAGGCTCCAGGGGATGTCGAAATGGATCAGGTGGTGGCATTCGGCGTGCAGGTTCACGCCTTCGGACGCGACGTCGCCGGTGACCAGAACACGAAGCGGGCTGTTGCCGCGCTTGAACTGGTCCACGATGTCTTGTTGCTCGACGTCGCTGAGGCCACCATGCAGGAGGCCGACGTTTTCCGGTTTGAGGCCGAGGGCTTTGGGCAGTGTCTCCCGCAGCCATTTGAGGGTGGCGACGCGCTCGGCGAAGACCACGGCCCGCATTGGGGAACCCTTGCCGACGCCGATCTTCCTTAGGTAGCTAACGAGCTCGGTGTACTTGGCGGATTGACTAGTCCCGGCGGCCTCGGCGAGCGTGCTGAGCCGCTTGAGCGCTTCGGCTTCTCTGGCCTCGGAGGGAGAATCGGCGTCGAGTTTCCTGAGGCGCTCGGTGACCGTTTCGAGCAGCGCAGCAGGACTGGAGAGGAATGCTTTGGCGAGAGTCCAGGAGAACAGCGCGCCATTCTGCCCCGAGTACGGTGCCGGTTTGCCTTCGGGGTACAGCCAGATGTCGGAGAGCTCTTCGGCAATGGCGTTTTCCGCGGGGGATGCGGCGACCAGCCTGTTGTCCGGTTCTTCCCGCTCGGCCCAGTCCGCGCCGACTTCTTGGGCGACTTCCGGGCTGTGCCGGTGGCGTCGGATGATGAGATTTTCCACCTGCTTGGGGTCGAACGTGCCGTCCGGGCGGACGGCGGTGGGATCGAGCAGGCGCAGGATTTCCGCGAACGATTCATTGCGTCCGTTGTGCGGGGTGGCTGAAGCCAGGATGAGGGCCTCGGTGTTCGGTGCGAGCACCCGGGCGAGCTCGTTGTTCATGGCTTGGGTGTTGGTCACATTGTGGGCCTCGTCAATCACCACCGCGTCCCAGTGCAGCTTGCCGAGCTGGGTCCGGTAGCGGGGGCTCTTGAGCGTATCCATCGAGATGATGGCTCGCTTGTAATAAGTGAAGGGGTTACGCGTGGCCGGGAGCTTCTGCCGAATGTTTTGGATGCCAGCGGAGTCGAGGCGGACGAACGGCAGGGCGAAGCGGCACCAGAGCTCGTGCTGCATCTGCTCCAGCACATGGCGCGGGGTGACGACGAGAATGCGCTCGCCGCGGCCGCGCTTGACCAGCTCGCTGAGGATCATGCCGATCTCGAGTGTCTTGCCGAGGCCCACGGCGTCGGCAATCAGAATGCGTGGGCGGATGTTTTTGGTGTCTAGAGCCTTTGCGACGGCGATCTGCTGATACTTAAGGTTCCGCGACAGCATGCGGGTGGAAACAGTCAGGTACTCCGCCGATTGGGGTGTCGGAGTCTTACGGAGAGTGGTTTCCAGGAACAGGCGGGCCCGGCGATAGTTCGGTGTGTCATCGGCGACGACTTTGGATTTGGCGGGGTCCACCACGTCGATGGTGTCCAGTGCGGAGTAGAAGGCGGCCGTGGTGTCACGGACTAGCTCGCTGAGGCCCTGGACCCGGATGAGAGTGCCGTCGACGGATTTCTCTACGCTGGTGACGAGCCAGTCCTCGTCACGGACACGGACCACCGACCCGGGTGCGACGTTGAGTTCCCGATGCGTGGCTGTAACTGTCAAGACCTGCTCCTGTGCTTCGAACTTCCCCAGCGGGCTCAGCCCATCTGGCGACAAGAGCTCCGAAGCCATTATGCACAGCTGTAACAAGATTCACTTCTATCCCACTGCTATGAGGAATCATAATCGTGTTGCCAAGGCCTCAGCCCCCGCTAGGGTGCGGTTTCCAACGTGGGATTCCTAGGAGCCCCAGCTGGGTATGGCTGTTGTCCCAAATCAGGACTGCTAGAGCGAAATGGATGCGGCCAGCACGGTCGACTTCACCGAAGCCCTCTCGCAGAGCCAGCAGGAAAACATTCTTCGTGCGGTGCGGTTGGAGGACGTCAGAAATGCCGATGAAGCCGTCGCAGCAGCCATGTTTATCGCCATGATGACTACGAAATGAAAACCAAAACCCATAGACGTGGGCCCGCACTACTCATTGGCCGATCCAAGTGTTCTGATCAGGCCGAAGTCAGCCGCCGCTGATAGCACGGCGGCTGGGATTGCGCCCGCCAGCCGAGTCGAGACCCGCGCTACACTGAGGCTGCAATCAGCCCACCTGGCACCCGCCGGACAGGCGAACCCGCAGGAACGGCCCCGGGCCTTTCAAGAGCTGGAAGGAGACCGGCGATCACCAAGCTTCTAAAGACCATCGCGTTTGTGGTGGTTGGCATGCCCATCCTGGTGCTGGCCGGGCTTGGTGCCGTAAACCTCTTTGGGGCCAGCCCGTTTCAGGTGAGCCAGATTGACCGGAGCCAGCCCGTACTGCTGAAGTCAGTACAGGAAATCAGCCAATACCACGCTGCGGTGGGCAACTTCGAGGTGATACTGGACAGCGAGAAGGACGTACCTTTTGCGCCCGACATCCTCGCTGGACGACGAACACTCTTCGTCGCGGCGGGCACGGTCAACTCTTACGTGGATCTGTCAGGGCTCGACGAGGAGGACCTGAAGCTGTCCGCGGACGGCAAGTCGGTGACCGTCCGGCTGCCAGAGCCGATACTCGACAAGCCCAACCTCAACTCTGACCGGACATACTTATACGATCAGAAACGCGGCATCTTCGACCGGATAGTCGACGCGTTTGAAACGCCCGAGCAGACGGAGTTCTACCAACTCGCAGAAGCGAAGATAACCACCGCCGCGGAGGAGTCGGAGCTTCGGAAGCAGGCAGCCCGAAACACCCGAACCATGCTGACCGGCATGTTTGGTTCGCTGGGAATCCACGTCATCTTCCGCGACAGCTGATATTTTTGAGAGCACTGGCGGGGGGGATTTCGGCGTGCTTGTTGTCAGCTACTCCCTGGTGGTCGTGTAAGAAGTGCGGCCAAGGCTAGTCTCGGCTTCAACGACACCATCATCATCGGCCCATTCCGGCGCTGGCTCCATTTCGCGCATCCACTGGGTTGGCTTTGAGAAGCGAACCACTCAATCGACGGGGAACATCGCTCTAGCGGTGCGACCAATTACACCGGTCATGGTCGCATCCACCCCTCCGCCGACTACTCCGCCGACGAGAGGTACGCCCTTCGCCAAAGTGATGAGCGAACGCTTCGAGCCGTACTTGGCCAGGAGCATGAAACCAGCCTTCTTGTTGATTTCGTGAATCAGCACAATCGGGAGCTTCTTGATCACCTGCATCGCCACCTTCTCGCCCGCCTTAATGCCGATGGTCTTCGCGATCTGCTGTGCGTTCGAACCCACGGCGATAAGCGTGACCACCGTACGGACATGTGGATCCTTGGGGTCATACCCACGCAGGTATGCGATGGCGGCGGTGAGACGTGCATTGATTACGAGTGCGCCCGCCATGTTCGCGGGAACGGTGATTGGCATTGCGATGAACCCACCGAGCCCAGTCACGAAACCGTTGACGCCAGCTGCTTCGACCGACTCAACGATCAGCCTCTTTATTGTCTTCTCGATATCCTCGCGCTCATCCGGCCTAGCTTTCCGCGTCGGGGCAGCGTTGGGCTCGTAGCGGGGTCCTTGGACGCGTTCCAGCCGATCCTCAGCCCATGCGATCGACCCTGCCAGTGGACCGGCGCCTGTGTCGATTACTCTGCCTACCAGCTTCTGGAGCTGCTCCGACGCCTTCTCCGCAGTCGTTATCGGTGTCTCCTCGGGTTCAAGCGCGGTGGGACTGGCCATTCCGGTTCCTCTCTAAAATTTTGCATGACACCCAACGGGCGGAACTGTGCCGCCGGACAGGGGACCGACATCAGTATGAGTATCAGTAGCACTCATACTGACAATCTCATCGCACTATAGCGGGCCCCATGCGTACACCTTCGAGGTGAGCAGCCTCGGCCGGCTGGGTATGAAGCAGATGCGGACTAAGACGTTTCGCTGACTCGAATAGGCTCCGCGAGAGTATGTTTACGGAGGTTTTTCGACACTGATACTTGGTCCGACCATCGTTATAGGTCTCCCTTTGAGCCGCATCATGTGGGACCGAACAACCTCGACGGGAATTTTGACCTCAGCAGTCACTCAGGGAAAACCTGACATCTGGTTCAGGACCTGGGACTCTCCGACCGAACAATCCAACTCCCGGCTACTCGGGAAGGTCAAGGCGCAGCAGTGAGGTACAGACTCTCGGTAATCTGGGAAACCTCTTCGTACAAACGCTCCACTGCAAAATTCTCGATAAATCTGTCGGTCAGAGTCGCAGTAGAGGGATGCGCCAGACTTCTCAACTCACGAGCGATCCACGCCTGTGCCTGAGCCTGGACCCGTCGGTCCTCCTCATTGTCGACCCTTAGATGCAAGTTATCGGTGAACCATCCTTCAAATTCACCATCGTGCGGTGCAGGCGGCATCTCATCTGGTATCAACGACAGGTAATTTGGATGCACCGAGCGGAGAACTAGTTTGACAACGGCGATTGCCGAGTCTGCATGGAATGCCATGCTCGCATGGCCGGGATCTACTGGTAGGTGCTTCGTGCTCTCGAGGGAATCTATTAAACGTTGTCCAGCGGCGTTGAGCCTATAGACAGAACCATGAACTGCAGCTTCAGAAGCCAGTCGCTGCTCCTCAAGGAACGTAATCCTATTCTCCAATTCGTTACGCCTCAGTTCCACCTCCACCTGAGAGGGTGTTAGTCCACCCGCTAGGACGTGAGCTTCCGACGACTCCAGAAGCGCACGCGGTACTTCCTTCCAAAACATATGTATATCGGCCCTGAACTGTGCAACTTGGTCGATAACGTTACCTAGGTTCGCGGCGATATAGTCCGCACGCCCTGCGATGTAGTCTTTCTCCGCGCGCTTCTGAGTTTCCGAGGCAATATTCGCGGTTTCTTTGGAGATCTCCACAGAATCACCCGCGAGATTTATGGATTTCAGCCCAAGGGCGGTAGCAATGACAATGCCAGCTACCGCTGATGCCGCCGTAACGGTGTCAGCAACCACACTAATTTCTGCAATATTCATGCTCGTCTTCCTTTATCTGATCCTGCTCCACCTTAGGCGGATGAGTTATCAGGAAACGAGCGACACTCCAATCCGAAGCTAACCCGATCTTTGAGTCGTGAGTTCGGCACTCGTGACGTTTGTCAGGTCTGACGTTTTTCTTAGATTGAAGGCTGGCCCGGGAATACTCTCTGAAGGCGGCCTATCCGGCAGAATCGCGTATGTCCAGTGTGTTGAAATGCTCCCGCGGCTACCTCGGCGGCCCGTTCCGCGTCGCTCCGAGCTTTCGATTGGAGCAGTTCCACGTGTTCTGCGATGCGTTCCACCACAGACGGAACCTTCCCAACTACCAAGCACCAGATCCGGGCGGCCGGATTGTCGCAGCGGATCAACACACAATTGAGGTAAGGATTCGCCGACGTCCGGGCGGTGAGGCAGTAGACCTTCATCTCATGCGCATCAGGTCGTGGGGGCTGACTTCCGCCGAGCCCCCCCCCCGGTTGCAGCATCCATCTCGCGCAGCTCGGCCCGCATCGCCGCCGTCGCCACCTCGGCTGCCCGCCGCGCGACGAGCGGTTTGCGCGTGGCGCGGATCTCGGACACGTCAACGAGCTCGGTGGTGATCACTACCGTGGCGAAGTTGCTTCTGCGCGGATAGGAGACAACGAGGTGGTCGAGCTCCAGCCCCTTCAACGCCTCCCGCATCGGCGTGCGGCCGATGCCCAGCTCAGCTGCAAGCTGCCCGTCCTTGATGGCTCCCCCCCGGGACGGGATCTCCAGCATGATCAGCTTGTCCCGCAGCTGGTGATATGCCAATTCGGCCAATGACATCTTCGTGCCGTCCGGCAGCCGACTCCCCCTGGAGCTGCGAAGGCTCCTCGTCGGTGGCGCAATTACGCGACAGTGACCACCGCCGGCCAATGTCTCATTGGCGAAGTGCGGCTGTGAAGCAAACGGAGAGTACCGCATCGATGCCGCTACTCCCCCTCAATCGGCAGCAGCAGCCCCTTCACCTCCGGATCGGTCGACAGAAACTCCTGCACGGCCGGATCCTGGAACGCCTGGGTCAGCTTCTTAATGTTCTCCGTCTCCAGGTACTCCGTGCCCACGGTCAGCTGCGAGGCGAAACTCATCCTGGGCGGGCGGCGCGAAGATCTGCTGCTCCAGCGGGATCTTCGCCGCCGTGTAGTACTCGGTGTACCCAACGGCCGCATCGAGGTCGGGCAGCGCCCTCGACTGCGCGGCGAAGTCGAGCAGCCGGAACTGAAGGTTCTTCGGGTTCTCGGCAATTTCCTTCTGCGTTGCCTCCCACTTGTTCACCCCTTCCTTCAGCGTGATCAGCCCTGCGCGCTCCAGCAGCCACAGCCCCTGGGCCTCGTTCGCCGGATCCGAATACAGCGACACGGTCCCGCCGCCGGGAATCTCCTCCACGGTCTTGTACTTATCCGACCAGATGCCAAAGCACCACCGGAACACCGGGCCCACCGCCGTCTCCCGGAAGTCAGGGTTCGCCTCAAGGACCTGCCCCAGCCACAGCTTGTGCTGGTAGATCGTCGCCGCGACCTCACCCTCGCTCACCGCCCGGTTGATCGTGTTGCTGTCGCTCAGCCCCTTGAACTCAATATCCATCCCGTACTTCGGCGCGACCTCCTCATCGATGAATTCCACCAGAGCCGGCTCTGCAAGGTCCGCGGAGACACCCGCTGGATCCAGTCCCCGGCACGTCCGCCGAGTCGTAGGTGACGCACCAGGTGGCGGCGCCGTTGTCGGTCGGTGCATAACCGCCGACGCCCCGAACCGGCCCCCACCCAATAAGTGAGAGCATGGGTTCATGGCTTCCGATATTTCCCCCGACCCGGATCTCGACATCGAAATCGCCCAAACCGGCGGCGTCCAGTCAGTCGACCGGGCCATGGCCATCCTTGAGATCCTGGCCCGCGACGGCAACGCCGGCGTCAGCGAAATCGCCGAAGAGATGCACATCCACAAGTCCACCGCATCACGCCTGCTCGGCTCCCTCGTCGCACGCGAAATGGTCCAGCAAAACAGCGAGCGCGGGAAATACCAGCTCGGGTTCGGCATCCTGCGCCTCGCCAGCTCCATCCCGGGCCGGCTCAGCCTCGTCAGGGAAGCCCGGCCGGTGCTCGAAGCACTGGCCGGCGAGTTCAAGGAAACCGTCAACCTCGCGGTGCTTCGCTCAAACTTCGCAGTCAACGTCGACCAGGCGATGGGGCCCTCAACCCTGGCCACCTACGACTGGATCGGCAGCCTCACTCCCCTGCACGCCACGTCGAGCGGGAAAGTGCTCCTCGCCTCCCTGACATCCGACGAGCGCGACCGGATCCTCAAGGAAACCGGCCTCCCCGCACGCACCCCGCTGACCATCACCAGCCGCAAGGAGCTCGAGACACAGCTCCTCGACGTCGCCCACAACGGCTACGCCACGGTCGTCGAGGAATTCGAGATTGGACTCTGCGCCATTGCTGTCGGCGTGCGAAACCATCTCGGCGTCGTCATCGGAGCCGTCAGTATCTCCGGGCCGGCCTTCCGCTTCGATCCCAACAACAAGCCCGGCCTGGTCGAATCACTCGCACAGGCCGGGCAGTTGATCAGTTCGAAGATGGGTTACACGGGACGCTGACTGCTACCGGGTCGGCACAATGTCGCCGACCTTGCTTTCAACCCAGTCGTGGAATTCACGGATGTGGTGTTCGCTGGGCACCAGCACCCCGCCCTTGGCGTAGACCTTCGAGTTCATCGCCGGCTGGCAGCGCTCACAGGCATCGAAGTCCTGCTGGTTCACCCGGTGGAACAGCTCGACCGAGGCGGTGAGGTCCTTCCCGGACTCGACCACGCTTGGCAGGTACAGCCAGTCACACTCCACGATGGTGTGGTCGGCCGCCATCGGGAACATGCGGTGGATGATCACGTGGTCCGGCACCAGGTTCACGAACACCGTGGGCTTGATCGTGATCGCGTAGTACCGACGGTCCTGGTCCTCCTCGATCCCCGGAATCCGGTCGAATCCCTCGGAGCCGTCGACGGTGAAGCCCTTGACATCCCCGCCGAACTCCGCCCCGTGGCCCACAAAGAACTGCGCCGCAAGCCCGTCGGCGAACTCCGGAAGCACCTCGGTCAGCTCCGGGTGGATCGTGGCGCAGTGGTAGCACTCCATGAAGTTCTCAATGATGAGTTTCCAGTTGGCCTTCACGTCATAGCGGATGCGCCGGCCCAGGCTCAGGTGCTCCACGTCGTAGCCCTCGATGGCCCGCAGGTCCCCGAGGCGCTCCTCGATCGCGCCCATCACCTCCTCCTCGAACGACGGCGGCTCGGCGGCAAGGCACACCCACACATACCCGAGGTACTCCCGCACGTGCACCTTGACCAGTCCGTACTCGTCCCGGTCGATGTCGGGCATCTTCGTCAGGTTAGGGGCCGCAATCAGCTTGCCCTCGAAGTCGTAGGTCCACGCGTGGTACGGGCACTGGAACGACCGCGCGGCCTGCCCGGATTCCTCCATGCACAGCTTCACTCCACGGTGGCGGCAGATGTTGTAGAAGGCGCGGATCCCGCCCTTGCGGGTCCGGGAGATCAGCACGCTCTCCCGTCCGATCTGCACCGTCTTGTACGCGCCGGGCTTATCAAGGTCCGCCGAACGCACGGCACAGAACCACATCTGCTCGAAGATCCGTTCCTGCTCGGCCCGGAACACTCCCTCGTCGACGTAGGTGTACCCCGGCAACGTCGGGAGCAGACTCGGTGTATTTACCTCAACAGACACAATTACTCCTCCCAGGAACAGGACTAGAAAGCAAAAATCAGGAAGACAGCACGGCCTCGGCCAGGACGTGGGTGGTGCTTAGGGAACGCCGCCACTTGGTGAATAGGCGTGGCTGGTTCATTCCGAGGACCGCCACCGGGCGGTCGCCGCAGTAATAAACGGCGAGGAAGCTGTGGACCGAAGGATCCCCCGCCTCGATCACCAGCCGGTCGGAGCCGGTACGGTCTCCCGCGAACTGCAGTTTGACCCCGTGCTGGTCGGACCAGAAATAGCCGGGCCGCAGCGGCAACTGGAGGGTGTCCTCATTCAACAGGGCGGCGACGGCGAGAGCCGGCCGCTCCAGCGCGCCGGTCCAGTGCTCCATCCGGCGGTGGTTTCCGCAGGAGTTGTCGAACCAGGCGGCGCAGTCCCCCACCGCTACGATCCCCGGGACATTGGTGCGGCCCATGCCGTCGCAGACGACGCCGTTCTGCACCAGGACGCCCGAATCCTTAAGCCACTCGGTGTTCGGCTCCGCACCGATTCCGACGACGACGACGTCGGCCGGAACATACCGCCCGTCCGCGAGCCGCATCCCGGTGACGTTGCCTTCACTGCAGTAGTAATCCTCGACTGCCGCGCCCGACAGGAGGTTCACGCCGTTGGCCCGGTGGAGGGCCGCGACATGTGCGCCCATCTCCTCGCCCAACTGAGCGGCGAAGGGCACGGGCTTGGTGTCGATGATCGTGACCTCCATCCCGAGGCAGGCCCCTGTCGCTGCGACTTCGGCGCCAACGAACCCGCCGCCGATGATGGTCAACCTGCTGCCGGCCACGAGCTCCGGGGCGAGGCTTTGCGCATCGGCCATCGTCCGCAGTGTGAAAACATTGTGAAGTCCGGCGAGGCAGGGAAGTGTCCGCGCCCGGGCTCCGGTCGCGATGACCACGCCGTCGGCTTCGATGGATCGCCCACCCTTGAGGTGGACGGTGCGCGTTGCGGCGTCAAGGGAGACGGCCGGCGCTCCGAGCACCCATTCGGCCTGCAGTTCGTCGAGGTCCGCCTCGAGGCCGAGCTCCTCGGCCGGGATTCTCCCGAGCAGGAAATCCTTTGAGAGCGGGGGCCGATCGTAGGGCCGGTGCAGCTCATCCCCTACGATGACCAGCTGCCCGGTGAAACCCTGGGCGCGTGCTGCCCGTGCTGCCGAAAGCCCTGCGAGGGAAGCTCCGACGATTACCAGAGTCTGCAAACCAGCTCCTTGCCATGTTGTGCGTAATGCGCAACGTACTTCGTCATACGGAACACTCTGCGGGAAGCGCGGAGACCGTGTCAAGAGGGGAAATTGCTCCGTCGCAGCCCTTGACATACCCCTGTGATATACCTCACGCTGTTGCTTATCGCGGTCTTCGTTGATTCATGTGGAACAACCGCCGACCGGGCCCGCTCCTCACCATAGAGAGGCCACCTTCATGCATAAGGCATGCCCCCTCACCGAACTAGCGCGGGGCGATGCCCTGCGTCTCGATACCTCGCCACCCATCGCCGTTTTCCATACGGAGGACGGCGAGCTTTTCGCGATCGACGACACCTGCACCCATCAGGATGCATCCCTCGCCGATGGGTGGGTTGAGGACTGCGAGGTCGAATGCCCATTACACGCATCAAAGTTTGACCTGCGGACGGGCAGGGTCGATGCCCCACCGGCCAAGCTTCCCGTGCGCGTCCATGAAGTAACAGTGGTCGACGGCGACATCATGGTCGCCGAGTCAAGCGATGCCCCCAACCTCCCGCCCGGACTGAGCATCAACGGCCAGACCTGAACGGCCCGAGCATCCATCCAAAGGAAGAGCCATGGCAACCAGCAACGAAATCCCTGTCGCAAGAGGCACGGAGAATGGCCTTCGGGGTGGATCCTTGCACCCTGCCGGCTACGAACCCCTCCCGCCCAGTGAAGACAATGAGCGGATTCTCGACGAACTGCAGCAGGACGTCGGGCGTTCAGAATCCGCGGCGGCCCGCCCCCCGCGCCCGCTGGGGCTCGACAGGGTAATCTTCGGAATCACCGGCGTACTGGCCCTTGCCTTTGTGTTGTGGGGCTTCCTCGGCACCGAAAGCATGTCGACCACCTCCCAGACGGCGCTGAACTGGGTCATGCAGAACACGGGCTGGCTCTTCATCGCCCTGGCATCCCTCTTTGTTGTGTACGTGCTCTGGCTCGCCCTGGGCCGCTTCGGGGACATTCCCCTCGGCAAGGACGGCGAAAAGCCTGAGTTCCGCACCATCTCCTGGATTGCCATGATGTTCGCTGCAGGCATGGGAATCGGCCTGATGTTCTACGGGGTGGCCGAGCCGCTCTATCACTACGTTTCTCCGCCGCCCGGGACGGTCGACGGGCAGACGCCCGCCGCCATCCAGACGGCCATGGCCACCTCGATCTTCCACTGGACGCTCCATCCCTGGGCGATGTACGCCGTCGTGGGCATCGCCATCGCCTACGGCACCTTCCGCCTCGGCCGCCGTCAGCTGATCTCCGCCGCCTTCACCTCGCTGTTTGGCCGCCGCACGGTCGAAGGCCCGGCAGGCAAGTTCATCGACATCCTCGCGATCTTCGCGACGCTCTTCGGCACCGCCGCATCGCTGGGCCTTGGTTCGCTCCAGATTGGAAGCGGCCTCGCCTCCAACGGCTGGGTCGGCGAGCTCGGCACCCCGGTGCTCGTGGCGATCATCGCGATACTTACCGTCTGCTTTGTTGCCTCTGCCGTCTCCGGCATCCGCCGCGGCATCCAATGGCTCGCCAACATCAACATGGTGCTGGCCGTCCTCCTCGCCCTGATCGTTTTCGTCGCCGGCCCCACCCTGTTCATCCTGAATCTGATCCCCGCAGCGATCGGTGACTACGCCCGTGACTTTGCCGAAATGGCTTCACGCACCGAGGCCGTCGGTGACGAGGCGCTGCGCGAGTGGATGTCCGGCTGGACCATCTTCTACTGGGCCTGGTGGGTCTCATGGACGCCCTTCGTGGGCATGTTCATCGCCCGGATCAGCCGCGGCCGCACCATCCGCCAGTTCGTCACCGGCGTCCTCCTCGTGCCGAGCATGGTCAGCGTCATCTGGTTCGGCATCTTCGGCGGAGCCGCATTCGGCGTCCAGCAGGCAGCCGATGCAACCGATGACCCGAACGACGGGCTCGTCACAATCGTCGACGGCGCACCCTCGATCGACTTCGACGGCGCCCTGTTCGACCTCCTGAGGAACCTGCCCCTCTCCGGCGGAATCGCCGCCGCAACAGCAATCCTGGCCATGGTGCTTGTAGCAATCTTCTTCGTCACCGGCGCCGATTCGGCCTCCCTGGTGATGTCCTCGCTCAGCTCCAACGGCACCGAACACCCGACCCGCGGACTCGTGATCTTCTGGGGCGTGCTCACCGGCGCAGTCGCGGCAGTGATGCTGATGGCAGGAGGCGACGAGCCGGCGGAGGCCCTCTCCGGGCTCCAACGGATCACGATCATCGCCGCCCTTCCGTTTGTCCTGGTGATGCTGCTGCTCTGCTTCGCCTTGACGCGCGATCTCCGCAGGGATCCGTTGTCGTTGCGGCGGCGCCTTGCCAGCTCCGTCGTCGAACGTGCCGTCCGCTCCGGTGTCAGCCAGCACCGCGGCGCGCAGTTCGACCTGGTCACCAAGCATCAATGCGATGAACGCTGTGCCACCGGTGAGCGGCGCTGTCCTGTCGCCGCCGAAACCTCAAAGGAGAATTAGTGACAACTGCTCTTGGAAGCCGCCCCTCCGGTGGCTCCGTGACAGACCCCCAGACCAGGACCGCCCAATTCGTGCTGACCCTCGCCTGTCCGGAGCGCCCCGGCATCGTCCGGGCAATAACCTGCTTCCTTGCCGACCGGGAATTCGACATCGTTGAACACCAGCAGTTCGATGACCATGTCAGCGGAAACCTTTACCTGCGCACGGCCTTCACCGGGGAGTCCCCCGAGGTCACAGCCGAGGGCCTCGCCGAGGAGTTTGCGGCGATCGCAGCCGACTTCGGAATGGACTTCACCATCCACGACGGCCGCCCGCAGCGGGTGCTGGTGATGGTCTCCCGGTTCGGCCACTGCCTCAATGACCTGATCTCCCGGTGGAAGGCAGGCAGCCTCGGCGGGGAGCTCGCCGTCGTCGTCTCGAACCATGAGGACCTGCGTTCCATGGCGGAGGCCGCCGGCCTGCCCTTCATCCACGTTCCGGTCACCGCCGACACCAAGCCGGCGGCCGAGCGCAGGCTGCTGGAACTGGTCGAGGAATACGACGCGGACCTTGTGGTCCTGGCCCGCTACATGCAGGTCCTCTCCGACGAGCTGTGCACCGCGCTGCGCGGGCGCGCCATCAACATCCACCACTCCTTCCTTCCCGGCTTCAAGGGCGCCAAGCCCTACCACCAGGCGTACGACCGGGGCGTGAAACTTGTGGGCGCCACCGCCCACTACGTGACCCCGGATCTCGACGAAGGGCCAATCATCGAGCAGGAAGTGTTCCGGGTCGACCACACCCAGGACGCCAACGCCCTAGTGACAGTGGGCCGCGACGCCGAATCGCAGGCGCTGGCCCGGGCAGTGCGCTGGCACTGCCAGCACCGGGTCCTGCTGAGCAACACCCGCACCGTCGTATTCCGCTGACGCCACCAGGAGAACAAGAATGAACGCATCACCCCGCGTAGTTATCATCGGCGCCGGCATCGTTGGAGCGAACCTCGCCGACGAACTCGCGACCCGAGGCTGGACCAACATCACCGTCCTTGAGCAGGGGCCGCTGCACCTTGCCGGCGGGTCCACGTCGCATGCACCAGGCCTCGTCTTCCAGACCAACCCGTCGAAGACCATGACGGACTTTGCCAGCTATACAGTGGACAAGCTGCTCTCCCTGCGCGCCGACGACGGAACCTCCTGCTTCAACCAGGTCGGCGGGCTTGAGCTCGCCACAACCGAGGCGAGGCTTGGCGAGCTGAAGCGCAGGCTGGGATTTGCAACCTCCTGGGGTATCGAGGGCCGGCTGATCGACCCTGACGAGTGCGAGAAGCATTACCCGCTGCTGAAGTCGGACGCCGTGCTCGGCGGGCTGTATATCCCCACCGACGGCCTCGCGTCCGCCGCCCGCGCCGTCCAGCTGCTCATCAGCCGCGCCTCAGAGGCAGGGGTGAAGTTCATCGGATCCACCCCCGTCACCGGCGTCACCCAGTCCAACGGCAGGGTCACCGGCGTCGAGACCTCCGACGGCGTCGTCCCCGCGGACATCGTGGTCACATGCGCGGGGTTCTGGGGCCGGGAGGTCGGAAAGATGGTCGGCATGAAGGTGCCGCTGCTGCCGCTGGCCCACCAGTACGTGAAGACGACGCCGCTGCCCGGGCACGGTGCACAGAACGAGCCCGGCGGCGCCCGGCTGCCGATCCTGCGTTACCAGGACAAGGACCTTTACTACCGCGAACACGGCGACCGGATCGGGATCGGCAGCTACGCGCACCGCCCCATGCCGGTTGACCTCGACACCCTCCCCCGCGTCGGCGCCGATGAGATGTCCGAGCACCGCATGCCGTCCCGCCTCGACTTCACCGAAGCCGATTTCCTTCCCTCGTGGAAGGACAGTCAGGAACTGCTCCCCGCACTGCAGGGGGCGCGGATCGCGGAGGGCTTCAACGGGATCTTCTCGTTCACCCCCGACGGCGGTCCGCTCCTTGGTGAATCTGCCGAGGTCGACGGGTTCTACGTGGCGGAGGCCGTCTGGGTGACCCACTCGGCCGGCGTGGCCAAGGCCATGGCGGAACTGCTCGTCGAGGGGCAGTCCCGGACCGACCTTCACGGGTGCGAGGTGACCCGCTTCGAGAAGGTGCAGACAAGCGACGCCTACGTCAGCGAAACTTCGCAGCAGAACTTCGTGGAGATCTACGACGTGCTGCATCCGCTGCAGCCCCGGGAATCCCCGCGCGATCTTCGCGTCAGCCCGTTCATCTCCCGCCAGAAGGAACTTGGAGCGTTTTTCCTTGAGTCGGCGGCCTGGGAACGCCCTCACTGGTTCGAAGCCAACCGCCCACTGCTCGCTGAGCTCCCCGAGGAATGGCAGGCGCCTCCGCGCGGCGAATGGGCGGGGATGTTCCACTCCGAGATTTCGGCGGCCGAAGCCTGGCGGACCCGCACGGCCGTCGGCCTTTACGACATGACGCCGTTGAAGCGGCTCGAAGTGAGCGGGCCCGGAGCGCTGTCGCTGCTCCAGCGGCTCAGCACGGGAAACATCGCGAAGAAGCCCGGGGCGGTGACCTACACCCTCCTGCTCAACGACGACGGCGGCATCCGCAGCGACGTCACGGTGGCGCGGCTCGGCGAGGAGACCTTCCAGCTGGGCGTCAACAGCAACGTTGACCTCGAGTACCTGCGCCGCGAGGCCCGGGAGCAGGCCGCGGGCGATCCCGGCCAGTGGGTGTACATCGCCGACATCACCGGCGCCACCTGCTGCATCGGACTGTGGGGGCCGCTGGCACGGACCGTCATGGCCAAGGTCAGCGACGACGACCTCAGCAACGAGGCACTTCGCTACTTCCGCGCCAAAGAAATCCGCATCGGCGGCATCCCCGTCACCGCAATGCGCCTCTCGTACGTCGGTGAGCTCGGCTGGGAGCTCTACGCAACGGCGGAGCACGGGCTTCGGCTGTGGGACCTGTTGTTTGAGGCGGGCCAGGAGCACGGCATCATCGCCGCCGGTCGCGGGGCCTTCAACGCGATGCGCCTCGAGAAGGGTTACCGGTTGTGGGGTGCGGACATGACCTCGGAGCACCACCCCTTCGAAGCCGGGCTCGGTTTCGCGGTCAACAAGGACAAGGAAGGCTTCAAGGGCTCCAACGCCCTGGTCTCCCGCCGGGAGGAGCCTGCGGCCCGGGCGCTGCGCTGCCTCACGGTCGACGACGGCGTCTCCGTGGTGATGGGCAAGGAGCCCGTGTTCGTGAACGGCGAAGCCGCCGGGTACGTCACGAGCGCCGCCTACGGGTTCTCGATCGGCAGGCCCATCGCCTACGCCTGGCTACCGGCCGCGGTTGCCGAGGGCGACTCCGTGGAGATCGAATACTTCGGCGAGCGGGTCCGTGCCACCGTCGCAGCCGAGCCACTGTTCGACCCAGGGATGGAGCGCCTGCGCGGCTGAGCCCCTCCGTCACAACAAGGCCCCACAACAAAGGCCCCGCTTCCGGAAGGAGGCGGGGCCTTTGCCGTGCCGGCTGAGCCGGCCGATCACGTGTGCCGCGGCCGACCTCGAAGCTGGGCCGGTCCAGCCCTCACAGAATCAGTTCCGTGTCGGTAGGTTTTGGTCGGTTCATTGATTCAGGGAACCGCTTATTATTCCGTGAGATGTCAGCGGGCGGCGGGCTCGAGGCGGTAGCTGCTGCCGTGGTGTTCGGCGGGCAGCCGGTCTCCGCGGCCGAAGAGCTTGTGCCGCAGTGTCCCCTCGACGTACTCGGTGGGATACGCGCCGCGCTTCTGCAGCTCGGGAACCACGTACTTCACCACATCCTCGAACGAGCCCGGCGTGATGGCGTAGGCAAGGTTGAACCCGTCGACGTCGGTCTCCTCGACCCAGGCCTGAAGCTCCTCGGCGACCTGCGCGCCCGAGCCGACGATGCGGGGGCCCAGCCCGCCGATGCCCGCCCACTCGGCGATGTCGCGCACCGTCCACGGCTTGCCGTCGTCCTCCACCTTGGAGAAGTTGGCGACGGCCGACTGGATGGCGTTCGACTTCACATTGCCGAGGGGCTCGTCAGGTCCGTAAGCGGAGAGGTCCACGCCGAACCAGCCGGAGACCAGCACCAGGGCTCCCTCGTAGCTGACGTACTGCTGGTACTCGGCGTGCTTGGCCTGCGCCTTCTCCTCCGTCTCGTCCGTGATGACGGTGAGCAGCGTGTAGATGCGCACGGAGTAGCGGTCGCGCCCTGCGGCTTCGACGGCGTCGCGGATCTTGGTGACGGTGTCCTTGAGGATCTCCTTGGTCGGCGAGCCAACAAAAACGGCCTCGGCGTTGCCCGCGGCAAAGGCGATCCCGCGCGGTGAAGCCCCGGCCTGGTAGATCACCGGGGTGCGCTGCGGGGAGGGTTCGCTGAGGTGGATCCCCGGCGTCGTGAAGTACTTGCCCTCATGGCCGATCCCGTGGACCTTCGCAGGGTCGGTGAAGACGCCGGTTTCGGTGTCCCGGATGACGGCGTCGTCCTCCCAGGAGCCTTCGAGCAGCTTGTAGAGCACCTCGAGGTACTCGTCGGCGTGGTTGTAGCGCTCGTCGTGCTCGAGCTGGTCGGTCTGCCCGAGGTTCCGCGTCGCCGAGGGCAGGTACCCGGTGACGACATTCCAGCCGAACCGCCCATTCGTCAGGTGGTCGAGTGTGGAGAGGCGGCGGGCAAACGGGTACGGGTGCTCGTAGGCGGTGCCTGCGGTGACGCCGAACCCGAGGTGCTCGGTCACCAGAGCCATGGCGGAGACCAGGAGGAACGGGTCGTTCACCGGAGTCTGTGTGCCCTGGCGGAGAGTTGCCTCGTCGGAGCCGCCGTAGACGTCGTAGGTGCCGAGGACGTCGGCGATGAAGATGCCGTCGAACAGTCCCTTTTCAAGGGTCTTTGCGAGGTCCGCCCAGTAGCGCAGGTCCTTGTACCGCCAGGACTGGTCCTCGGGGTGGCGCCACAGACCGGGCGACTGGTGACCGACGCAGTTCATAACGAAAGCGTTGAAGCGGATCTGACGGGGCGAATTGGAGGAATGCGGGGATAAGGACATGGCAAAAGAACCCTTGCATTAGGGCACCACCGAAAGGAAGTGCCGTACTTGCCCTCCGGTCATCTCCGCCGGCCGGGCCGAATCCTCACCTGGGGCACCCCGCTACAGCGAGAGGGTTGCCGTCCAACAAACCAGGGTTTTGCGTTGGAACTCTTGATTCTGAATTCGACCCTACGGGCAGGACGGCGCCCGCGTCGAGAACCGTCCGTCATAGAAAGTCACGAGCCGCATCCCGTGTGCGTCTTGATCGAGCGGGTGGCGAAACAGCTTGGTGGGAGCAGGGTGTCTTGCAAGCCCTGGTGAGATGACGATCGGTAGTGGGTGCGATAACCACGAGGTGGACCAAACAGTCAAAATTCCGAGTTACAATTTCATTACGCCCATCACATGGGCCTCAAACGTCACAAATGAATTGGGGAAAAATTGAAGAAAAGTACAGCAGGATTCGCACTGGTAGCAGCAGCAGGTCTCACGGCAATCTCGGCCGCACCGGCGATGGCAGTATCCCTCCCATTTGCAAACTGCAGTGAAGCAGCGGCAGTGGGCGTCTACAACATCCCTGCAGGCACGCCGGGTTACCAGCTGAAACTGGATGCCGATCGAGATGGGACTGGCTGCGACGCTGCAGGCAACCCTGCCTACGACGCGAGCATCGTGGCCGGCATCGTTGCTCAGAACACTCCCGCAGCACCGTCGCAGGTAGTTCAGATGCCCGTCGGCGGCGCTGACACCGGCGTTGCTCAGGAAGGTACTAACAACATGGGCGCGCTCGCGCTCGGCGGCGGCCTTGTCCTCGCGGCAGCAGCCGGTGGAACTTTCGTGGTGCGGCGTCGCGTCGCCGCCCAGGCATAGTCCACCTACACCAAGAACTGATCGGATATTGTCCTACGCATGATTAGTTCAATCAGGAACCGCCGCAGGAGCTTTCTTGCTTCTGCGGCGGTTGCTCTTTTCCTACTTTCCGGCTGTGCAACCGATGCAGCCCCGCAGGTCGAAAGGCCGGCAACGGTCTCGGCTACCCCTGATCCGGCCTCCTCTTCGGTGCCATCGACCTCGGCCCCTGCGAAGCCAACGCCTGCGCCGAGCGCCTCAGAATCACAACTTCCATCGCTGCCGGAATCGCCACCTGTTGCCTTCAGTATTCCCTCAACGGGCGCGAAGTCGGAGCTGCTCAGCTTGGGTCTGCGCCCCAATGGAACGCTTGAAGTGCCACCCGACGGCCCCGGTGCTCCGGCCAGCTGGTACAACCAGTCCCCCACTCCGGGCGAGCCCGGACCGGCCGTCCTCCTCGGGCACGTGAATGCCACCGACGGTGGGCCGGGCATTTTCGCTTCGCTGCGGCAGCTGAAGGCCGGGGACAAAATCGAGGTGACCCGCGAGGACGGCACAACCGCAGTATTCGCCGTCGACCGAGGCGAGCAGTATGCGAAGGACGCCTTTCCCACCACCGAGGTGTACGGCAATACCGACGGGGCCGAGCTGCGCCTGATCACCTGTGACGGGTTCGACCCGGCCACCGGCCAGTTCGACGACAACTACGTGATTTACGCGAAGCTCGTCGGCTAGGCTCCCCAAGTCATGCAAGTCTTGGGGGACGGGTCCGAGGACCGCGACCTGAACAGCATTAGCGGAAGATCCGACGGGACGCCGCCTTCGTCGCGGAGCGGCCGCACCCCTGCCTGGGCGCTCGAAGAAACACTCATGCAGCAGCTTGAGGCTTACAACGCGTCGCTGCCGCGGCGCAAAAGAACCAAGCCGAAGGCGCGGGCGGTCCCGCCCCGCAGCAAGGAGAGGCACC
This sequence comes from Arthrobacter sp. TJ-254, assembly GCF_058269175.1. NCBI lineage: Bacteria > Bacillati > Actinomycetota > Actinomycetes > Micrococcales > Micrococcaceae > Arthrobacter > Arthrobacter sp. TJ-254. The sequence goes on along the minus strand of NZ_JBZCNF010000003.1, from coordinate 262,763 downwards.
CTGCAACCCAAGGACGCATCCGCAACGGGCTTGCAATCGCCCTTGTGATTGGCCTGTCTTTCAGCCCCAGTCTGTTCCAGCGCTACGTCCTGCCGGCCGCCGCTCCGTACCTGCCGGGTACTGACGTTCCTCCGCGGGGAGTCGAAGCCTCGAAGGACCCGTTAGGACAGCCTTCTGCAGTGGCGGCATCGGATCAGTACCTGCTGCAGCCCTCCCCTAACAAGGACCAGGACTTCGTCGCCTACGACCCCTGCCGACCGATCCACTACGTCGTCCGGCCGGATAACGCTCCGCCGGGATCAAAAATCCTCGTCGAGGAAGCAGTGGCGAGCATATCCGCGGCGACGGGGCTCACCTTCGTCAATGACGGCTCCACGTCCGAAGCGCCGACCATGGAGCGCGGGAAGTTCCAGCCCGACCGCTACGGCAAGCGCTGGGCGCCGGTCCTGATCGCCTGGTCAACTCCCGAGGAAACCCCTGGCCTCGTCGGCGACGTCGCGGGACTCGGCGGAAGCCAGATCGCGAGCACTCCGGGCCACCCATGGGTCTACGTCGCCGGACAGGTGGTGCTCGACGCACCCTCGTTGTCGCAGACCCTCCAACACCCCGAAGGATCCGGACTGGTCCGGGCAGTCATCGTGCACGAGCTTGGGCACGTGCTCGGACTCGATCATGTCGACGACCCTACCCAGCTGATGCACGCGGAAAACAACAACGTCACCCAACTGGCCGACGGCGACCGCGCCGGCCTTGCACGGCTGGGCTCCGGGGCCTGCGTCCCGCAGCTCTGACCGGCCACTGCCCGCCAACCGGCGATCAGCAAAGCAAAAGGCCGCCGCCGCTTCCGCGACGACGGCCTCCCCCAAGTACCCGGTTACCCGAGCACGAGGTTCGCGAGGAACAGCAGGGGAATCGACCCGGCCCAGACGGCCGTGGTGATCCCCGACCACCCACGCAGGGCCGCCGTACCATCCAGGCCGGCGAAACGGGTCACCACCCAGAAGTAGGAATCGTTGAAGTAGCTGAACACCATCGAACCGGCGGTGCAGGCCAGGGCTGCGACGATGGGATCGATGCCGAGGGAGACGACCAGCGGAGCTGTGACTGAGGCGGCGGTGATCATTGCGACCGTTCCGGAGCCCTGGGCAATGCGCACCAGTGACGCGATGAGGAACGGAACGAGGAAGGCGGGGAGCGGGGTCGCGGCGATGGCCACGGCGAGGGCGTCGCCGACGCCGGAGTCGCGCAGCACCTGTCCCAGTGCGCCACCTGCGCCGGTGATCAGGAGGATGAGCCCTGCGGAGGCGGCGGCGTCAGCGAACCAGCCCTGCACCTTGGAGCGCGGGGTCCAGCGCGGCAGCAGGACATAGACGGCGAGGAGGACACCGATCACCAGCGCGACGACGGGATTGCCGATGAAGGCCAGCGGCACGGCCCAGGCGGACGGCTCGTACTCGCCGGTGCCGACAACACCCTGGTTGTTCTGGTCGATGGCGCCGCTCACCGTGTTGAGGATGATCAGCAGCAGCGGGATGAGCAGCGGCAGCGATGCGACAAACGCTCCTACCCGGTGCGGTTTCGCCCCCTCGGGAGGCGTGCCGAGTTCGGCTGCGGGATCCACCGGAGCGTCGCCGGCGCCGGGGTCGTCGTCGCGCCCATCCACATGGGCACCCGCCGGGGCGGCGTCCGCTGTTGCGGTTCGGTCGGCGAGCGTCGTGCCGGTTGACGCTCCCCCGGATGCGCCGGCCGAACGCCCGCCGGTCGACACCGCGGCGGCCGAGCCGTAGACGGCAGTGCGGACGTTGGCGTTGATCTGCGACTCGAGCTTCGGACCCATCCACTTTGCGTAGAAAACCACGACCGGCAGCAGGATCACGGTGAAGACGAGCCCGGCCAGGATGAGCGCGCCGAGGTCCGCCCCGAGAATACCGGCGACGGCGAGCGGCCCCGGTGTCGGCGGGACGAGGTGGTGGGTGAGAGTCATGCCGCAGCCGAGCGCCAGGGCGAGGACGATGTAGCCGCCCTTCTCCACGCGCGCAATCGACCGGGCGAGTGGGTTCATGATGACGTACCCGGAATCGCAGAACACCGGAATCGAGACGAGGGCTCCAACGCTGCCCATCGCCCACGGCTCCCTGCCCTTGCCGAAGACCTTCAGGAACGCGAGGGCGAGCGCTGTCGCCGCACCCGACACCTCGAGGATCTTGCCGATCCCGACGCCGAGGCCGATCACGATTCCGATCGTGGCGAGCGTATTGCCGAACCCTGTGGTGATCGACGAGACGATGTCCAGCGGCGCCTGACCTGCGACCATGCCGGTCACCAGAGCCGCAATCAGGAGGGCCACAAAGGCATCAAGACGCGTGCGGAGCACGAGGACGATGATTGTGGCAATTCCCAGAACCAGTGCCAAAAGAAGTTGTATATCCACGGTGATGTACCCCTCGACGGAACGCTGGCCAAGCCCCGTTGCCCGGTCAGTGAGTGTTCTGCAGCAACGCCCCCAATTCGTTGACGGGCTAGATGCTGGCTGAAACACTAACACCACACATATGACGTCTGACAAGGTCTTCCCGAGGATGTGAATACTCTTGACACGCGAAGCAGCGCTGCTCGCCCAGTATCCGGGCACCGTCCCCACCGATCCTCGGGAAATAGCCGCCGTCGTCGCGGCCTCGGGGCGGGTCCTTGTGGTCCTCGATGACGACCCAACGGGCACCCAATCCGTTGCCGACCTCCCGGTCCTCACCGCCTGGGAACCCGATGATTTCCGGTGGGCGTTCTCGCACCGCATCCGCGGCGCAGCCGCTCCGGCGGTGTACGTGCTGACGAACACCCGCAGTCTCGACCCCGCTGAGGCCGAGCGACGGAACCGGGAGATCGTCACCAACGCCGTTGCCGCCGCCGACTCGACCGGCACCACGATCGGTTTCGTCAGCCGCAGCGACTCCACCCTGCGCGGGCACTTCCCGCTCGAACCGGACACCATCGCGGCTACCCTGAGGGACGTCAAGGGCATTCCCACCGACGGCGTCGTGGTCGTCCCCGCGTTCCCCGAGGCCGGCCGCATCACCATCGGAGGCGTCCACTATGTGCGGGACAACGACGGCGGGCTCACCCCGGTCGCCGACACCGAATTCGCGAAGGACGCCACCTTCGGCTTCACCTCCTCGAACCTCGCGGAGTACATCGAGGAGAAGTCCGGCGGGCGCCTCCCTGCCGCACGCGTGATCCTGATCGACCTCGCCACTATCCGCAGCGGCACCGGCGCCATCGCCGACGCCCTCGAAAACGCCCGGGATTCGACGCCGATCGTTCCCGACATCATCAACGAGGACGACCTCCGCGCCCTGGCGCTGGGGCTCGAAGAGGCGGAGCGCCGCGGCAGGAAGCTCCTGTACCGGGTGGGTCCGCCGTTCGTGCGCGCCCGCATCGGCCAGAGCGAACACGCTCCCCTCACCGCGTCAGAGGTCTTCGCCGGCCTCGATGCGCCCGAGGCGGGAGGTTTGATCGTGGTGGGTTCCCACGTCGGGCTCACCACCCGCCAACTCGACGCCCTCGTGCGCCGGCACCCCGCCGTGCGCGTCGAACTGTCGGTCGAGGCACTCCTCGAGCCGGAGACGCGGGAGGCCGAGATCGGCAGCACGACAGCCGCGGTTGTCGAAGGGCTGGGCCGCGGCGAAGTCATCCTCCATACAAGCCGCCGGCTTGTGCGCTCGGAGGATCCGGAGCGGAGCCTGCAGATCGCCCGGCTCGTGTCGCAGTCGGTTGTCGACGTCGTCCGCGCAACGATCGCTGCAGCCAAGGTGCGGTTCGTCATTGCAAAGGGCGGCATCACCTCGTCCGATGTCGCGGCCCACGGGCTTGAGATCCGCCATGCTGTGGTGCGCGGGCCAATGCTCCCGGGCATCGTCTCGCTCTGGCAGCCCGTGGACGGGCCGGCCCGCGGAGTCCCCTACGTCGTCTTTGCCGGCAACGTCGGAAATGACGAGTCACTCGCCGACGTCGTGCAGACGCTCAGCGTGCATCCGTGACACCGAGCCACAGCCGAGAAGTCCCGAGGGAGAGGAAACGGAAATGAGCAACCCACCGGATGCGAACGTCCCCACCGTCGCCGTCCTCGGCCTCGGCGCGATGGGCCTGCCAATGGCACGCCGGCTCGCCGGATCCTTTCCCGTGCGGGGCTTCGACCCCTCCGATGCGCTGCGCCAAGCCGCCGACGCGGCCGGAGCGACGTCGTGTGAATCCGCCCGCGCCGCGGCAGCCGAATCGGACATCGTACTGCTCGCTGTACGCAATGCCGCCCAGGTCGAGGCGGTGCTCTTTGGCGCCGATGGCGTGGCCGAGGTGATGAATCCGGGCGCCGTCGTCGTGATCACCAGCACCGTTGGCGTTGACGCCGTGCCGGCCTGGGCCGAGCGCCTCGCCGCGTTGCAGCTGGGGCTCGTCGACGCCCCGCTCTCGGGCGGGCCGGCGCGCGCAGGTGACGGCGACCTGCTGATCGTGCTCGGTGCCGAGCCCGCCGTTCTCGAGAAGGCCCGGCCCGTCCTCGAACGGCTCGCCTCGACGCTGACGGTTGTTGGAAACAAGCCCGGTGACGGGCAGGCGATGAAGACGGTCAATCAGCTGCTGTGCGGGGTGCACATCGCCGCCGCAGCCGAAGCGCTCGCCCTGGCCGACGCGCTGGGGCTCGATCAGGAACTGGCGCTGCGTGCGCTTGAGTCGGGAGCCGCGGCGTCGTTCATGCTCTCAAACCGCGGACCGCGCATGATCGAAGGCTATGACGGCGGTACCGAGGTCCTGAGCCGGCTCGACATCTTCGTCAAGGACATGGGCATCGTCGGCAAGGCCGCCCGGGCGGCGGGACTTGCCGCACCGGTCGCTGCGGCGGCCGAGCAGCTGTTCCTGCTGGGGCAGACGCACGGGCTCGGCACGGCCGACGACTCCTCGGTCATCCAGGTCGTTGCGCCTGCTCGAAGGACGACGGACAGCCAGAACGCAGGGACCAACCATGCAGCTGAGGGAGGAGCCCCTGATGGGCCGGCAGTCACTCGCTGAGTCGGTCTTCGAGAACCTGCTGCAGCAGATCATCGAGGGAAGGTTCGCCCCCCATGAAGCGCTGCCGCCCGAGGCCGAACTGGCCAGGGATGCCGACGTCAGCCGCCTCACCGTGCGTGAGGCGCTGAAGAAACTCGAGGCGCAGAACGTCATCTCCATCAAGCGCGGTCTTGGAACCTTCGTTAATCCCCCGGCCCAGTGGACGAACCTTGAGGCAATCCTCCGCTCGGCCTCGCTGGGCATCGGTTCGAGCGAAGTTGCGCTGCGGCTGCTCGAGGTCCGGCGCATGGTTGAGATCGGAGCCGCCGAACTCGCCGCCCGGCATTCGAGCGAGGACGACCTGGCGAAGATGGCCGCCGCAGTCGAGGCGCTGAAGGCCGCCCACGAGGCGGACGACCTCGACGCCGTCACCGCCGCCGACCTCGACTTCCACGACGCGGTGCTGCGTGCCTCGGCAAATCCGTTCGTGCCGGTGATCCTCGGCCCGCTCGGGCAACTGCTCTACACAATGCGGCGGGAAACGTCGTCCTTCCGGGAGGTCCAGAAACACGCGATCCGGCACCACGGCCTCGTGCTTGACGCAATCCGGTCCGGTGACCCCGAGGCGGCCCGCAAGGCGATGGAGGCACACATCGATCAGACCTACGACGACTACGAGCACTTCATCCACCACACGAACAGTTCAAGGAGCTGAGCAACATGACAGAAACGGCAACCTTCCCGGCCGAGCGCACGGCGGTCCTCACCGGCGCCGCATCCCCGCGCGGCATCGGACGCGCCCTGGCAAACACTTTGGCCGGCCAGGGCTGGTCCATTGCCATCCTCGATGTCGACGCCGGTGCTGCGGAAGCGGCGGCCTCGGACGTCGCCGACCGGCACGGCGTCAGCGCCCTCGGCGTTGGAGCCGACGTCTCGGACGAGGAGTCGGTCGACGCCGCCATCGGGCGCGTCGAGGCCGAGCTGCCGCCCATTGTCGCGCTCGCGAACCTCGCCGGCATCAGCTCGCCCACCGAGTTCATGAAGGAGACGAAGGAGGCCTGGGAGCGGGTGTTCGCGGTAAACATGACCGGCACCTTCATCGTCACCCAGCGGGTGCTCGGCGGAATGATCGACCGGAAGCTCGGACGGGTGGTGAGCGTTTCCTCGATTTCGGCCCAGCGCGGAGGCGGCACCTACTCGAAGGTGGCCTACAGCGCCTCGAAGGCGGGAATCATCGGTTTCACCCGGGCGCTGGCCCGCGAGATGGGCGAGCACGGCATCACGGTGAACTGCGTTGCCCCCGGTCCTGTCGACACCGACATCATGGGCGGCACCCTGACCGAGGAGCGGAAGCAGGACATGTCGCGGGACATCCTGGTGGGCAGGGTGGGGACCGTGGGTGAAGTCGCTGCGCTGATGGCGTTCCTCGTCGGCGAAGACGCCGGCTACATCACCGCCGCAACCTACGACATCAACGGCGGCCTCCAGGTCTCCTAGTGCTGCTTTGACCGGCCTGAGGCGGGGTGAAAAACTGATGGCAATGCAAAGAGAGGAAACCATGACCAGCGGCACAGACGGGCCGGCAGGCAGTTCAGCAGGCACCCCGGAAGAACAAAACGAACAAGACGGACAGGGAACGGCAACCGGCGCTGAAGACTCCCAGGCGCAGCTCGAGGTCACGGACAACCCGGAGAAGAACCGCTACATTGCCTACCTCAACGGGGACGCCGTCGGACTTGCCGCCTACCGCCTCGAGAACGGCGTCATCAATTTCACGCACACCATCGTGGACGAGGACTTCGAGGGCCGGGGCATTGCCACGGCAATGATGCACGAAGCCCTTCGGGATGCCCGCGCAAGGGACCTAAAGGTCGTCGCCGGGTGCACCTTCGCGGAGAACTTCCTCGAGGAACACACGGAGTACCAGGACCTGGTCAGGACACCACCCGGAGCACCCTAAACCCGTCATCAAGCAGGACGACGCCGCCTCGGCCCCCGACCTCGGTGGTGCCGATCCTCGAATCCGCGAGCCCGGCGGCGCGGGCCGGGACGATCGTCGCCGCGGCGACCGCCTCGGCCTCTCCAACGCCTGCCGCAACCGCCCTGCGGACCGCGGAATCCATGGTGAGGGTGCTTCCAGCGATCGAGCCGTTGCGCTCGAGCCGGGCCTCGCCGTCCGCCACAGTGACGTCGAGGGAGCCGATCCGGTACCGGCCGTCCCCGACTCCCGCCGCTGCCATCGCATCGGTGATCAGGGCTACCCGGCCGGGCGCCGACGCGAACACCAGGCGCAGCATCGGATCGTGGACATGGATACCGTCGGCAATGATTTCAAGGGTGACGTGCGGTGAATCGAGGGCTGCGGCGATCGGGCCCGGCCTGCGGTGGTGCAGCGGCTCCATCGCGTTGAACGTGTGGGTCAGCAGGCTTGCACCGGCGTCGAAGGCCCGCAGAGCGGTCTCGTAGCCTGCCGCGGTGTGGCCGACTGCCACCCGGACGCCGTGCTGCACGAAGCGGCGCAGGGCCGCGAGGTCCGGGTCCAGCTCCGGCGCCATGGTGACCTGCACGAGCGAGCCTCCGCCGGCCTCAACGAGCCGGTCAACCGCCTCGACGGTGGGTGCCGTAAGGAAGTCGGGGCGGTGCGCACCGCAGTGGCTCGAGGCAAGGAAGGGCCCCTCAAGGTGGAAGCCCCGGAGCATCGGATCCCGGACGGCGCCGAGCGAGCGCAGGGATGCTTCGAGGACCGGCAGCGGGTTGGTCACCAGCGACGCCACGAGGCTGGTTGTGCCGCCGGCCCGGTGGACGCGCAGCGCCTCGGAGATGTCGGAATCCTCGAAGGCCGCCCCTCCCCCGCCGTGGCAGTGCAGGTCCACGAACCCCGGCGCCAGAAAAGCTCCGGCTGCGTCGAGGACCTCCGCGTCCTTCGCGAGCTCCCGCCAGGAATCGCCGGTCCCGGCGTCCGAGATGACGCCCCCGTCGATCCGGAGCCAGGAGTCGGGGACAACGGCGGCGTCGGTAAAGCGCCGGGCCGAGTGGAGGACGAGGGGCTTGCTTGCCGGAAGTGTGGTCACCGGACTCAGGGTAGCTGCCAGGCGGGCCGGTTCGCTTCGGTGTGCCGGTAGTAGGCGTGGTTCCGGAGCTCTGAGGCGGCGTCTTCGTCGATAATTACCGTCGCATTGGCGTGCAGCTGCAGGGCGGTCGCCGGGCAGAACGCGCCGAGGGGACCCTCAACCATCTGGGCCACCGCCGCCGCCTTTGCGCCCCCGGTCGCCACAAGCACAACGGCCTTCGCATCAAGGATGGTGCCGATTCCCTGGGTGAGGCAGTGCATCGGCACCCGGGAGATGTCACCGCCGAAGAACCGGGAGTTGTCTTCCCGGGTCCGGGGCGAAAGGGTCTTGACGCGGGTCCGGCTGGCGAACGACGACGTCGGCTCGTTGAAGCCGATGTGGCCGTTGGCGCCAATGCCCAGCAGCTGCACGTCCACCCCGCCGCTGCGCCGGATCGCCTCCTCGTACTCCCGGCAGGCGGCTTCGAGGTCCGCCGCCGCGCCGTCCGGCACCCGGACGTTCTCCGGTGTGAGCCCGAGCAAATGGACAACTTCCCGCTCGATCACCGAGCGGTAGCTCTCCGGATGGCCGGCGGGCAGCCCCACGTATTCGTCGAGCGCGAAGCCGCGCACCCGGTCGAAGGCCAGCCCATCCCGGCGGTGCCGGGCGAGCGCCTCGTAGGTGGCAACCGGGCTCGATCCCGTGGCGAAGCCGAGGACGGCGTCGGGCTTGCCCGCAACAACGTGGGCGAGGATGCGGGCGGCGTGCTCACCGACCGCCGTCGCGTCGGGCTTGATGCTGATCCTCATCGGACGCTCTCGATCTCCTCGGTTGTCACAGCGGCGTCGGCAGGAGTGCGGTGGCGCAGCGACAGCAGGAAGCCAAGGGCCACTGTGACAACGACGCCGATCGCCGTGTACCAAGTGAAACCGATGAGGGTGCGCTGGAAAAGGAACAGGTAGGTCATCAGGGCGACCGCTGTGGCGAATCCGATGATCGCGTCCGTCTGGCGGGCCTTCGGGACCCAGAGTCCGAGGAAGAACGCACCAAGCAGGCCGCCGTAGGTGAGCCCGGCGACTGAAAGGCCAAGTTCGACGACGGGGTTGTCGGTTCCGGTGAACAGGGCGCCGGCGCCGATGAACACGACACCCCAGCCCAGGGTGAAGATCCTGCTCAGGCGCAGGCCTTCCGTCTCGGAGAGCTTCCGGGCGCTGAACTTCTCGAACAGGTCCGACATGGTCGAGGAGGCAAGGGCCGACAGCGACGACGAAAGGGTGCTCATGGCCGAGGCGAGGATGCCCGCGAGCAGCAGCCCTGACAGGCCGCTCGGGAGGCCTTCGACGATGAAGGTGGGGAAGATCTGGTCACCGCGTTCAAGACCGAGTTCTTCGACGGACTTCCGCTCGTAGTAGCTCCAGAGCGCCAGGCCTACGGTGAGGAAGAGCGCGAACTGGAAGAATACGATCACCGCGCTGCCGATCACTGCCTTCTGCGCGTCCCGCAGGGTGCGGGTGGTGAGCAGCCGCTGCACGATGATCTGGTCGGCACCGTGGGACGCCGTCGACAGCAGGGCGCCGCCGATCACCGCAGTGATGAAGGCGTAAGGGGCGGAGATGGGGCTTGAGGCGAAGTCGAGGAACTGGGTCTTGCCGGCGTCGGCCGCTTCGGACCAGAAATTCACGTCGAGGCTTGTGGTGATGAAGATCAGGGCGATGATGCCGCCCACCACGTAGAGGGCCATCTGGAGGACGTCGACCCAGACGACGGCCTTGATGCCGCCGACGAAGGTGTAGGCGATGGTGACGACGCTGAGGATCGCGATGATGGCGAAGAAGTTGAGGTTCAGGCCATAGGAATCGAGGATCACCTTCACCGGGATGGCGGCGGCGAAGAGCCGGACGCCGTCGGCAAGGAGCCGGGTGAGGATAAACGCCACCGAGGCGGTGCTCTGCATCCCGCGGCCGAAGCGCTGGCCGAGGTAGGCGTAGGCGGTGGTCATCTCGCCGCGGTAGTAGCGCGGCAGGAGGACGAAGGCGACGACGATGCGGCCCAGCAGGTACCCGATGGCCACCTGGATGAAGGTGATGTTCCCGAGGTAGGCGACGGCAGGGACGCTGATGACCGTCAGGGCGCTGGTCTCGGTGGCGACGACCGAGAGGCACACTGCCCACCAGGGCAACTGCCGGTTGCCAAGGAAGTAGTCCTTGACGTTTGTTTGCTTGCCGGAGAGTTTCAGTCCCAGCCAGGCGGAGCCCACGAGGTAGGCGATGATGACGATCAGGTCGAGGGGTTGCACGGTTCTCCAGGAGGGCTAGAGGTGGCGGTCGGTGACCGGGTGGGAAACGGTCAGTCGCTGCGGTGCGACGGTGACCGGTGGGGGAAGGCGCAGGGGGTTGGCGCCCGGGGTGATGCGTCCGGCGATCGGCGGAGTGGTGCTTCCGGTGCAGCTCCCCAGGGTGCCGGGGAGCCCGTGCCAGCTGAAAAACCCCAGCAGGGCGAAAAGGTAGGCCTCCTTGGCGTCGGGGTCGACGCCAAGCTCGGCGGCATTGCGCACTTCAGCGGGAGCGAGGTGCTCCCGCAGCCGTTCGATCAGGAACGGGTTGCGGGTTCCGCCGCCGGAGACGAACACCTCCCCGACTCCGAAGGGACGAAGGGCGTCCGCGATGGTGTGTGCCGTGAGTTCGGTGAGCGTGGCGAGCAGGTCTGTGGCGCTGATCGACCTGCCTGCCGTCATCTCACTGAGGTAACCGCTGTGGAAGATCTCTCGGCCGGTGGACTTGGGTGCCGGCTGCGCATAGTAGGGATGCGCGAGCAGCGCGGCGAGAAGGTCGGCGTCGACAGTTCCGGCGCGGGCGCCCTGCCCGTCGCGGTCAACGGACTCGGCCCCGCCGCTTGAGGCGCGCACTGCGGCGTCGAGGAGACCGTTGGCCGGGCCGGTGTCGAAGGCTAGGGGATCCTGGCCCGGCCGAATCACCGTGGCGTTGGCGATCCCGCCAAGGTTGAGGGCGGCTGCTGCGTCCTCCGCACGCCCGGCGAGCAGCAGGGAGTCGAAGATGCTGACGAGCGGGGCACCCTGACCACCGGCGGCAATATCGTTGCTGCGCACGTCGGAGAGGACGGGAAGCCCCGTTGCCTGGGCAATCCAGGCGGGCTGGCCCAGCTGAAGCGTTCCGCGGGCCTTTCCGTCCTCGATCCAGTGGAAGAGGGTCTGCCCGTGGGAGACAACGAGGTCGGCGGTGCCTCCGGTCTCGGCGAGGTAGGCCTTCGCTGCGGCGGCGAATTCCTGCCCGATGAGGGTGTCGAGTCGGGTGACGGCCTCCATGGAGGTGGCGGCCGGCGGCATTGCCGCAAGGATCTCCTCCCGAAGGCTTTCGCTGTAGGGGACCTCCCGGTGGCCCAGCGGGGTCATGCGCAGGTCGGGGCCGTCGAGCTCGAAGTCCGCCGCCGCGACGTCGATGGCGTCAACCGAGGTGCCGGAGGACAACCCGAGCACCCTCACTGCTGCACCGGAGCTGCGCCAAGGATGGCCCGTACATTGCCCGCGTGCTCGTCGAGGAGGCGGCGGGCCTCGGCGGCATCCACACCGTTGAGGAGCATCACGATGGCGGTCTTGGCATGCCAGCCGGAGGCTTCGAGGGCGCCGGCGGCGTCGGCGGCGGGCACCCCCGTGGCCTCGATGACGATCCGCTGTGCCCGCTGGCGCAGCTTGCCGTTTGTGGCCTTCACATCGACCATGAGGTTCCCGTACGTCTTCCCGAGGCGGATCATCGCCGCCGTGGAGATGGCGTTGAGGACGAGCTTCTGGGCGGTGCCCGCCTTCATGCGAGTGGATCCGGCAACAACCTCGGGCCCGGTGAGCACCTCGATGGGGTGGTCGACTGCGGCACTGAGCAGCGTACCGGGGTTGTTCGAGAGGCCGATGGTCACGGCTCCGGCAGCCCGGGCGGCCTTGATTGCCCCAAGGACGTAGGGGGTCCGGCCCGAGGCTGCAATCCCGACCACGGCGTCGAGCCTGCTCACGTCGAGGCCCCGCAGGTCGGTTGCGCCGGCGGCGGGATCGTCCTCGATCCCTTCAACGGCGGAGACCAGGGCGGCCGGCCCGCCGGCCATCAGGGCGACGACGAGTCCGGGTGCCACCCCGAAGGTTGGGACGCATTCGGCGGCGTCGACACCCGCGAGGCGTCCGGGGGTTCCTGCGCCAACGTAGATGAGCCGGCCTCCCCTGCTCAGCCGGTCGACGACGGCGTCGACGGCGGCGGTGATGGCCTCGCCGGCTGCGGCGACGGAAGCAGGGACGACGGCATCGTCGGCGGCAATCTGGGCGACGAGGTCGCGGGTTGACCGCAGGTCGAGATCGGCCAGGTCGGGGCGGGACTGCTCGGTTTCCAGGCGGTCGAGATCCGCCGGTGCTTCCTCGCGGTCCGCCGTCTCCTGGGCGTTGTAGGAGTTGTTCACGCTCCAAGGAGAACACAGGCCGCAACGTGTGGTCAATCACTTTCATCAATGTGTAAGGTTGTGAAACTTAGTTTCATCGAGATGGACCTGCAGGCCGCGTTACCGTTGACGTTGTCTGCCCCCACTGCTTGAGAGGACCTCAATGAGCCGCCCCAACGACCGGCCGGGGACAACGCCCCCCGAAACCGAGCCGCGGCCGGTCCACCACGCGGGCGTCGAACGTCCCGGGGCCGCCGTGTGCGGCATCGACATCGGCGGGACCGGGTGCCGGGTCGCCGTGGTTCCCACCGGCGGACAGCAGGCCCCCGTCCCGGTCTTCACCGGAACCGGCCTGCGGATCGGCGGTACAGGCCTCGACGTCGAGGAGCTGATGCGCACCCTTGAACCACTTGTCGCCTCGGCACGCGACGCCTCGGGGGCCGGGGCCCTCGACACCGTAGTGCTTGGCGCCGCGAGCCTCGTCACCCTGCTGCGCAATGCCGGCGGGGTCCACGCGGAGCTCAGCGCCCGGTTCGGTGCGCGCACCACTGTCCTCGCCTCCGACGTCCTCACCTCCCACATCGGCGCACTGTCGATGCAGCCGGGGGTCGTTGTCGCGGCAGGCACAGGGGCCGTGGCCCTCGGGACGGACCACGCCCGGCTGTGGCGTCGGGTGGACGGGTGGGGCCATCTGCTCGGCGACGCCGGCAGCGGCGCATGGATCGGTGCCCGCGCCCTTGATGCCGCCTACCGCAGCTACGACGGGCGGAGCGGGGGCTCGGCCGGACTGCTCGACCGCCTGCGCTCCCGGTTCGGCTCCCCCGAGGACCTCATCCGCAGCGTCTACACACGGCAGGACCGCTCGGCGGTTCTCGCCTCCTTCGTACCCGACGCCGCCGCCGCCGCTGCGGACGGCGACGCCACCGCCCTTGGCATCTTCCGCTCCGCCGGCCGGGAACTGGCCTGCACCGCCAGCGCCGGCCTCGTCGACGGCCTGCCGCTGCGGATCCGCTGGGTCGGCGGACTCTTCGAAGCTTCCCCGGACCTCCTTGATGAATTCGGCGAGGAGCTCAACCGGAGGCACCCGGGCCTTGACCTGGCCCCCGGCGAGGGGACCTCCCTTGAGGGAGCGCTGCGGCTTGGGGCCGCCGTCGCCTTCGGCACCGGGCCGGAGCCGCGGGAAGGATTCCTGTCAACGCAGCACCACCGGACGCGCGCGGGGAGGACCGCATGATCACCGCGCTGCGCGCCGCCGTCGGTGATCCCGCCCGGATCAGTGAACGGGCCATCGACCTCCACGCCAACGCCCACGACGCCTCCCACTTCCTCCTGATCCCGCAGGCGGTGGCAACCCCCGTGAACGCCGCCGAGGTTGGTGCGCTGCTGCGGGCCTCGGCCGCCCAGGGGATCCCCCTCACGCTGCGCTCGGGCGGAACCAGCCTCAGCGGCCAAGCCGTCAGCGACGGGGTGCTCGTGGACGTGCGGAAGCATTTCCGCGGCATCGAGGTGCTCGACGGCGGTGACCGCGTCCGGGTCAAGCCCGGGGTCACCGTGCGGATGCTCAACACCCGCCTGGCCCGGTACGGGCGGAAGTTCGGGCCGGATCCCGCCAGCGAATCGGCCTGCACCATCGGCGGCGTCGTCGCGAACAACTCCTCAGGCATGCACTGCGGTACAGCCGACAACGCCTACCGCACCGTTGAGTCGGTGACAGTGGTGCTCCCCAGCGGCACCGTGATCGACACCGCCGCACCCGACGCCGACGGGCGCCTCCGTGCCCTCGAACCGGCGCTCCACGCCGGCCTGCTGCGCCTCGCCCGGCGGGTGCGCTCAAACCCAGCCTCGGTGCGGACCATCGAAGACCAATTCTCCCGCAAGAACACTATGGGCTACGGGCTGAACTCGCTGCTCGACTTCGAGACTCCCGCTCAGATGCTGGCACACCTGATCGTCGGCAGCGAAGGCACCCTGGGCTTCGTGGCCGAGGCCGTGTTCCGGACCGTCCCGGTCCGGCCACATACGACAACGGGGCTGCTCGTCTTCCCGGACCTGCAGGCCGCCAACTCGGCCCTGCCCGCGCTTGTCGACTCCGGCGCCGCAACAGCGGAACTCCTTGACGCGCTTTCGCTGAAGGTGGGCCAGGGGCTCCGCGGCACGCCCGCGCTCGTGCGCGACCTGGCCGTCCGCGACCACGCAGCCCTGCTCGTCGAGTACTCGGCGGACACCCCTGAGGAACTGGCGCATTCCGCGGCGGCCGGCGAGGCTGCCCTGGCGCCGCTGGGCCTGAGCACCCCCGCCCGGTTCAGCACCGACGCCGCCGCCCGGGCGGAACTGTGGCGGCTGCGCAAGGGCCTCTACGCCTCGGTGGCCGGAGCCCGCCCGCAGGGAACCACTGCGCTGCTCGAGGACGTCGTCGTCCCGGTGCCCGCACTGGCGCGCACCTGCACCGAGCTCACCCGGCTGTTCGGGACGTACGGGTACCGCGACAGCGTCATCTTCGGCCATGCCAAGGACGGCAACATCCACTTCATGCTCACCGACGGGTTCGCCTCAGCTGCGGAACTGGACCGGTACGCGGCGTTCACCGAGGACCTCGTGGATCTGGTGCTCGGCGAGGGCGGCTCACTGAAGGCCGAGCACGGCACCGGACGGGTCATGGCGCCCTTCGTGCGCCGCCAGTACGGCGATGAGCTGTACGAAGTGATGCGCTCGATCAAGGCGTTGTTTGATCCAGCCGGCGTCATGAACCCGGGCGTGATCCTCAATGAGGATCCGCAGGCGCACCTGCGCCACCTCAAGGCCGTGCCCGCCGTCGCCGAGGAGGTGGACCGGTGCGTGTCCTGCGGCTACTGCGAGCCGGCCTGCCCGAGCAAGGACCTCACCCTGACGCCCCGGCAGCGGATCGTGACCCTGCGCGCCATCGAACAGGCGCGGCTCGACGGCGACACCGCCCTGGCCGCGGAGCTGGGGAAGGACTACGACTACGAATCGGTTCAGACCTGCGCGGTCGACGGCATGTGCCAGACCGCATGCCCGGTGGACATCAACACCGGCTCCCTGGTCAAGCGGCTCCGGCGGGAAAAGGCCCATCCGGTGGCGGCACGGATTGGCGCGGCTGCCGCCGACCACTGGGCCGGCGTCACCCGCGGTGCCGGTGCCGCACTGAGCCTCACCGCGAAGCTACCCTCCCCGGTCGTCCGAGGCCCGAATTCCGTTGCCCGTGCGGCCCTGGGGGCCGATAACGTTCCGCTGCACTCCCCCGAGCTGCCCGCGGGCGGCTCACGGCGGCGCCGGCCCGCGCCGGAGGGAACGGCCGACGCCGTGTACTTCCCGGCATGCGTTGGGACAATGTTCGGCCCCGCCGC
The DNA here is from genome assembly GCF_058269175.1 of Arthrobacter sp. TJ-254. NCBI lineage: Bacteria > Bacillati > Actinomycetota > Actinomycetes > Micrococcales > Micrococcaceae > Arthrobacter > Arthrobacter sp. TJ-254. The sequence continues at coordinate 246,877 of NZ_JBZCNF010000003.1, read as the reverse complement.
GCCCGGCGGCAATCCCGGTCCCGGCGTGCAGGTGAGTTTCGAGGAGCTCTGCGAACGGGCAGGGCTCACCCTGCTGGTGCCCGAGGGAATCGACGGGCTGTGCTGCGGGACGCCGTGGTCCTCCAAGGGACTCGCCGCGGGCCAGGAAGCGATGGCCGCCCGGACCCTTGCCGCCCTGCGGGAGGCCACCGGCGACGGCGCCCTTCCGGTGGTCTGTGATGCGACCTCCTGCACCGAGGGGCTGCTTGCCGTGATCATTGGCGACGTCCCCGCACCGGGGCAGCGGCCGCTGCGGGTTGTTGACGCTGTTCAGTTCACCGCCGAACGGATCCTCCCGGTGCTCGGACCGTACGTCAAACGGGAATCCCTGGCCCTGCACCCCACTTGCTCCTCCACCCGGCTGGGGCTCAATCCGGCGCTGGAAGCCGTGGCAGGGGCCGTTGCCTCCGAGGTGTCGGTCCCGGAGAGCTGGGGATGCTGTGCCTTTGCCGGGGACCGCGGCATGCTGCACCCGGAGCTGACGGCGTCGGCCACCGGGCGTCAGGCAGCCGAGATCGCCCAGTTCGGCGCCGACGCCCATGCTTCGTGCAACCGGACGTGTGAGCTGGGCATGACCCGGGCCACGGGCGAGCAGTACCAGCACGTCCTTGAGCTCCTTGAGGAAGTGTCCCGGAAGGCCTGAGAGCCCCGGGGTGCGGGCGGCACCGGGGGCCGGGACGGAATTCCGCGGGTAGCTGCGGAGCAGGCGACTGCAACGTCCGCGCCATTAAGGACCGCGTAAGGACAGCGGGATTCGCGTATTCATGACGGGTCTTGTGCACCCATCGGGCGGAACTCGACCGGAGCCTTTGGGGGCCAAATGAGAGGGTTCATGTGTGAGAAGATGATTCTCGCCCAGCCGGAGAATGCCGGTGGCCGGTCGGTCTAGCGTGATTATCGAGCGCGGGAATAACATGACTAGCAGGTCTCCACAATCCGGATGTGGGAGGACTGATGGGGCTTCGCAGCAGAAGGAAACGCTCCGACTCCGCGGCAGCCGCTTCGCAGACCAACCCCGCGCCCGCACCCAACGCTGCCGAGAACACAGCAGCATCGCAGCAGCCCGCGCCCAGTGGCCCAACCGCCGGGAGCACAGGCTTCGAGCCCGGCCGCGGCGAGGACACCAAACAGGTGAACGTAGCGCTGCGGGTAGCCATTTATGCTGGCTTCTCGCTTTTCATCGCCGTCCTGGCGGCAATCGGCATCGAAGGCGAGATCCTGCAGCGCATGATCCGGAACCAGCCGGTCTTGTTCGCGCTCTGCGCTTCACTTGCGGCCGTCGCCGCCGCGCTCCCCGTCCTCATCACAACGAAACAATGGAAACTCAACAAAGGTCTGCGTTCCGGACTCGAACTCGCCAGCGCAGGACTGATCGTCCTCGCCGTGGGCGGGAGCATTTTCCTTGGTGCGTACGTCATCACGAACCGTGAAGCGCCATCCCTGGATCTGGCGGTCGACCGGACGTCCGAGGGGGTCCTGCACATCAGGGCAGAGACGAGCGCGTCGGCCCTGCGGACGTACGACACCTTGCTGCTTAGGATCATTGCCGTCCGCACCGACCCAACAGCACCGGATGGCTCCGTGCTGGCGAGTGAACTCGTCGATCCGAGGGCCTGCGATGTCTTCACCACGCCGGACGCGGCCGGCGACCACTCCTTCTGGGTCGTCTTCTGGGGTTCAACCGGTGCGAACATCGAGGGTATTGCCCACACGGCGTGGGAGGGGGACATAAGGCTCTCCGGAGTGCGCTTTGTGTGCGCCGACGCGGCGCTGAGCCTCGACAAGACAACCTCCTTCCGTCGTGATGGGAACCTCGAGGTGGTGGCCTACGAGGACGTCACTCCTCTGGCAGTGCCGGCTGCGCCCAGCACGGCACCCACCCCGTCGGCAACCCCGTCGGCAACCCCGTCGCCGCGCAGCTAGGGGACGCCGCACGCGGCTGATGGAGTCGTTCCTGCTCTCGAACCCCGGCCTGCGCTCCCGGTTCGCGCGCGAAATCACCTTCCCCGACTACTCGGTCGACGCGCTCCAGACAATCTTCAACCAAATGCTGGCCCAGCACGAGTACATGCTTGAGCCCGGCGCGGACCAGAGACGGAGCCGGTGCCCGAACCGCCACGATGGTGGCGCTTGCTGACTGACTGATTCAGCGACATCCGCGGCGATCAGCGCGCGGCCGCGTCGTCACCGGGCGTGTTCAGGCCTCGCCGCGGCGGAGCAACCGGCCGCGCGGCGACGCACCGTCCACCTCGACCCCCCGCAGGTAGGTGCGCCGCACGACTCCCGTCAACTGCTTGCCGTCGTACGGGCTGACGGCGTTCCGGTGGTGGAGGGAGTTCATGTCAACCGTGAAACCCTCCTCCGCCGCGAAGACAACGAGGTCGGCGTCGAAGCCCACCTCCAGCCTGCCCTTCCGTTCAAGGCGTGCGAGCTCGGCGGGCCGCTGCGACATCCACTGCACAACGCGCTCAAGCCCGATCCCCCGCCGGCGGGCCTCGGTCCACACCAGTGGAAGCCCGAGCTGCAGGGAGGAGACGCCGCCCCAGGCAACCCCGAAGTCGCCGTGTTCGGGGTCCTTGAGGTCGGGAGTGCTCGGCGAGTGGTCCGAAACGATGCAGTCGATGACGCCGTTCTCGAGCCCTTTCCAGAGCAGCTCCCGGTTGGCGGCCTCGCGGATCGGCGGGCAGCACTTAAACGCCGTCGCCCCGTCCGGGACCTCCTCGGCCAACAGGGTCAGGTAATGGGGGCAGGTCTCGACGGTGAGCTTCACGCCGTCGCGCTTGGCACTCGCAATCAGGGGCAGTGCGTCCGACGACGAAAGGTGGAGGATATGCGCCCTCGCCCCTGTCGACCGTGCCCGTTCGATCACCTCTGCGATCGCGACGTTCTCGGCGTCTCGGGGGCGGGAGGCGAGGAAGCGCTCGTACCGGTCCCCCTCGGCCGGCGGCGCGCTGCCGATGACGCGGGGGTCTTCGGCGTGGACGATCATCAGCGAGTCGAACGTGGCGAGCTCCGCCATGTCCTTTTCCATCTCGTCCGCTTCGAGGTGCGGGAACTCGTCAACGCCGGAGTGGATCAGGAAGCACTTGAAGCCGAACACTCCTGCGTCGTGAAGGGCACGCAGGTCGGATGTATTGCCGGGCACAGCGCCGCCCCAGAAGCCCACGTCGACGAAGGCCTGCGGTTCTGCCACCTGGCGCTTCTGAGCGAGGGCCGCAACGTTGACGGTTGGCGGGATGCTGTTGAGCGGCATGTCGATGATGGTCGTGACGCCTCCGGCTGCGGCGGCGCGCGTGGCCGAGGCAAAGCCTTCCCATTCGGTGCGGCCGGGTTCGTTGACGTGCACGTGGGAGTCGACGAGCCCGGGCAGCAGGGTTTCGTCGTCCCGCAGGTCGATGACGCGCGCGCCGTTCAGCCCGGCGCCCAGCGGCGCAAGGGCCGCTACGGTTCCGCTGCGGACACCGACCTCCCACTCCCCTACTGAAGCACCTGTCAGCACGCGGCGCCCGCGGATCACGAGGTCGAAGCCCTCGGTTGGAACGGCTTCGGTCATGAAACACTCCTTGGGGCGAAAGCTTCGGCGGGGTCGCGCTCCCGCAGGTAGGCGCCAAGCGACTGTCCCACCTTTTCGAGCAGTGCGCCGGCGTTCTTCATGCTCCGGGAGACGTCGGGCTCCAGTTCGGTGAGCGCATACGTTCCGGCGAAGCCCGCTGCGGCAAGCTCGGCGGGGGTGAGCAGGCTCCGGCCGCAGACGGCGACCACGGGCACCCCCGCAGCTGCGGCGGCCCGGGCAACCCCGATGGGGGCCTTTCCGAGCAGGCTCTGCTCATCGAGGCTTCCCTCGCCCGTGACTACGAGGGACGCCCCGGGCAGGTGATCGGCCAGGCCGGTCAGTTCGAGGACGACGTCGATACCCGGGCGCCGTTCGGCCTCGAGCACGGCGAGCGCCGCGTACCCGGTTCCGCCAGCGGCACCAGCGCCGGCACTGAGGGCGGTGGTTGCCGCCACCGGACCGATTTCCGCGGCGAGGACGTCGACGAACCGGCTGAGCGCTCGATCGAGTTCGGCGACCTCGGCGGCTGAGGCACCCTTCTGCGGGCCGAACACGGCTGCCGCGCCGCGCCGCCCGAGCAGGATATTGTCGACGTCGCTGGCAAGGACGAACCGGGTGTCACTGAGCCGCGGATCGAGGCCCGACAGGTCGATTTTCGCGAGCCGCGCCAGGGCTCCGCCGCCCAGCGGCAGTGGATTCCCCGCTTCGTCGAAGAGGCGGGCGCCGAGGCCGGCAAGGAGCCCGGCCCCGCCATCGGTGCTGGCGCTTCCGCCAACCCCGAGCACCACCTCGGTGCATCCCCGCTCGAGTGCGGCGACGATCAGCTCTCCGGTGCCCTTTGTCGTCGCACCGAGCGCGTCGAGGACACCCGGCGGCAGGACGGCGAGCCCCGACGCCACCGCCATTTCGATGACCGCCTGGCGTCCGCGAACCGCGAAGGCCGCCGTCACCGGCTCGCCCACGGGGCCGGTGACTACCTCCTCGTGGCGCTGGTAGCCCGCAGCGAAAGCCGCCTCGAGGGTTCCCTCACCGCCGTCGGCCGCAGGCATCGCGAAGATCTCGGCGGCGGGAAGTTCTTTAAGCAGTCCCGCCGCGAGATGCGTTGCCACCTCCGTTGCCGTCAGCGAGCCCTTGAATTTGTCAGGAGAGAGAACAATCCGCATGAGCGCAATCCTAGACGAGCAGCGAAATGGCGGTCGGGGCGTCGTCCGCCGACACCGCGAGCTCCTCGAATTCGTTGACCGCGTCGATACCTGCGGCGCCCATCGATATGTTGGTCACCCGTTCGAGGATCACCTCGACCACAACGGGCACCCGGAACTCCTCGATGAGCAACCGCGCCTGGGCGAAGGCGGCCTGGAGATCATCGGCCTCACGGACGCGGATCGCCTTGCAGCCGAGCCCCTCGGCCACCTTGATGTGGTCGACGCCGTAGCCCTCAAGCTCAGGGGCGTTGATGTTTTCGAACGCGAGGGAAACGTGGTAGTCCATCTCGAACCCGCGCTGTGACTGGCGGATCAGCCCGAGGTAGGAGTTGTTGACCACGACGTGGATGTACGGGAGGTGGAACTGGGCTCCGACGGCGAGCTCTTCCATCATGAACTGGAAGTCGTAGTCGCCAGAGAGCGCAACGACGGTGGCACCCGGGTCGGCCGTCGCGACGCCGAGGGCCGCCGGGCCGGTCCACCCGAGCGGTCCTGCCTGGCCGCAGTTGATCCAGTTCCGGGCCGCGTACACGTGGAGGAACTGGGCGCCTGCGATCTGGGAGAGCCCGATGGTCGAGACGTACCGGGTGTCCCGGCCGAAGGCCCGGTTCATTTCCTGGTAGACGCGCTGCGGCTTCATTGGCACGTTGTCGAAGTGGGTCTTGCGCTGCAGCATCGACTTCCGCTGGGCGCAGTCCTTCACCCAGGCGTTCCAGTCGGGAAGGCCCTGCCGTTCCTTCCGCTCGCGGGCGACGTCAATCAGCCCGCGCAGGGCTTCCCCGGCGTCGGAGACGATGCCGTAGTCGGGGGCGAACACCCGGCCGATCTGCGTGGGTTCGATGTCAATGTGGAGGAAGGTCCGGCCTTTGGTGTAGACGTCGAGGGCTCCGGTGTGGCGGTTGGCCCAGCGGTTTCCGATGCCGAGGACGAAGTCCGATTCGAGCATCGTCGCGTTGCCGTACCGGTGCGAGGTCTGCAGTCCCACCATTCCCGCCATGAGGCCGTGGTCGTCGGGGATTGAACCCCAGCCCATGAGGGTGGGGATGACCGGGATGTTAAGCAGTTCGGCCAACTCAACGAGCTCGGCGGCCGCATTGGCGTTGATGATTCCGCCGCCCGCGATGATCAGCGGCCGCTCGGCAGCGGTAAGCATGTCGAGGGCCTTTTCGAGCTGCGGCCGGGTGGCCGCCGGCTTGGAGGGGCGCAGTGGTTCGTAGGTGTCGGGGTCGAAGTCGATCAGTGTCTGCTGGACGTCGATTGGGAGATCGAGCAGCACGGGGCCGGGCCGGCCTGAGCGCATCTCGTAGAAGGCTTTCTGGAAGGCTCCCGGAACCTGTGCGCCTTCGAGGACGGTCATCGCCATCTTCGTGACCGGCTTGGCGATTGAGGCGATGTCGACGGCCTGGAAGTCCTCCTTGTGGAGTTTCGCCACCGGCGCCTGGCCGGTGATGCACAGGATGGGAATCGAGTCGGCCCAGGCCGAGTAGAGGCCGGTGATCATGTCGGTTCCGGCGGGCCCTGAGGTTCCGATGCAGATGCCGATGTTGCCGGCCTTGGCTCGGGTGTAGCCCTCGGCCATGTGGGAGGCGCCTTCGACGTGGCGGGCCAGTACGTGGTGGATTCCGCCGTGTTTCAGCAGTGCGGAATACAGGGGGTTGATTGCCGCGCCGGGGAGCCCGAAGGCCTGCGTGGCTCCCTCTTTCTCGAGGATGAGTACCGCTGCGTCTACTGCGCGCATCTTTGGCATGGTTCGGGTCCTCTCAGGATGGTTGGTTGGGTTGCCCTGAGGCGCGGCCGGAGAGCTGTTCGACGAGGAGCAGAAGCGCCGAGTGGTCGAGTGAACCGTGGCCCTGGGCGCGAAGCGATCCCATGAGCTGGGCGGTGAGCGCTCCGAGCGGAATGGCGACTCCCGCCTCGCGTGCGGCGGCGGTGACGATGCCCATGTCTTTGTGGTGAAGGTCCACCCGGAAGCCCGGCTCGAAGCTGCGGGCCGCCATCGATGCTGCCTTGCGGTCGAGGATGCGGTTGCCCGCGAGGCCCCCGGCGAGCACCCGCACTGCGGCTTCGGTGTCGACGTTGTGCGCTTCGAGGAACACAAGCGCCTCGGCAACGAGCTGGATGGTGCCTGCGACGATCAGCTGGTTCGCCGCCTTGACGGTCTGCCCCGAGCCGGCGGGCCCGACGTGGACGATCGTGCCGCCGACGGCCTCAAGGATCGGGTGGACGACGTCGAAGTCCTCAGGGGCACCGCCGACCATGATCGAAAGGCTCCCCTCGATGGCTCCCTGCTCACCGCCCGATACCGGGGCGTCGAGTGCCCGGATTCCGGCCTCCGCCGCCGCTGCGGCGAGGCGGACGCTGACGTCGGGGCGGATGGTGCTCGCGTCCACCCAGTACGCTCCGCGCGGTGCGTTGGCGAAGACACCGTCCGGCCCTGAGACCACTGATTCGACGTCGGGTGAGTCGGGAACCATGGTAATCACGATGTCGGCGTCCTTAACCACCCCGGCGATGTCCGCCGCACCCTTCCCGCCCTCGGCGGCGAGCTGGTCCACCCGGTCCTGGCTGCGGTTGAACCCTGTGACGTCGTGCCCGGCCTTGACCAGGTTCACCGCCATGGGCAGGCCCATGATTCCGAGTCCGATGACTGCGATCTTGCTCATTGTCTGCGTCCTTTGGTTGGGGGGTTGTTCAGCGGGTCAACCAGCGGAAAGCGGTCTCCGCCGGCTCCTTGAATTCGAGGCCGATGTAGCCGGAGTAGCCGGCGGACCTGCTGGAGTCGATCCATTCCCCCAGCGGGAGCGATCCCGTGCCGGGGGCTCCGCGGCCGGGCGCATCGGCGATCTGGATGTGCCCGAAGTCGGCGCCGTAGGCGCGGATGACGGCCGCAACGTCGTCGCCGTTCACTGCCAGGTGGTAGAAATCGGCGAGGAGCGCGATGTTGGCTGCGCCCTCCGCCCGGACCTTGGTGATCACGTCAAGTGCCTGCTGTGCGGTGAGCAGCGGGTAGCGCTCGGCTCCGCTGACGGGCTCGAGCAGCACGGTTCCGGAGACCGCCGCGACGGCCTCCGCAGCAAGGGTGAGGTTCTCGATCGCGAGGGTGTCCTGCTCCTCCGGTGTCGATTCCTCGGTGCGGTTGCCGTAGAGGGCGTTGAAGGCCCGGCAGCCGAGGCGGCCTCCAATACCGGCGACGACGTCGAGGTTGTCCCGGAATTCCTGCGAGCGTGCCGGCCATGACACGAGTCCCCGGTCACCGCCGGGCATGTCGCCAGCAAAGAAGTTGAGCCCGGTCAGCTGCACGCCGGCCCCGGTGATCGCATCCTCAAAGGCGCCTACCTCGGCGTCGGAGGGAACGGCTTCGGGGAAGGGCCACCAGAACTCGACGTTGTCGAACCCGGCGGCCTTGGCGGCGGCGGGACGCTCAAGCAGGGGCAGTTCGGTCAGGAGGATCGAGCAGTTGACTGTGTAGGACATCGGCGTTCCTAGGCTCAAAAGATTTCACTTCGTGGAATATTATTTCCTTTATATGAAAACCCTAGGGTGGATACGGAACACCTGTCAATGGCGGGGACACAAAAAAACTCCGCCGCGGATCCGAGGGTCCGCGGCGGAGCGAGGGAGTGGGGCTGGACGGTCAGAGCACGATCTGCCGGTTGACGTCCTTGTAGAGCAGGTAGCGGAAGTTGGCTGGACCCCCGGCGTAGCAGGCCTGGGGGCAGAAGGCGCGCAGTGACATGTAGTCGCCCTCTTCGACCTCGACCCAGTCGCTGTTGAGCCGGTACACGGCCTTTCCTTCAAGCACGTACAGCCCGTGTTCCATCACGTGGGTTTCGGCGAAGGGGATTGAGGCCCCCGGCTCGAAGGTCACGACGTTGATGTGCATGTCGTACGCGAGGTCCTCGACCGGCAGCATGCGGGTGGTGCGCCACTTGTTGTCGGTGCCGGGCATCCCGTCGGGCTCGATGTCCTGTTCGTTGCCGACGACGACTGCGGGCTGGTAGCCCTCCAGCGGCTGGTAGCGCTTCCGAATCCACTGGAACTTGGCGTGGCCGGCTCCCCGGTTGTGCGCCTTCCAGCGGGCACGGGCCGGAAGGTAGGCGAACCCTCCGGGCACCAAGGAGTGCTCCACGTCGTCGATCGTCACCTCGAGGGTCCCCTCGAGCAGGAAGACAAATGATTCGACCTCGGGCTGCGGCTCGGGGGCGCCGGAGCCCCCGCCGGGGGCCACCTCCATGAGGTACTGGGCAAACGTCGTCGCACCCCCTGCCACCGGACGGTTGAGGATCCACGCGCGGGTCCCCGTCCATTCCGGAAGCACGCTCGTGACGATGTCCCGGAGCACTCCCCGCGGTATCACCGTGTACGCCTCGGTGACAACGGCACGGTCGGAAAGGAGCGCGGTCTGAGGCGGAAGCGCGGTCGGCGGAGTGTAGTAGGAGGACCGGGTGGAGGAGGCGGGGCTTGTCATGAAAGTCCTTTGCGTTCGCGGGCCAGCCCGGGGTGAGCGAGCAGGGTCAACTGTGCGGCATCGATGCCCGTGCGTTGTTCGATTTCATTTTCGTCGAGCGCACCGCAGAGGAGCCCGCGGTGCAGGAAGCGCGCAAGCGCCCTGGCGGTCGCCGGTTCGTCGAGCACCGTGCTTTCGAGCCGGTGAACATAGTTGCGCAGCCGGGAGGCGGCGTGATCGAACCCGTGCAGATAGAAGAAGTACGTGGCGATGAACCGGGTGGGCAGCTGCGCCGGGTGGAGGTCCCAGCCCTGGTAGAAGCCCCGCTCCAGGGAGCGCCGAACGAGGCTGGCGTGCAGCTTCCACGCCTGGACCCTGTTGTCGGCAGAACCGACCGGGAGGATGTTCGTCGACCCGTCGGATAGCCTCACCCCGGTTCCGGCCGCTGCCACCTGCATGACCTGCTTGGCGTAGTCGGCGGCCGGATGGTCCATCGCCTGGTAGGCCGCGGCGATCTCGAGGGAGGCGCTGTAGTCGTAGGTTCCGTAGTGGAGCCCGGACACCCTGCCATCGCCCGAGTGGAGCAGCCGGGCCACCGGCACAGTGCCGTCGGGGCCGAGGATCAGCTGCGGGGTTTCAACCTGCACTTCGAAACGAAGCCGCCCGTCCCCGAGCCCGTGTGCCTGTTCGAGGCGCCCGCACAGCCGGGCCATCACCTCCACCTGAGCCACGGTGCTGACCTTGGGCAGGGTCAGCACGAGCCCCTCCGGCAGTTCACCGTGCTGCACAAGGCGGGAGAGAAACAGATCGAGGGTGCGGATACCCCGCGCCCGCGTCGGCTGCTCGAAGGACTTGAACCGGATGCCGAGAAAGGGCGGGGCGGCGGAGTCGGTGGCGGCTTCGGCAAGCTGGTCGGCCACCGCGAGCGCTGCGGCATCCTCCTCGGCGTCGGGGCGGTTCCCATAGCCGTCCTCGAAGTCGATTCGGAGATCCTCGATCGGCTCGGCGAGCAGTTTCGCCTTCACCTTCGCACTGATCGGTCCGATCATCTCTGCGGGAAGCTCGGCGGTCCTGCACAGGGACTCAAGGCCGCCCTGTGCCTCGACCGCAGCCAGTGCCTCCCCGCCCCATCGCGCGGCGAGGCCGGGTTCGAACCGGTCGGCGGGAATGTAGACGGTGTGAACGGGCTGGCGGGTGCCGGCGTCGCCCGGGTAGTTCCGCACCAGCAGCTCGTCGGTTTCGGCAAGCTTTTCGGTTGCGGCGGAGTAGTCGTCTGCGCCGAGGACGGTCTCGGGCATCAGCGCACCAGCTCGTAGGCCGGGAGGGTGAGGAACTCGGTGTACTCCTCCGAGAGGCAGATGTCCGCGATCAGGTTGCGGGCCGGTTCGTAGTACCGCTCGAAGGTTCCGCTTTCAACTTCGGTGCGGAGTTTTTCGAACTCCTCATCGAGCAGGGCCGTGACGAGCTCCGGGGTGACGGTGTTTCCGGTGTCGGTGAGCACCGCCTTGTTGCGCAGCTGCTGCCACACCTGGGACCGTGAAATTTCGGCAGTCGCGGCGTCTTCCATCAGGTTGTGGATGGCGACAGCGCCGTTGCCGGACAGCCAGACCGCCACGTAGGCGATGGCCACGTACAGGTTGGAGCGCAGGCCCGCTTCGGTGATCGAACCGCCCGCGGAGCGGACGTCGAGGAGGTCCCCTGCGATGACGCTGACGTCGTCGCGCTGGCGGTCGAGCTGGTTGGGCTGGTTTCCCAGCACCGCGTCGAACACCTCCCTGCATACCGGCACGAGGTCGGGGTGTGCCACCCAGGAGCCGTCGAAGCCGTCGTCGGCTTCACGGGTCTTGTCGGCCCGCACCTTGGCGAAGGCCTCCTCGGTGACGGCCGGTTCGCGCCGGTTGGGGATGACGGCCGCCATGCCGCCCATGGCGAAGGCGCCCCTGCGGTGGCAGGTTTTCACGAGGAGCTCGGTGTAGGCGCGCATGAACGGGGCGGTCATTGAAACGCTCGCGCGGTCCGGCAGCAGGTAGGCGGGCCCGGCATCGCGGAAGTATTTGATGATGCTGAAGAGGTAATCCCACCGGCCGGCGTTGAGCCCCGATGCGTGGTCCTGGAGCTCGTAGAGGATCTCGTCCATTTCGAAGGCGGCGGGGATCGTTTCGATGAGCACTGTCGCACGGATTGAGCCGTGAGGCACCCCCACATACTCCTGGGCGAAGACGAAGATATCGTTCCACAGGCGGGCCTCGAGGTGGCTTTCGAGCTTGGGCAGGTAGTAGTAGGGCCCGCTTCCGGTGTTGAGCAGCTGCCGGGCGTTGTGGAAGAAGTGGAGGCCGAAGTCGACGAGGGCGCCGATGGCCGGCCTGCCATCGATCAGCACGTTCTTTTCGGGAAGGTGCCATCCGCGCGGCCGTGCCACGACAACGGCAAGGGGCGCGTCGAGGCGCAGCGAATACTCCTTGCCTTCCGGCGAGGTGTAGTCGAGCCGGCCGCGGGCTGCCTGATAGAGGTTCAGCTGTGAGTCGACAACGTTGTGCCAGGTGGGCGTGCTTGCGTCCTCGAGGTCGGCGAGCCAGACCTTCGCCCCCGAGTTGAGGGCGTTGATTGCCATCTTTGCCGGGGAGGCGGGTCCGGTCATCTCCACCCGGCGGTCCCGCAGGTCCGGCGGTGCCGGCGCCACGTGCCATGCTCCGTCGCGCACGCCCCGGGTCTCGGGGAGGAAGTCGAGCCGGCCGGTCCTGGCGACCTCCGTCCGGCGGGCGACGCGGGCCGCGAGACGCTCGTCCCGCTCGGCGCGGAAGCGCAGGTGCAGCTGCTCCACGAACTCCAGTGCTTCGGGGGTAAGGATTGTGTCCGCCCCTTCGACGGGCGCGGGATCGGTCAATTCGATGGCCATGCTTTTCGCTCCTCGGGATCGTCGGTGCCGCCCGTCAGCGTGCCGCTGCCCCGGCATCGTCGCCGAACAGCACAGTACCGCGCTGAAGTTTTCGTATTATGGATATTATTGTCTGCCAAGTGGAAGCACAAGGAAGAATGCTCCGACATGGGGGTGTTCGTCATGCTGGACCAGAAATAGATTCCACGATGCGGATAAGCGATATCATGAACCAGTAACCGGCGGCGCAAGACACCAGGAGTATCCATGACGGAAGCCCCAGCCCGAGGCGGCGTGCAGTCCGTCGAACGCGTCTTTGAACTGCTTGAGCTGATTACGGACGCCGGGGGCGAGGTGACCCTCAGCGAACTCTCGTCGTCAACCGACCTGCCCCTCCCCACCATCCACCGCCTGCTGCGCACCCTCGTGGGCAAGGGCTACGTCCGCCAGCTGCCCAACCGCCGCTACGCCCTGGGGCCCCGGCTCATCCGGCTGGGAGAGGGAGCGAACAAGCAGCTTGGCGCGCTCGCCCGGCCCCAGCTGAAGTACCTCGTCGACAGCCTCGGTGAAACCTCGAACATGGCCGTCCTCGATTCGGACATGGTCGTCTACATCGCGCAGGTACCGTCATCCCACTCAATGCGCATGTTCACCGAGGTGGGCCGGCGGGCGCACACGCACGATACCGGCGTCGGCAAGGCCATCCTCGCCCAGCTCGACGACGAGGCGGTGCGCGCCATCGTCGCCCGCGCGGGAATGCCCACTCCCACCGAGAAGAGCATCGGCAGCGTCGATGCACTCCTGGCGGAACTCGGGAAGATCCGTGAGCGCGGATACGCAATCGACGACGGCGAGCAGGAGCTGGGGGTGCGCTGCTTTGCGATTGCAGTCCCCAACGCCCCCACCCCTACGGCGATCTCCGTCTCCGGACCGGTGAGCCGGGTGGACGAGGACTTTGCCGAGCGCGCCATCCCCTTCCTCAGCAAGGCGGCCCAGGCCATCTCCGACGACCTCAACGGCGTCTCCTAACTTCCACATTGCGATAAAACTTTTTCAGAAATAGTGTGTTCCGCGTCACATGATGGTGTTACAGTCTGAGGACGAAGCCAACGGCGGGCACCCCTCCCGGGGGTAGCTATCTACCAGGCGGACCTGCAAGCCAAATCCCCGCAGCAGTCTTGCCAAGCCACCTGCCCCGTTCGGCATCGGTGGTGCGGAAGGGTTGTTGCCTCGCTTGGGAGGACCTGTGAGCACCACAACCAAGGAAGAGCAGTATCTGGGGGAGGCAATCTCCCTCGCCATAGCCAATGTCTCAAACGCCGGCGGCCCGTTCGGCGCCGTCATCGTGACTCCGGACGGAAGCGTCTTCAAAGGCGTCAACCGGGTCACGGCGACGAATGACCCGACGGCCCACGCCGAAGTGATGGCCATCCGTGCCGCGTGCACCGCCATTTCCTCGTTCGACCTCTCCGGCTGCGTGCTTTATTCAAGCTGCGAGCCGTGCCCCATGTGCCTCGCGGCCGCCCTCTGGGCCCGCGTTGACCGCGTTGTGTATGCCGCCGACCGCGATGATGCAGCTCGCGCCGGCTTCGACGACGCCGTTTTCTACGACTACTTCTCCACCCCGGTCGAGGAACGCTCAATGCCGTCCCTCCAACTCCTCCCCTCACCGTCCGGGGGCTTCGACGCCCGTGCGCCTTTTGACGCCTGGACCTCATACACCGGCCGCGTGGCCTACTAGGAAGGCGCAGCGCCATGGCACTCACGACGCGCGACAATGAATCCCACGACGGGCGCTCCCCCCGGGGTGCCCGCCGCCGCCCGGCGGACGGAGGACGCTTCAGCTCGGTCGACGCCTTCTTCCAGATCACCGAACGTGGCTCCAACAAGGCCCGCGAAGTGCGCGGCGGGCTTGTCACCTTTTTCACGATGGCCTACATCGTCATCCTCAACCCGCTCATCCTTGGCGGATTCAGCGCCGACGCGGCAGCAACCGACGTCGAAGGCGGGTGGCTTGCCGCCGCACAGGTGGGCGCCGTCACCGCCCTGACGGCCGGGGTGATGACGATCCTCTTCGGAATGGTCGCCAACCTGCCGTTCGGCATCGCAGCGGGGCTGGGCATCAACTCCTTCCTCGCCGTCTCGGTGATCGGTGAGGTGACCTGGGCCGAGGCGATGGGCCTCGTCGTCATCAACGGCCTGCTGATCGTCCTCCTTGCCGTCACCGGGGCCCGAACGGCGATCTTCAACGCGGTGCCCCCGGAGCTCAAAGCGGCAATCACCGTGGGCATCGGCCTGTTCATCGCGTTCATCGGCTTCGTCGACTCGGGCTTCGTCAACCGGACCGAGGGCGGGCCTCCCGTTCAGCTCGGGGACAACGGCTCGATCACCACCGTGCCGACCGTCGTCTTCCTGGTCGGCCTGATCACCATGGGCATCCTCGTGGCCCGGCAGGTCAAGGGCGGGCTGCTGATCGGCATGATCACCACGACGATCGTCGCCGTGATCATCGAGGCCTTCCTGAAGCTCGGGGCCGGCGGCCCCGACAATCCCGGCGGCTGGCACCTCAACGCACCGGCAGTGCCCGGAGGCATCGTCTCGGTCCCGGACTTCGGGCTCCTGGGGCAGTTCAGCTTCGGCGCCTTCGACCGCATCGGCGTGCTCGCCGCAACAATGCTTGTGTTCACCCTGGTCTTCACCAACTTCTTCGACGCGATGGGCACAATGACCGGGCTTTCCAAGAGCGCCGGCCTCGCCAACAAGGAGGGAACCTTCCCCCGCCTGAAGTCGGCCCTGATCATCGAAGGCGTCGGCGCGGTGGCCGGAGGCTCGACGTCGTCCTCCTCGAACACCGTCTACATCGACTCGGCTGCCGGCATCGGTGAGGGCGCCCGCACGGGCCTCGCCTCGGTGGTCACCGGTGTCTTGTTCCTCGCTGCAATGTTCCTCACCCCCCTGACGGCGGTGGTTCCCTTGGAGGTTGCCGCGGCTGCGCTCGTCGTGGTCGGGGCGATGATGGTGGCCCAGATCCGGGAGATCGACTTCTCGATCTTCTCGGTGGCGCTTCCCTCGTTCCTCACCATCGTCACGATGCCGCTGACCTACTCAATCGCCAACGGCATCGGGGTCGGGTTCGTCACCTGGGTCCTCATCCGTGCCGGTTCGGGCAAGGCGCGCGAGATCCATCCCCTGCTGTGGGTTGTTGCAGCGGGCTTCCTGGTCTACTTCGCCCGCGGGCCGGTGACCGCCTGGATGGGCGGCTGAACCGACGTCGCACGATCCGCTCCGGAAACCCTCGCCTCTTCGGAGGCGAGGGTTTTCAGCAGTTCGGCGGCAACGCTGACGGCGATCACGGCGGGGGCCTTTCCCTCGAGGCCGGGAAGCCCGATGGGGCACGTGATGGTGTCGATGACGGCGTCGGCGTGCCCCTCAGCGCGCAGCCGCTGACGGAACCGCGACCACTTGGCGCGGGAACCGATCAGCCCGACAGTGCCCAGGTCGGCCCGGCGCAGTGAAGCGTCACACAGCAGGAAGTCCTCGGCGTGGTCGTGGGTCATGATGAACACGTGCGAGCCGGCCGGCAGCGTGCCCAGCACTGCCTCCGGGGCCGGACCGGCCGAGGGCCGGACGTCGGCGGTGCCGGCAGTGACGTCGGCCAGGCGCGCGGGGCTGACCTGGTCGGGCCTGCTGTCCACAAGGTGAAGCTGCAGGGGCAGGCGGGAGAGGATCCGGGCCAGCTCGTATCCGACATGGCCAACGCCGAACACGGCGACAGTGGGGCGCGGCAGGAACACTTCGAGGAGGACCCGGACCACGCCACCGCAGCACTGCCGTCCGTGCTCGGTGGGGGCATGCTCGTTGAGCGCGAACTCAAGGGACTCCGGGCCCGAGGCGCCCGCGGCGAGCAGCGCCCGGGCGCGCTCGACCACCGTGGCCTCGAGGTTGCCGCCGCCGATGCTGTCCCACGTGGCCCCGGCGCCCACAACCATCTTCGCCCCGGCTTCCCGGGGCGCGTGGCCGCGCACCTCGGTCACCGTGGCGAGGACGCCCGGCGATCCGTCGGCGCGCAGGGCCTGCAGCGCTGTCAGCCAGTCCATGTCACTGCTTCCACATCACTCTGTCCACATCAGCTGGTCACTCGGTTCATGCCGCCCGGCCTGCATCTCCCGGGAAATATCGTCCTGGAAAAATTACTGCGCCGATGCGGGAACCGAAGCTTCAACCCGGACCCCGTCGGCCTCAGCGGTGGCGTTCCGTGCCTGCTCCACCGCCCAGTAGACCGCCTCGGGGGTCGCCGGGCTGGCCAGCTCGACCGTCCGGCCACCTGGTCCGAAAGCGCCGGCTGCTTCGCGCAGGGCCTCCCTCACGCTCAGGGAGAGCATGAAGGGCGGCTCCCCCACCGCCTTGGATCCGTAGATGACCCCGCTCTCGGTTGCACGTTCGAAGAGGTGGACGTTGAACTCCTCGGGCATTTCGGAGAAGCTTGGCAGCTTGTAGGTGCTCGCCGACTGTGTGTCGAGCCGCCCGCGCCGCTGCCCGTCGGAGACGTCCCAGCGCAGCTCTTCGAGCGTCAGCCACCCTGCGCCCTGCACGAAGCCGCCCTCGATCTGGCCGATGTCGATGAGCGGCGAAAGGCTGTCACCGACGTCGTGGACGATGTCGGCCCGCAGCAGGCGGTAGGCCCCGGTGAATCCGTCGACCTCCACCTCGGAGACCGCGGCCGCGTAGGTGAAATACTTGAACGGCTCGCCCTGCATGCGGGCGCCGTCCCAGTGAAGGCCTTCGGTCCGGTAGTACCCGGCCGCCCAGAGCGATACGCGCTGGAAGTACGCGTCGTTCACGAGGTCGGCGAAGGCGATGTCCCGGTCGGTGAAGCCGATTCCCGTCACGGTCCCGTTGTCGAACCGGACGTCGGCGGGGTGGATGTTAAGCTTCCGGGCGGCCACCTCTGCGAGGCGGTCGCGGATCTGGTCGCACGCGTTCCGGATCGCGGCGCCATTGAGGTCGGCACCGGAACTCGCCGCCGTCGCCGAGGTGTTGGGCACCTTGTCGGTGCGGGTCGGCGCGAGGCGGACGGTCTCAAGGGGAACGCCGAGCGCGGTCGCAGCGACCTGGCGCATCTTTGTGTGGAGTCCCTGGCCCATTTCGGTGCCGCCGTGGTTGATCAGCACCGAGCCGTCCTTGTAGACGTGAACGAGCGCCCCGGCCTGGTTGAACGCTGTGAGGTTGAAGGAGATACCGAACTTCACGGGAGTGATGCCCAGCGCGCGGCGGACGTGGCGGTGCGACGCATTGAAGGCTGCGATTCCGGCGCGGCGGTGCTCAACGTCGGCGCGCTTGAGCAGCTGCTGCCACACCATGTGCAGCCGCTCGGCGTGCCGGACCGGCTGTCCGTAAGGGGTCGCCTGGCCGGGAAGGTAGAAGTTGCGCCGGCGCAGCTCGCTCGGCTCAAGCCCCAGCAGCGGCGCGCACCGGCCCATCACTTCCTCGATGACGAACATTCCCTGCGGGCCGCCGAAACCGCGGAAGGCCGTCTGCGAGGTTTTGTTGGTCTTGGCGATGCGGCCGTGGACCTCGACGTTGGGAATCCAGTAGGAATTGTCGATATGGCACAGGGCCCGGGCGAGGACAGGCTGGGACAGGTCCAGGCTCCACCCTCCGTCGCTGGTGAGCGTAGCCTTTAGCGCGAGGAGCTTGCCGTCCTCGTCGAATCCGGCCTCCCACCTCGCGGCGAACGGGTGCCGCTTGCCCGTCATGGTGATGTCCTGCGTGCGGTTCAGCCGCAGCCGCACCGGCCGCCCGGTCAGGGTGGCTCCGAGTGCAGCGATGGCGGCGAATCCGTGCGGCTGCATTTCCTTGCCGCCGAAAGCCCCGCCCATGCGCAGGCACTGCACCGTCACCTCATGGCTGTGCAGCCCGAGGACGTGGGCAACGATTTCCTGGGTTTCGGTGGGGTGCTGGGTGCTGCTGTGGACGAAAACCTGTCCGCTCTCGTCGACGTAGACGAAGGAGGCATGGGTTTCGAGGTAGAAGTGCTCCTGCCCGCCGAACTCGACCTCCCCGCTGAACCGTCGGGCGGTACCCATCAGGGCCGCGTTGGCGTCGCCGCGGGCGACAGTCGGCTGGTCGCCCTGGAAGCTCTCCTGCTCGATTGCTTCGGTGAGGGTGAGGATCGAGGGCAGCGGTTCGTAGTCCACTTCGACGGCCTCGGCCCCGAGCCGTGCTGCCTCGAGGGTTTCCCCCAGCACCCAGCACACGGCATGGCCGTAATACATGACTTCGCTGGGGAACAGCGGTTCGTCGTGCTTGGTTCCGGCGTCGTTGATGCCGGGCACATCGGCACCGGTGAGGACCCGGACCACGCCTGGGACCGCCAGGGCGCCCCCGGTGCGCAGTGCGCTCACGAGGGCGTGTGCGTGCGGGGCCTGGACCGGCCAGGCGTGGAGAACGTCCTGGCTGCGGATGGGGAGGTCGTCGGTATACAGGGCTGTACCCGTGACGTGGAACGCCGCACTCTCGTGGGCGACCGGCACTCCGACGACGGGATTGATTGGGCGGTCGGCAAGGGATTTCACCGGGTCACCTCCAGGGTGGGTGCTGAGCTTGTCTGTGCGTAGAACCGCAGCATCGACTGTCCGAGCATTGCCGAGCGGTAGCGGGCGCTGGCCCGCAGGTCATCGATCGGGGTTCCCTCGGTTTCCATCACCGCGGCGGCCGCAGTGGCGGTCTCCTCGGTCCACGGCCGGCCGATGAGCGCCTCCTCGGTCCGCAGTGCCCGGATCGGTGTTGCAGCGATCCCGCCCATGCCGATCCGTATCGAGGCCACAGTGCCGCCGTCGAGGCGCATCGCGAAGGCGACGGCGACGCTTGAGATGTCGTCGAAGCGCCGTTTGGCGATCTTGTAGAAGGCAGTGCTTTCGGCGAGGGGAAGCGGGACGTGCACCGCGCGCAGCACCTCCCCGGGCTTCCTGACGCTTTGGCGGTAGCCGGTGAAGTATTCGGCGAGCGGTACGTCGCGCTCCCCACCGGAGGAGGCGAGGACCACCGAGGCGTCGAGGGCCAGCAGCGCCGGCGCGGTGTCGCCGATCGGGGACCCGGTGGCGAGGTTGCCGCCGAGGCTCGCGGCGTTGCGGATCAGCCGTGAGGCGAACTGCGGGAAGAGCTGGTTCAGCAGCGGCACCCGCCCGGCCAGCCCGCGCTCGGCTTCCGAGAGGGTGAGCGCAGCCCCAATTTCGATGCGGTCGGTGCCGACTGTGAGCGTCCGCAGCGGCTCAAGCCGGTCGATGGCGATGACCATCGGGGGCCGGACGTGCCGGATGTTGACGTCGACTCCGGCATCGGTGGCACCGGCCACGACCTGGGCGCCCGGGTTCTGCTCGAGCAGCTCGAAAAGCTCCTCCATGCTGGCCGGCCGCACGAACCGGGCACCGTTGCTGCCTGCCCGGGTGTTCCGTGCGTCCGGAGCCGGGCGTTCCTGGCGCTGCAGCAGGGTGTCGTTCTCCGCCGGGGCACCAAGCGCGTAGGCCGCGTCGCGGATCGGCCGGTAGCCGGTGCAGCGGCAGAGGTTGCCGCTGAGGGCGTGGAGGTCGAATCCGTTGGGCCCGCTCTCGTGGTCGGTTGCATGTTCCTCCCCGACCACCGCGGTGCCGGTCTCCACCCGTTCCCCGGACCCCGTTGCGTCCCGCTCGGGGCGGTAGTATTCGGCAGCCATTGAGCAGATGAAGCCCGGGGTGCAGTAGCCGCACTGGGAGCCTCCCCGGTCCGCCATCTCCCGCTGCACGGGGTGGAGGTCCTCCTCCGCGCGCGGGCCCGGCGCCGTGCCGAGGCCCTCGGCGGTGAGGATCTCCTGCCCGTCGAACGCCAGCGCGGGCGGCAGGCAGGCGTTGACCGAGGTCCACCGGGTGCGTCCGGGTCCGTCGGGGCGGGCGACCATCACGGCGCACGCACCGCACTCACCCTCGGCGCAGCCTTCCTTGGCTCCGGTCAGGCCTTCGGCGCGCAGCCAGTCGAGCAGCCGCTCGTGCGGGTTGACCCCGCCGCAGGGCCGGACCTCGCCGTTGACCGTGATGTTGATAGCGTCAGTAGTGCCGTCCATGCTTTCCACTCCTCAGCGGTGTGAGCAAACTATACAACTCGTGGAAGTGGGCTTCCACGATCCGGATATCAACGGGGCTGCTCGGGATGGTCGGTCTCGCAGGCCCGGCGGACGTCGTCGATCGTGCGGATCTCGCCCTTGTCAATCTTTTCCTTGACCATCGTGTACCGGGCGGCGTCGACAACCGGGATCTCGGTGCCTGAGGCGTCGATGAGCCTGCCGTCCTGGTAGTAGTCACCGTCCCGGAATCCCTGGAGCTCCTCGGCCCGAACGACGCGCGGCGGGCTCGCCGCGAACACCGACTGCTGGCTTGAGTTGCCGACCTTCAGGTGGTTGAAGAGCAGGTTGAGCAGGACGGCCATGATCGCGGCCGAGCTGATGCCGGAGTGGAAGATCACGCTGAACCAGGTGGGGAACGCGTCGTAGAAGGTGGGTGCGACAACCGGAATCATGCCGAATGCCAGTGACACTGCAACGATCACAAGGTTCATGTTGTCCTTGTACTCGACCTTGGCGAGGGTGCGGATGCCGCTGGCTGCGACGGTGCCGAAGAGGACGACCCCGGCCCCGCCGAGCACCGGCGTGGGCACCGCGGCGACGATCCGCGCCAGGATGGGGAGCAGCCCGAGGACGAGCATGATGACACCGCCGGCCGTCACCACGTAGCGGCTCTTGACTCCGGTGATCGCGACGAGACCCACGTTCTGGGCAAAGGCCGTCTGGGTGAACGAGTTGAAGACAGGGGCGACGGCGCTTGAGAGCATGTCGGCCCGCAGGCCGTCGGCGATGCGCCGGGAGTCGACCTTCGTCCGTGCGATCTCACCGACGGCGAGGATGTCCGCGGTTGTCTCTGTCATCGTCACGAGGACCACGATGACCATTGAAATGATCGCCGCCACTTCGAAGGTCGGCCAGCCGAAGGCGAAGGGGCGGGGAACGGCGACGATGTCGCCCTCCGCCACACCGGAGAAGTCGGCAAGCCCAAGGATTGCGGCGATGATCGTACCGCCGACGATGGCCAGGAGGATCGACAACCGGGAGATGGCCGAGCTGCCCAGTTTGCTGAGCAGCAGGACCAGGGCGAGGGTGCCGGCGGCGAGTCCGATGTTGGAGAGCGAGCCGTAGTTCTCGGCCGCAGGGTTGCCTCCCATGGCCCAGTTCGCCGCGACGGGCATGAGCGTCAACCCGATCGTGGTGATCACGATGCCCGTCACCACGGGCGGGAAGAACTGGATGATTTTCGCGAAGAACGGCGCGACGATCAGGCCCAGCAGTGACGCAACGAGCACCGAGCCGAACACCGACTGGATTCCGCCGCCGGCATTAAGGATGGCGATCATCGTCGCGACTCCGGCGAATGACACGCCCTGGACGAGGGGAAGCTGCGAGCCGAAGAACGGTACGCCGAAGCTTTGGAGGATCGTCGCGGCGCCTCCGATGAAGAGGCAGGAGGCGATCAGGAGGGCGATCTCCGTCGAGTCCATGCCGGCCGCTGATCCGACGATCAGCGGTACGGCGATGATCCCGCCGTACATGGTCAGGACGTGCTGCAGCCCGTAGGTGAAGGTCCGTCCGAGGGGCAGTCTTTCGTCTTCGGGGCGTGAACCTGCTGCGTTACGAGTGGTGCTGAATGCTTTCATAGCTGACTTCCTTGTCCGCTTGATGGTTGCCTGCGCCGGGAGCCTGATCCCGGCCTTGTTCAGCAGAAGCCGGGGACGTGGGCCCAGACTCCGGGTTCGCCGGTGCTGCCTTCGCGCTCGACCGTTGCCTCGATGAGCCCGTAGGGCCGGTCAGCCGCGAAAAACACTTCGTTGGGGTTCTCGAGCCCGAACGGTGAGAGGTCGACCAGGAAATGGTGCTTGTTGGGAAGGGAAAGCTTGACTTCCTGGATTTCGGGATGTGCCTCGAGGACGTTCTTGCCCATCTGGAACATCGTCTGCTGGAGTGCGAGCGAGTGGGTGTTGGCGAACGCGTCGAGGAGGATGCCGCGCACGCTGGCGTACAGGGCGTTGAAATCGACGTCGAGGGTGTTGTACCGCCACCGGGCCGTGACATCCGTGGCAAGGATGCGGTCCGTTGTCTCGGCGAGGGTGGTGTAGCGGTCGCGCGGAAATCCGGAGAATTCCGAGCCCGTGGACTTCAGGACGGTGAGGTCCTGGATCCCTGCGACAACATGCCTCCGCTCCCCCTCGACAACCAGCACGGCTGTGCGGGTTTCGGACTTGTTCCGGGAGAAGGCGTGGTCGTGGTCTGAGATCCGGTCCCAGAAGTACTGCTCGGCCGACCATCGTCCGCCGCTCACCCAGTCGAAGCTCGAGGTGAAGTGGTCGGCGAGGCGCACCAGGAAGGTCTCGGGCGAGCCGATGCCGTCCTTGGCGAAAGCGTAGACCGTGTTTTTCTGGGTGTCGGTTGCCACAACATGAGAGTTGTCCCCCTCGGTGTGGGCGGACTCGAAGTCGCCGTGCAGCTGCGAGGTGACATTGAGGTCCTCGATCGTGTGGCGGGCGGTGTCCCTCGTGATCCTCACCAGCCGGACCTCCGCCTTGCCGTACTGGTTCTGCCCCAGCACGATGCGCGCCGGCCCTGCGCCCGGGATTGTGCCCTGCGCTGCGTTTCGACCGGTGGTCGGTGAAGTGGTGCTCTGAGACGTCATTGTCAGCTCCCTCGATAGGTTGAATAGGCGAACGCACCCAGCAGGAGGGGTACGTGGTAGTGCTCGGTAGGGCTTGTGACGGTGAAGGTCAGCGCCACTTCGGAGAAGAAGGTCTCAACCCCTGCCGCGGCGAAGTAGGCTCCGGTGGCGAAGTCGATCCGGTAGGTCCCCCCGCCAAGCTCCGCCGGTCCCAGCTCCTTGATGCGCCCGTCGGCGTCGGTGGTTCCCTGCGCTAGAGGTTCCCAGCCCGTGCCGTTCCGGCGCGAGAGGGTGGCAGAGATGCCTGCGGCCGGCCGGCCGGTTCCGGTGTCGAGGACGTGTGTTGTGACCTGGCTCATGGCGTGACCGATCCTTCAAGGCGCAGGAGCGCGATTTCCCGAAGTTGCCCGGCAATCACCGGAAGTTCCTCGTCGGGTGTGTGGTCGAGGCGGGCCTTGAGGCTCGCGAGGATTTCCGGGGCGGAGCGTCCGGCCGCCCGGATCAGAAAGACCCTGCCGAACTTCTCCTCGTAGGCGCGGTTCCCTGCGGCAAGCTGCGCCGCGGTGTCGCCTGACGTGTCCACGCCCGACTGTTCCCGGCGTGAATGGCCGGCCTCCGCCGAGGCACCGGAGGGACGTTCGCCGATACGGGGATGATGCGCCAGGGCGCCGTCGATTTCGTCGGCGGACCAGTCGGGGGCGGCGGTGGCGGCCAACGCGCTCAGCGCCGCAGTCGTCGGGAAGGGCCGGGCCTCGAGGATGTCATTGACCCAGCGGGGCACGTCGCAGCAGGTCCGGAGCAGCTCCGCGGCGGCGTCGGCGGGTGCGTCGTTGAACTCGTTTAAGCGCATGGTCGGGTGTCAGCTTTCCTGGTTCCTCCGCTGCAGCGCTGAACACCCTTGACCATCGACGGAATCGACTTGATTCGATGTTTCTGCAATGCGGAACTATTTTTTCATAACCACTGTAACCCCGCTCACAGGGAAGCTGTCAACAGTCCATTTCATCGCAGTGAAGCTGGCCCTGGCACCTTGACGTCCGCCCTGCGCGTTTACCTCGACCGCGCAGGGCTCCTCGTGGACAGTGCTAGTGCTTCGCCCCCGCCACGTCGACCCACCTGCTGCTTTCATCGGCACTGTCCTGGACTGCGCCGAGGACCTGCTGCACGTTCAGTGCGTCGGCGAAGGACGGCGAGGGCTGGCGGCCATCCGCGATGGCGCGGAGAAAGTCGGCGGCCTGGTTCGTGAACGCGTGGTCGTACCCGAGACCGTGTCCCGGCGGCCACCAGCCCTCAAGGTAGGGGTGCCCGGGTTCGGTGACCATGATGCGGTGGAATCCGCGCTCGTTCGACCGGTCTTTCGCGTCGAAGAAGGAGAGGTAGTTCATGTTTTCGAAGTCGAAAGCGAGCGAGCCCTCACTGCCGTTGATCTCAAGTCGCATCGCGTTCTTCCGCCCCAGGGCGGCCCGGGTCACTTCGAAGATTCCAACGGGTCCCTCAGTGAAGCGCGCACTGAAGAGCGCGGCGTCGTCAACGGTCACCGGCGCCATGGCCCGACCGCCGTCCGCGCCGGTGTTTTCCCCGCCGGTCGGGCGCTCCGTCACGAAGGTCTTCAGGAGGGCGCTGACACCGGTGATCTGCTGGCCGGTGACCCACTGGGCGGCGTCGATGAGGTGCGAGCCGAGGTCGCCCAGGGCTCCGGAACCCGAGAGGCTCTTGTCCAGCCGCCAGCTTGTCGGAGCGTTTTCATCACTCAGCCAGTCCTGGAGGTACTGCGCGCGGATGTGACGGATCGTGCCGAGGCGGCCGTCGTCCACCATGCGCTTGGCAAGCGCGAGGGCCGGCGTCCTGCGGTAGGTGAACCCGCACATGGCGTAGACACCGTTCAACGCTGCCCGCTCGGCAGCGGCGTTCATTTCTTCGGCCTCTTTCACGGTGTTGGCCAGTGGCTTCTCGCACAGGACGTGCTTGCCCGCGTTGAGTGCGGCGACCGCGATCTCGGCGTGGGTTGCACCAGGGGAGCAGATGTCGATCAGGTCGATGTCGTCCCGCTCGATGAGTGCGCGCCAGTCCGACTCCGTTGACTTCCACCCCAGTTTCGCCGCGGCGGCGCTCACGCTGCGCTCGTTCCGGCCCGCGAGCGCCGTGAGCTCCGGCTCAAGCGGCAGGTCGAAGGCATGGGGAGCGGTCCGCCAGGCGTGCGAGTGGGCCGCGCCCATGAACGCGTGCCCGACCATCCCGATCCGCAGGGCCGGCTTCACGGCCGGACCGCTCACTTGCCGTCCTCGAAGCTGAGGACAACCTGCAGGGCGTCCTGCGGTGTCTTGTCGAGCATTTCGAAGGCTTCGGCGGCCTTCTGGACCGGCAGGGTGTGCGAGATGAGTTCGGTGAGGTGGAGGCGGCCTGCGCTGGCGAGGTCGATTGCCGTGCGGTTCAGCCGGTAGCGGTCCCACCGGTGCTGGAGTGCCGGTGCGACGCCGGAGATCTGCGAGGAGATCACCTGCACCCGGTTGTGGTGGAATTCCTCGCCGAGGAACAGTCCCTTGCCTTCCCCCTGCATGAACCCCG
This sequence comes from Arthrobacter sp. TJ-254, assembly GCF_058269175.1. Classification (NCBI taxonomy): domain Bacteria; kingdom Bacillati; phylum Actinomycetota; class Actinomycetes; order Micrococcales; family Micrococcaceae; genus Arthrobacter; species Arthrobacter sp. TJ-254. Next base: position 221,466 of record NZ_JBZCNF010000003.1, on the reverse strand, counting down.
CAGCGCAGACCCGGGAGCTGTAGGCAACGGCGCGGATTGCCTCGTGCAGCGCCCTGTAGTTACCGGTCACCTCGAGGGCGACGTCGGCGCCACGGCCTCCGGTGAGGTCGCGGATGGCCGCTGCGGCGGATCCGTCGGCAGGGTCAAGGACGATGTCGGCACCAAGCTCCTGCGCCAGGGCGCGCCGGCTCGCAATGCCGTCGACTGCGATCACGCGGGCACCGTTGAGGCGGGCGAACTGGGCTGCGATCTGGCCTGGCACGCCCAGGCCGAAAACGGCGACCGTCTCGCCGATGTGAATGTCGGCGTCGAGGACGACGTTGAGTCCGATGGCCCCAATATGGGAGAACATGCCGATCCGTGGGTCGGCATGCGGGGCGAGGATCCGCTGAGCTGCGAAGCCGGCGTCCTGCACGGTTTCGGTGCGGTGGCCCCAGGTGCCCCAGATTCGGTCTCCCACGGAGATGCCTGGCGTTGTCACCGGAACGTCCTTGCCGAGCTCGACGACCTCGCCGACCTCCTCGTAGCCCCAGCCGTTGACTGGGTACTCGACCTTCGCCTCGCCGTCGACGAACAGGCGGAGTTCGGGATCCCACGTCTTGTAGAGGGTTGGCATGCTGCCCCGGTACGCGGTCAGCTCGGTGCCGGCGGAGATGCCCGAGTAGAGGGTCCGGATGCGGACGTCGTTTGGCCCGAGCGGCCGGGCCTCCTCCTCGACAAGCTCGGCATTGAACGGGGAGGTGAAGCTGACCATCTTTGGCATTGGATTTCTCCTGGGGTTGCGGGGTGGTGCTGGTGCGGCGGCTGCGGCTCGGGTGGGGGTTCGGTCTCGGGTTGGGGTTCGGTGCCGTCCCGCGGGGGTGGGGTCGGGTGGCTAGGTGGTGCGGCAGATCCGGGTCACAGGCGGGGTGGGGGCGGGATCAGCCCTGTCTGAAGTGGTGCTGGTTGGTGGAATGGACAACTGCGGGCGGGTTCCGCGGGCCTGACGGCCGTGCCCACCGGGCGGCGTTCGCCAGGACCTGCAGGATCTGCGGCTGGTGGTAGACGGGGTACTTCTGATCCCCCGGGCTGAAGTAGAAGATTTTTCCGCGCCCGCGGGTGTAGGTCATTCCGGACCGGAAGACCTCTCCGCCTTCGAAGGCGCTGATGAAGACAAGCTCCTCCGGCGCGGGGACGTCGAAGACTTCCCCGTAGGTCTCGTGGGCGGAAAGGACGAGGGGGCTTTCGATGCCCAGGGTGATGGGGTGGTGCGGAGTCACTGTCCACACCAGCTCCCTGTCACCGTCGTTCCGCCACTGCAGGGAGCAGGTCGTTCCCATGAGGTCCTTGAAGATCTTCGAGAAGTGCCCCGAGTGAAGGACGATCAGCCCCATTCCGGCAAGGACATGCTCCTTCACCCGCTGGACGACGGCGTCGCTGACGTCGTCGTGGGCCTTGTGTCCCCACCAGAACAGGACGTCGGTGCCGGCAAGCACCTCCTCGCTGAGCCCGTGGTCCGGTTCGTTGAGCGTGGCGGTCCGGATCGAGGCCCCGGGCAGGATGGCGCCGAGGCCGTCCTTCAGCGCGCCGTGGATCCCGGAGGGGTAGATCTCCCGGACGGGCTCATCCTCGCGTTCGTGGAGGAACTCGTTCCAGATTGTCAGGGAAAGCCGCTGCTCGGTCATGTCCGCGGCTCCAGGGCGTTGGTGGCGTGCAGGTCGAGGGCGAGCGCTGCCGTCCAGCTGAACCGCCGGGTTCCGTGTCCTTCCCCGGTGAAGGGGTCGACGTATTCGCTGAAACCGCTCGCCAGGGCCGTGCGCTGGATGTCCTCGGCAAGGGCAAGCGCCTTGGCGTCCTCACCCTGTTCGCGCAGGGCGGTGGCGATCATCCATGCTGTGTTGAACCAGGATGGGCCGCGCCAGTACCGCGACGTGTCGAACGTGGGGGCGAGGAGGTCGTGGCTGGGAACCATCACCGAGGCGCCAAGCCCGAAGTGCGGGGAGGAGAGGGTCTCGAGAAGTTCCTGCCGGTGCCCGATGCCGGGAACCAGCAGGGGAAGCAGCCCGGAGACGGTGCGGTAGGGCTGGAGGGCCCCGGTGACCTCATCTCGGGCGGCATAGCAGCCAAGGGACGCATCCCACAGGCCCTCGAACGCCGCGGTGAGCTCGGCCGCGCGGCGCAGGTGCACCGAGGAGTCGGCGCCCAGTTCCTCTGCGATTTCGGCGAGCGCGAGTTCCGAGCGGATCCACAGGGCGTTGTCGGCAGGGTCGGTCACCCGGAAGGGCGAGGACTCCGGGGAGTCATCGGCGTCGTGGTCGCGGTAGCGCGCTGCGAGATAGAGGTACTTGCCGTATTCGGCGTTGCTGGGCCGTTCGGTTTCATCGGCGTGGAGCAGATCCGGCCGCGGGACGGTCTCGAGCGGCGCGGCGGGAATTCCGCTGAGCGGCTGGTCCCAGTACGGGGAGTTGTCCATGCCGCTCTCCCATGGGTGCGCGACGTAGAACAGTCCCGACGACGAGGATCGGCGGGCGGCGAGGTAATCGTGCCAGCGCACCAGGCGGGGGTAGCTGCGTTCGAGGAACGTGCGCCGCCGTGATTCGCCGGGGTCGGCGCGGTGGACCAGCAGTGCCGCCCACGCGTGGTTGGGCGGCTGGATCAGGCCGGTGGTGGGAACCGCCGGGGATCCCGGAATTTCATTGGAGCGCCAGAAGGACGCGCCGGGTGAATACTGGTCGTCCTTGTGCGGGTTGTAGACGATCTGGGGCAGGCGTCCGTCCTCCCACTGGGCGCCGAACAGGGAGTCGAGCTCCTGCTGGGCCCTTCGGGGCGAGACGTGGCGCAGCCCGATCGCGATGAACGCCGAGTCCCAGCTCCACTGGTGCGGGTAGAGCCCGTGCGCCGGGACGGTGTAGCCGGCGCGCCAATTCCCCGCAAGGACTGTGGTTGCCGCTGCGGCAAGGTTCCCGCTCACAGGTACCGCCGGATGAAGGGGGGAACGGCTGGGAGCGCGATTTCTGCCTTGTCCGAGAGCCGGCTTTCGAGGGCCAGGGGGCCGTCGTACCCGATGGCCTGAAGGGTTGCCCCGATCAGGGCCCAGTCGACGTGGCCGGCCCCGGGCTCGAGGCGGTTCGAATCGCTGAGCTGGACGTGGCCGATGTAAGGCGCCGCGCGGAGCAGGGCCGCAGCCGGATCCGCTTCCTCGATGTTCATGTGATACGTGTCGGCGCCGATGCTCACGCCTTCGCCGCCGATTGCCTCGATGAGCGCGGCGGCCTGGTCAAGGCGGTTGACCAGGTAGTCCTCGTACCGGTTGAGCGGCTCAAGGAATAGCGACACTCCCAGTTCATGGGCGTACGCACCCAGCTCGCCCAAGGCGTCCTCGAGGATCGCCTTGTCTTCGGCTTCGCTGCGGGGAGGCTCGAACGGCGGCAGCCGACGCGAGAACAGCCCGTACGAGGCCGGGGTCATCGCCCCGCGTCCGCCGAGCTCGGCGATGACCTGGAGCTGGTCGCGCATCTGGGTTCTCGCGTCCGTGCGGCGATCCGCATCGAAGTCGCCAATGAAGTGGAGCATGTCAACGCACACGGTGGGCATGACCACCCCGGCCTTCGCAGCCGCCTTCAGTTCGGGCAGGCGGGCCAAAAATTCTCCATTGCCCTTGCCGCGCAGTTCAATGCCGTCGTACCCCCAGGACTGCGCGATGTCCCATTTCTCCAGCATTGCGGTGCCGGGCAGGTGTTGTTCTTGGACGCAGATCAGGTTTGTCATTCGATTCCCGATGGTAGAGACGGCTTGCCGCACAGTGCGGTGACTTGAAAGTCTGCACACGACCCTACGCAGTACGGATGCGCATTGCAACACTGTTTTGGCGATTTTCATACATAACTACAAGCGTGGTCTTCGGCCAAGAGTGGGAAGTTTCCTTGGTTTCGTCTTGCTATCGGCCAAAACTCGGTGTTAGATGAAGCCTGTGCTCCACGGTCAGTGGATTAGTCAATGGCGACCCGGTTGAGCACGTTTTTCAGCGGCGTGATGAGCGCGATCCTGACCGAAAAGAGAGAATCATGCTAAATCGACGAATGGCGGCCGGATCCCTGCTGCTCGCCTCCCTTCTGGCGGTCTCCGGGTGTGCACCCTCGAACAACGCCTCGTCGGATGACAACGTCCTGACGGTGTGGACGACGGAAGACGTCGCCGGCCGGGTAGCAGCCCAGCAGGCCATTCTCGACAAGTTCGCCGAAAGCTCAGGCACCGAGGTTGAACTCGTGGCCATCGCCGAGGATCAGCTGACCTCGGTGCTCTCCTCGTCGGCAGCCGCCGGAGAGCTCCCCGACGTCATCGGCGCCCTTTCGCTGAACGGAACGAACCAGCTCTATACCGATGGGCTTCTCGACAGCGCGGCTGCTGCCGAGGTGGTGGAGGAGCTTGGGGCCGACACCTTCTCTCCCCGCTCCCTCGAACTGACCTCCGCCGAGGGGGAACAGCTCTCCGTTCCGAGCGACGCGTTCGCCCAGCTGCTGTTCTATCGGGAGGACCTTTTCGAAAAGGCAGGCCTTGAGGTGCCCAACACCTATGAAGCCATCGAAGCCGCCGCGAAGGCCCTGAACTCCGACGAGATGGCCGGCATCGTTGCCGCAACGGCGCCTGCTGACTCCTTCACCCAGCAGACGTTCGAGCAGTTCGCCCTGGCGAACGGCTGCGAGCTCGTCGACACGGACTCCAACGTCAGCCTGAACAGCAGCCAGTGCAATGAGGCATTCAGCTTCTATTCCGACCTCATCCGCGACTATTCGGTTCCCGGCAACCAGGACGCCGATACGACGCGCGCCAGCTACTTCGCCGGCGAGGCAGCGATGACCGTCTGGTCGTCCTTCATGCTCGATGAGCTGGCAGGACTGCGCAATGACGCCCTCCCCACCTGCCCCGAGTGCGAGGACAACCCCACCTTCCTTGCGGAGAACACGGGAATCGTCAGCACCATCCAGGGCCCCGACGGTGCGGAGGGAGCCGGCTACGGCGAGGTCGTCTCGTGGAACATCCTCAACGACGCCTCCCCGGCCGCCAAGGACCTCGTTGCCTTCATGATGAGCGACGGGTATGAGGAATGGCTCGGCGTCGCACCCGAGGGCAAGCTGCCGGTCCGCATGGGCACCGCCGAGTCCCCCACCGAGTACACCGACGCCTGGAAGTCCCTCGAAGCCGGGGTGGACACCCGCGCGCTGCTCTCCTCCGTCTACCCCGCCGAAACCCTGAAGGACCTCACCGAAAGCACCAACCAGTTCAAGCGCTGGGGCATCCCCCAGAACCAGGGCGCCCTCGCCTCAGCCGTAGGAGGCCAGTTCATCGTCCCGCAGGTCCTCTCGGCAATGATCGGTTCGGGCACCAGCGCCGAAGACGCCGCCGCCCAGGCCCAGGAAGAAGCCGAAGACCTCAAGGCCGACCTGGGCGAGTAGCCCCCACACCCACAAGTGCAGGAGCTTCAGGCCCCCGCACGCTTCAAGGAGCGCTTATGCCCGCCACGACTCTCCGCAGACGGACCCTGTCACAACGCGACGCCCGCACCGGCCTGGTGCTGATGTCGCCGACCCTCATCATCGTCCTCGCCGTCGTCATCCTCCCGTTGATCTGGTCGACGGTGATTGCCTTCCAAAAGCTGAGGCTGCTCGACATCGGGACGGCCAGCCCGTTCCAGCCCCTGACCTTCGCGAACTTCGAGAGGGTGCTCACCTCAAGCGCCTTCTGGGAGAGCCTTGGCACGACGCTGATCTACACGGCCGGTTCGGTTGTGTTGTCCATCGGGCTCGGCCTCATCGCGGCGATGGCCGTCCGCCGGCCCTTCCGCGGACGCACCCTCGTCAGGGCCGCGTTCCTCCTGCCCTACGTGGCCCCGGTCGTCGCAGTGACCTTCGTGTGGCGCACTGCCCTCAACCCCCAGTTCGGCATCGTCAACGAGCTTGGCCAGTCGGTTTTCGGGTGGGACGAGCCGATACCGTTCCTCTCCGAAGCCCAGCGGTCACTGGAGTTCCTTGGCGCCGAATTCCCGATCCCCACAGCACTGCTCACCGCTATCGCCTTCGAGGGGTGGCGCTACTTCCCGTTCGCGTTCCTGTTCCTGATGGCGCGGATCGAGGCAATGTCGTCCGAGACGGAGGAGGCGGCACTGGTTGACGGGGCGAGCCCGCTCCAGAGATTCCGCTACATCATCCTGCCCCAGCTGCTCCCCGTGATCGCGCTGCTCGCGGTCCTGAGGACAATCTGGACCTTCAACGAGTTCGACGACATCTTCCTCCTGACCGGAGGCGCAGCCGGAACCGACGTGGCGAGCGTGCGGGTCTACGAATTCCTGACAGTGCAGCGCAATGTCGGCGCCGCGGCGGCGCAGTCGCTCGTGCTGGCCCTTGTCCTGGTGGCGTTGCTCACCGTCTACATACTCATGATGCGCAAAAGAGGAGAACGACTGTGAGTGCACTCACCGCGCCCGGCGCGCAAACGAACGCCACGACCTCCCCCGCTCCCGCCCGCCGGCGCCGTCCTCCATTGAACCGGGACCGGATCGAGCGCAGCGGCCTGCGCATCGCGCGCTGGGTAGTCATCTTCGGCCTTCTCGCCGTGACGGTGCTTCCCTTCTACTACATGATCCTGCTCTCGGTGCGTCCCATCGAAGCGCTCCTGCGCAACCCGAGCTCCCTCTTCGTCGCCCCGGCCGAATTCACTGTTGCGGCCTATCAGCAGGTCCTTGCCTCGACGGAGGCGGGCGGCCAGGGCTTCGGCACCTTCCTCGCCAACAGCGCGTTCGTCTCGATCAGCGCAGTCATCCTCTCGCTCGTTGTCGCGATTCCCGGTGCCTACGCGATCGCGCGGCTGCCGTTCTTCGGCCGGCGGCAGGTCAATGCCCTGTTCCTCGCCGCTTACCTCTTCCCGGCGATCGTCCTGGCCATCCCCCTGTTCGTCCTGTTCACCCGGCTCGGCCTGCGCGGTTCCCTGGTGGGGTTGGTGCTCGTCTACATCGCCCAGACGGTGCCCGTGGCGATCTACATGCTGCGCAACTACCTCGAGACGGTTCCCGTGGCCGTCGAGGAAGCAGGCCTCGTCGATGGACTGACCCGCCTCGGAGTGCTCCGGCGCATCAGCCTTCCCCTCGTCATGCCCTCAATCATGGCCACCGGTCTGTTCATCTTCATGATCGCCTGGAACGAATTCCTCTTCGCCCTGCTGTTCCTTGTGGAACGGCGCGAAAGCTGGACGGTGTCGTTGGGTCTTTCGCAGCTTTCGGGCAGCGCCGAGATTCCAACTACTGTGTTGATGGCAGGGTCCGTCGTCCTCACCCTGCCGATCCTGATCTTGTTCTTCTCCACTGAGCGGCTGCTGACCGGCGGACTTACGGCCGGCGCCGAGAAAGGATGATCCCTTTGGCCCAACCGGCCCCGGCATCCGCAGGTGCCATCCTCGAACTCGTGCGCTCCGGCCAGGTCCGCACCCGACGAGAGCTGCAGGACCTCACCGGCCTTTCCCGTTCCACGCTCTCGCTGCGTATGAGCCAGCTCCTTGCTGCCGGATACCTGCGCGAGACCGGGCAGGTATCCGGGACAACGGGGAGGCCTGCGAAGATCCTCTCCTTCGACGAGGACCGGCAGCTTGTTGTGGCCGTTGACCTTGGCATCTCCGGCATCCACATCGCGCTGATCGACGGCGGCGGCCAGATCCGGATCCATGCCCGCAGCGACCTCCCGATGAACACCGATCCCGAGGAGGCAACCCGCTACATCGCCCGGCGGATCGGCGAGCTTGTCGACCGTGCGGGCAACGCCCTCCAGGACATCGCGGGCATCGGGGTGGGCATCCCCGGACCGGTCCGGTTCGAGAGCCAGCGCCCCAACATGCCGCCGCTGATGCCCGGGTGGCACGACTTTCCCCTTGCCTCACGGCTCGGCCGCATCCTAGGGGTTCCGGTCTGGGTCGACAACGACGCGAACCTGATGGCGTTGGGCGAAGCCCGTGGCCATTACCCCGGAACGGCGAGCATGCTCTTCGTCAAGGTGGGCACCGGCATCGGGGCCGGGATCATCCTCAACGGCCAGCCCGAGCGCGGAATCTCAGGCGGCGCCGGCGATATCGGGCATGTCCGCGTTCTTCCCGACGGGCAGGAGGGGCAGCTGTGCACCTGTGGTGCAACGGGGTGCCTTGCCACCGAAGCCAGTGGCGGCGCGCTTGCCCGCAAGCTCCGCGCCGAAGGCCGCGACACCCGCACCACGCAGGATGTGCTGCGCCTTCTCGCCGCGCGCGACAGCGCTGCCTTGGCGTTCGCCGAAACCGCAGGACACCTTCTCGGCGAGGTGCTTGCCACCTCCGTTGCGCTGCTCAATCCTGCGGTGATGGTCCTCGGCGGGGCCATCCCGGCAGCCTGCCCGACCTTCGTGGCGGCGGTCAAGGAGTCCGTGTACAAGCGGACAGTCCCCTTGGCCACCCGGGAATTGACGATCGCCACCAGCGCGCTGGGCGAAGACGCCTGCCTTCAGGGTGCCCGCCACATGGTCATCAACCAGACGTTTTCGGCCGGGGCCGTCAATGCCCGCCTTGCGGCAGCAGCAACGGCTGGTTAGGGAGAAGCCCGCCTTCCGCCCGGCCGGATAGTCGGGGCCGGGGGTATCGGTGCGTCGTGTGCCGTACAGCTGATCGCTCGCGCAAACACGCCGATCATCAGCAATTTTCATATGCCTGTACTCTGGTGAAAACTTTCTTCAGCGGGGGCCGGTCGGGTAATTGGAACGCTGTGCCGCCGTCCGATTGCCGCGGCGCTATGGTAGGAGTCCCGCCGTCGCCCGAGAGGACCTTCATGAGCAGTGCGCACCAGCTTCTTCCCGGCGAGGGGCCCGATGAAATCTCGGCTCGCATTCGGGCGAAGCTGCCGGGGATGCCGCCCGCCGCCCAGAAGATCGCCCGGTTGATCCTCGAGGACCCGGACCGGGTTGCCGGGTCGACGATGTCGAGCCTTGAGGAGGCCCTCGGGGTGAGCGGGGCGAGCATCGTGCGGGCAGCGAAGGCGCTCGGCTTTTCCGGCTACCCGCAGCTGCGGCTCGCTCTTGCAGCAGCGTCTGGACGGCGTGCGGCACCGGAGGTCGTCACCGGAACCGTGTCGAGGGACGACCCCATCGAAGACGTCATCGCCAAACTGGCGCATGCGGAACAGCAGGCGATCCGGGAAACAGCGGCTCACCTCGATCCGGCCGTGGTTGAGGCTGCTGCGGCAGCGCTCGCCGGAGCCTCGCGGTCCCTGAGTTTCGGCATGGGAGCCTCGGGCCTTGTCGCCGCCGACCTCCAGCAGAAACTCACCCGGGCCGGATTCATCTGTCACAGCCCGGCCGACAATCACCTCGCCCTCACCGAAGCCGTGCTCCTCGGTTCCTCCGGTGTTGCGGTTGCCGTCTCCCATTCCGGGGAAACCCGTGAGACGCTCAGCACCTTCGAGGCCGCGGCGGGGGGCGGGGCGGTGACGATCGCCCTGACCGGCGCCGAGAATTCGACCCTCGCCCGTGAGGCGGACTTCGCCCTCATCGCCGCCGGCCACGAACGTGGCCCGCGCCCCGGTGCGCTCTCCAGTCGGATCGGCCAGCTGCTTGTCGTCGACTGCCTGTTTGTCGCGCTCACCCAGAGGACCTTCGACTCAAGCGATGCTGCAATCCGGACAACCCGCGGCATCATCGAAGCGCGAAGGGCCGCGCGCAGCGAGTCCTGACCGCATCCCGGGATGCGCGCTCTATATCGGCGGGACCGGCTGCCGCGCCGCTGTCGCGCGCGCCTGTCGGATGCTCAACTCGATCGGGAAGCTCGATGGAGGAGGGAGTACTAGAGTGATACGCACCTACGAGCCCGAGCCATCCTCACCGCAAGCCATGCCGACCAGCACACCGATCCAACGACCGTGAATCTCTCATCCGCGGTCCACTAACCGTCACAGGAGGAACGCATGGCTGCCAGCCGCAATCCGCTCGACGAACTGCGCGAAACGCTCGGCCATCTGGCCGAGCAGCTCAGGCTGCCGGGTTCAGAGCGGGTGGATGACCTGGCAGGTGAGCGCTTCGGTGCGCGGCCAGGGCCGGCCCGACCGCTCTCCGAGGTGCAGGCCGAGCTCGACGCGCTGGTCGGGCTGGAGACAGTGAAGGAACAGGTGAGGGCGCTCGTCGCCCTGCTTCAGGTCCAGGCCCGCCGCAAGGCGCACGGACTGCCGGAGGTGGCCACATCACAGCACCTGGTGTTCCTCGGAAATCCGGGCACCGGCAAGACCACGGTGGCGCGGCTCCTCGCCGAGATGTACCGCGCGGTGGGCCTGCTGCAAAAGGGCCATCTAGTCGAGGTTGACAGGTCGGGCCTGGTCGGGCAGTACGTCGGCGAGACTGCCATCAAGACGGACCGGGTGATCCGTCGGGCGCTTGACGGCGTTCTGTTCATCGACGAGGCCTACTCTCTTTCCCCGGAGGATGGCCGGATGGATTTCGGCCCCGAGTCGATCGAGGTCCTGCTCAAGCGGATGGAGGACCATCGCCACCGCCTCGTGGTGATCGTGGCCGGGTATCCGCGGCTGATGGAGTCGTTCCTGCTCTCGAACCCCGGCCTGCGCTCCCGGTTCGCACGCGAAATCACCTTCCCCGACTACTCGGTCGACGCGCTCCAGACGATCTTCAACCAAATGCTGGCCCAGCACGAGTACATGCTTGAGCCCGGCGCGGACGAGATGCTGCGCCGCATCCTCGCCGGTGTCCACGCCGGCGAGGACTCCGGCAACGCGCGCTTCGCCCGCACATTGTTCGAACAGGCGCTCAACCGGCAGGCGCTGAGGCTCTCCCTCGACGAGGACCGGAGTCTTGACGCGCTCGACCGTGACGACGTGATGACGCTTACCACGGAGGACATCGTTGAGGCAGCGTGGGCCCTGGGCGAGGAACCGGCGCCGGAGACGGAGCCGGTGCCCGAACCGCCACGATGGTGGCGCTGGCTGACCTGAAAACGGTCACCGACCGGGACTTTTACTGCCGGCATACCCACCCAGCAGGGGCGTATCGACAACGGGAAGGAAGCACCATGACCGCCACCTACACGTTCGACGTCTTCTCAAGCCTCGACGGCTACGCCGCGGCCGGAGGTGATTGGACGGGCTACTGGGGCAAGCAGGGCCCCGAACTGCTCGACCGCCGCCTCGCGTTGTACGAACAGGAGCAGCGGATGGTTTTCGGCGCCACCACATTCCGCGAATTCGTGCAGATGCTCGCCTCGAGCACCGAGGAGTCCGAGGTGCGGGATCCATGGGTCACCCGGATGTGGAACACGCCTGCAACGGTTGTGTCGACGACGTTGCAGGACCCCCTCGACTGGCCGGATGCCACGGTGGTGAACGGGGACGCCGTCGACGTCGTCGCCCGGCTCAAGGAGCACTCGGATGTGCCATTGCGCTCACATGGCAGCCTTTCGATGAACCGCGCGCTGATGGCCGCCGGTCTGGTGGACCGCGTCCAGGTGACACTCTTCCCGGTTATCACCGGCCAGACCGGCCTGAACCCGGTCTTTCAGGGTGCGGCTGACTTTGACCTGGACCTCGTGGAGCATCGGACCCTCGACGGTCGCACCCAGGAACTCATCTACCGGCCCACCTTGCACCCCCATGTCCATTGATGCGCCCGAACGGCCTCCTTGCCGGGGGCGCCGCCTTGGTCGCGGAGCAATCAAGGGATTGCGAAGGGACCCTCCGATGACAAGGTGCTGAAAACAGCACATCCGCACCAAATTTTCAAAGATTCCAACCCCCTGTCACGGCGCGGAATGCGGGTTTATCGTGTGTCGCATGACTGATGCACCAGATGGCGCCACTCAGGCAGTGACGCCCACAATCAATTCCGACATGGGCGAATCCCTCGGCATCCACTCCTTCGGCAACGACCTTGCCCTGATGGACACCGTCGACGTCATCAACCTCGCCTGCGGGTTCCACTCAGGGGATCCGGACGCGATGGCCGAGACAGTGTCGGCCGCCGCCGGGCGGGGCCTCGGCATCGGTGCGCATCCGGGGCTTCCGGACCTGGTCGGGTTCGGCAGGCGGGAAATGAAGCTGACCCCCAACGAGGTGGAACACCTGATGCTCTACCAGGTCGGGGCACTCACGGCCTTCCTGCGCAAGGAGGGCGCCGAGCTGAACCACATCAAACCCCATGGCTCGCTCTATGGCATGCTCTCCCGGGACCATCACCTGATGCAGGCCGCCGGAAAGGTAGCGGCACTCTACGGCGTCCCGTTCTTCGGCATCGCCGGTTCGCAGCACCAGATTGTGTGCGAAAGCCTCGGCGTCCCCTTCGTCGGCGAACTCTATGTTGACCTCAATTACGGGCCGGAAGGCCAGCTGCTCATCCAGCGGCGGCCCGAACCCACCGACCCGGCGAAGGCCGCCGCCCGCGTGCGCCGGGTCCTCGAGGACGGGCTCGTTGAAGCCTCCGACGGAACCCTGCTGCGGATCGAGTTCGACAGCGTCTGCGTCCACTCCGACGCACCCAACGCCCCCGAGGTCGCTGCCGCCGTACGCGGCGTGCTCTCTCCCGAAACCGCCGCCCCAGCATCCAAGGACACCTGAACCGCCCCACCGTTGGAAGGACTCATCGAATGGCTGACATCATTTCCCCGCTCCCCGGAATCTTTTACCGGAAGCCGGCCCCCGACAAAGAGCCCTATGCCAACGAGGGGGACCGCATCGAAGCGGGTCAGACGGTTGGGATGGTCGAGATCATGAAGCAGTTCACCGAGGTCCGCAGCGAGGTCGGCGGCACCCTTGAGCGGTTCGCGGTCGACGACGCCGGCACGGTGAATCCCGGCGACGTCATAGCGGTTGTGGCAGAACAATGACAATGAAGAAGCTGCTCGTCGCCAACCGGGGCGAAATCGCCGTCCGGATTATCCGCACCGCACGGGAGCTCGGGCTGCGCACAGTGCTCGCGGCGAGCGAACCCGATGCGAAGTCGTACGCCGCGGAGCTTGCCGACGAGGTGGAAGTCATCGGCCCCGCTGCCGCAACCAAGAGCTACCTCAGCACCGAGGCCGTCCTCGCGGCGGCCAAGGCAACCCAGTGCGACGCCGTTCATCCCGGCTACGGCTTCCTCTCGGAGAACGCCGCGTTCGCCCGTGCGGTGGGCGAGAGCGGAATGACCTGGATTGGTCCGTCACCCGGCGCCATCGAACTCATGGGCGACAAGTCCCGCGCCCGGCAGGCCGCCAAGGACGCGGGCGTGCCGACCTTCCGCGGCAGCGAGGGCGTCCTCGTTCCTGCCGACGACGTGCTGGCCATTGCCGCCGAGGTCGGGTATCCCCTCGTGGTCAAGGCCGCTGCCGGCGGGGGCGGGCGGGGCATCCGGCTCGTCACGGCGGAAGCGGAACTCCTTTCAACCGTCGACATGGCCCGGGCAGAAGCACAGGCGGCCTTCGGTGATTCGTCGGTCTACCTCGAGCAGTTCGTCACCGCCGCCCGGCATGTCGAGGTCCAGATCCTTGGGGACGGCGAGCGCGTCATCCACCTCGGAGACCGCGACTGCTCCCTGCAGCGGCGGCAGCAAAAGGTCGTGGAGGAAGCGCCCGCGCCGGGAATCCCCGAGGCGGTGCGGACAAAAATGCTTGCCTCCTCGATCGAACTGGGAAGGCAGTGCCACTACCGGGGCCTTGGCACGGTCGAGTTCCTCTACGACCCCGTGTCGCACGAGGCGGCGTTCATCGAAATGAACACCCGGCTCCAGGTCGAGCACCCGGTCACCGAGATGATTACCGGGCTCGACCTCGTGCGCGAACAGATCCTCGTGGCCCGGGACGGCACCCTGCGCCTCACCCAGGACGACGTCCGGTTCACCGGCCACGCCTTCGAGTTCCGGATCAACGCCGAAGACCCCCAGAACAACTTCATGCCGAGCCCCGGAACCCTCAGTCGGCTCGACTGGCCGGGAGGTCCGGGCATCCGCGTCGACGCGGGAGTGGTCTCGGGATCGACTGTTGCCCCGTTCTACGACTCCCTGCTGGCCAAGCTCATTGTCTGGGATTCGCGGCGCGACGAGACAATCACCCGCTCCCTGCGTGCCCTCGACGAACTCCGGATCGAGGGTGTGAAGACAACGCTTCCACTACTGAAGGCGGTGCTCGGGCGCCGCGAGGTGCGGGACGTTGAGCACTCGACGAAATTCATCGAAACGACGCCCGACCTCCTGGGAGTGAGCCCATGACCGAAACAACAGTCCAGCGCACCGACGCCCGGTACACGTGGGGAGGAGACGAGTTCCTCTTCGTGGAGATCGCCGAGGCGATGAGCCTTGCCGCGAACTTCAAGGCAAACGCAATGGCCACCCTGCTCACCTCGCGGAACCTCGTCGGCGTGACCGACATCTGCCCGGCGAACGCCTCCCTGCTCATCCGTTTCAACCCCGACGTGGTCCACCCCACCCGGCTCGAGGCAGTGGTGCGGGAGGTTGAGGACGAAGTGGCGCACATGGCCCACCAGACCCTCGACACCCGGATCATCGAGGTTCCGGTCTGGTACGACGACCCGTACACCCGCGAAACCGGCGACCGGTTCCGGAAGGGCCACCAGCGTCCGGAGGGAACCGACCTCGACTTCGCCGCCGAGGAGAACGGCCTTGCCTCCCCCGCCGAGTTCATCCGCCGCCACCACGAATCCCCCTGGCTCGTCTCGATGGTCGGGTTCGTGGCGGGCCTTCCCTTCATGTTCCAGATCGTCCCGCAGGAGCAGCAGCTCGAAGTGCCCAAGTACCTCAGCCCGCGCACCGACACCCCGGCGCTGACGGTGGGGCACGGCGGCTGCTTCGCCTGCATCTACTCGGTCCGCGGGGCCGGTGGCTACCAGATGTTCGGCCTCGCCGCCGCCCCGATCTTCGACCCGGGGCAGCATCTTCCCGACTTTGCGGACTTCATGATCTTCTTCAGGCCGGGGGACATCGTGAAGTTCCGTCCGGTCAACCAGGAGGAATACCGGGACATCCAGGGCCAAGTGGATGCCGGCCTCTACCGGTACCGCCAGGTCCCCGTCGTCTTCGACCTCCAACGGGCCCTCGAAGACCCAACCGCGTACAACAACGAGCTTCTGGAGCACCTTCATGGCCATTAGGATCGCGGAACCCGGCCTGGCGACGACGGTCCAGGACCGCGGGCGGCTCGGCTACTACAACGTCGGCATTCCCCAGGGCGGCGCGATGGACCAGCTGTCAGCGGAAATGGCCAACGCGCTCGTTGGCAACTCCGCCGCCGAGGCGGTGCTTGAGTGCACCTACCTCGGACCTAAGTTCACAACCGACGTCGAAGCCGTCGTCGCCGTCGCCGGCGCTCCGGTTGATGTGTTGGTGAACGGGGAGCTGCGCGAGCAGTTCTCGCGGCTCGAGCTCGCCCCCGGCGACGAGGTGTCCTTCGGGATGCTGCGCGGCGGCACCCGCTACTACGTGGCCATCCAGGGCGGGTTCGATGTCCCGGTGGTCCTGGGAAGCAGGTCAACCTACATTCTGGGTGCGGTCGGCGGCTTCGAGGGAAGGGCGCTGAAGGCCGGTGATTCCCTGCCGGTCGGCACCGTTGGCAACGGGCGGCGTCCGCCCCTGACGACGATCGATGAATCGCTGCGGCCCACCTTCGGGAAGGAGGTCACGGTCCGCGTACTGCCCGGGCTCTACGACCACCGGTTGACCGAGGAGGGTCTCGAGACTCTTCTCACGGCAACCTGGACCCTCACCCCGGTGGCCGACCGCACGGGGCTGCGCTATTCAGGCCCCGACATCCAGTGGAAGCCGCGCAACCAACCCTTTGGCGCGGGCTCGGATCCCTCGAACATCGTCGACGCCGGCTACGCGGTCGGATCGATCCAGATCCCTGGCGGCAAGGAACCGATCGTGCTGCACCGCGACGCGGTCTCCGGCGGCGGTTACGCCATGGTCGCGACCGTGATCAGCGCCGACATGGACCTGCTGGCCCGCAGCGCGCCAGGCACCAAGACCGCCTTCCGTGCAGTGAACCTCGATGAAGCGCTCGCCGCACGGGCCGAGGGCAAGCAGGCACGCTCGCGGCTCTGGGGCGAATCGGAAGCCTGAACCGGGCCGGGCTACCCCATCCGGGACAGCATCTCAGCCCGCGAAGGCGCGCTGCGCGGCCGGTTGGGGTACGGCGGCGCTGCTCTCACGGATGCACAGTTCCGGTTTCAGGCGGACCGATTCAACCTCTTCCCCGCTGATCACCCGGCGCAGCATCTCCACGGCCCGGCGGCCGATTTCAAGCATCGGCGAGCGCACCGAGGAAAGAGGAATGGGAAGCTGCTCGGCCAGGGAGGTGTCGTTGAAGCCGACGACTGCGATGTCGCGCCCCACCACCAGTCCGTGGGACCGGAAGGCACCCATGGCGCCGATCGCTGCGAAGTCGTTGACAGCGAAAACGGCCGTTGGCGGCGTTTCCGCGTGCCGCAGGATCGACTCGGCGGCTTCCCTGCCGCCCGCGGTGTCGAACCTGGACCACACCACATCCGTCTCGGGGAGGGTTCCACCGAGTTCGAGCCACCGGCTGCTGAAGCCGAAGGTGCGGTCGACGGCGGTGCTTGCATAGGGCTCTCCGGCAATCACGGCCACCCTCCGGTGACCGCTGTTCCACAGATGCTCGGCCACAAGTTCGCCGCCCATCACGTCGTCGCAGGTCGATGAGGGGAAGTCCGGGTGCCTGCGGTTCATGAGGACGAAGGGGATGTGGCGGGCGCGAAGCTCGTGGATGAAATCGCTGTCAGCGTGGACGTCACCGAGGATCAGGCCGTCAACCCTGCGCGCCAGCATGATCTCGGCCTTGCGCCGCTGCTCGTCAACCCGGTCGTGGGAGTTCATCACGAATGTTGAATAGTCGCCCTCGGCGGCCGCCTCCTCGACGCCTTCGTACATTGTGGCAAGGACGAGGTCCGACAGCCGCGGCACGATCACACCAAGGGCCTTCGTCCTGCGGGTGCGCAGGCTTGTCGCCTGCGGATCCGGGGAATACCCGAGGTCACGGGCGAGCTTGCGCACCCGCTCCGCCGTGGCCGACGACGCCGCCCCCCGCGCGACGTCCGACGAGGAGTGAAGCACCCGGGAAACGGTCGAGGGATGGATGCCCAGCTCGGCGGCCAGGTCCTTGAGCGTGACCGGGCGGCGGCCTGTTCCTTCAGCGTGCATCAGCGACTTCTCCCCTTGCTGAACTCCATTGTTTCAAGCATGAAAACTCTCAAAGCATTTTGTTGACGAGACCCAGCTCACATCCTAGTCTTTTTCCAAGCGCAACCCAAACGATTGGGTATAAACGGTTTGGGTTTGCGTCGTGCCGTTCCGGAACGGTCGCCGGGCCACAGCTCGTCCCTCCATTCGGCACCGCACCACCGCGTTACCCCAAGCCGTGCAGTCCCACCGCTTCCGAGGTAAGCCAACCCCTCCAAGCCAGGAAATGTTCTTAGTAACACCCCCTACCCAAACGATTGTGCAACAGCCGAGACGCGTAGCAAGCCGAGGTGAAAATGAGTAAAGATGACGAGCCGCACGTGGTTCTGCTTGCCACCGGCGGAACAATCGCGTCGCGCCGGTCCGCCGAGGCGGGCGGAGCTGCCCTCGCCGAAGATTCAGGAGAACTACTCCTTTCGACCGCGGGGGCCCGGAGCGCCCCGGTGCGCGTAGTCGACGTCATGACCAAGGGTTCCTACCTGCTGACGTTCCTCGACATGCTCCGTATCTGCGCCTCAATCCAGGAGGCGCTGCGCAACCCCCGCGTGCTCGGGGTTGTGGTCACGCATGGCACCGACACCACGGAGGAGACGGCCTACCTCGCCCACCTCCTCCACGCCGACCCGCGGGCTGTTGTCTTCACCGGAGCACAGCACGCCGCGGATGCCGAACGCCCCGACGGGCCAAGCAACCTGCGCAGGGCCCTTGCCGTCGCGGCCTCCCCCGCTGCCGCAGGACAAGGGGTGCTCGTCAGCTTTGCGGGAAGCATCTTTCCCGCAGCCGGGGTGCGGAAAGCCCAGACAACCAGCTCGCAGGCCTTCGCAAACCCCGACATCGGCGCGGCGGGAACCGTCACCGAATCCGGCGACGTCGCCCTCCGCGCCGCCACCCCGCCGTTCGAACCCCTGCCGCTGCCGCCGGCCGGCGCCCAGCCGCGCAGGGTCGACGTCGTCGCCTCCTACCCGGACGCCGACGACGTCCTGCTGCGGGCAGCGCTGGCGGCCGGTGCTGCCGGAATCGTGCTTCAGGGAACCGGCAACGGCAACGCGAACCCGGCAATCTGCTCGGCCGTGGCAGAAGCGGTGACGGCGGGCACCGTCGTCGTCACGAGCACCCGCGTGCATGCCGGACCGATCGTGCAGGTGTACGGGGCCGGCGGCGGGAAGGACCTTGGGGCGGCTGGGGCGATCCCGGCGGGCCTGCTCAAACCCTCCCAGGCCCGGATCCTCCTGCAGCTGCTCCTCACCCTGGGCATGTCGCCGCCCGAGATCGCCGAGCAGTTCTCCCAGCGCGGCAGCCTCCTCCAGCACCCAGTTCCCCATGCTCCGTCATTCACCCCCACGAAAGGTTGAATCATGAAAAAGGAAATACAAGTTGCGTTCGGAGTGGACGTCGACGCCGTCGCAGGAATGCTCGGATCCTACGGCGGGGAGGACTCCCCCTGCGACATCTCCCGCGGACTGTTCAGCGGCGAGGTCGGAGGGCCGCGCATCCTGCGGTTGTTCGAGAAGTACAACCTACCCTCGACGTGGTTCATCCCCGGCCACTCCCTCGAAACCTTCCCGGAACTGGCCGACATGGTCGTCGAGGCGGGGCACGAAATCGGGGTTCACGGGTACTCCCACGAAAACCCCATCGCCATGACCCGGGAGCAGGAGACCGCCATCCTCGACCGCTCGATCGAGCTCATCGAAAAGGTTTCGGGACAGCGGCCCACCGGCTATGTGGCGCCGTGGTGGGAGTTCTCGCCTGTCACAAACGAAATCCTCCTCGAGCGCGGCATCAAATACGACCACTCGCTCATGCACAACGACTTCTCGCCCTACTATGTGCGCGTCGGGGACACCTGGGACAAAATCGACTACTCCCAGCCCGCCGAGACGTGGATGAAACCCCTTGTCCGCGGACAGGAGACTGACCTCGTCGAGATTCCGGCCAACTGGTACCTCGACGACCTCCCGCCAATGATGTTCATTAAGGCGGCCCCGAACTCCCACGGGTTCGTGAGCCCCCGCCACCTCGAGGAGATGTGGCGCGACCAGTTCGACTGGGTCTACGCCGAAATGGACCAGGCCGTCTTCACCATGACGATCCACCCCGACGTCTCGGGCAGGCCCCAGGTCCTCCTCATGCTTGACCGCCTCATCCAGCACATCAACTCCCACGAGGGTGTCAGCTGGCACACCTTCGACCAGATCGCCGATTCGTTCCTCGCACGGAGCCCCCGAAAGGAAACCAAGTAATGTCCACTCAAGAGGCAGGCGTCGACCTTTCGACGCCAACGGGAGACGAAAAGCGCCGTTTCCCTTCATTCACCAAGAAAAACACGACGACGGCCACGATCCTCGCCCTGCTCGCCTGGACCGTCGCGGTCTTCGACTACGGCCTGTTCGGCACCCTCCTGCCCGCCATGCAGGAGGAGTTCGGCTGGACTGCGCCCGAGGCGTACGCCATCAACACCTGGATCGCAGTCGGTACGGCGATCGTCTGCTTCGGCATCGGCCCGGTGATCGACCGGCTCGGACGGCGCAAGGGCATGATGGTCACCGTCGGCGGTACTGCCGTCGTCTCGGGCCTCACCGCTCTGGTCCCCACAGGGCTTGGTTTCATCAGCAACGGCCTGCTCGTGTTCGTGCGCTCCTTCGGCGGCCTCGGCTTCTCGGAGCAGGCGGTGAACGCCACGTACATGAACGAGGTCTACCAGGTCACCGAAGATGAGAAGAAGCATAAGCGCCCCGGCTTCCACTACTCGTTCATCCAGGGCGGCTGGCCGCTGGGCTTCCTCCTTGCGAGCGCCCTGGCCCTTGTCTTCCTGCCCATCTTCGGCTGGCGCGCGCTGTACCTGATGGCCACCATCCCGGCGTTCATCATCGTGTTCGTCATCTCGAAAAAGCTCAAGGAAACCCCCCAGTTTGAGCTCCACCACCGGCTGACCGAGCTCGAGAAGACGGGCAAGACCGAGGAGGCGCACGCCCTGGCCCGCAGCTTCGGCGTCGAACACTCCTCCACCGCTCCCCTGAAGCGCATCTGGGAGCCCGAGCTGCGGCGGAACACAATCGTCTTCTCGCTCGCCTGGATCCTCAACTTCTTCGGCATTGCGATTTTCAGCGTTCTGGGCACCTCGGTTCTCGCAAACGCGAAGGGCGTCGAGCTGTCGACGGCTTTCTGGCTGCTGATCGTCATCAACCTGCTCGCCTACTTCGGCTACGTGTTCCATGGCTGGATCGGCGACAAGATCGGGCGGAAGCGCACCATCATCGGCGGCTGGATCATCTCCGGGCTTTCGTTCGCTGTCATGCTGAGCCCCCTGGTGGCAAGCCCGTTCCTGATCATTCTGACCTACGGCACTGGTCTGTTCTTCCTGGTCGGCCCCTACGCGGCCATCCAGTACTACATGGCCGAGTGCTACCCCGTCAGCTGCCGTGCCACCGGCCTCGCCTTCATCGGTGCGATGAGCCAGCCCGGCACAATCATTGGCGGTGCGCTGTTCACGATCATCGCCGCCGCCGCCGGAACCGGTCCCGCGGCCCTCTGGGTCGGCGCCTTGGGCACGCTGCTCTCGGGCTTCATGATGATGGGTGCCAAGCACGTCGACGCGGTTATGCGGGAGGAGTCACCCCATGACATCCCAGCCTGAGGTAGCGATCATCACGGGTGCTGCAAGCGGCATCGGCCGCGCCCTGGCGGTCAATTACGCGCAGCGCGGGGTCGTGTCGATCATCGGCACCTTCCCCGGGGATCCCCACGATCCCGAGCAGACCCTCGACCAGGTGAAGCACGCGGGCGGAATGGGGATCATCCACGAGGTGGACGTCCGCTCCACCGAGTCGGTCGATGCCTTCGCTGAGCGCGCCATCACCGAGTACGGCAGGCTCGACTACGCCATTGCCAACGCGGGAATCCTGCGCAACGCACCGTTGCACGAGCTGTCGGACGAGAAGTGGGACGACATGCTCAATGTCGACCTCACCGGGGTGCTGCGCACCCTGCGGGCCGGCTCGCAGCAGATGAACGACGGCGGCGCACTGGTAGCGGTGTCTTCAATTGCCGGGGGCGTGTACGGGTGGGAGGAACACGCCCACTATGCGGCCGCGAAGGCGGGGGTGCTGGGGTTGGTGCGGAGCGTCGCCGTCGAACTTGGACCCCGGCGGATCCGCGCCAATGCGGTGATTCCGGGGCTTATCGAGACTCCGCAGTCGCTCGATCCGGTCAACTCGCTGGGCCCAGAGGGGCTCGAGCGGGCCGGCAAGGACATCCCGTGGGGCCGGGTGGGCCGCCCGGAGGAGGTTGCCAGTGTCATCGGCTTCCTCACCTCGGACGCTTCCGTGTACATCACCGGGCAGGCGCTCATCGTTGACGGCGGCCTGACCGTCAAGATGAGGGCCTGATGGATTCCTTCGAGGGACGCGGGGTCGTTGTGACAGGTGGCGGCAGCGGCATCGGAGCCGCCATCGCCGATGCCTTCCGCTCAGGTGGAGCCCGGGTGGCGGTGCTTGACCGCAGGCCGGCACCCGGCTCCATCCCGGTGGACGTCGCCGAAGAGCACAGTGTCTCCGACGCATTCGCCCAGGCCCGAAAGGACCTGGGCAGGGTCGACATCCTGGTGAACAGCGCCGGCCTGCTGACCGAGTCACCGCTGCAGGAGATGAGCCTCAAGCAGTGGAACGAGACAATCACAGTGGATCTCACGGGCGTCTTCCTCTGCTGCAGGGAGGTGCTCGGCGAAATGCGCGAACAACGGTGGGGCCGCATCATCAACATCTCCTCACAGCTCGGGATCAAGGGCGGAACCGGCCTAAGCCACTACAGTGCGGCGAAGGCAGGCGTCATCGGCATGACGAAGTCGCTGGCCCTTGAGGTGTCCGGCGACAACGTCCTGGTCAACTGCATAGCGCCGGGGCCGATCGAGACTCCGCTCGTCGACGGCATCTCCGAGGAGTGGAAGGCCGCCAAGCGGAAGGAGCTCCCGCTGGGGCGCTTCGGCACACCGGCGGAGGTCGCACCCACAGCCCTCCTGCTCGCGAGCGACCCGGGCGGGAACCTCTTTGTCGGCCAGACGCTCGGGCCTAATTCCGGCGACGTCATGCCCTGAGAGGAGCAATTCGGATGTGCGGAGCGTGCGGCAGGACAGTCGTGGCCGATGAACTGCTGGGGCCGGTGCGCACCCAGCGCCAGCAGTTCATCGTCGCCTCCACCATCTCTGCGCTGTGCGGGCAGCTTCCGGGTGTCCCCGGCGTTACCGCTGCCGGGGACACCTGGCTGCTGCGCTGGCCCACCGGTGCCGTCCGGCAGTGCAGCACCGTGGGCGAAGTCTGGGCTGCGGTCGTGGCCGGCGCAGCGGCAGGCAACGGCACCCTCGGGCGGCTGCGCGACCGGCTTTCGGCCGAGCGGCAGAACGCCGAAGACCTCCCCCGCGTGGTGATCGACGCCGGCCTTTCCGCGGTGCTGAAGCGTCTTCCCGAGGCGCAAGCGCCCACCGCCGGTTGAACTGGTGGCGGTGGGCGCCCGCCCCGGAGGAGAAACCGGCGAGGCTGAGCCGGTGCCGGGCTCCGGCCCGCACCGGAACGGGGGCGTCGTTGACCGGGTGGTGCTGGAGTGAAAAACTGGCGGAGACGCCGAGGAGGAACGATGGGCAGCGCACATGCGGAAGATCAGGCGGAACTGACGGTTCGGGACGATCCGGAGAAGCTCCGATTCGTTGCCTCGATCGGTGAGGAGGCCGTGGGAATCGCCGCCTACGAGATTGAGGACGACCGCATCGTGTTCACCCACACGGTCGTCGACGAGGAGCTGGAGGGCCGCGGGGTCGGCAGCACCCTCGTTAGAAGGGCGCTGGACGAAGCGAGGGCTAAGGGGCTCAAAGTTGAAGCGAAGTGCTCCTTCGTCCAGGACTTCCTGGACAAGAACCCCGAATACCGGGATCTGATCGGCTGAGCCCCGTCCCGGAGCTTCCAGACGCGGCTTCCGCAGCCGAAAGCGCCTTGCGCATTCGAAAACGACGGGCGCACCCGATATTCCCGGTGCGCCCGTCGTTTTCCGGTGCGCCCGTCGTGAGAGCGTGCGTCCGACACCGCCGAGAACCTCCCGGTGATCGCGCTCAGGCCCTGCCCTTCAGGATCAGGTACCAGTACACCTGAGGGAGCACCCTGCGGTCGGCAATCCACGTCAGGCGCCGCTCCCGCGCGAGATTCACCCATCGGGGCACGGTGGGCATTGGCTTGTACTTGTCGTCGAACTCCGAGAAAACAACGGTGGAGCGGGAAACGGTAAACGGGCACGCCGAATAGTTGTTGTATTTCGCCTTTGGGGTTTTGCCCTTCAGTGTCTTCTTCAGGTTCTTCGCCAGCACCGTGGTTTGTTGGCGCAAGGCGGCCCCGGATTTCGAGTTTCTTGTCGCAGCGGCATCGCCGAGGGACCAGATATTGGCGTAGCGGGCGTGCCGGAGGGTCAACGGGTCAACCTCGACGAACCCCTTGGCGTCCCCGACGGCCGGCAGGCTTGTCGGCTTGAGCCAATCCGGGGCCGACTGCGGCGGCACCGCATGAAGGACGTCGTACGAGATCCGCTCGGTTTCGGCGCTGAGGAGGTTGCGGATCACGACGCTGCGTCCTTCGGGGTCGACTTCCGCGAGCTCGCTGTCGTAACGCACCTCGATCCCGTATTCGGCGATCTTCCGGTTGAGTTCTTCGTCGACGATCTCCATGCCGAAGACAGTGGGAGTGGGGACCACCAGCACCACGCGGATGTCTTCGAGCACACCCTGCTCCCGCCAATAGTCGCAGGCAAGGTACATCGGTTTTTGGGCCGCTCCCGCACAGGTCGCCGGGCCCGGCGGCTGGGTGAACACCACGGTTCCCGCCCGCACCTTGCGTAGTAGTTCCCACGCCTTGGGCGCGAGCTCGAACTCGTAATTCGAGACGCCGTACGGTGAGGCCATGGCTTCAGCCAGCCCGGGAATCGAATCCCAGTCCTTTTGGATGCCCGGGCACACGACGAGTTGCCCATATCCCAGCCGCACGCCGGAGCCGAGGAGAATCGTATTGGCATCATGGTCAACGTCGACCGCGCTGTCCCGGATCCACCGCACCCCGCGCGGGGTGGTCGAGGCCTGGGAACGCACGGCCTCGTCGGGTTGGGCCGTACCGCCGCCGATGTGCGAGAAAAGCGGCTGGTAAAGGTGGCGGTCGCGCGGCTCGACAATCGCCACGTCCTTGACCCCGTATCGGCGCAGCCGTGCGGCAAGGGAGATGCCCGCGTTTCCGCCGCCGATCACCACGACCCCATGGTGGTCCCCCTCGCGTGCCGACGATGCGTCGCCGGCCTTGGGCCTCGCCCGCCGAACCGGCACTGGAAGCTGGGAGATCCGTGTCATGAGTCCCATTCAGCAGTCTCTTTCCTGCCGGCGCCGTGCCGGCCGTCGGTGCAGCGGATACCTGTTCCACGCTCGGAGTCCGGCGAACGTGCCGAGCCATGCCCGGAAGAGCCCCTTTGGGCGGACCGGGCGTGGCTCGACCCTACAGGCGCCGGCTAGGCAGTGACAGGCCAAACGGGTACTTGAAAATTGCCTCAGGTGCCCGGAAGGGGCCTGGCCTCAGGGCCGGACGTCGTTGGGGTTTTCACCGTCCGGGATCCGGAAGGCACTGCATCGGGCGGAACGATGTCCACTGTCCGCCGCAGGGCCTGCTCGCGGATGAGAAGCACGCACACAAGCGCGACGACGGCGACTGCCGCGGTAACCAGGAAGATCAGCGCGGTGCTGTCACCGTAGGCCGCGCGGACGATTTCCGCGGCGGGCCCGGGCAGGTCGAGCGGATCGAGTGTCCCGGTTCCGGTTGGCGTTATGCCGGCCGCCCGCAGCCCATCGGCCGTGCGTGCGCCCACCTGGTTACCGAGGATTGCGCCAAGTACCGCGACGCCGGCCGCGCCTCCGAGGGACCGGAAAAACGCAACCGAGGCACTGGCGGTGCCGACATCCTTCAGCGCAACGGTGTTTTGGACCGCGAGCACGAGATTTTGCAGCATAAGGCCGAGTCCGAGACCGAACACAAAGGTGTAGACGCCGACGAGCCACAGCTCGGTGAGGTGGTTGATCGTTCCGGCGCCCCCGAGCCCCGCGATCAGGAGGATGGCACCAGCAATGAGGAACCGCTTCCATTTTCCGTACTTGGTGACAAGCCGACCCGCACCAACCGAGCCGATCAGGTTGCCCGCGATCATGGGCAGGGTGAGCAGGCCGGCCTCGGTGGGAGTGGCTCCGCGGGCCACCTGGTAGTACTGGCCGAGGTAGGTGGAGGAGGCGAACAGCGCGATTCCGACGGCGATCGAGGCGATGATGGCCAGCGCCGTCGTACGCTCGGAAATGATGGCGAGCGGGATGACCGGGTCGGCAACCCGCCGCTCGACGGTCAGCAGCAGCAGGAGCAGGAGCAGGCTTCCACCGACCATTGCCGCGCTGTGCCACGACCACCACGCGTAGTAGCCCTCCTTGCCTGCGAAGGACACCCAGATGAGCAGGAGGCTGACGCCCGCGGTGAGCAGGACGGAGCCGAGCCAGTCGATGCTGACGCGGCGGGGCGTGTGCTCAAGTTTCAGCGTGACCTGCAGGAGCACGAGGGCGACGACGGCGAGGGGAACGCAGACAAAGAAGGTCCAGCGCCAGCCGAGGGCCGAGTCGACGATCAGGCCGCCGAGCAGCGGTCCACCGGCGGTTGCGACAGCCATGACTCCACCGAGGTATCCGGAGTAGCGTCCACGTTCTCGGGGCGGAATGATCGTCCCGACAACGGCCATGGCCAGGGCTGTCAGGCCTCCCATTGCGACACCCTGGACCACCCGGGCGGCCAGCAGCAGTGGAATGGTGTGCGCCAGTCCGGCCACCACCGAGCCTGCGACGAAGATGATAATACTCAGTTGAACGAGCAGCTTCTTGTCGAACAGGTCGGCCAGCTTGCCCCAGATCGGTGTGGTTGCCGCGTTGGCGAGCAGGGCTGCGGTGATGACCCAAGCGAAATCGGTTTGGGAACCATTGAGGTCGGACATGATCGTGGGCAGCGCGTTCGCCACGATGGTACTGCTGAGGATCGCCGTGAACAGCGCGGCGAGCAGGCCGGTAAGGGCCTGGAGGATCTGCCGGTGGGTCATGGCGATGGAGTTGTGAGTGCCGGAGGGGGTCGTCGTCGTGAGGTTTTTTGCCATCAGCGTCTTGCTTCCAGTGTTGTGGAGTGGTGGCGGCCGTCATTGCCCGACTATATAGTTGCTTGCAGTAACTATAAGGTAACCGAGGAGATGCGGTCAACATCGGCATGCGGAGGGCCCGAGCGGTGCCGGGGACCGCAGGCGGAGGCCGAGGTGAGGAGACCTGGGTGAGGAGGCTCGGGTGAGGAGGCTCGGGTGAGGAGGCTCGGGTGAGGAGGCTCGGGTGAGGAGGCCGAGGTGAGGAGGCCGGGTGAGGAGGCTCGGTGAGGAGGGCTGGGTGAGGAGGCCTGACTGAGGAGGCGTCGAGGGCCAGCGGCCCGAGGTAGGGATATAGGGGAAGGGCAGCCTCGAGGGATCCCGGGGGCCTGTCGGAGGCCTGCGGGCCGTCTCGAAAGGCCATCGGCTCCCCATCGAACCGACGCCGCCTTCGGAAAGTCATTCACCCGCCACACCGGCGAAAGTAATCTGGTGCTGTTCGTCGGTTGCAGGCAGGCACGCGTCGCGGTTGGGAGAGGCAGCCTGCCCAGAGCGGGGCCCGTCCCCATCAGTGGAGTGCCGGTATGACCGAGATGATCAAGCGCCATCCGATCGCCGTGCTGCTGGTGTGGTTTTTCACCGCAGGGCAGCTTATTGCCTTCCTCCCCCGTATTGCTGCCGCGCAGGGGGTTGAGCTCTCAGGGCCTCTCTTCGTCGTGGCAAGCAACCTCATCGGACTCCTGCTGGCGGCGCTTGTGCTCACCCGGCTTTGCGAAGGGCGCGCAGGGGTCAGAGCGCTCCTGAACCGGATCCTTATCTGGCGGCTGAACACCTGGTGGTACGTCTTCGCCGTCGTCGTCGTTCCGCTTGGAGCTTTCGCACTTTCGCTCGCCCTCGCCGGTCCGCCTGAAGCCTCCGGAGCCGTTCTTGCCGCGGCACTGGTTCAGGGACTGCTGCTGCAGACATTTCTCGGCCTGATCATCAGTAACCTCTGGGAGGAAGTGGCTTGGACGGGTTTTGTCCAGGTACGGCTGCAGCAACGGCACGGCGCACTGCGCGCAGCAATCTTCACAGCTCCCCTGTTCGCCCTGCAGCACGCCGCCCTCGTTGCGGGCGGTTCCTTGGTGACGACGGTCGTACTGCTCCTCGTGCTCACCCTGCTCGCCATCCCCTTCCGGGCGGCAACGGGCTGGCTCTACAACCGCACCTCAAGCCTGCTCCTCGTGGGGTTGTTACATGCAGCCGGGAACGCGGCAGCCGTGCGGGGGTGGCCCGGCGATGGGATGCTTCCCCTGCTTTACCCGACCGAGAACTTCGGACCGATCCATCTTCTGGCGTCCGCCGTCGTCGGCCTTGTCGTTATCGCGGCGACCCGGGGACGGCTCGGCAGCAGGTCCCGGCAGGGTGGGCCCACAACGGTACCCGGCACAGAGGCGGCAAGCCGGCAAGGGTGAGGGAGCGACGGACATGGATCCTGCGGAGAAGGTACACGTTGTCATCGGCGCCACGGGCGGCACAGGCGGCGCGCTGGTTCGGGAGCTCGTGAGGCGGGGAAGGCGCGTCAGGGCGGTGAGCCGCGGGGGTGCCGCCGACGTCCCCGACGGCGTCGAGGTCCGAGCCGGCAATGCACTGGACGAGGCCGGGATGATCGAGGTGTGCCACGGTGCGGGCGTCGTCTACAACGCGGTGAATCCTCCTCTGCACCGTTGGCGTGAGGACTTCCCTGTAGCCGTTGACGGCGTCCTAGCGGGGGCCGAAGCTGCCGGAGCGCGAATGGTGTTTGTCGACGACACCTGGATGTATGGGCGGGTGGCTGCCCCGATGACGGAGGATCTGCCGTACCGCCCGGTCAGCGACAAGGGAGTGCTGCGGGCCTGGCTCGCGGAGCGGGTGCTTGCCGCACATGCGCGGGGAAGTGTCGCAACAGTGATCGGCAGGGCGACCGAGCTGTACGGCCCGAGGGTGGAATCACTGGTGGGGTACAACCTGTTCGGCGCTGCGGCATCCGGGCGGACGGGCTTATGGGCCGGGGCCTTCGATCAGCCGATCGCGCCGACCTTCATTGGTGATTTTGCCGTTGCCTTGGCCGACCTCGGCGAGCGCGAAGCGGCACTGGGCGAGGCTTGGCACGTCCCGACGCCTCCGCCGGTGACCGCGAAGGAGTTCATCGACCTCATATCCACCGAGACCGGACACCGCCTGCGCGTGCGCCGGATAAGGGCGGGCGCGGGCAGGGCCCTGGGAGTCGTCTCGCCGGTTGCCCGTGCGGGCGCCGAAACCCTCTACCAGTTTGATCAGCCCCACAGCGTTGACGCCTCGAAGTTCCTCAGCCGGATCGGGCCGGGACAGATCACCTCCTATGAGGAGGGAATCCGCCGGACCCTCGCCTGGTACCGCACCGCTCCGCGCAGGAGCCTGCTTCCCAGAGGTAGCTGAGGGAAGCAGGCTCCTACGCTTCGGCGGTGCGGCTCGGGTTGGTGGTGCGGCTCATCACTGGCTGTCGGCGTGCTGCTGCAGCCCTGCAAGCACCTCGTCGAGGCGCTCGTTGCCTTCAACGACGCCGCCCTCCATGCCGTTCTCGATCATTGCATCGCGGGCCTCGAGCGTCGGGTACACGGCGTGGGCGACGGCGCGGGTTCGACCGCCCTCAAGTTCCTCGAAGGTCACGCTCTCGATGCTGACGTAGCCGGGGGCACCGAGGAACTCGAAGGTCTGGATGATCCGCTCAGGGGGCGTCGCCGAGTGGAAAACTCCGCGGAACGCGTACGCCGTCCCATCAGTATCTCGGTGCACGAAGGACCAGGACCCACCGTCGCGCACGTCGTACTCCCCCAGTTCCATGGTGAGCCGGGACGGGCCAAGCCACTTCACTACGAGCTCGGGGTCAGTGTACGCGCGGTAGACGAGCTCGCGCGGGGCGTCGTACTCGCGGACGATGTCGATGAACGGCTGGTTCGGCACTGCTGTGATGTTGGTTGGGTTGCTCATGATTCCTTCTCCTTCAGTGTGTCGAGCACTGTGTCGAGGCGGCGGAACTGCCGCTCGACGTTGAGCCGATGGGCGTCGATCCAACCGGTCAATGCCTCAAGTGCAGCCGGATCGAGGTGACAGGGGCGTCGTTGCCCCTCCCTGGTGCGGGTGATCAATCCTGACTGCTCGAGCACCTGAATGTGCTTCGAGACAGCCTGCTTTGTGATGGGGAACGGTTCGGCGAGTTCGTTGACGGTTGCGGGACCGCGGGAAAGCCGGGCGATTAGTGCCCGACGGACGGGGTCGGCGAGGGCAGCGAAGGCTGAGTCGAGCTGTTCCTCAGATCCTTGCTCCATGATCCACCTATCGGTTGATCAACTAGTTGGTTGATAATATAAAGCTAGTCCTCCTCCAAGGGCTGGTCAAGAGTATTTATGGCGAATTTTCGTCGGGCTCCCTCCCTGCCCACTAAAGGGAGGTGGCTCTCGACCCGGCCGGAGAACACGTTTCCGCCTCGTTCCCCCGGAAGCGGGTGCACGGGCGCCGTGATGCCCTCGCGGCAAGCGGGCCAAGCGGGCGAAGTTTGCAACCGGACAACGGGGTGAACCAGGCAACCAGGCAACCAGGCAAAGCGGGCGGAGTGCCGCATCATTGGCGAACCGCCAACCTGACATAAAGGATGGCCATGCGGCAGGGTGCGCACCACTAGTTCGTGCGGGCGACAGGTGCCGATCCGCGGACGATCGGTGAACGCCTGAGGCCGTGGATTGCCATCCTCCACTTGTCCTCCACAGGCCCCCATTTAGCCGCTTATTCGAACTCGTGTTCGATAAAATGAGTTATGGCTACGGCACCGATTGAACAGCAGGGGGACGCCCCGGTGTTTCTCTCAGCTGTGCAAACCGAGCTCCGTGAGTTTGCCAACGATTTCGCCGCACGGTTCCTCCTGCTGGGTGGGAACGAGGTTGCCGAGACGGTCGACGGAATCGAGGCCTTGTCGAAGATTATCGAACACCTGCAGGTACTTGGGGCCCACGCTGTAATGAGCTTGGGCATGGCGTCAACCGGCGAGCAGACCGGGTGGTTCACCCCCTCGATTGGGACGACTGGCAGCGCATTCATCGCCGGGGTTGCCGGCATGGTGCACCCCACCAGCTCGGTCAGCACGGCCAGCACGGTCAGCGCGGTCAGCACAGTTACCTTCGCCGACCCAGAAAGCTCAGCGACCCTGGCCGACACAGTAAGACCAGCAACCTTGGCCGAATCAGCAAGCTCAGCCACCCCGGCCGGTCACGCCTCATCACTCGAGGGAACCGGATCCCATCGCGAGTTTCGCAATACCGCCGACTTCCTTCGCGCGCGTCTTCGAATCAGCCGGAGCGAAGCGAATCGACGACTGAGACTCGCGGAAAGCACCCAGCCACGGCTTCTGCTCGGCGGCCAAACAACAGCGGCGCCTCTTGAAGTTCTTGGCGAAGCCTTTGGCGCCGGGCAGGTCAGTGGGAGGGCTGCTTCGCTCATCAGGGATGCGGTGGAAAGAGTCAGGCCCGTTGCTGAATCCCGCGAACTCGATGCAATGGAGCGCCACTTGACGCGTCAGGCGACGGAGAGCGACGAGGACATCCTGCGGGTCGTGGCTCGGCGGTGGGAAAGCACCCTCGACCAGGATGGGCAGGAACCATCCGAAAAGTTGCTGCGCGCACGGCAAGGGGTTTTCCTTCGCGGTCGGCGCAACGGACTTCACTACCTGGAAATCGGCGCGACCGACGAACAGTTTGAGCACCTGGCCACCGTGATGAACGCAACAACGAACCCGCGATCACGAGCTGCCATACGCAAGGTTGACTCCGAGCACTCCTCCGGTGCGGCAGTGGCCTCCCAATGGAGCAGTCTCCAGGCCGAGAGTATTTCCGCCACTGACGGCACTCATACAAATTGCGCCACTCATACAGACGACGAGGACGGCGACAGCAGAGAAGCCGGCAGCACCACCTCTGCACCCGGACTCGACGACGGTTCGACCCGAGCGCAGCAGTTACTCGAAGGACTAGTGGGCGCGTGCAGGATCGCGTTGGCAGGGGATGGTCTTCCCGCGACCGGTGGCCACCGCCCCCAGGTCATGGTCGCCATCGACTACAGGACGCTGTTGGGCGAGCTTGGGCAGGCCGGTGACGCCGTGTTTGCCGAGCAGATTTCTGCACGAAGCATCCGCCGGCTTGCCTGCGACGCCGACCTCCTTCCTCTGGTTCTCGGCGGCAAGGGCCAGATTCTCGATATCGGACGAAGCCAACGATTGTTCCCACCCCACTTGCGGCGCGCACTGGTTGCCCGCGACAAGGGGTGCGCCTTTCCTGACTGCACCATTCCCGCCACCTGGTGCGAAGCCCACCACATCGTTCCATGGGAGAAGGGCGGCACAACCAAGCTCAGCGACGGAGTGCTCCTGTGCTCGCACCACCACCACCTGATCCACGAAGGTTCCTGGACGGTGCAGTCGAGGCACGGCATTCCATGGTTCCTGCCTCCACACCATCTGGATCCGCGGCAGAAGCTTCGACGCAACGGGTACTGGTCGGCCGGTGACTCCACGAAAGCCGCACAGCTCCAATTGGAGTGAAGGTTCTCCTGCGTACGCACCTGCTGGGTCACGGAATCCAGAACGGCTCTGGGATCTCTCCATTGACCTGCTGGGGGAGATAGTCGCTCCTCCCACCCGTTCCGTCAGTCCTTCCAGCCCCGCCGCCTCTGCCAGCCCCGCCGCCCCTGCCGGCCGCCCTCCCTGGCAGGCGGAGTGTGGCGCTTGACACACTGAAGCTTTCGTCTGATGCTTAGACAGAAGATGCAACGAAGCGCTTTTGATCGGAGCCATCAGTGAAAAACACCCCTCCCCCACTCCTGCAGCACTCCGTCTCACGGCGCAGTGCACTACTGGGAGGGCTTGGTGCAGCACTCTCGATCCCCTTCCTCTCCTCCTGTGCCGGATTCGACACCAGCGGTGCCGTCGCCGGCAAGGGAACCGTCGGCTTCCTCTCGACCCAGTTCACGCCGGTTGAAGAAAAGCAGCGCTTCGAAGAGGTCCTGAAGAAGACCCTGAGCGTCCCCGTCGCCTATAACTCGGTCGACCCCGGTGTCTTCACCTCCACAATCCAGACGCAGACCCAGGCAGGCAATGTAAAAACCGCCCTCCTGGGTGGGCTTCACGGTGAACTTGCCCCCCTGGCTGACTCCCTTGAAGACGTCGACCAGCTCCTGAGGGACCTCTCCGGCAGCGGCTTCAACAAGGAGATCCTCGAACTGACCAAGGTCGGCGGCACAACCTCGAAATACGTCCCCTGGATGCAGGCAACGTACGTCGTCGCCGTCAACAAGAAGGCCCTCGAGTGGCTTCCCAGCGGTGTCGACGTCAACGACCTGACCTACGAGGGCTACCTGAAGTGGGCGCAGGCCGCCAAAAAGGGGGCAGGAAGCCCGGTCTTTGGAATGCCCGCTGGCCCCAAGGGGCTCCACCACCGCTTCTATCAAGGGTTTCTCCTCCCAAGCTTCACCGGCGGCCAGATCACAACGTTCCGCAACGAAGACGCCGTGACCGCGTGGGAGTACATGAAGGAGTTGTGGGATGCCACGGTCCCTGCCTCAACCAACTTCGACGCAATGCAGGAACCTCTGGCGCGCGGCGAGGTGCTTGTCGCGTGGGACCACGTTGCCCGGTTGATCGACGCCCCGGCCAACAACCCCGACGAGTGGCTGATGGTTCCAGCCCCCCGCGGGCCGAAGGGGCGCGGCTACATGCTGATCGTCGCCGGCGTCGCCCTTCCCAAGAACGGGCTGGAGCGGGACCGGGCGGAGCAGGCAATCCGCGGGCTCGCCGAACCCACAACCCAGATCGAGACGCTGCGCAGCAACGCCTTCTTCCCGGTGGTCCAGACAGAACTTCCTACGGACCTTGCCGGTGCAATCGCCCTTGAAGCCGCAGCGGTTAAGCTGCAGCAGCAGTCCCCCGACGCACTCCTGGCCCTTCCCCCGGTGGGCCTCGGCCCCAAGGAGGGCGAGGTGTCCCAGATCTTCAAGAACTGCTTCCAGGAGATCTGCCTCAACGGCTCGGCCGTCCAGTCAACGCTGGATGACCAGGCCAAACAGCTCAACACCATCCTGCAGGAACTGAACGTCCCGTGCTGGGCTCCCGACCCCGTCTCATCCGGCGAAAAGTGCGAGGTAGCGTAATGACAGTCGATTCACCCCCGGCCCCGGTCCAACTGGACACGCCCGCCCGTCCCCGCCGCATTCCGCCGGCGGTCATGCTCATCGCCCCCTCGATCGTCTTCATGGCGCTGCTCCTCGGCTGGCCGGTCATCCAGGGTGTACTCCAGGCCTTCCGCGGCGACGAAGGCTTCACCCTCGAGTTCGTGAACCGGATGGTCGAAGACCCATACTTCTGGCCCGCAGTCCGCAACACGCTCTTGCTGATCGTGGTGATGATTCCACTTCAGTTTGCCTTCGCCATCACCATGGCGCTGCTTCTCCGGTCGAGTCCACGCCTCGACAAGGTCCACTTCTTCGTCTGGGCCATCCCCCTGGCACTGAGCGACCTCGCCGCCGGCCTCGTCTGGCTCTCAATCTTCAACGACCGCGGGTACCTCAACTCGGTGCTCGCCTCCATCGGCATCGACACCATCCCCTGGCTCGCCTACGACAACCCCACCACCCTGTTCCTCTGCGTCCTCATCGCCGAGGTGTGGCGGTCGACGTCGCTGGTGCTGGTCATCGTGGTTTCAGGACTTCAGGGAATCCCCAAGGACTACGACGAAGCCGCCCAGGTGTTCGGGGCGACGTTCTGGCAGCGGCTGCGCCATGTCACCCTCCCGCTGCTCAAACCGAGCCTCCAGGTGGCACTGATCCTGCGGACCATCCTGGCGTTCCAGACCTTCGCCGTCGCGCAGGCGCTCACCGGGCAGAACTTCCCGCTCGTCGTGGGTGAGACCTACCGCTGGTACACGGCCCTGCAGAACCCCAACGTGGCTGCCGCGCTTGCACTGGTCATCCTCGTAGCGTCAATGCTGATCTCCATTTTTTACCTGCGGGCTCTCCGCGACAAAGGGCAGGAAGGCACCCGATGACGACGACACGCACGCTCGACGCGATCCCAGCACCGCCCGCGGTCGACGAAGCGCCGCTGAAGCGTCAACGGCGGAACCGGGCACTGCTGCAGGCAGTCTGCGTCCTGATTTCGCTGTTCATGCTGATCCCGATCTACCTGATCTCCCTCGCCGCCCTCTCCACACGCGAGTCCCTCAATGAATTCCCGCTGAGCCTGCTGCCGACAAACCTCTCCTTCGAGACGCTCGGCGCGTTCCTCGGCTCCACTGGAATCGTCGGAGCCTTCGGCAACT
Source organism: Arthrobacter sp. TJ-254 (assembly GCF_058269175.1). Taxonomy (NCBI): domain Bacteria; kingdom Bacillati; phylum Actinomycetota; class Actinomycetes; order Micrococcales; family Micrococcaceae; genus Arthrobacter; species Arthrobacter sp. TJ-254. The sequence continues at coordinate 186,716 of NZ_JBZCNF010000003.1, read as the reverse complement.
CAATGATCGTCGGCATCGGAACCCTGCTGATCTCGGCCCTGATCGGGGTCCCGGCGGGCTACGCCCTGGCCCGGTTCGCCTTCCCCGCAAAGGAGCCATACCAGCTGTTCCTCCTGTTCACCCGTGCGCTGCCCATCGTGGTCCTCTCGGTCCCCCTGGCCCGGCTCTTCCTCACCGTTGACCTGTACGACACGACCTACGCGGTCATCCTGCTCCATACGGCACTGGCACTGCCGACGACGATTCTCATCTCCGCGAGCGTCTTCCTGAGCGTCCCGATCGATGTCGAAGAAGCGGCCCGCGTCTTCGGCTGCACGCCCGCCGGCGCATTCCTCAGGGTCGTCATGCCGATGGCACTCCCGGGTCTCGCAGCTGCCTCAATCTTCACCTTCGTCATGTCCTGGAACGAGGTGCTTGGCGCGTCGATCCTCACGCTCGATCACCGCACCCTTCCGGCCCAGGTGCTCACCTCGCTCTCCGACTCCCCCTTGGCGTACCGGTTCGCCGGTGGGTTCGCACTTGTGATCCCTTCGATCATCTTCATCGCGTTCATGCGCCGCTACCTGACCAATATGTGGGGCTCAACGATCCGCTAGCCCGGCAGCACCCCTCCCAGCCAACTCAGAAGAATTGAAGGAGCCGATCATGGCGGACATCACTATCTCCCACCTCGTCAAGACCTATCCCGGCGGCACCGAACGGGCAACCGACGACGTGTCGCTCGACATCAAGGACGGCGACTTCACCGTGCTGCTCGGCCCATCGGGCTGCGGCAAGACGACCCTCCTGCGCATGCTCGCGGGCCTCGAACTGCCCGACTCCGGGTCGGTTGCCGTTGGCGGCAAGGACGTGACCTACCTGCCGCCGAACAAGCGGAACATCTCGATGGTGTTCCAGTCGTACGCGGTCTTCCCCCACCGCAAGGTTCGCTACAACATCGGTTTCGGGCTGCTGATGACGAAGAAGCCCAAGGAAGAGATCGAACGCAAGGTCCAGTGGGCCGCGGACCTGCTTCAGCTCGGTCCGTACCTTGACCGCCTTCCTGCCCAGCTCTCCGGCGGCCAACGCCAGCGCGTCGCCGTGGCACGGGCTATCGTAATGGACGCCGACGTCCTGCTCATGGACGAGCCGCTCTCGAACCTCGATGCGCTGCTCCGCCTGACGTTCCGTTCCGAACTGAAGAAGATCGTCAAGGACCTGAAGACGACGACCGTCTACGTCACGCATGACCAGAGCGAGGCACTCTCCCTCGGCGACCAGGTGGCGGTGATGCGCAAGGGACGCATCGCCCAGTTGGGCGACCCGCTCGACGTTTACGACGCTCCCGCCGACCGCTTCGTTGGAGGCTTCATCGGGTCCCCACCCATGAACTTCATCAACGCCGCCGTCTCCGCGGACGGCGATGCGCTCATCGTCGGTGACCAGCGGCTGCGGGCGCCGTCGCTCCTCAGCTCGTTCTCAAGCTCCGACGTCGTCCTGGGCATCCGCGCAGAGAACGTCGGGGTGGACACGCAGCGGTCCTCCGGTGATCTTCCGGGGCGGGTGCTGGTCGTCGAACCGATGGGGTCCTCAATCCTGCTGACCGTTGAAGTGGAAGGCCAGACGATCAAGGTCCAGGCCCCGCCCACCTTCCGCACGTCGCCCGACGCAACGATCTGGCTGACCTTCTCGTCGAACAGCATGCGCTTCTATGACCGTGAAACCGCAATCGCATTGGTGGCAAAATGACATTCGATACCCTCAGCACCGACCAACTCCGCAGCACGGCGATCGAGGTACTCCGGCTGAACGACCTCGGCACGATGACCACCGCCGCGCCGAATCTCTACCCCCACCAGTGGAGCTGGGATGCCGCCTTCGTGGCAATCGGCCTTGCCCGGTTCGACGTACCCCGCGCCATCACCGAGATGCGGACCCTCATCAACGCCCAGTGGACAACCGGGATGATCCCGCACATCGTCTTCAGCGACAACGACACCGGCTACTTCCCCGGCTTCGACCGATGGGGAACCGCCGGTGCCGCGGCAAGGCCCGCAGCGGTGAAGAGCAGCGGCATCTGCCAGCCGCCGGTTCACGCGATCGCCCTTCGGCACATACTTGACCGGGCTCGCGAAAACGGCGGCACGGACCAGTCCCAAGCAGAAAGCTTTCTGAGTGAGTCCTTCGACGGCTGGCTCGCCTGGCACCGTTGGCTTGCCGCAGTCCGGGACCCCGACAGCGTTGGCCTCATAGAAATCCACCACGGCTGGGAATCCGGTTTCGACAATTCGCCGCGCTGGGACGGACCCTACTCGCGCGTTGAACCCGGACCGGTTGCACCCTTTACCCGCCGGGACACCCTCCACGTCTCCGACGTCAGCGAACGCCCCGACGACGCCGAGTACACGAAGTACCTGTGGCTCGTTCAGCAGATGGCCTCCGTCCAGTTCGACGACGACGCCGTCCGCGGCATCGTCGACTTCCGGGTGCGGGACGTGTTCTTCTCCGGGATCATGGCCGCCTCAAGTGACGTCCTCGCCGACCTCGGCGACGAGCTTGGCCGCAGCGTTGAAGCCCGCGAGCTGAGGGAACTGGCTCAACGCTTCCGGGACGGCGTGGCCTCGACAATCGATCCGGCAACTGGCCTCGCCCGCGATTACGACGTACGGGCAGGGCAGTGGATCTCCACCGACACAGTCTCCGGCTTTTCCCCGCTGATCGCCGGTGGCGACTCTGCCCTGCTGGACCGGCAGCGGGAACTCCTCCTCGGTCCTGAGTGGATGGGCTACCCGGGCCTGCGCTTCGCGCTGCCTCCCTCAACCTCTCCCACAAGCCCCGCCTTCCGCCCCCGGACCTACTGGCGCGGCCCGGTGTGGCCCTTCCTGAACCTGCTCTTCGGCTGGGCGAGTTCCCGGGACTCCCAGGGCGTGCTCTATGAGGGCCTGCGCTCGGCGTCGTTGGATCAGTTGGCGGACCTGAAGTTCGCCGAGTACTACCATCCGCTCACCGGCGAACCCCTTGGCAGTTTTGCCCAGGCCTGGACCGCGGCGGCCGCACTCGAGTGGATCGGTGCCGCCGGCGTCGAGTTCCCCGCGACCGGATCCCGGTGAGCCGGACGGTGGAACGCGTCCTGATTGCCTGTGACAAGTTCAAGGGATCCCTCAGCGCCAGGGAGGTCGGTGCGGCGCTTGAGCGTGGAATCACGGCCTGCCAGCCGCAGCTGCTGGTGAAGTCGATCCCCATCGCCGATGGCGGGGAAGGCACGCTCGAGGCCGCCGTCAGTGCGGGCTATACCCGGGTTCCCGTTGCTGCGAGCGGACCAACCGGAGACCGGATCACGGCGTTCTTCGCATGGGAGCCGTCGACGCAGACCGCGGTCGTGGAGATGGCACAGGCCTCAGGACTTGCACGCCTTCCCGGCGCCCTTCAGCCGCTGACGTCGTCCACCTACGGAACGGGCGAACTCGTCCGATCGGTTCTCGACCGCGGAGCGCGCCGCGTCATCCTCGCGGTCGGAGGAAGCGCTTCGACCGACGGCGGAGCCGGATTCCTTTCCGCCCTCGGAGCCTCGATCACCGACGAGGACGGACGAAGGCTGGCGCCGGGCGGCGGAGTGCTCAACAATGCCGCCGCCGTCGACCTCACCGGCCTCGACGCCCGGCTCGGCGGCTGCGAGTTCGTGCTCGCCACCGACGTCGACAATCCGCTGCTTGGGCCCCGCGGCGCAGCGTCCGTCTACGGACCGCAGAAGGGAGCATCGCCGTCAGACGTCCTGTGGCTTGAGGCAGGCCTCACCCGCTTCTCAATAGCGGTGCGCCAGGCAACCGGAAACACGCGGTCGGCACACGACCTGCCCGGCGCCGGGGCCGCGGGCGGGCTCGGCTTCGCTGCACTGACCGTCCTCTCGGCCCAGACCCGCCCGGGAGTTGAGGCAGTGATGGACTTCACCGGGTTCACCGCCGCACTGGCCGAACTGAGCGTCGATGACCTCGTCATCACCGGTGAGGGCTCCCTTGACGCCCAGACCCTCAGCGGGAAGGCGCCTGCCGGGGTGGCCCTCGCGGCATCGCGCCGGGGTATCGGCGTTGTGGCCGTCTGCGGCCGTAACCTGCTCGACGAGGACTCGCTCAAGGCAATCGGGATCCACCGAACGTATGCGCTCACCGACGTCGAGAGCGACCTGCGCCGCTGCATCGATGAAGCCGGCCCGCTCCTGGAACAGGTGGGTCAACGCATCGCCACCGAAACCGCACTGACGCCGCACCCAATACAGTAGGCTCAACGGCCGCGGCGAAAGGACAGAATGACAGCGGAGAGAATTCCCGCGGGACGAGGCGGCGCAACCTCCCACGGCCATCTGCTTGAACTCATCCGCTCGACCGGTGGGCTCTCCCGCCAGCAGCTCCTTGCCGCCACAGGCATGTCCCGCGCCACCCTTTACGAGCGCCTCGACGTCCTGCTGCGCCGAAAGTTCGTCTATGAGGCCGAATCCCTCGGGGCGACCGGTGGCCGCCGCTCACGGAAGATCCGGTTTGACGACCGGGGCCGGGCCATCCTCACGATGGCGCTGGGACAGACCCACGCCACGGTGAGCGTGACCGACACCGAGGGACGCCAACTGTGCACACGAACCGTCAGCCACCGCATCAGCGACCCCTCAACCGTCGTCCTCCCGCCCCTGATCGCGATCGGCAAGGACCTCCTCTCCCGGTGTGAAGCGGAAATCCTCACCGGCGTTGGAGTGAGCCTGCCCTCCCCTGTCGCTGCCGACACGGGATACGTCATGCACCCCACCACCATCCCCGGATGGCCGCGGGATGCGGTGGTAGCGGCCGTCTCCGATGCCTGGCCGGTACCCTTCATTGTCGAGAACGACGCGCGAGCGGCTGCGCTGGGCGAAAGCAGGACCGACGCCGAAACGGTTGTGTACGTGAAGGTTGCGACAGGCATCGGCTGCGGAATCGTTGTTGACGGTTCAATCCTCCGCGGAGCCCATGGCGCTGCGGGCGACATCGGCCACATCCGCGTCGCCTCCGACGGCCCGGTCTGCAGCTGTGGCCGCCACGGATGCCTCGCGACATTCAGTTCGGGGCGGTCGCTTGTCGCTGCGCTGAAGGTTCACGGTCTCACGACTCTCGACGAAGTGAGCGCCGCCGGTCGGGCCGGTGATCCCCGGACAACGCAGGCACTCGAGGTTGCATCCGAAGTGCTGGGCCGCGCCCTCGCGACAACTGTTGCGACGATCAACCCGGATCGCCTCGTCCTCGGCGGGAGCATCGGGGTCCTTCCCGCCGTCGTTGACGCGGTGCGCCGCCGGGTCCTTGAGGACGTCGTCGAACGTATCGGCGAAGGCCTCGCCGTCGACGCCGGATTCTCAGGAGACGAGGCTGCTACCCGGGGGCTGACCACGCTCGTGATGCGCAAGGTTTTCGCACCCGATGCCGTGGACGGGCTCCTGCTCGACTACTCGCCTGCCTGATTCACTTCTGCGGCCGACCCTGTCCGTCCATCCCGCACCAGCCAACGAGGGCAGCCGGTCAGGATCCGCCGCACAGGACGAGCCGGACAGGGCCCGGCAGCGTACGCCGGGCAGCCACACCAGTCTGCGCTGACTCGCCGCCGGACGCGGTCAGTTCACCGCGTAACGGCGCACGAAATTGCGCAGGATGCGCGCCGGCTGGTTCACCCGGGCCTGCCGCGCCCGTTCCATGTAGTCATGGGCCTCTTCGGGCGGGAAATATCCGGCGTTGCGGTAGATGTGGATGCGCTGCACCAATGCCTCGTTGTCGAGTTCGGGGTGGAACTGCGTCGCGTAAAGATTCTGCTTAATTCTGAACATCTGCACCGGGCAGTCCGGCGACGAAGCCAGCGCCACTGCGCCGTCTGGAAGCGTGGCACAGGCCTCCTTGTGGCCGACAAAGGCCATGAACTCTTCCGGCATCCCCTCCAGCAGGGGGTCCCCGGATCCCGCCTCGTTGACGGTGATCGTCGTTGCGCCAACCGGCTCTCCGAAGGTGCGGTCGATCACCGCCCCCTGATGGCGCCCCAGAGTTCCCACGCCGTAGCAAGCCCCGAGGAACGGGAAGTCGGATTCGACAACCTCATCGAGCAGGACGCCGATCTCCCGCTCCACCCGCCGCTGCACATCGGACTTCTGCTCCTCCGGGTCTGAGGAATTGAACGGGCTTCCGCCAACGAAGATGCCTGAGTATCTGGACAGGTCAATAGCCGGAAGCGGCGCTTCCTCGACCCGAACCCGATGAAGCTCGCTCCGCTCAAGACCCCCGAAACGCAGGAATCCCTCATACTCACCTTCGGCAGCGGCGTCGTCGGCCCGCGTGGCCAGCAATAGAAACGGTTTCACCCTCAGATGGTACTGCGGTGCTGCCCTCGCGTGCGGCGGGATGAAAATCCGTACGTCAGGCGCTGACATACTGGTACCCATCACGGAAACACCGTTGACCCAAACATCCCGGAGCAGATCCCTTGTGAATTCCGCAACACCGAACCTCAGGCGTCACTCCGTCTTCCTGGACAAGGAGGATCCCGCGCTATTCAAAGCGCTCAATGCTGTTGCGCTAAGGGCCCGGGAATCCGCCGAGGCGGCGGGCATCAGCCGGGAACTGACGGAACTGGTGAATATCCGGGTTTCCCAAATCAACGGATGCGCCTACTGCCTCCAGCGCCACACGGAGGCCGCACTTGAAGCGGGCGCGACTCGACAGCGCGTGGCCGTACTTTCGGCATGGCGGGACACGGAGCTCTTCACCGCCAGGGAGCGCTCCGCACTGGCCGTTGCCGAGGCTGTCACGGAACTGCCCGGATCAGTCGAACGCGACAGGGAATTCGCCGAGGCCCGTCGCAATTTGAGCGACGCAGAATTCTCGGCGCTCAGCTGGATTGCAATAACAATCGGAGCCTTCAACCGCGTTTCAATGGTCAGCAAACATCCCGTCCGTCCACCGGCGACCCCATAAAGTTCCATTTCCAAAAACCCTGTACAACCGTGTCGCATGCTTGGCAAGTCTGCGGATCAATAGACTGTCACGGTCAAGAACCTTGACAAGTTGCCAGCAGGAAGTTGAACAGTGAATTTTGGGGACCAGCTAAAAAGCGCGCGCATTGCAAAGGGATTAACCCAAAGCGACTTGGGGGGATCGCGGTATTCCCCGAGTTATATTTCGTTGCTTGAGCGGGGCCACCGCCGTCCCACGTCCGCAATGGCACTCCATTTCGCAGCCACACTTGAGCGCGACGCCGACGAAGTCCTTGGCTGGATGGGCCCGGAACCGGTCGATGACAGCGGGGCCCTCGCCGCGGCAATGATGCACGCTCACAATGCGTGGGACATCAAGGACTACGAGCTCGCAGCCTCCGAAGCCGAGTACGCGGCAAGTCTTGCCCGCGAGCAGCAGAACACCGCGGCCTGGTGGCAACTTTCCAACATGCAGGCCGAGGCGTATGTTCTGCTGCGCCGCATGAACGACGCCGAAGCAGTCTTCAGGGACCTCCTTGCCCAGCCGATCAGCAATGAGTGGCCTGAACTGCGAGCCACGGCGCTTGGCGGGATATCGGTGGTCAAACGCAATGCGGGGGACCTTGAGGAGTCGGTCGCCCTTGCCCGCCTTGCTGTTGATGAATCGGCATCGCTTCCCGAACACTCGGTGACCAAGATGAAATGCTGGTTCATCCTCATCGCCGCGCTTTCGGTCAAGGGAGACATGGATGAAGCCTGGGAGGAGGCCGCGTCCTTCACCGCCCTGGACAGCGTCCCCGAGGTTCCCTCCCCGATGATCGGGCGCGCGGGTTGGGTCATCGGTAACATCGCGTTCCGCCGGGGCGACGTGGAGACCGGTCTCGCCCAGCACGCGATCGCCGCCAAACACCTCTGGCCCCAGACCGATGTCCACCTCTGGGCCCACTTCAACCGGGCAAGTGCCAGTGCCCGCCTGATCGCAGGGATCGCGGACGCCGCGGTCGAGCAGTGCCTCGCGAATGCCGAGCTCGGTTTCCGCATCACGAGCAGCCCGCAGGAACAGGCCGAACTCCTGCTGGCCCAGGCCCACTTCCACACCCTCCGTGGGAGCTTCAGCAAGGTCCTGCCGCTCCTGAAACAGATCCAGGAACAGGATGAGGAACTTGAGTTTGAAGCAGTCGGGCTGATGGAACGCCTCTGGGCGAAATACCATGTGAGCACCGATGACCTGCCCCAGGCCCGGCAGCACTTCCTGCAGGCCGCCAAGCACTATTCCGATGCCGGGAACTCGGAGACCGCCTCCGAAATCCTCAGCGAGCTGCTCGAAGTCAGCCCCTGACCGCTTGGCAATCAGGTGCCAAGGAGGCCTCCGCCGGCGAATGCCGGCGGAGGCCCGCCCCTAGGACCGGGGTGCTTCGGCAGCGGGACCGGCCTGCTGCTGCGGGATCAGCCACTCCGGCTCGGGCATCGCGTCATCGCGGGGCTCATCAAGGCGCCCCGTCACCATCTCCCGGATCGCAGCGATCGGCAGCTTGGGCTTCCGGTTCTCGTCGGTGAGCCCGTTTGCCTCCTGCATTGTGTCGGTCAGCTGCGTGTAGCAGAAGCCGGCGAGCACCGGGCTTGCGTGGAGTGCGGAAAACAGTCCCCCGACGCGCTCGGCGAAGATCTCCGGTGACTCAGTTGTTGAGTAGCCCCAGGTCTCGATCGTGCTGTTCGGGGCGTAGGTGACTCCACCGAATTCGGAGACCATCACCGGTTTGCCCGTGCCGCCGGTGGGCAGGACCATCAGGCGCCGTCCGGCCGGGCCCACGCCGTCGAGAAGTGCCTGGACTGCGGCGGCGTCCTTGTAGTTCGCCGCGAGACCGTCATGGGTGGTCGTGTAGTCGTGGATCGTCAGGAGGTCCGAGTCCGTGTGCTCCCAGCCGTCGTTCGAAACGACCGTGCGGGTGGGGTCGAGGGCCTTGGTCAGGTGGTAGAGCGCCTGCACGAAGTGCTGCTGGGCCGGTTCGTGGGAAACGTGCTGCACGCCCCAGCTCTCGTTGACCGGAACCCAGGTGACGATGCTCGGGTGGGAGCGGTCGCGCTCGACAACGCTCATCCATTCGCGTGCGACGCGCTGGACGGCGGTCGTTGAGAACTCGAAGGTGCTTCCCATCTCGCCCCAGATCAGCAGGCCGAGCCGATCGGCCCAGTAGAGGAAGCGCGGGTCCTCGACCTTTTCGTGGAGGCGGGCCGAGTTGAAGCCCAGGTCCTTGATGAGCTGAACCTCGTCGCGGATGGCCTGCGAATCGGGCGCAGTGAACAGCGAATCGGCCCAGAATCCCTGCTCGAGAACCGAGCGGACATAGTAGGGCCGGTCATTGAGCAGGAAGCGGCCACCGGCCTCACCCACGCTGCGCAGGCCAAGGTAGGACCAGATCTCGTCAAGGAGGTCACCGTTCTCATCCCTGAGAACAACCCGGGCGTCGATCAGCCGAGGGTGTTCGGGTGACCACAGCAGCGACTCGTACGCCTGGCCGTTGCTCTGGTGCGCGAGGAAGCTTGACACGGCGAAGCGGGGCTGGTCGGTTGAAAGCTGCTGGGAACCGAGCGGTCGTCCCCGGTAGCTGAGCTCGACCTGGACGCTGACCTGCCCGCGGGGGCGTTCGGAGAGCTCGACGTCGAGCTGCACCGAGCCTGCCGGCACATTCGACTGCCAGGACAGGGAGCGTACGTAGGTTTCCGGGACGGTCTCGAGCCACACCCGCTGCCAGATGCCCGTCGACCGGTGGTACCAGATGACGTGGGGGTCTTCGAGCCAGTCCTGTTTGCCGCGGGGCTGGGAGACATCGTGGGGGTCATCCTCGGCCCGGACGACGAGGGCGAGCTCCCTGCCCGTCCTCGCGTGGGCGGTGATGTCGAAGGAGAAGGGGGTCTGGCCGCCCTCGTGGGTGCCCAGAAGCTGCCCGTCCAGCCAGACCGACGCGCGGTAATCAACAGCGCCGAAGTGCACGAGCACGCGGCCGCCGTCCCCTGTCCAGCCGCTTGCGGCGAGGTCCTCCGCCGTCAGGGTCCGCTTGTACCAGACGACGGGGTGGTAGCCGGTGTCTCCGATGCCCGAGCGTGAGGCCTCGGGAGGGAAGGGCACGATGATCGACCGGGAGAAGTCCGTTTCACCGCAGAACCAGCCTTCCTTCCGGCCCCGATCCGAGTCGTCGTGCTCGAAGCCCCACTCGCCCGAGAGGTCGTGCCAGGAACTGCGGACCAGCTGTGGCCTCGGGTAGTCGCCGTCTTGGGTGCTCGCGCTGAAGGGGATCGAGTTAGGCATGGCGCAATCTTTTACCAAATTTTCAACGCTGTAAAGTTGAGGATCAGATCGCAGCGGACGGTCGGCCTTTCGAAGCCAAGCGGCCCGGCAGGACGACGCGCGGACCGGTCTGGGCCGGCAAGGGGGGAATATTACCCAACACGCGAATGGGGCCGGACAGGACGGGCGCGGACCGGCCAGGCCCGCCCGCCTGGGCTTCGGGCGCCTAGCGCCCGGCGGCTACGGCGGGCGCGCTCTCGCGGATTGTCAGTGAGTGCGGAACGATCCGGTGCCTGCCGATGCCCCGGAACCCATCGATCCGCTCGATCAACAGCTCAAGCGCGGTTTCCGCCAGTCCGCATTTGTCGGGAGCCACCGACGTGAGGCTTGGCGTGGTGTAGCGGCCGATCGCCGTGTCGTCCCAACCAAGCACGGCAATGTCGCCCGGTACGTCGACTGCCGCGTCACTACAGGCACGGAGGGCCCCTGCTGCGAACTTGTCGTCGCGGCACACCACTCCATCGATCGCGATCCCGCGCTCCAGCGCCTCCCGCAGCGCAGCGCTGCTGGCTTCCGGCGAGAAGTCGGGAACCGACAGCACCAGATCCGGGTCGAGCTCCATTCCCGCCTCGATGAGTCCCTGCTGGTACCCGAGCAGCCGCTTATCCGTTGAATATGTGATGTCGCCGGCAACCACCCCGAGGAAGGCGATCCTCCGCCGTCCCTGGCGGTAAAGGTGGTCCACAGCGCCTGCAGCGGCGCCGACGTTGTCGATCATGACATGGTCCGTCGTCACCGGCATGTTTGCCTCCCCCAGCAGGACCAGTGGCGTGTCGTGATGAAGTTTCGCGATCGCCAATGCCCCCATGCGTACGGGGTGGAAGATGATTCCATCAACCAGTCCGGCTTCGCGGTCCTCGAGGACGGCGTGCTCGGCATCGAGGTTGCCGAGGGTTTGTTCGATGATCACGCGGTATCCCCGGCGTGAGGCTTCCTCGGCGATCGAACGGGACAGCTCCGAGAAGTAGGGTTGATCGATCTCCGGGATGGCCAGGGCGATCATTCCCGTCTTTCCGGTGACGAGCCGGCGCGCCGTCAGGTTGGGGCGGTACCCGAGTTCGTCGATCGCCGCCTGGACACGGCTGCGGAGTTCGGGGGCGACATGGGGATAGTCGTGGACCACATTCGATACGGTTTTGGTTGAGACGTTTGCGAATTCGGCCACATCGGCAAGGCGCACGCGCTTCATTGGACTCCCCTCTTCCGACTCAATAATCCTAGTTGAGACGTCCGCCGCTTCCGACCATTCGGTAGACAGACCAGTTTACAGCGCTGTATCTTGATCGGACGCCTAGGAGCCGCGGCGGTTGGTTGCGGCGCAAGGAGTTACTGGGGAGCGCACCGAGCGCCGACCGATGTTTTTCACCGAGGAGGACGATGATGACCTATCCCAAGCGGTTCATTCGCAACCGCATTTCCGCAGTCACCGCCATCGGCGTGACCGCCGTTCTGGCCCTGAGTGCCTGCGGCGGCTCGGGCCCCCAGCAGGGAGCGGGTGCTGCCTTCACCGGTGAGTACACCGGCCCCGCGGTCGAGCTCGACTACTGGAACGGCTTCACCGGCGGCGACGGCGCATTCATGGAAAAGATGGTCGACGAGTTCAATGCCGAACACGAGAACATCAAGGTCACACCGAACACAATGAAGTGGGAGGACCTTTACCAGCGCCTCCCAGCGGCCGTCACAGCGGGCGAAGGCCCCGACGTCGGGGTCATGCACCTCGAGCAGCTTTCAACGAACGCCGCACGCAACGTGATCGTTCCCGTCGACGACCTCGTGGAGAGCCTTGAACTCACCGGTGACGACTTCACCGAAGAGGTCTGGAACGCAGGTGTCTACAAGGAAGCCCGTTACGGCGTGCCCCTGGACGTCCACTCGCTCGCCATGTACTACAACACCGAGCATTTCGAAAAAGCCGGAATCAAGGAAGCGCCGACCGACGCCGCATCCTTCGAGGCGGCGCTGGACAAGCTCAAGGCAGCCGGGTACGACAACCCGTTCTGGATGCCCGCACGGTGGCCGGCCCACCTGATGAACCTCTCGCTCCTGTGGCAGAACGGCGGCGAGCCCTACGATCCCGAAAACGCGAAGGCCACCTTCGATTCCCAGGCGGGCGTCGACGCACTGAGCTGGCAGACATCGATGATCGAGGAAGGCTACAGCCCCTCCAAGGTCGCCCTCGATTCCCAGTACGTTGCCTTCAAGAACGGCAAGACCTCGATCACGTGGGACGGCATCTGGCAGCTCAACGACCTCGAAGCGGCCGGCGTACCCTACGCCGCCGCACCGATCCCGACCATCGGCAAGACCGATGCCGTTTGGGCGAGCGCGCACAACTTCTTCCTCCCCCGCCAGGCCAAGCCGGACCAGAACAAGGCCGACGCCGCCAAGGTCTTCATCGCCTGGATGAGCGAGCACTCCGACACCTGGGCAGGATCGGGAATGATCCCCGCTCGTGAGTCGGTGCGTGCCAGCGGCGTCCTCGACGGAATGCCGCAGGAGGCAATCGCCGAGAAGGTCGACTCGATGAGGTTCCTCCCCTCCGCTCCCGGCCTGGGAACGGTACAGGCCGAAACCCTCGAAGTTGCAGTGAACAACGCCGTCCTGGGCGAGCAGAAGCCCAAGGAAGCGCTGACCGAGGCTGCGAAGAAAGCATCAGCTTTGATGAAGGAAAACCAAGCCTCGTTTGGAAAATGATCGACAATGACACCTAAACCGCAGCTGGGCGCCCTCTCACCGAAGAGGGCGCCCGGTGGCCGGCCGGCCACCATCGAGACAAGCCCCAACAAACCCGTCGCGAAGCAGGCTCCAGCCACCCCATGGCTGTTCCTTGCCCCCTATCTCCTGCTCTTCATCGGGTTCGTGCTCCTGCCGATCGTTTTCGGTCTGTGGATCAGCCTCCACGCCTGGGATTACACCCTCCCGCTCAAGCCTTTCGTTGGGCTGGCCAACTACGCCGCCCTCTTCGATCCGAACTCGGTCCACTTCGCCTCCTTCTGGAGCTCGATGCGCGCCACCGGAATCTTCACGGTCTTCAGCGTTCCACTGCTCCTGACCATCCCGCTCGCCGTCGCCCTGCTGATGGCCAAGAAGTTCCCCGGACGCAACTTCTTCCGCGCAGTGTATTTCGCGCCGTATGTCCTTGGCGTCGCGGTGATTTCGGTCCTGTGGCGGTACCTGCTCGACAACAACATCGGCCTCGTGAACTACTACCTTGGCGTGATCGGCCTGCCCGACGACATCGCATGGACGACGTCGACCCCGGCGGCCTGGGTTGCCCTTGTCGGCGTCACGGTGTGGTGGACCCTCGGCTTCAACGCCGTCATCTACCTCGCCGCCCTCCAGGACATTCCTGCCGAACTTTACGAAGCCGCACAGGTCGACGGCGCCAGCAAGTGGGGACAGTTCGTCAACGTCACCCTTCCGGGCCTGCGCCCCGTGCTGTCCTTCATCACGATCGTCACGTTGATCGCGTCGGTCAACATGTTTGGGCAGTCCTACCTGATCACCCTCGGCGGTCCGGGCCGCGAAACACGCACCGCCATCTACCAGATCGCCGAAACCGGCCTGCGCAACTTCCAGATGGGCAACGCGGCGGCGATGAGCTACGTGCTCACGCTGTTCCTGATGCTGCTGAGCCTGATCGTCTTCTGGCTCTTCCGTGAAAAGAAGGACGCGAAATGACCCAGCTCACCGAACCCGGAACCGGCACCGAAACCGAAACCCCGGCGCGGCGCCCGAACGTCCGGACCAAGTCCCCCGCTGACCGCCGCAGGGGAATCCTCCGCCTCGTGTTCCTCAGCGTGGTTGCGCTGGTGTTCATCAGCCCGCTCATCTTCATGATCATGACGTCGTTCAAGACCCGCGAAGATGCAACCGGCATCCCTCCGAGCTGGATTCCCAGCCCGTTCACCCTCCAGGCGTACGAGGCGATCCTCGCGCCCGGCAGCAGCACCCCGGTGCTGCGCTGGTTCGTCAACAGCATGATCGCGGCGCTGCTCCACTCGGTCCTCGTCGTCGTCACTGCCTCCCTGGCGGCGTACCCCCTCGCGCGGATGAACTTCCGCGGCAAGAACATCGTTTTCGGCGTGATTGTCGCAACCCTGCTCGTGCCGCCGGTCATCCTCGTGATCCCCAACTACCTGATCGTCAGCGACCTCGGTTGGCTCAACTCGTTGGTCTCGATCGTCGTTCCTACGGCGGCCTCGGCGTTTGGCGTGTTCTTCATGCGCCAGTTCTTCGGGGCGCTCCCCGAGGACCTCGAAGAGGCCGCGCGCCTCGACGGCGCCAACCGCTTCGAGATGTTCACCAAGATCATCCTGCCGCTGGCGAAGCCGGCAATGGCCACACTGGCCCTGCTGGCGTTCCTCACCAACTGGAACGATTTCCTCTGGCCGGTCTATGTGCTCTTCAGCCCGGAAGTGCAGACGCTCCCTGCCGGGCTTTCGACGCTCCAGTCCGCCAACGCCGTGCGGTACGACCTGCTGATGGCCGGGGCAGTGATGGCCAGCGTCCCGGTTCTTGCCCTGTTCGTGTTCCTGCAACGGTTCATCATCGAAGGGGTTTCCCGCTCCGGTGTGAAGGGCTGACGGAAAGGGCTGATGGAAAGGGCTGAATCCGTTCCACGGGTTCCACCCGGCAGCCCCAAGCGCACTCCCCGACAGCTCCCCCCGACACGTTCGTCGAGGGGAGCTGTCCCCATTTCCGGCCCGCAGCCGGTTACCCTGAAAAGGCCTATGGAAAACCTCAATATCCTCCCCCAGTCCGGCCGCCAGCACGCCCTCCGCCACGGCAGCTATACGGCAATGATCGCCAGCACCGGTGCCACGCTGCGTACCCTGCGCTTTGACGGGCGCGACCTCGTGCTTCCCTTCGCAGCCGAAGAGGTCCGGCCCTACTTCCGCGGCGCGCTCCTGGCCCCGTGGCCCAACCGCGTTGTGGACGGCACTTACACCTTCGACGGCGTCGATCACACCCTGAGCATCTCCGAGCCACAACGCGGCCATGCCCTCCACGGGCTGGTGGCCTGGCAGGACTGGACGTTGGAGAACTCGACCGAGTCCGCGGTGCGCCTCCGCACCGACCTTGCGCCGAGCGTCGGCTACCCCTTCCGCCTCGCACTCAGCGTTGACTACTGGCTCGATGACGCCGGACTTCACACGACGGTGACCGCCAGCAACACCGGGGCCTCCCCCGCTCCGTACGGGACAGCACCGCACCCATACCTCCTCGGCGGCGAGGGCGTTGTTGACGACTGGCTGCTCTCCCTTCCGGCCGATCGGTTCCTGGCTGTCACCGAAGACCGCCTCATTCCCACAACCCTCACCCCGGTCAACCCGGAATTCGACTTCCGGACCCCACGCATTGTCGGTTCGACGTTCATCGACCACGCCTTCACCGGCCTTGCCTACGACGACGGGCGGGTCACGGTGAGCGTCACCGGCACCGACGGCCGCGGTGCCGCAGTGACCTTCGGCGAGGACTGCCAGTGGGTCCAGATACACACCGCCGACCAGCCCGACCCGGCAATTTCACGGCTCGGGATGGCCGTTGAACCGATGACCTGCCCGCCCGATGCGTTCAACTCGGAGACGGACCTCATTGTGCTTCAGCCCGGGGATTCGCATTCGGCGCGGTGGACGATCCACGCGGTGTAAACCCGAACAAAGAAAGTATTGCGGCGCCCCCTTCCGCCTGCTAGTCCTGAAGGACGAGGTCAGTGCAGCAGGGAGCCCGGCAGCAGCGTAGATGCCGGAAGAAGGGAAGTGCACGATGGTCCGCAGCAACCCCAAGGTCAACGAGCCCGACGAAAAGAACGTCGAGGTCAAGGATCACCCAAAGGACTGGGCGGCGGGGATACCCGGGGTTTATTATTCGATGAAGCCCGCCCTCGAACACATGGGCGTCGACCGGACACGGAAGACCCTGCTGGCGATGAACCAGAAGGACGGCTTCGACTGCCCGAGCTGCGCCTGGCCCGACCCGAACCACCGCAAGGCCTTCGAGTTCTGCGAGAACGGGGCGAAGGCGGTCACCTGGGAAGCCACACCCGTCGTGATCTCCTCCGATTTCTGGGCAGAGCATTCGGTCAGCGAGCTTCTCGGGATGACTGAGTACTGGCTCGGCATGCAGGGAAGGCTCATCGAGCCGGTCTATAAGGCCGCCGGCGACGACCATTACCGGCCCGTCAGCTGGGACGCAGCCTTCTCGATCGTGGCCGACAAGCTGAAGAGCCTGGACTCGCCCCACGAGGCGGCGTTCTACACGAGCGGGCGCACCTCAAACGAGGCGGCCTTCCTGTACCAGCTGTTCGCCCGCGCCTACGGCACGAACAACCTTCCCGATTGCTCGAACATGTGCCACGAGTCCTCGGGCTGGGGCATGGGCCAGACGATCGGGATCGGCAAGGCGACAATCACGTACGACGATTTCGCGCGCTCGGACCTCATCATCATTCTCGGCCAGAACCCGGGAACCAACCACCCGCGCATGCTCACGGCCCTCGAGGAAGCGAAGGAGTTCGGGGCGGAGATCGTGGCAGTCAACCCGCTGCCCGAGGCGGGGCTGCGCCGCTACAAGAACCCGCAACGGGTCAAGGGGATCGTCGGCCGGGGAACCGAGATTGCCGACCAGTTCCTGCAGATCCGGCTGGGCGGAGACATGGCCCTGCTGCAGGCGGTGTCGAAGCGGGTGCTCGACGCCGAGGCGAAGAACCCCGGCAAGGTCCTTGACCATGAGTTCCTGGCGAAGCACTGCGAGGGCCTCGAGGACCTGAGGGAGCACCTGTCCCAACTCGACGAGGATGCGGTCCGCGAAGCGACGGGGCTCCGCAGCGAGGAAATCGACGAACTCGCTGCCCGGTACCTGAGGGCGGAGCGGGTGATCATCACCTGGGCCATGGGCATCACCCAGCAGAAGAAGGCAGTGCCCACCATCAAGGAGATCATCAACCTGCTCCTGCTGCGGGGCAACATCGGGAAGCCGGGCGCCGGGGCCTCCCCAATCCGCGGCCACAGCAATGTCCAGGGCGACCGCACGATGGGTATCTGGGAGCAGATGCCTCCGGCCTTCCTCGACTCCCTCGGCGAAGAATTCGGATTCGATCCTCCCCGTGATCACGGAGTGGATGCCGTTGACAGCATCCGCCAGATGCGCGACGGCCGGATCAAGGTCCTCGTTGCCCTCGGCGGAAACCTGGTATCGGCGATTTCCGACACCACCGTGGCCGAAGCGGCGATGCGCAACCTCGACCTTTCGGTGCAGATCTCGACGAAGCTCAACCGCTCCCACCTGATCACGGGTGAGGAGGCGCTGATCCTCCCGACGATGGGAAGGACCGAAATCGACGTGCAGGAGACAGGGCACCAGTTCGTCTCCGTCGAAGACACGGTCTGCGCGGTCCACCCCTCCTGGGGGACGGTGGAACCCGTCTCGCCGAACCTGCTCTCCGAGCCGGCGATCATCAGCCGGCTGGGCCACGCGGTGCTCGGTGACAAGATCAACGCCGACTGGGCCGGGTTCGAGAAGAACTACGACCTCATCCGCGAGCACATCTCGCACGTCGTCGAGGGCTGCGACAACTACAACGAGCGGATCCGGCAGGACGGGGGCTTCGTGCTGCCCAACGGGCCACGCGATTCGCGGACCTTCCGCACCCCCACGGGAAAGGCGGTGCTGACGGTCAACGACCTCGAACCGATCGAACGCCCACCAGGGACGCTGATCCTCCAGACCATACGCTCCCACGACCAGTGGAACACGACGATCTACGGGCACAACGACCGCTACCGTGGCATCAAGAAGGGCCGGCACGTTGTGTTCGTCAGCCCCGAAGACCTCGCGGAACTCGGTTTCGAGGACGGCCAGTACGTTGACGTCCATGGTGCGTACCAGGACGGAACCGAGCGGGTGCTGCGGAACTTCCGCCTGGTTTCCTACCCCACCGCACGGGGGTGCGCCGCGTCCTACTATCCGGAGGCGAACGTGCTTGTACCCCTCGATGCGGTGGCTGAGGGAAGCAACACCCCGACGTCGAAGTCGGTGCTGATCCGGCTTGAGGCAACAGCGGCCCCCAACGGCGATGCGGTCGCTGCCGGGTCCGCTGCCGCCGACTCAAACGGGGCGGGGCAGGCGTCGCCGTCGCCGTCGAAGCCGGTGCCTGCCTGAGGAGCGCCAGGCTGATGGGGAATCCGGAAAACTCGTGTAGCCGGACTGTCGATCGGGAGCCGCCGAGATCGTTCATGTAGTGTCCGTCGGCCCGACGGACACTACATGAACAAAGGAAGGACAGAACGATGCGGTACTCACTGCTCCTGAATAACCTTGAAGCCGACGACGCCGGTGTCACCGAAGAGGAGATGGCGCCCTTCCGCGCCGCTTTCGATGCGTACGCGAAATCCCTCGACGGCGCGGGAGTACTCATCTCGGCGGACATCCTCCAACCCGCAGCGTCGACAACCACCGTGACCCTCCGCAACGGAAGCCTTGAGATCCAGGACGGACCGTTCGCTGACACGAAAGAAAAACTCGCCGGCACGTTCCTCATCGATGTTCCCGACCTCGACGCCGCTCTGGCGTGGGCCGAGAAGTGCCCCGGAGCCCAGTACGGAGTGATCGAAATCCGGCCGTCGGCAATCGTCTTCCGGGACGGTCAGTGGCGGAGCCCGGACTGAGCCAGCGAAACACTGGAGGTGACGCGGCACCGGCGCGGGTGGAGGCGGTGGCGCGTGCCTCCTACGGGCGGCTGCTCGCACTGCTCGCCGCCCCGACCGGCGACCTTGCCGCAGCCGAGGACGCACTCGCCGACGCGTTCCTCAAGGCGCTGACGCTCTGGCCCCGCAGCGGGATCCCCGACAACCCGGAGGCGTGGCTGCTCACCGTGGCGCGCAACCGCCAGAAGGACAGCTACCGTTCGGCAGCCCGGCGCACCTCGGTGCCCCTCGACAACGCGCCCGGTCCGGCCCTGGCGGATGCCGCAACCATCGAGGCCGGGTCTGCCGAGGGCACGTTCCCGGATCGTCGCCTCGCACTGCTCTTCGTCTGCGCCCACCCCGCAATTCACCCGGGAATCCGCACGCCGCTCATGCTGCAGACGGTGCTGGGGATCGACTCCGGGAGGATAGCCAGGGCCTTTGCCGTTCCGGAACCGGCGATGGCGCAGCGGCTCGTGCGGGCGAAGCGCCGCATCCGCGACGCCCGGATTCCCTTCAGCGTGCCCGACACCGAGGTGCTGCCGGCCAGGCTCCCCGCCGTCCTCGAAGCGGTCTATGGCGCGCATGCGATCGACTGGCGGGCCGTGTCGGGAACAACCTATCGTGACTCACTCGCAGCCGAGGCCCTCTACCTTGCCGCCACGCTTGCCGAGCTGCTGCCCGCCGAGCCGGAGGTGCACGGGCTCGCCGCCCTCATCTGCCTGTCACTGGCGCGGGCCCCGGCGCGCGGTGGAGCCGACGGTCCTTTCGTTCCCCTCGACCGTCAGGATCCCGCCGCCTGGGATGCCCGCCTGATTGCCCGGGGCGAGGGATACCTCCGCCGGGCCCACACCCTGGGGCGGATCGGGCGGTTCCAGCTCGAGGCGGCGATGCAGTCGGTTCACTGCGCCCGGGCTCGGACGGGACGAACCGACTGGGAGGCGCTTGTGAAACTCAACCGTGCGCTCGTCCAGCTCTTCCCAACGCTCGGTGCACGGGTATCCCTCGCCGCGGCGGTCGGTGAGGCGGAGGGGCCGGCCGCCGGGCTCGCTGTCCTCGGGGATCCGGACGGCACCCTCCACCGGTTCCAGCCGGCCTGGGCCACCCGGGCGCACCTTCTCGAACGCTCGGGGCGCACCACGGAAGCCGCAGCGGCGTACGCACACGCGCTCACCCTGACGACCGATCCAGCCGAGCGGCGGCACCTTGAGGACGCTCGCCGCAGGCTCGCCCGCGCGTCCGCGGAGGCTACGACCGCGGCGGAGTGATGTTGGCGGAGTGATGTTCCGTTGTGATTCGGCGGGGATGAACCTACTGGGCCGTGCCCGTCCACCCGTCTTCCTCGGAGCTGTCGTCGGCGCCTCCGGCGAGCACCCGCAACACCGTGTCCGCCGCTTTCTGCACTGCCTCATCGGCGCCCCGCCGGCCCTTTGTTGAGGCGGTCCCTGCTGCGTAACCGATCAGGAAGGCGCTCACTGCACCGGCGTTCGGGGCGACCGAATCCGAGGACTTCGATGCGACTTCAACGATCTTTTCCGAATCGACCTCAAGGTCAAGGATCTGCAGGGCCTGGGTGAGCGTCCGGCTCCAGTCGCTGAGTTCACGGGCTTCGGCTTCGGGCAGTGTCATGACTTCTCCTTCATCGGCTGGCTCCGGCGGAACGGCCCGAAACGCATCCAGGGTCCATTCCTTCTACCAAGGCATAACACCCCGCCCCGGCTCACACAACGAAAAGAACCGATCCGTTGCGGCGGCGGGAGGCGGTTACTTCACCGCTCCCGCCGTGAGTCCACCGATCAGGCGCTTTTCGATCAGCGCGAAGAGGATGATCACCGGGATGATCGCGACGATCGAGACGCCGAAGACGTACTGCCAGCTCGTAGCGTACTGGCCAATGAACTTCGTCAGTGCAACCGACAGCGGCTGGTTCTCGGCGGTGGACATGATCACGAGGGAGGCAGCGAACTCGTTCCACGACGAAACGAAGGTGAAGATGATCGCTGTGACGATTCCGGGCCAGACGAGCGGCAGGTTGACACGGAAAAGCACGGCGATCCGGCTCGCTCCGTCGAGCTGGGCTGCCTCATCGATCTCCCTGGGGATCCCCGCGAAGAAGCTGTGCATGATCCACAGCGCGAAGGAGAGGTTGAAGGCGGCGTTAATGAGGATCATGGCGAGCCAGGTGTCGTTGATGTCAAGCACCAGCATCTGACGAAACAATCCGGCCGTGAGGACGGCCGGCTGGAGCATCTGCGTCACGATCACCAGGAACAAGAAAGCGAGCTTGCCGGGGAACCGGAAGCGCGCCGTGTAGTAGGCGGCCGGGGTGGCAACGAGCAGCACGAGGAGCGTGGCGAACACAGCGATGATCAGTGTGGAGACGAGGTTGTACGGCAGCGGAGTCTCGGGCGTCGACCACATTGACGCATAGTTGCCCAGCTGCAGCCCCTCCTGCGGCAGGTACGCCGGCGGCACGGCGAGGATTTCCGGCCGGGTCTTCAGCGAACCGACCAGCATGATCAGGTACGGGGTCAGGAAGACGACGGCGATCACGATCCCGGCGGCGACGCGCATTGTCATGCGGCGCCTGCTAACACCGTCGGAGCCGTACCGTCTGGTCCGGCCCGCGGTCCGTGCCGTTCCATCGAGCTTCAGCGGGGCGGCGACTGTCACTTCAGTTCTCCTTCATTGGACGAACGACCTTGACGTACACCGCAACGATCAGGAGGACGACGGCAAAATTCACGACGCTCAGGGCGCTGGCGATGTCGAGGCGCCGATCGAACTGAAGCACCTTGAAGATGTAGGTCATGAGGGTGTCGGCGCTGTAGCCCGGGATCGAGCCGGTCATGATGCGCAGGATCGGCAGGTTGTTGAACACGTTGATCACGTTGATGAGCACCGCGACGGCGAGCGCACTGCGCAGCTGCGGAAGCACGACGCCGAAGTAGGTGCGCACCGGTCCCGCCCCGTCCATCTTCGCGGCTTCGAGGGTGTCGGCCGAGACGGCCTGCAGGCCGGCCAGCAGGGTGTAGGTGGTGAACGGGATGGAAACGAAGACGCCGACGACGATCGCCGCACCGAGGGCGCTGGTGACGTTCTTGGTGAACCCGTAGGCCGAATCGAGCACGCCGATGTCGACGAGGAACGCGTTCATGATCCCGTAGTCGCGGTCGAGGCCGTAGTAGAAAACGGTCGTGGTCATGACGACGCTCGCCGCCCAGGGAACCACAACAGCCATCCGCACCAGGGTGCGTCCCGGGAACGGCTTGTTGAGGAAGTTCGCCAGCGCGAGCGATATGAGGACGGTCAGCGACACAACGACGACCACCCAGACAAGGGTGTTGAGCAGGATCCGGGGGAGGTTCGGGTCGGCGAAGACATCGGCGAAGTTCGCGCCGCCCACTCCTTCGAGGTCGGTGCCGGCCTGGCTGATGCGCCGCGTGGAGTTGTAGATCATGTATCCGGCCGGAAACAGGACCACCCCGAAGATCAGGATCAGGACGGGACCGATCCAGGGCATCGCTGCCCACAGGCTGTCGCCGCTCTGGGGCCCGGGCTTCCGGAAACGGGCCGCCGGCGGTTGGAAGGTGCTCATGTAATGCCAGTCCCTTTCGGAAACCCTGAGGGAGCCGGCCTGGAGGGCCGGCCCCCGGTTAAGGATTAGGCTGCGGCGTCTGCCTTGGCCTGGATTTGTTCAAGCACCGTGGCAGGCTCCTTGTCTTCAAGCTGTCCCATGAGGGACTTGAAGGCGCCGTCGGTCGCGTTCCACGCCGGGTTGGACGTCGGGTAGAACTTGGCGTCGGGAAGCATCTCGAGGAACGGCTTGAGGGTTTCATTCGATGCCATCGCTTCGGCCCCGCTCTTGGTGGTGGGCAGGAAGCCCTCCGTCTCGACCCAGTTCACGTACTGGTCCTCCTGGAAGAAGAAGTCCATGAACTTGGTGATTGCCTCCTTCTTGGCGTCGTCGTTCTTGAAGGCCATCAGGCGGTCGGCGACGCCGAGGGTGGCCGGCTCGCCGTCCTTGGTTGGCACGTTGGCAACGCCGTAGTTGAGGTCGGGGTTTTCCTTCTCGATCTGGCCCACTGTCTGCGGCAGCCCGTACACCATGCCGATCTTGCCCTGGGTGAAGACGTTGAGCATCGGCGTCCGCTGGGTGGCACCGGGGTCGGGCTGCGTCACGCCGTCGGTGATCATCTTCTTCATGAACTCGGCCGCTTCGAGGTTCTCCGGGGTGTTCACTGTGATCTTCGATTCATCGCCGAATCCGCCGCCGTTGCCGGCGAACCAGATGAGGCTCTCACCCTGGGCTTCCTCGGAGCCAAGCGGCATGCCGTACCCGGGGGTTCCGGTTGCGGTGATCTTCTTGGCCGCGTCGTGGAGTTCGTCCCACGTTGTCGGAGGTTCGGCGACGCCGGCCTCTTCCATCAGGTCCTTGTTGTAGAAGAGGGCACGAGCCGAAGCGATAAGGGGAAGCCCGTACTGCGTGCCTTCGAATGACTCATTCTCGGCGAAGGACGTCTGGAAGTCGCCGATGACCTCCGGTGAGGCGATCTCTTCGGCCTGGTAGAGCAGGCCTTCGGAAGCGAAAGCGGAGAAGGCGCCTCCGTTGTAGATGTCCGGTGCTTCTCCGGCCTGGATCTTGGTTTGCAGCACCGATTCGAGGTTTTCCCACGATTCGATCTGCAGATTCACTGTGACACCCTCGTTGGCTGCCTCGAACTCCTTGACGACGCCTTCCCATAGGGCCTTGGTGCCGTCCGAATAGCTCGGCACGAGCATGTTGAGAGTCGTCTCTCCGCCCTCACCTTCGTTGGCGGTCCCACCTCCCCCGAACCCGCAGGAGGTCACCATCAGCGTTCCTGCGGCGGCAGCGGCCATCAGGCCTCTACGAAGTCTGCTCTTCATCTGTTCCTCTTTCAGGTGGTGCATCCTTCAGGCGGTGCGCCGCGGTCATCAGGCGTAGGAAGACCTGCCCGAGAAGGATGGTGTTTAGTGATACTTCGGAGCCATTCCCGATCACAACGAATCATGCAATGTCAAAATAATGACGTGATCCACGTCTCACGTCAAGGGATTGCTGGATGCCTCATTCTTCGAACCGTTGACGGGCCGAGAGGTTGCTGCTCCGCAGTCATTCGGCTAAGGAAGAACCGGACGCCCTCCGCAAGACCGGACCAGGATGATTGCTGCTGATCACTAGACAGGAACTTCGATCACACGCCATCATTGGTGTGGAGGGCGCCGCATCCGCCGCCTCCAGCGCCGCCAGCCAAGGAGTAGCACGCATGAACCCGAATCCGAGCCAGCCCGCCCCGGGCACCGGCGGGCGCCGCATGGAGGAAGAGCTCAATTCGCAGCCCGACCTCTGGGTGCGTGCGATTGGCCAGGCCCGGTCCGAACAGCTCGCGCCCGCCCCGGGCCAGCGCGTGGCAGTCGTTGGCTGCGGGACCTCGTGGTTCATGGCGCAGTCCTATGCGGCGGCCCGCGAGGCCGCCGGCCAGGGGGAAACCGACGCGTTCGCCGCTTCGGAAGCAGCGCCCGTTGAAAGCCGGGGGTACGCGGCGGTCATCGCCATTACCCGCTCCGGAACCACAAGCGAGGTCCTCACGCTGCTCGAGCGCCTCAAGGGGCGGGTCCGCACCATCGCCGTCCTTGGTGATACCGGCTCCCCCGCCGTCGAGCTCGCCGACGCGGTCGTTGCCCTGCCGTACGCCGATGAGACCTCGGTTGTCCAGACGCGCTTCGCCACCACGGCGCTTACCTACCTGCTGGCCACGGCCGGCATCGACCTCTCGACCGCAGCCGACGACGCACGGCGCGCCCTTTCGTCTCCGACCCAGCGGGCGCTGCTCGACGCCGAACAATTCAGTTTCCTCGGCACCGGCTGGACCGTTGGCCTTGCCCACGAGGCCGCATTGAAAATGCGCGAGGCGGTTCAGGGCTGGACCGAGTCCTACCCCGCAATGGAGTACCGCCACGGGCCCATCTCCATCGCCGCCCCCGGCCGCGTGACCTGGATGCTCGGGGATGGGCCCGACCGCCTTGACGCCGAGGTCGCCGCCACTGGCGCCCACTTCGTTGCATCGGACCTGCATCCGCTCGCGGAACTGGTCCGGGTCCACAAGGTGACCCTTGAGCGGGCCCGTGCCCGCGGGCTCGACCCCGATTCACCCCGCCACCTCTCCCGCTCTGTCATCCTCGGGCACTGAGGTGAAGGTGGATCATGGGCACGTCCCACCGACGCGGGACGAAGCGGCACCTCCAAGCGGCGTCCTCGCGTTCGACGTTGGCGGAACCGACATGAAGGTGGCCCTGATCGACGGGGCGGGCCGGTTCCACGAACTGCTGCGTGTTCCAACCCCCCACGACGCACGCCGGCCCGGTGACGTCATTGTGGACCGGGTGCAGTCCCTGACTCTTCAGTATCAGGACAAGTTTCCCGCATTCACCATCCGATCGATCGGATTCGTGGTACCGGGGCTCGTTGACGAGGACGCCGGACTGGGCCTGATGTCCGCGAACCTCGGCTGGCGCGACTATCCCTTTACCGAACGCATCCGCAGCGCCACAGGACTCCCCGTGGCGTTCGGCCACGACGTCAGCATTGCCGGGGAAGCGGAAATGCGGGCCGGAGCCGGACGCGGGTTCCGGGACGCCGCCGTCCTGGTCATCGGTACGGGCATCGCCGCAGCAGTCTTCTGCGGCGGGCAGCTCGTGCGCGCCGGCGGGTACGCCGGCGAGATCGGCCACGCCCAGGTGCCCGGAGGAACGGCTTGCCCCTGCGGAGCACACGGATGCCTCGAAACACTCGGTTCGGCCGGGGCAATCCAACGGCGCTACTCGGAGCTGTCCGGCATCCCGGTTTCGGGAGCACGGGACGTGCTCGAAGCGGCGGCCGAGGGGGACACAACCGCTCAGAAGGTGTGGGACGACGCCGTTGGTGCACTCTCCTTCACCGTGTGCCAGCTTGCCGCGATCCTCGGGAGCGAGGCGGTCATCCTCGGCGGAGGGCTCGCCCAGGCAGGCCCGGCACTCCTTGACCCACTCCGCCGGCGCGTCGAAGACAGCCTCTCTTTCCACCGCCGCCCGCAGATCCTCGCTTCGATCCTCGGCCAGGACGCGGGCCTGATCGGTGCAGGGCTCCGGGCCCGCGACCTCGTGGCACACCCATGAACACCCGCCGTGTGCCCGCCACCGTCGTCACTGTGACGCCCAACCCCGCCCTCGACGAAACCTACACCGTGCACGGGTTGGTGCCGGGAAACACCCACCGGGTTGATGCGCCGACGGTACGGGCGGGCGGCAAGGGCGTCAACGTGGCTCGGGTTCTCCACCAGCTGGGCCGTGCGGCCCTGGCCCTCGCACCGGTTGGCGGACCGGGCGGTGCGGTGTTCAGTGCCGACCTTCACTCGAGCGGAGTTCCGGCCGCGCTCGTCTCCGTTTCTGCTCCCACCCGGCGCACCCTCGCCTTCGTCGACGACACCGCCTCGCTCACGAGCATCTTCAACGAAACCGGGGCCCGCCTCGGTACGGACGAGCTGGCCGAATTTAACCGGATCATCGATGCCGCCCTTCAACAGGCGGGCTGCCTCGTGGGCTCGGGCAGCCTCCCCCCGGGCGTTCCGGCGGACTTCTACGCCGGTCTCGTCCGGAAGTCAGCGGCACTGGGCATTCCCTGCATCATCGACACCACTGGATCGGCACTGCTTGCCGCGGCGGCCGCCGGAGCCACAGCCCTGAAGCCCAACCAGCACGAACTCGTCGAGGCAACGGGGATTCCCGACATCCCCAGCGCGGCCCGGTCGCTGCTGGCGCGCGGAGCGCAGCGGGTCTTCGTCAGCTGCGGTGAGGCCGGACTCCTGGCCTTCGACGCCCGCGACCCGGACACCCACCTTGCCGCGGTGCTGCCTGAGCCGCTCCCCGGCAATCCCACGGGCGCCGGCGACGCGGCTGTTGCAGCACTCGCTGCCTCATTCACCGACGGGTCGGCCGAAGGCCCCGACGCCACGGCCCGCCTGCTCCGCCGGGCCACCGTCTGGTCGGCCGCCGCAGTGCTCGTGCCCATCGCCGGCGAAATTTCCCGTGATCATGAAGGCCTCGCCGGGACCGTGCTGGTCACCCGCCGCCAGGATGCCGCATTCAGCACAAGGAGGGGAAACTGATGGGCCTTGCCGCAACCCGCACCCTCGTCGAGGCCGCTGCCGCCGCAGGCAGCGGCATTGGCGGGTTCAACGTGCTGCACCTCGAGACCGCCGAAGCGATCGTCCAGGGTGCCGAGGCTGCCGGACTCCCCGTCATTCTCCAGATCTCCCAAAACTGCTCCGGTTACCACGGCGCGCTTGAACCCCTCGCGCTGGCCTGCATCGCCATCGCCAATTCGGCGAGTGTCCCGGTTGCGCTCCACCTCGACCACGCCGAAGATGAAGCCCTGGTGCACCGGGCGATCGCCCTTGGCTTCGGGTCGGTCATGTACGACGGCGCCCGCCTTCCCTACGAAGAGAACGTTGCCGCCACGGCCCGCATCGTCAAGGACGCCCGCAGCCACGGCACCTTCGTTGAAGCGGAACTCGGCGAGGTGGGAGGCAAGAACGGCGCCCACGCACCCGGTGTGCGCACCGACCCGCAGGAAGCCCGCGCCTTCGTTGAGGGAACCGGCGTCGACGCCCTCGCCGTCGCCGTCGGCTCCTCGCACGCAATGACCACCCGCAGCGCGGAGCTCGACCTCGGACTGATCAGGAGGCTCAAGGACGCCACCGGAGTGCCGCTGGTGCTCCACGGCTCCTCGGGAGTGCCCGACACAATGCTCGTTGAAGCGGTCCGGGCGGGCATGACTAAGATCAACGTCTCAACGCACCTCAACGGGTTCTTTACCCGGGCCGTCCGCGAAGCGCTCGAGGCCTCGCCCGACCTCGTCGATTCCCGCACGTACCTCGGTGCCGGCCGCCGGGCGCTCGCTCCGGAGGCAGCACGACTGCTTCATCTCCTGGCCGCGGGCCGGGACACTGCCGAAGGTGGGGCGTGATCCTGGAAAAGACCGAGCGGCTCAACGCGATCCTCGACCTGATCGCCGTTGCCGGACACGTGCAGGTCGAGGACATCGTCCGGGAGTTGAAAGTCTCCCCCGCTACGGCCCGGCGCGACCTCGACAGCCTCGCCACGCAGCGGCTCCTGACCAGGACCCGGGGCGGTGCAACGATGGAATCTGTAGCCTACGACCTGCCGACTCGGTACAACCGGGACGACCACACCGCCCAGAAACAGGCGATTGCCCGTGCGGCGAGCACCCTTGTCCCCAAGGGCGCGGTGATCGGCCTGTGCGGCGGGACAACAAGCACCGCCATTGCCCACGCACTCGGCATGCGACCCGACCTCCTTGAACCCTCAAGCAAACCGACACTCACGGTGGTGACGAACGCCATCAACATCGCCGCCCAGCTCGTCGTCCGGCCGAACATCCGAATCATGGTCACCGGCGGTGTCGTGAATCCGCGTTCCTACGAACTGGTCGGACCCTACACCGACGTCATCCTTCAGCGGGTTGCCCTGGACCTCGCCTTCGTCGGAGTGAACGGCCTCGACCCCGAGGTCGGCCCGACCGTGAGCGACGAGGGGGAAGCGGCAGTCAACTCGCTCATGGCACGCCGCGCCTCCGAGACCTACATCGTGGCTGACTCGTCGAAGATTGGAACGCGCAGTTTCGCAACGATGCCCGACTATGTCTTCAGCAACCTCATCACCGACTCCGGGATCACCGCCGACCAGAAGGCCGCTTTCGAAGCGCACGGCACGAAGGTGACAGTGGCGCCTCAGGCTCCTGGATCCCCCTCCGCCTCCTGACCACAACCCCCGCCCGCGCCCCAGGCACGAACGCAGCGATTGGCAGCCCATGCACCTTGTGATCCTCGAAAACTCCGCCCAGATCGGTGAGTATGCAAGCGACCTGATTCTTCGCCGGTTGACCGCGGGGAAGCTGCGGAACCTCGGCGTTGCCACCGGCTCGTCTCCCCTGTCCATCTACAAGGCCCTTGAGTCCCGGTGGGTTCCCGGGCTCGCGGCGCTCAACGTCTTCGCGCTCGACGAGTACGTGGGCCTTCCCCCGGAGCACCCCGAGAGCTACCACTCTGTCATCGACCGGGAGGTCACCCGCCGGCTGCGGCTCGACCCCGGCCGGGTCCATGTTCCGGACGGATACGCCTCCGACCTGGCTGCCGCATGCGAGGACTTCGAAGCGGAAATCACCGCCGCCGGGGGAATCGACCTGCAGATCCTGGGGATCGGCCGCAACGGGCACATCGGCTTCAACGAGCCGACGTCTTCCCTCGCCTCGCGCACCCGGGTGAAGACCCTGATGTCCGCGACACGGATGGATAATTCGCGTTTCTTCGACGACGAGCAGCAGGTGCCAAAGCACTGCCTCACGCAGGGGCTCGGCACAATCCTCGAGGCCCACGAAGTCCTGCTCGTCGCCCAGGGGCCCGCCAAGGCGGCTGCAATTGCCCGCGCCGTCGAGGGCCCCGTCTCGAGCATGTGCCCCGCCTCGGTGCTGCAGCACCACCCGCGCGCCACCCTTGTCATCGACCGGGACGCAGCGCGGGAGCTTGAGCTTCAGGACTATTACCGCTACGTCGACGAAAACCCGGTCGCCGGAGGAACCTGGTGAGCGGGCTGCTTGTGAACGGAGCAACGAAGGGCGACGTCAACTTCGTCGTTCCCGAGTCCGCATTGACGGTGGCCTCGGTAGCCGCACTCGGAAGGCGGAGCGCCGGCGCTGCCTTATAAGGTGCACAACGGCCGGGGCCTCATCTTGACGCCAAGAAAGAATTACCCTTCTGTCATGCCACGCGTCATCTATAACACCGCAACCTCACTCAACGGGTTCATCGCCGACGAGGCGAACTCCCTCGAATGGCTCTTCGCCGCCGAACCACCCGAACCGGCACATCATGAACGGTTCCTCGCCGGTATCGGTGTGCTCGTGCAGGGCTCGACAACCTATGAATGGGTCCTCCGGGAGGAAAAGCTGCTCGACAATCCCGGGAAGTGGCCTGCGTACTTCGGGCAGCGCCCCACGTTCGTCTTCACTACGCGGAAGCTGCCGGCGCCGGCGGGGGCGGACGTGCGCTTCCTCAGCGGGTCGGTTGAAGCGGCGTTTCCTGCCCTGGTGGAAGCCGCCGGGGAAAAGGACATCTGGGTTGTCGGCGGCGGTGACCTCGCCGGGCAGTTCCTCGACGCGGGACACCTCGACGAGATCCAGGTGTCTATTGCGCCGGCGGCCTTGACCGGCGGTGCTCCCCTGCTGCCGCGGAAGGTCCTTCCCGACACCCTGGTGCTGCGCAGCGCCCAGCAGCTGGGTCAATTCGCCTCGCTGACCTACGACGTTCGACGGCCGTAGGCTCTACCCGCGGCCGTGTGTCCCTTTGCAAAGTCGGGCCCGTCCTATGGGGCCGGTCTCGTCCGCCGGATCGCGTCTATGCGGGCGGGCGGTTGGCCTTGTGGAGATCGCGCATCGCGCCGGCGACCACGCCGGCCCGCTCAGCACCCAGGACGTCGACGTAGATCGAGCGCACCATGTCCGCAACGAGGCAGTGCAGCTCGGTTGCCAGCTCCTGGCCCTCCGGCGTCAACTCGAGGTAGGTGATTCGGCGGTCGTCAGCACACGGTGATCGCTTGACGAGCTGGCGGCGGGCCAGCCGGTCGGCCACTTTCGTGAAGCCTCCGGAGCTGAATGCTGCTTCGCGTGCCAGCACTGTCATCGGAACCCGATGCATGGGGCTGGCCCCGAGGCGCAGCATCGTTTCGGTTTCGGGCTCGTCGAGGCTGAATGCCGCGGCTACCGCCTTATGGAGCTTCTTGTTGGTGACCTCAAACCCGCGGATGACCAGCCCCCACTCGGACACCACCTCACCATCGGTGGGAACGGACGCTGGGAGCGTTTTGGGGGATGACATTTTTCGGGCCTTTCCGGCGAAGGGAACCGCCGATTGTTCTTCGTCGAGCAAGTATATTCCACGGAAGCAAAATATGCACGGTGCTGGCGCGCCGCCCCCTCACCTCCACTGCAGCACCGCGACCACCGCTCCGGGTGTTGGGCGGGGTTACGATGCTGCCAGCCGAGGGATGTCGGCTTCTTGTTCCCATCCCGGCTTCGTTTGTTCCCTTCCGGCTGATGCCCCTGCCGGCGGCCGTTCCTCAAAAGCTCGTCAGCCGACCATAGGCCCCAGAAAGATATTCCGCTGCAATCTTATTCTTCGCCCCTTATATCTGACGCTTGACCATTCGGCGGACCATCTCCGGCGATTATTCCATCGGTGACGTTCATCCCATCAATTGAGATAATTTTCATGGCCAAGGCACCTCGTGCCGACCAAAATGCAAACAACATCGATTCACGGGGGAATTGTATCTTCTTCGTTAACATAAAGCCTGTAAATGCGCGACTCTTCCACCCTTCGACGCGGCACGCAGCGGACAGCGACAAGTGAATTGCATTAATGGGGTCTCGGCCCGAAGGCGTGTGCTCCGCCGCCTTGAGCGGCCCGACCGGATGCCAGATCAAGGGCCTGAGATTCCGAGGCCAGACTGACCATTCACCAGGACACTGTGGCCGACGATCCTCCAAGGCGCAACCCTAGGTACATCGGATGACATTCGTACTCATTTCGGATGATTGTCTGCCGGGAGGCGCAATGCTGAACCAATGAAGGACTAGGCTGGAAATGTAAAGAGGCGCAGTTTGCGCTCCCGGTGGCGCCACTCCAAATACATAACATAGCCGTTCCCGGCCGTTAGGAACCCATGTCGAACTATTCGCTTCACAGCACTGAGAAAAACTCCCGATACAACAGCACGCCCGATGGAATGAATGCCACTGGAAGCAAGACCCTAGGTGTTGTCGGCCTCGTCTTCGCATTCCTCATCAGTCCGATCGGACTGGTCATCAGCATCATCGCACTGGTCAAGGCCCGAAAAAGCGGGAGCCGCAACGGATTCGCCCTTGCCGGGATCATTGTCGGGATTCTCGGCACAGTACTCCTGGCAATCGCTGCGTTTGCCGCGATGTCACTCATTCCCAACTTCGTTGAACTGGCCGAGCAGTGCCAGGGCCTGGCGCCGGGCACAACGGTTCAGGTCAGCGGCGCCGAAGTGCCCTGCCCCTAGGTCCTAAGTGGCATTTAGATTGCTGAGTCAGCCCCGCAAGGGGCAGCGGCAAGGATTGCTGTCTCCACGGTCCGGTCGAGCGAGCGCAGCTACGGCCTGGAGGGACGCCCGATGCAGCAAGGGCCCCAGCGGGCGGATTGGTATTCCGCCCGCTGGGGCCCTTCGGGTTTGTCCCGGCCCGGGGCTGGCCTTCGTCGAGGACGTTCGGCGCAGTGCCGGCCTCCCAGAGTGCTATTCGAGGTTGGGAATGATCTTGCACGCGAGGGCGACAAGTTGCGCCTTTTCCTCAGCCGTGAGGCTTTGGACGGTTTTGCGTTCGAGTTCTTCCCAAATTCCGAGGGTGCGGTCCTTGAGGGCCTGCCCGGCGTCCGTCAGAAAGACCAGGGTGACCCTGCCGTCCGCGTGGGATTTCTCCCGCCGCACCAGACCTGCGGACTCGAGTCGGCGCACCGATTTGGCGATCGTGGAATGGTCGAATCGTTGAGTCTGGCCCAGGGCTTTCTGTGATTGGCCATCCTCGTTCCAGAGCTGCATGAGGATCAGTTCCTGGCTTGGGAAAAGCCCAAGGTCGGCGAGCATTGACGCCGCCAACGCCCGGTGCGAACGGGCCAGGCTGAAGATGGCCCAGCTGGCGGGAAAGTCGCGGGCCGTGGAGGGCTGGGACTCCGCAGTTCCGTTCGGGGTCTTCACGATTGCTACCTTTGGTTCGTTTTCCTGAGGTATGGGATGGGAGGTAGGGCCCAATATGGCCCCCACGCCCAAGCGGGTCAACCCTAGCATTCCGTCGCTCCGCTGCCCCGGATTGCGCGGGCCGCGGCGGATGTAGCCGGGTTCGGGGGCGGGCGTGCTCCGGGTGCCGGGACCCATCCTCCCATTGCGCACCAATGGGTGGAGGGGCTGCTGCCCCTCCACCCATCAATGTCTCTCATGCCGGGCCTATCGCGCCCGTCATTGCTGCTGCGTGGACTACTTGCCGGCCGGCTCTAGGACGGGGTAGTCGGTGTAGCCGGCGGCGCCACCGCCGTAATAGGTCGCCGGGTCCCCTTCGTTGAACTCCGCGCCCGTCTTGAGGCGCTCAACGACATCGGGATTGGCCAGGGCCCAGGAGGCGATCGGGGCGATGTCTGCCAGTCCGGCCTCGACATCAACTGCTACGTCTTCGCGGGCCCGTCCGGCGCGCAGGACCAGCAGGGTGTTGGGCCAGGCTGCACGGATGTCACGCAGCAGGTCATCATCGCCAATGTGCAGCACGTGCACGTAGACCAGGTCGAGCTTGGCCAGTTCGCCAACAAGGTAGCGGTACAGATCCCCCGATTCGGAACCTTCGTCCAAGCCGCCGAGGGTCAGGCCCGGCGAGAGGCGGATGCCTGTGCGCTCGGCCCCGATTTCCTCAGCGACGCCCTTGGCGACCTCGAGGGCAAAGCGGGCACGGTTCTCGATGGAGCCGCCGTACTGGTCGGTACGCTCATTGGCGTTAGGAGCGAAAAACTGCTGCAGGAGGTACCCGTTGGCGCCGTGGATCTCGACGCCGTCGGCTCCGGCCCGGATGGCAGCCGCTGCCGCGTCCCGGAAGTCCTGCACCGTGGCGGCAATTTCACCAACGCTGAGCTGCCGGGGGACGGGGATGTCCTGCGGGCCGGTCATAGTGAACATCGGCACGCCCGGGGCGATCGCCGAGGGTGCCACAGGGGTGCGGTGATGGGGTGTGTTATCCGGGTGGGACATCCGCCCGGCGTGCATCAGCTGCACGAACATCGCGGCACCGGCCTCGTGGACCGCGGAGGTCACCTCGCGCCAGCCCTCGACGTGGGCGTCGGTGTAGATGCCCGGAGTGTTCAGGTAGCCCTGGCCGTCGGCCGAGGGCTGGACGCCTTCGGTGATGAGCAGGCCCAGTGATGCCCGCTGGGCATAGTACTCGGCCGTCAGCGGCCCGGGGGTGCCGTCCGCATTGGCCCGGCCGCGGGTCATTGGCGCCATGGCGAGACGGTGGTCAAGGGTGATGTTGCCGATGGTCGTTGGTTCAAAGAGGTTCGTCATTTTTTCTTCCGATCTGTGTGGTTTGGAGTCTTGATAGCGGCAGTGACGCCGGCGGGGGTGGTTGGTCCGGGCGGGGCACCTTGGGATCAGTACATGTACGCGCCGCCGTCGACGTTGAGGATCTGGCCGGTGATGAAGGCGGAGTCCTCGGAAGCAAGGAAGAACGTGGGGCCGACGAGATCTTCAGGAACCTCGTCGCGCTGGATGGCCCGGGCATCGCGCTGAGCCTGCAGGATCGTGGCGGGGAAGCTGTCGCGGACTGCCTTGGTGACTGTCAGGCCCGGGGTGATGACATTGACCGTGATGTTGTATCCGCCGACCTCACGGGCCAGTGAGCGGGAGAAGCCAACAACCCCGGCCTTCGCTGCCACGTAGTGCGCCTGGCCAGCGGTGCCGTCAAAGACGGATCCGGAACCGTAGTTGATGATTCGGCCAGCACCCAGATCCTTCATGAGGGGAAGGATCGCCTGGGCCATCAGGAAGGTGCCCGTCAGGTTGATTTCGATGATTTTGCGGAACTGGGTGGACAGCATGTCCTCGAACCTGCTGAACGGGAAGTAGCCCGCGGCGTTGATCAGCACATCGACGCGCCCGGCGGTGCTCCGGGCGAAGCCGGCAACGCGGGTGACGTCCTCATCGGAGGAGACATCGGCGGCGATGATGGAGAGCTTCGCGTCGGCAGCGTACCGCTGCCGCCATGCGGTGAGGGTCCCTTCGCTGGCATCTGTTGCAATGACTGAGTCGCCGTTGGCGAGGAACCTCTCGACGAGGACCGATCCTACGCCGCCTGCTGCGCCGGTGATGAGTACTACACGGTTGGTGTTCACTGGATTTCCTTCGATTATGCCGGCCTCCAATTTACGTTGCCGACCACATGTTCAACTGTCGTGATCCTGTAGTTATTCCCTGCTCCGGGGGCCGGGTTCCCGGACCCCGGGGTCGTCCTAAGTTTTTACGTTGCCGGCCACTTGTAGAGCGGGTGGAGAGCCCCGTTTATTCCGGGCTTGGCACGGGAGTTCTTCCCGTGGCCGCTACGGGCCGGGTCAGACGGGGGTGGAAGCGAGTTCTTTCCGGAGCTCGGGAACCACATATTCCCCGAGCAGGTCAATCTGCTCCAATGTGGTTGCCAGCGGCACTCCCCCGATCTCAAGGGCGAACAGGATGCGCTGGAAGTTGCCTGCATACTCTCGGAAGGACAACGTCTTTTCGATCACCTGCTGGGGGCTGCCGGCAATTGTTGGGGTCTGCGCCATGTAATCCGCCAGGGCCGAGCCTCCGGGAAACATTGGTGCATTGTCGAAGTAGGGCTGGAAGTCCCGGACGGCATCCTGTGAGTTCTTGCGGATGAAGGCGTGCGCCCCGAGTCCCACGATTGCCTGGTCCGCACGGCCGTGCCCGTAGTGCTCGAACCGTTCGCGGTACAGGCCGACCATCCGTGCTGTGTGCTGGGGCGGGCCGAAAATGTGGTTCGCGAAGTACCCGTCGCCATAGTAGGCGGCCTGTTCGGCGATCTCCGGGGTCCGAACCGATCCGTGCCATACAAAGGGGGCGGCGTCATTCAGTGGACGGGGCGTGGACGTGAAGTTCTGCAGCGGCGTGCGGTACTTCCCGTCCCAGGTGACCCGGTCCTCGTCCCACAGCTTTCGCAGGAGAGCGTAGTTTTCGATGGCCAGGTCGACACCCTTGCGGGAATCCTTGCCGAACCACCCGTACACGGGTCCGCTGTTCCCGCGGCCCAGCATCAGGTCCAGGCGGCCGTCGGCCAGGTGCTGGAGCATCGCGTAGTCCTCGGCGATTTTCACGGGGTCGTTCGTTGTGATCAGGGTTGTCGAGGTGGACAGGTGGAGGGTGCTCGTCCGGGCGGCGATGAAACTGAGAAGCGTTGTGGGCGATGAGGTCACATACGGCGGGATGTGGTGTTCCCCGGTGGCAAAGACGTCAAGGCCCGCCTGCTCCGCACGGAGCGCTATTTCAACAGTCCCCTTGATGCGTTCACCTTCCGTCGGGAGCCGGCCCGTTGCCGGATCCATGGTTCGATCACCGACGCTGAAAATGCCAATCTGCATGATTCCTCCTTCTGCGGGCCGTTCTGGACGCAGGGGGTCCGGACGGGCGGCGCTTTCGTTTGAAATTTAGGTTGCCCACCACGTAACTGCCTAAGCCACGGGACTATTCCCCCTCGGACGAGGCCTCCATCGGGAATGAATCGGGGTCGGTTCCGGTTGTAATCATGTGCCCGGCAACATAAAGCAGGTGACGAAAAACCGAGATGGAGTTCGAATGACTACGCAGCGAATCATGGTTGTATCCGCCGGACTGGGGGTTCCTTCCTCAAGCCGAATGCTTGCCGATCAGCTGGCCGACGCCGTCGTAGCGGAACTCGCCTCCCCTGGCTCGCCGGTCGAGATCGACGCGGTGGAACTGCGGGACCATGCCGTGGACATCGCCAGTAACTTCATCACCGGCTATCCAGCTCCGGCGTTGGCCTCGGTCATCGACCGGCTCGCCCGCGCCGACGCCCTCGTCGTTGTGAGTCCTGTCTTCTCCGGTTCCTACAGCGGCCTGCTGAAATCCTTCTTCGACGTCCTGGAGCCCACGGCACTTGAACAGATGCCGGTGCTGATGGGGGCCACGGGTGGAAGTGCCCGCCACGCACTGATGCTCGAACACGCAATGCGCCCCCTGTTCAGCTACCTCCGCGCGGTTGTCGTGCCCACAGCGGTCTACGCCGCACCGGAGGACTGGGGCGCCGGATCGGATTCAATCCAGTCCCTCGAGCACAGGATCCACCGCGCCGCCCGGGAGTTCGCCGGAGCGGTACGGACCTCCACCCGCACCCCGACCCCAACGGCCGGCCACAACTCAGTTCCGTTCCAGGAACTCCTCGACAGGGCCTCGGGCCACTAGCCCCACCCAAGGCAAGCAGCTCCGAAGCCCTCGGCCCCGGCATCCAACGGATCTCCCGCAGTCGACGTCATTCAGCAGCGACGCAATCCCCTATTCGACGGTCTTTCTCCCCAATCCAGGCAGGATCATCATGACCAGCACCACCCCGATGCCGCAACCGCAGGTAAGCGACGCAATGTCCGCCCGGCAGGTCCTTCAGGCACTCACCGGCCTGTTCGCCGCACTTTTCACAGCAATCCTCAGCAGCACCATTGTGGCCAACGCCCTCCCGGCCATCATCTCGGACCTCAACGGGTCACAGACCGACTTCGCGTGGGTCATTACGGCAGCCCTTCTCGCCGGTGCGGTCACCACGCCCCTTTGGGGAAAGCTTGCGGACCTGTTCGATAAGAAAATTCTCGTGCAGTTGAGCATCGTGGTCTTCGTGGCCGGCTCAGTGCTCGCAGGGCTCGCCCAAAACATCCCGGTCCTGCTGGCCGGCCGCGCTATCCAGGGCATCGCCATGGGAGGCCTGACCGCCGTCGCCATGGCGATCATCGCAGCGATGGTCTCACCGCGGGAACGCGGACGCTATTCGGGTTATCTCGGTGGAGTGATCGCCGCAGCAACCGCGGCCGGGCCATTGCTCGGCGGCGTCATCGTGGATTCGCCCCTCGGCTGGCGGTGGACCTTCTTCGTCGTCGTGCCCCTTGCCGTCATTGCAATGGTCCTGCTCCAACTGACCCTCAAGCTCGTTCACCGCCCCCGCAGGGTCACAATCGACTGGCTCGGGGCAGTGCTCCTGACCCTTGGCGTGAGCACCCTCCTGATCTGGGTCTCCTTCGTCGGCAAAGTCGATACTTTCGGGTGGCTGTCCTGGCAGAGCGCCGGAATGGTCGGCGGAAGCGTCCTGCTCCTGGCGCTGCTGGTCCTTGTTGAGTCAAAGGCCGCCGAGCCGGTGATCCCGCTCAAGATCATCACCGAGCGCACGACCGCCCTTGCGATCGTCGCCTCCCTCGCAGTCGGCGTTGCAATGTTCGCGTCAACCACTTACCTCGGCCAGTACTACCAGGTGGCCCGTGGATTCACTGCAACCGAGGCCGGCCTGCTGACCCTCCCCATGATTGCGGGAAACCTGATCGGATCTGTCGCCTCCGGCCAGCTGATTACACGCTTCGGACGGTGGAAGCGCTTCCTTATCGTGGGCTCGGCCCTGCTGATCCTCGGGCTCGGCCTCGCGGGCACCATCGATGAGGTCACGGGCCTCTGGTTCGTCGGAGGTTACACTTTCCTCTTCGGACTGGGCCTGGGACTGCTGATGCAGAACCTCGTGCTCGCCGTCCAGAACACAGTCTCGGTGAAGGACGTCGGTTCAGCCAGTGCTTCAGTGGCGTTCTTCCGCACCATCGGCGGGGCGGCCGGTGTTGCAGCACTCGGCGCCGTCCTGGGAAACCAGACAGCGGCCAAGACGGCCGAGGGCCTGCGTGCCGCCGGACTCTCCCCGGACCTTCCCGGATTCACCGGAGGCTCCCTCAACCCGGCCGGACTTCCCGCCCCCATCGGGGACATCATCCGGGCCGCCTACGGTGAGAGCACGGCGCTGATCTTCATGATCACCGCCGGGATCGCCGTCCTGGCCCTGATCAGCGTCCTTTTCATCAAGGAGAAGGCTCTGCGCCGGACGGTCGACGTCCAACCCCCGGCCCCGGCAAACCGACCAGCGGCTGATGTTTCAGAACCGTCATCGGGTGTGGCCCCCTCCGCGGACCACCCTGAAACCTCGGCAGCGCCTGGCCCTCGACGGCCGACCCTGGTCAGCTAGACAATACCGCTCCACCACAAAGACGCAGCCGGGCACCCGGCTGCGTCTTTTCTTCTGCTCCTGCGAAGTGACGGGAGGGCTCTGCGGCAGTGCGGTGCGGGAGGGTTACGAGCCAAGCAGTTCGGTGCGGTAGCTGGGCGCCAGTTCCATCATCAATTCCCGCCGCCGGACAAGCGTCTCCTCGTCAAGCTCGGGGGCGGGGGTGGTTCGCGTGGCCACCGGGTCACCGACGGCAGCGAAGAATTCCTCCTGGCCGGCAGGGGTGCACATGCACAACATGCGCACTGTGCTGGTGGAACGGTTTCGGAAGAAGTGGGGCGCATTAGCGGGAATGTTGATCGTCTCGCCGGCGACCGCGGTGAAGCTCTTGCCGCGGAAGGTGAACTCGACTTCACCCTCGGTAAGGGTGAACATTTCCTCGAAGTTGTGGCGGTGGGGACGGGGGCCCCCTCCCGGTGGAATGAGCATATCGATAAGCGTGTACGCCCCGGCGGTGTCGGAGCCGCCGAGCAGGACGGTGTAGGTGCCCCCGGCCAGGCCGATGTGCTGCAGGTCGGACTTGTCGGGACTGACGACGGTGGCCTGACGGCTCGGGTCGTCATCGGGCACGGCTTGTGCGGGAGGGGGTGTCGCTGGTTCCTGGCCCATTGGGGCTCCTCTGTCAGATCGGACTTTTGTGCGCTGGTGCGGAGGGAGCGGGACTTGTGAAGCGGTGCTGGTGCCACCCTAGACAGATCTGGATCCAGCCGCCCCAATATGCGCCTTGATGACGAGCGCGGGGGTGCGGATTCTGGGTGCGGATTCTGGGTGCGGATTCGGGGTGCGGATTCGGGGGTGCGGATTCTGGGTGCGGATTCGGGGGTGCGGATTCTGGGTGCGGATTCTTTCCACGGGGCCCTTGAGCTGCGGTTGTGCCTGGAATTGTGAGTGAGGCAGAGGCCGCTCGAGCTGCCTGAAAATTTTCGGCACACCGCGTGCGGGTGAGCCAGCCGACTGCTCTTTTGTCGGCGAGGTTCCGCGCTAGCGTGCCCGGGTCCAACGGATTCCGCACCTCTTCATCGTGGCGTCCTTGCCGAACAGCTCGTTCCGGCTGAGGGACAGCACAGCGAACAACCACAGGACGAGCAGCACCGGAACCATAAGACGGTCGGCCCCTGGACCCTCCACAATCGTGAGCCCGTCGATAACCCAGGTGCAGGTCCGGCCGGGCGGAAACCACGACCACGCCGCCTCTCCGAATACCGAGCGGCCGCCGGAAAGGTC
The DNA here is from genome assembly GCF_058269175.1 of Arthrobacter sp. TJ-254. NCBI lineage: Bacteria > Bacillati > Actinomycetota > Actinomycetes > Micrococcales > Micrococcaceae > Arthrobacter > Arthrobacter sp. TJ-254. Next base: position 146,556 of record NZ_JBZCNF010000003.1, on the reverse strand, counting down.
GCAGTTGATGTCTTTCGTGAAGAGAAGCCGTTCGGTGATCATTGCTCCAATCCACGACGCGGCGGCAACGACCCACAATCCGATGTGAAGATGCCGGGCGTGGAGAGCGGAAGCGGTCATTGACCCAGTTTCGCAAAACGGCGCTGCGGCTCCATCCACCCTGGTATGAACATTCGCCAGGAAGGATCGCCGCGATGAGCCGGCGCACCGGATGCCGCACGCACAGGTCCGGCACACACAGTCCGGCGGTACAGGTCCGGCACACGCAGCTCAGGCAGCCGGCACCGCAGCGCCCCCCTTCCCCTCCCCCAGCGCGGGATGCAGCCGAAGTCACCTGGCGCAGCAATTTATCTTGCTTGGAAATAAATTGCCTGGAAGGTATGTTGTGGGAACTGATCCGAGATACCGGCCCGGTCGGCGGAAGGATGAGAGCAGGAGAGGGCCGCGCCCCTGGTGGGCGAAGCCCTCGGCGTGCCAGAAACAGCACCCCTTGGCGTCAAAATATCTTCCACGGAAATAAATTGCGCGGAAGCTAAGTTATAGACCATGCACCCGGACCACCGCGGTCCGAGCGAACCACGTTTGTTAGCTGATTGGAGGTGGGCAGATATGCCCACAATGCCCGTAGCAGGGATCGTCCCCCGGTCCGATGCGGTTGAACCCGCCGATCTGATTGTTCGGAACGGCAAAATCTTCACCGGTGATCCGGCTCGCCCCCGGGCGACCGCCGTCGCCATCCGGGACGGCAAGGTCACTGTCATCGGCGACGACGCCGAGATCGCCAAGGTCGCCGGGCCCAACACCAAGGTGGTCGACGCGCGGAACCGCCGGGTGGTCCCGGGCCTTAACGATTCGCACCTCCACGTGATCCGCGGTGGCCTCAACTATGTCCTCGAGCTTCGCTGGGACGGGGTGCCGACCCTGAAGCTGGCCATGCAGATGCTCCGCGAGCAGGCAGCACGCACCCCGAAGGGCCAGTGGGTCCGCGTTGTCGGCGGCTTCACCAAGGAGCAGTTCGCCGAGAAGCGTCTTCCCACCCTTGCAGAGCTGAACGATGCGGCTCCGGACACCCCGGTCTTCATCCTCAACCTTTACTCCTCCGCACTGCTGAACCGCGCCGCGGTCAAGGCTGCCGGCTACTCCAAGGAAACCCCCGACTTCAAGGGCGGCCAGATCGTCCGTGGACGTGACGGCGAGCCCACAGGGCTCCTCCTCGCCGCGCCAAGCGCACTGGTGCTCTACTCAACCCTGGCCAAGGCTCCGCTGCTGCCCGCCGAGGAACGCAAGGATTCGACCCGCCAGTACCTGCGGGAACTGAACCGGTTCGGCCTGACCTCCGCCATCGACGCGGCCGGCGGCTTCCAGAACTTCCCCGACAACTACCGCACGGTGATGGACCTGGCGAACGAGGGCAAGCTGTCCCTCCGCATCGCCTACCACCTCTTCCCGCAGGTGGCCGGGCAGGAAGTCGACGACCTCCGCCGCTGGGTTGAGACAGTCAACCCGGGCGACGGCGACGAGTGGCTGCGCCTTAACGGCGCCGGTGAGAACCTCACCTGGGCAGCGGGCGACTTCGAAAACTTCACCGAGCCGCGCCCCGAGCTCTCCCCCGACTACGAGGTTGAGTTCGAGAAGGCAGTCCGTCTGATGATGGAGAACGGCTGGGGCTTCCGCCTCCACGCCACCTACAACGAGACGATCGAGCGCGACCTCGCTGTCTTCGAGAAGCTTGCCGCAGAAGGCCTGTTCCCCGGCGACAACCGGTGGATCTTCGACCACGCCGAGACAATCAGCGGACGGAGCCTTGACCGCGTCGCGGCTTTGGGCGGAGCACTCTCCATCCAGAACCGCATGTCCTTCCAGGGTGAGGCCTTCGTCCAGCGCTACGGCGCCGGCGCGGCAGCCGAAGCACCGCCGATCCGCAAGATGCTCGACCGCGGACTCGTCGTCGGCGCAGGAACGGACGCCACCCGCGTTTCGTCCTACAACCCCTGGGTTGCCCTGCACTGGCTGGTTTCCGGACGGACCGTTGGGGACACCCTCATCTACCCGCCCGAGAACCGCGTGAGCCGCGAGCAGGCGCTCGAGATGTTCACCGTCGCCGGTGCCAAGCTCACCGGCGAGGACGACGTGAAGGGCGTCCTGCGGGAGGGCTTCTACGGAGACCTCTCGATCCTCTCGGATGACTTCTTCACCGTCGAGGAGCGGGACATCCCGCACATCGAGTCCCTGTTCACGGTAGTCGGCGGGCGGATCGTTTACGCCGCAGGCGACTACGAGGGCCAGGACGAGGAAATGCCCAAGGTTTCCCCGCTGTGGAGCCCCGTGGCCCATTACGGCGGATACCAGGCAACCCCCAAGCCCTCGATGGCCGGAGGCCGCCAGGCTGAACTGCTCGCCCAGGCGGCAGCCGAGTCGGAGCAGCAGAGGCAGTGGCGTGCAGCCCGTTACGGTGCGGCTCCTGCCATCTCCGCCAGCGCGTTCGAAATGCACAGCCACTAAACCCCATGAATAAGAAAAACCTGTACGAAATCATTCGCACGGCATTCAGCAGGAACCAGTACAAAGGAAAAGAAGAAATGGCTACCATCGATTTCGCCAACGTCACCGCCACCCCCAGTGACGACCTGCTCACGCCGGATAACAGCGTGTTCCTCTTCGTTGACCATCAGCCCCAGATGTTCTTCGGCGTAGGCAGCGGAGACCGCACCTCGATCATCAACGCCACCGTCGGCCTGGCCAAGTCCGCCAAGGCCTTCAACGTGCCGACGATCCTGACCACCGTGGCCGCGCAGTCCTTCTCCGGCAACATTCTTCCCGACCTGGCCGCGGTGTTCCCGGGCCAGGAGATCATCGACCGTTCGACGATGAACGCCTGGGAAGACGAGCGCGTCGTTGAGGCAATCAAGGCCACCGGCCGCACCAAGATCGTCCTGTCCGGGCTGTGGACCGAGGTTTGCCTTGTCCTCCCGGCGCTCTCCGCACTGGGCCAGGGCTACGAGGTCTACGTCGTCTCCGATGCCTCCGGCGGAGTCACCAAGGAAGCCCACGACAACGCCATGGAGCGCATGACGCGCGCCGGCGCCGTCCCCGTGACCTGGATCCAGGTCCTCCTCGAGCTCCAGCGCGACTGGGCCCGCGGCGAGACCTACATCCCCGTCACCGAGGTCGTCAAGGCCCACGGCGGAACCTACGGCCTGGGCATGCACTACGCCGGTGACTTCATCGGCGGAAACGCCGGCTAAGCAGCCACCCGGCCGAGAAACGCAGGCATCCCATGAATAAGAAAAACCTGTACGAAATCATTCGCACGGCATTCAGCAGGAACCAGTACAAAGGAAAAGAAGAAATGGCTACCATCGATTTCGCCAACGTCACCGCCACCCCCAGTGACGACCTGCTCACGCCGGATAACAGCGTGTTCCTCTTCGTTGACCATCAGCCCCAGATGTTCTTCGGCGTAGGCAGCGGAGACCGCACCTCGATCATCAACGCCACCGTCGGCCTGGCCAAGTCCGCCAAGGCCTTCAACGTGCCGACGATCCTGACCACCGTGGCCGCGCAGTCCTTCTCCGGCAACATTCTTCCCGACCTGGCCGCGGTGTTCCCGGGCCAGGAGATCATCGACCGTTCGACGATGAACGCCTGGGAAGACGAGCGCGTCGTTGAGGCAATCAAGGCCACCGGCCGCACCAAGATCGTCCTGTCCGGGCTGTGGACCGAGGTTTGCCTTGTCCTCCCGGCGCTCTCCGCACTGGGCCAGGGCTACGAGGTCTACGTCGTCTCCGATGCCTCCGGCGGAGTCACCAAGGAAGCCCACGACAACGCCATGGAGCGCATGACGCGCGCCGGCGCCGTCCCCGTGACCTGGATCCAGGTCCTCCTCGAGCTCCAGCGCGACTGGGCCCGCGGCGAGACCTACATCCCCGTCACCGAGGTCGTCAAGGCCCACGGCGGAACCTACGGCCTGGGCATGCACTACGCCGGTGACTTCATCGGCGGAAACGCCGGCTAATCAGCCACCCGGCCGACGTTCCACCCGGCTGGAGCTGCACGGCTGAGAAGCCACTGGTTGACAAGCACTACGGCTGACCGGCCGTCCGGCCGGTCAGCCCCACGAAACGACGAAAGAGACCGGATCATGAATGCCGATATTGGAATCCTGCTGCTGCGGGTGGTGATCGGGCTGTTGATTGCCGGCCATGGGCTGCAGAAGGTCTCCTTTCGGCTGGGAGGCTCAGGTCTCCAGGGCGGCATTGACGAGTTCCGCGCCGATGGGTTCCGCGGCGGTGCCGTGACGGCGCTGGCCGCGGGCCTCGGGCAACTCGGATCCGGCCTCTTTCTCGCTCTCGGAGTGCTTACTCCGCTTTCGGGAATGGTGGCCATTGGCGTGATGACGGTCGCCTTGACTGTCAAAGCCCCGAAGGGCCTCTGGGTGCAGCACGACGGGTACGAGTACCCGCTGGTGCTGATCGTTATCGCCGCCGCGCTGAGCATCACCGGCCCCGGCGCACTCTCGGTGGATGCCCTGTTCGGCATCGCTGTCCTGCCGCTCTGGGCGGGCATCCTCACAACTCTTGTAGGCGCAGCCTCCGGTCTCATCGTTCGGGTCCTGCTCCACACCGAACCAGCGCAACGACCCGATCAAAGGGAAATCTGAAAATGGCACGGCTACCGCAGACCAAATACACAGCCTCATTCGCAATCATCGCAACGACCTTCGCCCTGATGACGACCGGCGGCACCCTGCCGATCCCCCTCTATACCCTTTGGGGCGACGAGTTCGGGTTCGGCGCCGAAACCACTACCTGGGTGTTCGCCGTCTACGTACTGGGAACGCTGCTCGCGCTGATCTTCTTCGGAGGCCTCTCCGACCAGATCGGGCGCCGGCCGCTGGCCTTCGCAGCGCTGTCGCTGACGATCCTCTCCACCCTGTTTTTCCTCTTCGCCGCAAACGTCCCTATGCTGCTCGCAGGACGGTTCCTCAGCGGTGTCGGTGTGGGCCTGATGACTTCGGCGGCCACCGCCGCACTGGCGGAACTGTACCGCGGGAAGAACAAGGCGTTCCCCTCGATGATCTCGACCGCCGCCAACATGGGTGGCCTGGGCCTCGGCCCGCTCGTGGCCGGCGTCTTCGCCCAGTACCTTCAGGCACCGACGGTCCTGATCTTCATGGTGTTCGGCGCCCTTGTTGCAGCGGCGTTCCTCCTGACCTTCTTCGTTCCCGAAACCCATCCGCGCACGGTCGGCAAGATCAACTGGGCGCCGAGGGTCGGGGTACCACGCTCGGCTCTGGGTATCTATGGGAAGTCGGCCATCGCCGTCGTCCCGACCTTCACCCTCCTTGGCCTGTTCTCGAGCCTCACCCCAAGGTTCATCGCCCAGACCCTCGACGTGCACAACCTGGCATTGGCAGGGCTCGCGACGTTCATCCTCTTTGAGATTGGCGTTATCGCCCAGCTGTCATTCCGGGGAAAGGCGCCCCGGTGGTCGATCCTCCGCGGACTTCCGGTTCTGATCCTTGCCCTCGCCCTGGTGCTCACCGGCTTCCTCACCGCGAACCTCGTGGTGTTCGGGGCAGGCACGGTCCTTGGCGGATTCGGGGCGGGCCTGACGTTCATGGGCGGCTTGAGCCAGCTGGCTCGGGCCGTACCACACGAGAGCCACGCCAAGAGTGTCGCAGCGTACTTCATCGCAGCACAGAGCGGCCTCGCCATCCCGGTCCTCTCGATCGGCGCCCTCACCGGCCCCCTCGGGCTCACGACGGCAACCACCATCGTGATCGCGGTTGTGATGGTCCTGGCCGCCGCTGCCTGGATGGTCAACCGCAGAACGACCCGGGCAGCCACCTGAGAACACCCGGCGCCAGCGCCACAGCACAGCAAACCCACAAAGACCCACCACCGTTTGGAGAAATCATGGAAATCGGCGTTTTCACAGTCAGTGACGTCACCCGCAACCCGCTCACCGGAAAGACCCCGACCGAGGGTGAGCGCATCAAGGCCGCCGTCGCGATCGCCAAGAAGGTCGAAGAGATCGGCATGGATGTCTACGCCACCGGCGAGCACCATAACCCGCCCTTCTACGCAAGCTCCCCCACCACGATCCTCGGGTACATTGCCGCACAGACCGAACGCATCAAGCTCTCGACGTCAACCACCCTGATCACCACGAACGATCCGGTGAAGATCGCCGAAGACTTCGCAACCCTGCAGCACCTGGCCGACGGCCGGGTCGACCTGATCCTGGGCCGCGGAAACACCGGCCCGGTCTACCCCTGGTTCGGCAAGAACCAGCAGGACAGCGTCGAGTTGACAATCGAGAACTACAACCTGCTGCGCCAGCTGTGGGACAACGACGTCGTGAACTGGGAAGGCAAGTTCCGCACCCCCCTGCGCAACTTCACCTCGACGCCCCGCCCGCTCGACGGCGTTGCGCCCTTCGTCTGGCACGGCTCCATCCGCACCCCGGAAGTCGCCGAGATCGCCGCCTACTTCGGCGACGGGTTCTTCGCGAACAACATCTTCTGGCCCAAGGAGCACTACCAGCAGCTCATCGGGCTCTACCGCGAGCGCTACGCGCACTACGGCCACGGCGCCGCAGACCAGGCGATCGTCGGCCTCGGTGGCCAGTTCTTCATGGCCCGGAAGTCCCAGGACGCGATCAAGGAGTTCCGTCCGTTCTTCGACAACGCCCCGGTGTACGGCCACGGCCCGCGGATGGAGGACTTCATGGCGCAGACGCCGCTGACGGTCGGCAGCCCGCAGGAGGTCATCGAAAAGACCCTCTCCTTCCAGGAGTACTTCGGCGACTACCAGCGCCAGCTGTTCCTGATCGACCACGCGGGCCTGCCGCTGAAGACGGTGCTGAACCAGCTCGACCTCTTCGGCGAACTTGTCCTTCCCGAACTGCGGGCCGAGTTCGCCAAGCGCCGCCCGGCGCACGTCCCCGACAAGCCGGTCCACACCACCCGCAAGCCGGGCTCCGTCACGGCTGCCTGATTCGGGGGCGCGAAGCACCAAACCCTTGCGGGAACGCTCCTGCCGCCTGAGCCACGTGGAGGCAGGAGCGTTCCCGTACGGCCCTGCCGGGCCATCCCGGGAATCCAAGCCCCGGTGGAAGAGCCAGCCTGTTCCACCGGGGCTTTTCTCATCCCTGCGGCCGCTCGGGCAGCAGCGTCCGACGGGTCCGGAACCCCCTGGGCGCACTGCCACTTCATCGCCTCAGGACCGAGGACTTCACCGATGGACTGCCCTTGGGAGACGGAGGAGTGCTGGTTTATTACCTTGGGAGCTTCAGCCGGCACCTACTGACAGCCATAATCCGGCATGTTAACCGGAGCGATCCGCTCACCATTGAGCCGGGGTTACAGTGGTGCAATGCCATCACCAGAGCCGTCGTAAAGCGATGGAGTTTTCCATCCGCGCCGCGGGCCCCGGTGACGCCACGGCACTTGCAGCGTGCGCGGCCGTGACCTTTCCACTCGCCTGTCCCCCGGGTTCCGACCGACGGGACATCGACCATTTCCTTGCCACCGAGTTGTCAGTGAACCGGTTCAAGGACTATCTCAGCGACCCGGACCGGATCCTGTTGTGCCTCGGGGCCGGAGAATCCGCAGGAGGCAGCGATGCGGACAGCGACGCGGATACCGGGCCGGATCCGCGCGTCGAGGGATACAGCATGCTGGTCCGCACCCAGCCGGCCGACCCGCAGGTCCGTTCCGCCCTGACGCTCCTGCCCGCCATTGAGCTCAGCAAGTTCTACGTAGATCCGGCGCACCACGGAACCGGCGCCGCGGGAGCACTGATGGCCGCGTCGCTTGCCGCGGCGGCCGGGAGTGGAATGCGGGGTATCTGGCTTGGCGTCAACCAGGAGAACCAGCGTGCCATCCGGTTCTACTCCCGCAGCGGCTTCCGCCTTGCGGGAACCAAGACCTTCCGTCTTGGCGGACGGATCGAGAACGACTACGTCTTCGAACAACCCCTCACCTCACGGGCTGCCTAGACGGGCGGGCCGTACTCCGGGGGAACCGTTCCCATCAGCATTTCGAGGTCGCTCATCATCAACGCGAACTGGCTCAACATGAACGAGTAGATGATTGCCATCAGGATGAACCAGATCACCCAATAACCGATGGCTACCCAGCCGAGGATCCGGCCCGCATTCGCCGGCTCGCCGAGGCCCTCGGCCCTGCCTGCCTGCACGATGGCCAGCGGGGCGAAGATCACGAAGAAGACTCCGAAAAACAGCGCGAGCACCCCGAAGACCAACGACAGCTGCGCGTGTCTCTTGCCGGCCTGGGAGTCAAAGGGCATGCCCCCGCCGCGGTACTGCAGCCCGCCTCCGCCGAAGGGCTGCTCGCTGGGATACGCCGGCCTGCTCTGGCGCGCATACTGGGACATTCGTGGATCCTTCCGAGGGTGGGGCGAGGTGGGGCGCAGCGCGCCCGAGAATGAAACGTTGCAACCGGCCCAGCCCGCGTGGAAGGTTCCCCCATCGATGCGAAATGTGTAAGGCGCATCAGAACTATAGCCTTTCAATTTCGCTGATGGAAGATGCGCACGGTACAGGTGGTACAGAAGATGTTCGAACGGGAAGGTGCAATGAACGAGATAGCGGTACTCGCAGTGCTCGCCGCGCTCCTCGGCGTTTACGCAGTGCTTCTCCTGGCGCTGGCGGTCTATGCAAGGCGCCACCCCGAGGCGCTGACAATGACCGACGCCCTGCGGTTCCTTCCCGATCTGCTTCGGCTGCTGAGGCGCCTCGCTGCCGACCGGTCGGTGCCGGCCGGGGTGCGTGCAGGGCTCGTCCTGCTCCTTGGCTACCTTCTGCTCCCCATCGACCTCGTCCCTGACTTCCTGCCGGGCATCGGCTACGCGGACGACGTCCTCCTCGTGGTCTTCGTGCTGCGCCTGACAATCCGCCGCGCCGGGGCCGGCGTGGTGGAGCGTCACTGGCCGGGCAGCCCGCAGGGACTCGCCGTCGTCCTTCGGCTCGCCGGGCTCTAGGTTGCAGCGCGCGGTGCAGACCGCGCGCGGTGCAGTCGGGACGGCGCCGCCCGGGCGGTTATTCCAGCACTCCGGTAGCGCCGATGACCGGTTCCCGGCCGGTGCACTTCCCACCGGCCAACCCTCCGGGCGAAACATGGCGTAACCGGAGCGCGCGCCGTCCGGCCCCGCAGGCGTAGTCTCCCCGCATGGTTACAAGCCCCATCCCCGTCTTTGACCTCAGCGTCGCCCGCACCGCCGATGGCTCATTCGACCCCCAGTTCATCGACCGCCTGCGCGACGCAGCGCATACCGTCGGCTTCTTCCAGGTGACGAACTACGGAGCAGCGGAAACCCAGGTTGAAGACCTGTTCTCCGTGATCCGGAAGTTCTTCGACCTCCCCCTCGAGGAACGGCTCAAGCTCGACAACCGGCGCTCCCCCCACTTCCGGGGCTATGCCCGGCTGGGCACCGAAGTGACGCGCGGCAGGCCCGATGCCCGCGAACAGATCGACTTTTCCCCCGACCGCCCCCCGGTGGAGAGCTACCCGGCGGACCAGCCGTACTGGCTGCTTCAGGGTCCCAACCAGTGGCCCACCCGGGCACTGCCCGAACTCGAGCGCCGGGCGATGGACTGGGCGCAGCTGCTCTCGACGGTCGGCGCTGAACTCCTTGGCGCCCTCTCGGTTGCGCTCGGACTGCCGGAGGACCACTTCGCCGAGCCCTTCGAGGGAGCGCCTGCCTGGATGGCGAAGCTCGTTCACTATGTGGGGGGTGATGGCGGGGCCGGCGGCCAGGGGGTTGGCTCCCATGCCGACTACGGCTTCGTGACCCTCCTGCTCCAGGACGAGGTCGGTGGGCTCGAAGTCCTCCCCCGGGGAAGCTCGGACTGGGTGCCGGTGGAGCCGATTCCCGGGGCGCTCGTGGTCAACCTGGGCGAGATGCTTGAGGTCGCCACCCAGGGGTATCTTGCCGCGACGATCCACCGCGTGAAGTCACCACCCCCGGGGGTCGACCGCTACGCCGTCCCGTTCTTCTGGTCGCCACGGCTCGACGCCGTCATCGACCCCGTTTCCCTGCCCGAGCCGTTACGCGCAGAGGCGCGGGGAATCTCCGACGATCCGGAGAACCCGATGCTCGCCTCCTACGGTTCGAACGTGCTCAAGGGGAGGCTGCGGGCGCACCCCGACGTCGCTGAACTTCACCATCCCGAGCTGGTGCGCGGCTAGCCGGCGCGTAACTCCAGCCGGCGCGATCCCTATCCGGCGGAAACCGGAGGCCCGGCAATCAGGAGCAGCGCAAACACGACGCCCACGCCGGCGAGCGCCACGAGCGCGGCGAGCACGGGGCTGCGCAGCACCAGGGCCTGTGCTTTTTCAAGTACGCCGGCGGCGGGCTCGCGGCCGGGCGCCAGGCGCCAGTGGCCGTCGAGCTTTCCGCCGCGCTCGAGCCAACGGTCAAACGGAACCGTGGCGAAGGGCACGACGGCGGAGACCAGTCCCAGCAGGCCCGTGGCCACCGACCACCGCTGGTTGATCCAGACGAAGGCGGTCGTCAGCACAAAGCAGAGGAAGATGAAGCCGTGGATGCCGCCCGCGGGCGCGATCAACGCCTCGGTGGTGCGTGCAATGTATTTAAAGAACATGGCTGTCAGCAGGAAAGCCCAGCTGATTGCCTCGGCTACGGCGACGGTCTTGAACAGCAGGCGCGGATTCATGAATCTCCAGGACGGTGAAAAGAGGCTCCTCCACGCTACCGCATTCAATGTCACCGCCTTGCCGTAGTTGGTAAGTTGTTGATCACCATCGCACCTGCCCGGGAGTCCATGTGTTCCTGCTCAACCCCGTTTCACCCGGCACCGCCCCCGACCTTGTCTTCTCCGCGAGCGACCTCGTCACCGCCTCCGAGTGCGAGTACCGGGCACTTCGCATCCTCGACGAAAAGCTGGGCTGGGCTCCCCCCGCCGAGTTCGCGGCGGATGAGATGCTGCAGCGGGCAGCGGTGCTGGGGGATGCACATGAGCACCGCGTTCTCGAGAAGTTCATAGCGGACCAGGGCACCTTTTCCGAAGAGAACCCGCACGGCGTGTACGAGGTGGTCCCGGCGGCCTCGATGGACCGGGCAGCGCTCACCGCCAAGCACGAGGAGTCGATTGCCGCCCTGGACGCCGGCGCCGGCGTGGTGTTCCAGGCCTCCTTCTTCGACGGCGAGTTCCACGGCCGCTCGGACTTCCTCGTGCGGACCGAGGACGGGGCCTATGCGGTCTGGGACACCAAACTGGCCCGGCACGCCAAGGTCGGTGCGCTGCTGCAGCTGGCCGCGTACGGCGACCAGCTGCTCCGTGCCGGGGTTCGAACGGCGCCGGGGGTCACCCTGGTCCTCGGCAACGGGACCTCGAGCACGCACCGGCTCTCCGACATCCTCCCCGTGTACCGGGAACGGCGGCGGCGCCTCACTGAGCTGCTCACCCGTCACCGTGAGGGTCAGCAGCCGGTGGCCTGGGAAGGGCAGGGCCACACCGCCTGCGGGCGCTGCGATTACTGCCGGGAGATGATCGAGCAGACCCGCGACGTCCTGCTTGTCCCCAACCTCAGCATGAGCCAACGGCAGACACTCCGCGGGAAGGGCGTCCGCACCATTGACGACCTCGCGGCACTGGAGGTCGCTGACCCCGCGTCGAGCCTCGCCCGCCTGCGGGAACAGGCCCGGATGCAGACGCGGACCGCGCCCATCGACGGAGGACGCAGCTATGTCGACCAGCAGGGCACTGCACGCACGATCGAGTACCAGGTGATCGACGGCAACGCCCTCGGGCTGCTTCCCCCGCCGAGTGACGGTGACATCTTCTTCGACTTCGAGGGCGACCCCCTCTGGCAGGATCCTGAAACGGGGGTCTGGGGCCTGGAGTACCTGTTCGGCGTCGTCGAGAATCCAGCCGGCGGAGGTCCCGCCTCCGAACCGGCCTACCGTGCGTTCTGGGCGCACTCGCGCGGCGAGGAGAAGCAGGCGTTCACCAGCTTTCTCGGTTACGTGGCGGAACGCAGGAAGCGCCACCCGGACCTGCACGTGTACCACTACGCCTCCTACGAAAAGACCGCCCTGCGCAGGCTGTCACTGACCCACATTCTTGGCGAAGACGCCGTCGACACCCTCCTGCGGGAGGGCGTGCTTGTCGACCTTTACGAAACAGTGCGCCGGAGCCTGCGCATCTCCGAAAATTCTTACAGCCTCAAAAAGCTCGAACCGCTCTACATGGGCGACAACCTGCGCACCGGCGATGTCACCGACGCCGGGGCCTCGGTTGTCGCATACGCCGAGTACTGCGCCGCCCGGGACGCCGAGGACGCAGAAACGGCCGAGGCTGTCCTTGCCGGAATCCGGGACTACAACCGTTACGACTGCCTATCAACCCGCGAGCTGCGCAACTGGCTGCTGGGCCTGGCCAGGGACCGCGGCATCACCCCGGCGACGGCGGGACAATCCGTTGAGCCCCCGTCGGGCCCGGAACCCTTCCCCGAGGAAAGCGCACTACTCGACTACGTCGCCTCCCTACCGCCCGGCCCGTCATCCATCGGTGACGCCCAGGCGGTGGCGATGGTCGCCGCGGCCGTCGGCTACCACCGGAGGGAACGCAAACAGTTCTGGTGGGGCCACTTCGACCGCCTCTCCACCTCGATCGACAGCTGGTCCGACGCCCGCGATGTCTTCCTTCCCACCTCCGCCGAGGTGCTCACCGAATGGGCGCCGCGCACGCCCCGGGCCCGCACCCTGGCCCGGACCATCCGCCTGACCGGTGTGCTCCCCGAAGGGGCCGAGTTCCGGCAGGGCTCGACGTGGTTCAGCATGTACGCTCCGCCCCTGCCCGAAGGGGTCGACTCGCGTGAAAACGGCGAGGGCGGCCGCGGCGGATGGTTCGGCTCAACGGTCCTCGAAGCGTCCTCCTCCGCCCAGGGCGACACCCTGGTGCTCGAGGAGCGCCTGCGCACCGGTGGCCTGCCGCACGACCTGCTCCCCCGGGCCCTGACCCCCGACAAGCCGCTGCCGACAACCTCGATCGAGACGGCATTGCGTGCCCTCGCCGCTGAAGTCCACGCCACGTTGCCCGACCTCCCCCGTGGACCGGGCCTTGACCTGCTGCGCAGGCTTCCACCCCGCCTCGCCGCCGGAGCGGAACTGCCTGCTGTGGGTGAAGGCCCCGGAGCGTATGTCGAAGCGATCACCGAAGCGGTGTCGCTGCTCGAATCCTCCTACCTCGCCGTCCAAGGCCCACCGGGGACGGGCAAGACGTACGTCGGTGCCCGCGTGATCAGCAGGCTCGTGGCCCGCGGCTGGAAGGTGGGGGTGGTGGCCCAGTCCCACGCCGTCGTGGAACACATGATCGAGGCCGCCCTCGAGGCCGGGGTTCCTCCCGCCGTGACCGCCAAGAAAACCGACCGCGATGCGCCGTGGCCGAACCGCCGGGACGAGGATGTCGAGGCGCTGCTTGCGTCCGATGGCGGTTGCCTGATCGGTGGAACGGCGTGGACGCTGACGGGGAGCCGCGTCCCGCAACAGTCGCTTGACCTCCTCGTGATCGATGAGGCCGGCCAGTTCTCCCTGGCGAACATCCTCGCCGTGACGCGGTCTACCCGGCGGCTGCTGCTGCTTGGAGATCCGCAGCAGCTTCCCCAGGTCACCCAGGGCAGGCATCCCGAGCCCATCGATGAATCCGCGCTCGGGTGGCTGTCGCACGGAGCCGCGACGTTGCCTGAACACTTCGGGTACTTCCTTGCCACAAGCTGGCGCATGCACCCGGCACTATGTGCCGCCGTCTCGCAGCTCGCCTATGACGGGAAGCTCGAATCGGCGCCCCCCGCGGCGATGCGGAACCTCGACGGCGTCCGCGCCGGTGTGGAGTGCGTCCTGGTCGACCACGCACACCGCAAGACATCATCTCCGGAAGAAGCGGCCGAGGTCCTTGCCCAGGTTCAACGCCATCTGGGCCTGGCCTGGACGCCGGACGAGGGGAAGCCAACCCGCCCCTTGGAGCAGTCCGATCTCCTGGTTGTTGCGGCCTACAATGCCCAGGTCCAACTGATCCGCGGGGTGTTGGAGGGTGCCGGTGTCCCCGATGTCCGCGTGGGTACCGTCGACAAGTTCCAGGGCCAGCAGGCCGCAGTCGTGATCGTCTCAATGGCATGTTCAGCGGCTGCTGAAGCGCCGCGGGGGATCGAGTTCCTGCTGAACAGGAACCGCATCAATGTTGCGGTTTCGCGGGGACAGTGGCGTGCGGTGATCATCCGCTCACCCCAGCTGACATCGCACCTTCCCACCCGGCCGCACTACCTCGAGGAACTCGGGGCTTTCGCAGGGCTGTGCGGCCCCGAATCGCCTATGCTTGGCTGACGCACCCTCTCACTCAGGAATCCCGTGGGCGAACACCATCCACAGAAGCAGCCGCGGCCCGGCGGAGCGGCAGCACCCCGCACCAGTCGCGGGTTTCCCCCTCCCCTCCAGGGCCCGTCCGCGCGTTCCTTTCAGGGTGCAGAAAACCAGGGTGCAAAAAACCAGGACGCGGAAACCCAGCGCACCCGAAACGCTTTCGCCTACCCGTCGGAACGTCCTGGAAAACGGCGTCGGCGCCGCCCGCGTTCGCTGCACGTGGGAACCGCCTGCGTTGTCGCCGTCGTCGCGGCCCTCTACCTCGCCCCCGATGTCACCGGAGGCGTTCTGAACCGGGTAGTCGAGCCCTTGAGAGTTGCACTGCCGGGACAGTCCTCCCAGCGGCCACCCGCAGGAATCGAAGCCTCGGCCGTCCCGCTGGGGGTTCCACCCGCGGTCGAACCCTCAACCAACTACAGGCTCTTCGATACCGGGAACACTTCCCAGGCCTTCATCGCCTACGATCCGTGCCGTCCGATCCACTACGTTGTCCGGCCCGACCATCAGCCTCCGGGTGGTTCGAAGCTGATCCACGAAGCCGTCGCTGAGATTTCCGCTGCGACCGGCCTCCGCTTCATCCACGACGGAGCCACCGCTGAAGCACCGGCCGGACAGCGGGAACCGTACCAGCCGGAGCTGTATGGCGAGCGATGGGCGCCGGTCCTCATCGCGTGGGTCACTCCCGAGGAGAACCCCGAGGTCGCAGATGACATAGCGGGGATCGGCGGGAGTACAGCACTCGGGCTGCAGGACGGGCCATCGATCTACGTGTCCGGCCAGATCCAGCTCGACGGCCCGCAGTTGAGCCGAATGCTTCCCCTCCCTGGCGGACCGGATGCGGCCCGTGCGGTGGTCATCCATGAACTGGGACACCTCGTCGGCCTTGACCACATTGACGACCCGACCCAGCTCATGCACGCCGAGACAACGTCGCCGACCCAGCTCGGCGCCGGCGACCGCGCCGGGCTCGCCCACCTGGGCAGGGGACCCTGCGTGCCGGAACTCTAGCCGTATAGCGCACCGGCCTGGCACTCAGGACCGGAACTCACGGCTGAAACCTGGAACAGGGCGTTAAACAGCAACAGGACGGGAATCGCTTCCCGTCCTGTTGCTGAAATCAAGCCTTAGAGAGGCTGGATGTTTGACGCCTGGGGACCCTTGGGGCCCTGCTCGGTGTCGAAGCTAACCTTTTGGTTCTCATCCAGCGAGCGGTAGCCGCTCGCGTTGATGGCGGAGAAGTGTGCGAACACGTCTGCGCTTCCGTCGTCGGGGGCGATGAATCCAAAGCCCTTTTCAGCGTTGAACCACTTCACGGTACCTGTTGCCATTTTTGTTATCCTTCTGAAATTCAGACGCCTTCCGACTTTCGGAAAGCCCCAGTCGCGGCGTGCTTGTCCGCTCTTTCAGAGATGCGGCGCCGCCCCGGAGGGCTTCGCCGCGTGAAATACAAATGCGCAACACTACAACCGAGACCCACTTTGCCAAACCAACACGGGTAATGGCAAGCAGGAATCCAAACCTTCTTTTAAATGCAACCTTTAGGCCGCCATCGGGCGTGCCAGCCCGGCAACCAGCTCGAAGGACCTCAGCCAGGTTTCTTCGCTGCTGGCCCGCGTTGCAATGATCAACTCGTCGGCCTGGGCGTGGTCGGTGAACCGCTCGAGATAATCCTGCACCTGCGGCACTGTGCCAACTGCGGAGTACGTAGCCATCTGCGCTACCTGCTGGCCCCCCGGTGAGGCGAGGATCGCATCCGCCTCCTCGGGGCTGAACGTGCCGCCACGACCCAGCAGCAGTTCGACCATCCGCCGCTGGCCGTCCTGGAACTGGCGCTGGGCCTCCTCTTCCGAGTCGGCGGCCATCACGTTGACGCCGGCGATCACGTGCGGCTGCTCGAGCTGGGCGGAGGGCTGAAACTCCCTGCGGTAGAGGGCCACCGCGTCCCGAAGGGCGGCCGGGGCGAAATGGGAGGCGAAGGCATAGGGCAACCCAAGGGCTGCGGCGAGCCTCGCCCCGAACAGCGACGAGCCAAGGATGTAGAGCGGGACGTTTGTCCCCCGTCCGGGCGTTGCGTGGACCCCCGGGATGCGCGTATCGCCGGAGAGGTACCCCTGCAGTTCAAGGACGTCCTCAGGGAACGACTCCGCCGACGCCGGGTCCCGGCGAAGTGCCCGCAGGGTGTTCGCATCACTTCCCGGTGCACGCCCGAGGCCGAGATCGATACGGCCCGGGTGAAGCGTTTCGAGGGTCCCGAACTGCTCGGCGATCGTCAGGGGTGAATGGTTCGGCAGCATGACTCCACCGGCACCCAGGCGGATACTTGAGGTCGCCGCGGCGACATGGGCAATCAATACGCTCGTTGCGGAGGAAGCGATGCTTCCCATGTTGTGGTGCTCTGCGTACCAGATCCTTCGATATCCCCATTTTTCCGCGTTCTGCGCCAGCCTTACACTTGCGGCAAAACTCGCAGAGGCAGTGCCTCCCCGCGGGATGTGTGCCAGGTCGAGGATGGACAACGGAACAGTTATCAAAGAAAAACCTTCCCAAAAGTTGCGTGCCGTGTTATTTACCGTTCGAAACGGTGCGGCTTGCAGGCGCTCTTAGGGGAACGGCCAGGACCGCCGACTTATTTCGGCTGCGGTTCACCCGGCAGGCCGACCGGGAGGTTTCGCCGGTGCGGGCGGAGCATCTGGCACGATGAACCCATGGCTAATTTTGAGCTTCCATCAACTGAGGCCGGGCTCCGGGCAAGGCAGGAGGAGCTCGTCCGGGCGCTCGCCACCGAATCGGGAACCGCGGGCCTCACCGCCCTGAGCGAGGAACTCGAAGCCGTCCAGCGGCGCCTCGAGGACCTTCGCTGACACCGGCGCCGGCGCTGGGACCGGCGGGCTCAGATGGGCGTTGAGGAGGCACGGCCCTCATCCCCGGACACCCGCAGCGCCTTGCGCTTCCGCGCCCTGTCGAGGGCGTTGATGACCGGGGCTGCGCTCATGCCGTGGACCACGATCGACAGGCACACAATCAGGCCCACGATGCGCCACAGCACCTCGGCCTCAGCCCCGAAGTCCCCCTTGGACAGCGCGTAGCCCAGGTAGTAGATGGAGCCGATGCCGCGGACGCCGAAGAAGGATATGACTCCGCGCTCCCACAATCCGGTGCGCCCCCGGGCCAGGCTGATCCACGCTGCGACCGGGCGGACAAGGAGGAGGAACAGCACCGCCACGAGAATCTCCTGCCAACGGAGGCCCTCCAGCATCCCGCGGGCAACGGCGCCGCCCAGCAGGACGAGGACGACGACAGTCAGAAGCCGTTCGAGTTGCTCGATATAGCTGTGAAGCACCCCGTGGTAGCCGTGCGTATGCTCCGCCGCCCGGATGGTCACGGCGCAGACGAACACGGCGATGAAGCCGTACCCCTCGGCAAGTTCGGTGAGGCCATAGGTCAGGAACGTCGCGGCGAGCGCAACGAAGCCCTCCGAATAGTTGGCCAGCCTGACACTCTCGCTGCGGGCCGAGAAGAAGATCCGGCCCAGCAGCTTGCCCATGCCGAAGCCGAAGAGGCAGCCGATTCCGAGGCGCCAGACGACGTCGAGCGCGAACCACTCGGGGAACCATGCCGATGGGGCGGACCCGACGAGGCTGAGCGCGATCGCAAGGTAGACGAACGGGAATGCGAGACCGTCATTGAGCCCGGCCTCCGAGGTCAGCCCGAAGCGCACCTCGTCCTCGCCTTCAAGGTCCTCTTCGGTTTCCGAGGGCTCGCCCACCTGGACCTCCGAGGCAAGCACCGGATCGGTCGGCGCGAGCGCCGCTGCGACGAGCAGGGCCGAGGCGAGCCCAAGCCCCAGCACCCACAGGCCCAGGAACATGAGGAGCACGATGCACACCGGCATTGCGATGCCCAACAGGCGCCACGTCGTACCCCAGCGCTTCCGGCCCACCCGGCGGTCGAGGGCGAGCCCTGCACCCATGAGGGAGATGATGACGCAGACCTCGGCGAGGTGGGTCGTGAAGTCACCGTACTTGATCGGGTCGGGATCGGGGAGGTTGTCGATCAGCGAAAAGGTGAGCACTCCCGCGCCAAGGAACACCATCGGCATCGAGATCGGAGCGCGCATCAGCAGGCGGGGCAGCAGTGCCGCCGCGAAAACCGCAAGCCCTGCGGCGGCATAAATGAAACTTGGTGCTTCGAACACCGGCAACCCTTCGTCGGAGGAGTGAAAACGGCCCCATTCGTAGGTTACGTGCTGGCCGCTGTCCGGAGGAATCAAAAGCCTCCGACCGCCGCGGAGCGCAACAATCGCTTGTAGCGGAAACCCCTCCATGCCGGGCTTGGGCGGGCGCGCCAGCGTGAGAGCATGAAAGTATGCCCACTTCCCCCCTGCCCCTGGTCGATGTCACGGACATCATCCGCGTCGTGGGCGGAGCCGCTTTCCAACGGGGCCAGATCTACGCCAAGGACGGCGCGGTGACGTCGGTGGCCTGGGACGCCGGGGCGAAGATCCTCACCGGGCGGGTGCGCGGTGGAAGTCCGGCCGAATACCGCACGAAGCTTCGCCTCGGGCTGAAGGGCGACGGTCGTTTCCGACCCTTGGAGAGCCACTGCAGCTGCCCGGTTGGGGGTAGCTGCAAGCACGTCGCGGCAACAGCACTCCAAAGCAACACCGAGCACCTCCTCGCCAACCACGAGCCCGCTGCCGTGCCTTCGACCCGCCGGCCCGCCGGCTGGCAGGCATCACTCACCGAACTGCTTGAACCGGCCGGACCCGAAACGCCTTCAACCCCTGCGCCCACCCCGCTTGCACTCCAGTTCGAGGTGCGCACCCCCGAAGTCGCAGTGCAGCGCTGGGGATCCGCAGCCGACCGGCAGGGCCTGCGGACGCTCAACTCGCGGCTCGGGGTCAGGCCCGTCAGCCAAAACAGCAAGGGCAAGTGGGTCAAGAACAGCCTGTCCTGGGGCAACATCAGCTATCAGACCTACGGCCTGAAGCTCGACCCCGACCAGCACCGCTGGTTCTCCCAGTTCCCCGCCCTGCACCGCGGCACCGGCGTCAACTATTTCGGCAACAACGACTCATGGCTCTACCTCGACGAGTTCAGCAACCCGATGCTCTGGCAGCTGCTTGAGGAGGCCGAACGGCTCGGCATCGAGTTCGTCGGAACGAAAAAGGCCGTAACGATCAAGCTGGGGCGCCGGGCGGTACTCTCCCTCGACGCCACGGCCGCCGGTGAAGGGGACCTGCAGTTGAACCCGCGGCTCGAAATCGACGGCGTTGAACACCCGGCCGAGACGGCGCACGTCATCGCGAACCACGGTATCTACACCGTCGCCCCAGACTCGGTCATCACCCTCGCCTCCGCCGGAAAGCTCAGCGGCCAGCACATCGACCTGCTGCAGCGGGCCCGCCCGGTGGTCGTGCCGGCCGCCGAGACCCCGGAGTTCCTCGAGGAGTACTACCCGAGGCTTCGCCGCTCCCTGCGGATCGCCAGCAGCGACGAAAGCGTCGACCTGCCCGAGGCGCAGCCGCCGGTCCTCCTGCTCACCGCGGCATACCGGTCCGACGGTGCGGTGGCCCTGTCCTGGGAGTTCAAGTACAGCATCGGGGCGGCGGTGCACCGCCGTCCCCTTCAGAGCGACGACGTCGATGGGTTCCGCGACGCCGACGCCGAAGAGGCCCTGGTCAGCGAAGCGGCGTCCGTCCTGGGGCCGCTGCCGCTGAAGTCAACGACCCTCGAGGAGATGCTCGCCGTCGAGTTCTCCGAGGACGTGCTGCCCCGGCTGGAAGAGCTCAAGGGTGTTGAAGTCGAAATTGTCGGTGTGAAACCGCTCTACCAGGAGCTCACCGAGGCGCCGCAGCTGACAATTTCCACCGTTGAGACCGACAACCGGGACTGGTTCGACCTCGGCGTCATGGTCACGGTCAGTGGCCGGAAGATCCCCTTCGACTCGATCTTCCGGGCCCTCGCCCAGGGTCGGAAGAAGCTCAAGCTCGTCGACAACAGCTACCTTTCACTCGACCAGCCCGTCTTCGAGCAGCTGCGCGAGCTCATCGAGGAAGCCCGGGACCTCAGCGAATGGGAGACGGGCTTCCAGATCAGCCGGTACCAGGCCGGCCTGTGGGCCGAGTTCGAGGACCTCGCCGACGAGACCGAGCAGGCATCGGCCTGGCGCGACGCAGTCGCCGGGCTCCTCGACCTGCCCAGCCTCGAACCCGTCGAGGTGCCCCCGGGCATCGCGGCGGAGCTTCGGCCGTACCAGCAGGAGGGGTTCAACTGGCTGGCGTTCCTGTGGCGCAACCAGCTGGGAGGGGTCCTCGCCGACGACATGGGACTGGGCAAGACGCTCCAGGCCCTCGCGCTGATCGAGCACGCACGCACCACCTCCGAGCCTGGCCGGCCCTTCCTCGTCGTCGCACCCACCTCGGTGGTTCCGAACTGGATCAATGAAACGCACCGGTTCACGCCCGGACTGAAGGTGGTCGGGATCACCGACACCCAGGGTGCGTCGGGGATTCCGGTGGCGGAGCAGATCCGCGGCGCCGACGTCGTCATCACCTCCTACACCTTGTTCCGGCTCGACCTTCCCGCCTACCAGGACCTCGAGTGGGCCGGACTGATCCTCGATGAGGCGCAGTTCGTCAAGAACCGGACGTCGAAGATCCACCAGGCCGCAAAGGACTTCGACACCCCGTTCAAGCTGGCGATCACCGGAACACCGATGGAGAACAACCTCATGGAGCTGTGGGCGATGTTCAACATCGTGGCGCCCGGGCTCTTCCCGTCGGCCCGGAAGTTCACCGAGGATTACCGCACACCGATCGAGAAAACCGGCGACAACCGTCCGCTCGCGCGGCTGCGGCGCCGGATACGGCCGCTCATGATGCGGCGCACCAAGGAGGCCGTCGCCTCCGACCTGCCCCCGAAGCAGGAACAGGTGCTCGAGGTTGAGCTCTCCCCCGAGCACCGCCACATCTACTCGACGTACCTGCAGCGCGAACGCCAGAAGCTGCTTGGACTGATCGAAGACATGAACAGCAACCGGATGATCGTCTTCAGGTCGCTGACCCTGCTGCGCATGCTGAGCCTCGACGCGTCCCTTGTCGATCCGGAGCACGAGGGAGTACCGTCGGCCAAGCTCGAACTTCTCCTCGAGCAGCTCGAGGACGTGCTGGCCGAGGGTCACCGCGCCCTGGTGTTCAGCCAGTTCACCTCCTACCTCAAGAAGGCCGCAGCCCAGCTTGAGGCCCGCGGCATCGACTACGCCTACCTCGACGGGTCGACGCGCAGCCGCGGAGAGGTGATCGATTCCTTCAAGGAGGGCAAGGCTCCGGTCTTCCTGATCAGCCTCAAGGCCGGTGGGTTCGGCCTGAACCTGACCGAGGCGGATTACTGCTTCCTCCTCGACCCCTGGTGGAACCCTGCCACCGAGGCACAGGCCGTGGACCGCACCCACCGTATCGGACAGACGAAGAACGTGATGGTGTACCGGATGGTCTCCAAGGGCACCATCGAGGAGAAGGTCATGAAGCTCAAGGAGCAGAAGGCCCGGCTCTTCACCTCCGTCATGGACGACGACGCGGTCTTCAGTTCCGCGCTCACCGCCGACGACATCCGGGGCCTGCTGGAGGCCTAAGGAGCTGCCTCAGGTTCCGTTGGTGCGCGAGCCGGCGTCGAGGACGGCCGCGAAATCCGCCGGGCGGGCGGCGATCCACCAATGGCCGCCCTCAACGTGTTCAACCCTCAGCTCCCCCACCTGCTCCTCGAGTCCAGCAGTGAGCGACGGCGACAGGAAGGGGTCGCGGAGCGGGACGACGACGTGGACCGGCACATTGATGCGCCCGGGGGCCCGCCGCGCGGAAAAAAGCGTTCGACGGTACAGGACGAGCCCACGGGCCGGGTTCTCGCCGATGCTTCGGCCGGAGAGACCCTCGTAGCGCGGACCCAGGTAGCGCCGCCACACCGCCTCCGGGAGCAGGGGAAGCTGGAAGGCGGCCACGTAGGAGCTTCGCAGCAGCTGGCCGGCAAGGCGGGGCCACCTCCCGGGCCGGCGTGCACTGCCGCGGACCCACCGCCGGAAGTGAAGCAGATCAGGCCCGGAGACACTCGTGAACCGTGAAAACACCCCCGCCCGCGGGTCCCGCAGTGCAGCCCAGGCCTGGATCGATCCCCAGTCGTGGCCCACAAGGTGCACCTGGGCCAGTCCTGTTGCCTCGATCACCGCGAACAGGTCATCGACGAGCGTTGAAAGCAGGAAGGCGCCCGGTCCGCCGCCGGATACTGACTGGCCGGCAACCCTCGTGTCGTAGGCGACGATCGTGAAGGTCGGGGCAAGCCGGCGGATCACCGGGAGGAACACCCGGTGATCATCGGGGTAGCCGTGGACCAGCAGCAGTGCGGGGACTCCGGGTGCGGGAGTGCGCCCGAATTCGAAGACGGCGAGCTGCGCGCCGGATGAGGAAACGGTTCGTCGTCGGCCGCCCAGCTCGCCGAAGTCGGGGTCGGCCGGGGAACTGGCGCCGCTGCCCGGTGAGGGAGGGATTTCCGCGTTGCTGTCCATAGCCCCGGACCCTACCGGGGGTGTGCCCCGCGCGGGGGGAAACCCGGCGGGAACCGGAGCGTGCCGCCCATGAGCCGCCCGATGCGGTGGCAGACCGCCCGGGCAAACTCAGTGTCGTGGGTGGCCAGCACTGCCCCTCCCCCGGCAGCTGCATGGTCGGCGAGGACCCGGGCGAGCAGGTTCCGCCCCCGTTCGTCGAGACCGGCCGTCGGCTCGTCGAGCACCCACAGCACCGGACCCGTGGCGATCAGGGAAGCGAGCGCGACGAGGCGCCGTTCAACGAAGCCGAGCTCGTAGGGATGGGACTGGGCGCGGTTCCCCAGGTTCACGGCCTCGAGTGCGGCATGCGCGGCGGTCTGCGCGGCCTCCCGGGAGGACCCGGCGGCCGATGGTCCGTAGGCCACCTCGCGCAGCACCGTCCGTTCGAAGAGCTGCTGGTCCGTGTCCTGGAAGAGGTAGCCGGCGGTGCGCGCGAGCTCACCGACGCTGCGCCCCCCAAGCTCTCCCCCGGCCAGGCGCACCGATCCGGCCGACGGGCGGAGCAGCCCGTTGAAATGCTTGAGCAGCGTCGACTTCCCCGAGCCGTTGGCCCCGGTGAGTGCGATGATCTCACCGGGAAACACGGTGAGGTCGACGCCGTGCAGTCCGGCGGGAGGTTCTCCCGAGGGCTGCGGATAGGTGAAATGGACCCGGCTCAGCTGGGCCAGCGGGATTCGCTCAGCGATTGGCTTGGGGTGAGGGGCGGGAACGAAGCGGGGAGGCTCGCCTTCGGTGCCAATGCCGTGGCGTGCCAGGTCGGCGTCCCGGGCCTCGGCGAGCGATCCGCTGAAGACCTGCCGTCCGCCGTCGAGCGCCATGATCCGGGTGCCCGGCGGAGCATCCTGCGGGAGCAGCGGTTGGAGGAGCACCACACCGGTCCCCGCAGCCCGCAGCCCGTCAAGGACGGCGGCAACCTCACGGGCCGCCTCCGGGTCGAGGCCTTGGTAGGGTTCGTCGAGCACGAGGATGCCGGGGCGCGCGGCAACGGCCGCGGCGATCACGGTCCGCCGCAGCTGGCCTCCGGAGAGCCTGCGCGGGTCCCGGTCAAGGAGTCCGGTGAGGCCGAGGTCCCCGGCCACAGCGGCAACGGTCTCCCGAAGCCGGTCCACCGGCACGCCGTGATTGGCGGGCCCGAAGGCGATCTCCTCACCGACCGTCGCGGACATCAGGGAGAGCTGGCTCCACGCCGACTGGGCGACGAACCCCACCCGGGCGCTCCACGCCGCCGGGTCGATCCGGGGGTCGTCGTCGGTGCCGGAGAAGTCGAGCCGCTGGCCGTCGAGCGCCAGCGTGCCCCGGAAAACGGATCCGGCGTCCCTGCCGGTCTGGCCGGCGAGCAGGTGGGCGAGCGTCGTCTTGCCCGAGCCCGAAGCACCGACGACGACCACGAGTTCGCCGGGTGCGACGTCGAGGGCGGTGCCGCGCAGTGCAGCGCCCTTCCTCCCCTGGCCGGTTCCGGCGGGCGCGTCCGGACCCTGCCGGGGGCAATCCGGCCCCTCGTCGGGGGCATCATCGTAGGCGAAAAGCTCGCAGTGCAGGCTTATCACTTCAGGCTCCCCCGCTAAGCCACAGCACCGAGAAGACAAGGACGGCACCGGTCATCCCCCAGCGTGCTGCGGCCTGCGCGCGGGTGTCGGTGTCGGGGAAGTAGCTGGTGCGTGCTCCAGTGGCGGAGAACCCCCGGGCCTCGAGCATGCGCGCGCGTTCGGCCGCCTCGACAAGCAGGCCCAGCACCAGGGGAACGGTGACCATGAGCAACCCTCGAAGCCGCGAGATGAGGCCTCCGCGCACCACAAGGCCGCGGGCCTGCTGTGCCTGGGTGATTGCACGGGCCCGTTCGGCCACCTGCGGCAGCAGGCCGAGCGCCGAGCCGAGGAGGAAGACGAGCTTCCGGTTCCAGCCCTTGGAGGTCATCGCGGAGATCAGTTCGGGGATGCTCACGGTGCTTGCCGCAGTGAGCAGGGCGCCGGCAAGCACGGCCAGGCGCAGGCCCATCGAGCCGGCGAAGGAGAGCCCCTCGGCGGTCACCCGGGCAGGACCCCACTGCGCCAGCACAGTCGACCCCTCGGGGAAGAACAACCCATGGAGCACCAGTGACGAGGCAAGGAGCGGCCCCGCCACGACGGCCAGCGCCGTTCCGAGCTTCCGGGGCGCCCCGGAGAGGAGCACCGCAGGGAGGATGACGGCAACGAGCACCGCCAGGGAGAACTGCCAGCGGTTGATGACGAGGACCAGGACGACGAGGAGCGCCGCCGCCAGCAGTTCGGTGAACGGATGGAAGACCCGGCGCCGGGGCAAGGCGTTACCGGCCGGCGTGCGCCGTGCCTGCGAGCACGGCATGACGGCGCAGGAACGGGAACTGGCTGCGGGTCCGCCGCGGCAGGGAGTAGACGATGAGCGCGACAAGCGTGAACACGATCAGCTTGTCGATGGTGTCGGAGGTGAGCCCCTGCTTGGTCGCCGCCACGAGCAGTGAATCGCCAACCGCCCGGAAGGCAGCAACGATGGCGTTGGTCCCCACGCTTCCGGCGGCACCAAACAGGAAGGCGGCCACGGGAGCTGCGACAAGCCCGCCGATCGCCCCGACGACGAGACCGGCCAGGGGCGCGAGGTAGACGCGCCGGAACATCCCGTACTGCGCGGCGAGGCCGGCGAGCAGGCCGATCAGGGCCGCCCCTGCGGCGAAGGGAAGCGCAAGGGGATTGAACAGCCCCCAGATGGCGTTGCTGAGCGCCCCCGTTGCGGCGCCCGCGGCTGGTCCGGCCAGGACGGCGACGAGCACCGTTCCAATCGCGTCGAGGTAGATCTGCAGCCCAAGGCTTCCGGCGGTCTGGCCGATCGCGATATTGAGCGCGATGCCAAGGGGCATGATCACGAGGGTGTTGGTGCTCAGCGTCGGCACGATTCCGGCAACGAGGAGCGCTCCTCCGCCGAGGAAGCCCAGGAGGCAGATCAGGGCGGCGGCGTTGCCGGTGCCACCGGCGACCTCGGAGGGCTGGGCCAGCACGAGGTAGAGGTAGGTCGCGGCGATCAACACCGCTCCGGCGGCGGTCAGGAGGCGGCGGTGCGCGGAGGAGCCGCGCGAAGCGGGAAGGATCAGGGGTGAACTCATGGCAGTCCTCATTAGCGCGGGAAAGGCTTGGGAGTGCACCTCATGTCACCTCGGCGCGGGCCCGCGGCAGTGCGGGCAGTTAGTAAGTGTACCCGCGCAGCGGCTCCCGTTCAGCCCCGCGACCTGGCGAGGGCCCCGACGCGGCGGACGAGCAGATCGAAGCATTCCTCGGGATTGTTGGTTCGCACCACGCGCGCATTCGGCGGTTGCTTCCAGAACCCGGCGAAATCCCCAACCGTCTGCCCCCGGGTGAGGATGGAGGAGGTTTCGACGTCGACCGTTGCGGTGCGCGCGCTGAAGGAGGCTTCACCGGTGGCAACCATCGCCGCGAACAGGTCGTGGAGGTGGGCGAGATAGCCCTGGTCGTAGCGGCGGTGGAATTCCATGTAGAACCGCAGCGCATCCGAGACCCAGGCGATCATCCGGTTTGAATTGGAGCTGCGCAGCCCTTCGGCGTCTTCGGCGCTGAGCACCTCCGGTCCGGCTCCTGCCGCGCGCGAGAGACGGTCGATATGTTCGGGGAGGCATTCGATGCGTTCGGTTGATTCCAGCGCGCAGACGATCGGCAGCTTCTCGGCCGGCAGCCCGCGGTAGGCGGCGAAGACTTCGCGCGCTGCGTGCGGATCAACCGAAACATTCCACTCGGCCACCGGCGTCGTGTTTCCGGGGTAGTTGAATGCCCCGCCCATGATGACGAGCCCGCGCAGCAGCGAGGGAAGTTCCGGTTCGGCGCGCAGCGCCAGGGCGAAATTGGTGAGCGGCCCGGTGATCAGGCCCGTGATCTGGCCCGGGTTGGCCCGCGCCGCCTCGACCCACACCTCGACGGCGTGCCTGTCCGAGACGCTGGCGGCGGCCGGCGGCACGACGGCGTAGCCCACGCCGTAATCGCCGTGGGTTTCCTCAGTGGTCACCAGCGGTACCTGTAGGGGCACTTCGCTGCCGATCGCGACCTCCACCCCGTCGACGCCGGCAAGCTCGAGCAGGGCAAGGTTGTTCGCGGCAACCTGGGCGGCTGGGACGTTGCCCGCGGTGCAGGTGATCGCTTCGATCCGCACCCCTGGCGCGGCCAGGAGGTAGAGCAGGGCGATCGCGTCGTCGATTCCGGTGTCGACGTCGAGCAGCAGCCTGGATTGGAGTTCCACGGCGCTACCCGGCTGCCGTGGTGCGCAGCAGTCGCAGGCGCAGGGTCCGCGCAGTTTCCATGTGGGTGCGGGCGATCCGTCGGGCGTCGTCGACCCTGCGGTCCGCCACCGCCGACACCAGGGCGGCGTGCTCGTCGAGGGATTCCTGCCAGCGGTTGTCGACCGAAAGCGTTGAGCGCGGCGTATGGATCAGGTGGGTGGACAACCGTGCAAGCAGGTCGGTCAGCACCGGATTGTGGGTTGCCGCCCACACCGCCAGATGGAACTCCTGGTTGTACGCGATCTTCGTGCGGTCATCGGGATCGTTCGCGGCACGGTCACGCTCAAGAAGCGCTTCAAGGCGCATCAGCTCCGCCGCTCCACGGCTGAGCGCTGCCTGCCCGGCGGCTTCCTCCTCGAGCATGACCCGCAGGTCGTAGATCTGGATGACTTCCTGCGGGTCGATCTGCGGAACCTGGAGCCCGCGGGCCGCACGCTCAAGGAGGCGCTCATGCTGCAACCGGCTGAGCGCCTCCCGGACAGGAGTACGGGAAACACCGAAGCGTTCGGAAATCACCACTTCGCGCAAAGCGGTGCCCGGGGGGTGGACCCCTGCGAGGATCTCCCCCCGAAGCACCCGAAAGATGGCTTCACCGTCCACCCGCGTGGACGCGTCCATTGACTCGGCCACGGTGCTGGGTCAGCCCACCAGTTGACGAAGCACGTACTGCAGGATGCCGCCGTTGCGGTAGTAGTCGGCTTCACCCGGAGTGTCGATGCGCAGGACGGCGTCGAAAGTGATCGGCTGTCCTCCGTCGGCCGGAGTTGCCGTGACCTTGACCGTGCGCGGCGTCCTGCCCTCGTTCAGCTCGGTGACGCCCTCGACCGCGAACGTTTCAGTGCCGGTCAGGCCGAGGCTCTGGGCGGTTGCCCCCTCCGGGTACTGCAGGGGCAGCACACCCATGCCGATCAGGTTGGAGCGGTGGATGCGCTCGTAGCTTTCGGCGATCACCGCACGCACCCCGAGCAGCGCGGTTCCCTTCGCAGCCCAGTCACGGGAGGACCCGGAGCCGTATTCCTTACCGGCCAGCACGACAAGCGGAATGCCTGCCTTCCGGTAGTTCTCCGCCGCGTCGTACACTGCCGCCTGCGGCGCGTCGGGCTGGCTGAAGTCGCGCGTGAAGCCGCCTTCGACGCCGTCGAGCAGCTGGTTCTTGATGCGGATGTTCGCGAACGTGCCGCGGATCATCACCTCGTGGTTGCCACGGCGCGAGCCGTAGGAGTTGAAGTCCTTGCGCTGGACCCCGTGCTCAAGGAGGTAGCGGCCCGCGGGCGTGTCGGACTTGAAGGAGCCGGCGGGGCTGATGTGGTCGGTGGTGACCGAGTCGCCGAGCTTGAGCAGGACGCGGGCGCCCTCGATGTTCTGCACGGGCTCGGCCTCGAGGGTCATTCCCTCGAAGTATGGCGGCTTCCGCACGTACGTGGACTCGGGATCCCATGCGAACGTTGCGCCGGCGGGCGTCGGAAGGGACTTCCAGCGTTCGTCGCCCTCGAAGATGGTGCCGTAGCTCGAGGTGAACATCTCCTCGTTGATCGAGGAGTCGATGACGGACTGCACCTCGACGGGGTTGGGCCAGATGTCCTTGAGGAACACGTCGTTGCCGTCGCTGTCCTGGCCCAGGGGCTGGTTGTCGAAGTCGAAGTCCATTGTGCCGGCCAGGGCGTAGGCGACCACCAGCGGCGGGGAGGCCAGGTAGTTCATCTTGACGTCCGGGTTGATGCGGCCTTCGAAGTTCCGGTTGCCCGAGAGGACGGCCGTCACGGCGAGGTCGTTGTCCTGGATGGCCTTGGCGATCTCATCCTCAAGCGGACCGGAGTTGCCGATGCAGGTGGCACAGCCGTATCCGACGATGAAGAAGCCCAGCTTCTCAAGGTAGGGGATGAGGCCCGACTTCTCGTAGTAGTCGGTGACGACCTTCGAGCCCGGTGCGACCGAGGTCTTCACCCACGGCTTCGAGGTGAGGCCCTTCTCGACGGCGTTGCGTGCCAGCACGGCGGCGGCGAGCATGACCGAGGGGTTTGAGGTGTTGGTGCAGGAGGTGATCGAGGCGATACTTACCGCACCGTGGTCGAGTTCGAACTCGCGCCCGTCCTTCATAGTGACGTTGACCTTCTTGGAAGGCCGTGTTGCCTGGTCCGCCCCGGCGTGCACGGTTTCCCGCGGCTTGGCGTTTTCGTCTACGTGGGTGCTCCCTGCGGTGAAGCTCGGCGAATCGGAGGCCGGGAAGCTGAATTCCGAGGCTTCGTCGACGGTTCCCGCCGGTGATTCGGCAAGGTGGGGGTCGTCCGAGTAGTGGCTCAGGTCCTCACGGAACTGGCTCTTCGACTCGGTCAACGCGACACGGTCCTGCGGACGCTTCGGACCGGCGATCGAGGGTACGACGGTCGAGAGGTCGAGTTCGAGGTACTCGGAGAACTGGATGTCCTTCGACGGGTCGTGCCACAGCCCTTGTTCCTTGGCGTAGGCCTCAACCAGCGCCACGTTCTCGGCGGGACGCCCGGTCAGGCGCAGGTAGTCGAGGGTCACCTCGTCGATGGGGAACATTGCCGCGGTTGAGCCGAACTCCGGGCTCATGTTGCCGATCGTTGCGCGGTTGGCCAGCGGCACCTCGGCAACGCCTTCACCGTAGAACTCGACGAACTTGCCGACCACGCCGTGCTGGCGGAGCATCTCGGTGATCGTGAGCACGACGTCGGTGGCCGTTGCCCCGGCCGGGATCGAGCCGGACAGCTTGAAGCCCACGACCCGGGGGATCAGCATCGACACCGGCTGGCCGAGCATTGCGGCCTCGGCCTCGATCCCGCCGACACCCCAGCCGAGCACGCCAAGGCCGTTGACCATCGTGGTGTGTGAATCGGTTCCCACGCAGGTATCGGGGTATGCCCGCAGCACGGTTGTTCCGTTGCTTTCGACCTCGCGGGTCATCACGGTGCGGGCCAGGTATTCGAGGTTCACCTGGTGCACAATGCCCATGCCCGGGGGAACAACCTTGAAGTCATCGAACGCGGTCTGGCCCCAGCGCAGGAACTGATAGCGCTCACCATTGCGCTCGTACTCGATTTCCATGTTGCGCTCCAACGCTCCGGCGTTGCCGAAGACGTCGATCTGCACGGAGTGGTCAATGACCATCTCCGCCGGCGCCAGGGGGTTCACCCGCTTGGGGTCGCCACCGAGGTCCGCCACTGCTTCACGCATCGTGGCGAGGTCGACAACGCAGGGAACGCCGGTGAAGTCCTGCATGATGACGCGGGCCGGCGTGAACTGGATCTCCGTGTCCGGTTGTGCGTCCGGGTTCCATCCGGCGAGAGCGCGGACGTGATCGGCGGTGATGTTCGCGCCGTCCTCTGTTCGCAGGAGGTTCTCCAGCAGTACCTTGAGGCTGAAGGGGAGCTTCTCCGCACCCTCAACAGCATCCAGCCGAAAAATCTCGTACGACTTACCGGCGACATCGAGTACGCCCTTTGAGCCAAATGAATCCGCGGCAGTCATGACCTTCGCTCCTTAGCTTGAAAACGAGTTTTGCCTCTAGTCTAGTACCCGGTTTCGCTCATTGTATACATTGGTACACACGAGGCGAGTATCGTGGCGGAACGGGCCGGCCGGGGGGCGTAGGCCTTGGTTGCGACGGCTCCGAAGGCGGGGCCGCCTTCCCCGGCGGGCTAGATCGAGGCGCCGTTCCCCGCCGCGGCGGTTCCCGGTGCGGCGGAGGCGGAGACACCGCGCAGGAACGCATCAGGAGCCTCAATGTCGCCCCTGCTCTGGTCGACGACCGGTCCGGTTCCAGCGATCTCGCGCATCAATTCAATTCCCGCAATTGCGTCCTGTTTCGTCGCATAGAAAGCGGAAACGGCAACCAGTGAACCATCCGGGGCGGTCAGCTTCACTCGGTAGCCGTCATCATGGGCGTCAACCAGTTTGAAATAACCAGCCATCGTCTTACCTCCTTGTAAGGGGCATTTTCCTCAAATGCGGTGCTTAATCATAAGCATACTTACTGGATTGTGGATCACCCACTCCGCGGAGCCTAGGATCGATGCATGGCCGACACCGTCAGCCGCGAACAGCGCAGCCTCAACATGTCCCGGATCCGGGGCAGGAACACTCGGCCGGAGCTTGCCGTGCGTCGTGCGCTTCACCGGGCGGGCTACCGGTACAGGCTCCACGGCTCGTTCGCCGGGACACTCCTGCCGGGAAAGCCGGACCTCGTTTTTGCGAGCCGCCGCAAGGTGATCTTCGTCAACGGGTGCTTCTGGCACTCCCATTCTTGCCGCGCCGGGCAGCGCGCACCGTCAACGAATGCCGAGTTCTGGGCTCAGAAACGGGCCCGCACTGTTGAACGGGACAGCGCGCAGCTGGCCCTCCTGCATGAGATGGGATGGGAAGTGATGGTGGTGTGGGAGTGCCGGTTGAAGGAGCCGGCGTCAATACTTGAACAGGAGCTCGCGGCGTTCCTCGGCCCGTAGCGCCGCCTGGCCACCGACCGCGGGCCCGACGAAGGGAAGACTAATTGTGAGCAGTGGCATTGGAGCAGCAGGCGACGGAACAGAAGCCGTCCGCCCGGAGAAGGCCGACGCGCCGGCGAAGGGCCCCGCGAACGGGGACGGGGAAGACAACCTCAGCGGCGCGGGAAGCGGGCAGCCGACGGCGGACCGGCGCGATTCGGCCCTTGAGCCCGACGCAGGGCAGTCCGGAGCCGACTCGGCGAACATCCGGGAGCAGCAGGGCACTTCCGGCGGCGGAATGGTTCCGCCGAGCTTTACTGGAGAACACGGGCCTGAGGGCGCGGCGGATTCCGCGGGCGAACCCGGCCAGGACTCCTGGGACGACCGGGGGTGAACCGGCTGCCGGGGTTGAACCGGCTCCCGAATCACCGGTCCGATGGGCGCCGCTCCTCGGACTACCCCTGACTCGAACTATCCCTAACTCCAACTACACAGCTCAGCGGCCCCGGTTGGCGAGCGCGGCAACGAGGGAGGGAGGGGCGGTGCGTGCCACAGCGGATAGCACCTTGTACCGCTTGCTTGGGATTGATACGGCCTTGCCCGCGCCCGCGTCGCGCAGCGCCTCCGCAACCACCGGGCCTGGTTCGAGCCACATCCACTGCGGAACCGAGGCCTTGTCAACGCCCATGCGGTCGTGGAATTCGGTGTGGACGAACCCGGGGCACACCGCGGTGACGGCTATTCCCTCCTTCCGGTAGGCGATGTTGGCCCACCGGCTGAAGCTGATCATCGCCGCTTTCGCCGCACCGTAGGTGTCCCGCGGGGTAAAACCGGCAACGCTCGCAACATTGATGACGCGCCCGCTCCCCCGCCGCCGCATCCCCTGGAGAGCAGCGTGCATCAGCGCGATGGGCACCTCCACGTGGATTTTCAGGTGGCGCAGTTCGTCGTTGAGCGTGTTGTCTGCGAACGGCTTCTGCAATCCGTAGCCCGCGTTGTTCACCAACGCCGTCACCGGAACCTCGGATGCCGAAAGACGGGCGATCACCCGATCCCGGCCGCCGTCGTCCAGGAGGTCCGCCGCAAGCGTCTCCACCTCAACACCGTGGGTGCCCCGAAGTGCCTTTGCGCTCTCATCGAGGCGCGCCGCGTCCCGTGCAACGAGGATGAGGTTCGATCCGCGGGCTGCAAGCTGCTTCGCGAATTCGGCCCCGAGGCCGGCACTGGCGCCGGTGATCAAAACAGTCTCAGTCATGGCTCCCACCCTGCCCTTTCCTGCAACGCCCTTGCAACCTTCAATCCGCTACGGTCGGACGGAGCTCCGCCTCACGGCCGAGCAGTGGAAGGGCGCATGGAGGAGCTCAGCGAGGAGGATCCGGTCAACGAGGACCGGACCGACTGTTACTGAAAGGGAAACCCATGCCTGGAAACAAAGCTGTTGCCTACAAGGCTCCCGGTGAGGTCGAGGTCATCGACATCGACTACCCCACCTTCGAGCTCAAGGACGGCCCTGGGGTCAATCCGGCAAACGTCGGGCGGCAGGTGCAACACGGAGTCATCCTCAAGACCGTAGCCACCAATATCTGCGGTTCGGACCAGCACATGGTCCGGGGCCGCACGACCGCGCCGGCCAATTTGGTCCTGGGGCACGAGATCACGGGCGAAGTGGTCGAGGTGGGCCGCGACGTCGAATTCATCAAGGAGGGCGACATCGTTTCGGTCCCCTTCAACATCGCCTGTGGCCGCTGCCGCAACTGCAAGGAGCGGAAGACCGGCATCTGCCTCAACGTCAACCCCGACCGCCCCGGAAGCGCCTACGGATACGTGGACATGGGCGGCTGGGTGGGAGGCCAGGCGGAGTACGTCCTGGTGCCCTATGCGGACTGGAACGTGCTGAAGTTCCCGGACCGGGATCAGGCGCTCGAGAAAATCCTCGACCTGACGATGCTCTCGGACATCTTCCCCACCGGATTCCATGGAGCCGTGTCGGCGGGTGTCGGCGTCGGATCGACTGTCTACGTGGCAGGGGCTGGTCCGGTCGGGCTTGCCGCTGCAGTGTCGGCCCAGCTCCTCGGCGCCGCCGTCGTGATTGTTGGCGACCTGAACGCCGACCGCCTCGAGCGGGCCCGCAGCTTCGGCTGTGAGACAGTCGATGTCTCGAAGGGCGATCCGAAGGACCAGATCGAGCAGCTGCTCGGCGTGCCCGAGGTCGACTGCGGCGTTGATGCCGTGGGCTTCGAAGCCCGGGGCCATGGTTCGGGGTCAAGCACGGAGGCGCCGGCGACGGTGCTCAACTCGCTGATGGACATCACGGCCGCGGGCGGAGCGCTGGGCATCCCGGGGCTCTACGTCACGGGCGACCCGGGCGGCATCGACGAGGCCGCCAAGGTTGGCTCGCTGTCACTCAGCCTTGGCACCGGCTGGGCCAAGTCGCTGTCCTTCACCACCGGGCAGTGTCCGGTCATGAAGTACAACAGGGGCCTCATGATGGCGATCCTCCACGACAAGGTGAACATCGCCAAGGCCGTGAACGCGAAGGCGATCCCGCTTACCGACGCCCCGCGGGGTTACGAGGAGTTCGACGCGGGAGCCGCGACGAAGTACGTCCTCGATCCCAATGGCTACCTCGGTACGCAGCAGGCCAGCATGGCGGGCTCTGCCCAGCAGTAGGACGAGAACACACTGGAGGGCAGCATCCGGGGCGGCACCCCGGCTGCTGCCCTCCGGCGTGTCCGCACCCTTATTCGGGAGCATCAGCCGAATAGAGGAGCCCCAAGGCGGGTGCGCAACAGATCCCTTTGGTCAGCACTGAGCCGCACGAGTTGGCCGGTGGCAGCCCGGGCGAAGACAAGAACGGTAGCCGCTTTCACGCAGACCTCCCCGTTCACGGGATCGCGGACGAGGTAGGACAGCGTGATGCTCGCGGGCTTCACCTCGCTTACCCAGACGTCGACGACCGCTGGAATGTTGCGGTACTCAAGAGCGGCTGTGTACCGGACCCTGTGTTCGACGACGAGCGCCTGGACATCGGCGTCGAGCGCCGAGAAAAACTCAACCTGCGCGGTCTGCCCGGCAGCGCCGGTTCCTGCCGGCTGGCCGAACACCCCGACGCGGGCCTCCTCGAGGAGCCGGACCACCGAAACGTTATTGATGTGACCGTAGGCGTCCATGTCGCCCCAGCGGAGGGGCACCTGACAGGTAAGTGCGGCAGTAGGAGTTTCCATGCTCCCGTTCTACAGGAACCACACCGGGGCACGCGCTTCACTGACGCGAAGCAGGCGCGGAACCCCCTTGATTCCAGCTGGCGGAGCCACCCGCGAACGGCCGTTCTTGGCCGATTCGAAGCCCCGCCGGAGGTCCGTCAAGGGCCCACCGCGGGCGAAGTGTTCCAGACCGAGCGGCAGACTTCCAGTTTTTTTCCGGTTTTTTCGAAAAGTCAATTACCGTTTCATCTCGATTTGGCAACGATCGAATTCTCGCCTAGCGTAGGGGTGTTCCCCGCTCTGGGGATCGATAAAGGCTGCCGGTTCCAAACCGCGCGGCTGCATATGCCCGGTACCGCCTCCACCGCATGCTGCTCGTCAGGCGGATACCGAACCATGACCTCTATTCAGTCAAGGTGAGCAGCGGTACAAAGACGTCCGGGGACGGAACGAGTGCAGGTGGCCTTTTGGAGCATCGTACCCTCATGAAGAACTCAAAAACGACTCTTAACGCGCGCCGTGGCCTTGCCGTCGTCGCCCTCGCAGGCCTTGGCCTCGGTGCTTCGGCTGGTGCGGCGAACGCCGCTCCCGCCAGCGACTGGGACGCCCTCGCCCAGTGCGAAAGTGGCGGAGACTGGGGAATCAACACCGGTAACGGCTACTCCGGAGGACTCCAGTTCTCCCCGTCCACCTGGGCCGCGTACGGTGGATCCGGCTCCGCAGCCGATGCCAGCCGCGAGCAGCAGATTGCCGTAGCCGAGCGCGTTCTCGAGGGTCAGGGCTGGGGCGCATGGCCCTCCTGCTCCTCGCAGCTCGGCCTGAACAGCTCGGCGAGCACCGGCGGAGCGGTTCCTGCTCCGGCACCCGTTTCGGTCCAGCAGGCTCCTGTCGCCCAGGTGCCCGTCGTCGAAGCAGCCGTTGTCGAGGCCCCCGTTGTTGAAGCACCCGTTGCCCAGGCACCTGTCGCCGAGGCACCCGTTGCCCAGGCACCGGTCGTTGCTGCTGCAGTCAGCGGCGAGACCTACGTCATCCAGTCGGGCGATACGCTCAGCTCCATCGCCGCGAAGCTCGGCGTTGCAGGTGGCTGGGAAGCACTGTACGCGGCAAACGCCGACACGGTCATCCACGCCGACCTGATCTTCACCGGCGACGTTCTGCAGATCCCCGCCTAAGGATCACCGTCTCACAACGCATCTCCCGATGCCTGAAAAGGCCCCGCCTCGCTTTGAGGCAGGGCCTTTTTTCGGTTAAGGCCCGGTGAGTGCGCGCCGCAGGGCCTATGGACTCGGACTGCTTGACGTATTAGGGTTGCGGCCATCCGCATGGCGCCGCCGCTGGATGGCGGCAATTCTCTCCAGGAGGACAAATGGCCGGTCACACGTATCGCATCACCGAAATCGTTGGAACCTCGCCGGACGGCACCGACGCCGCTGTGCGAAATGCAATTACCCGCGCATCGGCCACGCTTCACAATCTGGACTGGTTCGAGGTCACCGAGATACGTGGGCACCTGAGCGAGGGAAATGTCGCTGACTGGCAGGTCACCATGAAGGTCGGTTTCCGCCTCGACGACTAACAGCGGTTCGGCCGCAGGTCCAGCCGCCTGTCCGGAAGGCTCGGAGGAGCTTGCCGGTTACGTTCGGACGGTGGCTGCCTGTGGCCGTGGAAAGGCCATCGCTGGGGCGGGCGGACTCAGCGGGCCCGACTGCTGAGCAGCGGAGCGGCAAGGCGCACCGGCTGCTCGGAAAGCCATGGCATGACCCAGGCGACGTCGGGCGTCTCGAGCGCCAACTGGCAGGTTGCGCAGTACTGCCCGTCCGTCAGGACCGTGCCGCAGTCTGCATGGAGGACCCTCATTGGCCCGGTTGCCGCTTCGGAGCGGGTGTTGGACTGGCCCCAGTGCGCCAGGCTCTCCAGGACAAGGCGAAAGTCCGCTCCCGCCTGCGTCAGCCGGTATCGCTGCCTCGTCCTGGCGCCGTCCTCATAGTCCTCCCGCACGAGCATGCCGTCCTCTACCAGCCGGGTCAGCCGGTTGGACAGGATGTTGTCCGCGATGCCCAGCTGCTTTTTGAACTGATCGAACCGCGTGTAGCCCAGGATGGCGTTTCGCAGGATCAACAGGGACCACCGGTCTCCAAGGATGCTTGCAGCGCGTCCGATGGAGCACGGGCCGGTTCTCCAGTCGATCGATCCCACTTTTCCACCCTCTCACTTGCAACTTGCAAGCATTTTAGTCGAAGCGGTCGGTCTTGTGCCGCTGTGCCTCCCGGCGCCAGTCCGGCCAACCGTCCTCCCTGAAGCGGCGCCCAGCCGCGCCCAGCCGCGCACGAGCTGCGGTACATTGCGTCGAGATGCCCAGCGACCCGGCCCCGGTGATCCCCGCCGCGTTGACGATCGGGGTGTCAACGGAGGTGCGGACGGCCGCGGTGATGGAATCCGGATCGCCCGTGTCGACCGACAGGATGGCTCAGGTGATGGAGCCCGCCTCGGCTCCGGAGGCCACGGCCGGCGCAGCTGGGTGCGCCTTCGGTGTGCGTGAAGCGCGGGCGAGGTGGATCCGCAGGGCGGTCGCGGCGGCAAGGGAGGCAGCCGCCAGGCCGATGAGGATGGGGGCCAGGATTCGTATCGCGCCATCAAGGCCGACGGATGCCGAGGCGAGCCCTGCACCAAGCGCCGTGCCACCGAGGAACAGGTAGGCGACGAGAAGCACTGCCGAGAGCATCTGGCCGCGGAGGTGGGCCGGCGCGTTCATCGCCGCAAGCCCAATGCCGCCCGCGCCCGCGAGTCCATAGGCGCTGCCGCCGGCAAGCGAGGCGGCGATGAACAGCGTAAAGGACTGGGACTGGGCAGATGCGGCGAGGAGCACCGCCATAACGATGGTCAAGGCGCTGCCAAGGAGAATCGAGGTGGTGGGGTCGATTTTGCCGGCGAGGTACGCGCCGACGACGCCGAGGACGTAGGAGACTGACAGCACCGCTCCGATGACCAGGATGTCCGAGGCGCCGGTGACATCACGGGCGATGAGCGCGCCGAGCGAGAGGAACAGGGATCCTTCACCGAAGCCGACCGCCGAGGAAAGGGCGGCAACCGCATAGATCCCGGCCAGGTGGCGGGGAACGCGCACGCCGGCCGGACGCCAGGCCTTCCGCGCGGTGCTGGCGGGCTGGGTGTGGGCCGGGAGGAAGAGCGCGAGGGCGAGGCTGACGAGCACCATCAGCGTGAGCGGCCAGTAGCTGAGGTGAAGGGGGTCCGGGGCGAAGCGGATGAGGACCGCGCCGAGGATTGTGGCGATGAAGAGTCCGACACCCTGGGTGATGGTGTTCAACGAACCGGGTGCCTTGAGGTTTTTTGTCGGGTTGAACTCGACGAGGGCAGCCGCTCCCGCTCCTGCGGTGAGCCCCGCACCGATTCCCTGCAGCGCGCGGCCCGCGAACAGCCAGAACGTGTCGGCTGCAAGTGCGAAGGACACTGCGCCGCCGAGCAGGAAGACCAGCCCCGCAAGCAGTGTGTTCCGGCGTCCAATGACGTCGGAGACGTTGCCGAAGATGAGCAGGGTGGCGATGAGGAGCACCGGGTAGGCGGCAAAGACCGCTGTCGTGACGGACGTCGCCAGCCCCCACTCCGCGGCGTACACCGGGAACACGATCGTAGCGGCAGCGCTGGACCACAAGGTGACGGTCAGGATGAGTGCGACCGTCCAGAACGCGCCTCGGGACGAGAAGCGTTTCATGATTTGTCTCCTAGGTGGCGGTGGTTGCGCCCTTGGGGTGCCGGCGCTAGCAAACTTGCGATGTGCAAGCTGAAAGAGGCTACCTGCTCGGATGTGTAACTTGCAAGATGCAAGTCAAAGGATTGAAAGAGCTTCCGGGCTCCGATGGCCGATGCCCGAACCGCACTCCCCGGCATCGGCAGCCCCCTATGAGCCGCCGGTACCGGGAGATGGTGGGTCAGGCCCGCGTAGCCAGGGCGATAACGGCGTTCGCCGCTTCCTCGGCCGACGCCGGGTTCTGGCCGGTCACGAGGTTGCCGTCGACGACGACGAAGGAGCCCCAGGCGGGGCCGGACTCGAAGATGGCGCCGTACTCGCGCATGCGTGACTCAAGCAGCCAGGGCGCCTTGTCAGCGAAGCCGGCCTGAACCTCTTCCTCATCCAAGAACGCGGTCATGCGCCGCCCCTTGAACAGCCACTGCCCATCCCGGGTCGCCGAGCTGAAGCTGGCAGGCCCATGGCACAGCGACGCGACAACCTTGGTGTTGTCATCGAGTGTTTCCTCGTAGATCCGGGCGATGTCGGCATTCACTGCAAGATCCTGCATCGGACCATGGCCGCCGGGAACGAAGACGATGTCGTAGTCGCTCGAGTCGACGTCTTCGAGCGCGACGGCGGCGGCCAGGTTCTCTTTCGAGCCGTCAAGGTACGCGCGGTACTCCGCGACTTTTTCGCCGTCATTGCCGTTCATCGCCAGCGCCAGGCTCAGTTCGTCTGCGACCGGGGTGACCCCGCCGGGGGTGGCTATCGTGATGTCGAAGCCCGCTTCGCGGAAGATTCGGTCCGGGACGACGAACTCCTCCGCCCAGAAGCCTGTGGGGTGCTGCGAGCCGTCCTTCAGCTCCCAGACAGTGGCTCCGGTGATTGCCATCAATACCTTTTTCATTGTGTTCCTTTCAGATGTTAGACGGACGGTCTACTATTTATAGGGAAAGCGGACCTCCCTGTCAACCCACTCCTCATCCAGGCAGCCTGAGCCCCTGTTGCCGGCGCCATGGCGGGTAGCCTTGGACCCGGCGGAAAGCACGACGGAGCGCACGAGGGAAGGCCTGCAGCGTGAGCGGATCAGCGGGAAAAGATCGTCCCTTCGATTTTGATGACCTGGCCCTGCCGGTCATCCAGGCTCCCATGGCGGGTGGCCCGTCCACCCCCTCGCTTGCGGCGGCCGTCAGCACTGCCGGCGGACTGGGATTCCTTGCGGCGGGCTACAAGTCGGCCGCCATAATGCGGTCGGAGATCAACGCGGTACGCGAATTGACCGGCGCCCCCTTTGGGGTCAACCTTTTTGTCCCGCAGCCCTCCACCGTCACTGCCGATGCCCTCCAGCAGTACGCGCTTTCCCTCGCTCCCGAGGTAGAACGCCTGAAGGCGGGCCTCGGCGACCCGCGACACGACGATGACGACTGGGAGCAGAAGGTCGAGGTGCTCCTTGAACTTGCGCCCGCCGTCGTGTCCTTCACTTTCGACGTTCCAGAGGCGGGCGTCATCACCGCACTGCAGGACCGGGGCGTTGCCGTAGCGCTCACCGTCACCTCGCGAAACGAGGCGGAACAGGCGCTGGCGGCGGGCGCGGATTCGCTTTGCGTCCAGGGCCCCGAAGCCGGAGGACACCGGGGAACCTTCAACGCAACCGCGCCCGCGAACACCACTGCCCTGCACGGGCTCCTCGATGAGCTTTCGGATCTGGGCATCCCCTTGATCGCGGCCGGCGGCATTGTCACGGGAAAAGATACGCGGGCGGCGCTTGAACGGGGTGCGGTCGCAGTCCAAGCCGGAACAGCATTCCTCAGGGCCGACGAAGCCGGGACCCGTGGGCCACACCGGGCCGCGCTTTCATCCGACCAGTTCACGACCACCGCCATCACCAAGGCTTTCTCCGGCCGGAATGCACGTGGTCTCCACAACGACTTCATGAGGGCTTACGACCCCGTTGCGCCATACGGATATCCGGAGATCCACCACCTGACGAGTCCCCTGCGGGCCGCTGCGGCTGTGGCCAACGATCCCCATCGCCTCAATTTATGGGCAGGCACCGGGTACAGCCGGTGCATCGCCGGTTCCGCCCGGTCCATCCTTGACCGGCTCGCCCCCTAACCCGGGGGCCCGCCGCACGAAGGCGCCGATCCGCATCGCACCAGGCTCCTAGCGCGCTGCGGGCCCCGGCTCGACGAGCGTCGACGCAATCGAGATCCCCGCGCCCATCATGGTAAAGCCGAGGATGCCGACGAAGATGCTTGTGGCCTGCTCCGGGACCATGACGCCTGCGATAAGGGTCAGGAAGCCGGCGAGGGTGAGGAGCACGCCGAGGACGACCCGGCGGGTCGAGACGGTGGGGACGGGCGCCGGGGCCAATGCTGCGGCGAGCTGGGGGTCATCGTCCTGGAGTTGCTTCTCCAGCTGGGCGAACAGTTCCTGCTCGCGTTCCGAGAGCGCCATCGAAATCTCCTTGGGTGTCCGGCGCTAGCCGGGGGTAGTGGGATTGAAGTGCGGGTGGCCGGCGGGATCGTTGTTGTATGCCTTGGGGCGGCCCGGACGGGGCCGCCCCAGGCGGTACGGATGCCGGCAGGTGCCGGTTACTGGACTGGAGCCAGCTGGGGCCGACCGTATGTTTCGAGCAGGCGAAGCCAGATCTCGCTGACGGTGGGGTAGGCCGGCACAGCGTGCCAAAGCCGGTCCAGGGGGATTTCGCCGACGACGGCAAAGGTCGCGGCCTGAAGCAGCTCGGCCACATCGGGGCCGACGAAGGTCACCCCGAGGATGACCTTGCGCTGTTCATCGACGACCATGCGCGCCTTGCCGGTATACCCGTCGGCG
This sequence comes from Arthrobacter sp. TJ-254, assembly GCF_058269175.1. Lineage (NCBI taxonomy): Bacteria > Bacillati > Actinomycetota > Actinomycetes > Micrococcales > Micrococcaceae > Arthrobacter > Arthrobacter sp. TJ-254. The sequence continues at coordinate 105,031 of NZ_JBZCNF010000003.1, read as the reverse complement.
TGAACCGAGGCGCCGGCGGTCCACCCCAGTTCGTAATCCACAACCCGGATCTCATAGCCGGCACGGCGGGCGGCTGCGGCAGTCAGGCCCACTGAGGCAACCTCAGGGTCGGTGAAGGTCACCTGCGGGACCGCCTCATGATCGGCTGTAGCCACGTGCGTGCCCCACGGGCCGTCCGAGACCACAGCGCCGGCGGCCCGGGCCGCGATGACGTCCCCTGCCGCGCGGGCCTGGTACTTGCCCTGGTGGGTCAGCAGGACGCGCCCTGTGACGTCCCCGACGGCGTAGAGCCAGTCGAACCCGGGAACCCGCAGCGTGTCATCGGTCTCCAGCCAGGTCCCGGGTGCAAGCCCGATTGAGTCAAGCCCGATGTCGGTGCTGCGCGGGGTGCGCCCCGTGGCCACGAGGACCTCCCCGGCGGTGATTTGGGCACCGTCGGCGGTCTCGATGGTCACGGTGTCCCCGTCCCTGGTGACCTTTGTCGTCTTGGTGTCCGTGAGCACCGTGGCGCCAAGGTCCCGCAGGGACGCCGCGACAAGTTCCCCGGCGAAGGGTTCCATCTCGGTGAGCAGTCCGCTGCGGGCAATAACGGTAACCTTCGTGCCGAACCCGGCGAATGCGGTTGCCATTTCGGTTGCAACAACGCCTCCACCGATGATTGCCACGCTCTCGGGGACAGCCTTGATGCTCGTGGCCTCACGGGATGTCCACGGGCGGGCGTCGGCAAGTCCTTCGATGGGCGGCATTGAGGCATCGGAGCCGGTGGTCACGGCCACTGCGTGACGGGCGGTGAGCACCGTGACGGTACCGTCGGTGGCGGTAACGGTGACTTCCTTGGTCCCGCTGATCCGGCCGTGGCCGCGCACCAGGTCGATCCCGGCGCTTTCAAGCCAACCCACCTGGCCGGCGTCGTCCCAGTTGCTGGTGAAGGCATCCCGCCGGGCCAGCACCGCGGCCACGTCGAGGTCACCGGTGATTGCCTCGGCCGCGCCGGGCACGTGCTTGGCCGCACGCAGCACCTGCGCTGAACGCAGCAGCGCCTTGGAGGGCATGCACGCCCAATACGAGCACTCGCCTCCGACCAGCTCGGCCTCAACGATCACCGCGGTCAGCCCGCCTTGAACAGCACGGTCGGCCACGTTCTCGCCTACCGCACCTCCGCCCAGGACGATCAGGTCGTACTCTGTCTTTTCCACTGTCGTGTCTTCCCTCAAATTCTCAGTTCTGCCTTTGATTTCTTATTCCTGCAGGTGATTCGTGCATCGCCCGCAGCCGGGTGCTGCGAATTGGTGCCGCCGCGGCGCCCGGTGATCCGGACGCCGCGGCGGGGTGAATGCGGCGGTTCAGATGCGGCCGGGCAGGCGGGTTGTGATTTCCTGGAGAAACCAGCCGTTGCCGTCGGGGTCGGTGAAGGAGGCGTAGGAGGCGTAGGTCTTGCGCTCGGGGTCCGGCCCGGCGACACGGTCCTTCTCACCTTCGTGGTGCCAGATGCCCTTCGCATCGTGCCAGACCTCGGAGATCTCGATGCCACGGGCGGCGATGTCCTCGCGGGCGGCGATGATGTCATCGACGATCAGGTACACGCCCTGCAGGGAGCCGGGGGCGCCGGCGGTGATGCCCTTGCCGATCATGATCGAGGCCCCTGAACCCGGAGGAGTGAACTGGACGACCCGGAGGCTTTCATCGACGGTGAAATCCGCGTCGAAACGCCATCCGAGCGAATCGTAAAACGCCTTGGCCCGGTCCACGTCAGAAACGGGAACGGCGATTACCTCAATTTTGAAATCCATGACAATTCCTTTCCTTGTTGCTTCTGCTTACTACTGGGGTGTTGTTTCTGGTGACTTGTGCTTCTGATGCAGTCCGGCCGCCGGCTGCTCGCGCCGGGCGACTCTGCGGCGTCACGGTTTTGCGGACGGGATGCCACAGGAACTGGTTCGTTGCCGTCGGGATCGCTGAAGGCGACGAAGGAATGGTGTTCCAATTACTCCTAAATCAGGAGTAATTGATACTGTATGCGTATCAACTCGAAGAGGCTTGGGATAATTCCCGGTAGTCGGTGGGATCCGGGAGCCGTTCAAAGTACGGCGCCGGCACCACTGCACACCAGGAATCCGCAGCCGCGGCAGCAGGCTCTGTGGAACCGGGCCGCGGTCATTGAACGCATCGACGGCGGGAGCGGCGCGAGCGGCGGGACCGCCTGCCCGGCCAGCCGCAGGGCGGCGACCGGCCCACTTCCAAAGCTATCGCGGATGTAGCGCTGCGGCCCGTTAGTCGGCGATACCGAATGGGCCGAGGCTTCCATAGTCGAGGCGCAGGGCCTCCATCATCGCCCAGGCGTTGGGCAGGGTGAACACGTCGGCGCCCCCCAGCCGGTCCACCCAGCGGGGAATAACTTCGTCAGCCGACTTCGCCGCGACCTCGTCAAGGTAGGCCCGGAAGACCGCCCAGGCGTTCGACATATCCACGGGGGCCATGACCTTCTCGAAGTCGACAGAAGAAAGCGCCGCCTCCGTCGTGGCACGCAGGTCGGCAATGTACTCCGACTGCACCTCCACATCCCTGCGGGTGCCGGAGCGGGTCACATGCCCGGGAACGAGCTTTTCGAAGGGATAGCCCAGGGCCTGATCCATTGCGTTGACAAAGCCGGGGACGTTGGCGGAAACGGCAAGGTTCGAGAACGGAACCCATCCCGGGAAAACGACGTCCACGAGCATCAGCACCTTCCGCTGCGGTTCGTAGATGAAGATGTTCCCTTCGGCGTGGTTCGGCCCCTTGTAGTCAAGCTGCAGCGTGTGGCTGCCGGATTGAAGGGTGTGATTGTCGTCGAACACCACCGTCGGGGCCGGGCGGTTGGGATCACCCAGTCTCGCAAGCCGCTCCGCGGTGAACCGCTGGGCATATCGGGGAACGTCCTGGGGGTAGATCGACATCGCCCCGACGTGATCGGCGTGCTGATGGCTGTAGACGATCTGCGTGATCGGCTTCTTCGTCACACCGGCGATCGCCCGAAGGATGTTGTGACCGAGCGTCGGCGGAGCGTCGACGGCCACCACTCCCTCATCGGAGACAACGAACATCATCTGGTAGGTCCCGTCGCTCAACAGGAACATGCCGTCGGCGAGCTCCTCCACGTAATAACCCACGTCCGGAACCTTCGGCCCGCGGGCAACGTCCGGAACGGGAGCGGTAGGGACCAGCCGCAGCGCCGCGGCGGCGTCAGTGAAGCTGTAGCGCGCCCGGCCGGTCTCCTGGCCTGCAGTCATTGTGCTTTCCTTTCTAGACGTTCGGTCTACTATGTGGGTTCAGTTATAGGTGAGAGGCCAATATCATGTCAAGCAGGGGAAAGCAAATGAGGAAATATCACGAAATGAAGGGCCCGCAAGCATGAACACACCTTCACGGCAAACCCGGGTGGCACGGGTGCTCGGCTTGGACGTTCCCGTTATCCAGGGTCCATTCGGTGGAGGACTATCCTCCGAGGCGCTGGTCGCCGCTGTTTCAAATGCCGGCGGCCTTGGCTCCTTCGGTGCCCACCACCTCTCCCCCGCGGAAATCACGCAGTTGGTCGGGCGGCTCAAGGCTGCGACCCAACGGGCCTTCGCGGTCAACCTGTGGGTCCCGTCGGGCGGCGAAAACGCGGCGGCCAGCGGCCAGCTAAACGCCCAGACAGCGTTGCTCGCGCCGTACTTCGAGGAACTGGGCATTCCACCCCCCGAGGCGCTCCCGGACACGCAAATCGACTTTGACGCGCAGGTCGACGCGCTCCTGGAAGCCGCACCGCCGGTCATCAGCTTCGTGTTCGGCGTACCGGGTCCGGACATTGTCGAGCGCGCGCACCGCTCAGGCATATTCCTGATCGGAACCGCAACAACGGTCGAGGAGGCGGTTTCCCTCGAGGCCGCCGGCGTCGATGTGATCGTCGCGTCGGGAAGTGACGCCGGCGGGCACCGTGGCGCTTTCCTTGCCCCGGTCGAGGAGTCCCTGGTCGGCACGTTCTCCCTTGTGCCGCAGGTGGTGGCCGCGGTCGACGCTCCCGTCGTTGCCGCAGGGGGAATCGTGACACCCGCCCAGGTCCGCGCGGCACACGAACTGGGTGCGGAAGGAGTGCAGATCGGCACAGCCTTCCTCGTGTCGCACGAGTCGGCTGCCTCCACCTTCCACAAGGATGCATTAACGGGACCGGCCGGCCGCACAACGGTGCTGACCAAAGCCTTCACCGGACGAATGGCGAGGGGCATTGCCAACCGGGTGACCCGGGAAGCAGCGGGATGGGAGACCCGTATCCCCTACCCCGCCCTCGGCGCAATGACCTCGCCCTTCCGCAGGGCCGCCGAGGAACAGGGCCGCACCGATCTCGCCAGCCTTTGGGCCGGGCAATCGGCTCCCCTCGCTCGGCAGGCCCCTGCGGCCGAGATCTTCGCCTCCTTCGCAGGGACCTATCGATAAGGCAGGCGCCCGGCGTTTACGCGATTTTCGAGACGTGGTAGTGGCTGATCAACCAGGCACGGCCGGCCTGGTGCAGAACCACGGTGAGGTGGACGGGGATGACCTCACCGCCGGGGAGCGTGAAGTCGACGTCCACGTAGGAGATGAGGTTGTCGGCGGAAAGCTGCCGGTGTTCGCGGACGCGACAAGCGGCAGTCAACCCCAACGGCTGCTTGTCGTAATAGGCACTGATGCCGGGACGCCCGATGATGTACGTCTTGTCGAAGCCCTGGAAAAGAGCGTCGGAGGTGAAGAGGGAAGCCACGGCCTCCGGTCGGTGGTCGCGGATTCCACCGGCCCACGCTTCAAGGACGGTGGTGATGGTACCCAACGGCCCGATATCAGGGGATTTCATGTGTTGCCTTTCGGGTGGGCGGACACCATGGGTGTCCTTATCGATGACGGAGGCGGCCCGCAGGACCGCCTCCGCGGCGGGCGCCTAGTAGCCCGCGCTCTGACCGCCGTCGACGTGAAGGACTTCGCCGGTGACGAAGGGGGCCTGCTCGAGGTAGAGGACGCCGCGGGCGATGTCGTCGACCGTGCCCATCCGGCCCACCGGGTGCTGGCCCGCGAGGAGGTCGTGGTCATGCGACTCGTGGAGCGGGGTCTTGATGTGCCCGGGGGAAACGGCGTTGACACGGATCCCGCGGCCGGCATACTCAACGGCAAGCGACTTCGTCGCCGACGAGACGCCACCCTTGGTCAGTGAGGCAAGTGCCGAGGGGAGGCTTGAGTTGGCATACTCGACAAGGGTTGTAGTCACGTTCACCACGTGGCCGGAACCCTGCTCAAGCATCCGCGTGATCGCCTGCTGGGTGACATGGAAGAACCCGCCGAGGTTGACCCTGAGCACCTGCTCATAGTCCTCGATCGTGTATTCGGTGAACGGTTTGCCGACGAAGATCCCGGCATTGTTCACGAGGGTATCGACGCGGCCGAACTTCTCGATCGCGGTGGCGACGACCCTTTCAGCAACCGCCGGGTCGGCGATGTCGCCTGCGACCGTAACGAAATCAATGTCGTCGGAAGGGGCGATGGAGCGGGAATTGGCGACAACGGCATAGCCGATGCCGCGGAACGCGGAGACGAGCCCTTCCCCGATGCCCTGAGAGCCCCCGGTGATGATTGCTACTTTGCGAGGTTCCATGTACCTGTTGTCCTTACTAGATGATCGGTCTACTACGTACTCGCCCATTTATAGCCGACTGGTCTTATAATTGCAACATGGGACGAAAATCAGACGCTCGTCAAAGGATTCTCGATGCGAGCACAGCACTCTTCCAGCAGCGCACCTACGGCTCGATCGGGGTCGCCGAAATTTGCGCGGCGGCCGGCGTTCCCAAGGGCAGCTTCTACCACTTCTTCCCGTCCAAACAGGCCCTGGCGCTCGAAGTCATCAACGAGCACTGGATCAAGCAGCGGAAAGAATGGACCGGGGTCCTCACGGCGCCCGACACGATCATCGACCGCCTCCGCAAGCTGTTCATCTCTACTGCTGAAATCCAGAGCAGCGCCCTGAAAGGCACAGGTGCCGTGACGGGCTGCCTGTTCGGCAACCTGGCCCTCGAAGTAAGCGCCCAGGACGACCCGGTGCGCGAGCGGCTGCAGGATATTTTCGGGGAGCAGATCGACATCATCGAGGCAGCAATACGTGAGGCCATCGATGGCGGCGAACTCAAACTCGAGGACCCGCGGGGCACCGCCAAGTCGATCGTCGCCCAGATCGAAGGCATGGTCCTCTTCGCGAAACTGTTCAACGATCCCGCGCAGCTTGATCAGCTGTGGCAGAACAGCCTCACCCTTCTCGGACTCGAAAGTGTCACCGCCGCCTGACGCCCCGCCTTGGCCTTTCGGGCGATCACACGGCCCGACACCGCCCTGCCGTGCGCCGGGAATCGCAGGGGGTGCTTTGGTGTTCTAGCGGAAGCGGTTCACTGTGAACCGCGGATAGACTACGGGAGCACCATCATGGCGAAGAAACTTGAACTCGGACTTGATACGTTCGGTGATGTGACGCGGGGAGCCGACGGGGAGCTGCTGGCATACCCTGAAGTGATTCGTAACGTCATCGCCGAGGCGGTCCTTGCGGACCGGGTCGGCGTGGACTTCTTCGGGGTCGGGGAACACCACCGCGACGACTTCGCCATTTCCGCACCCGAAACCGTGCTTGCCGCCATCGCCGGCCAGACCAAGCGCATCCGCCTCGGCTCGGCCGTGACGGTCCTGAGCTCGGATGACCCCATCCGTGTCTTCCAGCGCTTCGCGACCCTCGACGCCGCCTCGAACGGGCGTGCCGAAGTGATTCTCGGGAGGGGCTCGTTCACCGAATCCTTCCCCCTCTTCGGCTTCGAGCTCACCCAGTACGAGGAGCTCTTCGAGGAAAAGCTCGACCTCTTCAGCGAACTCCTCAAGGAGAAGCCCTTCTCCTGGCGGGGACGGACCCGCCCCGGGCTGGATAACCAGAGTGTCTTCCCGACCACCGAATCGGGCAAGCTCAAGACGTGGATCGGCGTCGGCGGAAGCCCCGAGTCTGTTGTGCGGGCGGCGCGGTACGAAATGCCCCTGATGCTTGCCATCATCGGCGGCGATCCCTCACGCTTTGCCCCGTACGTCGACCTCTACCATCAGGCCCTTACCCAGTTCGGCAAGCCGCAGCTGCCGATCGGAGTGCACTCTCCGGGCCACATTGCCGACACCGACGAACAGGCGCGCGAAGAACTGTGGCCGGACTACCGGATCATGAGGGACCGTATCGGCTCCGAGCGCGGCTGGGGTCCCACCAGCCGGGCCGAGTTCGATCGGGAGGTTGACGCCGGATCCCTGTACGTCGGTTCTCCCGAAACTGTCGCAGCCAAGATCGCGGCGACGGCCCGCACGCTTGAGATCGACCGGTTCGATTTGAAGTACACGTTCGGTCCGCTCCCGCACGAGAAGCTCATGCACAGCATCGAGCTCTACGGCACCAAGGTGATCCCGATGGTGCGGGAACTGCTCGGCTGAACAGAGACATAGAAGTCCGCGGTGTTCCGGCCGGACCGGAGCACCGCGCCCTTGGGGCAACCCGCCGCCCACAAGGGGTGCTTATGGCCGTAAGTGCTGGTTTACTTCGTTATATCGAATTTCGGGTAGATCGGATTCCGCCACAGCGAAGGCCGGGCACATGATTGGCAGCAGCGCTTTTCCCAAACCGTCGGTTCTGTTCGTCTGCATACGCAATTCGGCGCGGTCGCAGATGGCAGCGGCCTACCTCAGCCGGTTCGCCGAAGGTCGGATACGTGTGCTGTCGGGAGGGCCGGAGCCTGCTGATCGCGTCGACCCCTCGACGGTTGACGCGATGGCCGAGGTGGGCGTTGACATTTCGACTCGGGTTCCGCGGCTGCTGACGCAGGACGACGTTTCACAGTCGGATGTGATCATCACGCTCGGTATGGAAGCCGAAAAACCCCACTTCCCGGGACGCCGCCACGAAGACTGGCCGGTCGCGGACCCTGTGGGCCAGGACGTCGAGACCGTGAGGAAAATCCGCAACGAGATCCGGGGCCGGGTCCAGCAGCTCATCACCGAACTGCTGCCCGGCCGCCACGCCGACGCCCAGTAGCGCTACTTGCCGCAGCTCACCCTGTCGATTTCGATTTCAAGGTTGTGGGCCACTGTGTACTCGCGGGCGTCCGACGCGAAGTTGACGATGATGTTTTCAGCAGTGCCGTTGTCGACCGCCTCATCGAGTGAGACTGCGACAACGATGTTGATGTGGGCATCCGGCTCGAAGCGATACCCTGCCGCAGGCACGGGCTCAACCTGAAAGGTGCTTGGCTCCGTGGATGTGGCGCTGGGCGTCGGTTCGTGGCCCGCGTGGGCGTCTGCTTCGGCACCGTGGTGGCCGTGGCCTTCCCTGTTGGCCGGGGAAATCTCCGCTTCGACGATGCTCAGGCCCGATGGCGCGCCGAGCGCGATTTCGCCGAACGTGAAGGTTTCAAGGGTGGGGTTGTGGAGCATGACGGTGTATTCCTGGAAACTGTCCTTCGGCTGCACCCCGCAGAGCTTCGCTCCATCGGCACCGATATTGAGCGGGTCGTCCTCGGAGACGGCTCCCGCCACCGCTCCGGCGGCGACGCCAGGCCGCGCCTCCCGCGCCGCATTGACGTCGAGCGGATTTTCCTCCGCGACGCCGCATCCCGCGAGGGATGCCGCAGCGAGGCCCGCGGCAAGAAGGACGCTCCATCGGATCTTCATCGGTGTTCCTCGCTCTGCCGTCGGTGAAGCCGCTCCGGCGGCCGTGAACTCCACAACGGTGTCCACGGCCAGGGCGGCGATTTAGCTGATATTCGCTGCGGACGGCCGTGCGGCTTGGTCGAAGCGCGAAGGAGCCCACCGCAGCCTAGCCGTGAGGACCGTCGGAATCACTCGTACAGGATGTATTCCGGCTGCGGATCGAGCGCAAGCACCTCCTGCGGCGTCATCAGCGGACCGAGTGCCGCATCTTCCTCGAAGAACAGCTTGAACCCGGGATGGATCGAAGCAGGCAGGCCCTCGGTCAACAGGTCGTAGGCCTCGATCTTCAGATCGGCCGAGCCGATACCGTCGGCGCTCTTGATCACCTCGACCCCCGCATAGTCGCCGATTGCCGCTTCGTTGGTGACGACGCCTACCGCCACCTGGTGGAAGACAAGCGCCTTCTGCGGCAGCTTCTCGCGCTTGACCAGGGCATCGATGTCAGCAGCAATCGCGTTGATTTCCTCGCCGGCCGTCGACCCGTACACCGCTCCCGGCAGTTCGGCGTCGGTGATATCCCACTCGGGATCCAAAGCCAGCCCCACATCCGGCTCCTTGAGCCACTTTTCCAGCCGTTTCACTTCGGCGGTCATGCTCGAACGGCCAGGCTGGATGTTCAGGAGCAGGAGTGCCTTGTGCCGCCGTGCGGCTTCAAGGTACTGCCGGATCGTCTCGTCGGGGGTGAAGGTCCGGTACTTCCCGTCGGCTCCGGGCTCGGACTGCACAACGACCGTGATGAGCTCAAGGACCGGCAGTACCTTCCTCCCGCCGGCGAACGCTGCCGCCTGCGCCTCGATCTCCTTGACCCGCTCGTCGAGGTCCCCGATGCCCAGGCGCCCCAGTCCCGGAGAGAGCGGATGTCCGCTGTACCCGACGAGCCGGTGCGCGGGGAAGAGGCTGGTTCCACCTCGGGGCAGTGCACTGCGCGCCGGAGTTGCCGGTGGCGACGTCACCGGTGGGCCGGAAGAGGTGGCCGGCGCCGAGGGTGACGGGTCCGGGGAATTGCGCGGGGTTGCTGTGGCATCCGGCGTCGCCCCGCCGATCGCACCGCCGGTTGCACCGGCCGTTGCCCCGCTGGTCGCATCGGCCGTCGCCTCCGCGGGCCGCTGCTGAACTGAGCATCCGGATAGGGCCAGCGCTGCAGCGAGCATAAGCGAAAGGGCCGCAGCACGGCGGCGCCGTGCAGTCACCAAGGGGTACCTCCACATTGCCTGAGGCATCGGCACTGTAAGCATCGCGCCTTCACCCTAGTGGCCGTCACGATCCATCACGCAAGGTATTTCCCGCCGGTTACGGCAAGCACTTCGCCGGATACGTAGCGCGCGTCGTTCGAGGCGAGGAAGACGAAGGCACCGGCCAGTTCGGCGGGCTGGCCCATCCTCCCGAGGGGTGTGTCTTCGCCGAAGGTCTCAAGCTTTTCGGAAGTGGTCGTGGCAGGCTGGAGCGGCGTCCAGATCGGTCCCGGGGCAACGGCGTTGACGCGGATGCCGCGCTCGCCCAACAGTTCCGCCAGGCTGAAGGTGAGGCTGTTCAGGGCGGCCTTTGTCGCCGCGTAGTCCATCAGGCTCGTTGAAGGGTGGTAGCCCTGGATTGATGTTGTGGTGATGATCGATGCGCCGGGCAACAGATGCGGCAGTGCGGCCTGGATCAGCCAGACGGCGCCGAATACGTTCGTTTCGAAGGTCCGCCTGAGCTGATCGGCAGAGATGTCCTCGATTCCGCCCGGCTGCGCCAGATGGTATCCGGCGTTGTTCACGAGCAGGTCAAGCCCGCCCAGCTCGCCAACCACCCGCGCCACGGCGGTGCGGGAGTACTCCTCGCTCCGGACGTCTCCGGGGACCGCGACGGCCTTCCGACCTTCGGCCCGGATCAATTCGACGCAGCTCTTGCCGTCTTCCTCCTCTTCGGGGAGATACCCGATGGCGACGTCGGCTCCTTCCCGGGCGTAGGCGAGCGCGACAGCGCGTCCGATCCCCGAATCACCGCCGGTGATGAACGCCTTGCGTCCCTTGAGCCGTCCGCTGCCCTTGTAAGACTCCTCCCCGTGGTCGGGCCGGGGCTTCATCTGCTCGGTGAAGCCCGGGTAGTCCTGGAGCTCGGTCGACGCTTCGGCGGCAGGTTCTCGGGGGTCGTCCTGGTTCAGCGTGTTCTTTGGGCCATCCACCATGCTGTGCTCCATTCACCTCGAAAACTGCGGAATGATAAGCCTACTGACATTGTGTTCTTCGCGTTAGTCCTCTATCAATTGACTATGACAGTTCTGTTGAGGTCCTTGGAAACCGCTGTGCCCGAGACAATAATGGTGCAGCCGCAGGTCCGGGAGGCCTTCGCCGCCCAGCCCGACCTGACCCGTCTGGGCACCCGCCTGGTGGGCGCGGCATTCGATTCCTCGGGCATCAACACCCGGTACACGGCGGTGAAGGAACTCACCCTGGACAGCGCAGCGGAAAACCCGGTCTTTTTCGACTCTCGGACAATGCGCATCCTCAGTCCCAGCACCAAGACCCGTAACGAGCTGTACGCCGTCGAAGGCACGAAACTGTTCATCGAGGCGGCGCAAAAGGCGCTCGACGCTGCCGCCGGCGTCGAGGCTTCGGATGTGACCCACGTGGTGACAGTCTCCTGCACCGGCTTCTTCAACCCCGGCCCGGACTACAAGGTGGTGCGGGCGCTGGGTCTCAATCCGTCGGTTCAGCGCTCCCATCTGGGCTTCATGGGCTGCTACGCCGCCTTTCCAGCGCTGCGCTCGGCGAAGGCGTTCTGCGAAGCGGATCCCGAGGCCGTCGTCCTCGTTGTCAGCGCCGAACTGTGTTCACTGCACGTGCGGTCATCGAACAACCCCGACACGATCGTTGGCTCGTCGCTGTTCGCCGACGGCGCCGCCGCCGCGGTCGTCACCGCCCGCGAGTTCCCCTCGGAGGGGCCGCTGCTCAGCCTCGACCACTTCGAGACGATCCTCACCCCGGTCGGCGAGGAGTCGATGGCGTGGAACATCGGTGATGAAGGTTTCGAGATGGTGCTTGGCACCTACGTGCCCCACATCATCGACGAGCACATCGTTGGAGCCCTCGAGCCGCTGCTGGCCCGGGATCCTTCCCTTGAGGGAGGCGACTACCGGGATATTGAGCATTGGGCCATCCACCCCGGGGGCCGCAGCATCCTCGACAAGGTCGAAGCCAAGCTCAAGCTCACCGAGGAGCAGCTGGTTCCCGCCCGCACCATCCTCCGCGACTATGGCAACATGAGCAGCGCCACCGTGATGTTCGTGCTCAAGCACATTCTGGAACAGCCCTTCTCCGGCGGCGACGAGCGCATCTGCTCGATGGCGTTCGGCCCCGGCCTCACCGTCGAAACGGCGCTGCTGACCAAAGTGGGAGGATGAATCCTTTCGGCTTCCTGGGGCAGCGCGACACCAGCGCGGTCGAGCAGATGGACAAACCGGACTGCGACCCTGCCACCCTGGACCGCACCTACTCCCAGTTCGGCCTCGTCAATTCCGTCGTCTCTGGCTGGAGGAGCACCTACGTCCGGATCCTGCGCCCGCAGTTCTCCCCGACGTCGGCCAACACCCTGCTCGACATCGGCTCGGGCGGCGGCGACGTCCCCCGGGCGTTCGCAAGGTGGGCCCGCCGTGACGGCATACTGCTGACAATCACCGCCATCGACCCGGACGAACGGGCCTATGCCTATGCCGCCGCCCAGCCACCCGTGGCGGGTCTGACCTACCGCAGGGCCCTCAGCTCGGACCTCGTGGCCGAAGGCAGGACCTACACCGCCGTAACCTCCAACCATGTGCTCCACCATCTCGAGCCGGACGAACTCGATGGCCTGTTGAACGACACCGAGAAACTGGCGGTCGGAGTCGGGGTCCACAGCGATATTTCACGCAGCCGCGTCGGTTACGGGCTCTTCTCCGCAGCAACCCTCCCCCTGCGCGGGTCGTATATCCGCCAGGACGGGCTCACCTCGATCCGCCGGAGCTACACGCCGGAAGAACTTCGTGAGGTGCTGCGCAGCCAGGGCCGCCGGGGATGGAGCGTGAAGAGCGCCAGCCCCTTCCGCAACCTCCTCGTCCTTGAACGGGGGCACGCACCCCATGCATGACGTCGTGATTGTCGGCGGCGGGCCGGTCGGCCTTTACACAGCCATCCTGCTCCGGCAGGCCGGGCTCGATGTCGTTGTGCTTGAGCGCCGCACCCGCCGGAGTTCCCATTCCCGGGCGATCGGCATCCACCCGCCGGCGCTTGCCGCCCTCGAAGCGGCGGGCGTCAGCGACGAGCTCACGGCCCGCGGGGTGCGCATCACGCACGGGATCGCCCGCAGCGGCGGCCGCCACGTCACCGCGCTCTCGTTCGCTTCGCTCCCGGGCAGGCACCGGTTCGTGCTTGCCGTTCCGCAGGCGGTGACCGAGGAGGTGCTCGAGCGCCGCCTCGAAGCAGCGTTCCCCGGTACGCTCCGCCGCGGGATCACGGCGGTAGGGACTGCAGAATGGCCCGGACACGTCGTCACCACCGTGGAACAGGACGGCCAGCCCGCATCGGTGGAGTCCCGCCTGCTGATCGGAGCCGACGGCGCGAAGAGCTCGGTGCGGGAATTCGCCGGAATCGGCGCATCAGGGCGCACCTACCCCGACCGGTACCTGATGGGAGACTTTCCCGACACCAGTGGCGACGGTTCAGCTGCGGTGCTCTACCTTGAGCCGCACGGAATCGTCGAGTCGTTTCCGCTCCCCGGAGGGATTCGGAGGTGGGTGGTGCGCACGGGTTCCCCAGGGCCTGAGCCGACGGTGGACGCCCTTGCCGCACTTGTCTCCGCGCGCACCGGGATACGTCTCGACCGGGCAGGGAACACGATGCTGAGCGCGTTTGGGGTCCGCTCCCAGATCGCCGACCGCTTCATCGCCGGCCGGACCATCCTCCTTGGCGACGCCGCCCACGAGATCAGCCCTATCGGAGGGCAGGGGATGAACCTTGGCTGGCTCGACGCGGGCCTGCTCACTCCCGTCATCGTCTCTGCGCTGCGCGACGGCGTCGACGTGGGCCGGCAGGTGGCGCGGTTCAATACGACCCGGCGCCGTGAGGCGATGCTCGCCCGGCGCCGGGCCCACGTGAACATGGCACTGGGGCGCCCCCTCGCGCCGGCCGCGCTCAGGGCGCGCAACGCCGCGGTGGCGGGCCTGCTCTCGCTTCCCGCCGCCCGCTCAGCGCTGGCCAGCACTTTCACAATGCAGTAACGGCCCTACGCCCGGGCGTTCCCGCGGCCAACGGGAACAGGCGCCGCTTCCGCTCAGCGGCCCTGGATCCGTGCCAGCAGTTCCTCGAAAGGGGCCGAGACCTCCGGGGCGCGCGGCGCCCGCGTCGTCGCCGATCCAACGAGCAGCGCGGCCAGTTCCTTTGCCGCGCGCTGGGCGCGCTCTTCGAGCCCCGCCGCACCCTCGTCGCCGGCTCCCCAGTCCTGCGGGGAGGCGTAGACAGAAGTCGGCACAACCACCATGCGCAGGTAGCTGAACAACGGGCGCATCGCATGGTCAAGCATCAGCGAATGCCTCGCGCTTCCGCCGGTGGCTCCGATGACCACGGGCATTCCGCCAAGCGCCTGGTTGTCGACGACGTCGAAGAACGACTTGAGCAGGCCACTGTACGATCCCGAGAAGACAGGGCTCACGACAACAAGCGCGTCCGCGTCGGCGAGACGCTTCAACACCGCGTCGAGGGCCGGAGGCGCGTAGCCGGTGACGAGGTTGTTGGCGATGTCGACAGCCAATTCCCGCAGTTCGACCGTCTCCACTTCGACCGGCTGCCCTTGCACGCGAAGCGCGTCCGTCACGGCTTCCGAGAGCAGGTCCGCGAGCATCCTGCTCGAGGAAGGCACTCCAAGACCAGCAGAAACGACAAGGATTTGCTTAGTCATCGTGCACCCCTTCCAAATACATACGTTTGCATGTACCTGATAACCGGAGGGAGGGGTATTTCATTCCCGGACGGGCGATCCCCCGCCACCGGCCGCCCCGGTAAAGGAGGGAGGGCCCGCCGCGCGGTGCGGCGTGTGGCGGGGGATCGGAAGCCCGAGCTAGGACCGCTTGTTGAAGATGCCTTCGAAGACGTTCTGCGGCCGCTGCATTTCGCCCTGGTGGGCGCCGAGAGCAACGACGGTGCCGCTGACCACCGGCAGTGCCCACTGGATCATCTTCAGCTGCGACTGCGCCTTGGCGAGCTGGTCCGAAGCACCGGGACGGGGCTCCGTGGCACCCTCGCCGCCCTGCTCGGCGAGCTCGGCAACCTTCTTGCCGAGCATTCCCGCGTAGAGGGAGAGCGCCATTCCGGCAACGGTGACGACCGCCTTGATCAACGTGTTCGTCCCGACGCCCTGCTGCTTCGCCAGCCGCCCCTTGTTGCCAAGGATCAGTCCAAGACCACCGACGGCGTGGACCGCGAACGCAGCAACCTGCACCGGCGTCCATTTTGCCCAACCGAGGCTTGAGAGGCGCGTGCGCTCGCGCGGATCCTTCGCCTTACCCGTGGCTCCGTTCAGTCCGACGGCGCCCATGAGCGTTCCGCCGAACCACGCTGCCGCGCCGAGGTCGTGGGCGGACCGTGCCAAAAGGTTTCCTGCCATGATGTCGTACTCCTTGTCCTTGAAAACCGACGTACCCTCTACGTTTATCAGCGTACTTACGATTAAGCTACGTCGAGTCGGTGATCGCGGCTCCGAGAATGGCCGGCGCGGACCAGAGGAGGAGGAAAGTACGGCAAATGGCGCGGAACGGCCCCGATCCTGACGGGATCTTGTCCCAGTGGAGGGAAAATGCTCCGGAAACCGCCTCGGCGCCCAAGAAATGGCTTGACACTGGAGAACCACAGACGGCAGACCGAAATGAGGGGCCCGCCCCGTTCAGGAGGCCTTGCTGAGGGCGCTTTCCTTATGCGCCGCCTGCTTGCCCGATTTGGAACTTTCGACGATGTAATAGGGCTCGTCGGCGGAGGCCTTGAATTTCTGCCCGTCGAAGGTGAATTCCTTATCGCGCTTCTCGAGAACCTTGCCCTCGGTCTGCCCCTGCGGGGTGTTCCAGTTCACCTTATCGCCCTTGCTGAATGACATTGCGGTTCCTTCGCTCGGCCTTCGGGTCTTTCGACCCTAGCTGCGAACCGGTCAGCCGAAAAGCTCAGGAGTCAAGATGGGTGGGTGCGAACAGCCGCATGAGGGTTTCGACGACGACGACGTTGGGGCCCTCCGCCGCGAAGCCCTCCTTGAGTGCCTCGCCGATGTCCTCGGGTGCCACGCGGCGTGCCGGAACACCAAACGCTTCGGCGAGCTTCACGAAGTCAGGCCGGGCCAGCTCCGTGGCCGTGGCCTTCCCGAAGGCGCCCTCCATGTACTCGCGGAGAATGCCATACCCGCCGTCGTCAACAATCAGCCAGGTCACTGGAAGGTTGTGCTGACGGGCGGTTGCCAGCTCGGCTATCGAATACATCGCCGAACCGTCACCCGAGACCGCAAGGACGCGGGGGGTTTTCCCTTTCGACGCGAGTCCAACCGATCCGCCGAGGGCACCCGGGAAGCCGAAGCCGAGCCCGCCGGCGCCCTGCGCCGAATGGAACTGCCCCGCACGGGCATCCCAGCAGCTCCACGCCCAGTAGGCCGAGATGGTCATGTCCCAGAAGGTCTGCATGTCATCGGGCACGGCTGCCCGGATGTCGGCCATGAAGGTCCGCTCCTTGAGCAGGTCCTGCCCGTCGAGGCGGGCCTTGACCTTGGCCAGGGTCTCCGCCACGAGCGCCGCGGCGTCGTAGCCTTCCGTACGGGAACGATCAAGCACCGGCAGGGCCTCGTCGAGCGCCGTGAGCGCCTGGCCGGCGTCGGCCCGGATGCCCAGGGCCGGGCGGTTCGATTCGAGCACCCGGGGCTCGGCATCGATCTGGATGATGCGGCCGCGAGGCTCAAGCGTGAAGTAGTTTGAGGTGACTTCACCGAGGGACGAACCGATCACCAGGAGCAGGTCGGCGTCCTCGAGCACTTCTGTGACGTATCGGTCCTCGACCCAGGCCTGGAGGGAGAGCTCGTGATTCCACGGGAAAGCACCGTTTCCGCCGGGCGAGCAGAGGACCGGCGCACCGAGCTTCTCCGCGATCGACAGGAGCTGACGTTCAGCGCGGCCGCGGCGGGTTCCCCCACCGGCGACGATCGCCGGCCGCTTCGACTCCTTGAGCCAGGCCACGGCTTCGCGCACCAGCTCGACGCGGGGCGGGTTGTCGAACGGCTCGGCGAGCGCGTCCTCGACCCGCGGCACCAGCACGGGGTCGAGGAGCACGTTCTGCGGAATCTCGATCCATACCGGGCCCTGGGGCGAGGAAACCGCTTCGGTCCACGCGTCCTGGATGGCCGAGGGGATGCCCGAGGCCTGCTGGATCAGCCGCTGGCTCTTGGTGACGTTGGCCGCCGAGGCCTTCTGATCGTCGAGCTGGTGCAGCATGCCCTTGCGGCGCGCGCCGAGGCCCTCCAATGGGATCTGGCTTGCGATAACGACCATCGGCACGCCCGTGGCATAGGCCTCCTGCAGCCCGGCAAGCGAGGTGAGCGCTCCGGGACCCGTCGAGAGGAAGAGGACCCCGACCTCGCCGGTAGCCCGGGAGAACCCGTCGGCGGCGAAGGCGGAATTGTTCTCGACGCGGGAGGAGACGAACTCCAGGCTCGAACGGGAGAGCGCATCGAACAAGCCGAGCGCGTGCTGGCCGGGGATGCCAAAGACGGTGCTTGCGCCCAGGGCGGTGAGCGTCTCGACGACAAGATCGCCGCCGTTGCGCTGGCCGGAGATGGGGTGCGGTGGGGCGGAGGCAGCGCTGTCGGTGAGTTCCATTCAGCTTTCCTTGACGGGGGTTGAAGAGAGGTTGTCAGCCATCAGGCTCACGAGGTCGTAGGCGACATGGGAGGCGGCGACGCCGGTGATCTCGGCAGTGTCGTAGGCCGGTGCCACCTCCACGACATCGGCGCCCACAAGGTTCATTCCCCGGAATCCGCGCAGGATCTCGAGCAGTTCCCGGCTCGTGATTCCGCCGGCCTCCGGCGTTCCGGTGCCGGGGGCGTGTGCGGGGTCGAGGACGTCGATGTCGACGGAGATGTAGAGCGGGCGGTTGCCGATGCGCTCCCGCAGCTTGGCTACTGTCTCGTCGACGCCTTGCCGGAAGACGTCGGAGGAGGTCACGATCCCGAACCCGAAGCGGCGGTCGTCCTCAAGGTCCTTGACTCCGTAGAGCGGCCCGCGCGTACCGACGTGGGAGATTGCCTCGGTGTCGAGGATGCCCTCCTCAACGGCCCTGCGGAAGGGGGTCCCGTGCGTGTACTCCGCACCGAAGTAGGTGTCCCAGGTGTCGAGGTGGGCGTCGAAGTGAAGCAGTGCAACTGGACTTCCGGCCCGTTCTGATGCCGCGCGGAGCAGGGGAAGGGCGATCGTGTGGTCCCCGCCGAGGGTCACGAGCCGCGTGCCGTCCGCGGTCAGCTCGAGCGCGTTGTGCTGGACTGTTTCAATTGCCTCCCCGATGTTGAACGGGTTGACGGCCATGTCTCCGGCGTCGGCCACCTGGACCTGCTCGAAGGGGGAAATGTTCAATGCCGGATTGTAGGGGCGCAGCAGCCGTGAAGCTTCGCGGACATGGTTCGCGCCGAAGCGGGCACCCGGGCGGTAGGAAACTCCCGAATCGAAGGGCACGCCGACGACGGCGATGTCCGCCCGTTCCACCTGGTCCAGGCGCGGCAGCCGGGCAAACGTCGCGGCTCCGGCATAGCGCGGTACGCGTGCTGAGTCGACAGGTCCGAGCTTCCCGCCGGCGGTGATCCGCAGTTCTTCCATCGTCGTTTAGTCCGTCCCGTGAGGCAGCCCGCAGGACAACCGCCTGCGAAGTTGCTCTATAAGCATCAATTGTTTTGTATAAGGCTAATTGTGACCGGAGTCTCGGTCAAGGCAGCCACCGCCCCGCCGAGCTGAGGAGCGGCCCGGAGTGGCCGCATCACCGGCCGGCGGGCCGAAGGTGGCCCCCGAGCGGGCAGGCTGGCTCAGCCCCGCGAGGCCGCGGGGACGAGTGTCCAGAGGACCACCGAACGCTGCGCCGTCGGATTGACCCAGGTGTGCGGCTCGCGCCCCGGAAACGTCACAGTGTCCCCCGCTTCGAGCTCGAAGCGCTCGTTGGAGAAGATCAGCACAAAGCGCCCTTCCACAACGTGAAGGGTTTCGACCTCGCAGTCAACGGAGTAGAGGTCGCTTTCACCGCGTCCATGCGGCTCAACCTCCGCCCGGATCACCTGGAGCCGGCGCTCCGACCGGGCCGTCATAAGCCGCTCGGTGATTCCCTCACCACCGAGACTGATCCGCGGAGCCTCCTGGAGCCGGGTCAGGTGGGTTTCAGGGGCGAGGAACAGATCGCCGATGGAGATCGAAAGAACCTGGCAGAGGGTCACCAGCGAAGCGACCGACGGAGACGTGAGGTCGCGTTCAACCCTGCTCAGGAAGCCCTTGGTGAGTCCGGTGGATTCGGCGACCTGCTCGATGGTCATGCGCTGCGCTTGCCGCGCCGCCCGGATGCGCGAACCTATCGCCACCGGCGCATTCGTGGGTTCAACCGGAAGAGCCTTCATTGCAGTCCTCTTTCTGCGCGCATCTAATGTTGAGCATACCGACCGGATGCTCCCGGCCCGCCCGGCCCCTCGGCAGGCTTGACGTGTAACCCGGGTCACAATAGCCTACTAGACAACACGTGTTGCCTCCAGGGCAACATCCGCGCGACGGGAAGAACTATGGAATACCTGAATATCGCAATCGTTGTGCTCTACCTCGCGGCAATGCTCGGCTTCGGCTGGTGGGGAAAGTCGCGCACAAAGAACAAGAGCGACTACCTTGTGGCCGGGCGCAGGCTCGGACCCTTCCTCTACACCGGGACCATGGCAGCCGTCGTGCTCGGCGGCGCCTCGACCGTCGGCGGGGTAGGGCTCGGCTACACCTACGGCCTTTCGGGCATGTGGCTTGTCGTTGCGATCGGCGCCGGGGTGCTGTTGCTGAGCCTCCTCTTCGCCCCGACCATATCGAAGCTGAAGATCTACACGGTCTCCCAGATGCTCACGCTGCGGTACGGCCACGAAGCCACAAAGGTCTCGGGCATCGTCATGCTCGCCTACACCCTGATGCTCTGCGCCACCTCAACCGGGGCCTACGCCACGATCTTCGTTGTGCTGTTCGGCTGGGACCGCGCCCTGTCCATCGCCCTCGGTGGAATCATCGTCCTCATCTACTCGACCGTCGGCGGAATGTGGTCGATCACCCTTGCCGACATGGCGCAGTTCATCATCAAGACGATCGGCGTTTTCGCGCTCATGCTTCCCTTCGCGCTCGCCTCGGCCGGCGGCTTCAGCGGCATCTCCGAGCGTGCCGGGGACGAATTCTTCAGCCTCACCGGGATCGGCGCCCAGAGCATCATCACCTACTTCGTTGTCTACACCCTGGGCCTGCTCATCGGCCAGGACATCTGGCAGCGCGTCTTCACCTCCAAGACCGCCAAGGTCGCACGGTGGGGCGGGGCAGCAGCCGGCGTCTACTGCATCCTCTACGGCGTTGCCGGCGCGCTGATCGGCATGGCGGCGAGCGTCATCCTCCCCGACATCGCCTCGCAGGACGACGTCTACGCCGACGTGGCCATCAACGTCCTGCCGGTCGGGATCGGCGGCCTCGTCCTTGCCGCCGCCGTTGCCGCGATGATGTCGACGGCGTCCGGTGCGCTGATCGCCGCTGCGACGGTCGCCCGGACCGACGTGCTGCCCTATGTCCGCAGCTGGTCGAACCGGAGCGCTGCCGCCAAGGCCGCTCCGGCAGTAAGCGCCGAGCGTGAGGTCACCGAAAGCCGCTGGTGGGTCCTCGGCCTCGGCCTTGCGGCAATCGCCCTTGCCATCGTCGTCCAGGACGTCGTTGCCGCGCTGACGATCGCCTACGACATCCTTGTTGGCGGCCTGCTCGTCGCCATCATCGGCGGCCTTGTCTGGAAGCGCGGCAACGGGCTCGGCGCCGGTATCTCAATGGCGGTCGGAACCGTTGTCACCCTCGGCACCATGATCTACCTCGAGGTGAACGCCGAAAACCAGTACGACGGCATCTATTCCAACTATCCGATCTACTTCGGCCTCGCCGCGTCGGCCTTCGCCTACGTCTTGGCCTCCATGGCCAGCCCGCGCACCGATCCGGCGGTCATGACCGCCTGGGAGGAACGCGTGGCAGGCAACGTCCCCGAGGACGTCACACCGGAGATCTCAGGCGCGGCAGCCGGCCGGCACTGACCGGACTCCTTCCTGCCCCGCGGCGGCGGGAACGGCAGCAGTCGCAGCGGCGGGCCGACGCAATGTCCCGGCCAACTGCGGCATGACGGAAGGATTTGCCGACGGGTGGCGACGCAGCCCGAGGGGTGCGCCAGCTACGCAAAAGGGCCCTTTCTGCACAATGCAGAAGGGGCCCTTTCGCGTCCGCTTGAGGGATCAGCCGCCCAGCGCGCTCGATCCGCCGTCGGGGCGGTCGCGGCGCTTGTCAGTCCGGGTGGTGCCGCCCGGCGCCGGCGGCGCAGGTTCGGAGGCGAAGATGTCGGGATTCTCCTCCGTCTCGGGCGTCACTCCCCGCGAGGCCGTACCCGGGCGCTCCTCTTGCGCGGCACGGCCGGCCCGATCCGCCAGTTCGATGGCCTTGGGGTCGTCCTTGGGAAGGGTGCTCAGGCCGTGGCCGCTCTCATCGAGGGCAGTGGCCTGCTCCGCCTTCACGATTTCGGTCTGCGTGATCTCGTCGTCGTCCTCCTGGTTCCAGGCCTTGATGGCCGCCCAGGTCACGGCCGCAACGGGAACCGACAGGATCGCCCCGATGATTCCGGCAAGGATAGTGCCGGCGGTCAGGGCGAGCAGGATCACGAGAGCGTGGACGCTGAGGGTGCGGCCCATGACCACCGGCTGGAGAAAGTTACCCTCGAGCTGGTTGACGACAATGACAACGATGATGACGATCAGGGCCGCCGTCGGCCCGTTTGAGACAAGCGCGACAAGCGCCGCGAGAACTCCGGCCAGCGTCGCCCCGACCAGGGGGATGAACGCTCCGATGAAGACGATGACCGCCAGCGGAAGCGCCAGCGGGATGCCAAGGATGAACAGCGCCAGGCCGATGAAGAAAGCGTCGACGAACGCCACGATGGCCGTTCCACGTACGTAGCCACCGAGCACGGCAAGGCTGCTGTAGCCGACCCGGCGGGCCTTCACGAGCCGCTTGCCCTTGAACGCCCTCAGGATGAAGGCCCAGATTTTCTCGCCGTCCTTGAGGAAGTAGAACAGGATGACGGCCATCAGCAGGCCGCCGGCGATGAAGTTGCCTGCCGCGCTCAGGCCGGAAAGGGCGCCGGCGCCGGCCGTGCTGCTCGTGGCAAAGTCGATCGCTGCGTCCCGCGCCTGCTGGATCTGCTGCGGATCGATGGGCAGTGGTCCGTTTTCGACGAAGGCGTAGAGCTGGTCGAACCCCTCCACCGCACTGTCCACCAATTCCCCGGCCTGCCGCTGCACCGCGAACACGATGCCGGTGATCAGCCCGCCGAAGAGCAGCAGGAGCAGCAGGAAGGAAAAGCCGGTTGCAGCGGAGCTTGGCCAGCCCTTGCGGCGGAGCCAGTGCACCAGCGGCACGATGGCGGCGGCGAGGATGAGGGCGAGCAGCAGCGGAATCACGACGAGGCGCACCTGGATGAGCGCGTACACAGTGATCACCGCGAGGAGCAGCATCAGGAGGACCTGGGCGCAGCGGGTGCTGGCCCGACCAAGGCTGTCCTTCCAGGGATTCATCGGTTCTGGTGCATTGACGCTCATGTTTTCACTGTCTTCCCGTTGAATGTTTCGGTTACGATGCTGTGCCGTCAGCATGCCGTGTCGTTCAGGAGATTGTTGCGCACCTCGCGGCGCAGCACCTTCCCAATCAGGGAGCGGGGCAGATCGTTTACAACAACGATGCGGCGGGGAACCTTGTAGGCGGCAAGGGCGCCCCGGCAGTGGCTGCGGAGGAAGTCCTCGTCGAGCTGCTGGCCATCGGCCAGGACAACGACGGCGACGACGTCCTCACCGCCTCCCGCGCGCGGCAGACCCACGACGGCGGCGTCGGCGATGCCGTTGCAGCTTCGGAGTGCTTCCTCAACCTCGGTAGGCGCAACGTTGAACCCGCCGGTGATGATCAGTTCCTTGATGCGGTCGACGATGCTGACGTAGGAGTCGGCGTCGACCTTCACGATGTCCCCCGTCCGGAACCACCCTCCCTCAAGGAGGGCCGCCTCGGTTTCCTCCGGCTTGCGCCAGTAGCCCGAGAAGACCTGGGGCCCGCGGATCAGCAGCTCCCCCGCCTCTCCAGGCGCCCGCTCAACCGTCGGGTTGTCGGGGTCCACGACACGGACGTCGGTGTTGGGGAACGGCAGTCCAACCGTGCCAGGGCGGCGGGTCGGCCCGATGGGGTTGCCCAGTGCCACAGGCGAGGTTTCAGTGAGGCCGTAGCCCTCGACAAGGTATCCGCCGGTCACCCTCTCCCACCGCTCGACCGTGGCCTGCGGCAGGTTCATGGCTCCGGAGATGGCGAAGCGGATGCTTGTGAGGTCGGCGCCGCGCTCCTCGGCGGCGGCTGCGAGCCGGTCATAGATGGGCGGCACGGCCGGCAGGAAGGTTGGCGGGGTGCGCCGCGCGGCCTCGAGCACATGGTCGACGTCGAAGCGTGGAAAGAGCACAAGCCGGGCGCCGATGCTGATGGCGAAGGTCAGGCAGAGGGTGAGGCCGTAGGCGTGGAACATGGGCAGCACCGCATAGACCGTTTCCCGCCCCTCGGTCAGCCCGGGAACCCATGCCCTGCCCTGGGCCGCGTTGGCGAGCAGGTTTCGATGCGTGAGAACGGCTCCCTTGGGGCTGCCCGTCGTCCCGCTTGTGTACTGGATGACCGCGGTGTCGCCCGCTGCAGGGCGCGGGTGTCTGGCCCGCAGCCTCCCGCCCTCGACGAGCTTGTCCCAACCGATGACCCGGCGCGGGCCGGTCAGCTTCTCGGATGTGGTGAGGGCCGCCCGGGCCCGCCGTGCGGCGGGAAGGGGAAGCCGCAGCGCAAGGCGCTTGCGGGCCGGAAGCGCGCGCGTGAGGTCGACCGAAACGATTGCATCAAGTCCGAGGTCCTCAGGCAGGCGCTGCACGCGCGGCACGACCTTGTCCCAGACGATTGCCACCTTCGCTCCGTGATCCTCGAATTGATGGCGCAGCTCGCGGTCGGTGTACAGCGGGTTGTGTTCGACAACGACCGCTCCGAGCCGGAGCACTGCGTAGAAAGCGACGATGTGCTGCGGGCAGTTGGGAAGGACGAGGGCCACCCGGTCCCCCGGCACGACTCCGAGCCGCCGCAGTGCCTCGGCCACGCGCAGGACTTCGTCGCCCAGCTGGCCGTAGGTCGTGCCGGCGCCGAAGAATTCGAGAGCGGTCCGGCTGCGGTGCCGCGCGGCGGAGGCCTCAAGCAGGTCGAACAACGAGCCGTCCGGAACGGAAATCTCGTGCGGCACCCCGGGAGCATAGTTCGACACCCACGGGCGGGGAAACTCCAATTTCATAAGCCTGCTTCCTGTTTTGACCCTGCTGACTCTACAGTGCCCCGCCGCCGTCGTGGTAGCTACCCAATCCTTCATTCTGCAGCATGCTGCCGCCCCGGCCGCGTTCCCCTCCGGCGGCACCCGCCTCCCGCGGAATCAGCCGCCGTCGGACGAGAGGTTAGACTTGGAGAAGCGAAGGGGAGTAGCTCCGTGGTGGCACGCCACGAGGCCTGTCGACATACTGGCGCCAATTAAGCCGCCCGGCAGTCCACCGCCCACCGGCGGCGAGCGAGACCTTCGGCCCAACACGTCCACGTGTTGCAGGCCGGAGCTCCACGCGCCCGGCCTGCGATCGTCAAGAGCAGGAGTACCCGAGTGACAGCCGCCCATCCAAGGCCGAGCCCCCACGACATCAAGAGGTGGCGCCAATACCTCGCCGATGAGCGTGCCGAGGCAGCGACCTACAGAGACCTTGCCCGACGCCGGGACGGCGAAGAACGCGACATCCTGCTTGCCCTCGCCGATGCCGAAGGGCGGCACGAGGCCCACTGGATCCGGCTGTTGGGTGACGCTGCGGGACAGCCCGTGCGCCCCTCCCTGCGCAACCGGGTGCTGGGCCTGCTGGCCCGGCGCTTTGGCTCCGTCTTCGTCCTCGCACTCGCCCAGCGCGCCGAAGGACGCTCACCGTACGCGAGCGATCCCACGGCGACCAACGCCATGGCGGCTGACGAACAAATCCATGAGGAAGTGGTCCGCGCCCTGGCGACCCGGGGGCGCAACCGCCTCTCCGGAAACTTTCGGGCCGCTGTCTTCGGTGCAAACGACGGCCTGGTGAGCAACCTTGCACTCATCATGGGCATCGGGGCCACCGGGGTTTCAACGTCCCTCATCCTTGTCAGCGGCCTCTTCGGGCTGCTGGCAGGGGCGCTGTCCATGGGAGCCGGCGAGTACGTATCGGTCCGCTCCCAGCGTGAGCTGCTCTCGGCAACCCGCCCCACCCAGGTCACCCTGACGGCCTCAAAGGAACTCGATATCGCGGCGAACGAGCTGGTCCTGGTGTACCGGGCCCGTGGAATGACCCTCGAGGCGGCAACGCACCGCGCCGAGGAACGGATGGGGCTCGCGGACTGCGACTGTGACCCGAGCTTCTCCCTGCAGCCCGAAGGCGAGGAACCGGAGGACGCCCACGAGCAGGTCGGCACCGGGCTGGGCGCTGCGGCATCGAGCTTCTGCTTCTTCGCCTCGGGCGCCGTGATCCCCATCCTTCCCTACCTCGCGGGACTGACGGGCATGGCTGCCGTCGTCACGTCCTGCATCCTCGTCGGCGCCGCACTGCTGGCGACCGGGGCCGTTGTGGCCCTGTTGTCAGGCGCCTCTCCGCTGAAGCTCGCACTGCGCCAGCTCGCCATCGGGCTCGGTGCCGCCGCGGCGACCTATCTCCTCGGCATGCTCTTCGGCACCTCGGCCGGCTGAGCCGTCCGGCAGGTGGTCAGGGGTTCGTCCTCAGATACTCCTCAAGGCGCTCGAGCGTCCGCTCGATGTTGCCGGGATGGCGGCGCGAATATCCGGCAACGCGCAGCAGCACCTTGAGGGGAACCGTCCGGGCATCCCACTGTTCGGTGACGAGGGTCGCCTGCCCGCGGGGCTCGAGGGTGTAGCGCCACACGTGGCGGGAGAAGTGGCGCCAGGCGATGCGCTGCCCTTCGTCGAACTCGACGACGCGGTTCAGGATTCTGTAGCGCACCCCGATTTTCATTTCCATACCGAAACGGGCACCAAGGAAGAGGCGGTCGGGCCCGTTGGGCTGTTCACCGCGCACCGTGTCGGAGCCGTCGATCACGCTGTGCAGGCCTGGCGCCGCGAGCACGTCGAAGATCTGCTGCGCCGGCGCTTCGATCAGCCGGGACCGGGTGATGAGATAGGGGGAATCGGTCGGCGTTGTGGTGGTCATTGACCCATTGTCCCCGACGAACCGGCAAGCCCTGCTCGGCTGCAAGAGAAAAAGCCCCCCGGGACGCCCAGAAGGGCGGCCCAGGGGGCTTCGACGCGTCAGGCGTTAGAGCGTTGCGTAGACCTCGCGCAGCAGGCGGGCGGTCTCGGACGGGCTCTTGCCGACCTTGACTCCGGCGGCCTCGAGGGCCTCCTTCTTCGCCTGGGCGGTTCCGGCCGAACCGGAGACGATCGCGCCGGCATGGCCCATCGTCTTGCCTTCGGGTGCGGTGAACCCTGCGACGTAGCCGACGACCGGCTTGGTGACGTGAGCCTTGATGTATTCGGCCGCACGTTCCTCGGCGTCGCCGCCGATTTCGCCGATCATGACGATTGCCTTGGTCTCGGGGTCGGCCTCGAAAGCCTCGAGGGCATCGATGTGGGTGGTCCCGACGATGGGATCGCCGCCGATCCCGATGGCCGTTGAGAAGCCGAGGTCCCGCAGCTCGAACATCATCTGGTAGGTCAGGGTGCCGGACTTCGAAACGAGGCCCACCCCGCCCTTGCCGGTGATGTTCGCCGGGGTGATGCCCACGAGGGACTCCCCCGGGGTGATGATTCCCGGGCAGTTCGGCCCGATGATGCGGGTGATCTGCTTGCCGTCGGCGTCAACCTTGGACTGGGCGAGGGCCCAGAATTCGGCCGAGTCCTGCACTGGAACGCCCTCGGTGATCACGACGACGAGGCCGAGGCCTGCTTCGATCGCTTCGACGACGGCGTCCTTGGTGAACGCCGGCGGAACGAACACGATCGAGACGTCGGCGCCGGTTTCTGCGACTGCTTCCTTCACGGTGCCGTAGACGGGCAGGGTGACGTCGCCGTGGGTGACGGTGGTGCCGGCCTTGCGGGCGTTGACGCCG
This sequence comes from Arthrobacter sp. TJ-254, assembly GCF_058269175.1. Classification (NCBI taxonomy): domain Bacteria; kingdom Bacillati; phylum Actinomycetota; class Actinomycetes; order Micrococcales; family Micrococcaceae; genus Arthrobacter; species Arthrobacter sp. TJ-254. The sequence continues at coordinate 77,823 of NZ_JBZCNF010000003.1, read as the reverse complement.
CCCACGACCTGCGTGCCTGCGGCGAGCATGAGGGCGGTGTGCTTGGTGCCTTCGCCGCCGGTGATGCCCTGGACGATCACCTTTGAGTCTTTATTCAGGTAGATAGACATTGGAACCTTTACTTTCCGTAAGCCAGCTCGGCGGCCTTGTCGGCGCCTTCGTCCATGGTGTCGGCCAGGGTGATCAGGGGGTGGTTGGCCTCGCGCAGGATGGCACGGCCCTCGTCCACCTTGTTGCCGTCGAGGCGCACGACCAAGGGCTTGTTGGCTTCGTCGCCGAGGATCTCAAGCGCCTTGACGATGCCGTTGGCGACCTCGTCGCAGGCGGTGATGCCGCCGAAGACGTTCACGAAGACGCTCTTGACCTGGGTGTCGTTGAGGATGACATCGAGGCCGGCGGCCATGACCTCGGCGGAGGCTCCGCCGCCGATGTCGAGGAAGTTGGCGGGGCGCACGTTGCCGTGGGACTCACCGGCGTAGGCGACGACGTCGAGGGTGGACATTACGAGGCCGGCACCGTTGCCGATGATTCCCACTTCGCCGTCGAGCTTGACGTAGTTGAGGTCGTTTGCCTTTGCCTTGGCCTCGAGCGGGTCGGCTGCTTCCTTGTCCTCGAGTGCCGCGTGGTCGGGGTGGCGGAAGTCTGCGTTCTCGTCGATCGTGACCTTGCCGTCGAGGGCCAGGATGTCACCGCTGCCGGTCTTCACGAGCGGGTTGACCTCGACCAGGGTTGCGTCTTCATTGACGAACACGTCCCACAGCTTGAGGATCGTCGCGGTGACGCCTTCATGCAGTTCGGGTGCGAATCCCGCGGTTTCGACGATTTCCTGCGCCTTGGCCGAGTCGATGCCGACGGCCGGGTCGACGGCGACGCGGGCCAGGGCCTCGGGGCGCTCGACGGCGAGCTGCTCGATGTCCATGCCCCCTTCGACGGAGCACATGGCAAGGTAGTTGCGGTTCGACCGGTCGAGCAGCACGGAGAAGTAGTATTCCTCGGCGATGTCGGCACCCTGGGCGATCATCACGGTGTGTACCGTGTGGCCCTTGATATCCATCCCCAGAATGTCGGAGGCATAGCGTTCTGCTTCTTCGGGGGTCTTGGCCACTTTAACGCCGCCGGCCTTACCGCGGCCACCAACCTTGACCTGAGCCTTGACGACGACGACGCCGCCAATTTTTTCAGCTGCTGCTTTTGCTTCTTCGGGGGTGTGCGCCACGATGCCGGCGAGCACGGGAACTCCGTGTGCCTCAAAGAGATCGCGCGCCTGATATTCAAACAGGTCCACGGGCTGGTGTCCTTCTACGTCGAAGTAGGTTTACACAGGGAACTGTAGTCCCTTGGCGCTGAGCGCCTTTTCCAGACTACCGGTTTCGTGAGTAAGGCCACAGTTCTATGAGTTGTAGAAAAACTGCCCTTTCGGTTATTGCTTTTGGAGACCGCCTAGGCGGTCTTCGTGAGCGGCGCGTAGCGCAGAAGCAGGCGCTTTTCGCCCGCATCGAAGCGCACCTTCGCGACGGTCTTGTCGCCGGAGCCTTCGACTGCGACAACCGTCCCGTTTCCAAAGGTCGAATGGTTGACGCTGTCCCCCGGCGCGACCGAAACGACCTCCTTCTGCGGCTGCACCCTGCCGATCGCCTTCGCCGCTGCGGGAGCTGCGCCCGCTGCACCTCCTGCGCCCCAGTACGATCCGCTGAACCGTGGACCGCTTGTCGGACTGGCGTTCCAAGCCGGAAGGGATGCCCCTTCCCGCTTCCACTCGATGAGTTCGTCGGGCACTTCCGCAACAAACTGGCTCGCCGGGTTGTACTGGCTCTGGCCCCACATGCTCCGCACCTCGGACCGGGTGAGGTACAACCGCCGGCGGGCCCGGGTGAGGCCCACGTACGCAAGCCGGCGCTCTTCGGCCAGTTCCTTGGGGTCGGTTGCCGAACGCTGGTGCGGGAAGATTCCCTGTTCCATGCCGGTGAGGAACACCACGGGGAACTCAAGCCCCTTGGCGGTGTGGAGGGTCATCAGGGTCACCACGCCCTGCCGCCGGGCCTCGGCTACGGCTTTCTCAACCTCTTCGACCGAACCCTCCGGCGCGTCAGGGATCGAGTCGGCGTCGGCCACGAGCGAGACCTGCTCGAGGAAGTCCCCGAGGGTTCCCTCGGGGTTGTCCCGCTCGTACTCGCGCACCACTGCGACAAGTTCGGCGAGGTTCTCGACCCGTGATTCGTCCTGCGGATCGTTGCTGGTGCGCAACTGCTCAAGGTAGCCCGTCTGCTCCAGCACGGCCTCGACGGCGGCGGAGGCCCCGGAACTGCTGGCGACCTCGGCGAGGTCGTCGATGAGCTTGACGAAGTGCGCAACAGCGTTCACCGAACGCGTGGCCATGCCGGGAGCGCGGTCCGCCGCGCGCAGCGCCTCCATGAAGCTGATCCGCTCGCGCTCGCTCAAGGCAGCGATCGCGTACTCGGCGCGGTCACCGATGCCCCGCTTGGGTTCGTTGAGGATGCGGCGCAGGTTGACGACGTCGTCCTGGTTCACCAGGACCCGAAGGTAGGCGAGGGCGTCCTTGATTTCCTTGCGCTCGTAGAAGCGGGTTCCGCCGACCACTTTGTAGGGCAGGCCGACCCGCAGGAGGATCTCCTCGATGGAGCGGGACTGTGCGTTGGTGCGGTAGAACACCGCGACGTCGCCGGGGCGCAGGTTTTCCTCATCCTGGAGGCGGTCGATCTCCTCGGCGATGAACCGGGCTTCCTCGTGCTCGTTTTCGCCGACGTAGCCGACGATCTTTTCGCCGTTGCCCTCGGCCGTCCACAGCCGCTTCTCGGGGCGGTTCGGGTTGCGGGAGATGACGGCGTTGGCTGCGCTGAGGATTGTCTGGGTGGAACGGTAGTTCTGCTCGAGGAGGATGGTCCGGGCGTTCCGGTAGTCGTTCTCGAACTCGACGATGTTGCGCACGTCGGCTCCGCGGAAGGCGTAGATCGACTGGTCCGAGTCGCCCACCACGGTCAGCTCCGCCGGCGAGTCGGTGGTTTCTCCGGGAACTCCGACAATCTCGCGGACCAGCGCGTACTGGGCGTGGTTGGTGTCCTGGTACTCGTCGACGAGGACGTGGCGGAAGCGGCGGCGGTAGTAGTCGGCAACTCCGGGGAAGGCACGGAACATGTAGACGGTCTGGGCGATGAGGTCGTCAAAGTCCATTGCATTCGCCTGGCGCATGCGTTGGGCGTACCCCTTGTAGACCTCGGCGACCGCCTGCTCGAAGGGGTCGCCGGAGTCGGCCGAGCCGGCGTAGGTTTCCTCGTCGATGAGTTCGTTCTTCAACGCCGAGATCTTGTGCTGGATCGCCTTCGGCGCGAATCGCTTCGGGTCGAGGTCAAGGCCCTTGGCGACGATCGTAATCAGGCGGAGCGTGTCGGCCGAGTCGTAGATCGAGAAGTTGGAGTTGAGGCCGACGCTTGCGGCTTCCCTGCGCAGGATCCGCACGCAGGAGGAGTGGAAGGTCGAGATCCACATGCGTTGGGCGACGTCGCCGATAAGCGCTTCGATGCGCTCGCGCATTTCGGCGGCCGCCTTGTTGGTGAAGGTGATGGCGAGGATCTCTCCCGGCCGTGCCCGCCCCGTGGCGAGAAGGTAGGCGATGCGGTGGCTGAGCACCCGCGTCTTGCCCGAGCCTGCCCCGGCGACGATCAGCAGCGGGGAGCCGCTGTGCCGGACGGCCTCTTCCTGCTGGGGGTTCAACCCGCTGAGGAGCTCCGCGGCCCGCGCTTCGTTCGGTCCGGGCACCGGGGCATGCGCCAGCGCCGGATCGGATGAAGGGGTTTCCCCGCTGCCGGTCTTGATGCCTGATTTTTTCGATCCGGCGGGTGAGGGGGCGGGGTATGGGTCGAAGAGCATATCCATGGTGCATTCAAGTCTAGGCGGTGCCTCTGACTGTCGGCACGCGCATGGTATCTCCCGGCCCCACGATCGGGCCCTCGGGCTGTTCCTCCAGCACACGGAGGCGCCCGCCGGCTTGAGTGCCGGCGGGCGCCTTGGTGAATGGTCCGGAGACTGGATTGATGAGCTGGATCAGCTCCGAGGGCGCTCCATCTCCCCGGGCTCGATTCCTAGCAGTGCAAGCTTCCCGCTCTTGCGGTCGGCGAGGTAGTCCTTCATCTCGCGCTTGATGACCGGCAGCAGCAGGTACACGCCGAGCAGGTTGACGAAGGCGCAGACGAACAGTGCGGCATCGGCGAAGCTGATGACCTGGCTGAAGGTCAGGACGCAGCCGGCGACCGTGAAGAACAGGAAGATGACCTTGTAGAGGACCTCCGACTTCTTTCCGCGGCCGAAGAGGAACTCCCACGCCTTGAGACCGTAGTAGGACCAGGTGATCAGTGTGGAGTAGGCGAAGAGTGCAACCGCAACCGCGAGCACGATGGGGAACCACGGCAGCACCGTTGCGAACGCGTCGGAGGTGAGCGTCACGCCGTCAGGCGGGCCGTCGCCGGCCTGAACCTGATCGATGCCGGCCTGGAGGCTCGGCGCACCGGCGATGATGATGGCAAGCGCCGTCATGGTGCAGATGAGCACCGTATCGACGAGCGGTTCAAAGAGGGCAACGAAGCCCTCGCTGACCGGCCTCCGGGTCTTCACGGCCGAGTGGGCGATCGCAGCCGATCCCAGCCCGGCCTCATTGGAGAAGGCGGCACGCTGGAATCCAACGACCATGACGCCGACAACGCCGCCGGCGATGCCGGCGGGGGCGAAGGCACCCTGGATGATGGCGCCGAAGGCTGCGGGAACCTGTCCGATGTTCACGAAGATGACGAGCAGGCAGGACGCCACGTAGACGAATCCCATGGCGGGAACGAGCTTGCTGGTTGTTGATCCGATGGACTTGATGCCGCCCAGGATGACGGCGGCGACGAGGACGGCCAGGACGATTCCGAAGATCAGGGCGGAGCCGGCGCTGCCGAAGAAACCGTCCTCACCACCGGTGACGTTCTGCACCTGGGCAAATGTCTGATTGGCCTGGAACATGTTGCCGCCCGCGACACCAAAGATGAGGATGGCGACGGCGAAGATGCCGGTAAGGATTTTTGCGGGGACCTTCCCGAACTTGCTGAAGGCGATGGGAAGGTACTTGAATGGGCCGCCGCTGACCGAACCGTCCTCATGGACTTCGCGGTACTTCACGCCGAGGGTGCACTCGGCGAACTTGCTGGCCATGCCGAGCAGGCCTGCGAGGATCATCCAAAAGGTGGCGCCGGGCCCGCCCAGGGCCATGGCGGCGCCGACACCGGCGATGTTGCCGAGTCCCACCGTTCCCGAAAGGGCGGAGGTCAGCGCCTGGAAGTGGGGCACTTCCCCCGGGTCGTCCTTGACCGAATATTTACCGCGGATAACCTCCGAGGCGACTTTCAGGCCACGGAACTGAATGAACCCGAAGTAGATGGTGAAGATGACGCCGGCAGCGATGAGCCAGGCGACGACAGCCGGGAAACTGACCTCGCCGATGGTGATCGGGAAAAACACGATCGCTGAGAAAACGGTTGTGATCGGCTCGAAGATCGCATTGATTGCGTTGTCGATTGCGGCAAGCCATCCGACCTCGTCGGTTACCGCTCTGGGGAGTATGTGGGTAATTGCCATCCCTCTAATGAACAGCAACCTACCCGTGACCGCAATCACGTTGTGGACTTTGCCCAACATTGCTAGGGCCAGACCGTGGAGTGCAACAAAAACCTCTGGGCGCATGCATGGTGCTGGAACCTCTCCGAAGCGCCAATGCCGGCCCGGATTTTCCCTATGGGGCGCGGGAGCAGGTATGCTGAAAACCGCTTGGCTGTCCGACGTTTCAGGGCCGCCCCGCCTCTGTAGCTCAGTAGGATAGAGCGTCCCTCTCCTAAAGGGAAGGTCGTCGGTTCGATTCCGGCCAGGGGCACCATGATCGAAAAGGGCAATGCGCTACACCGGCGGTCCTGCCCGAAACTCCGAGGCGGCAATGACCCAGGTCCTGACAATCGCCGCCTTGTGCCTGCTCGACGGCGCCGGCCGCCTCCTCCTGGTCCGCAAACGCGGCACCATCCTGTTCATGCAGCCAGGGGGCAAGCTCGAACCCGGGGAGTCGGCGGCGGCCGCCGCGGTGCGCGAACTGCAGGAGGAATTGGGCCTTGCCGTCCCCCCTTCGCGGTTGGTCCTGCTCGGCACCTGGTACGGGCCGGCAGCAAACGAGGCCGACACTCTCATCGATGCCACTGTGTTCCTGTGCCCGCTCGAAGGAACCCCTGTCCCTGCCGCGGAGATTGAGGAAATCGGCTGGCTCGACCTCGGCACTTTAGGGCTGCGCACCGACCTCGCCCCGCTGCTGACGGAGTTCGTGATTCCGGCCCTGGTCGAGCTTGCCGGAGCACCGCCTGCGCCGGCTAGGTCGAAGCGCGGGTTCCGCTGAGGACGTCAGGATCCTCGTCCGGCGCGACGGCCTTCTCCACTGCGAACTGGGTACGGTGCAGTTCCGCGTACCGGCCGCTGCGCTCAAGCAGCTCCTCATGGGTTCCCTGTTCGGCGATGCGCCCGTCCTCGATGACCAGGATGAGGTCGGCGCTGCGGATCGTTGAGAGCCGGTGGGCGATCACCATCGCCGTCCGGCCCTCGAGCGCCTCGGTCAGCGCGGCCTGCACGGCCGCCTCCGACGTCGAGTCGAGGGCAGCCGTGGCCTCGTCGAGGATCACAACGCGCGGCTGGGCAAGGAGCAGGCGGGCGATCGTCATGCGCTGGCGTTCTCCGCCGGAGAGCCGGTAGCCGCGCTCGCCGACCATTGTGTCGAGCTGGTCGGGCAAGGACCGCAGCAGTGGTTCGAGCCGGGCGCGGCGCACGGCGTCCCACAGTTCGTCCTCAGTCGCCTCGGGGCGTGCGAGCCGCAGGTTCGAGCGGATCGTCTCGTGGAAGAGGTGCCCGTCCTGGGTCACCATGCCCAGGGTGGAGCGCATCGAGGCGAAGGTGACGTCGCGGACGTCGACGCCGGCCAGGCGCACCGCGCCGCTGTCGACGTCGTAAAGGCGCGCCAGCAACTGCGCGATCGTCGACTTTCCGGCGCCGGAGGTGCCCACCAGGGCAACCGTCTGGCCGGGCAGGATCTTGAAGGAGATGCCGTGGAGCACCTCTTCTCCGCCGCGGGTGTCGAGGGTCGAGACCTCTTCAAGGGAGGCGAGGGAAACCTTGTCGGCCGAAGGATAGGCGAATCGGACGTCGTCGAATTCGATCGTGACCGGCCCGCCCGGCACGTTCCGGGCGTCCGCCTTTTCCCGGATCAACGGCACGAGGTCGAGGATTTCAAAGACCCGCTCGAAGCTGACGAGCGCACTCATGATCTCGACCCGTGCGTTGGCGAGGCTCGTCAGCGGCGCGTAAAGGCGGGTCAGGAGCAGTGCGAGGGTAACGACCTCACCGGTTTCAAGCTGCCCGCCAAGCGCGAGCGTTCCGCCGAGACCGTAGACAAGTGCCAGGGCCAGCGCGGAGACGAGCATCAGCGCCGTGAAGAAGACGTACTGGAGCATCGCCATCCGCACGCCGATGTCACGCACCCGGGCGGCACGGACCCGGAATTCTTCGGATTCGGAGTCGGGACGGCCGAACAGCTTCACCAGGGTGGCTCCGGGAGCCGAGAACCGCTCGGTCATCTGCGTGCTCATGGCGGAGTTGTGGTCGGCTGCCTCCCTCCGCAGCGCGGCGAGTTTGCTGCCCATGCGGCGTGCGGGGACAAGGAACAGCGGCAGCATCACGATTGCGAGGACGGTGACCAGCCAGGAGGTGCTCAGCATGACGATGAGGGTCAGGGCGAGCGCCACGGTGTTGCTCACCACCCCGGAGAGGGTGCCGCTGAAGGCCTGCTGCGCGCCGATGACGTCGTTGTTGAGCCGGCTGACCAGCGCACCGGTGCGGGTGCGCGTGAAGAAGGCGATCGGCATTTTCTGGACGTGGTTGAACACGGCTGTACGCAGGTCGAGGATGACGCCCTCGCCGATGTTCGCCGAGTACCAGCGCGTTGCCATGCTGACGCCGGCGTCAGCCACCGCAACCAGGGCAATGACGAGGGCCAGCCACATGACAGTCTGGGTTGAGCCGCGGGCGACGATGACGTCGACGACCTGCCCGGCGAGGACCGGGGTTGCCACGGCGAGGAAGGCCGAGCCGACCGACAGGATGATGAACAGCGTGAGCTTCACCCTGTAGGGGACGGCGAACGCGACGATACGCTTCAGCGTTTCCTTGGAGAATTTGTTCGTGCGGTCCTTGGCGGTCGAGATCCGGTAAAGGGAACTCCAGGCCGCGCCTTCCATGCTCATACAGGTGCCTTCCGTTAAGCCTCTTCAAGCTTAGGCGCTGGCACCCCCGGTCTTCCCGTGTATGCCCTAGGCACAATTTCGGGGGCAGGATCAAGGGTTGCCGGAAAGTTTCGACATACGAGGTCACATTGAATCGCCAGCAGCGCGGAACAATGGAATGGTGCAGTGTTGTTGCACTACTGGAGTCCGCCCGCCGGACCGCCCAGCAGACCACCCGCGAGACATAAAGGATTTCCCATGACCTTCCGCCTGTCCCTCCTCGGCACCGCCGCAGCGCTGGCCCTTGCCGTCTCCGGATGCTCGGCTTCGTCCGAACCCGGGGCAGGGGGAACCAGCGGTGGAGCATCCGACGCGGCTCCCACAACCCTTGAGCAGATCCAGGAGGCCGGCGTCCTTACCGTCGGTACCGAGGGAACCTACAAGCCCTTCAGTTTCCACGAGGAAGGCAACGGCGACCTCACCGGTTACGACGTCGAGGTGATCACCGCCGTGGGCGAGAAGCTCGGCGTCGAGGTCGAGTTCGAGGAGACCCAGTGGGATGCCATCTTCGCCGGGCTTGAAGCCGGCCGTTTCGACGCCATCGCCAACCAGGTGTCGATCACCGAGGATCGCACCAAGAAGTACGACTTCTCCGACCCCTACACCGTGAGCAACGGCGTAATCGTCACGAGCGCCGACAACGACGAAATCAAATCCTTCGAGGACCTGAGCGGCAAGACGACCGCCCAGTCGCTCACCAGCAACTGGTACAAACTTGCCAAGGAGAGCGGCGCCAACGTCGAAGGCGTCGAGGGATGGGCCCAGTCGGTTGCCCTCCTCCAGCAGGGCCGGGTCGACGCAACGATCAACGACGAGCTGACCTACCTCGACTACCAGAACACCTCGAAGGATTCTTCGATCAAGATCGCGGCGGAAACCGAGGAGACTTCCGAGAGCGCTGTTGCCTTCAAGAAGGGCAGCACCGATCTCGTCGAGGCGGTCAATGAGGCCCTGAGCGAACTTCGCGCCGATGGTACCCTTGCCGAGATTTCAACGAAGTACTTTGGAACCGACGTCAGCAAGTAGGCCGCAGCCGTAGGCGGCGCACCGGCGGCAGGAACGAGGATCCGGCGTCCACCGCCGGCTGGGGATTTTTTCGACGCGGCCGCGCGCACATCCCGCGGACGGAAGGACTGATACGTGGATTGGGATTTGTTCCGGAGCTCGTTCTGGCCCATCCTCCGGGGCGGGCTGACCGGAACCATCCCCCTGACGCTCGTGTCCTTTGTCCTGGGACTGGCGCTGGCACTGCTCCTCGCCCTGATGCGGATCAGCGGACGGCGCGTGCTTGCCGGCGTCGCCCGGGCCTACATCTCGGTGATCCGGGGCACTCCCCTGCTGGTTCAGCTGTTCGTCGTCTTCTATGGACTCCCCTCGATCGGCGTCACCATCCCGCCGTGGCCGAGCGCGGTGATCGCGTTCTCGCTCAACGTCGCCGGATACGCAGCGGAGATCCTGCGGGCCGCCATCCTTTCGGTGCCCAAGGGCCAGTGGGAGGCCGGGCACACCATTGGAATGACCCGGCGCAGGACGCTGCGGCGGATCATCCTCCCCCAGGCGGCGCGCGTGTCGGTTCCCCCGCTGTCGAACACCTTCATCTCCCTGGTGAAAGACACCTCCCTGGCTTCGCTGATCCTCGTCACCGAACTCTTCCGCGAAGCCCAGCAGATTGCGGCCTTCAGCCAGGAGTTCATGCTGCTCTACCTTGAGGCCGCGTTGATCTACTGGGCGTTCTGCTCCATCCTTGCCGTCGGGCAGCACTCACTCGAAAAGAGGTTGGACCGCTATGTCATCCACTGAGCCGATCCGCCCGGTGCAGGAGGGCCAAGGTCCGGTTCTGCTCACCGCCAGGGGCCTGGAGAAGTCATTTGGCACGAACACCGTGCTGCGGTCGATCGACCTGTCGGTGCACCGCGGCGAGGTCGTGGCCCTCGTGGGGCCCTCGGGATCGGGAAAGACCACAGTGCTGCGCTGCCTCAACGGCCTCGAGGTGCCCGACGGCGGAACCGTCGCCTTCGCCGGAGGCCCGTCGGTGACCTTCGGTGCAGGCGTTTCTTCCAAGGAGCTTTCGGCGCTGCGGGACCACAGCGCCATGGTGTTCCAGCAGTACAACCTGTTCCCCCATATGACGGTCCTCGAGAACATCATCGAGGGCCCGGTACAGGTCCAGAAGCGCAAGCGCCGGGAGGCCGAGCAGGACGCCGAGAAACTCCTTGAGCGCGTCGGGCTCCTCGCCAAGAAGGACCAGTATCCGTTCGAGCTCTCCGGCGGCCAGCAGCAGCGGGTGGGGATCGTTCGGGCGCTGGCGCTGCGTCCCGACTTGCTGCTCTTCGACGAGCCGACCTCAGCGCTTGACCCCGAACTCGTCGGTGAAGTGCTCAAGGTCATCAAGGACCTGGCCGAGGAGGACTGGACAATGGTCATCGTCACCCACGAGCTCGCCTTCGCCCGCGAAGTCGCCGATGAGGTGGTATTCATGGACGGCGGCGTCGTCGTTGAACGCGGCCACCCCGACCAGGTGCTGCGGGCTCCGGTGCACGAACGTACGCGAAGGTTCGTCCAGCGCCTGCTCCACCCCTTCTAGCCGTCGGCCGCCCCTCCCCGCGCGCCGTCGCCCGTCGCCGTCGTCCCTCTTTCCGCCCGCCGCCGTCGCCCCTCTTCGTCCGCCCCTCCTGCCGAAACTGCAGCTCACCACGCCTTCGGGCCCCTAAAAGGTGGTGACCTGCGAACTCGAGGGACGGGAAGCGGCGGTAGACGGCTTGCCCGCCGCCCCTCCTGCCGACACTGCAGCTCACCACGCTCTCGGGCTCCCAAAGGGTGGTGACCTGCGAACTCGAGGGACGCGGAAGCGGCGGTAGACGGCTTGCCCGCCGCCCCTCCTGCCGACACTGCAGCTCACCACGCCTTCGGGCCCCTAAAGGGTGGTGACCTGCGAACTCGGCGGGAAGGAGGAGCAGCCTCAGGCGACGCCGAGTTCCTTCTGAACCAGCGGCAGCACTTCAGTGCCCAGCAGTTCGATCGACTCAAGGACCTGGGCCTGCGGGACGGAGGAAAAGTCGAACTGGAAGATGTGGCGGTCGTGCTGCATGAAGGTCGAGGTGAGAACGATCTTCTGTGCAACCTGCTCCGGAGTCCCGACAAAAACGGCCCCGGACCGGGCCGACTGCATGTTGTAGGTGACCCCGCTCGGCTTAGGGAAGCCCCGCTCGCCCGAAATCCGGACCATCGAATCCATCCAGTACGGCCGGAACACTTCGTTCGCCTTTTCGCGCAGCACCAGCCCCACGCTGCTGACGCCCACCCGCAAGGCACCGGGGTCGTGGCCCGCCTCAGCGGCCAACTTCCGGTACAGCTCGGCGTGCTCCTCGAAGTTGCGCACGGTCCCGCCGAGCATCGCGTAGATCACCGGCCGGCCGAGGGCAGCCGCGCGCAGCGTCGACTGCCGCGTTCCGCCCGTTGCGATCCAGATGTCGAGTGAGCCAGAGGTCGGCCGGGGCAGAATCTGTGCGTTGTCGAGTGGGGGTCGAAAACGGCCCTTCCACGTGATGCGTTCCTCCGCGTCAAGGCGCAGCAGCAGGTCGATCTTCTCTTCGTAAAGCGCGTCGTAATCCTCGAGTGCGGCTCCAAAGAGGGGGTACGACTCAATGAAGGAGCCCCGGCCGGCGGTCAGTTCCGCCCTGCCCCGGGAGATCAGGTCGAGGGTTGCGAACTGCTGGTAGACGCGCACCGGGTCCTCGGTGCTCAGCACCGTCACCGCCGACCCGATATGGATGTTCCGGGTCTGCGCGGCCGCCGCGGCGAGGACGGGCACCACCGATGAGACCGCGTAATCCGGCCGGTGGTGCTCGCCGATCCCGAAGTAGGAAAGCCCGACGTCGTCGGCGAGGCGCGCCCGTTCGAGCAGGTCGGCCATGCGCTGCTCGGGTGAGACCCGCTGACCCGTGACGGGGTCGGGGTGGAGGTCTCCGAAGCTGAAAATGCCTAGTTCCATTGCGCTGGCCCAATCGTCGTTAGTTCATGGTCCGCGCTCAAGGGAATGCGCGGCCCCGCCCTGCCGGGCGCTATTCCGCGGGTGTCTCGGGACGGATCCGTTCCGGATGCGAGTAGCAGTTGAACGACGTGCCGCGGCTGAACCCGACGAGGGTAAGGCCGGCATCGTCGGCAAGGTCGGCTGCGAGGGAGGAGGGGGCGCTGACCGCCGCAAGGATCGGGATGCCCGCGAGCTGCGCTTTCTGGACGAGTTCGAACGATGCCCGGCCCGAGACCTGGAGGATCGTTCCGGCAAGGGGAAGCATGCCCTCGCGCAGCGCCCATCCCACCACCTTGTCGACGGCGTTGTGGCGGCCCACATCCTCGCGCAGGCACAGCAGCTCGCCATCGCCTGTGAACAGGCCCGCCGCATGGACGCCGCCCGTGCGGTCGAACAGCTTCTGGTTCTGCCGAAGGCGGTCGGGCAGGCCGGCGAGGACGGCGGCGTCGACCGGGGCGTTGTCCTCGCGCAGGTCGAAGCGGGACGACTTGCGGACGGCATCGATCGAGGCGGTCCCGCAGATCCCGCAGGAGCTCGAGGTGTAGACGTGCCGTTCGAGCGCAGTCTCCGGCAACACCACTCCCGGCCGGAGCTGGGCTTCCACAACGTTGAAGGTCTGCTGCCCGTTGTCGTCCACTCCGGCGCAGTAGCGCTGGCTTGGCAGCTGCCCCGGCTCCCACACCACCCCTTCGGAGACGAGGAAGCCTGCGACGAGGTCGAAGTCGTCTCCGGGGGTCCGCATCGTCACGGTGAACGGCCTCCCGCCCAGCCGGATTTCAAGCGGTTCTTCCCCGGCAAGGACGTCTTCGCGCCGGGTTGATCCACCCGGAACATCGGAACCGAGCCGGAACTTGGTGATGCGGCGTCGTTGGGTGACTCGGCTGCTCATGTGCTTGCTCCTCTCAGTTGCGCGGGAAGTCAGTCGTGCGGGAGGTCAGTTGGCCTGCGGGACCGGATGCCAGGGCACCGTCAGCGCGGGAAGCGGCTGGTCGATGTCGCACCCTTCGGCCGGGACGACCATCACGCCGTCGGCGGAGGCGAGCCCGCGGAGCATGCCCGAACGCTGGTGCCGGCTCGGCACCGCACGGCCGGCCTCGATCCGGTAGGGCACGAGCCTGCTCCTGCCCCTCAACGGCTCGAAATACCCTCCGCTGAGGACCCGATGCAATCCCGGTATGGGAGCTCCGCGCAGACCGGCGAGCAGGGGCGCAGCAACCGTGAACATCGCCATCATCGCCGCGAGGGGGTTGCCCGGCAGGCCCACCAGGAACCGGCCGTCCGGCAGGCGGGCGAGCAGCGTCGGGTGCCCGGGGCGCATCGCGACGCCGTCGATGATCATCTCGGCTCCGAGCACCGCCAGCGCCCGGCGGATGTGGTCCGCGGAGGAACTGCCCGTCCCACCCGTGGTGATCAGCACATCCCCCGACGCCCGGGCCAGGGAGAACTCGTCGGTCGCCTCCGCACTGATGGCGTTGACGACGTCGTCGAGGTCGTCCTTGGCCCTCCCCGCGACGTCGACATGCCCGCCGAGCATCGCCACGAGCGCGGGCAGCTGGGGCCCGAACGTGTCGCGGACCTGGCCCGGCTGGGGAAGCCCCGCCTCGATGACTTCGTCACCGGTCATCAGCAGCGAAACCCGCGGCGCCCTCAGGACCGCCAGCGTGTCGTGGCCGCATACAGCGGCAAGGGCGATCTGGGCGGGATTGAGCACGACGCCGGCCGGGATCGCGATGGTGCCGAGTGCCGCTTCCTCCCCCGCAGGGCGGATGTGTTCGCCCTGAACCGGCTCATCATGCCTCGCGAGGTCGTTCCGGGTGAGCACATTCTCACGGATTTCCCCGTGCTCGGTCCGGAGGATGCCGGTCGCGTTGTGGGGAACCACTCCGCCGGTGAGGATGAAGGTTGCCTGCCCCGGCTCAAGGGTGATGGTGCCCGAATCGGTGTGTGGGGACGGGTGCCACCGCCCGGAGTCCTCGGCGGGCTTGGGCGTGACGAAGGTCCACGGCGGAGGGCCGCTGACAGCCCAGCCGTCCATTGCCGAAGATGCGTAATGGGGTATGTCGAGGAGGGATTCGACCGGCTCGGCGAGGGTCTGGCCGAGCGCATCCGCCAGCGGCACCGTCTGGAACGGCATCGGCTGCCCGGCGTTGTAAGCAGCCTCCCGCGCCTTCTCCCAGCTCATGTCCCGTCCGCCGTCAATAACGTCGCCCATCAGCGTTCCGCCCCCGCCTCGTCGCAGACCCGCGACGCGTGCTCGATCGCTGACCGCATCGCCACGGCTTCTTCAGCCTGCCCGCTGCCTGCGGCGAGCCCGGCGGCGTAGCCGGCCACGAAGGTGGTCAGCGGCGCTGCGGGGCGCACCACTGCGGCGGCAGCGTTTCCCGCAAGTGCCAGGATGGCGTTGACGTCGACCTTGGAATCCCCAAGTTCAAAAGCCGAAAGCAGCTTCTCGCTCCATTGCTGAAGAAGTATTTCGCGCTCGTCCATGAGTACCCTCCACGGGTTGGTTAGCGGACGTCAACACCGAGAATCCGGGCGTCAGCCCAGGTGTCGACGTCCGACGTCGTGCCCGGCGGAACCGGGACCGGTCTAATCTTCACCCTAGCAAGGAGGGCGCGCATCGAAAGATTCTGCGCGCCTCCCGCAGCCAGCGCCTCAGCCGCAGCCTCGAAGAGCTCCTCCCTGCGGTACAGCCCGGCGAGCAATTGGACCCGGTCCCGGTCAAGCGCGACGACAGAAGCCGAGGGGTCCTCCGC
Source organism: Arthrobacter sp. TJ-254 (assembly GCF_058269175.1). Classification (NCBI taxonomy): domain Bacteria; kingdom Bacillati; phylum Actinomycetota; class Actinomycetes; order Micrococcales; family Micrococcaceae; genus Arthrobacter; species Arthrobacter sp. TJ-254. The sequence goes on along the minus strand of NZ_JBZCNF010000003.1, from coordinate 62,680 downwards.
TGCGGCACCGAGCAGTACCTCGGCCGCAACATCGCACCGGGGCATGTCGCAGGCGAGGACGAAGGTCCACGCGGGAAGGTCCCGGTCGGGCTCGGCCGCGAGGCTTGCGAGTCCGGCACAGAGGGCTGCCGCAGGCCCGGCGAAGGGCGGGCATTCCCGGGTGACAATCACCCCCGCCTCCTGAGCGGGGTCCGCCGGCCCCACGATGACGGTCAGCAGGGCATCCGGTACGGCGGCGCGGGTTCTCTCAAGGAGCGTCCGGCCGCCGATGGTGAGGCCTGCCTTGGCGGTTCCGCCCAACCGGGAGGACCGCCCGCCGGCGAGGATGACTGCGTCGTACGGAAGTGGCGCTGGGTCGCTCAAGCTGCCCTTTCGGTGAGGAACTCGTTCCACTGCGGCGCCGGCTTCTCGAGTTCGCGCAGCTGCCACAACGGCCCGCGCGGGGGCCGCGGCACAACACGAAGGCTCCAGCCGAGGCTGCCCAGCGTCTTGTCCCCCTTGGCGTTGTTGCACCGCAGGCAGCACGCAACCATGTTCTCCCAGGTGTCGGTCCCGCCGCGGGAGCGGGGAAAGACGTGGTCGATTGTCGTAGCGGTCTTCCCGCAGTAAGCGCAGAGGTGGTTGTCCCGGCGCAGCACCCCGCGCCGGGTCGCAGCCGTTTCCTGACGGTACGGGATCTTCACATACCGGTTCAGCAGGATCACCGACGGGCGTCCGAGAATTTCGGAAGGCCCGACAACCGGATCCTCATCCTCGGCAACGACGCTCGCTTTGCCTGTCAGCACAAGCACCAGCGCCCGGCGGAACGTAACAACCGCCAGCGGTTCATATCCTGCATTCAAAACGAGAGTGCGCATGCGCATGCCTCTTTGCGGACTATGTCCCCGCTACCGGCTGCCACCCCGGATGCTCGGGATAAGTTCTTCGGATTAACAATGCCTAGGGTAGCCGACCTGCGCGCCGGGGCGAATAGAAAGAGCGAAGTTGCGGCGCGGAGGCAGGGGCGGCACTTTAAGAGAAAGGAACCGGCAGCACCGCTGCCGGTTCCTTTCTTCAGCTGTTGGTTCGAAGAACCACCAGGCGCTGGGTGTCAGCCGCCCACGCGGATGAACACGGGGCCGGAACCGAGCTGCGCCGGGGCGATGACGGTCGAGTTGCCGTTGAAGCCGCCGTGCACAGCCTGGCCGCCGCCGATGTACACAGCGATGTGGGCCAGGCCCATGCCGCCGTTGGCGTAGTAGATGAGATCGCCCGGAACTGCTTCACCGGCACTGACGGTGCGACCCAGGGACAGGTAGCCTGCCGGCCAGCCGTGGAAGTTGATGCCGGCTGCGGCGAGGGAGTTGCTCACGAGCCGGGTGCAGTCCTGGTTCACGCCGAGCTGGGCCTTGGCCGCCGCGGCGATGGTTGCGGCCTTGCCGGAGGATGCTGCGGGAGTAACCTTGACGGCCGGAGCGGCCGGAGCTGCCTGCGCCTTCCGTGCGGCGGGAGCCTTCACGACGGCGGGAGCGGCCTGCACGGCTGCCGGAGCTGCCTGCACGGCCGGGGTGGCCTGTACTGCCGGTGCTGCCGGGGCCGATGGCTCCGCGGCAACGGTCACCTCGACGGTGACGGGCTTGGCGACGGCCTTGACCGGGGTTCGGTTGAAGGCGACCTTGGCGTTGGCGTCGGCGACGACGACGGCGGGGCTGGCGTCGACCTTGAGCGTCGAGGCAAAGGATTCACGCTCGGGCTGCAGGTCCGCGGCGTTGGCCGCGACGCCGGTTGTCAGGACCAGGCCGGATGCAGCAGCGATGACTGCGGCCTGCCGTCCCATGCCGCCGGCGTTCTCGGTGACGGCTTTGGCAAGGGCTGCAAGGGGTGCGGTGTGCTGGACTTCGGCACGGTGGCGGGCGATCGGGGCGCGAGAAGACATAGGGGTTCTCCGGAGTGTGAGAGGGGGAGTGTGAAAGTGGGGTTTAGCGGACGCGGACGAAGCTTGCGCCGGGAAGATCCGAGAGGGAGTGAAGACCGGTGTTCAGCCCGTTGAGGCCGCCGCTGATGACCTGGCCGTTGCCGACGTAGATTGCCACGTGGCCCGCGGTGATCACGAGGTCACCGGCCTGCGGGGATCCGACGACGTCGCCGTACTGGAAGAACTGGCCCGGAGCGAGGTCGCCGACGGACTTTCCAACCGAGCGCAGTGCCTTCTCGACCATGGCGGTGCAGTCCTGGGCAACGCCGATCTGGGAGTATGCGGAGCCGACGAGGGCGCCTGCGATTCCGGCGGACGGCTTCGCGGCGGGAGCGGGAGCGGCAGGAGCCGGAGTGACTGCGGCGGCCTGGACTGCGGGGGCGGCAGGAGCTTTTGCGGCAGGGGCTGCGGCAACAACGACCTCTGCGGCTGGAGCCGGTGCGGCGGGAGCCTCGACGGCCGGCGCCTCGACCGGTGCCGCAACGACGACGGCGGGGGTGACGTTCACGGCTTCGCGCTCAAAGGAGACGGCGGCCGTGGCTGCGGCGCTGACCTTCGAGGCTGCGGGGGCAGTCACGCTCAACGATGAGGTTGACTGCACTTCGCGCTCTGCGGCGGGTGCTGCGTTTGCGGGAAGACCTGCGGTGAAGACGAGGCCTGAGGCTGCGACAAGGACGGCGGCCTGGCGGCCTACAGTTCCTGCATTCGAGGAAACGGCCTGAGAAAGAACTGTGAGCGGGCTCGCTGACACGTGGGCCGCGCGGTGGCGACCCAGAGAATTATTGGACACGTGAAATTGCCTCTCCCAATGCCTGCGAGGTGAGCTGTCGGATTCGGATGGGAGTCACCCGGCCGCTGACGAATCAGCGACTTAACCCCAAGGATTTCTTGCGAAACCCAAAAATTGGTTCCCCCGCCTCTGCCATGCGAATGTGCGGACGGACCTCAGGCAATGGCAGAGCTAGGCGATTTGCTTGAGGGCGCCAGACCTATGACGATCTGGCACGAGTAGAACGTACCCTAGATCACGCAGATTGTCACATTACGGTCACGGAAGGGTCGAGGGTGTGTTACAGCCAGCCCAGAGGGTCGACGACCTGGCCCTCGATCATCACCTCAAAATGGAGGTGGCAGCCCGTTGAAGCGCCGGTTGATCCGCTCTGCCCGACGCGTTCGCCCCGCCGCACCTGCTGGCCTTCGGACACCTCGATAACCGAGAGGTGGTTGTACGTGGTTTCCAGGCCGTTGCCGTGGTCCACAACGATCCGGTTTCCTCCCCCATAGGGGTGCCATCCGGCGAAGGTCACGGTACCTGCGGCAGCCGAATATACCCGGGCGCCGCAGGCCGCACTGAAGTCCTGGCCCCTGTGGAGTTCCCCGAGCCCTGTCATCGGACTTGGGCGGAAGCCGAATCCGGAGGTTTCGACGAGGGCGTCAAGGGGGCCCGTCAGCGCGCCTTTGGCCGCCGCCGGGGTCGCTGATCCAGCCGAGGCGGTCATGACCGCCTCGAGCCGCGCGTCGGCGCCGAGGGTAGTGCTGAGCGCGGCGCGGTCGAAGTCGACGCGGGCCGAGGCGGGAACATGCACTTCGGCGCCCGCCGGGGCCGCCTCAGCGGTTGCGGAAGCCGGCACCGCGGCTGTCGTGGGCCACGCGACGGTCAGGGCGATGCCCGACACGGCGGCAGCCATCGCGACCTTCTGGCTCAGTCCCGAAAAGGAAAGGTCCTCGCGGTATCCGGCTGCCCGGCGCCGGCGCTCGGTGCGGTGCGCATCGCGCGGGCGCGGAGCGGCCGCCGGGTGCCGCGTTCCGCGGCTGCGGCGCTCGGCCCGGTGCGCATCCCTCGGACGCTCGGAGACAACCGGAACACCCGCCCGGCGGCGTCCTGACACTTCCTGCTTCAACAAATACGTTCCCTTCCTACGGAGCTGCGCAACGGATCTGCGGGAGCGAAACGAAATCCGCAGGAACATGGCTGCGGCGCACTCCAAGGAAGATCACGGCGAGGTATCGAGGGTCAGTCTGGCAGTCCCGGAGCGTTGACGCAAAGTGACCACGTTGTTATCAACTGTGTTCAGGGCGTAGCTGCCCTGTTTCCCCATGATGCGGCCCGCGCCGGGGCCGGTCCGGCGCCTTAGGCGACGGAGACGAAAACGTGGGAAGCGACTTCCGGCGGCAGTTCAAGGGCCCCGTCGACGCCCGGAACGCGCACCGAGACGTAGCCGCCCACCGACTCCAGGTTGAGCGACGCGCCCGGGCGGAGTCCGCCGTCGGCGAGCTGGGACAGCAGCTCGGGATCGACCTGGATCGGCTCCGCAAGGCGCAGGAGGGTCACCGCAGTGCCCGGCCGGTAGTCCTCCATTGCCGCGAGGAGGGTCGTGACGCCGTCGGTGAGCAACTCTGAAGGCACTCCGCCGATCGCTTCGAGGCCCGGAATCGGGTTGCCGTAGGGCGACTGCGATGGCTGCCCGAGCAGTTCGTAGAGGCGCCGCTCGACGCGTTCGCTCATCACGTGTTCCCACCGGCACGCCTCTTCATGGACGTAGGCCCAGTCGAGGCCGATGACGTCGCTGAGCAGGCGTTCGGCAAGGCGGTGCTTGCGCATCACTCCCGTGGCGCGGCGCCGGCCGAGCTCGGTGAGTTCGAGATGGCGGTCGCCGGAGACCACAACGAGCCCGTCCCGCTCCATGCGCCCGATCGTCTGGGACACAGTGGGGCCGGAGTGGCGGAGCCGCTCAGCGATCCGGGCCCGCAGTGCGACGATGTTCTCTTCCTCAAGCTCAAGGATGGTCCGCAGGTACATCTCGGTGGTATCGATGAGGTCCGTCATGAGGGTTCGGCTCCTAGGTGCGGCACAATGCGGGGCGGGTAAGGGCACTGCGTGCTGCGTGCAGCACGTCCGGACCGGGCCGGGTCCCTACGCCCCCTCAGGTTAACCCATCCGCCTTCGGCCCCGGCAATCGTGCGTCGACGCCGCCCGTGCGGCGTGCTGCACTTCATAAATAACCCGGCGCACCTCCGCTGGGGCAGAATTGGGCCCGTTGCCCCACCCACCCCACATCCACACGGAGGACCAGTGAGCGAGCTTTCGGACCTAAGAATTCCCACCCACCTGCTGCCCCGGGACGGCCGCTTCGGCGCCGGCCCGTCGAAGGTGCGCTCCGAACAGCTCAGTGCCCTCACGGCCGCCAACCCGTCGATCCTTGGCACCTCGCACCGGCAGAAGCCGGTGAAGAACCTCGTCGGTGAGGTCCGCGAAGGGCTCTCCACCTTCTTCGGCATGCCCGAGGGGTATGAGGTTGTTCTCGGAGTAGGAGGTTCGACGGCGTTCTGGGATGCCGCAGCGTTCGGGCTTGTCGATTCCCGGGCCCAGCACCTTTCCTTCGGCGAGTTCGGGTCGAAGTTCGCGGCGGCAACGGACAAGGCGCCGTTCCTGGAGCGCTCCTCCATCATCACCTCCGAGCCGGGCACCCGGCCCGAGCCGTCCGCCGAGGCCGGCGCCGACGTCTACGCCTGGCCCCAAAACGAGACATCGACGGGCGTCGCGGCCCCCGTCCGACGCGTCGCAGGTGCCGACGACGGCGCACTGATGCTCATCGACGCGACCTCGGCCGCCGGCGGGCTGGCCGTCGACGTGTCCGAGGCCGATGTCTACTATTTCGCACCCCAGAAGAACTTCGCCTCGGATGGCGGACTGTGGCTGGGGCTGTTCTCGCCGGCGGCGCTTGAGCGGGCGGCCCGCATCGACGCGTCGGAGCGGTGGATTCCGGACTTCCTCAACCTCCAGACGGCGATCGGCAATTCGCAGTTGAACCAGACCTACAACACTCCCTCCCTGGCGACACTGGTGATGCTCAACGCCCAGCTCCAGTGGCTCAACAGCAACGGGGGAATGGACTTCGCAGCTGCCCGCACGGCGGATTCGGCCGGCCGGGTCTACGCCTGGGCCGAGGCTTCGGAGGTCGCAACGCCGTACGTGGTGCGTCCCGAGGACCGCTCAAACGTCATCACCACGATCGACATCACCCCTCCCATCCGCGCCGCGCTTATCGCTTCGGTGCTGCGTGCCAACGGGATCGTGGACGTCGAGCCGTACCGAAAGCTCGGCCGGAACCAGCTGCGCATTGCCACGTTCGTGGCGATCGAGCCCGACGACGTATCCGCGCTGCTTTCGTGCATCGACTACGTTGTCGAACGGCTCAGTGCCGAATTTGGCGAGGGCGGCGAGTGAGCCCAGGGCGCCGATTGCAGGTTCAGTCCCCGGCGCTGTGGGGTGCCTCGTGGGTGATGCGCAGGCGCCGGGGTAGGGAGCGGTCGTAGCGCAGCCGCACCTCGTGGTAGCGCCAGGCCCAGAACAGTCCTGCAGCAGCGGCAATAATGCCGGAGGCGGCGGCGACACCGAGGCTCCACCGCGGCCCGAACGCGTCGGATACCCAGCCGACAACCGGCGCGCCGAGCGGTGTGCCCCCTAGGAAGATGGCGAAGTAGAGGGCCATCACGCGCCCGCGCATGACCGGGTCGGTGGTTGTCTGGACGTAGGCGTTGGCGCTCGTGAGCAGGGTGAGGGCGAAAAGTCCCACCGGGACCAGTGCGAGGCCGAAAAGCTCGAGGGTTGGCGCCAGCGCGGCGACCCCGCAGGCGATGCCGAAGGCACCGGCGGCCCCGAAGACGAAACGCATCCGCGGTTTGTCGCGCCTCGCCGACAGAAGCGCTCCGGCAACCGACCCAACCGCCATGACCGAGGAGAGAACCCCAAACACTCCGGCGTTCTGCCCGAACTCGGTGCGGGCCATTGCCGCGATGAATACGGCGAAGTTCAGCCCGAACGTACCGACGAGGAAGATGGCCAGCAGCACCATCATCAGATCGGGCCGTCCGCGGACGTAGCGCAGGCCCGCCTTGATGCGGCCCTTTCCCGGTTCCGACCGCGGCTGGACGTTGAGCGTGGAGGCGCGGATGGCGAGCAGGGCGTAGACCATTCCGCCGAAGGTGAGCGCATTGATGAGGAAAACCCACCCGGGGCCCACCGCCGCGGTCAGGAGCCCTGCTACGGCGGGGCCCACCATCCGCGCGGCGTTGAAGGAGGCGCTGTTGAGCGCTACGGCGTTCGGCAGGTAGTCATCGCGCACCAGTTCCGAGGCGAAGGTCTGCCGGGCGGGTGCGTCGAAAGCCGAGACGATGCCCAGTGCGAGCGCAAAGGCGTAGACGTGCCAGAGTTCGGCGGCGCCGGTGAGCACCAGCAGGCCGAGGCCCACGGCCAGCAGCGCCATCGCCACCTGGGTCAGCTGAAGCAACTTTCGGCGGTCGACGGTGTCGGCGATCAGCCCGGCCCAGGGCGAAATTAGCAGCTGCGGGCCGAGCTGCAGGGCCAGGACCACACCGAGGGCCGAAGCGTTCTGTTCTGTGAGGATGTCGTAGACCAGCCAGTCCTGGGCAGTGCGTTGCATCCAGGTACCGATGTTTGAAACGAGCGCACCGACAAACCAGATCCGGTAGTTGGCTATCCGCAGCGACCGGAACATGCCCACGTGCGCGCTCCTTCCGCCGTCGCCTGCAGCAACCGGCTAAGTTGTCCCCGGCCTAGTTGTCCCCGGCGCCGTGCGCCCTGATCGCCTCATCCGGATCGCCGAACGGCGCCTCGGCTTCGACTCCGGCATCCACCGGTGAAGGCTCATCCGCGGATGGCTGCTCTCCGGCGGGCTGTTCGGCGGCAGCCTGCTCCTCGGCAGGAGCATCCCCTGCAGGGGCATCCGGGGCAGCCTGCGCTTCGGCCGGCTCTTCGGCGGGCTGTTCCTCGGCAGGCTCATCCTCGGCAGAGGCAGCCGGGGCAGCCTGCGCTTCGGCCGGCTCTTCGGCGGGCTGTTCCTCGGCAGGCTCATCCTCGGCAGAGGCAGCCGGGGCAGCCTGCGCTTCGGCCGGCTCGCCGGCGGGCTGTTCGTCGGCAGGAGCATCCCCTGACGCGGAAGCCTGTTCATCGGAGGAGTCCTCAGGGAGCACCCGCTCGGACCAGGGCAGCCACTCGGGCGCAAGCAGCGCCCGATCCGAGGGAAGCAGCCCCACTTCGGAGACCGTCGGTTCCTTGCCGCGGGGAACCCGGGCGAGCGTCGCGAACCACTCCCAGCCCCCATACCCCGGCACGAAAGCCTCGAAGCGGTGCGTGAGCAGGCGCTCACCGTCCGGATACGAAGCCACATGTTTGCCGATCTGATCGGCCGGAGCGACCTGCAGCAGGCTGTCCCGGGCGAATTCGACGGCCGCTGCGAGCAACGCGTCGGGCTTCGCCGGCCGGCGTGCGGCCCGGCGTTTGACCGGTGCTGCGGCGGTGTCGCCTGCGGTTATTTCAGCGTCGGTCGAGTCGTCAGGCGAGGGAACGTCGGGGCGTGCAGGCATCATCGCTTGGCTACGCATCCAGGTCGTCGGCAACGGCCCGGAGAACCGCTGCGACCTTGCTCGCGTGAGCCTTCTCGGGGTACCTGCCCTTGCGCAGCCCGTTCGACACGTCGTCGAGCAGCTTGATGAGGTCCTCGGTGATCACTGCCATGTCGTCGGCCTTCTTGCGCGTCGCCTTCACGACCGAAGGCTGCGTTTCAAGGATCCGGGCCGAGAGCGCCTGGAGCCCCCGCCGCCCGTCGGCCACTCCGAATTCGAGCTTGGTGCCGACCTTGACCTCGGTGACCCCGGCCGGGAGCGCCGAGGCATGGAGGAAGACTTCTTTGCCGTCGTCCGTTGCAACGAAGCCGAAACCCTTGTCAGCGTCGAACCATTTCACTTTGCCGATGGGCACGTAGGTTACCTCTTCTTAGGTCTGCTGAGGCGGTGACCGCCTCCGGTTGTTGGAACCCGGCGCTGCGTCGGTGATATGCCGGTGGTGCTCAGCCACTGCCGGGGAAGTCTTTGGAAATAGAATATCCCCTCAGCGCTCACCCGTGCGCGCCGCCGTTCTTGTACGCTGTAAGCGTTATGGCCCCTGATTCCCCTTCCCTGCAGCGCGGGCACGCGCCCCGCCGCACTGCGTCGTCCCTCCGGCTGGTGCTCATGATCACGGCGGTTGTGTCCGCCGTCGTGGGCCTGGTTTCACTGGGTGCGATCCTGGCTATCGCATGGCTCCAGGGCACCGTATGGCCCGGGTTCCTCGTGGCAACGTATGTGTGCCTGCCCCTTGCGTTCCTGCTCATGTGCGCCCTGATCATCCACTCAGTCATCGGACGCCGGCGGCTCTGACCCAGATGCGGTGGGGCTGGTTCGATCCTGCTGATCCACGCCTGCCGATCCACGCCTGCCGATCCACGCCTGCTGATCAACCGGGCGGCGCCGGTAATGCCCGGCGGTAACCTTAAGCCAATGTCCGCCATCCGCGCCCTGGCCGATCAGTTGGCCGCCCGCAGCGACTCCGAGCTGCGGTACCTCCTTTCGGCGCGCCCCGACCTCCTGCTTCCTCCGGTCCCCGATTTCGGCGCCCTCGCCGCGCGTGCATCAACACGCGCCAGCGTGCAGCGGGCACTTGAAAACCTCACCGCGCCCCAGCAGCAACTCCTTGAAGCGGTCCTCCTCGCAGCGGGCGACGACGAAGCAGGCGTAAGCGCCGAAACCCTCGAGGGCCTCGTCGGCGGCGCTGGGCGGGAGGAACTCAACCCCATCCTTGCGGACCTCGCTGCGAGGGCCCTGCTCTACGCCGCACCTGAGAAGGAGGTACAAGGGGCGGGAAGCCCTGGGGCATATCTTCCCGTTGGTTCCCTTGGCGAAGCCGTAGGACCGTACCCGGCGGGGCTCGGCAGGCCGCTTCCTGTCCTTGCCCGCGTCCTGCCCGCGTACGGCGCCGGACTCCCCAGCGCCGCCCAGCGGGTGCGTGAGCTGGGCGTTGAGCTTGGCGGCACCCCGACACCGGGCGCCGCAGCCGAGGAACTCGACGCTGCGCTGCGGCAGCCCGATTCCTGGACGCGACTGATCTCCAGCGCACCGGCCGGGGCAGCCACACTGTTGGGCAAACTCGGACCGGCGCCGGTGGGAGCGGTGCCTCCAACGGCCGCACGCGGCCCGCAGGCCGATCCGGCCGCCGCACTTCAGTGGCTCCTGCGGCACGGGCTGCTGGCCCAGCTTGACGCCTCCCACGTCGAGCTCCCGCGCGTGGTGGGTCAGGCGGTACGCGGCCACCGGATCATCCAGGTCCTGCAGACGCATCCGCCACGGCCTGCCCTCCCGAGCGTGCGGGCGGGCATCCGGGACAACGCCGCTCACAGCGCCGTCGCTGAGACGCTGCGCATGATCGGCGCCCTGCTCGGCTCGGCAGCTGCCGCCCCCGTCGCGACGCTGCGATCAGGCGGGGTCGGCGTCCGGGAGCTCCGCCGGCTCAGCGACGCACTGCAGGTCGAACAGTCGGTGACGCCGTGGCTGCTCGAACTCGCCGCCGCCACGGGAGCACTCGCGCTCGACGTCGACGATTCGCGGTGGAAACCGGCCCGTTCCTCCGGATGGGAGCGGGCATCCCGGGACGAGCAGTGGCTTGCCCTGGTGCGCGGCTGGCTCGATCTCGACCGGGCGCCCTCCCTTGTCGGATCGAAGCTGACCGACGGCGGAGCGATCAATGCCCTCGCAGCCGAAGGCTCACGCCCCGACGCCCCCCGGACCCGACGCCGGATGCTCGCCGCCGCCGTTTCGCTCAGCGGCGTCCCTGCCGGCCGGGATGCGCAGGAATCCACCGAGGATCACCAAAGGAGCGTCGTGCTCGGCGCTGAGGTCCTCGTGGAGCGCCTTGCCTGGGAGCAGCCGCGCCTGGCACGGCGGTTTGAGCGCCTTGTGCCGGGGATGTTCACCGAAGCCGCCGCCCTTGGATTGTTCGGGGGCGGTGCCCTCACCCGCATTGGCCGGCTGGTTGCCGGGGACCGCCTCGACGACGCCGCGGGTGAGGTCCGTGCCACGCTTCCGGCTCCCGTGCGCCACTTCCTCCTCCAGGCCGACCTCACGGCGGTGGCTCCCGGTTACCTCGACCCCGAGGTGGCGCGGGAACTGGTGCAGCTTTCGACGCCGGAGGGCCAGGGGCCCGCCACCACCTACCGTTTCTCGGCTGAATCGATCAGGGCCGCCCTCGACACGGGCCTGACCGCGCCCGGGATCCTGGACTTCCTTCACCGCCACAGCGCCTCGGCGCTCCCGCAGGCACTGACCTACCTCATCGAGGACACCGCTTCACGGCACGGCAGGCTCAGGGTGGGCCGGGCCCAGAGCTACCTGCGCACCGAAGACGCCGCAGCCGTCACCGCCCTGCTCGCGAATCCGAAAGCCGCCGATTTCGGCCTCGTGCAGCTCGCGCCGACTGTCGTCGCCGCCCAGGCGGGACCGGCCGAGCTGGCGGCCCTGCTGAACGAGCTCGGTTTCTCCGCCGCACCGGACCAGACACCGCCGCGCACCACCCCGGCCACGCCGCGGGCGTCCCCGGAGAAGCCGCAGGGGCCGCAGTTGACTGCCCGCGCGCTGGTGAACCCCTGGACCGTCACCGATGACGAGGTTGCCGCTCAGGTCGACTCACTCCGCGCCGGTCCCCGGGCCAATGGGTCCGCCCAGCGCACCGGCGGCCCCGAGGGCGAAGTGATGCTCGGCCTTGAGACCCTGCGCACCGCGATCCGCCGAAAGGTTCCGGTGCGCCTTGGCACGGCGGACAGCTCAGGGAATGCGGTCCGCCAGGTCCTTGTTCCCCTTTCGGTATCCGGTGGAAGGGTTCGCGTATTCGACCCCCTGAAGCAGGTCGAAAAAGTGGTGTCGGTGCACCGGGTAATGGACGTCGAACTTATTGAAGGGACACCGGATGACTGATGGACCGCTGATCGTCCAGAGCGACAAGACAATCCTGCTCGAGGTTGACCACGAGCTGGCGACCGAGGCACGCCACGCCATCGCGGCGTTCGCGGAGCTTGAGCGGGCGCCCGAGCACGTCCACAGCTACCGGTTGACACCGCTCGGACTGTGGAATGCGCGCGCCGCCGGCCTCGATGCCGAACGGGTGCTCGACACGCTGCTCAAGTATTCGCGCTTCCCGGTGCCCCACGCCCTGCTCATCGACATCGAGGACACGATGTCGAGGTACGGCCGGCTCCGGCTGGAAAAGGACCCCCAGCACGGCCTTGTGCTGCGGACAACCGACTACCCGGTGCTCGAAGAGGTCCTCCACGCCAAGAAGATCGCCCCGCTGCTCGGGCCGCGGATCGACGGCGAAACGGTTGTTGTCCACTCCTCCCAGCGGGGCCAGCTCAAGCAACTGCTCCTCAAGCTCGGGTGGCCCGCAGAGGACTTCGCGGGGTATGTCGACGGCACGCCGCACCCGATCGCCCTCCGCGAAGAAGGTTGGGCGCTGCGCCCCTATCAGCAGCTGGCCGTCGAGAATTTCTGGTCGGGCGGCTCGGGGGTTGTCGTGCTCCCCTGCGGTGCCGGAAAGACGCTCGTCGGGGCGGCCGCGATGGCGACGAGCAAGACAACAACGCTGATCCTCGTCACGAACACCGTCTCGGCCAGGCAGTGGAAAGACGAACTGCTGCGGCGCACCTCCCTCACCGAGGAGGAGATCGGCGAGTACTCCGGCGCCGTGAAGGAGATCCGCCCGGTCACTATCGCCACCTACCAGGTGCTCACCACGCGCCGCGGAGGCCTTTACCCGCACCTCGAGCTGCTCGACGCCAATGACTGGGGGCTGATCGTGTACGACGAGGTACACCTGCTTCCGGCGCCCATCTTCAAGATGACGGCGGACCTCCAGGCCCGGCGGCGGCTCGGACTCACCGCCACCCTGATCCGGGAGGACGGCCGGGAAGGTGAAGTCCTCTCGCTGATCGGACCCAAGCGGTACGACGCGCCCTGGAAGGACATCGAAGCCCAGGGCTACATCGCCCCCGCCGACTGCGTCGAAGTCCGCGTCGACCTGCCCCGGGACGAGCGCGTCGCGTACGCGATGGCCGACGACGGCGACAAGTACCGGCTGTGCGCGACGTCGGAGACGAAGTCCGGGGTCGTCGAGAAGCTTGCCGCGGCCCATACGGGCGAGCAGCTGCTGGTGATCGGACAGTACATCGACCAGCTCGACGAGCTAGGCGAGCGCCTCAATGCTCCGGTCATCAAGGGAGACACCCCGGTCAAGGAGCGCCAGCGTCTCTTCGGTGCCTTCCGCACCGGTGAAATCTCAACCCTCGTCGTTTCGAAGGTCGCCAATTTCTCGATCGACCTTCCCGAGGCCTCGGTGGCGATCCAGGTGTCCGGGTCCTTCGGCTCCCGGCAGGAGGAGGCCCAGCGCCTCGGCAGGCTCCTGCGGCCCAAGGCCGACGGCCGGGCGGCGCGGTTCTACACTGTTGTCGCGCGCGACACCCTCGACCAGGACTTCGCCGCGAAGCGCCAGCGCTTCCTGGCCGAACAGGGCTACGCCTACCGGATTCTCGACGCGGCAGGGTTGAGCGGCTGACCTCCAGCCCGCGTGGAGCGCGCACCCAGCAGGCTCCCAGCCTAATTCCAGCTATTTCGCGGATAATGGTGGGCGTGAAGAAAACAGGACCGGAAGCCAGACTGCTCGTCGTTGACGATGAACCGAATATCCGCGAACTGCTTTCGACGTCCCTGCGCTTTGCCGGATTTGACGTTGTGGCGGCGGGCAACGGACGCGAGGCGCTCGCGGCTGCGGAAAGCCACAACCCCGACCTCGCCGTCCTCGATGTGATGCTGCCGGATATGGACGGGTTCACCGTCACTCGGCGCCTGCGTGCCGCCGGCCGGCACTTCCCCGTCGTTTTCCTTACCGCGCGGGACGACACGGAGGACAAAGTCACCGGCCTGACCGTCGGCGGCGACGACTACGTCACCAAGCCGTTCAGCCTCGACGAGGTCGTGGCCAGGATCCGTGCGGTCCTGCGGCGCACCCAGCCGATGCCCGAGGACGACGCCGTCATCCGCGTCGACGACCTCGAACTCGACGACGACGCACACGAGGTCCGCAGGGCCGGTGAGACAATCGAGCTTTCGCCAACGGAGTTCAAGCTGCTCCGCTACCTCATGATGAACCCGAACCGCGTGCTCTCGAAGGCCCAGATCCTCGACCATGTCTGGGAGTACGACTTCAACGGGGACGCGTCGATCGTCGAATCCTACATCTCCTATCTGCGGCGCAAGATCGACAAGAACCCCGCTGCGGCGGCGCTGATCCAGACGAAGCGCGGAGTGGGCTACCTGCTGCGCAGCACGGACAAGCGGTAGGCAGGGGAAACCTTGCTCAGGCGCTGGAACTCGGCCTCGCTGCGCTCGCAGCTCGTGGCCATCATGACCCTGCTCATGGTCGTCACCGTCGGCATCACTGCGATCGTCACGATCTCGCTGCTGCGCAACGGCCTCATCGAGCGCATGGACAACGACCTGAGCGCCAACGCGCAGAACATCTCCAACGCGTTCTTTCATGAGACCGCACCCGCTGACAGTGCCCTCTTCCGGTTCTACGGCGCCCTCCTCGGACCCGACGGCCGCATCCTCAACGCAACGCATTCCGCCACCGAAACGGATGTTCCACGGCTGCCCGTCATGAGCGCCGCCCAGGTGCGGGAGCTCGACGGTAAGGGATTCGACGTGGAGGGCACCGCCCAGGACAGCCAGGGCTGGCGCGTAAAGATCCTGGAATACGACGACGGCCCGCAGTCCCTGGCCATCGCGTCCCCGCTGGAGACCGTCAACAACTCCCTGCAGGAGGCCTCGGAGATCATCTTCACCGTCGGCCTGCTCTCCACGGCGGTGGCCTCCGCCATCGCCTTCGTCGCCGTCACCCGCCAGTTCCGCCCACTGGCACGCGTTGAGCGCACAGCAGCAGCCATCGCCGCCGGCGATCTCTCGCGGCGTGTTGCAGTTGAGCGGCCCGCAACCGAGGTGGGAAGACTCTCGCGCTCGCTCAATGCGATGCTCGCCCACATCGAGCGCGCGTTTGCGGCGCGGACCGAATCCGAGCGGAAGATGCGCCGGTTCGTCGCTGACGCCTCGCATGAGCTGCGCACTCCCCTCGTCACGATCCGCGGGTTTTCCGAGCTTTACCGTCACGGCGCACTGCAGCAGGAAGCCGATGTCGCGGCAGCCATGGGGCGCATCGAGAGCGAAGCGATCCGGATGGGCCACCTCGTCGAAGACCTGTTGACCCTTGCACGGATCGACGAACAGCGGCCCCTCGAGGCCAAGCCGATCGACCTGATGGTGCTCGGAAACGATGCAGCCCTCGATGCCCGGGCCATCGCCCCGAACCGGACGATCACCGTGACCGGTCTGGACGGCGGCAGCCCCCGGCCGGCACCCACGGTGGGCGATGAAGCCCGGCTCCGGCAGGTCCTCGCGAACCTCATGACAAACGCGCTGCGCTACACCCCCGACGGAAGCCCGATCGAGATCGCGGTCGGCGTCGAACCCGTCATCCACGGCCGAAGCGATTCAGTGATCGAGGTGCGCGACCACGGACCCGGCATTTCGGAGGACGACGCCGCACGGGTCTTCGAACGTTTTTACAGGGCAGATTCCTCCAGGCACCGTGAAACGGGCGGCACCGGCCTTGGCCTGGCCATCGTCGCCGCGCTGGTGGCCCAGCACGACGGAACGGTGCGGCTCGCGGAAACCCCCGGTGGCGGGGCGACGTTGTCGATCCGGCTCCCCCACGCCGTCGACACGACAGCCGACGCGCCCGGAACCGAGGCGTCCGACGCCGTGTGAGCAGACTTTTCCACATGCCGCACAAGGCCCGTGCGGGCACCCGGCACACCCCCTACCGTTCAAGGGTCAGCTAACCGGAAACCAGCATCGGGAGCACCCGTGACCCACTTCCACGTAGACACCGACGGCCTGGCGGCGAAGAGCAACCAGGTCCAGGCAACCATCGGCAGGCTCAATGCCGAGGTCACCGCTATGCAGGCCGGCCTGCAGGAGCTTGAAGCCCTGTGGGGCGGGCAGGCGGCCGTAAATTTCCAGCAGGTCATGCTTCAGTGGCGTTCAACGCAGGTCCAGGTCGAGGAAGCCCTCTCCGGCATCCACGCAGCACTCGTCACCGCCACCCGCCAGTACGCCGAGGCCGAGCTGAGCAACGCACGCATGTTCCTTTCCTGACCACGCACACACTGTGGACACGAAAAAGCGGCACCCCCGAAGGAGTGCCGCTTTCTCGAAATTGGAGCGGAGGGAACCGGACCGGCTAGAAGCCGCCCATTCCGCCCATCTCGTCTCCACCCGGGCCCGCGGGTGCGGACTTCTCGGGCTTGTCGGCCACAACGGCCTCCGTGGTGAGGAACAGCCCTGCGATCGAAGCGGCGTTCTGCAGCGCCGAACGCGTGACCTTTACGGGGTCGTTGACGCCGGCGGCCAGCAGGTCCTCGTACACGCCGGTTGCAGCGTTGAGGCCGTGGCCTGCGGGAAGGCCGCGGACCTTGTCGACGACAACGCCGGGCTCGAGGCCGGCGTTGAAGGCGATCTGCTTGAGCGGGGCGTCGATTGCGACACGGACGATGTTGGCGCCGGTTGCTTCGTCACCGGTGAGCTCAAGGCTTGCGAAAGCCTTGGCTCCGGCCTGGATCAGGGCTACGCCGCCACCGGCGACGATTCCCTCTTCAACAGCGGCCTTCGCGTTGCGGACGGCGTCCTCGATGCGGTGCTTGCGCTCCTTGAGCTCGACCTCGGTGGCCGCGCCGGCCTTGATGACTGCTACGCCGCCGGCCAGCTTGGCCAGGCGCTCCTGCAGCTTCTCGCGGTCGTAGTCCGAATCCGAGTTGTCGATCTCGGCGCGGATCTGGGCGACACGGCCGGCAATGGCGTCGGCGTCGCCGGCACCCTCGACGATCGTTGTCTCGTCCTTGGTGACGACGACCTTGCGCGCCTGGCCCAGCAGGTCAACAGTGGCGTTCTCGAGCTTGAGGCCGACCTCTTCGGCGATGACCTGGCCGCCGGTGAGGATGGCGATGTCGGCGAGCTGCGCCTTGCGGCGGTCGCCGAAGCCCGGAGCCTTGACGGCAACGGACTTGAACGTGCCACGGATCTTGTTGACGACGAGGGTGGCAAGGGCTTCGCCCTCGACATCTTCGGCGATGATCAGCAGCGGCTTGCTCGACTGCATGACCTTCTCGAGGACGGCAACGAGGTCCTTGACGTTGGAGATCTTCGAGTTGACGATCAGGATGTACGGGTCTTCGAGGACCGTCTCCTGGCGCTCTGCGTCGGTGACGAAGTAACCGGAGATGTAGCCCTTGTCGAAGCGCATGCCCTCGGTGAGCTCAAGCTCGAGCCCGAAGGTGTTCGACTCCTCGACAGTGATGACGCCTTCCTTGCCAACCTTGTCGAGAGCTTCGGCGATCAGGTCGCCGATCTGCTGGTCGCCGGCGGAGATTGACGCTGTCGCGGCGATCTCTTCCTTGGTCTCAATTTCCTTGGCCGAGGCGAGCAGTTCGGCGGTAACCGCAGCAACTGCCTTCTCGATGCCGCGCTTGAGGCTGAGGGGGTCGGCGCCGGCGGCAACGTTCCGCAGGCCTTCCTTGACGAGCGCCTGGGCGAGCACGGTTGCGGTGGTGGTGCCGTCGCCTGCTACGTCGTCGGTCTTCTTGGCGACTTCCTTGACCAGCTCTGCGCCGATCTTCTCGTAAGGGTCGTCAAGCTCGATCTCCTTGGCGATTGAGACGCCGTCGTTGGTGATCGTGGGGGCGCCCCATTTTTTCTCGAGGACGACATTGCGGCCGCGTGGGCCGAGCGTCACCTTAACGGCGTCAGCGAGGATGTTCAATCCGCGCTCGAGGCCGCGGCGGGCCTCTTCATCAAAAGAAATGATCTTGGCCATAACGGCGTAGGTCCTTTCGGGGACAGATATGCGTTTCAGCAAACGAGTGCTCGCCTGCCTGTGGTGCCCGCGACGGCCGGGCCGGCCCGGAAAACGATCTCTTTACGCTCCGGTACCGGCCCTCACCACAGAGGTTTGCCTGCTTCACCCAACACCCGCCGTTTTAGCAGTCAGCGGGTTCGAGTGCTAAGTCAATAATTAGCACTCCCGCCAGATGAGTGCAAGCCGCGTATTGCGGTAAACCCCTGCTTCACCCTGAGCGCAGCCCGGGAAAACTCCGGGGATTTACCTGATGACGGCCCTGCCGGCCAAGGCATAGGTTGAAGAGAGTTCCAACCACCAAGGAGAAATGTGTCAACGACCCCAGACCCCGAGCAACACAAGCCAGGTTCCGATCGGGAGCCTCTTGATGTTCCCCCCGCCCCGGGCCAGGATCCGGGCTTCGGCCCCGGGCCCTACCCGCAGGGCGGCGAGTCCCCAATGCCGGCACAGGGCGAGGCCTACCCCGGGCAGTACGGTCCCCCGGGCGGCTATCCGAGCCAGTACCCGCCGCCGGGCGGGCACCCCAACGCCTACCAGCAACCGGGGCAGTACCAGGGAAGTCCCTATGGAAATCCGTTTGGAACCTACCTCCAGGGCTACCCGGAGCAGAAGTCCCGCCTTGTGGCAGGCCTGCTCGGGGTCCTGCTGGGTTCCCTCGGCATCCACCGCTTCTACCTCGGCTACGTGGGAATCGGCGTAGCACAGATCATTGTCACCTTCGTGACCTTCGGCGTCGGTGCCATCTGGGGGTTCATTGAAGGCGTAATGATCCTGGTCGGCGCCGAGGCGTTCCGACGCGATGCAAAGGGCGTACCGCTCAAGGAGTAGCCGGAACGCCGCCGGCTGGCCCGCTGCTACTGGAAGCCGGGACCCAGGACCACGGTGATGCTGCCGGGAACCCCTGCGGCGTCAACGACCGACGCAATGCCCAGCACCGAGGCTGCTTCCGCGGCGCTGGCCCGCTGGGCTTCGCCGTTGTAGAACACGACCGAGCCCTGGACGGGCGACCCGGTCCAGTTTCCGGGAACGGCGGCGCTCCAGCCGCCGGCGGCAAGGCGACCGGCGGCCGACGCTGCAAGTCCCGGTACCCCGGTTCCGTTGAGTACGTTGACGGCCTGGGTGCGGTCCGGGGCGGCCGGGGCCTTCGTCCCGGCCCGCTTTGTCGGAGAGTCCGACGGCGACGCAGCGGAGCTCGTCCGGCCGGGGGTCGGTGTCGCCGTGGCGCCGCTGGCCTCGGAGGCCACCCCTGTCGCCAACGCCGTGCCGGAGGCTGCCGGGGGCTCAGGCGCTTCCGTGCCGGAGGTGGGAACCGACCCGGAGGCGGGTTCGGTGTCGCCTGCCCCTAGCCGGGGAACAACGAAGTACGCTGCGAGCCCGAGGAGCAGCACGAGGATCCCGACGACGATTTTCAGCCAGAGCCCGCTGGAGCGGGTTGGCAGAAAGTGCTCCCGGTGGACGCCCTGCCGGGCTGCGGATTCGGGAACCCGGTCGAATTCGTCACGGGGATAGTTGGTCATGGTGATGGGGGTCCTTGGGGTAGGTCAGATGTCCGCGCCGAGCCGACGCGCGGAGCGCGCGCGCTGGCGGGAAGTTCGAAGTCTGCGCAGCCGCTTGACGAGCATCGGATCGTGGGCCAGGGCGGCCTCCGAGTCGATGACGGCATTGAGGACCTGGTAGTAGTGGGTGGCCGACATGTTGAACAGGTCGCGGATTGCCTGTTCCTTTGCCCCCGAGTACTTCCACCATTCACGCTCGAGCGCGAGCATCTGCTGCTCACGCTCACCGAGCACGGGCCGGTTGGCGCCGGGCCCCGGCGCCTCGGCGCCTGAACCGGTACCGGCGGCGATTGCTTCGGCGCCTTCGCCCGGTGGCGCGGGATGCGGCTGATCGGCCCCGGTCTGCTGACCCATTCCCACCGCCCCCTCTTGCCCGGCATGCGCAATGTTGCTCTGCCTACTTCCGCACCCATGGTAATGGTGAATGCCACGCATGTCATTTGCGGCGCTGCCGGCGCAGGCGCGGAAGAATGGAGCAATGGACGATGCAACCCCTGCCCTGTTCGAGCTTCCCTCACCCGGCGCTCCGCCCGCGGCACGGGGGGACGGCGCGCCATCGATCCCGTTCCAGGCCCCGGCTCCCCTCACGTCGGTCCTTCCGGCCGACTGGGCGGCAGCCCTCGCCCCCTGGGAGCCCACCCTCCACCGGATCGCCGACAAGCTCGTTCTCGAATCCCAGCGGGGACATGAGGTCCTCCCTGCACCGGAGCACATCCTGCGGGCCTTTCGAGTTCCGCTGGAGGAGGTCAAGGTGGTGATTGTCGGCCAGGACCCCTACCCCACCCCCGGACACTCGGTCGGACTGTGCTTCGCCGTCGATCCGGCGACCCGCCCATTGCCGCGCAGTCTCGGGAATATCTACCGGGAACTTTCCGCCGACCTCGGGGCTGCCGCACCGGCCACCGGTGACCTCTCGGGATGGACGCGGCAGGGGGTGCTGCTGCTCAACCGGGTCCTCACGGTACGCGCCGGAGAGTCGGCGTCGCACCGCGGCTGGGGCTGGGAGGAAATCACCGACGCCGCCCTCAGCGCGCTCGTGGCCCGGGGAGGACCGCTTGTGGCGGTCCTGTGGGGGCGCGATGCGCTGAGGCTGAAACCGCTGCTTGGGCACACGCCGACCGTTGAATCGGCCCACCCAAGCCCGCTGTCGGCGTCGCGGGGCTTCTTCGGCTCCAAGCCCTTCAGCCGCGTTAACGACCTCCTGCGCCAGCAGGGCGCCGAGCCGGTCGACTGGCTCGCCTTGTAGCCGGCCCCGGATCATGGGGCGCGCTTCGGTTTCCGGGATTACTAGCGTCGCCGGTTGCGCCGGCGTTCGTTACTGCTCAGCCCCTTGGTGAAGGGGCGTGCGATGTTGTCGCCGAGGACCACGCCGCCCGCGATGGCGAGGATGACGGTGAGCGCGTTGAACAGCCCCAGCGCGCCGGCGCTTGGGACTCCGACGTTGGTCGTCAGCATGTACATGGAACGGAAGATCGACAGTCCCGGGTAGAGGAACATGACCGCCGGAACCGCCACCACAAGCTGGGGCGCACCCAGGCGGAGCGCGACGGCGCGGGAGAGGGCGCCGATGAGGACGGCGGCGAGCGCCGGCGCCAGCCGGTATCCGACGCCGGCGTTGATCGCCGAAATCCACAGGACGTAACCGGCAGTGCCCACAAGTGCGGTGGGGACCACAAGTTTGAGGTCGGTCTGCTCGGTGACGCCGAACATTGCCACGGCGATGAAGATCAGCACCGCCACCACCGGCCAGGGGTAGAGCGGGGCGGGGGCCTCAATCAGGTCAAGGTCCGGGATGCCGATGGCGGACCCGAACACCAGTGCGACAGCGATCCCCGAGACAACCCCGCCGAAGATCAGCAGCGCCGAAAGGAACCGCCCCGCCGCGGTGACCGGGAAGCCGTTGATTGCGTCCTGGGTCGCCGAGACAAGCCGCCCGGCGGGCAGGAGCAGCAGGATCCCTCCAACAACTACAAGGGACGGTGCGATTGGCACGTTGAGCCACCAGAAGAGCATGGCAATGAAGGTTGCCATGGCGGAGGCGGTAGCCACCGAGAAGAATTCCGGGACCCTCCACCGCCCCAGCTGGCGGGATACAAGGTCGACGAGGATGCAGCTGAAGAGCCCCACGAGGGCACCCAGCACTCCCCCGCCGATGAAAGCGACAATCGCCCCGCCGAAGATTCCGAAAGCCGCGGTGACCATCCAGCGCGGGAAGGGCTTGGGCCGCCGGGTGATCTCCTCGAGGCGTTGGGCCGCCTCGATCCGCGAGACGCCGCCGGCCGCGATGTCGGAGACAAGCTGGTGGATCGCCGCGAGGCCCGCGTAGTTGTTGGTCCATGAACGCACAACACGCAGCACAGTCGTTGGCGTCTGGTCCTTTGCCGAGTAGTTAATCACCACCGACTGGTTGGTGATGTCCACTTCGATGTGCTGCAGACCGAGCGCGGCGGTGACCGCGATGATGCTCGTTTCGACCTCGAGGGCACCGGCGCCGTACCGGAACATCGTCTCGGCGAGGCTGAGCGCGAAGTCGAGTGTCTTGCGGGCGTTGGCGTCCGGCCCGCCGGCGGGAATCGTGGGGTTCGCGTAGGGGCTTCCGGCGAGCCGCTCAACGATGCTCATTGCCTGGGTGGGCGGAACCTCGCCCTGCACCAGCCGGCGCAGCATGCCGCGCGCTGCGGCGTTCGAGCGGTCCGGGCGGACGGCCCGCGGCGTGGTGGGCAGTGCGTCGGTCGGAGAGACGGAGCGCGGCTGCCTGCGCGGCCGCCGCGGGCCCGCAGGCAGGGCGGCCGGAGGTTCGGGCGTGGTGCGGCGGGAGGTACGCGCCGCGGCCTTCGCCTTCTCCTCGGGTGTCGGGTCGAAGGGTCGGCGGATGACCGGCAGCGGGCCCGCCGCCGGGGAAGGATTGGTGCCCGGCGCCTTGTCGTTTCCTGCATCGGCGTTGTTGTTCATGATTCACCCCTTCGCCTGTGGCAGGTCAAGGTCAGTAGAAAGGCTGCTGGTGCCGGCGCCAGTAGATCTGGCGTGCGACGCGTTCTCCGGCGGTGTTCCACAGCCGGTACTTCCAGCCGCTGAGGACGAGGTCCCAGCAGCCGATGAAATCGGTGACTGTCTTGGTGAAACTCGTCTTGAACAGTCCGAGCCCGTGGTGGGGGTGGGAGGTGTCCTTCAGCTTGTCCGCGGGCGGAGTGCCGCAGAAGTCGTATTCGTGGATGCCGAATTCGTCCTTGAGGTCGTTGATCGCCGTCCACTGGAGCAGGTGGGAGTCCCCGTACTGGGACCGGCCGGGCCTGGACCCGCCGTCCTTGTAGGTTCCCTTGCTGCCGTAGTTGATGATGAAGGCCCCGACCGAGGGTTCCCCGTCCTCGTAGACGAAGTAGAGCCTGCCCTGGCCCGCGGCCGCGAAGTTCCCCCAGAACCGGCTGTAGTACTCGAAGGACCTCAGGCGGGCCGCTGAACGGTCCTCGATGTGGGCCATCAGCCGGTACATGATGCTGAAGTTTTCCTCGGTCGGCTCCACCCGGCGCACCTCCACGCCTTCCCGGATGGCACGGCGCACTGCATTGCGTCCCCGCGAAGAAAGCGTGCGCAGCAGTGCGTTTGATTCGGGAGTGGTGTCGAGGATGGCCGTGTGGTCGTTGGGCTGCAGGTCAAAGGTCTTGACCAGGCCGGCACCGGTGAGCACCTTGCGCACCTCAGGGCTGTCGACTATGTCGGGTTCGATCTTCACGGCGAAGACATTGAGCCGCGAAGCCGCGGCGAAGGTCTTGACGGCCTCGAGGGCCGCGGGGATGTGGGCGACATCGGCCACTCCCGGCCCCTTGATCAGGTACCAGAGCCTGCCCATCACGGGGAAGGACTTCTCAAGGACGAGGTTGTGGCTCGTAAAGTCGTCCGACTCAAGCACAAGGAACCTGGGCTTCCAGCCGTGGTGCGACTTCACCTCGGCGAATGAGGCCGACTGCAGCACATTCCCGCCGTCCGGGTTGGCGGTGACGAGGTCGTCCCACTTGTTCTGCTCCGCCTCGGTGGCGAAACGCGCGGTGAAGTTAACCAAGGTTCCTTCTCTTCTGGGTGGCGGGGAGGGTGGCCGATTCAGGCGCCGGGGCGCCGCGTTCCACCCGTCCAAGTCTAGCGGCTGCCGCCGGTACGGCCGCATCGGCGCCGGCGGTCCTGTACCCGCCGGGCCGATGATGGATAGCATCAGCCTCATGGACTATAGATATCTGGGAAACAGCGGACTCAAGGTTTCGGAGATCACGTACGGGAACTGGCTGACCCACGGCTCGCAGGTGGAGAA
Organism: Arthrobacter sp. TJ-254; assembly: GCF_058269175.1. Lineage (NCBI taxonomy): Bacteria > Bacillati > Actinomycetota > Actinomycetes > Micrococcales > Micrococcaceae > Arthrobacter > Arthrobacter sp. TJ-254. The sequence goes on along the minus strand of NZ_JBZCNF010000003.1, from coordinate 39,020 downwards.
CGACATCGCCGTGCAGTGCGTTACGGCCGCCCTCGAGGCCGGCATCAGCACTTTCGACACCGCCGACGCATACGCCAACACCGCAGCGGAAACGGTCCTTGGGGATGCGCTCAAGGGGCAGCGCCGCGAAACGCTCGAGATCTTCACCAAGGTGTACTGGCCCACCGGCAGCAAGGGCCACAACGAGGTTGGCCTCTCGCGCAAGCACATCCGGGATTCGATTGACGGATCGCTGCGCCGCCTCCAAATCGATTACGTCGACCTCTACCAGGCACACCGCTACGATTCCGAGACTCCCCTTGAGGAGACGATGCAGGCCTTCGCCGACGTCGTCCGTCAGGGCAAGGCACTGTACATCGGTGTCAGCGAATGGAACGCCGAACAGCTCCGGGCCGGCCATGCGCTCGCCCGCGAACTCGGCATTCAGCTGATTTCGAATCAGCCGCAGTACTCGATGCTCTGGCGGGTCATCGAGAAGGAGGTGGTGCCCACCTCGGAGGATCTGGGTATCTCCCAGATCGTCTGGTCCCCCGTCGCCCAGGGCGTCCTGACGGGCAAGTACCTGCCCGGCCGCCCCCCGGAACAGGGAACCCGCGCCGCCGACGAGAAGGGCGGCGCCACGACGATCAAGCGCTGGATGGAGGACGACGTCCTCACCGGCGTCCAGCGGCTGAAGCCCATCGCTGACGGCGTCGGGCTGACCATGGCTCAGCTGGCCATCGCCTGGGTGCTGCAGAACCGCAACGTCGCGTCGGCGATCATCGGCGCCTCGCGGCCGGAGCAGGTGAAGGCGAACGTCGGCGCGGCGGGCGTGGTCCTTGAGGAGTCGGTCCTTGCCGCAATCGACGACGCCGTAGGGGCCCTCGCCGAAACTGATCCTTCAATGACCCGCTCCCCCGAAATGCGGCCGGCCTGATGGCGGACAGGATCGCCGTCACCGGCGCCACGGGCAAACTGGGCCGCAGCGTGGTGCGCTCACTCCGGGCGGACGGGAACTTCGTGCTTGAACTCGACCAGTACGGCGAGCGCAGCCCCGGTTTCCTGCGCGTCGACCTGCGCGACTATGGGCAGGTGCTCGACGCGCTGCTGGGCGTCGACGACCGCACCGACGGCTTCGACGCGGTGGTGCATCTCGGGGCGATTCCCGCCCCGGGCCTCACCGCCGACGCCGCGACGTTCCACAACAACATGCTCGCCACCTACAACGTCTTCCAGGCGTGCCGGCGGGCAGGGATCAAGCGCGTCGTCTACGCCTCGAGCGAGACGGTGCAGGGTCTTCCCTTCGACGAGGCCCCTCCCTACCTCCCCGTGGACGAGGAGTATCCGGCGCGGCCCGAGAGCACGTATTCGCTCGTCAAGCACCTCGAGGAGCAGATGGCGATCGAGATGGCGCGCTGGGACCCGGAGCTGCGCATCACGGCGTTGCGCTTTTCGAACGTGATGGATCCCGAGGACTACGCCGAGTTCCCCTCCTTCGACGCCGACGCCCTGCTGCGCAAGTGGAACCTTTGGGGTTACATCGACGGGCGCGATGGCGCCCAGGCGGTGCAGAAAGCCCTCGAGAACGCAGCTCCCGGGTTCGACCGGTTCCTGATTGCAGCGGCCGACACCGTGATGAGCCGGCCCAGCGTTGACCTCGCGGCCGAGGTGTTCCCCGAGGTGCCGCTGGTTGCGGAAGTCAGCGGCACGGAAACCCTGCTGTCGATCGACAAGGCGCGGAAACTGCTCGGCTTCGAGCCCCGGCACAGCTGGCGCGACCACGTTCCGGAGTCTGTGTTGTCCCCGTCAGGAAAAAATCAGTAGGCTTATTATTCATCCAGTGACGCCCCGCATCGAAAGGTGGAACCATGAGCGAAGAGAACCCTCCTGAAACCCTCCCCGAAGAGGACATGCACGTCATTACCGATGACGATCCGGACATCCTCGACGAATCAACGGCAGATGTGCCGTTTATCCCCGGGAGGCCGGACGACTATCCCGGTGCCGCCGAAACCGACCCTGACCGCTGGCAGGAGGATCCGCTGCTGCAGAGCGAGATTGACGATGACGACGAGCAGGAGGAACTGCTCAGCGATCAGATCCTGAGGGATGAATCGCTTGAGGCGCGCTGGGAGCGCGGTGACGAGCAGATTCCCCCGGATGAGCCGACCCTCGGAGAAGCCGCGGCGGACGTCGATTTCGGCGTGGGCGAAGACGACGATTACGACTCGAGCGATGACCCGGCTAACAGCGGAGGCTCGCCGCTGAGCCACATCAACGACCGCGACCTGCAGTAGCGGGTCCGGCAGCGCGGCGCGGGACTGGATCCGAAACCCACCATCCGCTGACGTACGACACGACGCGCGACGACGGCCGCCCCCTCAGGGGCGGCCGTCGCTGTTGCATCTGTCCGCGGCAGGAAGGCAGACCCTAGTAGGAGATGAATTCGACGAGGTCGCCGACCCGGTCCTCCGGGTAGTTTCGGGCAATGTCCGCCTGACTGATGACTCCAACGAGATCGTGGCCGTCGATCACGGGCAGGCGGCGGACCTGGTGGTCCTGCATTGTCTTGATCGCTTCTTCCACTGTGTCGTCGGCTCCGATGGTGACGGGTTTGCCCTGCGCCAGCTCACCGGCTGTGACGGTGCTCGGATCCCTGCCGTCGGCGATGGACCGGACAACGATGTCACGGTCCGTCAGCATCCCCTTGAGTCGCTTGTCCTCCCCACAGATGGGCAGGGATCCGACGTCCAGGTCGCGCATCTTCACGGCCGCCTGCTGCAGTGTGTCATTTTCGCCGATGCATTCGACGCTGCCCGTCATGATGTCTCGAGCCTTGGTTGGCATATCGTTCTCCTCACTTGTGGGTTCCACCGGTGGGCGGACCGGTCGCTGAGGGCTCCGGCACCTTACCGTAAGCCTACTTAGCAGTATCCGCCGCAGAGCACATGTTGGAAAGGGAAATTCCCCGCCCCGCACCGGATGCCTGCCTCGGCGACCGAGCCGTGGGTGCTTCCCGGGGGTTATGTTGGGCGCGGGTCCTCCGTAGACTTCCAGTACCTCCTGCCGCCACTCGAAAGGACAGTACCCGCCATGTCAGAAAGCCCCGACCAGCAGGAACGAAGCCACAACGAGGCCCCGGCGGAGGGGGACACCGACGCCGATCCGACAGACATCCGCCACCACACGCAGGATCCCGCAGAGGGAGCCGACCCGGCCGCCAACGGGAAAGACGCCGACACACGGTAGAGCAGTGACCGGGCACGCGCGAGGCTCCAGAGCCGCGGCCACCGTGCGGGCCGGACCCACAATCTCCTTTCACCGTCCGTCCACTCCCTTCCGGATGGAGCGGACCGCACCTATCCATCACGCTGCGCCGGCGCGGCGCAGGAGCAACATCGAAGAGAGAAGGTGCTGCCAATGACGCACGCACTCAAAGACCACTCACACCTCTACAAGCTCACCGGCCCGTGGACCACCCTTTATGTGGACGGAAGTACCGCAACGGTCGAATCGGTGGCGAGCGACGACGAGCTGCCCCGCGTTGTCACCGAGACAATGGAGCGGGCGGGAACCCCGAAGCAGGACGTGAAGGCGGCGGTTGCCGCCCTCGCGAAGACGTCGAAGGGACTGCCGGACCCGGTGTCCCGCTTTCTTCTCGTGCACGACGGCGAAGCGGTCGTCAACGAGTTCCTTGCCGGGCCCATGGTGATGCCCCAGGTGATTGCCGTTGGTCCGATCCCCGATTTCACCCCGATGGTGCGCCACTGCCCTGAGGACTTCGCTTATGTCATTGCGGAAGTGGGGCGCGACGGCGGCGAGGTGTACCTGCGGCACGCGGATCAGCTCTCGGCAGCACCAACGCGCGGCGAACCGGTCGCCTCGATTGAGGGCGACACCGAACATATGCGCAAGGTCCACGGAGGCGGGTGGGCGCACAAGAGCTTCCACCAGCATGCCGAGAAGGTATGGAAGTCCAATGCCGGCGGGGTGGCCGCCGAAATCGACAGGGTTGTCTCGGCCAGCCGGGCCAAGCTGGTCATTGTGTCAGGAGACATCCGCGCCCGGCAGCTCGTTGCCGAACAGGTCTCCGAGGAAACCCGGTCGATCCTTTCGGTGATTGACAGCCACACCCGCACCGGCGGCTCCGACACCGAAGCGTTCGCCATCCAGGTCGATCAGCTTGTCACGCGGGTCATGGCGGACCGTCAGCACCAGCTGCTTGACCGGCTCGCCGAGCAGGCGGGGCAGTCCGGCCGGACCTCCGCCGCGGGGGTCGGGCCGGTCATTACTGCGCTGCAGCAGGCGCAGGTCGACACCCTGCTGCTCGAAACCGGCGCGTGGGAGGGACGCACCCTCCTGGCGCTCGACGCCGCACCGTGGGTGGCCACAACGGAAGGGGAAACAGCCGGTGCTGAAGTGATAGGGCCCGTTCCGGCGCTTGCAGCAATCCTGCGGGCGGCGGCGCTGACCGACGCGGAGATCACCTTCTACCCTCCGGGAGCGCTCGACTCGCATCCAATCGCGGCGCTCCTGCGGTGGCCGACTGGCCCTGCCGTCCCGGCAGCCAGCTAGCTCCCGCGCCGGAGGGAATCTGACGGATCAACGCACAAAGGGGCCCGGGCGGCAGCTGCCGCCCGGGCCCCTCTTGCCGAGGTGCTACCTGCTGCCATCCCGGCGCTGGGTGTCCACATCTGGGTCGAGCTCATCGGCCTTTTGGGTGGTTGTCGACGTACGGTCCCTGAGGTCCTGCGCTTCGGCCTGGCGCTCCTGGGCCTGGCGGCGCAGCCGTTCGGCTTCGACCTCGGCCTGCTGGGCCTCGGCGTCGACCATAGCGGCCTTCGCTTCGCGCTCCCGCGCCTCAAGATCGGAAACGCGCGCCTGCTCGCGGATCTCGGCCGCCTTCTGGCGGTCTTTCTCCAGCTGACGCTCAGACCGGGCGCGCTTCCGCTTGCGCCCGAGGGCAATCACAAAACCAATAACAGCAAGCAGGACGATGATCCCAACGATGATCCAGATCAGTTGGCCCGTATCCATTTCACACTCACCTTTTCTTCAGGGTTTTGCCTTGTTTGGCGTCGCACGCCGGGACGGAGAGTTTTGTCAGCCGCCCAGTCCGCCGAATCCGCCGGAAAGTTTGCCGAGCAGATCCTGCGGATTGATTCCGAATTTTTCGAGGAGCCCTGCGTCTTTTTCGGAGTCCACCGAGTCGGGCAGCTCTGACTCCGCCTGGCTGGCCTGGTCCGACTTCCCCTGGGACTTAAGCAGGTCAATGATTTGCGATTTGTCGATGTTCATTGGTTCCTCCGTTGCTCATGCGGGACGCCGACGGTACGGCGCGGATTCCTTACGGCGCAATACTAAGCACGCTTAGGGAAGCATTGCACGAGAACGGTCCTTTGTCACGAGACGGGGGTTGATCCGGTGGCAGAATCATGAGCATGGCTACCTCGTTGGTGATCCTGGCGGACACGCATCTTCCGAAACGCGCCAAGGCGCTTCCGCCTGAGGTCGAAGCCGCGGTCTCGAACGCCGACATCGTCATCCACGCCGGTGACTGGACCGAAACGGCGCTCCTCGACCACCTGCTGGAACGGTCCTCCCGCCTGATCGGGTGTTACGGCAACAACGACGGCCCCGAACTGCGGAAGAGGCTGCCGCTGGTTGCCGAAGCCCGAATCGAAGGCCTGCTGTTCAGGGTTGTCCATGAGACCGGCGCGAAGACCGGCAGGGAACAGCGCATGGACCAGCAGTTCCCCGGAACCGACGTCCTCATCTTCGGGCACAGCCATATTCCCTGGGATTCCACCACCCCGGCAGGGATGCGGTTGCTGAACCCCGGCTCCCCCACCGACCGCCGGCGCCAGCCGCATTGCTCCTACCTGAGCGCCGTGGTTGCTGACGGAAGGATCGACGCGACCCTTCACCGGCTGCCCCTGCGCCGACCGGCCGTTGGGTAGGGTTCCTCTGTAACGCGGTACGGCGGCGTCGCGACCTTCGTCAACGCGGCTGCCCGCTGTCAGGGGGCACCCGCCCGCCGCCAAGGGAAAAGGAAGGCAACATGGCCGCTCGAGTCGGCGCACCAGCGGCCCCCGCGGCCGCTCAGGATTCCAGCGGCGTGCCGCAGTGAGGCGGGTTCTCGTCCTCGGAGGTACGGCATGGCTTGGCCGGGCCGTCGCCGCGCCCCTGCTCGAACGGGGCGCCGATGTCACCTGCCTGGCGCGCGGCCAATCCGGACAAGCCCCCGACGGTGCGCGCCTCATTACCTCGGACCGCGCCGGGGCCGGCGCGTACAACGAGGTGGCCGGCCAAGCCTGGGATGAGGTGGTCGAACTGTCGTCAAGCCCCGCCTTCGTCAGGAACGCGCTTTCCGCGCTCGCTCACGAGGCGGAGCACTGGACGCTCGTGTCGTCAGTTTCCGTCTACGCTTCCAACGCCGAACCGGGCGCCGATGAGAGCGCCGCCGTCGTCGAACCGGAGGACGAGACCGACTATCCCTCCGCCAAAGCCGCAAGCGAGCGCGCTGCGGCCCGGGCGCTCGGAGACCGGCTGCTGATCGTGCGCCCTGGCCTCATTGCGGGACCGGGCGACGGGAGCGACCGCTTCGGGTACTGGGTGGCCCGGCTCGCCCTGGCCGGCCGGGAACCGGTGCTCATCCCCGGCGTTGATAGCCGCCATGTGCAGGTGATCGACGTCCGGGATCTCGCCACCTGGATTGTCGAAGCCGGCAGCAGCACCCTCTCCGGAACCTTCAACGCGGTGGGCAACGAGCACACCTTTGCGGCGATGCTCACCGAAGCCGCAGCGGCCGCAGGGTTCACCGGGACACTCGTTGAGGCCGCAGAGGGGTGGCTGATCGAGCAGGGGGTGCGCCACTGGGCCGGTCCGCGGTCGCTTCCGCTGTGGCTGCCCGGGAACGATGATGCAATGGCCCGGCGGAGCAACACGGCGTTCCGCGGCGCGGGAGGTGCCCTGCGCAGCCTCACCGAGACGCTAACCGATACGCTCGACGACGAGCGCCGCCGGGGGCTCGACCGGCCGCGCCGTTCGGGGCTCAGCCGGGCCGAAGAACTTGAACTGCTTGGATGGCTTCGGGGCGGAGCCTGAGCCGGCACTGGCCTCCGGTACTGCCGAACGGGCAGCAACGCTCATCCCGCGGGATGGTTCTGGGGTGCAGCAGGGATGAAAGACGTACGATCGGGCGCTAACGACGGTGGGGGCGGGATAGTTTCGGGCAATGGGGAATATCAGCAGGTTTGGACAGCGTTGGGGTGCACCGGCATCGGCCGGAGTGTTTTTCGTCTTGTGGTGCGTCGGTGAGGCGGGGCGGATGGGTGGCAGTTTCCTGAACTGGCCCTCGGCTCCTTCACTCATCGCGCTCACCGTGGCGCTGGGAGTCTCGGCCCGGTTTCCGGTGATTTCGATGGCCGTGACGGGAGCGCTCCTGGCAGGGCAGGTGCTTCACCTCGTTGCGCCGATAAACTCCGACTGGCCGATCTACCTCGGGGCGGCGTATTCGCTGCTGTTCATCGCCTTGAATGCCCGGCCGAAGGTGCAGTGGTCGGCGCTTGCCCTTGCTCCCGTATGCGCCGCGGTGATGGCCTTCCTGATGTTGTCGCGCCAGCATTCCTCCGGTGTCGGCTGGTTCTATATCGACGGCAGCATGTCCCGGGGCTATATGGCAGGGTATTGGGTGCTCTGCGCTTCATTCCTGCTGGTGATGATGGCTCCGTTCTGGCTCGCCGGCTATGTGGTCCGAGGGTACAACGAACGCGGCACCCTGTTCCGGGAGCGGGCGGCCGCGGTTGAGGACCTGCGCGCCACCGAGGTGGATCTGATCATCGAGCAGGAACGCACCCGCATCTCAAGGGACCTCCACGACGTGCTCGCCCATTCGCTCGCCGTCATCGTGGCCCAGGCCGACGGCTCACGCTACCTGAGCAAGGACCAGTCGAAGCCTGTGCTCGCCGCCCTGGAGAACATTGCAGCGTCGGCTCGCGGCGCGCTTCGTGATGCGCAGCGGGTCATCGAGGGCGTGAGCGGCGAGAACTCGGCCCAGCCCCAGCCCGCCCTGGGCGACGTCGACTCCTTGGTGGAGCGGCTGAACAGCGGCAGCCTGGTTGTCGAGCGCTCGGCCTCGGGGACGCCGGTGGAACTTGGCCCCGGTCAGGAGTTGGCGGTATTCCGGATCATCCAGGAGAGCCTCACAAATGCCTTGAAGCACGGAGGCCCCGGAACCCGGGTCACCCTCCACCTCGACTGGAGCGGCCCCGGCCTCTCGGTGCAGGTTGCCTCGCACGCCGGAACGGTCGCACCCGATCCGGAACGGACGGGCCGTGGAATCCCCGGCATGCGCGAACGCGCCCATCTCGCCGGTGGATGGCTGACCGCCGGGCCCGATGGCGAAACCTTCCGTGTTACAGCGTTTGTTCCCTACGGCCTCCAGCCCTTCACCGCCGATTCGGCCGTGGTCCAGGGCATCGTCGAGAACGCCAATGCCTGAGGGCGGTCCACGGGGCAGCCGCATCTCCGTGGCACTGGTTGACGACCAGGCCCTGTTCCGCGCCGGCCTCCAGATGCTCATCGAGTCGCAGTCCGACATGGTGTTCAGTGGAGGTGCCGGCAATGGGCAGGACGCCATTGAGCTTGCCGAGACCCGGCAGCCGGATGTGATCCTGATGGACCTGCGGATGCCCGTGCTCGGCGGGGTCGCAGCAACCCAGCGGATTATTGAACGGGCACGTGAGGCCGGCCGTGACAGGCCACGGATCATCGCCCTGACCACGTTCAACCGTGACGCCGCCGTCGTTGACGCCATCCGCGCAGGCGCCAGTGGATACCTGCTCAAGAGCGCTGAGCCGGAGTTCCTTCTCTCAGCCATCCGCACCGTCTACCTGGGGTACTCGGTCATTGCCCCCGGCTCGGCGCACGACCTTTTCCAACACATGGCCCGCAACGCCGAGCCGCAGCAGCCGGACTTGCAGTCGATCTCCGGGCTTTCCGCTCGGGAGAAGGACGTCTTCCTGCTCATCGCCAAAGGCCTGAGCAACGCCGAAATCGCCGGAAGCGTGTTCCTGTCGGAAGCAACGATCAAGACCCACGTGCGGAGCATCCTCAGCAAACTCGGCGTACGGACCCGCATCCAGCTTGTGGCTTTCGCCTACGAGCACCGGCTTCTTGGCTGACCGGCCGCTTGCTGCCGATCCCGCCCCCGTCGGCCGTTGTCCGAGGCTGCGGTGCGTGACCGGACATCACCGGATTGAACAGTATGCTTATTTTTGCCCATGGGCAGGCCTGACGACGCAAGAGGAGAAACGGATGGATGCGCGCCGATACGCGTACTTGGGTGATGCGGTGACCCAGGCGGTCCGCGACATCCTCCCGGTCGCAGGAAGCCTCGATGCAGGCGCGCTCGCCGTGGAACTCGAGAAGCGGGTCAGCTGGTACTGGGGGCCCGACCATGGCATGGGAAGATCGGAGCTTCTTGCCACAGCGCACGATGTGAAGTCGACGGCAACCCGTCCGTCACGCCGCGAAGTCCGCCACTGACCGCTTGATTCGCTCCGGCCGGACCGGACATGTGTGGTGCCCGAACGGCGCCGCCGATCCGTGGCCAGGCAGGCGCCCGTCAATGTGATGAACCCGATACAGACAGAGTGCTGTCCTGCACGACCAGCGGCCTCACAATGGGAGGAACGGCGCAAGGTGAGGAAAAAATTCATGCAGTGGCTCAAAGAGAACAGGGCATCTATACCCTCGGCCGTGGCCCTCTTGGTGGTAGTCGTGTTCTGGATTGTCGCCGCTGCCGGCGGGCTCGGACTGCTCCACGACGCAAGCTCACCCATGGCCATGCTCACCGGCCTCTACCTCATGCTCGCGCTCGTCGCGGTGTCGATCATCGTTGCGGTGCTTGCCGCCACCGACCTCCTCCGCCGGGCTGCCGAGCGGCGCGGACAGCGGCGCATCATCCGCTGAGCAGGAGGCCGCAGCCCGCGCCGGTGCGGCCCCGCCGCGCCCGCTGAAAGGACCCCTTTCCCGGCGCCCCAGGGCAGGACCAGCACCCTCAATGGGCGGGGCATCAACGGGGAGAAAAGACTTCGACTCCCCGCCAGAAGGCGATGTGAACGAAAACCGGCGGCGGGCCTTAACGCAGCAGGCTCGGAGATCCGTGATCTCCGAGCCTGCGCTTCGTTGCGGGGACAGGATTTGAACCTGTGACCTCTGGGTTATGAGCCCAGCGAGCTACCGAACTGCTCCACCCCGCGGCGTCTAAGCAACGCTACAGTGCGGCGGGCCGATCGACTAATCCGCCCTGATCAGCGCATTTTCCCAGACCGTTCCGGAGGGCAGGCCTTTTCCCGTGCGGCGCCCGCGGGAAGCAGCCAACCACCCCGACACGATGTTCAGGCCACCGCGTGCGTCGAAGGCCGTACCGGATAATCGGAACCTGTTATTCGTTCATGCATGGGGGATCCGTCATCGCTAGAAAATTGTTTTCCGAACTGTCACCGCAGACCTACTGGCTGGCCGTGAAGCGGCTTATTCTTCGCCGCAAGCTGGCCAATGCCTTGGCCGGTGTGCGCTTTTCCCGCGAGCGCAGCACGGATCCCCTGCCCGTTGCGGTGTACAAACACAACTCGATGATCCGCAGGCGCCTCGGGAACGTCGACCTGGAACTGCAGGACAACAAGGCCATCAGCCTCGGCCTCGCCGCGCCCCACATTAACGGGATCCTGATTCGGCCCGGCGAGACTTTCTCGTTCTGGGAGTTGGTGGGCCACTGCACCGCCAAGAAGGGCTACCGGATGGGACTGACCATCAACAACGGAGGCGCCGATATCGGCATCGCCGGCGGGATGTGCCAGTTCACCAACCTCCTGCACTGGATGGTCCTTCACAGCCCACTGGAAATCACCGAGCACCATCACCACGGTGAACTGGACCTGTTCCCCGACTTCAACCGGCAGATACCGTTCGGCACCGGGACCTCGATTGTCTACAACTACCTTGACTACCGCTTCATCAACCGGACCTCGAACACATTCCAGGTCCTGGTTAACGTGGCGGAAGACCAGCTGCGGGGGGAACTGCGTGCGGCCGAGCCGCTTTCGGTGAAATATCACGTCCGGGAACGTGACGCCTACTTCTACGAGAAGGACGGCGAGGTGTACCGCCATAACCGGATCCACCGGATTCAGCGGGACAAGCGCACGGGCAACGAGATAGCCGACGACCTCCTGCTGGAGAACAACGCCCTCGTGATGTACGACCGCGCGCTGATCTCAGCCCCGGTCCTTGAGGCAACGCCCTGATTTCGAAGAGCCGCGACCCTGGAGGACTGCCCGGCGGCCGTCGTCCTGCACTACCGGGCATCCGGGGCTCAGGCAAGGCCTCCCGACTCGGTTTCTCCGGGTGCGGGCACCACGGCCGGCGGTGTTCCGTCATAGCGGGGGCTGTTCTGCGTCGAAGGCCGCCGTCCTCCCGCCCGCCGGAGCACCCCGGGAAGCGAGTCCCGGGACGGGGTCTTGGTCTTTAGGGTCTCCGTTGTGCTCGAAACTGTCGATTGGACGGAAGGGCTGTTCCAAACCTCCATGGCCTTCGACTTGATCTTTTCGTAGCTGCCCCGGCCTGCCCGGGCGCCAAAAACAAATCCGGCCGCCATGCCGGATGCGAAAACAAGCTTGTTTTTCATCGAGGTGCTCCGTTCGCAGTTGGGTGAAAGATGAGCCTCCGGCTGCTAGTCGTCGGTGGGGAGGGTGCCTGTCGGAACCGTTCCTTCAGATGGCGTCATCAGCTCAGTGGGCTCCTCGGTTACCTGCTCCTGTGGGGCAGGCACTTCCTCCTGCGCGGTGTTGTCGCAGCCAAGGAGGAGCAGTGCGCTGACGGCTAGGAGGGCGGGAAGGTTCCTGCGGTTTTTCGGATTCACGCTTACCACTTCCTTAGGTTGGTTCACAGCGTGCCTGGTAACCCGTCAACCGTAGCCATCTGCGAAAATTGGAAACAAGGAGTTGCCCCGGAGGGTGGACTTCTTCCCCGCAGGGACCGACCGGCGTAAAATCACCTCCCTCGGCCCGGCCGCGCCTGGTTGGCTCGGTTTGTGGGGTTGAATCGGTTCCATGACCTTTTCCCCGATAACGTTGACCGGTTCCCTCGTCATTCTGGAACCGTTGGCGCACGAACACCGGGACGGCCTGATCGAAGCCGTCCGGGACGGCGAACTCTGGAAGCTGTGGTACACGAACATCCCGGCCCCGGAGGCAATGGGAGCTGAGATCGGCCGCCGCCTCGAGCGGCAGCAACGCGGTGAAATGGTGCCGTTCGCGGCCCGCGACGCCCGCACCGGTTCCATGCTCGGCATGACTACCTTCTGCGACATCGACCGCCCAACACCCCGTGCCGAGATCGGGTACACGTGGACCCGCGCCTCGGCGCAGCGGACGGGAATCAATGCCGAAAGCAAACTGCTGCTGCTCACCCATGCCTTCGAGGCCGAGCACTGTGCGGCGGTCGCATTCACAACGCACTGGCACAATCACCAGTCACGAGGGGCGATCGCCCGTCTCGGTGCACGGCAGGACGGAGTCCTTAGGGCTCACTCGCGCATGCCTGACGGCACCCTGAGGGACACCGTTGTCTTTTCGATCACCGCCCCGGAGTGGCCGGCCGTCCGGTCCGGGCTCAGGCACCGCCTCGCAGCCGGCCGGTAAACCCGGCCAAAGCGTGAGGCACTCCGCCATACGTCACTCCACACACTCTGGAAACGGCTCGGGGCGGGGATGTATAGTAAGCCTACTGACGAATCGGAATCCTTTTCGTCATCGCCTTTCTAATCGAAGGAGACGTTGTGAGCACGAAGGTCGAAAAACGCATTCTGGTAAACGTGCCGGTAAGCACCGCCTACAACCAGTGGACGCAGTTCGAGGACTTCCCCCAGTTCATGGGTGGCATCAAGAGCGTGACGCAATTGAGCGATGACCGTCTCGAGTGGGTGGCTGAAATCGCCGGTGTCCGCCGCAGGTGGGAAGCAAAGATTCTGGAGCAGGTTCCTGACCGCAAGGTCGCCTGGGCCGCAACCGAGGGTGCGACGAACGCCGGTTCGGTCACGTTCGAGGACCTCGGAGGGGGCCAGACGTCGGTCGTGCTCTCGCTCGACTACGAGCCCGAGGGAATCGTTGAGAAGGTGGGCGACAAGCTCAATATCGTCGAGAAGCAGGCTGAAGGCGACCTTAACCGGTTCAAGGAGTTCATCGAGTCCGAGGGTTACGCCTCCGGTGCCTGGCGGGGTTCGGTCAACGAGGGCTCACCCGTTGGGACCCCCGGCGCCATGGACGCCGCCGAATCACGTGGCGACAGCGGCAAGGCCGGAGTGTCGGGCAAAGTTGTCGCTGCCGGCGTCGGTCTGGCTGCAGCAGCGGCAGCCGGCGTAGCAGCAGCCACAAGCGGCAAGAAATCCGACGACGCCGAGCCGGCAACCGACGCATTGCCCCCAGTCACCCCCGCGTCGGAGACGACGGTGCTCCCCCCGCAGCCGGTCGACCCCTTGGTTGCGCCAACAAGCGTCGCCGACGACGACGTCGTGCGCCCGTTCGACCAGACGAACGGTCTCGCTGACACCTCGGGCGAGTCCGACGGCACAGCGGCCAGCGACACGCTCAGCGCCGCCGAACGGGGAGACGAGCCCCGGCGCTGATCCGAGGCCGCAGTGACGCCTTGAACACCGCGCGAAATGGAGCCTGCGGCCTGTCGGCCGCAGGCTCCTTCGTGTATAGATTGCCTCGGAACGGTCCCCGGGGACTGGAAAGGCTCATGACCTGGGCCGGGAATTCCCGTCCCGCGCGTTCCGTTATGACAAGGCTGTCCCCGCCCACTTTGGAGGAACCATGAGCGTTAGTGAAAATGCCGAATTGGAGCGCTGGCTCCGCTTCCGGAAAAGCCGGGAGGCCGCTCTCGCCACCGAGTATGGCTGGTTGACGCTCACCTCCTTCCAGTGGCTGGAAAGCGAGCCCTCCCGCGTTGAGCTGGTTCCCGGCCTGTGGTCGTTCGACGGCCCCGCCGCGGTGCTCACCGCGACGGCAGCCGACGGGCTGACCTTCGTCGACAGCGGCGAGCCCGTTGACGGAACCGTCACGGCGGAACTCGAAGACGAAGAATCGCTCATGTGGGTGCAGTATGGCGGCGACGACGGCAAGCAGCTGGTCGTGGAGCTTGCAAAGCGGGCGGACAAGTACGCAATCCGCACGAGGGATTCGAAGTCACCGGTGCGCAGTGAGTTCCGGGGGGTTCCCACGTTCGAGTACCGTCCCGACCTCGTGGTTGAGGCACGCTTCGAGCGGTACCCGGAACCCGTGGAGATGGTCATCGGCACCGCGAATCCGCTGGTCGACGGCGTCCACCGTGCCGTGGGTGAACTGGTCTTCCGGCTCCCCGGAACCGACCACGAATACCGGCTCCAGGCCGAGGAGGAAAAACTTGGTGCCCTGACCGTGACGTTCCATGACGAAACCAACGGTGAGACAACCGATGACTGGCGCAAGGTCGCCACGGCCCGTCCCCGCCCCGATGGAACGGTGATCCTCGACTTCAACCGTGCGATCAACTACCCAAGCGCGTTCACGCCCTACGGCACCTGCCCCATGCCGGTGAAGAACAACAGCCTCGACTTCAAAATCGAAGCCGGCGAAAAGCAGTTGGAGGCGGAATAACCCGGGCACGGTGGCCGGCGCTGGGCTGACCCTAGTGCACCGCCGCATCAACTGCACGGGAAAATCATTCCTTGACCGCCACTTTTGTGACGTGTGAGAGTTGCGAGCATCCACAGCGCTTGTTGAGGGGGCTCCCGTGAAGGCAATGGTGTACCGCGGACCGTACAAGATCCGCATCGAGGAAAAGGACATCCCGCCAATAGAACACCCTAACGACGCGATCGTACGGGTGACAACGGCTGCCATTTGCGGGTCGGACCTCCACCTCTACCACGGCATGATGCCCGACACCCGGGTCGGGATGACCTTCGGCCACGAGTTCGTCGGCGTGGTGGAGGAGGTCGGCTCCTCGGTGCAGAACCTGAAACGCGGCGACCGCGTGATGGTCCCTTTCAACGTGTACTGCGGCACCTGCTACTTCTGCTCGCGCGGGCTCTACTCCAACTGCCACAACGTCAATGCCAACGCCACGGCCGTCGGGGGAATCTACGGGTACTCGCACACCTGCGGCGGGTACGACGGCGGCCAGGCGCAGTTCGTCCGCGTCCCGTTCGCCGACATCGGGCCGAGCATCATTCCAGAGTGGATGGACGAAGAGGATGCGGTGCTGCTCACCGATGCCCTGGCCACCGGCTATTTCGGCGCCCAACTCGGGGACATCGTCGAGGGCGACACCGTCATCGTCTTCGGCGCCGGACCGGTGGGCCTGTTCGCCGCCAAGTCCTCCTGGCTGATGGGTGCCGGTCGGGTGATCGTGATCGACCACCTTGAGTACCGCCTTGAAAAGGCACGTACCTTCGCCCATGCGGAAACCTACAACTTCGCCGAGTACGACGACATCGTGGTGGAGATGAAGAAGGCCACCGATCATCTGGGCGCCGACGTCGTCATTGACGCCGTCGGGGCCGAAGCCGACGGCAACTTCCTGCAGCATGTCACCGCGGCCAAGTTCAAGCTCCAGGGCGGATCACCGATTGCATTGAACTGGGCGATCGACGCAGTCCGCAAGGGCGGGACCATCTCGGTGATGGGCGCCTACGGCCCGATGTTCAGCGCCGTGAAGTTCGGAGATGCGCTGAACAAGGGGCTCACCCTGCGGATGAACCAGGCCCCGGTCAAACGGCAGTGGCCGCGGCTTTTCGAGCACATCCAGAACGGTTACCTCAAACCCAGCGACATCATCACCCACCGCATACCCCTTGAGCACATCGCCGAGGGATACCACATCTTCTCGGCGAAGCTCGATAACTGCATCAAGCCGCTGATCATTCCAGGCACCAACTGAAACGGAGCGGACCAATGCCGTACACAGCCGACAAGCCGAGCCGCGCGAAGTCGAGTGAGGAACTGCGGAAGCTGATCCCGGGATGGGGCGCTGACCTCGATCCCAGGGACCGGCCCTCGGTGCCCAAGGAGAAGTTCGACCCTTCCCTGAACGGTGCGCGTTGGGACTTCCCGGAACGGCAGCCGGAGAAGTGGCCCCGCGAGAGGTCAATCGAGCACAAGTTCCTCACCCCCGTCTTTGGAACCTCTGCGCCGCCCAAGGGCCTGTCGGGGGTGATGCGGAAGTACTCCTACAAGAAATACAGTGAAGGGCGGGCCGCGCACTGGCTGATCCTGCTTGCCGCCGACAGGGTCGACGCGTGGGAAAGCCACCTCACCTCGTTCCTGACCCTGCGCCCCGACAACCCGGTGACGGAAACCGGAGTTCTCAGCGAAGCCGCCCGCCACGGCATCGCCTCCCGGACCGGGACGAAACGTGCCGACCTCAACCATCAGTGGCTCGATCCGATCATCGTCGGAGCCCCGTGGGTTGCCGCGGGAGCACTCGGATTCTCGGTGGCAAGGCGGCTGACCAGAGCCCGCCGGCGGTGATTTCCGTCTCCTGGATGCTCCTCGGCGGTTCCTTAAGGGGCCGCGGGGACAGCCTGCCCGCTCGATATTCGGCGCCGTGAAGCCCGTGGTTCCAGGTTCCGGGCCGTGGAACCGGACGGTCCGGTACGAAATCAGTGGGATGGTTGAATATGTCTGATTCCCCTGTTCGTACCGAAACCCCGCCCGGCGGAGAGCTTCCGCGCTCCGCCTCACCGCCCACCGCGCCTGGCCCCAGCAACACCGTGGACAAGCCGGTTTTCATCGTCGCGCTCTCGGTCGCGGTCGTTCTCCTGCTTGCCGCAGTGCTGTTTCCGACGCCCTTCACCGCCATCACCACCGGCATCCTCGACGGGGTGGTCACCAAGTTCGGCTGGGCTTTCGTCCTCACGGCCACCGGGTTCGTCGCGTTCGCGCTTTTTCTCGCCTTCAGCAAGTACGGGAAGATCCGGCTCGGTCCTGACGACTCGAAGCCCGAATATTCGACGCTCTCGTGGGTGGCAATGATGTTCAGCGCCGGCATGGGCATTGGACTCATGTTCTACGGCGTGACTGAACCTATTTCGCATTACCTCGCTCCCCCCATCGAGGGAGTCGAGCCGGGTACTCCCGAAGCCGCACGCCAGGCAATGAACTACACCCTGTTCCATTGGGCGATCCACCCCTGGGCGATCTACGCCGTCGTGGGCCTCGCCCTCGCCTACTCCGCCTACCGCAAGGGCCGCGGAGCAGGTTTCAGCACCGCGTTCACTTCCCTTTTCCGTGGACGGCCTGCCCCCAAGGCCCTCCGGGCAGTCGATGTTTTTGCAATCTTCGCCACCCTTTTCGGATCGGCAACCTCGCTGGGCCTTGGCGTCCTGCAGATGAACGGTGGCCTGACCAAGGTCTTCGGGCTGGGTAACAGCCTCGGCATCCAGATCGCCATCATCGCCGTGCTCACCGTCTGTTTTGTCGTTTCCGCGGTGAGCGGCGTCAGCCGCGGGATCAAGTGGCTCTCCAACGGAAACATGATCCTCGCCCTCGCGTTGTTGTTCTTCCTCTTCGTTGTTGGCCCGACCGTCTTCATCCTCGAACTGATTCCAGCGTCGGCCGGCAGCTACCTTGCCGCCCTCCCCCAGATGGCATCCCGCACCGGGGCCTTTGGCGGACACGAATGGCTCGCGGGCTGGACCATTTTCTACTGGGCCTGGTGGGTCTCGTGGACGCCCTTCGTCGGCTCGTTCCTCGCCAAGATCTCACGCGGTCGAACCATCCGGCAGTTCGTCATCGGCGTCGTTGGCGTCCCCAGCGCCATCAGCCTGATCTGGTTCAGCGTATGGGGAGGAACCGCGATAACCGCCCAGAACTCGGGAACCGATATTGCGGCCGCAAACGCGGAAAGCCAGGAGTCAGCGATGTTCGCCCTGTTGGCGGACTATCCGCTGGCCGCCGTCACCTCGGTCGTCGTCGTTCTTCTCGTAGCCGTTTTCTTCGTCTCCGGCGCAGATGCATCGTCGATCGTCCTCGGTTCACTCTCCTCCCACGGCGCGGTGATACCGCGGAAGTGGCTCACCATTCTCTGGGGAACCCTCACCGGTGCCGTAGCCGCTGTGCTGCTGTCGGTTGGAAGCCTCGAAGCGCTCCAGACCCTGACAATCATCGCCGCAGCCCCGTTCGTCCTGATCATGATCGGACTCTGCACGGCGTTGATGATTGACCTCAGGAACGACCCGGCGGTGCGCAGGACCGGATCAACCCGGTTCCGCGTCGGCGCGCGAACGCCGCCTGCGGGTTAACGCAACCCCTGCGGGCTGCCGCGGCGCATAGGGATGGTTCGATCTGCCCCTACGCGCCGCGCAGCAGCGGCAGGACCTTTGCCCCGAAGACCTCGATGAACCGGGCCTGTTCCTGGCCCACATGGTGAAGGTAGAGCTCGTCGAAACCCAGGTCCAGATACTCCTTCAGCCACTGGACGTGCTGCTCGGGGTCACTTGAGATATTGACTGTCCCGCGGACCTGTTCCAACGAAACGCCCTGCCGGTCGGCGAGCGCGTCGAAGTCCTGAGCCGTCGCCAAATCCCACGTGGTGGGAGGTCCGACGGCGTTGGTGCGCCATTGGCGGTGCGCAATGGACTCGGCTTCGGCTTTCGAGTCGGCCCAGCTGAGATGGACCTGAAGCACCGCCTTGCCGCTGCCCCCTGCCCCACGGTAGGCCGCGAGCAATTCCTCAAGCGTTCCATGATCCTGGTTGGTGGTAATCAGCCCGTCCGCCCACGCGGCGCCCCTCCGTGCTGTCTCGACCGACATCGCCGGGGCGAGCAGCGCGGGCAGGGGATCGGGCGTATCCCACACCCTCGCGTGGTCCACGGCCACGAGGCCATGGTGCGTAACCTCCTCGCCCGCATGCAGCCGCTTGATGACGTTGACGCATTCCTCGAGGCGGCGCTGCCGAAAGTCCTTGTCAGGCCAGACGTCGCCGGTGACGTGCTCATTCATGTTCTGCCCACTGCCAAGGGCAAGCCAGAAGCGGCCGGGAAACATCGCTGCAAGTGTTGCCGACGCCTGCGCGGTGATGGCGGGGTGGTAGCGCTGGCCCGGCGCCGTCACCACACCGATGCTGAGTCCGGTGGTTGCAAGCGCAGCTCCCAGCCAGCTCCAGGCGAACCCGGCATGAGCCTGCGCTCCGGACCAGGGTTCAAAGTGATCTGAACACATCGCCGCATCGAATCCCGCCGCTTCCGCCTGCTGGACGTCCAGCAGGAGCTGAGCCGGTGAAATCTGCTCGTGCGAAGCGTGGAATCCAATAACAGGCATATTCGTGTCTAGCATCCGTGCCCCGTGGTGTCGAGGCTCCGCCTCGTCCGGCGGAGTGCCGGCACGGGCTGCTCAGGCGGTCTCAGGCCCCGGGGTGAAAAAGCCTCTCAGCAACCCTCACGCACGATCGAGACCTCCGATTCGGTGATGCGGACCAGGGTCGAGGCAACGTTGTTGTCCCGCGTGACTTCGGTGAGCAGATGTTCCGGATCCACTTCGGCCTCCACGCAGAAGTTGCCTGGCAGCTTCAACCCCTCCAGCTCGATGTACTGGCCTTCGAGGTACCAGTCGTACACATCGGCCCAGCCTTCGGTCAGGCCCTGACGGACCTCGAGTGCTTCGTGTTCCTCATCGGCGCCGCAGTCGAACTCCTCCGGATCGTACCTGGAGGGCTTGCCGCCAAGGTTGCCGTCATCGACGATGCACCAGCCCTCCTTGTGTGATCCCGTCCACTCCGAGCCTGACTCGGGCCTCATCCTGTACCGCTCGAAGTCTTGGAAGTGGAAGTGCTCATGGCGGTCGACGGTTTCGTAGCGGATGATGGCGTCTGTTTCGACTTCCCGCTGGGAACCGCCCTGCTGGAGGATACTCTGCGTCACCGCGAGGTCAGCGGTCATCGTGCTGTCCCGCGTGCCAACAACGTCGAGCGGGCCCGGCCCCTCGTTGACGACGTCGGTGTCGAACCGAAGGACCCGCTTGTCGCCCTCGTAGGCAAGGCGGAAGGTCTCCAGCGGCAGCATGGTCATGTCGGGAAGAAGGTCGCCTTCCTCCGTCGTAACTGGAGCCGCAGGAGCGGATTCAGAAGCTGAAGGTTCGGGGGTGGCCTCGGTAGCGCTGGGAGGGCCCTGTGTGCTGCAGGAACAGGTGATCAGCGCAATCGTTACCGCCAGAAGGGATCGCCGAACGGGGTTTGAGGATGACATCACATACCTCCGAAGTGGGCGGGATATGCCCAAGAAGGACCGGCGGACCCGTCTCTGGGCCGCCATGTTGCCGACATTAGCGCGGCTCGGGATGTCAGGTATACGAAGCGCGGGAATCGTGAAGGGGCTTGCGTTTCCGGGCCGTCTGATCTACGAAAGTTACTCCGACGCCAGAATCAGTCGTATTGCGTTGCAGGGCCAGGTTTCCCCGCACTCGGCACACTCTTCACCTATGGTTTTCGCCTTAGGCTGATGCTCCTCCCATTCGGCTCGCGCAAACGGGAGCACTCCGCTGGCTTCGGAGCTGCTCGTTGTATCGCGGTTCAGACGCTCCTCAACCAATGCGGCGATCTGGCTGTAGGAAAGACCTTCCAGCGGCGGGTGGCTCATGAGCCAAGGCTACTGCGGTCACTGCCCCGAAAAACAGGGTTGGGACAGGTCAGTTAAGCGACCGGTGGCCTTCCGTGCAATGTGCAGGGAAGGCCACCGCCCTTGCGGTTCCTTACTTACGGAACCGGAACATGGCGTCGTGCACACTTCCGTCGTCGAGGCCGAGTTGGAATACACGGCATGTGCCTGCCCACCGCGGATCTGTCTTCCAAACGTAGGTGTATTGACCAGTCGAGGCATCGAAGCCGAGACCACTAGCGCCAGCAGTTGTCGTTGACTCGACTTCGTCGACCGGCGCTTGGGTGTCACACCGCACCGTGCGGGACGTTGGTGCGCCCTCAGGTATTACACCGAGTCCGAAGTCACCGCCCAGGCTGAACTTCAGCGGTACCGCCCGACCCGCCTGCATGGCATTCAGGGCGGGAGCTGGGTCAACGGGCGGCTGGAACCCGCCGAAATCGTACTTTGACGCGGCCTTAACAATGACCGAGCCACTTAGGCCCATATCACCCGCCTCGGTGAACGCTGTGACACTGATTTCCACATCGGCGTCACGTTCGACATCCGTGATTGTGAACGCCCTTCCAGCTCCATCGGTCATGCCAACCGGGATTCCGTTGACCGCGACGCCAAAGCGGTTGGCCGCACTGGCAGCATCCGAATCCCAGGTCACTTCAACAGTGCTGCCACCACTGGCGTTCGCTACCACCTTGGCTTGAATGTTTCCGGGAGCGGGAAGCTGGTTGGAGGCGGGACCGGACCCAACATGGACGAATGCGGAGATATTCGAAACGGTTCCGTTGGCATCCCGCATGCGCACCTGCATAACCCCGTCGAATACATCAGGGTAGTTCCGCACGGCAACCGGCGTCGTCGATGATTCCTCAAACACCCCGTCGCCGTTGTAGTCCCATTCGTAGGACACTATTGACGAGTTCGGGGAATAGGACGTTGAGACATCGAACGTGATGTTCTGACCCGGCTGGGCGTAGTAGTGGGGGTGCTTTATCAGTGCGACCGGTCGCGTGTTGATCTTCGTGAGAGCTTTCGTTAGCGCCGCTTCAGTGTCACCGGTGTTGACAATCACCTCACCCGTCGTCGCCTGTGCCAGGGAGGAGTAAAAGCTGCCATACCAGGACGGGACGACCGGATAGACATTGACCGGGTCAATCTCAAGCGCCCTCTTGGCTACGGCTGCCAAGGTGCTTCCATCGACCTTGTCCGGGTCGTGGTATCCGGCATCGGTGAGCAGGATCGCCGCCTTGGTTGCACCATTGCGCCATTCGAGTCCGTTGAACGCCGTCATCAACGCGTGGAGGGCAGCTTCCGGCAGATCACCGCCACCATAGGCCCGTATTGTCGCAAGCTTTTCGTTGAAATCGGTGGTGTCTTCGTTGAATCCTGAGAGGATTTTCGCAGTAAACGTGTCTCCCTGGTCCTTGTATTCGACAAGTGCGACGCGCCCCCGCTGCGCTTTGATGGTGGTAGCCATTTTCGCAGCAAAGCTCTTGGTGTCTTCGATCTGCCAACCCATTGAGCCGGTTGAATCAATGAGGAACACCACATCCAAGCCAGTGGTTCCGCTACCGGTGTCCTTTATGGAGGTGTCGATTTTATCTGCACGGTCCGGGAATGCCTGCTGAAGCCGTTCAGCGATTTCGATTGCGGCTGCGCTGATGTCCCCTCCCGCAGACTCGTAATCTTCATGCCCGGAGTTTTCGAAAGCGTTCTTTGATGAGCCGCATACGAAGTCGCGGTCGGCGCACCACAGCCCCGTATTCGAAGTCCAACTTGCCGGGAGATAGGGCTTTCGGGCACGGAGCGCACCCCCATCGGTGTCGCAATTCGGCACTGTTCTCCGCCAGGCGGAGTATTCTTCGCCCCGGCACGCAGGTGGGGATGCCCCCTCTCCCTCGGGAAGGTGGAGTTTCGGGTCCCCGAGGAGAGCTTGGAAGAGAACCTTTGAGCGAAGATCAGCCGGCAGGGATTCAACATAGGTTTCACCGACGGTCTGCGCGCCTTGGGAGTACCCGCCTAGAACGAAGACCGCCCCAGGGCAGGCTTCGGTTCTAGCCTTCAGGTATGCATTCATTTCGGCGATGCCGCTGTTGACGCTTGCTCCATAGTCGAAGCTTCCGCCGCTGCTGTTGTTGGCGCCCACCATGTTCCAAAATCCGGACCAGGATGCGGGATCGACACTGACCGCCGGATATTGGTGCCCGTCTATGCTCTCTTTACCAAGTTCGTAGAAGTGATATGAAAGTGCTGTGCCGATACGCGTCGCTACTTCGCTGTCGAAAGCACTTGCTTCTGCCGCGCTAGTCTCCTGGCCTGAGCCTCTCGCGAAGACAGATTCGACTTCAGCGCAGGGAGCGTCGATTGCCGGAGTGGCGGCTGACGCTGGTAATCCCATCAGGTGCGATGCCGCTATCGCAGTACTGAGCAGCGCGGCCGAAGGCAGCACAAGTCTATTTCCAAACATATTTCCCCCATTACTCGCTTACCCGAAAGCCGCCGATCAGCGGCTCCCGCTCGGTTCCGCGCGGGACTTCCGTTTCACCCGCGTGACGATTCCACATGCAAATGGAACAAGCTGTTCGCACCCCGATCTGGGCTAGTAACTCCCATCGATATTTCGTACCCCTCAGCAATAGCCGAACCCGAGCACACTTGCCCCTCACCGATTCTCTTTTCCTGACGCCTGCAATCTCCCTCAACCTGAGCGTCCAGTCCGGCCGCTTCGGCCAGGCGCAGCAGGTCTTCTGGCAGGAGCTCTTGATCAGCCTGCCAAGTCCTGCTCAACCCGGGACAGGGATTGGCGTCGAGACAGATGAACTTTTCCTTTTCAATATTTTCGGATACCAGCGTCCAGCTGATGGGCACTTCGATACGGTCGGCCAACGCAATCATGCGGTCAGTTTCTTGATCATGTGCGCGGATAATTACAACAGCTACAGCCCCCCATAAAAGAACCGCCACGATGACTATCGCGCCAACTGTTTTTCTCAATTTTTCACCGGACACCTTCCAAGTTGACCCGAGCCTAGTGGGCGGCCTCCGGGAGCGGATGAAAACAAATCCGCAGTTTTTACGCAGTTTTTTGTTCCGTGGATATTTCGGCACTCAAAGCAACCGACGCTGTTCATGGGAGGCCGAATGCATTCATGCTGGGTGATCTTCGCTTCCATCGGCGCGCGATGGGGGTTTAGGGCGCTCCATCCTAGGGCAATAGGGCAGGTGCCGAGGGCGGCCAAAGAGAGGCTGGTACAAAATACGACCGCGAGCAAGTACGCTTCATCCAACGATTAGTTTTGGGGGAAACATGGCCGTTGAGGCACTTCGCTATCCGCATTTCCGAACCCACATCCCGGTTCACCGGCATGCAGCCACTTCGGCCTCAACGGCGGACGCGCGCCTGACGTCACCGCCCCGGCTCACAAGCACGAGCCAGTCGCCGCCCGGCTGCGGCCTCCCCACGCACTCGCGTCGGCGATGAACGCCGCCCCGAGCACGGCATTCCTGGTAGTTACCGCCTGCTGATGCGGTGCGCAAGCGTCATCAGATCCAATGGAATCGAAGCTCCGTCGTAGGCGTTCGGCGACACCCGAAAGCACCGTTTCACACAGGGGTAGCCAAATGCCTCGCTGGCGATCCCCGCAATACGTGGCTACAGCTGGCACCTGTCGCCCTGACCTCATCTTCTGCCGCGCAACCGGCAACCGGTCGCCCACCTTGCAGACCCAATTTTCCAAAGGACCATCATTGCTCTCCAAGAACAGACTGCTCGGACTCACCGCCATCCTCACGATGGTGCTGATGGGAGGTTCGCTCTCGGCAGCGACGCCGGCGCATGCCTCCGCACAGGTCACAAATCCATGCGCTCGCCTTACGGCCGGCCAGGTCAAGTACTCGGGCTTCGGCGCCAAGCGCGTCACTTTCGCAACGACGACGGTACGGGCCACAAGCACAGCGCTGGTCACGAGCTGCGTTCGTTCAGGGAGCACGTACTACCAGGAGTGGCAGACCCGCGGGTACGTCGGCATCAACGGCTTTAAGCCACCGGGGGTTGCCAGCGGACATACCAAGGACGAGTACTCACCCACGGGGTCCTTTTCCGTGACGGAGGGCTTTGGTCTTTACAATCCGGGCACCAATCTGCCCTTCCGCACGCTGAACCGAAACTCGCGCTGGGGCGGGGGCGGAGAGTACGCCTCCAATTACAACAAGTACTTTGAGTCGACACGGGATGTCTGGCCCGACGAGAACATGTGGTGGTTCGCAACACGCCCCAGCGGCGACTACCGCCTTGGTGCGGTCATCAATTACAACCGCCCGCCGGATTCATCGATCAAGGCTGGTGCTGGCTTCGCAATCTTCGTTCACTCCAACCCCGCCCCCACCGCGGGGTGCATCTCCCTGCCTGAAGCCCAGGTGGCCCGGTTCCTCCAGACCGCCGCTTCGGGCGACCGCATCATCATGGGCTCCGTCGACGACGTCTTCAGCCCGTACCGGAACAATCCACTGGGCCCCGTCATGGGAAAGTATTCCTCCGCCGGAGGCCAGGTGAAACTGGGCAACCCGGTGGCGAACCAGGTCTACGGGCAAAGCGAAGGCGGCTCCTACCAGGACTATGCGCGGGGGCGCGTCATCTGGTCCCCGACCACGGGCGCCCGCACCATCACCGGAGTCGTTCGGACAACCTGGGAGGGGCGAGGCGCCCATAACGGGGTTTTGGGCTATCCCCGTACGGATCAGATTTTCGGCCTGATCAACGGAGGCTCCCAGCAGTTGTTCCAGCGCGGTGCCATCGTCCATTCCCCTGCCAGTGGAGCGCGAATCTCCACCGGACCGATCCGCACCGCATGGGGACAGACCGGCTATGAGAAGGGACGGCTCGGCTACCCGATCACCAACGTCTACAAGAACCAAGCAGGCGCCTCGGTCCAGGACTACCAGCGCGGCACCATCACCTGGAGCGCCGCTGCCGGCGCCCGGGTCATCTACCGTTAGGGCGCCCTGCACCGCGCCGACCCATCCTAAAAGTGTCAGTGGCCGAACATACGGTAGGTACAAGAGGTTGGGTCGGGCTCGGAGGAGCGCCATGGACACGGTCGTATTTTCCTCACCGCGGATTTTCGATTATCCGTGGACGCGGGAGCAGTTGCTGGCGGCCGCCGAGGCCAACCGGGAAGCACAGGAACACAGCGAATACCGCCTGGCGGCCAAGGTGATGGCGGGCCGGGCGAACGCCGTCGACCTTTCCCGAATCCGCGCAATGGTGATCACGGTGATGGGTGGAATCGAGGGCACCCATTACATCTGCGGATCCCTGCAGGGGGCCTGTATGGCGATCAACCTTCCGGACCTTTTTTCGAACCGGCAACTCCAACTGCTCCTCGCTCCACTGGTCGCGGCAGGTGCCGTTGATGGTCCCGGCTGGGGTTCGTCCGAGTGGTCCTCACCGGTCACGCCCGAGTTGAATCCCCATACCGGGTTCCGGAGTGAAGCGGTGATGTCCGGCCAGATCGACGCCCGACCTTTGCCTGAGGGCCGGTCACAAGCGGATCCCGAACGCCTTGACGACCCACTGACCTCGACCCCGGTCCGGCACCTTGACGAACCGGATCCACGAGGACGGATCCGCCGCCGTGTCCAAGCAGCTCCCCGTTCTTCCGAACGGCACGGCCCTCGTCCCGTTGGCGGGTCCGATTCGTCGTGGATCCATCATCGCCGCCGCCACCGCGCGGTTCATCAGTTGGAAAGATCAGTTGCGCGTTCGAACTAGGGTGCCGGTCAACAACTCCGCGGCCATCCGCGCTATCGGCGTTGCTGACCGGCACCGTGTGGGTAGAGGTTCAGGCCGCTTTGTCGGCCGAGTGGGCTACTGATGACCAGTCGGACATCTCGCTCAGCCGCGCTTCGAGCGCCGTGCGGATCGCACCCTCGCCCTGAGCGCCGAGGATGATGCGGGCCGGGGCCGTAGTGGAATCCACAACGGCCAGCATCGCTGCCGCAGCCTGGGCAGGATCAACTCCGGCTCCTGCCGGTGCCTGCTCGATGGCCCGCTTCACTTCGCCCACAGTTCCGTCGTAGGTCCCGGCGACTTCGGTGAAGGCGAGGTTGGCAAGGAACGGCGTTTCGGTGGCACTGGGCTCCACAATGGTCACCTTGATGCCCAGCGGTGCGACTTCCTGAATGAGGGCCTCGGAGAGTCCTTCCACGGCGAACTTGGTTGCGGCGAGCAGCCCGACGCCGGGGTGGGCGAACTGCCCGTACAGGGAGGACCCCTGCAGGATGTGTCCGGATCCCTGGGCGCGCAGGACCGGCAGGGTAGCGCGCAGCACGTTCAGCACCCCGAAGACGTTTGTATCGAAGATTGCCCGCGCCTGGGCATCGGAGGCTTCCTCAACGGCTCCAAAGAGCCCGTACCCCGCGTTGTTCGCGACGACGTCAATCGAGCCGAACCGGGCGACGGTGCGCTGCACCGCGTCTGCGACGGCCTGCTCGCTGGCCACATCGGTGCTCAGCGCCAGCAGCTGCGTTGGGTATTCGGTGAGGAGCCCGGAAAGAGGCTCCGTATTGCGGGAAAGTGCCGCAACGTTGTCACCCCTGCGGAGGGCGGCGACGGTAAGTGCCCGGCCGATTCCGCTGGAAGCGCCGGTGATGATCCATGTCTTTGCCTGCGGGGAGGCAGTCTCTGAAAAAATCATGTAGGGAGCATAAGCAGTTAGATCATAACTGTCAACCCCCGTCGTGACATGCGGTTATGTGTCAAAGCTTTACGGTTATAACTCAACAGCGTATGCTGGAGACGTGACTACAGCTCCGCGCACCTCCCCCCTCGTCCCGTCCGTTGAAGCAGAAGCCGTGATGTCATTCGTCAACACCAGGGCCACGGCCATCGCCGAGGAACAGTGGTCGGGACCGGCCGAGCTGTCCCAGTGGCTGGACCAGCATGCGGACACCCCGGCGGATCTTGCCGTGACTGCCGCCGATGTCGCAGCAGCACAGGAACTCCGCGACGCACTGGTGGTCATCATGCTGAACCATGCCTCCCACGGGGTATCAGAGCAGGAGCTGGTTGACGCGGAAAACCGCGTGGCAAAAATAGGAGCCGCCCACCCGCTCGTCGTCACCCCTTCGTCGCATGGCGTGAAGCTGTTCCCGCTGCAGACGGGAGTCGCCGGCGTACTGGGAAGCGTTCTGGCCGCTGTCACAGCTGTCATCCTCGAGGGGCGCTGGGACCGGCTCAGGGCGTGCGGAAACCCTGAATGCAAGACGGCCTTTTATGACCGGACCCGCAACTCGTCAGGGGCCTTCTGCAGTTCCACAACGTGTGGAGCGAAGATGGCCATGCGTTCCTACCGCCAGCGCAAGGCGTCAGCCGCCTTGAAGGCCGAAGCCAACTAGCGGAACCCCGCTCCCAACGTCGCCGCCCCCCTAATCTTGACCACTGCCTAATCTTGACCACTGCGGATGCCGCTGTCATGTGCCACCAAAGCCTCCCTTCTGATGGTATTCGCGTGAAAGAATGTGCCATCGAAACCTAGGGAGGCATCGTGGCCAATAGCAGGTGGAGCCGTAGAGCAGGTGCGCGCAAGACCTCGGGACCTGAGTCTTCCGGACTGGTATGGCCGCTTCTGGCCGCCGGCGTTTCAACGGTTCTTGTCGGCGCCAGGTCGTTTGCCAACCGCAGGGCAAAGAAGTCCGTTGCCCTGGGCGCGAGGAAGCTCGCCGTCGACGCCGCCAAAGAGCTGCACGAGAAGGCCTGGGCACTTGCGGGCGGTGATCAGAAGGTCACGGCGCTCCACCACGACCTCGATCTCGCCTATGCCGACGTCTCGGCTCTGGTGCTGGACATGAGTGAATCCGGACGAGTTCCATATGAGGGCCCGACCTTCGAGGAACGCCTCCAGTTGGCGGTCGATGAAGCCGGCGCGGCACTCAACCGCTTTGAGGCCTTCACCGTCGCGGACCCGGAGCGGGCCATGATCGAGCTGAACAGCACCAAGGAGTTTCTGGAGGACATCGTCAAGCCCCGGGTGACTGATGCCGGTGTTCCGTGGATGTCCGGGGAACTCGAGGCACAGTGGCGGCACCTCAACTGGGAACCGTACCGCTACGTCCGGCCGGGCGCCGGCGCTGCCGGCTTCGCCGACGACGTCAACCGCTATCTGAAGAACGGCAAGTCCGACGAGGAGTTGTTGGAAGCCCTCAAAAGGGTGAAGGGCGAGATCGAAGACCGACGGGATTGTGCATACGTCATCGGGCTGCTCATCGATTTCACCTATGATCTCGCCGAGAGTTTCGGCGGCAGCCCCAAGTCCCGATCGCGCCGCTCATAGCTCCTCTTCGAAAAATGCGCTTCTTCCAAAATCTGGAGGGTCGCCGCCCAGGCGCCCCATGCAATGCAGGGCCACCTTAGGTAGTGCATCACATGGAGCGCAGGCCGCCCCACGCCGACTGCTTGAACTAGAGATGACCCACCTCTATTTAGCCCCCATGCTGACCAAGCGGGTCAACCAAAACCTTCCGGTGGCACGCTACTTGAAGGAATGGATGTCGCTTCTGTCTGGAGAGTCAAAAGCGCGAGCGGCGTGCTTTGCGAAAACTATTTGGCTTTGACGCCCGCGACCGAGGTGAATGTTCCGCCCAGCTCGTGAGCGAGCTTCTCCAAGTCCTCTGCCCTGGAAGGAAGACCCCGTGCTTCAGAGAGATCGTGCACAAGCCAGTTGCTGCCCGCGACCATGGTGATGGGCATCCGGTCGTAGCCGTCGCCGGCGGAAGTCGAGTAACCCTCGACGGAGGTCTCGCGGTCCTCGTCACTGGCGTACAGCTCGATTTGGACGTGCTCGGTGCACATCGCGTACTCGACGGTGGAGTTCACGATTCGGTTCTCCAGCGGGTCCGCGGTGAGGTCGTCCTCGCAGGAGAGCACGTCGTCGACGGCGGCGCGGGCCTCATCAATTGAGGCGAAGCTCGGCCTCTCCCCGATGTCTGCGCTGGCGATATTCGACGCGCATGCCGTGAGCAAAAGTGTCCCGGCGAGCACTGCGGCAACTGTGATCTTGGACGTTTGCTTATTCATTTCCTTACCCCCCATATTGGCTGCCGCCATCCTTACACGGGGGATGGCGATCTGTCCTCATGCGGTGACCGACAGACACCGCTCTCGCCATCGGGGACATCGTAACGGTGCTGGTGTTCCGACCCTGCTCTCACCGCAGCCACGGGCCCCGCCGCCGGTCCTTCGGCCCGCCCGTCGGGTCATCGTGGTGTCCGTGTGGTCCGGCGATAACCGCGGCCTCACTGGCATTGGTGGTGGCGGGGAAACGGAGCGGCAGCGTCTCAAATCTTGAGTGGAGCCCCCTGCCGGATTCGAACCGGCGACCCCCTGTTTACAAGACAGGTGCTCTGGCCAACTGAGCTAAGGAGGCGTGCTGGCACTGCCAGCGCGCGCCGTCACGAACCCGCGGGGGTATAACGAACGCTCAATAAGGTTAGCCCAGCGCCGCCCTTCCTGAAAACTCAGCCGATCGCGCGCTCGACGACGGCCGCGAAGTCCTCAACAGCATTCGGAACTTCCTGCCCGTCCACGTACACGGTCGGGGTGCCGCCGATGTCGTCGGCCTGCGCCGCCTTCGTCGTGTAGGCAACCCACGGACGGAATGTGTCCTCAGCGAGGCAGGAGGAGATCTCGCCTGCTCCGGCCTCGGCGGCCAGGCCCGCGAGCCCGCCGTCGTCAAGCTCGCCGTTTTCGTAGTTGGCGAAGAGCGCGGTCGCGAAGTCGAAGTATGCCTCCGGAGCCGTGTCCGCCACGCAGGCGAGCGCCTTGGCGCCCCGCGACGAGTAGTCGGTCTGCGAGGACCGGTCGAGGTATGCCACGTTGCGGTATTCCAGCGTGATGTCCCCGGCATCGAGCCACTGCCGCATCTGTTCCGCGTGCCTGGCCTCGAAGTCGGCGCAGTGAACGCAGTTGACGTCGACGTAGGCCACAACGGGCACCGGCTCACCGTCTGCGGCGGGGGCCACCCCGGCGGGCGGCTCTCCCGCGGCCTCCGGCAGCGCTTCAATGCTCACCTCACCGCCGGCCGTCTCCGCCAACTGGCCGCTTGAGGTCAGCGTGAGTCCGCCAAACTCGTTGCCGTGCCGCGGTGCCGGACCGGCATCGGGAACCTGCCCCCGGATGTTGTTCAGCACGATCACCACGATCACCGCGACGATCACAACGGCGGCGGCCACGACACCCCAGCGGAGCAGCAGCGAGGCCCGGCGGTCCTTGCGTGCCTGGGCCTCGCGCTGGAGCCGCTCGCGCTCCCGCGCCTCGGCCGCGCGTTCTGCCTTGGACGGCCTTCGGTTATTGCTCGGTGCCATGAATCCTTCAATCGAGTCCGCGGGCGGAAGCACCCGCACACGGTGCGTTCCAGTTTACCGAGTACCGCCCAATACCCTCGCGCCCCCCGGAGACCAGTGCCGACCCGATAGAGTTCATCAGTAGGCCTACTAATGCGCAGGAGCAAGTGTGACTGAAGCGGAAACAACCCCAACGATCCCGTACGGTGACTGCGAATTCATTGTGGTATCGAACCGGCTGCCGGTCGACCGCGTCACCGACGACGACGGCAACAGTTCCTGGCGGCGCTCCCCCGGCGGCCTCGTCACCGCCCTTGCCCCGGTGATGTCGAAGGCCGAGGGGGCCTGGGTCGGCTGGCACGGCGCACCCGATGAAACCCTCGACGCTTTCAACGAAGCAAACATGCACCTCGTACCCGTCCCGCTGAGCGCGGACGAGGTGGAGCTTTACTACGAGGGTTTTTCGAACGCGACCCTTTGGCCGCTCTACCACGACGTCATCGCCCCTCCGGAGTTCCACCGCACCTGGTGGGACGCCTATCGCCGCGTCAACGAGCGGTTCGCCGCGGCGACCGCGGCCACCGCCGCCGAGGGTGCGACGGTGTGGGTGCAGGACTACCAGCTGCAGCTGGTGCCGAAACTCCTCCGGAAGACCCGCCCCGACCTGGTCATCGGCTTCTTCAACCACATCCCCTTCCCTCCCCTTGAGATCTACGCGCAGCTCCCCTGGCGCAAACAGGTGATCGAGGGACTGCTGGGTGCGGACCTGATCGGTTTCCAGCGCCCCAGCGACGCGAGCAACTTCCTGCGCTGCGTACGCCGCTTCCTCGGCCACACCATCCGCCAGCAGCAGGTGTATGTCCCCGAGGATGGCAACGCACCGGCGTATACGTCACGGGCCGAGGCGTTCCCCATCTCGATCGACGTCGACGCAGTCACCCAGCTTGCCGAACGCGAAGACATCATCGAGCGGTCCAAGGAGATACGGCGCGAACTCGGCAACCCCAAGCACGTCCTGCTCGGGGTTGACCGGCTCGATTACACCAAGGGGATCGGCCACCGGCTCAAGGCGTACGGCGAACTGCTTGAGGACGGACTCATCACCGTCGAAGACGCCTCGCTGATCCAGGTGGCCAGCCCCAGCCGCGAGCGGGTCGAACAGTACCGCCTGCTCCGCGAAGAGATCGAGGGAGCGGTCGGGCGCATCAACGGCACCTACGACACAATGAGCAACACCGCCATCCGCTACCTCCACCACAGCTACCCCATCGAAGAGATGGTGGCCCTCTACCTGGCCGCCGACGTCATGCTCGTCACCGCCCTGCGCGACGGCATGAACCTTGTCGCCAAGGAGTACGTGGCCGCGCGGACCGGAAACCGCGGCGCGCTGGTCCTGAGCGAGTTCGCCGGCGCTGCCGACACCCTCCGGCAGGCCGTCCTGGTGAACCCGCACGACATCGACGGCCTCAAGGCCGCGATCGTGTCCGCGCTGAACATGCCCGCTTCCGAGGCAGCGCGCAGAATGCGCACAATGCGCCGTTCGGTGCTCCAGAACGACGTCGAACGCTGGTCGCAGACCTTCCTCAACGCCCTGCGCGGCGGGAACGAGGAGACAAGTGATGACTGAAAATCCCTCCGGAAACCTCACCTTCGCGCTCGAACAGCTCGCCGCGACCCCGCGTCTTCTCGTGGCGCTCGACTTCGACGGCACGATGTCACCCCTCGTGGAACGGCCCGAAGATGCGCGCGCCCTGCCCCGCTCGGCGGCCGCACTGCAGGAACTGGCGGCACTGCCCGACACAACGACGGCGCTGATCTCCGGCCGAGCCCTCGACAGCCTGCGCGCTGTGGCATTACCCGAGCCCGAGACCCTGCTCATCGGCAGCCACGGAGCTGAAACCTGGACCGGCCCCAACGGATCGCCGCTGACGCTCACCCCCGAGCAGCAGGCCCTGCTCGGATCGGCGACGGCCGCGGTCGAAAAGGTCGCCGCCGCACACCCGGGCACCCTTGTTGAACACAAGCCCGCCGGCGTCGTCCTCCACACCCGCACGGCGCATGACGACGTCGCAGCGGCCGCCGTTGAGGCGGCGCGCGACGCCCTGTCCCGGCTCGACGGCGTCGTGCTCTCCGACGGCAAGCGCGTCCTTGAAACCTCAGTGGTGCACACAGACAAGGGGCAGGGCCTGCGCCTGCTGCGGGAACTCAGCGGGGCCACGGGCGTGCTCTTCGCGGGCGACGACGTCACTGACGAAAATGCCTTCCGGGCCCTCGAACCGCAGGACGTCGGGCTCAAGATCGGCGAGGGAGACACCGCGGCACGGTACCGGGTCGAGTCCCCCGAGGCCCTTGCCGACGTACTCGAGGCAGTGCTCGCCCTGCGGACCCAACGTGCTTCTTCCTAGCATTCATGCCATACTCCAAAAGGGTGTAACAGGCCGTTGGCCGACAACACCCCACACAACAGCTAACTGAATACACTCCATTCACTACGGATCGTCGGGCACGTACCTGCCCGTGAAAAGGAAAATAAACATGGCAACGGTTACGTTTGACCAAGCTACACGCGTGTACCCGGGCACCGAAAAGCCCGCTGTGGACCGCCTCAACATCGAAATTGCGGACGGCGAGTTCCTCGTCCTCGTAGGCCCCTCCGGCTGCGGCAAGTCCACCTCCCTGCGGATGCTTGCAGGACTCGAAGACGTCAACTCCGGCCGCATCCTCATCGGCGACCGCGACGTCACAGACGTTCCCCCGAAAGACCGCGACATCGCGATGGTCTTCCAGAACTACGCCCTTTACCCGCACATGTCGGTCGCCGACAACATGGGCTTCGCCCTGAAGATTGCAGGCGTCTCCAAGGAAGAGCGCGCCGAGCGCGTCCGTGAGGCAGCCAAGCTGCTCGACCTCGAGGACTACCTCGACCGCAAGCCGAAGGCACTCTCCGGCGGCCAGCGCCAGCGCGTCGCAATGGGCCGCGCCATCGTGCGTAACCCGCAGGTCTTCCTCATGGATGAGCCGCTGTCGAACCTTGACGCCAAGCTCCGCGTCCAGACCCGCACCCAGATCGCATCGCTGACCCGCCGCCTGGGCGTCACAACGGTTTACGTTACCCACGACCAGGTTGAGGCAATGACCATGGGCGACCGCGTTGCGGTCCTCAAGGACGGCGTGCTCCAGCAGGTCGACACACCGCGCAACCTGTACGAACGCCCGAAGAACGTCTTCGTTGCCGGCTTCATCGGCTCCCCCGCAATGAACCTGCTCGAACTGCCTGTTGCCGACGGCGGTGTCCTGTTCGGCGGCACCGTTTACCCGGTCCGCCGCGACATCCTTGACACAGCAGCGGGCAACACCGTCACCCTCGGTGTCCGCCCCGAGGACCTCGTTCTCGCGGCCCCCGGTGAGGGACTCCAGATTGAGGTCGACGTCGTCGAGGAACTCGGCGCCGACGCCTACATCTACGGCCACACCACGCTCAACGGCCAGAACCACGACATGGTTGCCCGCGTTGACGGCCGCCGCCCTCCGATGAAGGGTGACACCGTTTACGTCCGCCCCGAGCAGGGCCACGTGCACCTGTTCGACACCACGTCCGGCGCACGCCTGGCCGAGACGGTCTAGTACGAAGCATCGTTTCCGGTGCGGTGGTTCCCAGGCTGCGTCTTCGCGGACGGGGAACCACCGCATTCCGGTTTAAGCAGACGGATTGCCTGCTTGAGGCACACACAGTGACCGGCGCACCGGCGGTCCGACAGAAGGCAGCACCATGACCGAGACATACAACGCCAACTGGCACGACGAACCGACGGACTATGCGCAGACGGGCAAGCTGCCGCGCATCAAGTCAACGCCTCCGGCATCGACGCTGGGCTCGCTGAACATCACCGCGGCCGCCGCGGATCCCGAACTCCTCGACCTGCCCTGGCACGTCGCGCTCGAGGAGTGGCCTGCTCACAGCCTCGCGGCGCTCCCCCGCGGCATTTCCCGCCACATCGTGAGGTTCGCCCATCTTGGCGGATCCGTCATCGCCATCAAGGAAACCAGCGAGCACGTTGCCCGCCACGAGTACCACATGCTCCGCAAGCTTCAACGGCTCGACGTGCCCTGCGTCGAACCGGTTGCTGTCATCTCCGGGCGCACAGCCCCCGATGGCACTGAACTCGACCCGGTCCTTGTCACCCGGCATCTGAAGTTCTCGATGCCCTACCGGGCCCTGTTCTCCCAGACGCTGCGCAAAGATACTCTCACCCGGCTGATCGATGCGCAGGCGCTGTTGTTGGTCCGCCTTCACCTCATCGGCTTCTACTGGGGCGACGTCTCCCTTTCGAACACACTGTTCCGCCGGGACGCCGGAGCATTCGCGGCGTACCTTGTAGACGCCGAGACCGGGGAACTCTACCCGGAGCTTTCGAGCGGGCAGCGCGAATACGACCTCGAGATAGCCCGCGTGAACATCGCCGGTGAGTTGATGGACCTCGCCGAGGGTGGGCTGATCGAGGAAAAGGTCGACCCGCTGGCCACGAGCGAGCTCATCATGGACAGCTACCGCCGCCTGTGGTCGGAGCTGACGGAGCAGGAGTCCTTCGAACTCGGCGAACGGTGGCGGGTCAACGCGCGTATCCGCCGGCTGAACCAGCTGGGATTCGACGTCGACGAGTACGTCATCAAGACCGTGGCCGACAGTTCCAAGATCCAGCTGCAGCCAAAGGTCGTCGACGCCGGACACCACAGCCGGCGCCTGCTGCGGCTCACCGGGATCGATGCCCAGGAGAACCAGGCCCGCCGTCTCCTGAATGACATGGACGCCTACCGTGCGGACAACAACAACCTTGATATCGATGAGGAGCTCAGCGCCCACCTTTGGGTCAGCGAAGTCTTTGAGCCGATCGTGCGGGCGGTTCCGCGCGAACTCGGCGGCAAGCTTGAACCCGCTGAGGTGGTCCACGAGGTCCTCGAGCACCGCTGGTACATGTCCGAGAAGCAGGACCGCAACGTCCCCCTCGCTGAAGCAGTGCAGTCCTACCTCGACTCCGAGCTGCGGCATCGCCGGGACGAAGCGGAGATCATGCTCACGGCCGATTCAAAGACGATCGGGCTCGACGGCGACAACAGCTTCCCGAACAGCTGACGGCCCGGCCGGGCCGGGCCGTCAGCTTTCGTTGGATGATTCGCCCGGGCCTACGGCACCGCGGGGCACTCGACCGGGTTGCCCCGGAATTCCTGCGGACCGGGGCCCGCCTGCTCGCAGAATTCGGCAACCTCCGTGGCAAGCGGGATGACGGCGATGATTGCGACGATCAGGATCACCAAGCCGATTGTGGCAAGAGCGCCGATGATGATGCCGGCCAGTGCAAACCCGTTGCTCATGCGGGCCTTCGATGACTTCACCATTGCCACGATGCTGACAATCAGACCCACCGGGTTGAGGAAGGGGATCACGGCAAGGATGAGTCCGATGATCCCGAGCGTGCGCCCCGGATTCTGCTGAGGCTGCTGTCCATAGCCGGCGTAACCTCCGCCGGGCTGACCGTAGGGGGATTGTCCGTAAGGGGCCTGCCCCTGCCCGTAGGGGGGCTGCGGCTGGCCATAGGCGGGCGGGCTCGACGCCGGCCGTTCAGGCACCGATCCGCCCTGGGGAGTTGCCCACGGATTGTTCCGGTCGGAGCCGCTGTCGGACGGTCCTGGACGGTTCTCTGACACAATTGCCCCCGGGCTTTTCGTCGGTAGAGGATAAATTTCCTTGAGGCCGGAAACGGCCTCTTGCCCGAGAATATCACCGCACCACGCCGGTTTATTCGGGGGT
This sequence comes from Arthrobacter sp. TJ-254, assembly GCF_058269175.1. Classification (NCBI taxonomy): domain Bacteria; kingdom Bacillati; phylum Actinomycetota; class Actinomycetes; order Micrococcales; family Micrococcaceae; genus Arthrobacter; species Arthrobacter sp. TJ-254. The sequence continues at coordinate 2,202 of NZ_JBZCNF010000003.1, read as the reverse complement.
CAGCCCGTTCCCTTCCCCCGCGTCACTGTATGTCAGCTCCCAAGCCGGGGCCGCGGCTTCCGTCCCCTGTTCCTCAGCGGATGGCCTTCCCGGGGTTGAGGATGCCCGCTGGATCGAAGACCTGCTTGATTCGGCGCTGCAGCTCAAGCAGTTCTTCCGACTGTTCCCATGCGAGCCAGCGCAGCTTGTACTGGCCGACGCCGTGCTCCCCCGTGATCGTCCCGCCGAGCTCCAATGCCTTTCGGACGGAATCGTCGAGGGCGGCGTTGAGCCGCTGGCGTCCCTCCTCGCCTTCCTCGGCTCCTACCCAGAAGGTGGGATGCAGGTTGCCGTCTCCTGCGTGGGCAACGACCTTCAGCCGGACTGCGTGGCGGATGGCCATCTCCTCGAGGGCAGCGATGTAGTGGACGAGCCGTGATCTCGGTACTGCGACGTCTTCCCCGACCCGGTGTTCGTGATCGACTTCATCACCGCGGCTGTGGCGGCGCAGTTCGATGAGCTGGGCGGCCTCGGCGGCGTTTTCCTCGCCCGCGATGCCTCCGAGCCCGGCAAGGACCCGCCGGACCACTGCAGCCTCCTCCGCTGCACCGAAGCCGTCGGTCTGCAGCAGGAGAAGTGCGTTGCCGCGGGAGCGAAGTGAAGACCCCTGGGCAGTGTCCAGCGCCTGGAGCGTCATTCCATCGAGCAGTTCCATGATTGCGGGCTGAACCCGGGCCCTGCCCACGGCGACTACCCCTGCGGCAGCTCCCTTCACGTCGGGAAAGAAGGCGGCGATTGTATGGACGCTCTCCGGCAGATAGCGCAGGCGCACTGTCACCCCGACCACCACACCGAGGGTTCCCTCCGATCCGACGAACAGCGAGGTCAGGTCGTATCCGGCCACCCCCTTGAAAGTCTGCTGGCCCGTGGAGAGGAGGGTTCCGTCAGCGAGCACGACGTCGAGGGCCAGCACTGAATCCCTCGTCACCCCATACTTGGCGCACCGGAGGCCGCCAGCGTTGGTCGCGACGTTGCCACCGATCGCCGAAGTCCGGTAGCTGGCCGGATCCGGGGCATACATCAGGCCATGCGCGGCGGCTGCGGCGTTGAGGTCCGCATTGATGACCCCGGGTTCGACCACCGCGGTTTCATCCTCCGGGTTCAGCGCAAGGATTCTGTTCATCCGCTCAAGGCTCAGCACAACGCAGCCCGCTGTGGCGTGGGCGCCGCCCGAGACGCCGGTGCCGGCGCCGCGGGGCACCACCGGCACATCGTTGGCCGTGGCCCATGCCAGCAGCCGCTGTACGTCGTCAACGCAGTTGGCGTGCACCACCGCTATCGGCTCGACAAGTTCCGCAACGGGGCCCTGATCGCGCGCGTAGAGCAGCCGTTCCGGACCTTCGGTGATCACCTTGCCGGGCAAGAGTGCCGCGAGGGACTCCTGCAGGGCATCTAATGCACCGAAGGCGGAGCCGGCCTGCCGCATCAGACAGCGCCCATGAACCGGGAGTACCGCGCCAGCGCGAGGGGCCAGAACTGCGCGTAGCGGTCACGCAGCGTGAGTGTTTCGCTGCCCTGGACCCAGCCGCTGTGCGTGAGCTGTACGGTGGTCAGCGCGCCCTGGCCGTCCCGGTTTGCCGAAATGAAAGTAATTCTGACATTCGTGGAGGGTGCCGTTCCGGGATGGTGGCGCCAGAGGAGTTCAAGGCTGCTGCCGGGCTCCCGATCATGGACCTCGGCCCAGACCGCTTCCTGGTCCTCCTCCGAAGTTTCAACGAGGGCGTTGTCCTCGAGGTCGAAGAAGCTGCCCTCACCCCATACGCTGAGCTCGCCCGCCGGCCACCACAGGTGGATGTGCTCAGTGAAACCAGCGAAGGCATGCACCTCGTCGGCCGGAACATCGACGCTGAGGGTAATGTCCTCGCCCCTCGAAGTGGCAGAGGGTTCCGGCGCCGCATGGGAAAAAAGATCACTCATGATCCGACTGTACCGGTTGCAGCGATGGAGTTTCCGGGCCGGCCGGGGGTGGTGCGCGGGTGGGGTGGTGGTGGGTGGTTAATGTGGAAGAGGCCCCACCGTGGTGGGGCCTCTTCGTTACGTGTTGTCCGGCGGTGTCCTACTCTCCCACACTCTCTCGGGTGCAGTACCATCGGCGCTGTGGGTCTTAGCTTCCGGGTTCGGAATGGGACCGGGCGTTTCCCCCACGCTATGACCGCCGTAACC
>NZ_JBZCNF010000002.1:0-753131 GCF_058269175.1 Arthrobacter sp. TJ-254 | reverse complement strand
GCATCCGGAGCGATGGTATCCACACCGGCTGAGCTCAACACGTTCATGAAAGCCATCCTCGACGGCGAGCTCCTGGAACCGGCCGAACTCGACCAGATGCTCACCGGCATCCCCACCGGCGACAAAATCATCCCCGGATCCACGTACGGCTTGGGGATCGAAAGCGGCGAACTGGGCGGCGGCACAGCCTGGGGCCACAACGGCTCCATCCCCGGCTACCAGACGATCAACGCAGTCGCAGAGGACGGCACCGCCGTCACCCTCACCCTCACAGCACTGCCGCCCGCCATCTACGACGGCCCCCTCGACGGCCCCACGGAAGAATTCCTCGATTTCGCCCGCTTGTCCATCGAGGCCCTCGACGAAGCCCTCAGCACACCCTGACCCGACACCCTGACCCGACACCCTGACCCGACACCCACAGCACCCGCAGCCCGTCTCCTACCGGAAGGCACCTACAGGTTTTATCTTCGACTATCGACGGATATTTCAACCCGCCCGGCGGGGTGTCCCGCAGTGATGGCACAAGGTGAGGCAGGAGTCGCTAATGCCGTTGGCTTCTCGGAATCAGTTGATGGTCGAGCGTCGCTGCACTTTCGTCAGGAACTGTTCCGTCTTCCCCAGGGGTCAGGGTTGTGGTTGTGAGGCGGTGTGGGTGCGTGGCTCCTGCTATGGCGACGCCGATCTGAACTTAGTGCTGTCTCCTGAACGCGGCAGCTTCCCGGGGTCATTTGATAATCAATCCATCTTCTGAACCTCACGAGCCAAGATTCACGGGACCCATGAGGGCTTGTGATGATACGCCCATCGATTCTGTTACAAGAAATGCCGCCCTCACACGTCTTTACGGAGGGCGGCATTTCTACTAATTCAGACGAAAGGTCGATACCTTGAACCTAAATTCCACCACGTTCCGTAGCAAAATAATCTTGAGGAAGGACCTACCATCCAGCTGGTGATTCGGAGCCAGAAGCTCATGATTGCCTGGACGGCACCTTCCGCCCGCAGGAAAGAGATTGGTTCGGCGGAGTCCCACCACGCCTCAGCCCCGACCCCGGCGACGGGTGTTCCCAAGGCGTCAATGTATGGCTTCCGCACCGGCTCAGCGTCGGCCGGCCCTTGTTTTCGCTGCCTTATGTACCGTTCAGTTTTGTGACGACAGCCCCAGACGGAAACCCGGCTCACTTAGTGCACCTCGTCGGGAGGTCCAGTTGCAGCTCGACGCTTTGGTTGCAGTCCGATTGCTGTGTCAGCGTCCTTTGGTCATGGTGTCGGGAAAGGCCTTCCTGATCCAAAGACGCGATCAGCAAACCGGCGGCCGATCAGGTCATGAGCCTCTACATTCGGGTGCAGGCCATCAGGAAGCGGCAAAGCAACCCCGTCCTCGGGCCCATACAGGTCAAGCCCGTCGAGGTAGTACAGGTTCACGTCCTCCTCTCGATCCCTGGAGATGGCAAGGAGCGCATCGCGGATGATTTCGAGAGTTAAGCGCCCCTGCGCAGTATCGCCTGGTACACCGGTGGCGATGAATTGCACCTGGTCGGCACCAAGGGACGCCGGGTCCACCGCCAGCGGCCCGGGAGTGCTCTCATGGATGCCTGCGAAAAGCGGCGACACCAGCAACAATGGTGTCTCGGGGTGACCATCTCGGATCGTGTCGAGGAAACCGTGAACGGCAGGCACGAAGGAACGCAGTCTCATGGAATCGAGGTTTACGACGTTGATGCCGAGCTTCACGCTGATGAAGTCGGCAGGTGCATCGCGGATGACGCGGGCCAGGAACGGGTCCACCAGGGCGCTGCCGCCGAACCCCAGGTTGCGCAGCTCCACGGTTCCCGCCGTGCGTGCAGCGACAACAGGCCAGATTTCGGTCGGAGCGAGTGCGTTGGAGCCGTGGCTGATTGAGCTGCCATGATGCAGCCATATCTTGCCGGCCCGATCCTCGGTATGGACCGGCGCGTCAGTGCGCAGCGCGATGATCTCGAGTGACTCGTTGTGCGGAAGCCACATCTCCACCCGCTTTAGGTCAGTGGAGAGTGCAGATATGACGGTGGCGTGATCGGGGCCAGAGTGAGCGCTGGATGAACCGGTTTGAAGGTCGACCTCCAGGCAATCACCTCCGCTGAGCTCATCACGAGCGTGAAGCATTCCGTCGATAACGACATCGACGCGACCGCGCGGACGGTCCGCGCCACGATAAGCTACGCGACTCGGGTGCGTGATGAGCTCAACGCGAGAAGCCGTGGTCGTGAACGCGAGACGCACGCCGGAGGGCTGGCGCTCCATGGCCAGCAACTGCGGGTCGGGGAACTGGTGTCGCACCCAGGAAGGCAGTCGATGCGGGAGGACGCCGCGGTCGGTTTGTTCCAGCTCGGCGATGCCGTGAATGAGATCAGCAGTAAGAGCAGTCGACAGCATCATGATGGAGTTCCTTCGGAAGGCCACGTACTGAGAGCACGATCGAGGGCGTCGACGGCGGCAAGCCAGGATTCGTCTTGCCCGTCCGGGCGATGGTTGAACGCATCAGACTCCGTCAGAACAAGGAATCCGCTCACCGTCGCTGCAACAAGACGCGCAGCGTGTACGAGGGCCGACTCCGGAACCGGATAGCCGCGGATCACAGCAAGCATCAGCGATGCCACCCGCGCCGCTTCTGGGGAGTGCGCGGTGTCAGATGAAGCTACCCGTTGAAGTGCCGCCCACGCTCCAGGTCGCTGGGTTGCAAAGTCACGGTACGCATCGACGAGGCCTTGAAGCGCGGCTTTCCCCGAGCGGCCAGCCAGTTCCTCACTGACTCGCGAACCCAAATCGCCCAGCGCGAGCCGGTGAACTGCATCGAGTAGCGCATCACGGCTTTTGACATGCTCGTAAAGGCTTGCCGGCTGCACACCAAGGTGTCGCGCGACCGCGGCTACGGTAACAGCGTCAAAACCCTTGCGGTCAGCGAGCGTTGCAGCAGCTGAGATAACGACATCGGGTGAGAGATTCGATCTGGGCACAGACACATCCTACGGCAAGTAGGCTAAAACCTACACTCCATAGGCTGTGTGATTTTATGACACTTACCCTCCGGCAACTTTCTGAACGTGATTACGACACCCCCGCCAGGCTGGTACCCCCCTTTAGGCTGCGTCGGGCACGGTTGGCATGCTGCGGTTGCGCAGGAAATTTGGATACTATCTCGCAATCGCTACGAAAGAGAGCCGGATGCGCGCCCTAATCGTTGACCACTCAGCCCCCGGAAGCTGCGCCTCGAAGAGGTCACGGATCCCGTCCCGTTACCCCACCAAGCTCCCGTGGCGATCCACGCGGTCTCCATCAATTACGGCGATCTGATTGACAACGTCCAGAACGCATCCGACGGCACCGTGCCCGGTTGGAAGGCGTCCGGCGTCGTCGTGACGGCAGCGGCTGACGGGTCTAGTCCGGCGGCGGGGACTCCGGTCGCGACCTTCGGCTGGGCGGGCGGGTGGGCGGAGCTCCGCGCCGTCGACACGACATTCTTGAGCGATGTGCCCGTGGGCGCCGACTTCGGCGCCGTCGCAACCGTTCCGATCGCCGGCGTCAGCGCACTTGCCGCCCTGGACCGGATCGGGCCAACGCTCGGTCGACGGATGCTGGTCACCGGCGCCTCGGGCGGCGTCGGACGCTACGCGGTGCAGCTCGCGCGCCTCGGCGGCGCCCATGTCATCGCGACGACCGGAAGCCTCGAGAAGCACGAGTCGACTTTGCGCGCTCTCGGCGCCCACGAGGTGGAGACCTCACCCGACCAGATCGGCGGCACTCTGGATGGAGTCGTCGACACGGTCGGAGGGCCGACCCTGGTGCAGGCCTTTCACCTTCTTCGTCGCGACGGTGCACTAATCGCGCTCCGGCATATCACCGACCAGCCGGAGACGTTCCCGGCCGGCGCCCTGACCAGCCGCCCCGGGCAGGACAACCGTTCGATCCAGACCTTCTTCATGCCCGAGGCAACCAACTTCTCCCGTAGCCTGCACTGGCTCACCAGCCAGGTCGCGTCCGGGATCATCGACCCCGGCATCGCCTGGCGAGGCGACTGGACCGACGCCGACACCGCCATCGAACTCCTGCTGAATCGGCGCCTTAGTGGCAAAGCTGTACTCGAACTTCGATAGAGGTCGACTACTTCCTGCGAGCGATAGGTCCTGTCTCGATGCTGAGCGACGTGCGGGGTCAAGCTCCTCTTGCGCGCCAGTTAGCCGCCAAGGTCCTCCAGGGTGCGATCAAGCGCGCATCCGCTGACGATCCGACGCAAGGCGAAGCTCGAAGATTTATCGACGAGCTGACCAAGCGCCTGTCGGACGGCTGAGATCGGACCGGGACTCGCTCAGACGTTGAACCTGAATTCCACCACGTTCCGTAGCAAAAAAACCTTTGTGAGCCCCTTGAGCGGCACCACCATTTTCGACGATCCATCTCGGCCAAGAGGTCGGCGGACCAGCGATCGCTATTAGGACGAAGTACCGCCAGCAAGCCAGCATCGAGCGGGTTCGAACCAAGTGCACCGGCGAGGGTTAGTCCCACCAGTGACCGATTGTTGTTTGTTTAGCGGTGATGCTCGCTCAGGCGAGATAACTCACTCCAGAGCAGCTCGGGTACGGCATCGATCGCCGAGTCGAGCAGGAACTCAATCCTGGATGCGATAGGGCTGTCGGCGAGCGAAAGTGTTTCCGTCCATTTGCTCGGTGCGTACCGAGCAAGCATCGAGAGGGCATAGAGCACGCACCACCAGGACATCAGCGGGCGGAGGCCTCGTTCGCTATCACCTGCGCGTGGGAGAAGAATAGCCTTTCGCCTGTAGTGCTCGGTGCCGTCGAGTTCAGCGACGCTGTCTCCATCGTGGCTCTTGAGTTGATCGGCGCTTGAGACGATCACGAAACAGTGCCCCTCGTTGTTGCTCCAACGGACGCTGCCGTCGTCGTTTAAAGCGATTTCTAGGTCGTGTAATGCGGGGTACTGCGAGAGAGTCGCACGGACTTCTTCAGCTGTCGTGTCGTGTCCGTTCTTCCGATCGGGAACTGGGATTTCGAGCTCTATGGGAAACACTTCTCTCGGAACGTTGTAGATGTGTACATCCGTAATCGGGCGGGCATACCCGTTGGGCTTTTGGAATGCCATCGTGTAGTCGACTAGGTGGTTCATCGCCGCTCCGAAGTCGATCGCGTTGAAATCAAGCGGCGAGTCGATAGCGATTGATACCCGTGAGAAGAGATCTCGGGTACTCGCGTCCTGTTTGATCGGCGTCGCTAGGACGCCGTTGGGGACCCTTATGTCGTACTTGAGGCCATGCCCGTTGGCCTGCCACTGGTGATCCGTGCCGCGTCCGAGAAGACTTGACCCCGCAGCGATTGCTCGTCCGGCCTGGGAAAGACCGTAAAACAAATTCAGTGGCCGACTCTCGTATCCGATCCGCTCCGCGGCGGCGAACTGCTGTTGGGCCTGTTCAAGTGCCATGTGAAACTCGCGCCACCGCGACTTCTCGCTTTTTAGGACGCTGGCAAGCGACCCCCGCGGTTCGGCCCTAATTGTACGAATTGAGCGCCATGATTCCGACGCGGTCATCAAGCTTATTGAGTAGAACGTAGCCGGCATAGGTAAAGCGTACTTAGTAGGGAGAGTCATCGAACAACTGAGCCCCGGGGACAGCCAATCCGAGACTTGTCCCTATACGAGCTCTATTGGCAGTTCTCGACAAACTTTTTTCGACTACGGACATCGAAATCCTTTGTTCTATGGTCGGCATTGACTAACGGGCGCCTCATGGGAGCCTCGCCGTCGCGGTTCCTGCCGGCTCACTACATCACACGCCATACTGCAGCCATCCATTTTTTCACTCCTACAGTGGACTCACCCAGAAGTTGAAAGATGATTCCTGACGGAAGTCGGTGTTTACCGTTGCTCCTGAGCGGGAGTTTCTTCCGTACTTGATCTCCGCCGAGGAATCGTCCGTTCTCGTCGACGGGACGCAGGTGGCTTTGTCCCGACTTCGAACCTAAGGACTTGAGCGCGAGGGGCGGAGGATGATGGTTGCTTATCGCCCGGATCTTAGATCGCAGCCGCAACTGTTCCAGTAGTGGTGTAACTTCGCTCCTCGACCCGCAGAGGACGAACATGCAAATATGTGCGGCCAAGACGCGCGTCCCGCCCCTTTCGCACTTTGTCGACCGGATCCCCTGCTTTCGCTCGGTGCCGTATTCCTCAGCGACTCTTGTAATCCTCAGGAGTGAATAGCCAGTCGCGCACCCTCACCAGTTACCTGAAGGTCGAACTTCCTCTTTCGGCGCCCCAGCAGCTTATGAACCTCTTCCGGTGCGAGGTGCAGTTCGAAGCCTGGGGCCTAAATACGAGAACGGCGGTTATTTCAGCACGTAAGCGCCCTGAAATGAGATACATCGACGTTGTCGAGCTGGTGGAAACCTCCCATATGCACAGTGACGATAGCGGAGGCACACCCCGCCCTTGTGGTCGTCGGCCTCCTGAACTGTCTTTCGCCATCGCCGATGCCGAGTCTGATAGCGCCATCAGTGCCATCAGACTGTGGGCACCCTGAGCTTCAGGGCGCCCACATGTTCGATCGCGCCCGGCGAGTCGTAAAACCACCTCTCGAAGCGAGCACGATTGACCGCCTTACCCCCCCGTTGGTTCAGAAGACGCGATCCATCGCGTGGCAATGTTCCTGGCGACTGGATCTCTTGTGCAGTCAGAAGTGAGCCGAAAGTGTGGACAGGACAAGGGGATCCCGACGAAAAGGGGCAAAAGCCATCCAACGCGGCGCCGTCTCGCACTGTCCACGAGAGATCGCAGCCTCGTGAATTCGCGCAGCAGGAACGCAGGGTCTACCGCGGCAGGTGGATCCCGGTGCCACGTTCCCGGACGTATGGCCGCCGCTCTGATCGCCGCTGTTTGCCTGGGCGTGAGCAAGTGCGGGCGGTTGCGGAGCCACCGAAGGAGCTGCCGATCCGTGACTACAGCGACGTCGGAGGGTCTCTCCGCGACAGTCATGCTCTTGGGGCCAACGACGACCAAGACGCCGGTGACCACAACTGGGACATTCAGACGACGGGCGAGGAGCTTCGTTGCGCGGGTAGCTTCGTGGCTGGCGTTGTACAGATGGCGCTGTTTCTTGCCGGAGACCATCAGGGTCCGGCCCGCGACCCATACGGATTGCCCGGCATGGTTCTTTGTATTGAGGGTGAATACGCCAGCCGGACCTACCAGCACGTGGTCAATGTCGGACGCACCGGCGCCCACGGGTACGGCGTGCAGGATCGTCCACTCAGGACTCAACCATTCAAGTATCTGCCCTACTGCGATCTCCCTAAGAGCACCCTTGTACCAGGGGTAATTTTCCGAAGGCAGCGGGTCGGCGCCGAAAACACGACCCATAAACGACCGAGGCGGCGTACCCTGACGGTCAGCCAGCAGCTTCTCCATCACGGCTTGTCCAGCGACTCGATCATTCACTCCGACCCGTCCAACGGTGTCATCTCGCCCTGAGCAGAACCTCTGCCCCCGCTGCAATGATCCCTAGTCGAATCTGGTAATGATAAGGGCCACCCGGAAGAACCCTGCGTTAAACTTTTGGGGCTAGAGACCCGGTCGCCTTAGAATTCCACCCAGTCCTTTTTGCTTTCGCGGAAGAATGCTGACGCCATCATTGTGGTCGACCTGAAAATATGCATTGCCGCCAGGAACATATGCTCTTAGCTGCCATCGCAAAGACCTCAAGGAGATCAGGAACTACACGTTGAACCTGAATTCGACGACGTCGCCACGGTCAGGTACATCATCCCTGCCGCACCTGCTCCCATTGTCGTTAACCCCTGCAGGCCTGACGGTCAGTGGTCGTGCGCGATGAGGGCGAGCATCTGCTCAACCAGCTGACGGGCGGCGGCCGCCGTGCTGTCGTCCTCTAGCCACATGGACAGCGCGACTCGTACGAGATCGTCCGCCCTGGAGGAAACAAGCGCTTCGCTCATGACTTCAAATACGCGTTGATGTGGCACAAACCGGGCAGCATCAATCGCGATAAGAAGATTTGGAGTCGTTGTACCGAGTCGAGCAGCCGCGTCGTGATCACGACGACGAAGGACTTCGAGCAGAAGCAATTCAGGTGCCATCACCCCGGGGAGAAAAAGAAGCTTTGCATCGGCGTAACGGCCGCGCTGATCTCCGTCCAGCACACCCGCGACCTGAAGCTGACGAGATCGGCCAGAAATGGTCATTCCCCGCACCACTTCGTCTTTGCCGCCGCTGTCAATTACATCTACCTGCCCCACTCGATCCGGCGCGTAGCAACCAAGAAAGAAATGAACGATCTTGCGGGCCATGTCATCTTCAACGAACACGAGCAGAGAAAGTGGTGCCCGAGACCGTCCAAGAGTACGCAGCAGCGCCTCCGTGCTGGCTACCTCTGACACCACAGCCCCACTAACGGCGCTCGACACCTGCCGGACCACCTCCGCGGGTAGGCGGCGGATCATGACTTCCGAATGCGTCGCGAGAATGACCTGACACCCCGTCTCTAGTGCCAGACGCGCGATCTCGTCGACGAACGCGCGGTGGCCCGGCTGTGCGAGGAACGTTTCGGGCTCATCTATGAGAACGACCTCGTTTTCGTCCGCCGAACGCAGATGCCAGATAACGTAATGGACCCAGAACTCCGAGGCGCTCATCGTCCAAACTTCAGCCTCGTGCGAATCCCGGACAACACGGAAGTAAGGAAAATACTGATCATCTTCTTCGAAGTGACCATACGCCACCGACTCGTACGAGTGGCCGGTGATCGCCTGAAGTGCCTCGACTTGCGATCGCTTTAAGTCTGCAACGTCCTGCGGAACGCTAGGACGGGTGGGCATCCAGTTCTGAGAGAAGTAGGAAAGGTCGCTAAGTGCCGTGAACGGCGTCAGCCGCGTTGCAAGCAGCGGCCGTAACGCCGCGTCGTAGTCGAGACGATCCTTCCAGTGGATCGGTCGAGAGAAGTGAACGAGCTCGGTTGGGCTTCCCGGGCGAAGCGCCAGCACATAGTCGCCACTGAACTCCGCATCGTGGCCCGTTGTCTCAATGGGTAGATTGGTCTTTGTCTGCCACCCCGGTAACCCCTCTGCGACCGCGGACAAGAGGTAGCTCTTCCCCGCGCCGTGCACTCCGGTTAGCGCAGTCAGCCTCCGAAAGTGGACTGATCCCTGCGACAGCACAGCCGACGAGGCAACGTCTATTCGCTCGACAACGCCACCCGCCCCACCTATGCGTTCCCAGACGCGTGCTCGGGAATCGGATGACGACACTCTTCTATCCTCTCTCAATGTGTTCCCCACCGTAGCTTGTCAGAGAAACAGCTCCAGGGAGATCCCACCGCAAGCGATTCGCACGTACTTCCCGCGACCACAGCATAGTCAGCTTCGGCGAAATCGAGGTCCTGGCGCTCGAACCCCAGCAGGGGCGGGTAGCCGCCGGCAACGAAGCCTACTTGAGTTAGCGAGGTCGCGCGTACCTCGACCCCTTTGGCAACCGACTTGACCGAGTGGCGGTGTAGAACCAAGCAGCGACGATCGCTGCTCCCAGGTCAGTGATCGACTCCGACATGCCGAGGATCGTGGGCACTCTATGGGGAAGATCGACTGCCCCTCCAGACTCGGACACGCATTGAGAACGACAAGCCATGGCGGTTCGTCTTTCGCTCCCGGCACACGCGTAAGCAGGCCGAACTCGGGATCGGCCTGTTGAAAAGGAAGATAGCGAACGACCGATCGTTCGCGTCGAAGAAAGTTCGACCTTGATGTAGTTGCCAGCAGGAAGTCACGCATCGGGTGCAGGGCGGCTCGCGGACATCAGCCGGGGCCGCTGTCGAGTGGCGTTGAAGCTCGGCAATCAGTGCCAGAAGCAGTGCTTCACCGAATGTTCAAGCGTCTCTAAGAGCCCGTGGCGCACAGCACGCTGCTGTGCGCCATCGAAGGATTCGGAGCTTTATAGACGTTGAATCTAAATTCCACCACGTTCCGTAGTCAAGTAACCTCTGAAGGGTCGGAATTGGGTCAGGTGCCAGCAGTTCCGTCGGCAATCGGTCTATGCAGCTTTCGACAGCCGTCGGATGCTTGCGCAGAGGGAGACCTTTTGGAGCAGGCTCACCGCGGTAGTTTCATGGCCAATTACTGGCTCAAGCCCGCACTCGACTCTTCAGGAATCCGAGGCTTGCTTCGATCAGTTCGATGCGATCCGTCGCGGAGCCCTCGAATAGTCGAGTTTGCTAACGACTTCGAAACGCTGAGTACGGTGTCCCAAAATTCCGAAAGCGGCGGCCTGAACTCTAAAGGCGTCGAAAAGGAACGAGCGCGTTGAGGCGTCGAGCCCTTCTTACGCCGTAGGCCACATAGTCCGGGAGTACGCCCGCGATCTCGAGGGTGCACATCGAACGCCATCTACCGGGGTCGAAGCCGGGAGAACACCAGTCCTCACCAGCGTCGACCTGCGTTACTAACGTTGTCCAGGTTGCAAGATCGTCTCGGCTGGCTACCACGTGGCCTTGGAGAGCCTCGGGATGCTCAGCGCTTACATCGAATGCATTCGCAGTCAGATTACCTTCGAGGTAGGGAAAGCCGAGCGCTATGTCCCGATTGATCTGATCGGTTGTCTCGAAGAACGGCGCGAACGAGAGGCGGCCCACGAACGTATATCCATAGACGTAATGCACACCGTCGATCGTGACGTGGCCGCAGATGACCCGAGCATCACCGCCTGGCCGGCGGCTGTCCATCCAATCTCGGGCTCGGGCGATGTTCCCCCTCGGTTCCTCCGGGTGCAGAGGGTCGGAGATCCCCGGCTGGCTCATGATAGGAAATCCCGTCCACTCACCGTACTGGTCACGGTGAACGATGCTCGGCGCTACCTCAGCGTAGAAGCGCAACACCGCCATCATCGTGCCCATCAGTTCCCTGCCTTCGAGGTTAGCCTCGTAGGCAGGTTTGAGCGCCTGAGTTTGGGGGCGCAACTTGGCATGTACTTCTGAGGGAATCCTTTCCCACTGCGCATAGCTCCGCAATCCGAACGTACCGCCAACTAGTGTCATCGCGTCGCTCGGCTTGACCACATGGAGCACATGCTGTGAGACGTTACGGATGTACTTCACGGCATCGATGAGATCTGCGTCTGGATGTCGCGTCTGGTTGAAGAGGGCCTTGTACGACACAGCATCAGAGATCGCGTTTACAAACCAGTCGTTGAGAATCTGACAGTTCGCGATGAACGCCCTTACCGTCGAACCGAGCTCACCGCCCGAGGCCGTCTCCGCATAGTACCGAGCGGCGCCCGTTTGCAGGTCGCGCATGACCATACGAAACGGCTCCACCTCATTCGGTGCAATCGTCACAGTCATATGTAGACACTCTTCTCGTCCGTGGGTTTAGAGCTAACTTGGCGGCCAGGAGAACCATTGATCTATGACAAGGCTTTCAGAACCCGGAAAAGAGACACCCGTGCCTGCACGTCAAATCCAAATTCAACCACGTTTGTAATCGAACGACGCCTTCAACTGATGGGATCGCGTCGCCTGACACGCTGGAGCGCTGCCGGGATTGCTTAGGCTTGCTCGACGTCCTCATCCTCAATTCCGTGATTGTCGGACTTCCCGAACCACGGTTCGCCATCGAACTCTGCATTCAAGAACCCGCCCGCACTCATGTTGATCAGGTTCGGCTCTGGAAGATCATGCGGCACGAATCTCGTGTCCTCAGGGTGATGGTAGACATATTCCCTTGCCGTGTGCGCCAGATGCTCGTTGAAGAGCTTTTCCATGGCTGTTGTGCCGGCCTGTGTAACGTCAGCCTTCCCGACGAGGACAGCTGCTTTGATTTCCTGGACTCGTGCGTCCTCTGTTTCTAGACCTTCAAGCATCACCATCGGATCGCTCATGAGTAGACCGAGCTTTCGGGTGAGAGGGAAGGTGATACCCCACGCCGTCATGAAGCCCACACCTTGCCACTCCTCGTCCTGCGGGTTGGGGATCAGAGTCACCGGGGCGTCCGAGGTGACGAGGGAACGCCGCCCAAACCGCACCAAGCTCCACGGTCTGGTCGCGAAGTAAGGAGTCAGCTTTTCAGCCGTATCAAGCATGTGCTCAATATGTGCAAGGTTCGAAAAGCTAATCGGCGGTACGCCGGGCTGGGTCGCCTCCTCCCAAATTCGTTCCTCCTGCTCGGGCGTTGAATCCGATCCAAGATTCTTCTTGATCCAGTTCCCAACGTTCTCGCGCCCGCCGGCGCCGACCTCGAAGCGAACGAGCTTAGCTCGAAGGTGTTCCATAGTTTTGCGAGTGTCCGGTCCTCGTACGCTCTGAAGCGCCATGAAGTAAGACAACGTCAATCGCTCGGCCTCTGACGGAGGAAACTCGTTCCTTTCGAACTACCGGATGATGTTGATGGCCTCCCCCTCGACTACGCTCAACGCCTTTTCGAACTCGTCGGGTTCTTCCAACTCTTCCACCGTATGGAAGTGGGTTTGCGCCGCCACCTTCTTAGTCGATGAGGTGAACGGTTTCCGGGAGCGATCGAGGGGTACGACGGTGACTCGCCCATTTTCGGCAGCGAATCCCCGCAGGTATCCCTGAGGTACGTAGTGGTGAAGCTTTGCCATATTGCCCTTGCCTACAATGCTTGGCATCCTCCCACAGCATAGGCCGGAGGGTCGGCTGATGATGAGCCTTTGGCGATGGGGTGGGGCCGCCGCGCAATTACTGTGATCTTGCGGCGCCTTGCAAGGGAGGGACTAGTCCGGCTCGCCGTTGGCTAGAAATGTCCGGGTCGTATCCAATGACTCGACGAGAAGGAGGAGCGGGCGGTCAGCGGGTCCGTCCAGGCTTTCGATAGGATCAATGTGACCACTGGCACTAGAGCCCGGTTGATTCCAAGGGGGAGCATCAATGGTGAATTACTGGTGGGCTAGCCAGAATGCGAACTACCCGACCGTCATCAAGCTGGGCACACTGTGGACCTGTCCACGAGAAGACGGAAGCGTCGATACCAGCAGGGGTCTGATAAAGAACCTGAAGCACGGGGACATCGTCTTCCACCACTACAGAAGCTATCTCCGTGCTGTAAGGCGAGTGACGGAATCATGGATGCCTCGGGTCCGCCCTGAGGGATACCCGAAGGTTTATATGCAGGAAGGTGACGACGGTTGGCTTGTCACCGTTGACCCGATCCGGACCGACTTCAAGCTGCACTACAAGCGCGTTGCCGAGCTGATCAGAATAGGACCCGAAGCCCCACTGAACATCCTGGGCATGCCGCAGCAGAAATACCTGTCTGCGCTCTCGGAAGAGGACGGGCTGGCGCTGCTGAAAGAGCTCGATCTGCCGGGGCCGGGCGCCGACATCCACAGCCTCTTCGGCCGTCCGGACGAGTTCTGGGACGGAGGGAAAACCGATGAACTATCCCTGGGCGAAGTACGGCGTGAGCAGTCGGACCTGCGCCGGCACCTGTTGCAAGGCCGCGCTGCGGCGCCCTGCTCGATCTGCGGTGAGGAGCGGCCCTCCCGGCTGCTGATCGCGGGCCACATCAAGCCGCGCAGCCAATGCACCGAGCAGGAACGCAAGGACTTCCAATCAGTTGCAATGCTCGTCTGCAGCCTGGGCTGCGACGCGCTGTTCGGCTGGGTCTACATCGTCGTGGATCCGAATGGCCGCGTGCGCCGCGGCATTCGCGCCGAAACCAAGGATGTCGAAGCTGCAGTTGACCTACTTATTGGCAAGTTATGCTCCGCCTACAACGAACACACAACGGACAATTTCTCTGCTCACTCCCAGCTGTGTCTCCAACAGCCATAAGAGTGGTATCGGGGGTGGACACTTCCTCGAGCGAAGATGAGTCGGCTGACCAAAGCGACCGGAAGCACCTCGCCGCCGGCACCCACCTACCTGCGTAGGCCAGACCTCCCGCGCCGGTGCGCCATAATGACGATATTCAGACAGCGCGAGATGGCGAGATGGAGTGACATTAGTAAGTGAGCGATGAAGACGAGGCCATGCGACGAGTTCGGTTCTACGGTGTAAATGACATGGCAGCTGGTTGGTACGTCCCGCGCGTAGCCGAACTCGTTCACCAATTTGACCCCACCAACGTCCCGACACAGACCCTGGACATCATTGAACTACACCACGTCCAGCAGTACCTAGAACATGGCCTTCTTCCTAAGGATTACAACGAGGAGCAGCGTGAACAGGCTAGGGCACGGATCCCCGAAATCCGTAGCACCGTAGCCCGGTTCTTCACGGCGATCGACAATACAAACTTCCCAGCCGTAGTGGATGGTGTCGGCCACGAATCTCATGGAAATTTATTGGACCTGCTAGGCCGATACGGAGTCTTCGAACGCTGCGACAGCGAGACGGTTCTCCCCGCGCTCGATGCAACAGGCGTACGTCTAGCTGAATTGCTCTCAGGCAGGAGACTTGTGCAGACCTATGACGCCGAGATACGCACCAGATTGCTTGAGACGCCTGAAAATGCCGAGCACCTGATCCAGAAGTATCTGCAGGAGAAGGAGGTGCGACGAGACATACATCTTCCACCGAGCTTCACCTCGGCCGACGCTCGAGGGCTACTGGAATCCTACATTGACAGTGGGAACCCGCACCTGAACTACGTCGGGCTTATTGCAACCGCAAAGGAGAACCCACGGGCGGGAATCGACACCAAGCTCAAACTGCGGGCGAAGCGGCGCGAAAATGCGCTGAATACGATTTTCTTTGCCGAGAACAAGGGATTCAGAACCGGCGGGGAGGTGGGCATCTCGGAAACCCAGCGTGAACCTGTGGTTCTGGAGATGGATGAGTCCGCAGAGGGGTTGGTCTCCCGACAGACATACAGCAGCCAGTGGCTGGAAGAAACACTGGATGCCCCAAGTATCCTCAACAACTTCCAGCACCTGTTCGGCTTCGCTGACCGTCAATCCTTGCTGACGCTTCCGTCCTATCCCGCAAATATGGGCGTGATGGAACAGCTCATGGGAACCGTAGGAAGGACGGAGTACAAGGTCGGCGCGGCGTTTCAAGCCATTGACATGAGCACCCTTCTCCAGACCCGTCTGTACCTGGACTTCTTAGAGTCGAAAGACATCGACCTAGAGCGGATTATCTCCTGGTTTTTCGAGGAGCACCTCGTTGACGAGTTCGGAGCAAAGAACTTCTCATTCACCCCCACAGACAGAGGCACGTCATACCTACAAAAGGTAAGGCACCTCTTCGCTGAGATGGAAAGCGCCGCAAACCAGTTCACCCTGTTCGCCGAGGATGGTGAACTCGACCGTGACCTGCTTGCCATGGGGTCAGAGCAGGTCCGATACAAGGAAATCCCGAGCCTCCTTGAGGGAAAGTACGTCTATCCGTCCGAAGGCTCGGAGATTACTGGCATCATGAATCTTCTTTTCTCCGACCAAGCGGCGCTGAACTACATCAACGAGAACCGCACGGCGGACAACGCGGCGAGGCTCCTCTTGGATAACTGAGTTGCTTACGGTGACTTCGAGGACTACCAAAAAACAAGGATCGACTACCTGATCGAACGGGGCGTTCTTGAGGACACTGGAACGCGGGTTCAGTTTGTGAATATCGAGCAATTCCTCATCCTCCAGGCGCTGTTCACCACTCAAGCAGCCAGTTACTACCATCTCTCCCCCACCGGACGCACGGAGGTGGACGCCATGGAGGCAAAGGGCTGGGTGACGCGCGGCTCCTCGTTGCTGACTAATGCCGAAGGACAGTACTTCAACTACTTTCTCAACGGGTTGGACTTCAGCAACGGGCCCCAATTGCGAAACAAGTACCTTCACGGATCGCAAGCCAACGCGGACGGGGAGAACGCGCACTTCAACACCTACATCACTGCACTACGACTGACGGTGGCACTGGTAATCAAGATGAACGACGACTTTTGTCTCTCAGCGTCCGAGTCAAGGTCGGAGGAAAGTAGCTAGAGAGACTCTGCTCCCGCACACAACCACTTTCTAGTCTGCTCGCCGGAACACCGCATGGTCATGTACACGACCGAGCACGCAGGCTCTACAGACTGTCCAGGGCACTTGGAGCGACGATAGATCACACGAGCGCGATCATGACCATCTCGCGCCTCGGTACTGTTCGGACGCTGCCGGAACCCGGGAAGCACGCGCCGAACTATACATTAAATCTAAATTCGACCACGTTCCGTAGTCGAGCAACATCACAGACGGGCCGCAACCGCGACAACGTTGTCAGGCTCAGCGGCCGGTGACCCTCACCCGGCGGCGTCACCGACCGGGGCGCCTGAATGGGTCGGGCCACCACCAGCGATGTCGCGCTCTGTCCTCAGCCCCGCGTTCAGCCCTGCGACGGCCCGGGTCTAGATAGTCCTCACGCGCCGGGGCAAAGACCGACTCAGGCAGACTCAACGGCGCACGGTTCAACTGACGTCCCGCCAGCAGATCGCTGATTGCCCTCGGCATCAGCCGCATCCCCCCAGAACCTTTCACGGACCGCCGGAGCTGTCCGCCCTGCTCCGTGAGCCGCATCCCCCAGGATGAGTCGACCTCAGCGAGGCCGGAACCGACCAAGATCGATATTGCCGTCTCAGTCTGTTCCCTTGAAGGCACGTCAGCCTGCAACATGTCCCATCCCCCCAGCACCGCACGTATCGACGAGGGGTGCTTCCCACGACGCAGCAGGGTCATGAGCGTCGCGGCGTTCTCCATGTCTCTACGGTCCATGATGTTCAGGCTAGCGCGCTTCGAGGTTCCTCACCGAGTCGGCATACATCACCGTCACGGAAGTACTTTACGTTCCCATCGGCCGAGGCAGCGAAGACAGAAAAACCCGGGATGAAATCATCACCCCGGGCCCTTCTCAAGCAATTGGTTGCAATCTACACATTAAACCTAAATTCAACCACGTTCCGTCACGGAATAACGTCTGCGCGGAAACCGCCCAGTTCAGTGCCCACACAACCGCTACTCACTGGGAAATAACTGTGGCTGGTCTGCGGGGACGGCGTTCTGGAATTGCGCCCGGACGTCGCGGAGTCGTCGTCCATCGCCCACAGCCCAGAAGTACCAACCGTTCGTCGCCTTCTTCCGCAGCGCCTTCCCAGCGGCGGACGGCGACGTGTACCGCTTACCGTCCAAATCAATGGCGCCGTCAGGCATCAATACCGCTTTTTTGCCTTTGAAGTCCCGATGAGTCGCCGCCAATGTGTCTCCGCCTTTGAGCAGCCCAGCTTCGATCAAGTGTTTAAGCTCGACCCAATCGGATGCCTTCGTCTGAGGATCAACGACCTTACCGTAATGGCCCTTAGGCACGGGCCAGATGTTGAGGACGGCATCGATCAGTTCAGCGGTGCGGTCATCAATGAACTCCTCGTCCCAGTCGTGGTGCTCCGTCTTGCCAACGACCCGGCCGGTGAGCGTAATTGTGTTGTGCCGGAGGAGGGCGGCGCGCTTGGCTGGCCACGGCCCATTCGAAATCTTCGAGTTCAGCGAATTCGTCAGAATGGTCAGATTCCCCAGTCGGTGCACCCTGGCCTGGCGCTCCGCTGCTGCCTCCGGAGTCTCCACAGGCCAAGTGTCCGCCCATTTCCGGGGTAGAAGGTGCTCAATCGGGTAATTCTTCCGCTCAACCTGTGGCTGGCCAGTCTCGGCGCGATAGTGATCCTCGATGGCTTCAAGGAACATGCGCAATCGGCCCCGTGGGTAGCGTGAGTATGCAGCCTCCGTGGTTAGGGATTGCCGGACTTCCTCATCTCCGGGCCAGTAGGTGCTCGTCACATTCAAGCGAGCTAAATGGCCGATCACTCGCTCGCCGGTTTCGTCGGCGGGCACGCCTGAGTTAGCCGCGATGACGTCGGCGATGATGCGTCCTAGGTCGCTGCCGGCGAGGCGGAGCATCTGCCGACGGTACAACCAACTCTCGGCGGCTTGGACGATCTTATTGATGGCGTCAAAGGGGAGGTTCCTGCCTGGTTCGTACAACCAAATCAGCAGTGGCTTCAGGACCTCAACGCCGCTGGCGTGCATTCGGTAGAAGGCCATCCCAGCAGCATCGAGAGCCCCACTGGGTTGTGCTGCGGCCTCAGTCCACGACTGATATTGCTGGGCTTGATGCTTGATCACCGGGAGCAGGTACGCCATCTTCATGCCCGACTCCAGTTCTACCCATGATTTGAAACGGTTGAACGTCGCCTGCGGGCTGACTTCTTCACCTGTCCTGGCCACCAGCCACTGGTTAAGGAAGAGTGAACTACGGCTGACCAGGTTCCGCCCGACGCTCACCTCTCGCATCCAAAACTTGGTCTCGAAGGGCCAGTCCTCGCGATAGGCCTTGGATGTGTCACCGCCCTCAACCTCGAGGCGTTGGAACACGAAATTTCGCACCAGGTCAGCGGCCGTCAAAGGAGTCCCGCGCGCGTTGAGGGTCTCGAAGATCTCTTGTGAATTCTCTGCCGCATCCAGCTCAATCGAAACAATTTGCAGTCCGTCCAAGAGGACGTTGGTGACTTCGTTGGCTTTGGTCGTGTAATCCGCGGTTCCCGGAGTCCCCAACCATCGCTCTACGACGGTCGAGAAATAGCGGTAAGCGGCAACAATCTGGGAATCCTCGTGTGCAAGCTCTTCGTAATCAACGGGTGGCTCTGCGGTCAAAACCTCGTCGAAAGCTTCCTTGTCCTTATTTAGGTGGCGAAGCTTGAGAGGGCTGGCACCCTCTGAGACGTACTTCTCAGAGTTGTGGGTCAGGTCTTCGAGTTGACCGGCAAGCTTTGGGTGATCAGCTTGTGAGAGCAGGGAGCCAGTCGCAGCAGCGAGGAGTTGCAGGGTTGTCAGCCGTTGCTGTCCGTCGATCACGTTCCAGGTCATCAGCCGCTTGCTTTGAGCCTCATGCGACTGGATCACAACGGCTCCAAGAAAGTGCGTGGGATTCAGGTGCGGCTCAGCGATCCGAAGCTCCACAATCCGACGTATGTCGTTCCACATCGGCTCCCACTGCTCGACCTCTTTCCAAACGTAGGGGCGCTGAAACAGTGGGATAACGAAGTGCTGCGGCAGGTTGAACAGTTGCAACGGCGTCCGCTTGAAAGTCTCCACCCGCCCCAACGTATCGTAAATGCTCAGAGCATTCGCGCACATAAAGACGGCGACACAGTCAGGACCTCACCAGGTCCGGCTGGGCAGGGGGCGACGCAAGCCGAGGAGGCTCGTTGAGCCCCATTCCTTACAAAAGAATACGTGATCATTCCTATGGGGTGCGTTCGCACGCAGAGTGAGGAGTTCGCCATAGAAGTGGACCGGCATGGGACGACTGAAATACGCCCGGTGCGCCTAGAGCCGCATTTGGGCAGTATGGGTAAGCTCATGGGAATAACACGATCACATGTCACGCAGCAAAGAAATTAGTAGCAGCATCGGGGTACTGACCTAAAACTTCCCCCGATTACAGATGAGGGAGCAGTATCTTGCAGATTGATGCACATAAACGAACACTTGGCGAGGTACTCCAGCAGGGGCAACATGTTGTGCCGAGGTATCAGCGTCGATATGCATGGGAGTCGCAAAATATCAAGGATTTCTGGAACGATATCACCAATGCCACCAATCCTCATTTCCTAGGAAGCATGGTGACAAGCGGCGCGGCCGCAGCCCCTCGAGAGGTGATCGATGGCCAACAGAGATTGACTACCGCGATTATCGCTTTGAGCGTCCTACGCGACCTTTACCAAGAAATCGGGAGTGCGCCTCGGGTCACTGGCATCAATGAGTATCTCGAATACAACGATCGCGACGGCCATCGTAATCATCGTCTGAGGAACAAGGACGCCAGTGCCGCGAGCCGTCTAAATGACAACGTTCTTCTAGAAAAAGAGCAACGACCTACTGCGCCCGGCTACGACTCCGACGCATTGGAGTCGCAAGCCTACAAAACGTTCGAGACACTAGTGCGTGACGCGCTAAGTGGTGCGACAGACAAAACCCAGAAGCTGGACAACATTCGTGACGCAATTCTAGAAACCGAGGTCGTCTATATTAATGTCGAAGACCGCAAGAATGCGTTCACTATTTTTGAAACCCTCAATGATCGAGGGAAAAGTCTCACTGTAATGGATCTCGTCAAGAACTTGTTGTTTGCGGAGATCGCCTCCAGCGATGAGGACAGCTCCGAGCGCGCATGGTCAGAGATCCTCGAAAAACTCGACGATCTCACGTTCGAAGGAATGACTCCAGACTTCTTCTTGTACTATGCATGGAATTCCAGGCATCATCCCGGGCATGCAAGCACAGACCTAATCGAACAGGCCCGACTGCGGCGTTCAATAGCCGATCAAATAGAATCATCGACGAATCGAGACGTTTCAGCTCAGGATTTGATTGGTGGACTCAGAATCGATGCACAGATTCTGGCGAGCCTGAATCAAACGCTAACTAGCAATGCCTCGGCCGACCCATGGCGGGGACTTGCAACTGCTTGGCGTCGGGATGAGTACGAAGATATCTCTAGTCGCTTGTATGGAATCCTAGTCGCAGGATCACTCCAGCCACTTCCGCTGCTTTTATCTCTGATGCGGGCGTACATCCGGGAACGTGCTGGAATTCCTCGAAAGACCCTTCTAAAGTTCTTGACAGTTGTCGAGAGTTTCCAGTTCCGGTGGAGTATCGCTCAGAGACCTTCGACATCGACCATTCGCCGTCTGTACCGTCAGGCTGCAGCATCCGTGTCAGCGGGTTCTTCGAAGCCGGACTTCGAAGCTGCCTTGGATTCATTCGTGGCCGGCGCGGACAGGATCGATGCCTCTAATGCGCAGTTCAGGGACGGGATCAGTCGCCTGGCCTACTCGAAAACTCGGTCGAAAGATACGTTCAAGATCAGGTACATTCTCACCCGCATTGAAGAGTCTTACCCCTCTACGACGCTCAATTTGAGTCGCCAATTGTCTTTGGAACATCTCCAAGGTTTGGAGGGACGTTCAGAAGCTACACCGCGGAACTCATGGATCTTCAAGATTGGTAATCTCGCCCTCCTTCCGCCCGAGGTCAATGCAGACCTCCCCAAGGAATTCGCGGACAAGTGCAATGAGCTGCCTAACTGGGTCAATGCCGAAGACAAGACGCTAACTGACGCGATCTCCAAGAAAGTCTGGAACAGCGAGCAATCTAACGAACGGCTCTCAGCTATTGTTCAACGCGCTCTAGAGCTATGGCCCAGAATCCAAATGTGATTCTGGTTGAAGGGCTTTCTCAGAGTACGTCTCAGAACCCTTCAGGCGAGTAAACCGCCAGCAATCGAAGTGAAGTTGGACCCGAATCCGAGAGAACGCCAGCATCTTGGGGATTTGAACGGGTGGGGTTGGGGAGATGAGTATCCGTGCCGGATCCGGAGTAGGCCCCGCGCCCCTGCCGTGTTAGGGCGGAGATGCCCTGAGCGGAGTACGGCTTCACCGAAGGTATCCTGCCGGGTGACGAGCGGATTAGGGCGTGGAAGGACCAACATCGTCGTGGTCATCGCGGAAATCGTCACCGCCATCTGCGATGTAAGAATGTCAAGTCGGGCACACGGCTGGATTCCCTCGGCGATTTGCTCCGCCCCCAAACAACAGCGACCGGCTCCGAACCTACAGAAGCAGGCGGGAGCCGGTCGCTGTGCGAATCGCTTAAATCACCAGTGAATCCTGAGACGAACGTCGCTGCCTAAATTCAAAACTTAAACATTAAATCTAAACTCCACTACGTCGCCGTCGGCCATGACGTATTCCTTGCCTTCGATGCGCACCTTGCCCTTGGCCTTGGCCTCGGCCATCGACCGGGCAGCCATGAGGTCCTCGAAGTGGACGACCTCAGCCTTGATGAATCCACGCTGGAAGTCGGAGTGGATCACGCCTGCCGCCTCGGGCGCCGTGGCGCCCTTCTTGATGGTCCAGGCGCGGGTCTCCTTCGGGCCGGCGGTGAGGTAGGTCTGCAGGCCTAGGGTGTGGAAGCCGACGCGCGCCAGCTGATCCAGCCCCGACTCCTCCTGGCCGTTCATCTCGAGCATCTCGCGGGCCTCTGCCTCGTCGAGTTCAACGAGGTCCGCCTCGAGCTTGGCGTCGAGGAAGATCGAGTCCGCCGGTGCGACGAGGGCCCGCAGCTCCTCTTGGCGCTCAGGGCTGCCGAGCACTGCGTCGTCGACGTTGAAGACGTAGATGAAGGGCTTGGCGGTGAGCAGGCTCAGTTCGCGCAGGTGTTCCATCTCGAGCTTGTCGCTCTTCACGGAGGAGAAAATCGTGTCCCCGCGCTCGAGGACGGCCTGCGCCGCCTGCATCGCGGAGAGCTGCGCGGCCTCGCGCTTCTTGATCTTGACTTCCTTCTCGACGCGCGGGATCGCCTTCTCGAGGGTCTGCAGGTCAGCCAGGATCAGTTCGGTGTTGATCGTTTCCATGTCGGAGCGGGGATCCACCTTGCCGTCGACGTGGACGACGTCGGGATCGTCGAAGACCCGGATGACCTGGGCGATGGCCTCGGCTTCGCGGATGTTCGCAAGGAACTGGTTCCCCAGCCCCTCCCCTTCGGAGGCGCCCTTGACGATGCCGGCGATGTCGACGAACGACACCGTCGCCGGGAGGATCTGCTTGGAGCCGAAGACCTCGGCCAGCTGGGCCAGGCGCGGGTCGGGAAGGTTGACCACTCCGACATTCGGTTCGATCGTCGCGAACGGGTAGTTCGCCGCCAGAACGTTGTTGCGGGTCAGCGCGTTGAAAAGGGTTGATTTGCCGACGTTGGGCAGTCCGACGATGCCAATAGTAAGAGCCACGGGAGTAAAGTCTACCGGCCCGGGCGCGCCGCCCTGCCGGGGAGCCTTCCCGAAATTGTCGGCGCATCCTGCGACAGTGATTTCATGGACGGTTTCACACTTGTGCTGGTAATCCTCGCTTTCGTCGTCGGCTGCATCGCGGGCGCTTTCTTCGTCTCCGCGCAGGGGCGGGGGCAGGCGGACCGGCTCCGGGAGGAACTCGACGACGCCGTCGGCCGGCTGGGGAGCGCGACGGCGTCCCTTGCCGCTGCGGCGGCCGAAAAGGAGCTGCTCGCCTCCCAGAACCGCGCCCTGTCGGCGAGGTCCGCCGAAGAGACGAACGTGTTGAGGGCGCTGGCGCCGGTGGCGGAGAAGCTCACCCAGGTCCAGCGCCAGGTGGGCCTGCTGGAGCGTGACCGCGTTGAACAGTACGGGCAGCTGGCCCAGCAGCTGCAGGAAGCACGCGACGCCGATGCCCGGCTCCTTTCAACGACCCACTCCCTCGCGGCGGCCCTGCGCAGCAACAGCGCCCGTGGCCAGTGGGGCGAGGTGCAGCTGCGCCGGGTGGTTGAGGCGGCGGGAATGATTTCCCGGGTCGACTTCGTGGAGCAAGCCACGTACGCACGGGCTGCGGACGAAGGGGCCGCGTCCGGCGGTGCCGGCACCACTTCCCGTCCCGATATGGTGGTCCAGCTGCCGGGCAACAAGCAGCTGGTCATCGACGCGAAGGTGCCGCTGAGCGCCTTCCTTCAGGCCCAGGAGCTTGACGAGGACGACGCCCCCGGCTCCGCGGGCAGTGCCGCAGAACGCGCGGCACTGCTTCAGCAGCACGCCAGGGCGCTGCGGGCGCACGTCGACACCCTCGCAAAGAAGAAGTACTGGGAGGGGACGAACAACTCCCCCGAACTGGTGATCTGCTTCATCCCCGTCGAATCGATCCTCGCTTCCGCTCTGCGGGCGGACCCTTCCCTGCTCGACTACGCCTTCAGCCGCAATGTTGCCCTGGCCTCCCCCGTCTCCCTCCTCGCCATTCTCAAGAGCGCGGCGTTCAGCTGGCGCCAGGAGGTGCTCACGGACAACGCGCGGGAGCTCTTCGAGCTCTCCCGCCAGCTGTATGAGCGCCTCGGCACGATGGGCGGGCATGTCGCCAAGCTTGGTTCGTCGCTGAAGGCTTCGGTGGAGAAGTACAACTCGTTCGTCGGAACCCTTGAAACCCGGGTCCTTCCCACAGCACGTCGGATCGGAGCGTTCGACGCGGCGTCGCTTGACGCCGTCCCTGCCGGAGCCGAAGCAGGCCCCGGCAAAAGCGCCTTCCAGGGGGTGCAGGCAGTCGAGGCAACTCCGCGGCTGCTTGGCGCACCCGAACTGCTCGACGGCCCCGAAGATCGCGGAGACGGGGCCGGAGCCCTGGGCGGAAACGGCTGGGCCCAGGGCGGTACGGGAATCAGCAGGGTGGGCATCAGCGGTGACGGCCAGGACCACCTCGACCGCGCCGCCCCCGAGACTCCCGATACCCCTGTGGAACGCAGCGCCTAGCTCCGCGCCGGTGCACTTGCTGCACCGTGAGCGGGGTCAGTTGCGCCCGGACCGGGGAACGGGTGCGTCCGCCGGAGCCTTTCCGTGCCATCGAGGGTGTGGGAGAATTCCGGCCATGACCGAAGACAAGGCTGATGACAGCACCCGAGTCCCCTTCTGGATCGTGCTTGCCGGAGTCGGCGCCGGCGCCTTCTGGGCACTGGTCGGCGTTGCGGTCGGCGCCCAGCTCTCCCGCCGGCGTCGGGACAGGGCTGTCCCGGGCGGCGTACGCACGACGCCGTTGCCGTGGCAGCGCGCGTCGCTTCAGGGCCTGCGCCCGGGACGGTGAGACCGTTGAGGCTGCACGCCCAGTGACCGGCCTTACGGAGCGACCGGCCCTACGAAGCGGCTAGTTCAGCGTTCCCGGTTCGCGTCGGCCACCGCGCCCGCCGCGGCCCTGCGAGGAATCACCCATTGCCTTGAGCGCGGAGCGGATTTCCTTGGGCAGGGAGAAGATGATGTCCTCCTGGGCCGTGACGACCTCCTCGACCTCTCCGAAGCCGTATTCGGCAAGCAGCCGGAGCACGTCCTGGACCAGGTTCTCGGGGACCGATGCGCCGGAGGAAACCCCGACCGTCCGAACCCCTTCGAACCAGGATTCATCGACCTGGTTGGCGAAGTCGACGCGGTGGGCGGCCTTCGCACCGTACTCAAGGGCCACCTCGACCAAGCGAACCGAGTTTGACGAGTTGGCGGAGCCGACAACGATCACCAGGTCCGACGACGGGGCGATCTTCTTGATCGCCGCCTGCCGGTTGGAAGTGGCGTAGCAGATGTCATCGCTGGGCGGGTCCTGCAGCGTCGGGAACCTCTCCTTGAGCAGGTTGACCGTGTGCATCGTCTCGTCAACGCTCAGGGTGGTCTGGGAAAGCCAGATCAGCCGCTCCGGGTCGCGGACCTGGACCTTGTCGACATCCTCGGGGCCGTTGACGATCTGGATGTGCTCAGGGGCCTCGCCGGCGGTCCCTTCGACCTCTTCGTGGCCTTCGTGGCCGATCAGCAGGATGTCGAAGTCGTCGCGGGCGAAACGCTGGGCCTCGCGGTGGACCTTGGTGACCAGCGGGCAGGTCGCGTCGATCGTGCGCAGGCCCCGGTCCGCGGCCGACTGAACCACTGCGGGGGAAACCCCGTGCGCGGAGAAGACAAGCAGGGCGCCCTCGGGCACCTCGTCGGTTTCCTCGACAAAAATCGCACCCTTGGCCTCGAGCGTGGAGACCACATGCAGGTTGTGGACGATCTGCTTGCGCACATAGACCGGCGGTCCGTAGTGCTCAAGCGCCTTTTCGACGGCGATGACCGCACGGTCCACCCCGGCGCAGTACCCGCGGGGTGCCGCGAGCAGCACCTGGCGCGAACCCTCGACCGGGGATGCGGCATGCACGTCCTCGGGTGAGCGGCGCCTGCGGGGCACCATGGGCATGGGGACCTGGACTGCTGTGCTGGTCATGGTTCAATGCTAGCGGTTCCGGGACGGGCCACCCCGTCGCGGGCCGCTTTCTCAGCTGTGGGCTAAGGCATACCGCGCCGGCCGAAGGTCAGGCGCAGGGCCACCCCGACGAGCAGGACGACGAGCCCGCCGGCGATCGCCGGGGCGGTCGATTCGGCGAGGTCGCCGGCAACGCGGCCGGCCAAGCCCCGGACGAATACCTGGGCGATGGGGCTTGGGCCGGCGGCCGCAACCGCAGCGTCGGGAATCATCCCTGCCCCGAGCAATCCGGCAGCGCCGATTCCGGCACCGCCGAGCCCGAGCAGCGCGAGGGTCGTTGACGGCCTGCGGGCGAAGAGCAGCGCGAGCGCCCCGCTGAGCCCTGCACCGCCGGCAAGGACCGGCCAGAACCCCGCGACGCGGCCCACGAAGCTGAACATGCCGCCGTTTTCGAGGGTGCCGACCTCCACTGTGGTGTTGCCCGGAACCGGGATCTTGAGGCCAACCCTCGAGCCGAGCTGGTCGGCCAGCAGCCAGGCCAAAGGTCCGACGTCGAGGGTGAGGACGGTCGGGGCGGGCTCGCCGGCGGCCGGAGCAGCGGCGAAGGTGAGCCTGTGCGAGATCCGCAGCGTTTCCTCCCAGGCCTGCGGGTATCCGGAGTTACCGGTGACTGAGGTCGCGGCGTCGGCAATGGCCGGCCGGATGAAGGACTTCAGCTGATCCGGCAGTCCGGTTCCATCGGTGACCTCCCGGGCCAGAGTTGAAGTGAGTGCCTTCTGGAACTTGGCGTCATGACCGAGGGGACCGGCGAGCTCAACGAAGCCCCGCGCGTCAACGAGCCTGCTCTCCGTCCACGCCGCAGCCAGCGCCCCCGCGGTCAGGCCAAGTGAGAGAAGGGCACAAAAAGCGGATAGCAGGGTTCGCATGCGGTCCTTGCGGTCGGATACTGCTCGGACCTACGATTATGCCCTTTCCCTCCCCGTTCGGCACCGGCCGCACTGCCGTGCCCGCAGCCGGCTCTGCACATATCACCGGGAGGGGCCGGGTCCGCGTGCAAAGCTGGTAGACATAGAGGACCCCGAGTAGTGGAAGGAACACCGATGATGCCCGAGGGCACAACGCCGTACGGTGACCGGACCGCGGTGCTCCGGAGCGGTCCTCCGGACCGCAGGTCGACTCTTCCCGGCACGGCCGCCGAAACGAGCGCCGAGACCCCGTGGCCGCTCCACGTCCTCTCGGAGAAGCTCAAGGCGCACATCGACCGGGCCCCCGCCGCATGGGTGGAGGGCCAGATCATCGAGCTCAACCGCCGTTCCAACATCTGCTTCATCACGCTGCGCGACGTCGACACGGAAGTCTCGCTCTCGCTGACTGTGTTCAGCAGCGTCCTTGACCGGCTCTCCCTTCCCCTCGAGCAGGGCTCGAGGGTGGTGGCTCAGTTGAAGGCCGACTTCTGGGTGAAGACGGGCAGGCTTTCGATGCAGACCCGCGACATCCGTCCGGTCGGGCTCGGCGACCTGCTTGCCCGCATCGAGCGCCTGCGCCGCCTGCTGACCGCCGAGGGGCTCTTCGCCGCTCAACGGAAGAAACGCCTGCCGCTGCTTCCCCACTGCATCGGCCTGATCACCGGCCGCGACTCGGACGCAATGAAGGACGTGATGCGCAACGCGGCCCTCCGCTGGCCGGCCGTTGACTTCGCGGTCCGTGAGGTCGCTGTGCAGGGCACCAACAGCGTCGCCCAGATCACCGCCGCCCTCGCGGAGCTCGACGCGATGCCCGAGGTGGATGTCATCATCATCGCCCGCGGCGGCGGGGCGCTCGAGGACCTGCTGCCCTTCAGCAGCGAAGACCTGATCCGCGCCGTAGCGGCCGCGAAGACCCCGGTGGTCAGCGCCATCGGCCACGAAGCCGACCGCCCGCTCCTTGACGAGGTGGCCGACCTGAGGGCCTCAACACCGACCGACGCGGCCAAGCGCGTGGTGCCCGACGTCGCGGAGGAGCTTACGCGGATCCGGCAGGCCCGCGGTGCGCTCCTGCGCTCGGTCGGCCTCCTTGTCGGGCGGGAGACGGACCGGCTGACGCAGCTGCGTTCCCGTCCGTCCCTGGCCCGCCCGGAGGGCATGATCGACGTCCGCGAAGCCGACATCGAACGGCTGAGAAGCCGCGCCCACCGTGCAGCGGAGTCCGCGGTGCACCGCCAGAGCGACAGCGTGAGTCACCTTCGGGCGCAGGTGCGGGCCCTTTCGCCGCAGAAGACCCTTGACCGCGGTTACGCGGTTGTCCAGCTGGCCGGCGGTGAAGTGGTGCGCGACGCAGACGCTGTCTCCCCCGGCACCGACCTTTCGGTCAAGGTTGCCAGGGGACGGTTCCCGGCGAGGGTCACCGGCCCGGGACTGAACGGAGACGGTGCCGCCGGCACCTCTAGTTCGGAGACCTCCAGTTCCAATGCCCCCGGCTCCGGGGACGCCCCAGTCACAACGGAAGAGACGGTTTCATGACCCAGGACGCAGCACCGGCAGCGAACTCCGACATTTCAGCCCTGTCCTACGAGCAGGCGCGGGAAGAGCTCGTGGCAGTGGTCTCCCAGCTCGAAGCCGGCGGTGTCAGCCTAGAGCAGTCGCTGGCGCTGTGGGAGCGCGGTGAGGCCCTTGCCGACCACTGCGAGTCGTGGCTTGAGGGAGCGAAGAAGCGCCTCGCGGCCGCCCGCAGCAGGGCCGAGGCCGGAGGCGATCCCACGCCGGGCTAGGACTGTGCCAGGCGCTGCTTTTCGGTCTCGACATCGAAGTGGGCCACCGGCCACCGCAGGTTCAGGTCGGCGAGGGTCAGGGCGAGGATCTGCTGCACGGCAAGCCGGGCGTACCATTTGCGGTCCGCCGGAACCACATACCAGGGAGCATCCGGCGCGGCGGTCCGGGTGATCGCGGTTTCATAGGCCTGCTGGTACTCATCCCAGTACCCCCGTTCGTCGACGTCGCCGGGGTTGTACTTCCAGTATTTGTCTTCCCGGTCCAGCCGCGCGGCGAGCCGCCGCTTCTGTTCCTCCTTGCTGATGTGGAGCATCACCTTGATGATTCGCGTGCCCCCGCCCGCCAGCCCGGCCTCGAACTTCCGGATGGCCGCATAGCGGCGTTCGACGTCGGCGGCCGGGGACAATCCCCGCACCTTATGGACCAGCACGTCCTCATAGTGGGACCGGTCGAAGACGCCGATCATTCCGGGGCCGGGCAACTGTTTGACGATCCGCCACAGGAAGCTGTGCTTGAGCTCCGCCTCGGTGGGAGCCTTGAACGCGTGGTGGTGCACGCCCTGCGGATCGACGGCGCCCATGACATGGCGGACGATTCCGCCCTTCCCCGCGGTGTCCATCGCCTGGAGGATGAGCAGGACGGAGCCCGTTTCCCCTTGGCGGCTCTGCGCGAAGAGCTGTTCCTGGGAGTGGGAGAGCGCCGACGCTCCCTTCGCCAAGGCGGCCTTGCCCGCGGTCTTGTCGCCGGCGAACCCGGGAGCGGAGCCCGGGTCCACGTCGGCGAGCCGGAAATCGGGCCCGGCCTGCAGCAACTCTCGGGGGTCTGTCTCGAATCGGATACGTGCCATCATCACTCCCTGGAACTGCTGCGGCGTGCAGGGGCCTACGGCTTGTAGGCCCCCAGGAACTCGGCCAGGCGGCCGATAGCGTCTTCGATGACTTCGACACTGGGCAGTGTCACCATGCGGAAATGGTCGGGGTTGATCCAGTTGAACGCGCGGCCGTGGGAGATCAGGATTTTCTGCTGTTTGAGCAGGTCGAGGGCAAACTTCTCGTCGTCCCGGATCGGGTACACCTCGGGGTCGAGGCGCGGAAAGAGGTAGAGGGCGCCCTTGGCCGGTTCGCAGCTGACCCCGGGGATCGCGTTGAGCAGTTCCGCCGCCTTGTCCCGCTGCTGCCGGAGGCGGCCGCCTGGAAGGATGAGGTCGTTGATGCTCTGGTACCCGCCGAGGGCCGTCTGGATGGCGTGCTGGGCGGGGACGTTGGCGCAGAGGCGCATGTTGGCCAGCAGGTTGATGCCCTCAATGTAGTCCGCAGCGTCCTCCTTGGGCCCGGAGATGGCCATCCAGCCGCTGCGGAAACCGGCAATCCGGTACGCCTTGGAGAGCCCGCTGAAGGTCAGGCAGAGCACGTCCTCGCCGGTGACGGAGGCGGCGTTGATGTGGACGGCGTCGTCGTAGAGGATCTTTTCGTAGATCTCGTCGGCGAAGATGATGAGCCCGTGCTCCCGCGCGAGCTTGACCACGCCCTCGATGACAGCCTTCGGGTAGACGGCACCGGTCGGGTTGTTCGGGTTGATCAGGACGATTCCCTTGGTGGCGGGACTGATCTTGGAGGCCATGTCCTCAAGGTCGGGCCACCAGTGGTTGTCTTCGTCGCACAGGTAGTGGACCGGGGTTCCGCCGGCCAGGCTCGCCGACGCCGTCCAAAGCGGGTAGTCGGGGGTCGGCACGAGGATCTCGTCACCGTTGTTGAGCAGCGCCTGCAGCGACAGGGTGATCAGTTCGCTCACCCCGTTGCCCAGGTAGACGTCATCGATGTCGATGTGCTTGATGCCGCGGCTCTGGTAGTACTGGACGACGGCGGTGCGCGCCGAGAAGATCCCGCGGGAATCGCTGTAGCCCTGGGATTCGGGGAGGTTGCGGATCATGTCCACGAGGATCGCGTCGGGGGCTTCGAAGCCGAACGGCGCGGGGTTGCCGATGTTCAGCTTCAGGATGCGGTGGCCCTGGGCCTCCATGATCTTCGCATGCTCAAGCAGCGGCCCCCGGATGTCGTAGAGGACATTGTGGAGTTTGTCGGACTGCCTGTACTTCGCCATTCGTTCAATATGCCACAGCAAGGGCCCGGCACGCCGAATTGTGTGTCCGTGCCGGGTCAATGCCGAGGGTGCTAGTTGGCGGCGAACCCCTTTTCCTCAAGCCAGTTCGCTGCGGCGTCGGCCGGGTTGAGCTTCTGGTCGCCGCTGACTTCCCGGTTGAGGTTGAGCAGGTCCTCGGTGGTCAGCTGCGACGACACCTCGTTGAGGACCGCCTGGGCGTCCTCGCCTACGGTGTCGAGGTTGACCACGGGCAGAACCTGCTGGGCGAGCCAGTTGTTCTTAGGGTCCTCGAGCACCACGAGGTCGTTGTCCTCGATGGACGGCGTGGTCGTGAAGATGTCGGCGACCTGGATGTCGTTGTTCAACAGCGCCTTGAGCGTTATCGCGCCGCCGCCGTCATTGATGGCTTCGAACTCCTTGGGCTCGCAGCCGTACTTTTCCTTGAGCCCCGCAAGGCCGTACGAGCGGTCCTGGAAGGTGCCCGGCGCGCCGATGATCAGCTCCCCGCACACCTCACCCATGTCGGCCAGCGACTTCAGGCCGTATTTCTCGGCCGTTTCCCTGGTGACGACCATCGCGTCCTTGTTCTCGGCCTCGGCAGGGTTCAGGATGCCAAGGTTGACGTCCGGGTACTTCGCCTTCAAGGCATCGGGCAGTGCCGCAACGATCTCCTCGGCCGACTGGGCTGTCGACTGGGGGTCGGCGAAAAGCAGGAGGTTGCCGCTGTAGTCGGGAACGATGTCGATCGAGCCCTCCTCAACGGCCGCGAAATAGATCTCGCGCGACCCAATGCTGAGTTTGGTACCCGCATCGATGCCCTCGGCCTTCAAAGCGCCGGCGTAGATTTCGGCGATGATCTGGCTTTCGGGGAAGTCCGCCGATCCAACGACGACGGACCCGCCGGCTCCGGTCTCCTCCGGACCTGCCGCGGGGTCGCTGTTCGCTCCGCAGGCAGTCAACGCCAGCAGGCCCGCAAGGCCGCCGGCCAGTCCCAGCACACCGCGCCGACCGGCGCGGTGTGCTGAATGGTTCTTCATGGTGTTCCTCCTTGTGCGCGAGTGACGGCCGCGGCGCTACTTGCCGCCGAGGCCCTTTTCCGTGAGCCAGTCAGCCGCCGCGTCGGCGGGGTTGCGCTTCTCATCGCCGCTGACCTGGCGGTTGAGGTCAAGCAGGTCCTTGGTGGTCAGCTGGGACGACACCTCGTTGAGAACCGCCTGGGCGTCCTCGCCCACCGTGTCGAGGTTCACCAGCGGGATCACCTGCTGGGCGATGAAGTTGTTCTCGGGATCCTCGAGCACCACGAGGTCGTTGTCCTCGATCGAGGGCGTCGTCGTGTAGATGTCCGCGACCTGGACGTCGTCGTTCAGCAGCGCTTCAAGGGTGATGGCACCGCCGCCGTCGTTGAGTGACTCGAAGCTCTTCGGCACGCAGTTGTACTTCTCCTTGAGCCCGGGAAGTCCGTAGGACCGCTCCTGGAACGTGCTTGGGGCGCCGATCGTGATCTGGTCGCATACCTCGCCCAGGTCCACGAGCGACTTCAGCCCGAACTTCTCCGCCGTTGCCGCCGTCACCACCATCGCGTCCTTGTTCTCCGCCTCCGAGGCCTCGAGGACGCCCAGCTTCGTGGCGGACGACTTCGCGGAAAGCGCATCGGGCAGCGCCGCGGCGATGTCCTCGGGGGACGTCGCGGTGGCCTCGGGGTCGACGAACAGCAGGAGGTTTCCGCTGTACTCGGGCATGATGTCGACCGAGCCCTCCTCAACGGCCGCGTAGTAGATCTCCCGCGACCCGATGTTGAGTTTGGTGCTCGCGTCGATGCCCTCGGCCTTCAGGGCGCCTGCGTAGATTTCGGCGATGATCTGGCTTTCGGGGAAGTCCGCCGATCCTACGACGACGGACCCGCCGGCTCCGGTTTCTTCGGGCTCGGCAGCGGGGTCGCTGTTCGCACCGCAGGCAGTCAACGCCAGCAGCCCCGTCAGGCCGCCGGCCACTCCCATCAAAGCGCGCCGTCCGGCGCGGTGTACTGACAGGTTTGTCATGTTGTTCCTCCTTGTGCACTGGCGACGGCCTTCTGCCGGCCAGATCCTTGGTGTGTCGCAGGTGTGCGGCGTGCCCGCAGCCCCGGCGAGATGGCAAATCGTTGAACCAGCGCCATGAGGAGGTCCACGGCAATCGCGACAACGCCGATGACCACCGCGCCCCCGAAGAGGCGCCCGTAGTCGCGCAGCTGGGTGCCCTCGACGAGGAACACGCCCAGGCCGCCGAGGTTGATATAGGCGACGACGGCGGCGGTCGCCACCACCTGCAGCACCGCCGCGCGCACTCCGCCCAGGATGACGGGAAGCCCGTTGGGGACCTCCACCCGGAACAGGATCTGCAGCTCGGACATGCCCAGGGCCCTGGCCGCGTCGACGGTGTCGCGGTTCACGGAGGAGATGCCGGCGTAGACGCCGCTGAGCACCGGGGGAACCGCGAGGAGCACCAGGGCCCAGATGGGCGGCAGCAGGCCCAGACCCGCCAGGAGCACGAAGAGGAAAACCATGCCCAGGGTTGGCAGTGCCCGCAGGATCCCGATGCCCGAGACGATGATGATCCTGCCCTTGCCCGTGTGGCCCACGTACAGGCCGATGGGCACGGCGATCAGGAGCGCGATGAGCATGGTCAGACCCGTGTACCCGAGGTGCTCGAGGATCCGCACGGGAATCCCGCGGGCTCCCGACCAGTTCTCGGGGGCGCTGAGCCACTGGCCCATCTGGACGAAGAGGTTGTCGCTTGAGTAATCCATCAGGCGCCCACCCGGTACGCTTCGACCGCGACGGTCTTGGGAGCGGGCTCCTTCCGTGCTGCCTTCCGGGTCCAGGGGGTGCACAGCCGCTCAAGGCCAACGAGGATCAGGTCCATCACGAGGGCCAGGATCAGCGTGATGATGATCCCGACCGCGATTTCGGTCGGGAAGGAACGGAAGAGTCCGTCGGTGAACAGCGTCCCGAGGCTTGAAACACCGATGAGCGCCCCGACGCTGACGAGGGAAATGTTCGTCACGGAGATCACCCGGAGGCCGGCGAACAGCACCGGGATGGACAGCGGAAAGTCGACGGTGAGGAAGCGGCGCACCGGGGTGAAGCCCATGGCGACCGCCGCCTGGCGCACGTCGTCGTCGATCGACTCAAGCGCGTCGAGGGTGGAGCGCACCAGCAGCGCGACGGCGTAGATGGTCAGCGCCACGACCACGTTGACCGGACTGATGATGCTGGTGCCGAGGATGAGGGGAAGGAACACGAACATCGCCAGGGACGGGATCGTGTAGAGGATCGAGGAAACGGTAAGGATCACCCCGGCGACTCCCCGGTTCAGCCGCGCCAGCTGCGCCAGCGGCACGGCGACAATCACCGCGAAGATCAGGGGCAGCACCGACTGCACCAGATGCTGTCCGGTGAGCCCGAGGATCGAGTCGATGTTCGCGAAGAACCAGTCCATGCTCACACCGCCGTATTGTGGTTGGCGCGGCCCCGGTTCACCCGTGCATCCTCGATGAGTTCGAGGATTTCACCGGCCCGCACCACTCCGACGGTGCGCCCGTCGTCGTCAACCGTCACGCCCAGCCCGGAGGGCGCCGACAGCGCCGCATCGAGGGCCCGCCGCAGGGAGTCGCCGCGGCGGTACAGCGAGCCGCCCGGCACGAGGTCGGCGGTGCCGCGGATGGCGGAGCGCTGGTTCTGCGGCACCCAGCCCTGCGGGCGTCCGTCGTTGTCGACGGCGAGTGTCCAGGGAGAGGAGACGTCGACCGCCGGATCGGCGAGCCGGTCAACTTCCACCGTCTCGACGGGGTGGATGCGCACGTCGTCGCCCTCCTGGAAGGAAAGGTGCCGGAACCCGCGGTCGCGCCCGACGAAGCCGGCAACGAAATCACTGACCGGCGCCCGCAGGATCTCCTCCGGCGTGGCGTACTGGGCGAGGATCCCGCCAACGGCAAGAACGGCAACCTTGTCGCCGAGGATCGTCGCCTCGTCGATGTCGTGGGTGACGAAGACGATCGTCTTGGCGAGGTCGCGCTGCAGGCGCAGCAGCTCCTCCTGGAGTTCGGCCCGGACCACCGGATCGACAGCGCTGAAGGGCTCGTCCATGAGCAGGATCGGCGGGTCCGCGGCCAGGGCGCGGGCGACGCCGACGCGCTGCTGCTGCCCGCCGGAAAGCTGCGCCGGGTAGCGCTGGCCCAGCTCGGGTGCGAGCCCCACGACGTCGAGCAGTTCCTCCGCCCGTTTCCGTGCCGACCCGCGGGCCACCCCGTTGAGCCGTGGGACGGTGGAGATGTTGTCGAGCACGGTGCGGTGCGGCAGCAGGCCTGAGGACTGCATGACGTACCCCATTGAGCGGCGCAGCTCGGAGGCCTTCTGCTCGGAGGCGTCTTTCCCATCGATGAGGATTGTGCCCGAGGTCGGCTCGACCATCCGGTTGATCATGCGCAGGGTTGTGGTTTTGCCGCAGCCTGAGGGACCCACCAGGACGGTGATGGCACCGCGGTCGATGTCCATGCTGAGGTTGTTCACGGCGGGGCGGCCGCTCGAATAAGTCTTGGTGACCCCTTGGAACTGGATCATTGGAGTCGGTGCTGGCGTGCGCGGTGGGTTTACAGGTGTCATGAAGCCCTTGCCTTTCATGGCCCGACGGGCAGCCGCACTTGCTGCCAGCACCCGCCGGGTGTCAGTGGGCCACCGGGTGAAAGCGGGTCGATGCTGGCGCCTGGCCCGTCAATCCGGTTCGAATTATGAGTCTAACGAGGCCTTCGCGGCAATCAAGGCGGCGTACTGGTCAAAAAGGCTAAAAGTTTCAGTTCGCACTAATCGTTACGCGTCGGGCGCGATGCTGCTGCGGGGCACGCGCCGGGGTTGTGCCGCCTTCGGACGCCCCTTCCCGGCGGTCCGGGCCGCCTCGGCCTGCCTGCGGGCAAGCACCTGCAGTTCGCTGCGCATGCGCCTGTAGCTCTCGAGCCGGCGCAGGTCAAGGGATCCGGCGGCGAGCGCGGCCAGGACGGCGCACCCGGGTTCGGCGGCGTGCCGGCAGTCCCGGTACCGGCAGCCTGCGGCGAGCGCTTCGATGTCCTCGAACTCGCTGTCAAGGCCCTTCTCAGCGTCCCACAGGGCGAACCCGCGCAATCCGGGCATGTCGACAAGCACGGCGCCGCCGCCCAGAGGAATCAGGCTCCGGGAGGTGGTCGTGTGCCGACCCTTGCTGTCCCCGGCCCTCACGGTTCCCGTGCTCTGCACGGCCTCGCCGAGGAGGGCGTTGACGAGCGATGACTTGCCGGCCCCGGAGGGTCCGACGAAGGCGCAGGTCTCTCCCGGGCGGATGGTTTCAGCGAGTCCGGTGCACCCGTCGCCGGTCAGGGCCGAGGTGGTGACCACCTCGGCGCCGCCGGCCCGTGAAACGGTTGAGCCGACAACCCCGTCGTGGCGCCCGGAAAGGTCGGCTTTGCTGAGGACGATCACCGGCCGCGCGCCGCAGTCGCGTGCGGCGACGAGCATGCGCTCAAGACGGTTCTCCGACAGGGCGCGGTCGATCGGGACCACGACAGCTACGACGTCGACGTTCGCTGCAAGGGGCTGGGCCTGCGAGAGCGGGTCGTGGGACTTCTTCCGCTGGAGCAGCCCGCGGCGGGGAAGGATGCCTGCCACGCCGGGGCTCCCGGGTTCCCCTGCGAGGGCCAGCCAGTCCCCCACCGTTGTGTCGGCGGCCGAGGGCACGTGGAGCACTCCTCCCGGGGCGGCGACAACGAGCTGCCGGCGGTCCACGCGCACCACCCGGGCCGGACGCAGCTCCGGCTCCGGGGGCGGTGCGTCCCCGGCGCTCGAGGCCAGCGCGGGTGCGGGGGCGCCGTCGTCGTGGTCTGCCGCCCCCGCCGGCTCGGGGAACGGGGTGCTGAAATGGGCCTCGAACCGGCTGCGGATTCTGCTCGTGTAGCCGTAGTCCTCCAAGATGGCCAAGGATGCCCGCCTCCCGTCAGCGGCGGGCATCGGCTCCCGGGGCACCGGCGCCGCCGGTGCCCATGCTAGCCCCCGTCGAACCGCCGGGAATAGAGCCGGAGCCCGACATCGACGAGTTCGACCCGGTGCAGGCCCGAGATTTCGTCCCGCTCGAACCACGCTGCCTCGTCGGTGGACCCGAGGGTTTCATGCGCGAGGTTCCCGGAGACGACGCGTGCGGAGTAGATGATGCGCAGGGCGTGCAGCGGAAGGGGGCTGCCGCTGAGTCGGCGCTCGGGCGGAACGAAGAAGCTGTCAACCCCCAGCAGGTCCCCGAGCTGGGCGTCGTAGCCGGTCTCCTCGCGGATTTCGCGCACCGCGGCGGCCGGTGCGTCTTCACCGAATTCGAGCCCTCCCCCCGGCAGGGTCCACCCCGATGCTCCGTTTTCGTTCCAGTGCGCAAGCAGGATGCGGCTTCCCTCAACGATGACTCCGTAGGCACCCACGCGCACGTCCCAGGCCGGCGGGTGCACCTGCAGGTTCGGTTCGTTCATGCGAAGAGTCTAAAGCGGCGTTCCTCCACCGGCGGGGGATCCTGCGGAGCGCGGGCGGGACCGACGGAGGAAATCGACGCCCATCACCGGGTCCTGGGTCAGGAACACAACCTCTAAGACGCCGCGCGCCGCAAGTGCCGCCCGGATGGCCTGCTGCAGCGGCGGCTGATGGACGGCGAGCCCGCCTCCGATGACCACCGGTCCGGGGATCCCGATCACGGAGACGATGTCACCGACCAGGCCGGCAATCGCTGCGGCCGCCTCGTCGATCAGGCGTCGCGCGTCGTCGTCGCCTGCCTCGGCCGCGGCGAACACCAGCGGCGACTGGGAGGCCCAGTGCCGCCGCCCCAGTTCGGAGTGGAACAGCCCAATGAGTTCGGTCGGCGAGGCCACGGAGTTGGCAGCGATGACGCGGCGTCCGAGCTCGCCCTGCTCAAGGGCCAGGTTGAAGCGGTGGAGGGTGTGCCGGATGGCCTCGCGGGCCAGCCAGTAGCCGCTGCCCTCGTCCCCGAGGAGGTAGCCCCAGCCCCCGGATCTTGCTTCGCGTCCGTCGGCGGTGACCCCCCAGGCGGCCGATCCGGTACCGGCGATCACCGCGATGCCCGCGGCGGCCCCGCCTGCGGCAAGGATGAGCCGGGTGTCGTGGACGACGTCGATGGCCGCCCCGGGCGCAAAGGGCGCGATGAGCCCGCGCAGCCGTGCCGCGTCGTCCTCGGTGTCGATGCCCCCGGACCCGGCGATGACCGCGGCGATCCGGCTCCCGCCCAGGTCGGCGAAGAGCTGCCGGAGGTTTTCCGCTGCCTCGGCGGCGCTGACGTTCTGGACGTTCGCGCTGCCGGCCTTCGCCTCGGCCGCTACGGAGCCTCCGCGCCAGAGGACCCCGTGGGTCTTGGATCCTCCAATGTCCAGTCCAACGGTCTCGGGGGCGGCGGAGTGCTGCTCTTCGGGATGCATACGCTCCAGCGTACAAACATTCCGGCAGCGGCGGGCTTCGCCGCCGCCGCAGGAGTGGGTAGGTGCCGGTGTCAGGGTGCCGGTTCTGAAAGAGGTGCCCTGAAAGCGGTGCCCGGAATCAGCGCCTCGGCCGCAGGCCCACCAGCGACAGGCCGGCGAGGATGGCGCATGCGCCGCCGACGACGACGGCGAACCCCGTCACGGCGGCGTCCAGGCCCCAGAGCGCGGCGGCGGCGCCGAGTCCGAGCACGGGTACTGCGCTGCCGAGGTACGTGATCACGTACAGGGTGCTGATGATCTGGGCGTGTCGTGCCGCTTCGACCTGAAGGGAGACCCGGTTGAACACGACGCGGAACGCCATGCCCTGGCCGAGGCCCGCCGCAACGCAGCACCCGATGAGCAGCGGGAGGCTTCCGTGGGCGCCGGCGACCGGCAGCAGGCCCACTCCTGCAGCCATTGCGGCAAGGCCGGCGGGTACGACGAACCGGCCGCGGAGGAAGAGCAGCTGGCTGACCGCCGACGAGCCGAGCACCAGGGCGGCAAGGGCGCCGATCACGGGACGGGCATCGGTTCCCGCGAGGGACGCGATCCAGGTGGGAGCCAGGCTCAGGGTGAACCCGAAAACGC
Organism: Arthrobacter sp. TJ-254; assembly: GCF_058269175.1. Classification (NCBI taxonomy): domain Bacteria; kingdom Bacillati; phylum Actinomycetota; class Actinomycetes; order Micrococcales; family Micrococcaceae; genus Arthrobacter; species Arthrobacter sp. TJ-254. Next base: position 714,393 of record NZ_JBZCNF010000002.1, on the reverse strand, counting down.
TGAAACTGAGGAAACCCACGGCTGAAGCCAGCCAGAAGGACCTGCGGGCCGCACGCGAGACGGTGGGCCGCCGGGGCCGAAGGGCCTTCAGCGGACGCGCGGCGGCCGCCGGCTGGATGGCGGGGCGCGCGCGCAGGACCAGGAGCGGCACCAGGAGCACGGCCAACACCGCGGTGAAGACGAGGAACGGGGTCCGGGTCGGGTTCGGCAGGAGGGACAGCACACCGCCGATCACCGGACCGGCCGCCACGCCGCCGGCCGAAGCGAGCAGCGTGAACCGGGAAGCCCAATCGGGGCGGTGCGGCAGCAGGTCCCGCAGCGCCGCCGAACTGGCACCCGTGGCAAGGGCCACCGCCGCTCCCTGCAGGGAACGGCCCACGATCAGCTCCGTCAGGGACGATGCACCGGCGAAGACAGCGGTTCCGAGCAGCCCGACCAGGACTGCGAGCACCAGGGCCGCCCTCCGCCCGATGTGGTCCGACCAGTGGCCCACCAGCAGCAGACCCGCCACCAGGGTGAGCACGTAGGCGGAGAAGGCAACGGTGATGTCGAAGGCGGAAAGCCCAAGATTCGCCGAGATCAGCGGGTACAGCGGAGTGGCGAGGTTGGCGCCGACCAGGAGGGTGGAGATCGTGACAACGGCCAGCACGAGCCGCATGCTCAGGGACGCGTCCCAGCTCCACCGCCCGGCCGTGGCCGGACGCATGCGCAGCTCACTCAGAACACTCAACGCATACCTTCCTTGTTCAATACCAGCTTGTTCCATTCGGGCGGCGCCCGGGCGGCCCGGGCGGACGGGCGCGCGGGGAAGCAGGATCACCTCTAGAATGGATCAGATTGAGTGTTTCGAAACATTGTTGCGGTCCAACTTGAGCGAATTCGTCAAGACGCCGCACTACAGCTGACAGGGAGTGAGCTTTTTGAGCAAACTTGATGACCTCGACGTCCGGCTCCTCCTTGAACTCGTCCGCGATCCGCGCGCGCACATCAGCGATCTCAGCGAGCAGCTCGGGATTGCCCGCAACACCGCGCAGAGCCGCATCCGGCGCCTGATGCGGGCCGGGGTCCTCCGGGACAACGGCCGGGAAATCGACCTCGAGGCGCTGGGCTACGACGTGGTGGCATTCGTGACGATCGAGGTTTCCCACAGGGAGCTCGACGGCGTGATCGCGGCCCTGCGCAAACTCAGCCAGGTGCTTGAGGTCCACGAAATTTCGGGCCGTGGGGACATCTGGTGCAGGATCGCTGCCTCGGACACGCACCACCTGCAGTCGGGGCTGCGTTCGATCCTGCGCATCAAGGGGGTGATCCGCACCGAGACCGTGCTCGCCCTCCACGAGCACATTCCCTACCGCACCGAGCCGCTGCTCTCGAAGTTGTCGGAGTCAACGCAGGACAGGTAGGGCACCGCCGTGCGGCGTCGGCCGGCGCCGCCATGACAAGCCGGAGCGTTCCAACGAATAATGAAGCAATGACACTGCCTGCCGTTGACACCATCGTGAGCTATCCCTCCGGGGCCCTGGTCTCCTCCTCCACCGTCCTGCACGTTGAACAGCTGCCCGATGGAACCGCGGCTGTGCTGCTCGATTCCACAGCATGCCACCCCGTGGATGCGGCATGGCCGGACCAGGGTCCCGACCGCGCGGTCCTTGAGCACGGCGGCGGGGAAGAACCGATCCTCGACTGCGTGGTCGGCGGCACCGACGGTGAGCGGCTTTACCTCGGCTCCGAACTCCCCGTGCGCAAGGGCGCCCAGGGGTGGGCCTTCGTCGCCGCCCACATCGTTGACGGCGCGCGGGCCCCGCGCGAGGGCGAAGGCGTGGTGGTGCGCGTTGACGGCGGACACCGCACGGCAGTCTCGGCCGGCCACACGGCCTGCCACCTTGCGTCCCTGGCCCTCAACGGCGCCCTCGCGGACCGCTGGAAGAAGGAGACGCCCGGAGACGCCCTCGGGTCCCCGAACTTCGACGCGATGGCCATCGACCGGTCATTGATCGGCGAGTACGGATCCGTTGACACCTACCGCCTGGGCCGCTCGCTGCGGCGCAAAGGCTTTATCACCGAGGATTTCGATCCCGCGGTGCTCCAGCAGGCAGTCAACCTCGCCCTGTCCGGGTGGGTGGCCTCCGGCGCCGCGATCCGCATCGAGCGGGAGGGGGAGGCGCTGACGGACCGGCGGTACTGGCAGTGCGCGCTCCCCCAGGGCACGGTCAGCATCCCCTGCGGCGGCACGCACGCCGATTCCCTCGGGGCCTTCGAGTCGGTGCACGTTGAGCTGACGCTCAGCGACGACGCCGGAACGCCCGTGCTGCGGATGGAAACCAAGGCGGTGCCTGCCCGCTAGCGGGGCCCGGGGCCTGGGGAGCCTGCCGCGCCAGCGCCGGGCACGCCCGGTTGCCTCAGGCGCTGCGCAGGAGCCGCTGCGCCGACCCGGCAAGCGTCTCGGCAGCTGCCAGCCGCTGCAGGGCATCCGTCCTCCACGGGACAGCGGAGGCCGCACCCGTCGCGCGGCGTTTCGCCCCGGCCACGAGGGTCAACGCGACCCCCGCTGCCCGCGCCCGCAGCGCCGCGGGATCGACGTGCTCCTCGAACGCGGCGGTGAACCGCTCCGCCGCCGCGGGGACATGGATGTATCCGGGGTCCAGCGAGGGAAGCACGAGCAGGTGTCCCAGGAAACACCCCAGGTCGTCAACGAGGTGCCCCGGCCCCACGGCGTCGACATCCAGCAGACCCGAGACAGCGCCACCGGATACCAGGAGGTTGGCCTCGTAGAAGTCACCGTGGGAAGGCACGAGGGGCCCCGCCGGCGTTGCCTTGACGAGGGAGTCGATCGAGTCCGCGAGGGATCGAATCTTTTCGGCGTGATCGGGCAGCACCGCGGCGGCGCCGTCGCCGTACGCGCGGATACGCGCCGACCACGGCCGCCGCTCGGGCAGCTCGAGCGCGGCGCGGGGGAAGGAAGCGAGCAGCCGCACCAGCGAGTGCGGGTCGAGATCCTGGGCACCATCGGACATCAGGAGCTCCGCGAGGGGACGCCCCTCGGCGGGATACATCGCAAGGACGTCCGGTGCGGGAACCTCGATGAGGCGTGGCGCCGGGACTCCTTCCCCGCGGAGCAGGTGGTGCCGAACGCGGGCCGCTTCCCCGTGCCCGCGCCGGAACACCTTCAGGTAGCGGCGCTCCCCGGCCAGCTCGGCAATGAGCACCGCGCGCCGCAGCGGCCGGTAACCGGCGGTCCTCAGGCGTGCCGTGCCGGCGCCCGGGTTCGCGGGGAACAGGGTCCGCGTTGCAGCCTCGGGGTCGCATGCCCAGGCCAGTCCGGGCAGCAGGGGGTCGTGCGGGTGCGCCCACACCGACAGCACGCCCAGGTGCCGGTCGCGGAAGGTCAGCACTCCGCGGGCATCAGGGGGCAGCCGTGCGGTCGTCACGCAGAGGTAGCGGGGCGGCGTCCCGGTTCCGGAGAGCACCCGGTCACCTTTCACGGAGTAGATGCCGGTGACGCCGGCTCCGGGCCGGTGGTGGATGGCGGCAAGCGTCCAGGTGGTGAGGCTGCCGCCGCCAAGGGCCTTCAGCGCCGGCCGGAGGGTTTCTTCAACATGCGGGGATTCGAGCCGGATGAGCTGGAACTGCTCGCGCTGTGCCGGGGAACCGGGCGGACGCCGATTCCGGCCTGTTGGCATGGCCGGTCCTTCAGCGGTACGGCAGGTCGGGGCGGGGCGGTCCGGGCGGCACCGCAGGTTCAGGCACGGCGCCTCTGCAGGACGGCATCGAGGTTGATCTTCGCCGCGGCAGGGGCTTCCGGCGCGGTCTCGCGGATCGTTGCCTTCACCGTGACGGCGTTCTTGATGGGGGTCCTGTCGGTGGGCTTCGGTTCGGCGGGAAGCTCAAGGGGCGCAGGGGCCGTCCGCTCGGCCTTCGGCGCCTCGACGTAGGTGGGAAGGGGAACCTTGACGGGTTCCCACTCCCTCTGAGGTCCATGGGTGAACGAACCGGTCCCTCCGGTGTCACTGCCGCTTGCCGCGGGGCCGGACGCTGCGGCGACGGCCAGGGCCGCCGCTTTCAGGCCCGCTGCCGTGAGCACTGTTTCAGGCGCCGTGGCCTCCCCTGCCGGAGCGTCGGCGGGGCCGGCCTGCTCGGCGTCGAATACCGGCGCTGACCGGCCGGGCAAAGGAGCGGCCGCCCGGGCCGCGGCCACGGCCGTCGAGCCGTTCACGGTGAAGGCGGAGGCTGACTCCGCGGCAGGCGAGGACATCGCTGCGGCGAAGGCCCGGTTGACCCGCGTCCTACGGTCGCGCACGGCAAGGGAACGCAGCACCGCGATCGACGCGAAGGCGGTAAGCGCTCCGGCAACCGGCCACCATCCGGGCACGAGGGAGATGGCCGAGAGAACAAGGGCCACGAGCGCGCCAAGGAGCGCGGCGGCGCCGACCAGGGCGACAGCGAGCCGGCCGTAGCGCACCTTCAGCGGTGCAGCGGCGCCGCGCGGCGTCGAAGCGGTCCGGCTGGCTGGCTTGCTTCCGTGGTGGCCGCTGGCCGTGTTGTCCATTGTGCTCCCCTGGGGCTGAGGGTCCCCGGTTGTCGAGGGTACGGGTGTGGTGGAGGGCGCGGAGGTCCGGGCTCCCTTTTTCAGGAAATACGGAGCAACCCAGAGCAGCCAGAGACCGACAATTACCGCCAGTACCACCGAGCTGTTCAGAGAGAAGTCCACTCATCAAACGGTAGGAGAAGGGCGGGTTCCTGCCCCGCATTCCCGGCGGTGTGTCGGCGCCGGGCTCACCAATTTCCCGGGCTCAGCCTGAAGCACCGCGGCGGGCGAGCCACGGTTCAAGCAGCCCGTCCGGAACCTCGTCCGCGGTGAGGGCGAAACTGCGGTGGTCGGCCCAGTGCCCATTGATGTGAAGGTAGCTCCGGCGGAGCCCCTCGTCGCGGAACCCGAGCTTTTCCACGACGCGCAGGCTTGGCGCGTTTTCCGGCCGGATATTGATCTCCATGCGGTGCAGCCCGAGGTCCCAGAAGCAGAAATCGGTGGCAAGGGCCACGGCGGTCGGCGCCAGCCCGTGACCGGCGCGCCGGGAGTCGACCCAGTACCCGAGCGTGGCACTCATCGCGGATCCCCAGATGATGCTCGAGACGGTCAGCTGCCCCACCAGAGCCGGCCGCGCCCCGGGCGCCGGCGGCTCGGTCAGCACGAACGGCAGCGCCGTGCCCGCGCGGGCCTGCCGGTTGAGCAGGCGCACCATTTCATGGAACGACGGCAGGTAACCCCCGGGTTCGGGATTCGAGGCCTCCCACGGCGCCAGCCATTCGCTGTTGCGCCGCCGGACCGCCGTCCACTCGCTCTTGTCCCGGTGCCGGATGGGGCGGAGCGTGAGCCTGCCGCTGCTCAGGGTTACCGGCCACCCGCGTCCTGCCATCACTGACGCGCTAGTCCGTCATTCCGTCGCTGAATTCCTTCATCCACGCCCGCAGGTCGGGGCCGAGGTCGTCGCGCTCCGAGGCGAGGGTCATGACGGCCTTGAGGTAGCTGAGCTTGTCGCCGGTGTCGTACCGGCGTCCGCGGAACACAACCCCGTACACGCCCGATCCTTCACCCTCGGCGGCGGCTAGCGTCTGGAGGGCGTCGGTGAGCTGGATTTCCCCGCCCCGGCCCGGCCCAGTCGATTCGAGCACCTCGAAAACGCGTGGGTGCAGCACATACCGGCCGATGACCGCGAGGTTGGACGGCGCCTCGTCCGGCGAGGGCTTCTCCACGAGCTGGTTGACCCGCACATAGCCTTCACCCTCGATTTCGGTGATGTCCGCCGAACCGTAGGAGCTGATCTGTTCGCGCTCGACTTCGATCAGGGCGATGACCGATCCACCGGTCTTCGCCTGGGTTTCGATCATGGTTTCGAGCAGCGGGTCACGTTCGTCGATGAGGTCGTCACCGAGCAGGACCGCGAAGGGTTCGTTGCCGACGTGCTGCTTCGCCCGCAGCACCGCATGCCCCAGGCCCTTGGGGTCTCCCTGGCGCAGGTAGTGGATGTCGCACAGCTCCGAGGGCAAGCGCACTGCCGCAAGCTTTTCGAACTCGCCCTTGTCCTCAAGGGTCTGCTCAATGAACGGGACCCGGTCGAAATGGTCTTCGAGAGCGCGCTTGTTGCGCCCGGTGATCATCAGGACGTCGGTGAGGCCTGCATCGACCGCCTCCTGGACGACGTACTGGATGGCGGGCTTGTCGACCACCGGCAGCATTTCCTTGGGCATGGCCTTGGTTGCCGGCAGGAACCGGGTGCCGAGACCGGCGGCTGGAATAACGGCCTTGTTCACTTTGGGTCGCGAAGTCATGCATCCACACTACAGAAGAGGCAAGTTAAGTCATTAGCTCCGTGCACAATGGAGAAATGGAACCCCAAGGGCCGGTGCCCTCAAAGCAGGCTGCGCGGTCCTTCTTCAGGGCGCAGCGCGGCAGCCTTGGCGCCGCGGAACGCGAACAGGCAGCATCGCGCATCACGGAGTCAGTCCTCGGGCGCCTCGCCGAAGTCCTTCCGGCGGACCGAATGGCTCCGGAAGGCACCGCCGCGCAGCGGGAATCCCCGATGATCGCCGCCTACCTGAGCGTTCCGCCCGAACCGTCGACACGGGAACTGCTCGGTGCATTGTCCGCCCGCGGCTACACCGTGGTCGTGCCGGTGTGCGAGCCCGAATACCAGCTGAGCTGGGCGGAGTGGACTCCCGGCGTCGAACTGGCGCGCTCACCCAGGGCTCCCGTGCTCGAGCCGGTGGGCCCCCGCCGGCGCCTGCCGGAACTACCCGGCCTGCGATTCGTGCTCGCCCCGGCCCAGGCCCTTGATGCGGCGGGCAACCGGCTGGGCCAGGGCGGCGGCTACTACGACCGCTTCCTCGCCGACCTCGCCTCCCTCCGCCCGGACGTCCCGGTGGCGGGCATTGTGTATTCCCAGGAGCTCGTACCGCCGGGGAGTTTTGCCGTTGGCGAACTGGACGTGGCGCTGCCTGCGGCATTCACCCCGGCCGGGTACCACGAGCTCGGGACGCCTCCGGATCCGGTGTAGACTTAGCACTCAGCGCCTTAGAGTGCTAATCTGCCGCCCACTGGGCCGGCGCACCACCGACGGTTTGTTCAGGAGAATTCCTTATGCCTACATACGCATACGCCTGCAAAGATTGCGGCCACGCCTTCGACATCCAGCAGTCCTTTTCCGATGACTCGCTCACCGTGTGTCCTGCATGTTCCGGAGTGCTCCGCAAGAAGTTCAACAGTGTAGGCGTTGTGTTCAAGGGCTCCGGTTTCTACCGCAACGATTCACGGGACTCCAAGAGTTCGGTTGAGCCCGTTGGAAAGCCTGCCGCAGCGGCCGACGCCGGAGCAGGCAAGACCGATGGCGCGAAGGACAAGCAGGGGGCTGCCTCCGCCCCTGCGGCAGGTCAGGCCAAGCCGGCGAAGTCACCCGCCGCCCGCGCGGCCGCCGGGTCGGGTTCGAGCTCCTCATCACCGGCCAGCACGGGCCGCGCCGCCTCCTAGCACCGGGAAACACCAGCCGTTTTCCCCCCAGCACGCTGTCCGCACAGCCCGTCCCCTCCCCGGGGCCGTTGCTCACGCAGGGTGGCGGATCGCACGGCACTGCCGCTCATGCAGCGCCGTTGTTCAGACAGCGCTGTTATTCACATAGCGCCGTTCGGCCTCTTGCCGCGCTGCCCTTGGACTAGCCTCGGTCCATGGTCCCAGCCCCCCGCCCGCACGGCCCTGCGCGTCCCCTGGGCCTGCGCCGGATGCTGCTGCGCCATCGGAGGATGCTCGCGGCGCTGCTTGTGTGCGCCGCTGTCGGAGTGGGCATTGAATCGCTCGCGCCGCGGACCGTTGCGGCCGCACCGGTCGTTGCGGCGGCCGAGGACCTGCCGGTTGGCACAGTGCTCACAAAATCCCACCTGACGGTGCGCCGCCTGCCCAGGGATGCGGTGCCGCAAACGGCGCTCGTCGACACCGCCGCAGCGGAGGGCAAGCGGCTTGCCACTCCCCTTCGCGCCGGCGACGTGCTCGCCGAAACGTTCCTTGTGGGACCGGGCCTTTTGGCCGGCGCTCCGCCCGGAAGCGTTGCGGTGCCGGTCCGTCCGGCCGATCCGGCGACGGTGCAGTTGCTGGCGCCAGGCATGCGGGTTGACGTGGTGCTCAGCAGCGACCCCGGCTACGAAGGCAGCGCCGAAACCCGCGTTCTCGCGTCGGGACTTCCGGTGCTGTGGACCTCGGCGGCCGAGTCAGGCGGCGGGTGGCCGGGCGCACCGGCGGAGACGGGCCTTGTAGTTCTCGCGGCGCGGCCCGGCGAGGCCGCCGCACTTGCCGGGTCCTCGGGCGGCGGCCGGGTGCATCTGATCCTGACGGGCCGCTGACCGGCGGCCCGTCAGCGGACTACCCCCAGTGCGGAGGGCGTTGCTCCTTCAGCCACTCATCGCTGTTCTCCTCGGAATCCCCCCATGAGCGGGGATCGTCCTCGGCGGCGGTCTTCGGCAGGGCGGCGCCCCGGCCCGCAGTGGCCGCGTCCTTGTCGGGTTGCGCGTCCCTGGCGGGGACCGATTCGTTCTTCCGCATCCGTACGGCGTCCTTTCGCGTCCGGGGTTGATCACGCGGCTCGGGCTCAACCAGTCCAAGGTGGCTTGCCGCCCGTTCCGCGCAGCCTTCAGGGTCGGTGAAGACCTCGATCGTCCACAGCGGCATGTACCGCCAGCCCAGGCGCTCAAGCTGCTGGGGGCGGAGCCTGCTGCGCTCCCTGACCGTCCGCGCGCCATACCGGGCGGTGCCGTCGGACTCGATCGCCAGCGGTGCGACCGCCTCGTCGGCTCCTGCGAAGGGCCGGGCGGCTGCGATGTCGAGCACGCCGTCGTAGTGGTCCCAGACCTCCGCCCCCCGGGAGCGGAGCCGGTCCACGAGGTCGGCCACCAGCGGGTCGGCGTTCGCGGCGGGGCGTTCCCCGGCCCGCACCGGAACCGCGCCGCCCAGTTCGCGGGTGAGCAGTTCGTAGAAGTCCGCCGCTCCGGCGGTGAGGCGCTCGGCGTCGAGGTCGGCGGGGTTGAAGCAGGACAGCACGTGGATCCGGCGCCGCGCCCGCGTCATCGCCAGGACGAACTTCCTGCGGCCTTCCGGCCCGGAGAGCGGCCCGAAGTTATGGAGTGCACGCCCATGCGGTGTGCGCCCGAACCCGAGGGAGAAGATGACGTCGTCGCGGACCAGTCCGGTGGCGCGTTCGACCGGAACCACCCTGAAGGATTCGCGTCCCGGGGTGAAAAAGTCGTTGGCCCACGGGAAGTTCGCCATCTGGAGCCGGATTGCCTCCCCAACCCGCGCCGCGTGCCTCGCGGTGGTCGTGACGACAGCGAGGGAGTAGCTCGGGCGGCGACGAATGTGCTCGAAGACGAGGTCCACGACACGGTTGACCTCCGCCGAGACGCTCTCCACGCCCTCGGAGTCGGAGGTGGGCATGCCGGTGCCGTCGGGCAGGTATTCAACAATCAGCCCGCGCTCCGCGCCGGAGACCTCCGAAGCCTCGGGCAGCCGCGCGAGGCGTCCGCCGTAGAAGGAGGTGCTCAGGTATTCGCCAAGCGACCGGTCCACGCCCCGGTACACCTCGGTGAGGGTGCGCTCCGGAAGCACGTCCCGCAGCGCCGAGTAGGCGCTGAGCAGCGGCTCCGCCTCGGCGCGGGCCCGGTCCGGGCCCTGGATTTCAATGCTGAATCCGGTGGGCGCGGCAACCCGCTCGTCACCGAACACCGCGGTCTGGCGGGCCCTGGCCAGGGCCGGGACCGCGCTCTGCAGGGAAACGGATTCACCGTCAAGCAGCAGTACGGCATCGAACTTGGTGCCGCGGGGAAGAATCATCGGCGCCATCAGCGGGCTCACTGCCCATACCGGGAGCAGCGCCGTGACCAGGTCGGGGTGCAGCGCGCTGAAAGTGGCAAGTGTGAGCGTGTTTTCGCGAAGGTGGGTGCGCAGCTGCTCGGAATCGGCGGGATGTTCGGCGATCGCTGTGCGCCACCGCTCGGCGAGGGCCCAGCGGAGCCGGGCGGCGCCGGAGGAGACGTGCGCGGTGTCGGCAAGCCGGTACTCGGCTTCAAGGCGGCGCAGGCTGTTGCCGTCGGACATGGCCAGGTAATCGTCGCCGCTGATCATTGCCTCAAGCGCCGACTGCCACCACGCAAGTTCGAGTTCGGCACCGACATGGTCGGCTTCGACTTCGCGGCGGGCGAGGTCGTCGAGCAGTTCCCCGAGCCCGTGCTCGCGCATCTCATCGAGAAGCAGTGTCCGCTCCGGAAGCGTCTCGAGCGTCTCCCTGTCCGCGGCAAGGGCGGCAAGGCGCTGTTCCAGGTCGTCAAGCTCGCACCCGGGAAGATCGGGGCTGCCCTGCGTCGTCCGGAGGATAGCCGTCAGTTCTTCAAGGCGCGCCTCGACGCCCCTGTAGAAGCTGTCGATCTCGGCAAGACCGGTGGGAACGGAGGGGTGGCGCTCGGTGGTCGCGTACCGCGTCCAGAGGGTCCGCTGTTCCTGGACCTCGACCAGCGAGGTGTGGAGATCCGAGATGTGGACCCCGGGACGCACGTATTCCTTGGCGACGCGGCGCAGCCGCGAACGGGTCATCGAGCTCATCTCGATGGCCCGCTCCTTGCGCCATGCCGACGGCGCGGTCGCGGAGATGAGGTCGGTGACCGGGCGGTCGAAGATGTCGGGGGTGAACTTGTCGAGGCTGGCCCGCACGGCCACGAGCAGTTCGAGCTGCTCGCCCCACTCGCGGAACGTCCTGCCGAGGGTGATGTGCGAGTGCTCGGCGACCCGCAGCACCTTTCCGCGCAGCACGGGGATGTCGCGCGCAAGGTCAACGGCCAGGGCGTGGGCGTGTTCGGTTTCCTTGCGGTTCAGGAGCTGCGCCCCGTACCAGGGGCTCTGCGTCGCCGCCTGGCTGAAGCTGCCCAGGGCGGCGGCCCGCCGCAGCCTGCCGGTGAGCTCGGTGCGGTCGGGGATGCTGTCGAGCACGCTGCGCTTCAGGCGAACCGTGGTCGAGGGCGCCGGCTCGAGGGCGGTGAGCCCGGCCAGCGACTGCATCGCCTGGTAGGGCGAGCACCCCCACCGGCTGCGGACATTGTGAAGGGAGCGCACGTGCTCAAGCAGCGTGTGCCGGTGCCCGGTCAGGGTGCGGTGAAGGCTTTCAAGCACCGGCCGCGAGGCCTTCTCGTTGCGGACGATTGCACGGATCACGCTGTCCTTGAGCTGCTCCGCGCTCACCTGGCCGTTCAGCTGAAGTACGAGCGAGCCCAGGTCGAGGGCCTCGAGGTCCTGTACGAACTCGTTGAGGGTGCCCCGCCGCTCCGCGGCGATGAGCACGCTCTTGCCCTGGTGTGCGAGCAGCGCAGTGGCGTTGAGGGCGGTCTGGGTCTGACCGGTGCCCGGCGGTGTCGCCACGGCGAGGGAGTGCCCGCCGCCGAGGAGGTCGAGGACCTCCTGCTGGGCGGAGTCGGCGTCGAGCACCAGCAGTTCGTCCTGCGGGTTGCGCTCGTCGATGGCCGGAAAGTCGGTTTCCGGTTCCTGGACCTGGTAGCTGCCGCTGCGGGCAGCCGACATCAGGGCCGACAGCACGGGGTGGTCAGGGCGGACCGCCTCGTCCTCGGCGATGTCCGCGAGGTCCGCGAACGTCGAGACGAGAATGCGGTGTTCGACGGAGATGCCGCGAACGCCCTCGCTGAGGTGCCGCAGGCGGTCAAGCACGGGGTGCGGGTCGAACCGCGCGGTGCCGTAGGCGAGCCGGGCGAGGGCGGCCGGGTCGATGGTGATGCCCTGGATCTGGCGGAAGTGGCGCACGAGGGCGGGGTTGATCCGGGCCTGCTCGGTCAGCTGGAGGTCGTAGTCGTCCTGCGAGGCGTGGACGGTGAGGGACATCCCCGTCAGCAGCACCGGAGCGTTGAGGGTTTCGGACCGCCCGGAATCGTCGACGGTGCGCCAGGACGCCGTTCCGGCCGCGAGGTGTCCGACGTCGATGCCGCGCTCGGTGCCCAGTTCGAAGATCTTCGCGCGCAGCGCCCGGGCCGCCGCCTTCGCGGCGTTGTACTGCACGGGGTCGCGCAGCAGGGTGGAGAGCCGGGTGCGGCGTCCGGCGAGCAGCTGCGCCAGACCCGAGGGGTGGGCGTGGGTCAGATCGATGCTCGTCCCGGCCGACGGGCGGAAATGCAGCAGCGTATCGCCGGTGGCCTGGGGACCAAGCGAGCTCAGCCAGGGCAGAAGGAAATCCTCAGCCGAGTCCCCGGGGTCCTGCTCTGGCACGACTGTCCTCTTCCCTGCATCATCACGAACTGATCTTGACCAGATTGGCATGTCTTCCAAGCTATCCGACGGAGAGCGCAGCCTGCCGCATAGCAACGCGGCAACCGCGAACTCGCCCCATCGGCGCGCCCCCGCGGGACGCGCCTATTCCCACTCGATGGTTCCCGGCGGCTTGCTCGTGACGTCGAGCACCACCCGGTTCACCCCGTCCACTTCGTTGGTGATCCGGTTGGAGATCCGGGCCAGTAGATCGTACGGCAGCCGGGACCAGTCGGCGGTCATCGCGTCTTCGCTGGAGACCGGGCGCAGGACGATCGGGTGGCCGTAGGTGCGCCCGTCACCTTGGACACCGACGCTGCGGACATCAGCGAGCAGAACCACCGGCATCTGCCACACCTCGTTGTCGAGGCCTGCGGCGGTGAGCTCGGCGCGGGCGATGGCGTCGGCCCGGCGCAGCAGCTCGAGGCGCTCGGCGGTGATGTCGCCGACGATCCGGATCCCCAGTCCGGGGCCGGGGAAGGGCTGGCGCCCGACGATCTCCGCCGGGAGTCCAAGCTGCGCGCCCACGGCGCGCACCTCGTCCTTGAAGAGTTCCCGCAGGGGCTCGACGAGTTCGAACTGCAGGTCCTCGGGGAGCCCGCCGACGTTGTGGTGGCTCTTGATGTTCGCCGCGCCCTCGCCGCCGCCGGACTCGACGACGTCGGGGTAGAGGGTGCCCTGGACCAGGAACCGGATCTTCTCCCCGTGTGCCTCGGCTTCGGCGATGATTGCCCGTTCGGCCTCCTCGAAGGCGCGGATGAATTCCCTGCCGATGATCTTTCGCTTGGTTTCCGGATCGGAGACCCCGGCCAGGGCGCTGAGGAAGCGTTCCTGCTCGTTGGCGACGTAGAGCCGCACACCCGTCGCCGCAACGAAGTCGCGTTCGACCTGTTCGGCCTCGCCCTCGCGCAGCAGGCCGTGGTCGACGAAGACGCAGGTGAGCTGGTCACCGACGGCCCGCTGGACGAGGGCTGCGGCGACGGCGGAGTCGACGCCGCCGGAGAGCCCGCAGATGACGCGGGCGTCGCCGACCTGGGCGCGGATGCGCTCGATCTGCTCCTCGACGATGTCACCGGTGGACCAGTTGCGGCGCAGGCGCGCACCCTGGAACAGGAAGTTTTCGAGCACCTGCTGACCGTGCTGGGAGTGCTTCACCTCGGGGTGCCACTGCACTCCGTAGAGGCCCTTTTTCTCGTGGGCGAAGGCGGCGACGGGGGCGCCGGCGGTCCGGGCAAGCACTTCGAAGCCGTCGGGGGCTTCTTGCACGCTGTCGCCGTGGCTCATCCAGGCGTTCTGGTGCTGGGGCGTGCCGGTGAGGATTGAACGCGTCTCGCCTTCGGCTGCGACATCGGTGGACCCGTATTCGCGCAGGCCCGTCTTGGCGACGGTCCCGCCGAGGGCGGCGGCCATGGCCTGGAATCCATAGCAGATGCCCAGCACGGGAACGCCCGCTTCGAACAGGTCGGCCTGCACCTGTGGGGCGTCGTCGGCGTAGACGCTTGAGGGGCCTCCGGAGAGGATGATCGCCACCGGGTTCTTGGCGAGGATCTGCTCGGTGCTGAGCGTGTGGGGGACGATTTCGGAGTAGACGTCAGCTTCACGCACGCGGCGGGCGATCAACTGTGCGTACTGCGCACCGTAGTCAACGACGAGAACCGGGCGGTGGTCGGTGCTGGGGGTGGGGGTAGTCACGACTCAACAATAGTCGTGGTGGGCCCCCCGCCGCACATCCGGAGGCACCCTCTCCGCGGCGTGATCAGCGCTGCGTCGCCGCTTCGGGGTGCTCCGCGAGGTCCGCCTCGGCCTCGCGGTGGACACGGCGCTCAACCACGAAGGAGAGCAGCGGCACAACGCCCCCAAGCGCGATGAGCAGGAACCGGCTGAAGGGCCACCGCAGGAACTGCCAGAGCCTGAAGTCGGCGATCAGGTAGACGACATAGAGCCAGCCGTGAACGATCAGCACTGCCTTCGACAGGTTGACCCCGCCGGAGGCATCGGCTTCGGCTTCAGGGAGGAACTGGATTCCGGAGCCCGCCCCGGCCACGATTTCCGCGCCCATGCCGTATTTGGCGACCATCTCCACCACAACGAGCAGCAGCATCACACCGGTCGCGTAGGCCATCGCCTTGTAGAAGCTCAAGGCGGAGCGGATCTGGGCATGGGTCCCGCCGAACCGGCGGCGGGGGGTTGTCTTCTGGGGCGTCTGTGCGTCACTCACGTGTCGTCGCTTCCGTCGGTGAACTGGTCTCGGTAGTGGTCTCGGCGCTTGCCCCCGTGCCGGCGACCGGGCCCCCAGCGGGGTCTCCGTCGCCGGAGCCGAGCCGGGCGTCTTCGGCTGCTTCAAGGGCCCGCCTGTGGTCATCGGCCACGAGGCGCCACCACAGGAAGAAGGCGAAGCCTGCGAAGACCGCCCATTCGATGGCGTAGAAGATGTTCAGCCAGTTCACCGGCGCCTGGGCCGGCTGCGGCTTCACCACCACGCGTTCAAGCGGGGGTTCGACAGCCGCAGGGGCTCCGTCGATCACGGTGGCTGTGGGTACGACGAACGCCGCGTACGACGCACGGTCCCAAAGGTTCGTCAACTCGGCTGTGGAAAGCGTGGGCACCTGGCCGTCGGGTGCGCGCTCCGCCATCGGCGCCTCCGGCGGCAGCAGCCGGCCAGTGATTACTGCCGCGCCGGTGTACTCGGGCACGTCCTGCGCCGCGGCGGCGTCTGGAACCCATCCCAGGACGACCGGGATCACCGCAGCGTCCTCGCCCTTGGGCTGGCTGGGCTCGGCGTCCGCCGGCTCCCCCACGGCAAAAGCAGAAACCACCCACAGGCCGGTCCGTCCATCCTGTATCCGCTCCTGCACGAGGACCCGGGTTCCGGGAACGAAGGTCCCCTCCGCGGATACAAGCGCGTCGGCCTGGGCGGCAGTGAGCTGCATGCCCTGTTCCAGCACTGCGGTGAGCGCCCTCACGGGCTCGGCCGAATTCGGCGCGGCGGGCGCCGGCTGCTGGGAGGAGGAAAACTGCCATTGGCTGAGAAGCACGAAGACGGCGGCAAGCGCCATCGCGAGGATCAACGTCACGATCCAGCGGGGCTTGAGCGCAGTCTTCAGCACCCCTTAAAGGTACTTCGCACTCTTGTAGAACAACTAATGGCAGCACATCTGCGCGGCCGGGCAGGCAATCCGTCCCGCCGGCGGGGTCCCTGCGGACCCGTGCGGAGCGCGCATCAGTCGATCACTTTGAGGTCACGCTGCCGGGCGGCGTGTCACAGATTGGGAACAGCGGTTGTTTCGGGCGCCGGCGCTGCCTAGCGTAGTGGTTCGACCGGTCCGGGGCTGCTGCCGGTTTCGAAGGCAGTAGTTATGGCATTCGACAGGTGTAAATACTCGCTACGGCGGCCCCGCCGGCCGGGAGGCATTTGATGACAACTGTTTCGTCCTTCAGTCTCTGCGACGCTCTTGCCCGTGCCGTGCGGGAGGTCCGCCCTGCGGCGGCAACCTCGAGTCCCGACGAGCTGGCCCGGCGCCTTGACGACCTCATGCGCCTGTATTGGGGGCCGGACCACGGGGTGACGCACGGGGAACTGCTCTCGACCGCCGCGGATATCCGGGCGGACGTCCTCAAGAGCCGCTCGGCGGGCACCGCCTCCCGGAGTAGCTGATCCGCCACGGCTCACAGCAGCGACGCCAGGCCCAGCCCCGCCGCGGCGGCGCCGACGCCGCCGAGGATCGTCCCCACCCCGGTGAGCAGCGCGGTGGCGTGCCTGCCCGCGCGGAGGAGCGCAACAGTTTCAAGGCTTGCTGTGCTGAAGGTGGTATAGCCGCCAAGGAAGCCGGTGCCTGCAACGAGCACCGTGGCCGGAGCGATGGCGGAAGCGGCCGCGAGACCCGTCAGGAACCCCAGCAGCAGGCAGCCGCTGAGGTTCACCACGATGGTGGCCAGCGGAACCTGCAGCGGAAACCTGCTGCTGATCAGCAGGCTGAGGCCGTACCGGGCGGCGGCCCCGAGGCCGCCGGCGACGGCGAGCGCGGCAAGGGTGCCGATCATTGGCGCTCCTCCCGGTCCGTCGGCTCTGCGTTGCGGGCCCCGGATTGGGGGTGCGGTTCGGCTTTCGGCCCGCTGAAGCGTGTCGCTGCAAGGATTCCAGCGGCGCTCGCGAGTAGTCCGAGGCAGAGCGTTGCCGCGAGGTAGGCGCCGGCTTCACCCGTCCGTCCCGCCTCGAGCAGGGCGAGCGACTCCCCCGCGAGCCCGCTGTAGGTGGTGAATGCGCCGAGGAACCCGGTACCGGCGAGGAGTCGGAGCGCCCGCGGCCCGCGGTCGTCGGGTCCCGTGCGGCTGAGGGCTTCGAGCAGCCAGCCAAGCAGGAACGCCCCGCTCAGGTTGATCAGGAAGGTGGGGACCGGGAGCCCCCCGGGCGACGGAAGCACCATTCCAAGCCCGTACCGCGCAAGGGTGCCAAGGGCGCCGCCGGCAATGACGAGCGGCAGGGCGGGGATGGGGCGGCTTCGCGGAGGGCTTGCGGAGCCGGTCATGGGTGGTCCGCCTTCCGCTGGATCGGTGAATTCTCCGGAGGGGCGGCAGGCCGGGCCTGCTGCGGCTCCGGCGGACTCCAGCATCACCGCCCACAGAATACCGTCCTGACCGGTCGCCCGCGAGCGAAGCCTGCGGCGGCGGATGCCTGCCGCCGTCTAGGATAACCGGGTGAGCATTGAAGCAGTTGTCGTCTGTGCCGGCGCGGCAGCCGGAGTCATCGCCCTCGCCCTGGTGCTTCCCCGCGTACGCCCGCGGCGCCGGCGGCCGGCACCACCCGCGCCGCAGGGAACGCGCACCGCAGGGCGCGTGGTCGAAGTCCGGCCGCAGACCCACTTCGACCGCGACCGGAACAATATCCGCGTCCCTGTCCGCGTTGAGTATGTCGACCCCCGAACCGGACAGCAGAGTTCCGCGGTGTACACCCTTGACCGGTACACCGCCAATATCCCCGCTGTGATCGCCCGGCCGGTCGGGGTCACCGGTTATGGAAGCCGCGGCTCCCGGCACGAGGGCCAGCGGCCGGGCGGCACCGGCGTTGTTGACGCCCAGCTCGCCCACGAGGCGGACAGCGAGGGCTTCCACGCACTCCTTGAGCCCATCGATGTTGACGTGTTCGTCAGCGGCGCGGCGGCCGGTTCCCGGGTCCGTATCGTTTTCCGCCCCTGAGCGGCGGGAGTACTGCCCCCGGCCCGGATGGGGCCGGGCGGGGGCAGCTTCCCTAGAGCCGAAGCTCTTCCTGCAGCGGCCAGTTCTGGTCGCTCAGGATGACCTGGGAGCACTGGCCCGTGGCGTTGTTGAGCACAACGGGCGCGAGCAGGTTGACCGTCGTGCCGGGGCCGTTCCCGGCGTCCGGACGGGGACGGGCAACCACCAGCACCTGCGCCTCCTCTTCGGAGAGCACGCCGATCTCCTCAAGCATCTCCCCCGACAGGCGCGGAAGGTACTCGGGCAGGTAGACGGAGGAGTCGACAACGAACACCCGCAGCCCCGCATCCCTGGCCGCGGTGAGCGAGTAGAGCCCGTCGGCGCCCTCGATCGTGCGGAGTTCGAAGTCGACGTGCGGTTCGAAGCCCGGCGGAGGTGCGGTGAAGGTAAGGGCGGCGGTCACCGCAGGAAGTCCATCAGCGTGGGGGAAAGCACCTTCGCCGTGACGTTCAGGGCGCCCTGGTAGTTCATGTCCTGGACCTTGAGGTTCATGATCATCTCGGCAAGATCAAGGTCCTCGATTCCGGTCCGCTGCTCCTCGAGGGCGGCAACCTGGTCCTTGTTCATGTCCTCGGCCTTGAGCAGGCGCGCATGGCGGGCGCCGATCTCGGCGTGGCCGGCGGCAACCTTGTTGAACTGTGCCTCGACCGCCGCAAGCCGCGCCGAGGTGTTGGACCCCGCCCTCAGGTCCGCCGCGATGTCGTCGAGCAGTGTGAACACCGAGGCGGCCCCGCTGCCGAAGACGGCCGAACCGTCCGAATCGACGCGGATCGTCTGCCCGTCCGCCACCCGCCGCTCCACCGAACTGCCCGGGGCGCCGGTGTAGGTGGGCGGGCTGCCGGTGAACGCGCCGTCGGCGTCTGAGTTGCCGGCGAAGATGCTGCGTCCCAGGAACCGGGAGTTGGCCTGGCCCAGGAGATCCTCCTTGAGCCCCTCGATCTCGAGGGCGATCGAGTTCCGTGCCGCCGGCGAGAGGGTGTCATTGCCGCCCTGGATGGTGAGCTGCCGCACCCGGGTGAGGATGTTCGTCGTATTCGACAGTGCCGAGTTCAGTGCGGTGAGCCACCCCTTGCCGTTGTCGATGTTGCGGGTGTACTGGCTGGCTGCCTGCTGATCCGCGCCGACGCGGATGGAGTCCGCGGCGGCCATTGGGTCGTCGGACGCACGGCGGATCTTCTTAAGAGTCATTGACTGCTCCTGTGCCTCCGCACGGCGGGCCATGCTGGCCTGGAGGTTGCGCTGGGCCGTGGTGGCCATTGTCTGGTTGGTGACGCGGCTGATCATTTCTGGTTATCTTCCTACGAGTCCGGTCCGGTTGATGAGGACGTCGAGCATTTCGTCGATCGCGGTCATCACCCGTGAGGATGCCTGGTACGCGTGCTGGTAGGTGAGCAGGCTGACGCTTTCCTCATCGATATCGACCGAGGTCTGGGACAGCTGGAGGCTCGAGGCGGAGGCCGCGGCGATCTCCGCAAGGTTGTCGCGCTGGGTGTCGGTGCGGGCCGTGACCGCGAAAGCCGTGACGAATCCAACCCACAGCTTGTCCGGGGAGTCCGCGGAAGCGCCGATCTGCGAGATCGCATCGGCGTTACTTCCGTCGCGGCCGCCCGCGCCGGGCCGGCCCGTGGCTATCCCGCCGGCATCGGTGGGAATGACCTTAAGGCCCTTCGCAGGAGGCAGTGCCGGATCGAAGCTGAAGAAGTCGGTCCCGGTGGCACCGCCCGGGGTTGATCCGGCGCGATGGACCGCATTGACCGAGTCGGCGAGTTTCACGGCGAGGGCGCTGTACGCGGCCGCTGTCTCGGCGATTTCCCCGCCCGCGCCCTTCCCGTTCGGGGATTCAAGGGCCGAGAGCATCCCGCCGATTTTGCCGCCGGCAATGGCGGCGCCTGGCCGGTGCGCCCATTCGAGCTGGACCGGGCTGGCCGCGGCGTCACCCATCCGGTAGGCGCCGGTGACCTTCACGGGCCGGAAGGAATCCCCCGAGACGAGGGCGCTTCCATCGATCAGGACGTCAACGGTGCCGTCGCCCGTGGCGCGGGCCGTGCCTCCGACAAGGGAGGCAATGACGGTGGTCAGCTGGTCCCGCTGGTCGATCAGCTCGTTCGCCGAGCCGCCGGCATTGAGGGTGGATCGGATCTGCGCGTTGAGTTCGGCCACCTGCGCGGCCGCCGTGTTGACTTCATTGCTGAGCAGATCGAGCTGCCCGCGCTCGGCCGCCCACTGCGATTCGACCTGGCCGTAGCTGTGGGCGAGCTTGGCGGCGAGGCCCGCGGCCTGTTCGAGGAGGACACCCGATGGGGCCGGAGCTCCGGGATTGTTCGCCACGTCCTGCCATGCCGTCCAGAATTTCGAAAGCGCCGCCGCGGTGCCGTTCTTCCCGGGCTCCTGGAGGATCTTCTCGAGCCCGTCCAACGCCGCCACGCGGGCGCCGGTGAAGCCAGCCTCGGCGGAGGTTGCCCGGACCCGGGCGTCGAGGAAGACGTCTCCGAGCCTGCGGATTCCATCGACGTTCACGCCCTGTCCGGGCCCTGCCCCCGAGGAGAACATGCCGGTCTGCGCCAGCGGCCCCACCGCCGACGTCGTGACCCGCTGCCTGGTGTATCCGGCGGTGGCGGCGTTCGCGATGTTCTGGCCGGTCACGGCGGTGCCCTGGCGCGCGGCATTCAGCCCGGTCAGTGCTGTGTTCAACGTTCCAAAAGTGCTGCTCACGGTGCCGTCCTCACAATTTCGCGTCGAAGAGTCGTGAAGCGTCCGCAGGTGCGGTCATGCCCCGGGCGTCGTAGGTTCCCGCCTCGGCGCGGTGCCCGGCGAGCGCTTCCTGGGTCGACCTGGCTGCGGCCCGCAGGAACTGCCCGTTTGCGTCCCGGAGCTCCTTGATGCGTTCGGCCTGTTCCGTCATGACCATCAGGTGCCTCATGAGGATGTCCCCCCAGGGTCCCTCGGGAGCGGCAAGGGCAAGGTCGCGCAGTGTTGCCCCTTCTCCGGCGCCCCACTCTTCGGCCACGGCCACCACCTGAAGGTCACGGGCGAGCCCGCTGGCCCGCAGCAGGGCAACGGCCCCCTCGACTTCCCGGGTGGCGTGCTGAATCCACCGCGACTTACCAGCGGTGAGGAGAAGCTGTTCCTCCTCCAGCTTGAACGTCAAGAGCTCAAGCAGTTCGCGTTCGTGCCAGAGCTGGGCTGATAGCTCCTGGATACCCATAGTGCCTAAGACTCTCCTAGATCGGCTAAGCGGTCGCTTCCTGCTGCCGCACCTTACGTAGGAACTATCGGTTGATCCGGAAGGGATGTAAGCAGTCCGGACCGCACGCGTGGGCGCCGGCAAAAGTTTTTAAGAAAGTTCTCCAATCAGCTAACGAACCTCGGGCAGGTGCCGACTGTGAAGTGCAGAGGGCCCAAGGATGGGCCCCGGCAAGATCACATTTCACGGAGGAAAACATCATGGGTATGCAGATCAATACCAATACGGCCGCGAACAACGCGTTCCGCGCCCTGTCCAACACGCAGAACGACCTGAGCAAGTCCCTGGAGAAGCTTTCCAGCGGCCTGCGCATCAACCGTGCTGCCGACGACGCTGCCGGCCTGTCCATCTCCGAAGGCCTGCGCTCGCAGGTCTCGGGCCTCGGAGTTGCCCAGCGCAACGCCCAGGACGGCATCTCCGTCATCCAGACCGCTGAAGGCGCACTGACCGAGGTCCACTCGATCCTGCACCGTATGCGCGACCTGGCTGTCCAGGGCGGCAACGACTCGAACAACGCGTCGTCGCGCACCGCGATCAAGACCGAAGCCGACGCCCTCGGCGAGGAACTTGCCCGCATCACCTCGTCCACCAACTTCAACGGCATCAAGCTCCTCGACGGTACCGCCGGAACTGCCGGTGTCATCAGCCTGCAGGTCGGTGCCGACGGCGCTGCCGACAACACCATCTCGGTGAACCTCGGCGACGCCAACGCCAGCATCAACGGCGCCGGCCCGGTCTTCTCCAGCGTCGCCGGGGCAACCGGATTCGACGTCGCCACCTCGGCCGGCGCGACGACCACGGTCGCCGCACTGGACGTTGCAATCGCCGCCGTCTCGGCACAGCGTTCGGAACTGGGTGCTTCCCAGAACCGCCTTGAGTCCGCGGGCAAGTCCCTCGCGGTCTCCAAGGAGAACCTGGCCGCCGCCGAATCCCGCATCCGCGACACCGACATGGCGGAGGAGATGGTCAAGTTCACTAAGGCCAACATCCTCTCCCAGGCCGGCGTTTCGATGCTCGCCCAGGCGAACCAGTCAACCCAGAGCGTCCTGAAGCTCCTCGGCTAAACCGACTGCTTCATAACGGAACCGCCGGTGGCAGCCGGGCGCACAGCGCCCGTGCCGCCACCGGCGGCTTCCGTTTCCCGCCGCCATCACCACCCGACGCTTTGAGGAGCCACCTGTGGGAATTTCACTGGACGGACTTGCCAGCAACCTTGATACGACAGCGCTCATCAAGGCCATGATGGACATCGAACGCATCCCGCAGAACATCCTCTACAACAAATCTGTGCGCGCCCAGGCCACCGTCGACGCCCTGAAGGTCCTGAACACCAAGGTCGCTGACCTCTCCTCCCTCTCGGCCGCCGCAGCCAAACCGGGTGCCCTTGCCCTCTTCAGCGCGACGTCGTCCTCGACCGCGGCAACGGCCACCGCCGGCACCGGCGCCGCCGCAGGCTCGGTTGACTTCACGATCGACCGGCTCGCCACCAAGCAGAGCACGGTCTCGGCCCCGCTCACCCAGTGGCCCGACACCTCCCTGACCATCACCGGAGCCAACGGCACAGCCGTCACCGTCACCGCCGCCTCGACGAGCCTCGACGACGTCGTCAAGGCCGTCAACGCCTCAACGGCCAACGTCAGCGCCGTCAAGGTCTCCACCGGGGACGGCACCTACCGGCTCCAGCTCACGTCGAAGACCACCGGCGCGGGCGGAGCCTTCACCCTCTCCGGGACCGCAGGAACCTTCACCCAGATCCAATCCGCCCAGGACGCCCAGATCACCCTGTGGAAGGGAACCAGCGCCGAGCAGCCGGTCACCTCGGGCACCAACACCTTCGCAAACCTGCAGACCGGGCTCTCGGTGACCGTCACGGGGGTCTCGGCCACCCCCGTGACCATCAGCGTGGCCCAGGACGCCGACGGGATAGCGGCCAAGGCCGAGGCCCTGGTCAAGGGCCTTAACGATGTGCTCGCGTACATCACCAGCAAGCAGAAGACCTCGACCACGGCCGACGCGAACGGCAAACCGGTGACGACCCTTGGGGTGTTCACCACCGACAGCGCCGTCCGGAGCATCGGGCAGAGCCTGCTCACCGCAGCGTCTGCCCCCATCGGCGGCATCTCTCCGTCGGAGTACGGAATCAGCATCACGAAGACCGGAACGATGGAGTTCGATCCGGTGAAGTTCAAGGCGGCCCTGGCCAAGGATCCAGCCGCCGTCGAAGCCGCCGTGCGGACCATCGGGTCTCGGCTCGAAGCGGCAGGCAAGACCGCCTCGGATAAGTACGGGGGAATGATTGCGGCCAAGATCACCAGCGGCGAGGGCCAGGTGCGCGGCCTTAACGACCAGGTCGCGGCCTGGGATGTACGGCTTGCCTCCCGCGAGGCCCGGCTCAAGAGCACTTATGTTGCCCTTGAGGTGGCCATGCAGTCGATGAACAGCCAGTCGAGCTGGCTCAACGCCCAGCTCGCCTCACTGCCGACCCAGGGAAGTGACGGAAAGAAATGATGATTAACACCTCGACCGACCAGCGCCGGAAGTACCTGCGGGAATCGGTCCTCTCCGCAACACCCGCGCGGCTGCTCACCATGCTCTATGACCGGCTCCTGCTTGACCTCGCCCGGGCCGAACAGGCGCAGGCGGCGGAGGACTGGCAGGGCGCCTCGGCGCAGTTGATCCACGCGCAGGAAATCATCGCCGAGCTTGCCTCGTCACTGAAGAAGGACGCATGGGACGGAGCTGAGAACCTGTTCGGGCTCTACACCTACGTCTCGAACGCGCTCATGTCGGCGAACATCTACCGTGACATCAATGCCACCCGTGAATGCATTTCCCTGCTCGAGCCGCTGCGCGAGGCTTGGCACGAGGCCCTTGCATCCCTTCCCGCCCAGGGCGCCGCGGGCCGTGCGGCCGGGAGCCTCGGTGTCGCCTGAGCCGACCGTTTCGGGGCGTGCCGCGTGGATGATGGCGCTGGCCGCCCTTGAGGACGCAGTGATCGAGGTCGAGCGTGCGCTCGACGACCCGGGCGCCCCGGAACCGGAACTGCGGCACTGGCATCCACCCGCCGGCCTCGGTCCGCTGCCGGCGGATCTGGCCGGGCACGCCGCTGAACTCCACCGGGCCCAGCTCCGGGCCGCCGCGCGGCTGGTCGCGGCGCGGGCCGAGACCGCCCGCCACATCGAAGCGCTCGAGGCCGTCCCGCCGGGCGAACCTCGGCCGGGCCTCCTCGACGTCACGCTCTAGCGCCCACCATCATCCGCATCCGCAACCCGCCGGGAGCGGTCCGGCTCGGAAACGGTCCAGTTCGGGAATGGTGGAGGCAGACCCGCACGATGGCGCCGGGCAACTGATCAGGAGGGCCTGCCTCCCCCGATCCGGTAGGACTCCTCGATGAGTTCCTCCAGCTCCCCGACGTCAACGCGGTCGAGGCGGACCAAGACCAGTTCGGGCGAACGCCGGTGATGCGGCGTGATGTAGTACGTGTCCGGATCGGCCGCAAGCAGCGCATCGCGTTCCTGCGTCTTCACCGTCAGCACGCCGTCGGCCCACTTCCGGGCGATCAGGGTGCGCGCGAACCAGGCCGGCTGGTTCCAGCTCGACCGTTCAGTGACTCCCGGCAGGGAAAGGCACTTGCGCCGCACGTCGTCCTCGTTTGCCACATTTCCAAGGGTGTCAGGGACCGGCGGCGCCGTCCAGCGTCAGGGTTCCGGGCGCCGCTGCGTGGTGCCCGGACGGAAACCGGATTTTTTCGTGAAGTTTCCTTACCAATCCGCAGCGGACGCCGATAGGTATTGGTGAGCGGTCTTCGCTCCCCCATCCGGGCCGTGATGAGGCCAGCACCCAACGCATCAAGGCAGGCTGCCGTGTTCGAATCCGTTACCTCCCTAGGGCTTGCCAGTGCCCTCGATTCCCTCGCACTACGCCAGAAGGCGATCGCGAGCAACATCGCCAACGTGAACACGCCCGGCTACACCTCCAAGCGCGTGCTCTTCGAGGATGCGCTGGCGCGCTCCGTGCAGGCAGGCGACGGGGTTGCCGCACCCGTTGTGGAACGGTCTCTGGAGCCCACCAGGCTCAACGGAAACAACGTGAACCTCGACACCGAAACCCTCTCCAATATCGACACCGTGCTGCGCTACCAGTTCGCGGCCCGCGCAGTCGAAGGCACCTTCAACGGTGTCCGGACAGCACTGAGGACACACTGATGACATTCGACGCGATCGGTATTGCCGGCAGCTCGCTGACCGTTCACCGGAAGTGGCTTGACGCCGTCTCCGACAACCTCGCCAACATCAACACGGCAACCAGCACCGACGGCGCCGCCTTCCAGGCGCGGTACGTCGTTGCCCAGGAGGGTTCCGGCGTCGGCGGGGTCTTCGTTCGGGGCGCCGAATGGGGCGACGCCGAAGGGCGCATGGTCCACGAACCGAACCACCCCCTGGCCGACAAAGAAGGCTATGTCAGGTACCCCGACATCGACATGTCCGAGCAGATGTCGATGCTGATCATGGCGCAGCGCGGCTACGAGGCGAACGCCGCCGTCGTTGACCGGGCCAAGACAACCTACGAAGCCGCATTGCAGATTGGAAAGTCCTAATGCCCGTCGCACCCCTCAGCCCCGTCCAGGGCACCCTCGCCACCTCCTACCTCCCGGCATCGGCCGGGGTCCGGGAGACCGACGGTTCCTCGTTCGCGACGGTCCTTACCGCCGCCGTTGACAACGTCCAGGCCCTCTCCGGCGCCTCCGACGCGCTTTCCCTCAAGGCGGCCACCGGCAACCTCGACGACATCCACGACGCGACGATCGCCTCGACGCGGGCCGCTGTCTCCCTCGAGGTGGTTGCCACGGTGCGCAACAAGGGCATTGACGCGTTCAACGAGATCATGAGGATGCAGGCCTGATGGCCACACGGATTCCGGTCAGGCTCTCGCGGCTCACCGGCGCCGTCGGCGCCTTCAGCCCCGCGCAGAAGACCCTCGCGCTCATCGGGGTCGCCGTCCTCGTGCTCGGTTCGGTGCTGCTCACCTCATGGCTGTCCAAGCCCGCCTACACTCCCCTGTTCTCCGGCCTCCAGCCCGAAGATGCGAGCACCATCGTCGAGCAGCTGCGCACCGACGGCGTTCCCTACGAACTGACCGGCGGCGGGTCGACGATCCTCGTCCCCGAAGCGAACGTCTACGACCAGCGGCTCAAGGCGGCCTCCGCGGGGCTTCCCTCCGAGTCCTCCGGCGGCTACACGCTCCTTGACGAGATGGGCGTGACCTCCTCGGAATTCCAGCAGTCGGTGACCTATAAGCGCGCCCTCGAGGGGGAGCTGGCCAAGACCATCCAGTCGATGGACGGGGTCAAGACGGCCTCGGTGCAGCTGGCGATCCCCGAAGCGACGGTGTTCAGCAAGGAGAAGGCCGACCCCACCGCGTCGGTCTTCGTTGAGACCAAGAACGCCGCCGAACTCGGCGACGACCAGGTGCAGGCAATCGTCCACCTCACCTCGGCCTCCCTTGAGGGAATGAAGGCCGAGAACGTCGCGGTCATCGACTCGAAGGGCACCGTCCTTTCGGCCGTCGGAGTCGGCGCCACCGGATCCGCCGACAAGCAGGCCTCGAAATACGAACAGCGCGTCGCCGGCGCCGTGCAGAAAATGCTCGACCGGGTTGTGGGGCCGGGCAACGCCACGGTCGCCGTTGCCGCGGACATGAACTACGAATCCGGCGAACGCCTCGAGGAGACCTTCACCAGCCCCGAGGACGCCCCTGCCCTGAACGAGGCGACAACCACCGAGACTTACACCGGTTCGGGCGGAGGCGCGGCCGGAGTGCTGGGCCCCGACAATATCGCCGTGCCCGACGGCGGCAACGGTGACGGAACCTTCGACTCCGAGTCGACGACCCGCAACAACGCGCTCAACAAGGTCACCGAGACGACGGCGATTCCGGCCGGCGCCCTTACCCGCCAGACGGTGTCGGTTGCCCTTGACGCCGAAGCGGCCCGCGGCCTCGACCTGCCCGCCCTGACGGGGCTCGTGAACACGGCTGCGGGCATCAACGCCGACCGCGGGGATGCGGTGGCGGTTGAGGTCCTTCCCTTCAACAACGCCGGTGCGGAGGAAGCCGCTGCGGCGATCACCGCGGCGCAGGAGGCAGCGGCGGAGGAACGCAGGGCCGAACTGCTGCGCACCGGTGCGATCGTCACGGGCGCCGTGCTGGTGGTCCTCGCCCTGGCCGTGATCTTCGCCGTGCGCAACCGCCGCCAGAGCCGCGAACTGATCGACCTCGGCGAGACCGAACTGCCGGCACCGTACGAGCTCGACCTCCCGCCGGTCACCCCAATCGATCCCTCGCCGTCGACGTCGGCGATCAACCTTGAGCTTCCCTCCGCCCCGGCCCCGGCACCGGCGGCGCTGGCGGCCGAACTCGCCCGCACCGAGATCGAGTCCCTCGCGGGCCGGGATCCCAAGAAGACCGCCGACCACCTGCGTGACCTCATGGATGAAAAGGTGCCGGTGTGAGCGACACCGAGACCGCGCTGACGGGGGTGCAGAAGGCGGCGGTAATCCTGATGCAGATGTCGCAGGAGCGCGCCGTGCAGGTGATGCAGCACTTCACCGAATCCGAGGCCGAGGACGTCGCCTCGGAGATTGTGAAGCTGCGCTCGGTGCACCCCGACACCGCCGAGCGGATCCTGCTGGACTTCCACGAAGCGACGGTGCAGGGCAAACGCCCGGCGCGCGGCGGACGCGATCTCGCCGCAGGACTGCTCCAGGCCTCTTTCGGGCACGAAAAGGCCGCGGGACTCATGACGCGCATGGCTTCGACGATGGCCGGGAAGTCCTTCGAGTTCCTCGCCAACGCCGAGGCCGGGCAGCTGCTGGGAATCCTCGACGGCGAACTGCCCCAGACCATCGCGCTCGTCCTTGCCCACCTGCGCCCGGAGATCGCATCGGCGGTCATGGCGGGACTGAACGAGACCCAGCGCGCCGACGTCGCCCAGTGCCTGGCCACCATGGGCGCGGCCTCGCCGGAGGCCCTCACCATCGTGGCCGACGTCCTCAAGCTCCGCGCCGGCGCGATCATCGCCCCGCGGCGGACCTTCGAGGCGGTCGGCGGCATCCAGCCCCTCGTTGACATCATCAACCGCTCCGACATCGCAATCGAGAAGTCCCTGCTCCAGGAGCTCGAGGAACGCGACCCCGAACTGGCCGAAGAGGTGCGTTCGAGGATGCTCACGTTCGCTGACATCGTGAAGCTGGAGCGGCGTGACATCCAGGCCATCCTGCGCGGGGTCGACCCGGCCCTCCTGGCCCTGGCCATGCGCGGCGCGCCCGCCGCGGTGATCGACACCATCCAGAAGAACGTCTCCGAGCGCAACAAGGAGATGCTGCAGGCGGAGATGAGCGGCACCGGCCCGGTACGCAGTTCCCAGGTCGAGGAGGCCCGCGCCGACATCGTGCGCGCCATCCGCGCCCTCGAGGCGGAAGGTTCGATCACCGTGCGCCGCGGAGAGGATGACGACCTTGTCTATTGACCGGGCGCTGTCCCCCAATGAGGCGTTCGCGCCGTTCCTCTACCCGTCGTTCCCCGATCCGGAACGCGAACGGCTTGAGGAGGAAAGCCGCGTGCGCGGGCACGCCGCCGGCTACGCGGCGGGGCTGCGGGACGCCGCCCGGCAGGCAGCCGCCGAGCAGGCGGCGCGGGCCGAGCAGCATTCCGCCGAAGCCCGTGCGGCGGCTGCCCGGACCGACCACGCCGTGAAGATCGTCAACACGGCGGCCGTCGCCCTCACCCGCTGCGCCGTGCCCGTTCTCGAGTCGGTCGAGGATGCCCTCGCCGCCGCCGCGCTCGAACTGGCCGAGGCGGTGCTCGGATACGAGCTGGCCGACACCGCGAATTCGGCGCGCTCGGTTGTGGCCCGCGCCCTTGACGGCGCACTGCCGCACGCCGTGCACACTGTGCGCCTCAACCCCGATGACCTTGCCGTGCTCAGCGGCTCCGACGCGGCCCGCGCCGACGTGCGCTTCGTCGCCGATGCAGCCCTCGCTCCGGGCGACGCGGTTGCCGAATACGCCCACGGCTTCCTCGACGCCCGCATCTCCACAGCACTCGCACGGGTCCGTTCCGCGCTCCTCGGATCAGCACCATGAGCACCACCTGGCGTCCCCGCAGCGACCGGTTCACGGCCGCCCGCCGGGCCGGAGCCCCCCAGCAGGTCGGAACCGTCTCCGCCGTCGTCGGCCTGGGCCTTGAGGTGTCGGGCCTTTCCTCCGCGGTCGGCGACCTCGTGACGGTCGGGGAGAAATCGCGGAAGGTGCTCACTGAGGTCGTCGCGGCCGAAGGACCGCGCCTGCGCTGCATGCCGCTGGGCCCCTCGAGCGGCCTCGCCGTCGGCCTGCCCGCGCGGGCGTTCGAGAGTTCGATGCTGGTCCCCACCGGTTCCGGGCTCTTTGGCAGGGTGCTCGACGGGCTGGGACGCCCCCTCGACGGCAAGGGCCCCCTCGACGCCGACGGATACGTCACCCTCGACAGGGAATCTCCGAACGCGATGGACCGGGCGCGCATCAGCGAAACCCTCACCACCGGAGTGCGTGCCGTCGACACGCTTGCCACGCTCGGACGGGGCCAGCGCATGGGACTCTTCGCGGGATCTGGCGTGGGCAAGTCCTCCTTGCTCTCAATGATCGCCCGCGGCACGGACGCCGAAGTCTCGGTGATCGCCCTCGTCGGCGAGCGCGGACGCGAAGTGCGCGAATTCCTCGAGGACGACCTCGGCCCGGAGGGGCTGGCGCGTTCCGTCGTCGTGATCGCCACCTCCGACGAACCGGCCCTGATGCGCCTGCGCGCCGCCTTCACCGCGACGCGCATCGCCGAATCCTTCCGCGACCGGGGGGCCGACGTCGTGCTCATGATGGACTCGCTGACCCGCGTGGCAATGGCCCAGCGTGAGATCGGGCTTTCCGTCGGGGAGCCTCCCGCCACCCGCGGGTACCCGCCCTCGACATTCTCGCTCCTGTCCCGCCTGCTCGAACGCGCAGGCACCGACGCCGCCGGTTCTGTGACCGGCCTGTACACGGTCCTGGTTGACGGCGACGACCACAACGAGCCGATCGCCGACGCCGCCCGCTCCATCCTCGACGGGCACATCGTGCTCGACCGCCGGCTCGCCGTGGCCGGGCACTTCCCCTCGATCGATGTGCTGGGGTCGATCTCCCGCGTCGCCTCAAAGGTGAATCCGCCCGAGTACACCGAGCTCGCACAGAGCCTGCGCAGCGTGCTCGCGGCCCGCCGGCAGGCCCAGGACCTCATCGACGTCGGCGCGTACAAGAGCGGCGGAAATTCCCTCGTCGATGCGGCGCTCGCCAACGAGGGTGCGATCAACGGCTTCCTCCGCCAGAGCATGCAGGACCAGACGACGGCCGCCGATTCGTGGAACCGCCTTGCCTCCCTTTCCCAATCCCTCGGAAGGACATCATGACCGCCCATTTCCGGCTCGCCGGGCTGCTGCGCCTGCGCCGCCTTGAACAGGACCGGGCCGCCGGCGACCTTGCCGCGGCGAACAACCGCGTGGCCGACGTCGCGGACCGCCAGCGCGGGCTGCGCTCGGCCCTCGACGAGACAGCGTGCGAAGCCATCGATCCGACAACCCTTGCGGCGATCGCGGCCTCGCGTGCCGCTTCGCACAGCATGCTCGCCGACCTGGCGCGGCTCGACGCCCACCGCCGCGAGGAGGCGGCCCGGGCGCAGGAGGTCTTCTCCGCGGCGCGCGCGGCCTCGATCGGCCTGGAGAAGCTCGAAGACAAGCACGCGGTGCGCCAGTCACTGGAGGAGATCCGCAGCGAACAGCTGGTCCTCGACGAGCTCACCTCGGGCACCCTTCGCCGCGCCGCGGACGGGGCATCCCGATGAGCATGGCCGCCACTCTTGACCGGATCCAGCAGATCCAGGGAACCCTTTCCGTGCTGAGCCCGGCCGCGCCGCTTTCGGCCGCACCGTCGCGGGGTGCCGCACCCGCACCGGTGGCGGGAGCTCCTGCCACCGTCCAGTCGGCCCAGAACGCTTCGGCTTTCGCCCAGGCCCTCACCGCGGCCGGCGTTCCTGCGGACGCGGCGCAAAGTGCGGCGGCCGCGCTTGGCTCGGTGCCCGCGCCGAGCGGGGTGCAGGGCGTTCCGGCCGCTTCCCCGGACCCGGGGGGCTCGGGGGTTGAGGCGGCGGCCCGGAAATACGTTGGGCTCCCGTACATCTGGGGAGGCAACGACCCCTCCGCCGGGCTCGACTGTTCAAGCTTCGTCCAGCATGTCTACCGCGACCTCGGCTACGAGCTGCCGCGCACCACCTGGGACCAGGTGAACTCCGGCACCCCTGTCGGCTCCCTCGCCGAGGCGCGGCCCGGTGACCTGCTGTTCACGTTCAACACCGGCCACGTGTCCATTTACCTGGGCAACGGCAAGGTAGTCGACGCACCGCAGCCCGGATCGACGATCCAGATCCGCGACGCATGGGAGAACGACTCGAACATTGATGCCATCCGGCGGATCCTTCCCGCCGGATCCGCCGCTGCCGGGCCGGGGACTGCCCTGATCGGAGCGGGAAGATGACCGTTGCGCTGACTTCCGCCGGCCGCCCCCCGGTGCAGGCCGCCCGCGGCGGATCCGGTATTTCAACGGCGCCCGGCTCGTTTGGTGCGGCCCTCCACGAGGCAGTGTCGGCCCGCTCCGCGCCCCGGCACACTGAGAAAGCCGAAGCAGGCGCCCGGGCCGCCGACGCCGGACCTGCGGCAGGGGCGGAAGCGGCATTTCCCGTGACGTCCGCGCCCGCGGCCGTCCCCCCAGGGGCTCCGGGGCCCTTCGGCGGGCAGCCCGCGGTGCCCGTCCCGCCCACCGAACCGCCGTCCTCCGGTGCGCCGGCCGCGCCGGAGGACGGTTCCCAACCCCGCGGGCCGCAGTCCGCGCTTCCGTCCGCCGCCGAAGCCCCGGCCTCCGCTGTGCCCGCAGCCGCGGCCGGTGAAGCACCGCACGCGGCGACCGGCGCCTCCCCTGCCACGGGGATGCCCGCCGGTGCGGCGTCGGGACATGGGGCACCAGGCAGCGGGACACCGGGCATGGGAGCACAGGGCGCGGAAACAGCGAACTCCGAATCTTCAACCACAGGAACACAGGAATCGGGAGCACCGGGCGCCCGGGGCGCCGAAACACAGGCAGCAGGCGTTCCGGCCGCTGGTCCACCTGCCGCTGGAACACCCGCCGCGGGAGCCCACCCGGCAGCCGGAACGGCACCCGGAACCCACTCGACCGGAATCCATGCGTCCGGAATCTACGCGTCCGGAATCTACGCGGCCGGCCCGGAGGTGCCCGGCAGCGCGGGTTCGACGGAAGTGCAGCCCGTCCTCCCCGGTCCGGTGACGGCGGCGACCGGCGCCCGGCCGGCGTTCCAGCCCGGCATCCACCCGTTGGCCCACCCGGGCGCTTCGGCACCGCCCGTTCCGGACGGCGGAAACGCTGCACCCCAGAGCCAGCCCGGGCCGGCACCCCTTGAATCGGCGGGGACCGCGTCGCCCGGCGGGCCCGTCCTGTCCGCCGCCTCACCGCTCCCGCCGGCCATTCACCAGCCCGGCACCCCGGTGAGCCCTGCCGCAGGTGCCTCAGCGGCGGCCCCGGCGGAGGTCCCCCTGCCCGCGCAGCTCGCCAAGCCAGTCTTCACCCTGGCGCAGGCCGGTGCAGGTGAGCACGTGATGGTGCTGAAGGTCACTCCGGAGGAACTGGGACCGGTGACCGTGCGGGCCTGGATCGGCGCCGACAGCAGCGTGCGCGTTGAACTGTTCGCCGCCAGCGACGCCGGCAAGGAGGCGCTGCGGGCGGTCATGGGCGAGCTCAAACGCGATCTTGCCGGCTCCGGGCTCAACGCGAGCCTTGAACTCGGCTCCCGGGACGCCCCCGGCGACCCGGCCTCGGAGGGCTTCCGGCGCAACCCGGGCGGCCCCGCCCCCGACCGGCGCCCGGGCGCCGATCCGGCCCCGCCGGAAGAACCCGACGACCGCGGCCGCCTCCGGCCCGACAGCCTGTCCAATCACCTGCCCTCACTCGACGTGATGGCTTGACGGAAGGAAGACCCGTGCCAGTGTCAGGAATTGCCCCGCCCTCGGGTACCAGCAGCGTCTATGCGGGCCAGCCGGCCCGCGCCCCGAAGCAGGAGATGGACAGCGAAGTCTTCATGTCGCTGCTTGTGGCCCAGTTGCAGCACCAGGACCCCGGGTCCCCGATGGATACGAACGCCATGATCGGCCAGACCACCCAGCTGGCCATGATGGAAAAACTCACCCAGCTCTCCGTGCAGGGGGAGGAATCGTTCGGACTGCAGATGCGCGCCGCCGCGGCGGCCCTCCTCGGCAAGCAGGTCAGCTACACCAAGGCTGACGGCACCGTCGTCACCGGGACCGCATCGAGCGTCTCGTTCCAGGACGCCGTGCCCCAGGTGAAGGTCGGAGACACCCTTATCTCCCTCGACAAGCTTTCCGGCATCGGCTCCTAGTTTCCCGCCTCTCCAACCACTCCCCGTTCGAAAGGACGCATCATGCTCCGCTCCCTCTTTTCCGGCATTTCCGGCATGCGCTCGCACCAGACGAT
Organism: Arthrobacter sp. TJ-254; assembly: GCF_058269175.1. Taxonomy (NCBI): domain Bacteria; kingdom Bacillati; phylum Actinomycetota; class Actinomycetes; order Micrococcales; family Micrococcaceae; genus Arthrobacter; species Arthrobacter sp. TJ-254. Next base: position 680,966 of record NZ_JBZCNF010000002.1, on the reverse strand, counting down.
GCTCGATGTCACAGGCAACAACATTGCGAACGTGAACACCAACGGCTTCAAGTCCTCCTCCGTCCAGTTCCAGGACACCCTCTCGCAGCTGCAGCAGGCCGCGGGCGGCGGACAGGGCGGCCGCGGAGGAACGAACCCCGCCCAGGTCGGCCTCGGCACCCAGGTTGCGGGCATCTCAACGAACTTCGCCCAGGGTTCCTCCCAGGCCACAGGCAAGGCAACGGACCTGATGATCTCCGGTGACGGATTCTTCATCCTCAATTCCGGCGGACAGCAGGTGTACAGCCGGGCAGGTTCGTTCGACTTCGACTTCGACGCCCAGCGCCGCCTGGTCTCCCCTGACGGCTCCTTCCTCCAGGGGTGGCCGGCCGTGAACGGGCAGATCCAGAAGGGCGGGGCCATCGGGAACCTCACCCTCGACCAGGCGGCCTCCCCCGCCGCCGCCACCAACAGCGCAACCGTGAACGGCAACCTGCCCGCCGAGACGGCCGTCGGTGCGGCGCTGGTGCGCGACATCAAGGTCTTCGACGGCGCCGGAAACGCCCGGACCCTCTCAATGACCTTCACCCGCACCGCCGGGGGCTGGGACGTGACCGGCACCGACGGGGCCGGGACCGGCTCAACGAGCCTGACCTTCGCGAACGGCGTGCTCACCGGCGGCGGGGCAATGAACATCGGCGGCATCGGCGTCGACCTCTCGGCGGTCACCGGGTACGCCGGCCTGAACACCGTCAAGGTCGCCTCCCAGGACGGCCGTGCTGCGGGGACGCTCGAATCCTTCGCGCTCGGCAAGGACGGAACGATCACGGGCTCCTTCAGCAACGGCACCAAGGTTGCGATCGGCCAGATCGCCCTGGCGACATTCACCAACCCCGGAGGGCTGGAGAAGGCCGGCGGGTCCACCTACAGGGCGACGGCGAACTCCGGCGTCGCCGCACTGGGCACCGCAGGCTCGGCCGGTTACGGCGCCATCGCCAGCGGCTACCTGGAAATGTCGAACGTTGACCTTTCCCAGGAATTCACGAACCTCATCGTCGCCCAGCGCGGCTTCCAGTCAAACGCCCGCGTCATCACCACCTCCGACGAAGTGCTCCAGGAACTCACGAACCTCAAGCGCTAGCGGACAGCAGCCCAAGTGCCTAACGGAACCCGCGGGGCTGCCGACTGTTATAGACGAGTGGCCCGTCAACAACAGTCGGCAGCCCCGCCAGTGGAAGAGAACAAATGATTGTCTTGACGCGGCTGAACGGCAAGGACCAGTTCGGCATCAATCCCGACCTCATCGAACGGATCCATGCCAGCCCCGACACCACCCTGGTCCTGGTGTGCGGGACACGGCACATCGTTGCCGAAACCCTTGATGAGGTCATCGAGACGATCATCGAGTTCCGCGCGAGGGTGCTGCGCACAGCCCGCGACCTTCCCGCCGCCGAAGTTGCCGCCCCGCTCTCCCACCTCAGCGTTGTCCCCCCGAACGATGTAGTGCCGGCCGACCCCGGTCACCGCTCCAGAAAGTAACCCCATGGATCCTGCAACACTGATCGGCCTCCTGCTCGCGTTCGGCTCGCTCTACGCCATGATCGCCATGGAAGGGGCCCACGTCAGCTCCCTGCTGCTGCCGGCCCCGATGATCCTCGTCCTTGGGGCGACAATCGCGATCGGCATCGCCAGTTCGACGGTCAAGGACGTCATCCAGGCGGTGAAGTCCCTGCCCAAGGCGTTCCGCGGGAAAACCGGCTCGCCGCAGGACAGCGTGGACCAGATCATCCGCTTCGCGGAGAAGGCCCGCGCCGACGGACTGCTCGCCCTCGAAGCCGAAGCCGCCGAGACCGATGATCCGTTCATGAAGAACGGGCTGCAGAACATCGCCGACGGCACCGACGGGGAGGACCTGCGGATCCTCCTCGAAGACGAGATCGGCACCCGCAGGAAGGCCAACCACGCCGTCTCGAAGTTCTTCAACAGCCTCGGCGGATACGCCCCGACGGTCGGGATCGTGGGCACCGTCGTCTCGCTCACCCACGTCCTCGAGAACCTTTCCAACCCCGACGAGCTCGGGCACATGATCGCTGCCGCCTTCGTCGCCACCCTGTGGGGGCTGCTTTCGGCGAACTTCATCTGGCTGCCGATCGGCGCGCGCCTCGCCCGGCTCTCCGAGCTCGAACTCGAGCAGATGAACCTCCAGATGGAAGGCCTGCTCGCCGTCCAGGAGGGCGCACAGCCAATCCTCCTCGGCGAGCGGTTGACGGCAATGATCCCGCCCCACAAGCGCGGCGGAGGGAAGCCGAAGGACCCGGTAAGCGACCTCGAGGCGGCGGCGTGAGCCGCAGGGGTCCGCGCCGGGGCTACCGCGCCTCGCAGCTTGAAGAGTTCCACGCCGACGAACGCTGGGCCGTTTCGTACGCCGACATGGTCACCGTCCTGATGTGCCTGTTCATCGTCCTGTTCGCTATGTCCTCGGTTGACGTGCAGAAGTTCGAGAAGCTCAAGAACTCCCTCGCCACAGGCTTCGGCGTCGAGAACGTCGGCAGCATCGACACGGCCGAGGGCGTTGTCGTTCCCCCGGAGCTGGTCGATGAGAAGGGCGAGAACACCACCGACCTGGAGCTCGCCGTGAAGGAGGTCGACGACCTCCGGGCAATCCAGGAGCGCATCCGCACCTCCCTGCGCCAACAGGGGCTCGAAAACACCGTCCGGTTCAGCCTCGACGAGCGCGGCCTGACGATGCGCATGGTCAGCTCGGAAACCTTCTTCAACCCCGACCGCGCGGAGCTCACCTCCGCGGCGCAGCTGGTGCTCGACACAACGGCGCCGGAGCTGCGTGCCACAACCCGCGAGGTGACCGTCGAGGGCCACACCGCCAAACTCCCCGATGACCGCTACGTGCTGGACTGGGAGCTTTCGACGGCGCGCGCCGTCAACGTGGTCCGCCACCTGATCGACACCGGAGGCGTCGACAAGAAGCGGATGCAGGCGAGCGGGTACGGGGAGTCGCGCCCGCTCAACACGGGCACGAGCGAAGCCGAACTGAAACTCAACCGCAGGGTCGACATCATCATCCTCTCCGACCAGCCCGAAAGCGTGAGGGAACTCATTCCCGAAGTCGCCAAGACGCGCGCTCCCTGACCCGGCGCGCCCTCCCCCGGGCGCCGGGCGGAGCAGATTGTTTGGGCGTTGAGCTAACCTCGCGCCCGCTCCGGCCGATAGTGGAATACGTGACCCCCCGCACCCCAGGAGATTCTCCCCTGCCCGAGCCCGGGCGGACCGTTGAGATCTACGACTTCCGCCGCCCCACCACGCTGGCCCGCGAGCACAGCCGCGCGCTCGAAGTCGCCTTTGAAACCTTCGCCCGGCAGTGGGGAACCCAGCTCACGGCCAAGGTGCGCGTCAAGGCGCAGGTCGCCACCCACCAGGTGCAGATGCAGACCTATGACGAGTACGCGGCGTCCCTGCCCTCAACGACGGCGATGGCGCTGTGCCGGCTCGAGGAAAACGACTCCCAGGCCGTCATCCAGTTCCCGACGTCGTCGGCCCTTGCCTGGATCTCGCGGATGCTCGGCGGCAACGGGAACCAGCCCGTTCCCGACCGGAAATTCACGCAGATCGAGCAGGCACTGGTCAAGCGCATCCTCGAAGACGCCCTCGAGGACCTCCGCTACTCCCTCGGGCCGCTGCTGCCCACCCCGGTCAGTTTCAACTCCATCCAGTACAACGCACAGTTCGCGCAGGCCGCGGCACCCTCGGACCTCATGGTTGTTGTTTCGTTCACCATCCGGGTGGGAGACAACTCGGCCGAAGGAACGCTGGCCCTGCCGGCCGAGCTGATCCTGCCACAGCTCGGCGCCACCAATCCGACAACCTCACCGGAGAGCGCGCCCGAACTGCTGCGCAGGCAGGTCTCACGGGTTCCCGTTGACGTGTCGGTGGGGCTCATGCCCGTCCGGGTGCGGCCCGAGGAGATCCTGAAGCTTGCGGTGGGAGACCTCCTGCCCCTGAACCATCCCGAACAGCGGCCGCTTGAAGTACGCGTGGCCGGCCAGCGCATCGCACGGGCCGGCCTCGGCCGCAACGGCCCGCGCCTTGCCGCCCAGATCATCGAAACCGAGGAGAACCCCGCATGACCACTTCCATCCTCCCGCTCAAGGAACGCGCCGCCGATGCACTGGTCGGGCGGCTCCCCTCGGCGTCGCTGATCACCCCCCGAATCCTTTCGGACCGGACCGCGCTTCTCGGCAGGACGGCCAATGCGGTGACCGCCACCTATGTGGGCAGCAGGGCCGCCGACCTCGCCGTCGTGCTCCAGGGCACCGGCTCGCTGGCGGAAGCCGCCGGCACCGACTCGCCGCTGATCTCCTTCAAGGATGTCCTGCGCCCGGCGCTTGAGGGCGCCGCCGCCGTCCTCGGTGAGGGAGTGCTTGGCGAGGCGAGGGTCGAAGAGGCATCAGCGCTCTTTGAGGACCCCGACACGACGGTCTTCGAGCTGATTTCCGACGACGCCCCGGCCGGCTGGTTCGCCGTGCGGGTGCGGGAGTACGGCACGGTAAACACGACGCCGGTCGCCGGGGAGTCCGTTGCCGGGAAGCTCGGGCGCATCAACAACGTGGAGATGGCGCTCACCGTGGAGATCGGACGCACCCGGATGTCGGTGCGCGACGTGCTGAACCTCGAACCGGGCGGCGTCATCGAACTCGACCGGTCCGCCGGGGCCCCGGCGGACGTGCTGCTCAACGGCCGCCTCATCGCCCACGGGGAGGTCGTGGTCGTTGACCAGGACTTCGCCGTGCGCATCACGAAAATCCTCGACGTGGCAGAGGGCCTCAACTAACCATGGACTCCTTCATCCTCGTTCTGAGGGTGTCGCTCTCCCTCGGTGCCGTTCTTGCGGTGCTGTGGCTGGCGCACAGGTACGCTCGCCGTTCACGCGGGACGGGAACCCAGGACAAGCTCCTGACCGTCGTTGCGCGTCAGGGCGTGGGGCAGAAGGCTTCAGTCGTCATCGTCGATTCCGACGGCAAGCGTTTCCTGCTCGGTGTCACCGACCAGTCGGTGACCATGCTCCACGCCACCGAGGCACCGGCCCCTGCGCCGTCGCAGAGCGCCGAGGCCTTCTCACGGGCCCTGTCATCGGCAGGCAAGCACCGTTCCGCCCCCGCCCCGGTGGCCGGTTTTCCCCTCTCGCCGGCCGCGCTGAAGCAGGCGCTCAACCCCGGGACGGGCGGGCGCAGGACGTGAGGAGGCCCAAGGCGTACGCCGGGGCGCTCCGCCGGACGGCGGTCCTGCTGAGGGTCATCGCTGCTGCGATTTTCACGGCCGCCGCACTCGCGCTCGTTGCACCGGCGGCAGGACATGCGGTCCAGCTGCCCCCGCCCGCACCCGCACCCGTGCAGCCGGCACCCGTCCAGCCCGCACCCGTCCAGCCCGCACCCGTCCAGCCCGCACCCGTCCAGCCGGTCGAACCCGCGCCCCCCGTGGCTCCCGAGGAGCCCGAGGTTCCGGGTGCCGACGAACCGCTGGTCGAGATCAACGGCCCCAACGGCAGCCCGTCCTCCGCCGTTGTGACCCTGATCGGCATAACGCTCCTTACTGTGGCACCCTCGCTGCTGCTGATGATGAGCTCCTTCACGAAGATCTTCGTTGTCCTCGTCATGACCCGGAACGCGCTCTCCCTCCCCTCGATCCCCCCGAACCAGGTCATCGCCGGGCTGTCCCTCTTCCTGTCCTTCTTCATCATGGCGCCCGTCCTGGGTGAGATAAACAACGACGCCGTCCAGCCTTACCTCGACGGCGGCTCGACCTTCGAGGAGGCGTATACGGCGGCGGCCGGCCCCATCCAGCAGTGGATGCTGCAGTTCACACGCGAGGAGGACATCGCGCTGATGACCCGGGCCGCCGGCATGGAGAACCCCGAAACGCCAGCCAGCGTGCCCCTGACCACCCTCATCCCGGCCTTCATGATTTCGGAACTGCGGGCGGCGTTCATCATCGGCTTCGTCGTCTTCATTCCGTTCCTCGTCATCGACCTCGTCGTTTCGTCAGCGCTGATGTCGATGGGCATGATGATGCTGCCGCCGGTGATCATCTCCCTGCCCTTCAAGATCCTGCTGTTCATCCTCGTGGACGGCTGGGGCCTGATCATCACCGCGCTCGTCCGAAGTTACGGGTAGCCGGTGGATACCAACGCACTCCTTGACATCGGTCTGCAGAGCCTGTGGATCGCGGCGAAGCTGGCGGCCCCGATGCTGATCACCGCGCTGGCCGTCGGCTTCGGCATCTCCCTGCTGCAGTCGATAACCCAGATCCAGGAAGTCACGCTTTCCTTCGTGCCCAAGGCCGCGGCGGTCGCGATCGTGCTGCTGATCTCCGGCCACTGGATGATCCAGGAAATGGTCGCCTTCACCCACGCCCTGTTCGAGAAAATCCCCTCCCTGATCGGGGGCGGGTGATGGACCTGAACCTGAACCTGGGCTGGCTTGAACCGGTGATGCTCGCCGGGGTGCGGATTGTGTCTTTCCTGGTCATCGCCCCGCCGTTCTCCTACAAGGCATTCCCCGCGCGCATCAAGGCGATGCTCGCTCTGGGGCTGGCCGTGGCCGTCTCCCCCGCCGTCACCGCTGACTACGTTCCGCTCGCCACCCCGGCGTTCTTCGGCGCCCTGGTGATCGAGGTGGGCGCCGGTGCCCTGATGGGCTTCCTCGTCTACCTTGTCTTCGCCGCGATCCAGTCGGCGGGCAGCCTCATCGACCTGATGAGCGGTTTCCAGATGGCCCAGGCCTTCGACCCGCAGTCGCTGATCAACGGCGCCCAGTTCACGCGCCTTTTCCAGATGATCGCCGTGGCGCTCATGTTCTCCTCCGACGCCTACCAGCTGATCCTTGGCGGACTCGTGGGCAGCTTCACCGCGATCCCCCTCGGCGGCGGCATTTTCCTTCCCGACCCGACCTCGACGCTCGTTGCAGCCCTGACCGGGATGTTCGTTTCGGCCGTGCAGATCGCCGGACCCCTCGCGGTTGTCCTCTTCCTCGCCGACGTTGGCCTCGGGCTGCTGAACCGGGTGGCGCCGGCGCTTAACGTCTTCGCCCTTGGCTTCCCCCTGAAGATCCTGCTCACCCTTTCCCTCGGATCGGTGGTCCTGCTGGCTTTGCCGCGGGTTGTCTCATCGCTGACCCAGGAAGCCCTCACCGCCCTGATGGGACTCGGATAATGGCCGACGACCAGTCCCAGGAGCGCACAGAGCAGGCCACCGAGAAGCGCATGAAGGAAGTCCGGGCCAAGGGACAGCTTTCGAAGTCCTCGGACATGACCGCCTGGCTGGGCATCGGGGCAGCTGCCCTGATGCTGCCCTCCACGCTAGATGCAGCGACCGACGCGGCCGCCGACCAGCTGTTCCTTGTCCGAAGCATCGCCGCCGTGCCCGACCCCGGCGTCGCCCTCGATGCGCTCGGACAGGGGCTGGGCTCGATCGGTGCGACGCTTCTGCCCCTGCTCCTGACGGTGGTCGCCGCGGTCCTGCTCGGTGCCGCCGCGCAGGGCGGGATCCAGTTCAAGAAGTTCAAGGGCAAGTTCGAGCAGTTCAACGTTGTCACAGGCATCCGCAACACCTTCGGGATGCAGGCGCTGTGGAACGGCGTGAAGGCCGTGCTGAAGACCGCCGTCCTCGGCGCTGTTCTCTATTCCGTGATCCAGGGCCTGCTTCCGCTGCTGATGAGTGCCGGTGGGATGAGCATCACTGCGCTGCTTGAGGCGGCGGGCGGCGGTGTCGGTTCGCTCATCCAGTTCGCGGTGGCCGCAGGCATCGCCCTGGCCGTGGCCGACGTCTTCGTTGTAAGCAGGCGGAACCGCAAGAAAACCCGGATGACCCGCAAAGAGGTCAAGGACGAGAACAAGAGCACCGACGGCGACCCGCTCATCCGCTCCCAGCGCCGTGCGCGACAGATGGCCATGAGCCGCAACCGCATGATTTCCGCCGTCGCCAGCGCGGACGTGCTCCTTGTGAACCCCACCCACGTGGCCGTCGCGCTCAGCTACGAGCCGGGCGTCTCGGCACCGCGGGTCGTCGCCAAGGGCGCCGGACCCGTCGCCGCGAAGATCCGCGAGAAGGCCGAGGCCGAGGGGGTGCCGATGGTCAGGGACGTTCCGCTGGCCCGTGCCCTTCACGCGGCCTGCGACCTGGGTTCGGAAATCCCGCCGGAATTCTATGCCGCGGTGGCCGGGGTTCTCGCGTTCGTGCTGCGGCTCCAGCAGCGCGGCAAGCCCTCGGGCGTCCACACGGCCGCCTCGCCGTCGGGATCCTTCCTTGACTGACACCAGCGCCACCCCGGCCCGTTCCGGGCCTGCGGCGCCGCTTCCAGAACCAATCTTCCCGCCGTGGTGCGGGGCCCGTGAGCGAAGGACAACTCCGTGAACCTGCTGTTCTCAAGACTGGCCGTGCCGATCGGCGTCGTCGGCATCATCATGCTGCTGATTGTGCCCGTGCCCGCCGGGCTGCTCGATTTCCTCATCGCCGCAAATATCCTGCTTGCCCTTGTAGTCCTGCTCACCTCAATGTTCGTGCAGAAGCCGCTCGACTTCTCGGTGTTCCCCTCACTGCTGCTCGTTGCCACCCTGTTCCGGCTCGGCCTCAACGTCGCTTCAACACGGCTCATCCTCGGGGAGGCCCACGCGGGGAAGATCATCGAGGCGTTCGGGCAGGTCACTGTCGGCGGGAACATCATCATCGGGGCGGTGATCTTCCTGATCCTCGTCGTGATCCAGTTCCTCGTTGTCACCAAGGGCGCCGAGCGTGTGGCCGAGGTCGGTGCCCGGTTCACCCTCGACGCAATGCCTGGCAAGCAGATGGCCATCGACGCCGACCTCAACGCTGGCCTGGTCACCGACGAGCAGGCCAAGGAACGCCGTGCAGAAGTATCGGCGGAGGCCGACTTCTACGGCGCCATGGACGGGGCCTCGAAATTCGTCAAGGGCGACGCGATCGCCGGCATCATCATCCTGCTCATCAACCTCATCGGCGGGGTGTGCATCGGCATGGCCATGCACGGCATGCCCGCCCCCGAGGCGCTGCGCACCTACGCCATCCTGACCATCGGCGACGGCCTCGTCACGCAGATCCCGGCGCTGCTCATGGCGGTGGCGACCGGCATGATCGTGACCCGTTCCAACGCCGAATCGGACATGGGGACCACCGCCTCCAAGCAGCTGGCCCAGTCGCGCAACGCGCTGCTGATTGCGGGGACCGCCGCTGTCGCCCTTGCGCTCATTCCGGGGATGCCCAAGCTCCCGTTCCTGCTTGTCGGAGCGGCGCTGGTCTTCACCTCGCAGCGGATCAAGGCCGGTGAGGCCGCAGCCGCGAGCGCAGCGCTGCGGGAGGCTTCAGCGCCGGCCGAGGTGCAGCCCGAGACGCCTGAGGAACTCATCCGGCGCCTGCGTGTCCAGCCGCTTGAAATCCTGCTCGCCGCCGACCTCGTCGACACCGTCACCGGCGCCTCGGATGATCTCCTCGCGCGGGTACGGAGCCTGCGCCAGAAGATCGGGATGGACCTTGGCTTCGTCATTCCCCCGGTCAATGCCCGCGACAGCCTCGACCTCCCCCCGGGCACCTACGCCATCCGCATCGGCGGCGTCGAAGCGGGGCGGGGCGAGGCTCCGGCGGGCAAGGTGCTGGCCCTTGGGGACTTCCTCGACGCCCTGCCCGGGACCGCGACGATGGAGCCCGTGTTCGGGCTGCCCGGCAAATGGGTGCCGGCAGCGATGGCGCATAGTGCCCAGATGACCGGTGCCACCGTCATCGACCGGGTTTCGGTGCTCGTCACCCACCTCTCCTCGATCGTGACCGCCAACGCCGCCCGGCTGCTCACCCGTGAGGACGTGCGCCTGCTGACCGAAAGCGTGAAGGAGGCGAGCCCTTCGGCCGTGGAGGAGCTCGTGCCGGCGCTGCTCTCGCTCGCGGAGGTGCAGCGGGTGCTCCAGGGCCTCCTCGAGGAGCACGTGCCGATCAATGACCTTCCACGGATCTTCGAATCCCTCACCCTGCGGGCGAAGGTCTCCTCCGACCCCGAAGGGCTCGTGGAGGCCGCCCGGCGGGCGCTCGGCCCGGCCCTGGCGGTCCGGCACCTCAATGAGGGCCGGCTCAACGTCATCATGATCGAACCGGGCCTTGAGCAGTCGCTGCTTGAGGGACTGCGTCCGGCGGAGGGCGGCAGCCAGATCCTCATCGACGCCAACCGCATCGAGGCGCTGCTCGCGTCGCTCACCTCCGCCGTCGCCGCGGCGACGGCGGAGGGGCACGAACCGGTGCTCGTCTGCGCCCCGCTGATCCGCCCCGCGGTGCGGCGTCTGGTTTCCGCACGGGTCGGCGGGCTGCCGGTACTGTCCTACCAGGAAGCGCAGTCAGCCAACGTCCCCATCGACACGATAGGAGTGGTCCGTGGCGCCGAACCGGTATCACCTTAGCGGGCCAACGATCGACGCCGTGCTGCGCAGGGCGCGCATCGAATACGGCCCCGACGCGGTCATTGTCCGCGCCGAGGCCGTGACCGTCGGCGGTCTTGCGGGGTTCTTCGCCAAGCACCACTACGAGGTGACTGTGGAGGTGCCCGATGCTTCGGCTCCGTCGACCGATCCCCTGCCCATCCTCCCGTCGCGGGGCGGGATCGCGGCCCTGCTCGCCGATGCGGACCGCGCAGAGGCGGAGATCAACGCGGCGGGAACGGCAAGCGCGGTCTCCGTGTCGACCGAGACCCGGACCTTCAATTCCTTCCTTGAGGAACTGACGACGACGGTCAGGCCGCCGGCCCGCCCCGCTGCGGCCCCCGAGCCGCTGACCTCGCCCGGGGCGTGCATCGTGGTGGCCGGACCCGGGCAGGACGCCCTCGACGCGGCGCGGGCCGTGCGGTCCGCGGCCGGCACGACAGCCCTCTACACGGCAGGGGCGCTCCGGGTGGAGGGTATCCCCTTCCTCTCCAACCGGCGGCAGGGCCTCGAAGCGCGGGCGGAGGCCGTGCTGGCCCGCTCACCCCTCGTTATTGCGTTCGGGCTGGGCCGGCCGGCCGAGACGTTCGCGCACATGCCGGCACTTCAGGCGCTCAATGCCGACCAGCTGTGGGTGGCCGTCGACGCGACGCGCAAGCACGAAGTAACGGTCTCCTGGGTTGAGGCGGTAGAGGCGGCCACCGAGGTGAGCGGCGTCGCAGCCTTTTCCTTCGCCGACACGCAGACTCCGGAGAGCGTCTCGGCGCTCAGCCTTCCGGTCGTGTGGATCGACGGCGCTCCGGCCGGAGCGCCGTCACTTCCGTCGGGAACGGCCCGCGGTTTCACCGCCGGTCCCTGAAGAAAGATAGGCTTTCACTGTGCTGGTACTGACGCGGAAATTCAACGAAAAGATTCATATTGGCGACAACATCGTCATCACCATTCTTGAATCGCGCGGTGATGGCATCAAGATCGGCATCGAGGCCCCCCGCGGGATCAAGATCCAGCGCGGCGAAATCCTCCAGGCCGTGATCGAAGCCAATCTCTCGGCCAGCGGCTCGAGCGACGGCGCCGAGGACCAGCTCCGGGAGCTGCTCAAGGCAACGGACAAGGAAGCGGAGAGCGGTTCCTGACCGGTTGGGGTGTGCGGCGCTGCCTCCGCCCTTGTGTGCCGGCCCTTGTGCGTCGGCCATGGGTGTTGCCGATGGGTGTTGCCCATTGGTGTTGCCCGGCAGGTGCCGTCAGGGCCGCGTTGTCAGGCCGGTGTCGGGGCCGCGTCGTCCGGGTGGTTCCTGTCGGGGACGGAGCGCCGTCAGGCCGAGGCGGGCACCATTGCAGGCCGGTGGCGCGGCGCAGCGGCGCCCGAGGCGGTTGCCGCTGCGAGGGAGCCAAGGTAGGCGTTGCGGCGGGCGGACTTGATCCGTGACTCCGGCTCGTGCTTTCCGCCCTCGTGGTCCGGGTACACCGTGGCCATGCCGTCGCGCAGCAGCCGGATGGCTTCGGAGCGCTGCTGGGACACGGCCGAGTGCGTCGATCCGAACTCCTCGGCCAGGTCCTTCACCGGGCGGTCCTCGAAGTAGGTCTGCTCGATGATGTACCGCATCTTTTCGGGCAGGGCCTCGACGGCCGCCCGCAGGTAGCGGGTCTGTTCGGAAACCAGGAGGGATTCCTCCGGTGTGGCGATCGTTGCGGCAAGCGCCTCGGGCATCGTCTCGTCAAGGGCGGAGACGGTCCGCGCAGCGTCGGCGAGCGTTGCGCCAACCGCTTCGGGGCTCACGCCGAGGACGTCGGCGATCTCCGCGGTCGAGGGGTTGCGCTGCAGGGCCCCGGTGAGGACCTCGGTGACGGCGAGGGTGGCCTTGATCTTGCGCCGGGTGTCGCGGCTTGCCCAGTCGGAGGAGCGCATGTCGTCGGCGAATGCGCCGAGGATCCGGCGCCGCGCGAAGGTTCCAAACCGCACCCCGATCTCGGGGTCGAACGACCGCGCCGAGGAGACGAGGGCGAGCGCGCCGGCTCCGGCAAGGTCGTCGCGCGAAAGGTGGGCGGACTTTGCACAGACTTCGGAAACCAGATAGCCCACCAGGGGAAGATTCTTCAGAACGAGTTCGTTGCGCTCTTCACTGTTCAACGTGGCTGCCCCCTTCAAGCGAAATCCGATATAAGCACGGGCGGTGCGGCGTTCGTGAATGTGCCATTCGGTTTGCCGCCCTAAGGGAACGGAAAACCTCCCGTTTTCCAACACTAGGACGGGGAATCCTGCGGAAATCACCAAGTGCAAAAACAGCAGGTAATTCCTCTAGAAATCCTGCGCTGATCCTGCGCTTAACCGTGGATTGCCGGCTAACGGCGGCGGGAGTGCCGCCGGGGGGTGTCGATCAGGCCCAGCCGCGGGCGGCGAGAGTGCGGGCGCGCGCCATCGCCTCGCGGGAGGAAGCGAGCAGTTCGTATCCGGAACCGCTGGTGCGGCGCAGGTCGTAGGCCCACTGGAATTCGTCGGCGGCGGCCTGGTACCGGCCCTCCTCAAAGAACCGCCTGCCGATCTCGTAGCGGACCTGCGCCTCACGCGCCGGGGTCCGGGCCCTGCGCAGCGCCGCCTCCTGCAGCTCCGCGGCTTCCCACCAGCGGAACTGGCGCAGGCGCACGTAGGCGAGCAGCAGCAGCGTCGTGTACCGTTCTCCGCGCTCGCGCAGGATCGCCTGGACTTCGCGCTCGGCCTCATCGAAGCGGTCGAGCAGCGCAAGGATCCATACCCGCTCCACGGGAGGGGCCTCGTCGAGCCTTGACTGCATCTCCGTGCGGTCAAGGACAACGTCCCGCAGGCTCAGCGGATCAGTGCGCCATGCTTCGTCCGGCACCGGATTGTTCCTTCCTTGCTGATTCTCGATTGGTGGGGCGTGGCGGGGGCTTCGGGCTGCGGTAAATGTGCCGGGGCCCGGCTGCGCCGATAAATTGCACCGGATGAGACTATATCGGACACCCGGCGGTGTTCGCCGCCGCCGCTATTGTGGGGCGGTGCGCCGCGCGGGAATTGCCGGGCACCCGATATAGCAAGCATGCTTTCATTTCCGCGCAATTCGGAAATGGCCGGGCCTGCGGCGGCGCTGCTTTATCGCATAACGCCGATTCGGCAGGATGAATTTATCCCGGCGCCATTGTTCGTGCCCGCGGAAAACCGGGCGGGCCGCCCGCCCTCCTCGCGCCGCCGGCAGACGCGCCGCGCGGACGGCGGTCCGAAGTGTCCTGTTCGAGGCTCCCGGCGAGAAGTGATTGGGTAACCTCTATCACTTCTCCGCTTGACGGTCTAGGATGAGTTCTCGTGCGCTCCTATCCCTATCCCGACCCCGGTGCTCCGGAGCTCCGCTCCCCTGCCCGGTACCTCCTGTGGCTTGCCTCAAAGCAGAAGGCGACGCTTGCCGCCGGAGCCTTCCTCGGCGCCGTATGGATGGTGGCGCAGGCCCTCATGCCGTTCATCCTCGGCCGAGCGCTTGACAACGGGATTCTCGCAGGGAACCCCTCGGCACTGGCGGTGGAGGTGCTGATCCTGCTCGGGCTGATGGTCGTCCAGGCCGCGGCCGACACGCTCGGGCACCGGGTTGCCGTGAGCAGCTGGCTTCAGGCCTCCTTCAAGTCGGTGCTGCTGGTTGGCCACAAGATCACCTCCACCGGTGAGGCCCTGCCGAATTCACTCTCCACCGGCGAAGTCGTTTCGACGGCGGCATCGGATGTGTTCCGTCTGGGCGAGGTTTTCGACGTGGCGGCGCGCCTTGCGGGAGCAGTCGCGGCGTGGCTGGCCGTCAGCGCACTGATCAGCCGGACCTCCGGGCTGCTGGGACTGCTGGTGCTGGTGGGCGTTCCGGCCTGCTGCGCGCTGCTGCTGTTCGTGGTGCGCCCGATGCAGGAACGTCAGCGCGAGCAGCGCGCCGCCGCCGGCAAGATGACCGCCGTCGGAGCCGACACCGTTGCAGGCCTGCGCGTGCTGCGCGGGATCGGCGGCGAGCACATCTTCGTGGACCGCTACCGCGCCAAGTCGGCCGTGACCCGCGACTCGGGAATCCGCGTTGCCCACTCGCTGGCGGACCTCGAGGCATCCCAGGTGTTCATCGCCGGGGCGTTCAGTGTTGTGTTCACCTGGGTGGGGGCGGTGCTCGTGCTCGGCGGAGACATCACGCCGGGAGAACTCGTTGCGCTGTACGGGTTCTCGGTGTTCCTGATGACGCCGATCCGCACCGCCGCCGACGCCGTGTCCCGTTTCATCCGGGCCCACGTCGCCGCACGGAAGATCATCGCCGTACTTCGGGTGGAGCCGGGAGTCCGCGACCCTGCCGGCAGAGGTGCCGCCGGCAGTGACCCTGCGGGCAGCGAGCCGCCGCCGGCGGCAGGTGCGCCCTTGGTTGACGCGGCGAGCGGCCTGGCGCTCCGCCCGGGCCGGCTCACCGCGCTCGTTTCGGCCGATGCCGCAGGCGCCGCAGCCCTTGCCACGCGGCTTGGGCGCTTCGACGACAAGGTGCTCGAAACCGCCGAGGTGCGCTGGGGTCCGTCGGTCCTGCGCAGGGTCGCGCGCGGCCATATCCGCCGCCGCATCGTCGTCAGCGAGGCAAGCCCCCAGCTCTTCACCGGATCGCTGCGCTCCGGGCTCGATCCGCACCAGCGCCACGGCGACGCCGCGATCCTTGAAGCACTTGAAGCAGCAAGCGCCCTCGACATCCTCAACGGCGTGGAGGACGGGCTCGACCATGAGGTGACCGAACGCGGCCGCGGGTTCTCCGGTGGTCAGCGCCAGCGCATCGTCCTGGCCCGCGCGCTGCTCACCGGGGCGGAGAACCTCGTCCTGATCGAACCGACAAGCGCCGTCGACGCCCACACCGAGTCGCGGATCGCCGCCCGGCTCCGCGGTGCCCGCGGCCGGCCGGAGCTGACAACGCTGATCGTGACCACCAGCCCCATGCTGCTCGGCGTCATGGACGACGTGGTGTTCCTCGAGGACGGAACGGTCAGCGACGCGGGCCGGCACCGGGACCTGATGGCAAGCAACCCAACGTACAGGAATGTTGTGATCCGCAGTGAGTGAAACCCGGCCGCAGACCGAAGAACCACAGGCAATGGCGCAGCCGCCGGCCCCCGCCCCCGCCCCGGACAAGCTTCCCGTTGCGGGCGGGCCGGCCGTGCGCGCCGAGGCGGCACGGCTGGTCCGTCGGCACAAGCGCGGACTCGGTGCCGTCATCGCCCTGTATGCCGGTTCAGCAGTCGCCGGCCTGGCCGGCCCGCTCCTGCTGGGGCAGGTCGTTGACGCGGTGATCGGCGGAACCACAACCACCTACGTCTCCGGGATGTCGCTGCTCATGCTCGGGTTCCTGCTCGTGCAGTCCCTGCTGCGGCGGTTCGCCGTGCGTGCCGGGATGGTGTTCGGGGAGAACGTTTTCGCCCAACTGCGCGAGGACTTCCTTGAGCAGGTCACCGCCCTGCCGCTGTCCACCGTGGAGAAGGCCGGAACGGGCGACCTCGTGGCCCGGACCACCAACGACATCGACGCCGTGTCCCATACCGTACGCTTTGGGGTTCCCCAGGTCGTTGTCTCAGTGATCACCATCGTGCTCACCCTTGCCGCTGCCGTTGTCGCCTCTCCGGTGCTGTCCATCGCCCTCCTGGTGGGACTTCCCCTGCTGTACCCGGTGACCCGGTGGTACCTGCGGCGCAGTTCCTCCGGCTACCAAAAGGAACGGGAGACCTACGCCGTCGTCAACGGCGTGGTCACCGAAACCATCGAAGGGGCGCGCACCGTTGACGCGCTCGACCTCGGCGGCGTCCGCCGGGGACGCCTAGATGATGCCCTGAAGGCAAGCTACTCGGCGGAGCGCTACACGCTGTGGCTGCGCACCGTGCTCTTCCCCGCCGCCGACATTGCCTTCTGGCTGCCCGTCGCCGCGGTCCTGCTGTGGGGCGGCTGGCTGGCCTCCCTGGAGATCGTCACGCCCGGGGCGGTCGCGGCGGTTGCCCTGCTCGCCGTCCGGCTGATCGACCCGGTCGACCTGCTCATAATGTGGACCGATGAGATCCAGGTCGGTGCCGCCTCCCTCGCGCGGATCATCGGCGTCAAGGACGTGCCTCCAGACCGGTGGGCGACAACGGCCGAGCCCGCCACCGAGGACATCGTGCTCACCGGGGCGACCTACGCCTACCGGCCAGGGCACAACGTGCTTCACGGCATCAACCTGTCCCTGCGGCGCGGCGAACGGCTGGCGGTCGTCGGCCCCTCGGGTGCCGGAAAATCCACGCTGGGACGCCTGATCGCGGGAATCCACCCGCCCACCGCCGGATCGGCCACCGTGGGCGGGGTTCCGCTGGTTGACCGTCCGCTGGATCAGCTCCGGCGGGAGGTCGCCCTCGTCACCCAGGAGCACCACGTGTTCGTGGGCTCCGTCGCCGACAACGTTCGGCTGGGCCGGGCCGACGCCTCGACTGCGGAGATCGCCGGGGCCCTCGGCGCCGTCGGCGCGCTCTCCTGGGCCGAGGCCCTCCCGGAGGGCCTCGAAACGGAAGTGGGGTCCGGTGCCTGGGAACTGACGCCGGCCCAGGCCCAGGAGCTCGCCCTGGCGCGCCTGATCCTGGCCGATCCGCACACCCTCGTCCTTGACGAAGCGACCTCGCTGATCGACCCGCAGGCCGCACGCGACCTCGAACGCTCGCTCAACGTGGTCCTTGAGGGGCGCACGGTCGTCGCAATAGCGCACCGGCTCCACACCGCCCACGACGCCGACCGCGTGGCGGTCGTTGAGGACGGCAGGATCACCGAGCTCGGCTCGCACGATGAGCTGCTGGCGCTCGGGGGCTCCTACGCCTCCCTGTGGCACTCCTGGCGCAGCGAATAACCGCCGCGTCGCGCGGGGTCAGTGGTCGAAGAAGATCAACGACGAGTTGATCAGTTCAGCGACCACCTCGGCGTCGTGGGCGCGGCGCAGGGATTCGCGGAAGTTCTCCTTGAACAGGCTGCGGGCGATCGTAGCGAGCACCTCGAGGTGCTCCGAGAAGGATGAGGCGGGGGTTGCGATGAGCAGCACCAGGGTCGCGGGACCGTCGACGGCGCCGAAATCGAGGCTGTACCCGTACCGGGCCACACCGACGGCGATCGAGGTCTGGGTCACGTACTCGCTGCGCGCGTGCGGCAGGCCCACTCCCCCGGGCAGGCCGGTGGCCATCTGGTGCTCGCGGGAATTCACCTGGTCGAGGAACGCACCGAGATCGGAGATTCGCCCTGCGGCATGCAGCCGGGCCGCCAGCTGTGCGCTCGCATCTTCCTTGGAGGACGCCTCCATCTCGAGGATCACCAGGTCCGGTGTCGTCAGCTCGGCGTCGTGCAGCTCCAGGGACCGTTCACTCACATTGTGCCTCTCATCGTGCCCGCAGCCGTCACCACACCACAGTGTCCACGCCGGGGTGCGGCCGTTCCCTAGCTTACCGGGACGATGTCCTCCGCACCCATGCGGGCACTGTCGGCCGAGACGTCGTCGGGCTGTTCCTGGCTGAGCCGCTCCGCCTGGACGCGGGCGAGGTAGTGCTTGACCTCGCGGGCGACCTGCTGCTCGCTCCAGCCCAGCAGCGGGCCCATCAGGTCGGCGACCACCGGGGCGGCCGAGACGCCGCGGTCCCAGGACTCGATGGAGATCCGGGTGCGGCGGGTGAGGATGTCTTCGATGTGGCGCGCCCCCTCGTGGGTGACGGCGAAGACCGCCTCGGCGGCGAGGTAGTCGTCGGCACCAGGCAGCGGCTCGCCGAGCGCCGGGTCGGACTTGATGAGTTCAAGAATCGAGTCCGCCTGCGTGCCGTACCGCTGGAGCAGGTGCTCCACACGTGCGACGTGGATTCCGGAGTCCTCGGCCATCCGGGCCCGCTTGTTCCATGCCGCCTTGTACCCTTCGGCTCCAAGCAGCGGCACCGAATCGGTGCAGCTCTCGGGGACCCGCTCGTCAAGGGCGCGGGAAGCCTCGTCCACGGCGTCCTTGGCCATGACCCGGTAGGTGGTCCACTTGCCGCCGGCGACAACCACGAGCCCGGGCACCGGGTGGGCGACGACGTGCTCGCGGGAGAGCTTCGCCGTCGAGTCGCTTTCCCCGGCCAGCAGCGGGCGGAGCCCCGCGTAGACGCCCTCGACGTCCTCCCGCGTCAGGGGCCGCTTGAGCACCCGGTTGACGTGCTCGAGGATGTAGTCGATGTCCTGCGAGGAGGCTGCCGGGTGGGCCTTGTCGAGGTCCCACTTTGTGTCGGTGGTACCGATGATCCAGTGCCTGCCCCAGGGGATGACGAAAAGGACCGACTTCTCGGTGCGCAGGATCAGCCCGACTGTCGACT
The DNA here is from genome assembly GCF_058269175.1 of Arthrobacter sp. TJ-254. Lineage (NCBI taxonomy): Bacteria > Bacillati > Actinomycetota > Actinomycetes > Micrococcales > Micrococcaceae > Arthrobacter > Arthrobacter sp. TJ-254. The sequence continues at coordinate 662,159 of NZ_JBZCNF010000002.1, read as the reverse complement.
GGAACCGGTCCCGCGGGACAACGAGGTGGATGCCCTTTGACGCGCGCACCTTCAGCTGCCCGCGGTCAGTCACCATCGCCTGTGTCTCGTCGGTCCACACTCCTGTGGCGTTCACGACCTGCTTGGCGCGGATGCTGAACTCCTCGCCGGTCTCCTGATCCTTGACCTGGGCACCGACAACCCGCTCCCCCTCGCGCAGGAAATTCACGACGGTGACCCGGTTGGCTGCCTGCGCCCCGTAATGCACGGCCGTGCGGATCATGTTCACCACGTACCGGGCGTCGTCGACCTGGGCGTCGTAGTAGCGGATCGAGCCCACCATGGCGTCCTTCTTCAGGCTGGGCGCCGCGCGCAGCGTGCCGCGCCGGGTGAGGTGCTTGTGGAAGGGCACACCGCGCGAATGTCCGCCGCCGATGCTCAGGGCGTCGTAGAGCGCGATGCCGGCCCCCACATAGGGGCGTTCAAGGAAGCGCTTCGAGAGCGGGTATAGGAACGGCACTGGCTTCACCAGGTGCGGGGCGATGCGCTGGATGAGCAGTCCGCGTTCCTTGAGGGCCTCCTGCACGAGGGCGAAGTCGAGCATCTCAAGGTAGCGCAGCCCGCCGTGGATCAGCTTGGAGGACCGGGACGATGTCCCCGAGGCCCAGTCGCGGGCCTCGACGATGCCGGTGCTCAGCCCCCGGGTCACGGCGTCGAGCGCGGAGCCGACGCCGACAACGCCGCCACCGACGATGAGGATGTCAAGTTCCTTGCCCGGCCCGCTCGTGGCTTTCAGGGCCTCGATTGCCTCACTGCGGTACTCGGGACTTAGTGCTCCTGCTGCCATGGCCGTAACCCTCCGGAACGTTGAGTTCTGCGTAAGCCAACTCTAGGCAATCAATCGTTTGAAACATAGGGAGAGAGAACAACCTCCACCCGCTGGAATTCCTTCAGGTCGGAGTAGCCGGTGGTGGCCATGGCGCGGCGCAGGGCGCCGATGACGTTCGAGGTTCCGTTGGTGTGGTGGGAGGGTCCCCACAGCACCTCCTTGAGCGATCCGACCGTGCCGATGTTGACGCGGTCGCCGCGGGGGAGCTCGGCGTGGTGCGCCTCCTGGCCCCAGTGCCAGCCCTTGCCCGGGGCCTCCTCTGCACGCGCAAGGGCCGAGCCGAGCATCACGGCGTCGGCGCCCATGGCGATCGCCTTGACGATGTCACCGCTGGCGCCCATGCCGCCGTCTGCGATGACGTGGACATAGCGTCCGCCGGATTCGTCCATGTAGTCGCGGCGGGCCGCCGCCACATCGGAGATGGCCGAGGCGAGCGGGGAGTGGATGCCAAGCGCCCGGCGCGTGGTCGTCGTCGCCCCTCCCCCGAAGCCGACAAGGACGCCGGCCGCGCCGGTGCGCATGAGGTGAAGCGCGGGCGTGTAGCCGGCGGCGCCGCCGACGATCACGGGAACGTCGAGTTCGTAGATGAACTGCTTGAGGTTCAGCGGTTCTTCGTTCTTCGAAACGTGCTCGGCGGAAACCGTTGTTCCGCGGATCACGAAGATGTCGACGCCGGCGGCGAGGACCGTCTTGTAGAACTGCTGGGTGCGCTGGGGCGTCAGCGAGCCGGCGACCGTCACCCCGGCCTCGCGGATCTCGGCGAGGCGGCTGGTGATCAGATCGGCCTGGATGGGCGCCGCATACAGTTCCTGCATGCGGCGGGTCGCGGCGGGGCTGAAGTTCTCCTTGCTCAGCCCCGCGATCTCGTCGAGGACCGGCTGCGGGTCCTCGTAGCGGGTCCAGAGCCCTTCGAGGTTGAGCACGCCGAGCCCGCCGAGCTGTCCCATCGCTATGACCGTTGCCGGCGACATGACCGAGTCCATCGGCGCCGCGATGACGGGCATCTCGAACTGGTACGCGTCGATCTGCCAGCTCACCGACACATCGAGCGGGTCGCGGGTGCGCCTCGAGGGCACGACCGCGACATCGTCGAGGGAGTACGCTCTGCGTCCACGCTTGGCACGGCCGATCTCAATCTCATAAGTCACTGCTCTAGGTTATCCCAGCGGCGTAACCCCGGCGCCGGACGGCTCCACCGGGGCCGGTCCCGGGCGCCCTGATTAGCCGTTACCCTTCGCGCGGAATAGAGTTGCACTAAGGAACAACCCTGCAGCGAAGCGAATGAGCAGCATGGCCGATGGCGTGGTGACCGGTGCACCCTCCTACGAAGGGGGCATTCACGCATCGGCGCAGCTGACCGACTCCGCCCGCGCTTTGAGCCCGGGCGGCCCGTACACGTCCGCTCCAGGTGGCGCAGCGCTGAGCCAGACCTATTTCACGGCGCGGGCATCTGCCCCGCTCCGACCTTAACGAGAGAACATTAATCTGTGAATAAATCACCTGCCGTCCTGAAAGCGCCTCCCGCACTGGCGAAGGGCGCAATGCGGATTGTCGCCCTTGGCGGAATCGGGGAAATCGGCAGAAACATGACCGTTTTCGAATTCGCTGGCAAACTGCTGATCGTCGACTGCGGAGTGCTCTTCCCCGAAGACCACCACCCCGGCGTCAACCTGATCCTCCCCGACTTCTCCTCCATCCGTGACCGCCTCGACGACGTCGTCGCAGTCGTGCTCACGCACGGCCATGAGGACCACATCGGCGGCATCCCCTACCTGCTCCGGGAGCGCGCGGACATTCCCCTGGTCGGCTCCCAGCTCACCCTCGCCTTCGTTGAGGCCAAGCTGAAGGAACACCGGATCACTCCGAAGACCGTTCAGGTCAAGGAAGGCGACCGCCGGACGATGGGCGGCTTCGACCTCGAATTCGTCGCCGTGAACCACTCGATTCCCGACAGCCTCGCCGTCGCGATCCGCACCCCCGCCGGCATGGTGCTCCACACCGGCGATTTCAAGATGGACCAGTTCCCGCTTGACCGCCGCATCACCGACCTGGCCGGCTTCGCCCGCCTCGGCGCGGAAGGGGTTGACCTGTTCCTCACCGACTCCACGAATGCCGACGTTCCCGGCTTCACCACCTCGGAAAAGGACCTCGGGCCTGCGATCGACGCCGTCTTCCGCACCGCACCGCGCCGCATCATCGTCTCGAGCTTCGCGAGCCACATCCACCGCATCCAGCAGATCATCGACACCGCCCACCGGCACCGCCGCAAGGTCGCCTTCGTCGGCCGCTCGATGGTGCGCAACATGACCATCGCGGCGGACCTTGGGTACCTCAACATCCCGCAGGGCCTGCTCGTCGACTTCAAGAAGCTCGAACGCACCGACGACCACAAGGTGGTCCTCATCTGCACCGGATCCCAGGGCGAACCGATGGCCGCCCTCTCCCGCATGGCCAATAAGGACCACGCCATCCGCATTGCCGAGGGCGACACCGTGCTGCTTGCGAGCTCGCTGATCCCCGGCAACGAGAGCGCCATCTACGGCATCATCAACGCGCTGACCGAAATCGGCGCGAACGTGGTGCACAAGGGCAACGCGAAGGTCCACGTCTCGGGCCACGCCAGCTCCGGTGAGCTCGCCTACTGCTACAACATCGTCAAGCCCCGCAACGTCATGCCGGTGCACGGCGAATGGCGCCACCTGCGCGCCAACTCGGAGATCGCCGTCGCGACGGGCGTTGACCCGCGCAACGTCGTCATCGCCGAAGACGGGGTCACCGTCGACCTCCACCGCGGACGGGTCACCGTCTCGGGCAAGGTGCCCGCCGGTCTCGTCTTCGTTGATGGGGCGAGCGTCGGCGGCATCACCGAGGAAACCCTCCGCGAGCGGCGCCGCCTGGCCGAGGAGGGCTCGGTGACCGTGCTCGCCATTATCGACGCCGAAACCGGCACGATGACCGAACCCCCGGAGTTCTTCATCCAGGGCTTCTCCTGCGATCCGGCCGACCTCGACAAGGCCGGCACCGCCGTCGAGAAGGCCCTCGCCGATGGACCCTCCGGCCGCCAGGGCGGACGCGGGGCCCGCACGCTGGACCCCGAAGCCGTCATCGAGCGGGCCACCGCCAACTGGATGCGGCGTTTCTACAACCGCACGCCGGTGATCACCGCGATCGTCGTCGACGCCTAGGCAGTTGCTCGGCCGGTATCCTCCTCACCGGTTCTTTGTTCACCGCTCCTTCCTCCGCCGGGCGGGTTTTGCCCGGCGGAGGCTGGCAGCTGCCTGCCGGACATGCGACGGTTGATCAATGACTGAAATCCTTCGTTTCGCCGCCTTCACCGACAGCCCTTCCGGCGGAAACCCGGCTGGGGTCGTCCTTGACGCGAGCGGGCTCTCCGGGGCCCAGATGCAGCAGATCGCCGCCGACGTCGGCTATTCGGAGACGGCCTTTGCCACGCAGGACGGGCCGCGCGATTTCCGCCTGCGCTACTTCAGCCCGCTCGCTGAGGTGGCCTTCTGCGGCCATGCGACAATCGCCGCCGGCGTCGCCCTGGCGCGGCGGAACGGCCCGGGCGAGCTGCGGTTCGCCACGGCGGCCGGGGAGATTGCCGTCTCAACCACCGCGCACAGTGGAGGCCACAGTGCTGCGCTGCGCAGCGCCCCCACTCGGACCCGCCCGGCGTCCGACGCGGAAACCGCGCAGGCTCTCGCCGCGCTGGGGTGGGCAGAGCAGGACCTGGACCCGGCCTTTCCGCCGCACGTCGCGTTCGCGGGCAACGACCATCTGGTGCTCGCCGCGGGGACACGGGAGCGGCTTGCCTCCCTCGACTATGACTTCCCGGCTCTGAAGAACCTGATGACCGACCGCGGGTGGACAACCGTCCAGCTGTTCTGGCGCGAGAGCGCGGGCGTCTTCCATTCCCGTAACCCGTTTCCGGTGGGCGGAGTGGTTGAGGATCCTGCCACCGGCGCTGCCGCCGCGGCGCTCGGCGGGTACCTGCGCGCACTGGGGCAGGTGAGTGGGCCCGCCACCTTCACCATCCTCCAGGGCGAGGACATGGGCCGGCCCAGCAAGCTGGCCGTCACCGTGACGCCCGACGACGACCGGGTCACCGTGGCGGGAACCGCCGTGCCGCTGGCGGCACCCTAAGCGGAGCCGGTCCAGCCGGGCGGCGGGGTCTTTCCGCCGGCTTAGCGGTTGCTGGCCCACTCCGCGTAGCTCGAACCCAGAACCAGTGGATCTTCGGGGATATTGCTCCTGCGCCGGAGGGCCTCACCCGCCCGACCAGGCAGGGGCAGTCGCAGCCGAACTGCCTTCCGCCCGCGCGCGCGCAGGTAGTCCTGGGCGAACTCGCCGGCCGGCTTCAGTTCTGGTCCCGCGATGTCCTGGGCCATTCCCCGCGTTCCGGAGGTCAGGAGGTCGCACAGGCGGCCTGCGACGGCGGACGGCTCGATCGGCTGGAACCAGGCACCACCGAAGTAGGGGCAGAGCCTTACGGGTGCGAGGGATGAGTGGAGGGAATCGAGGAAGGTGTGGAACTGGGTAGCGCGCTGGACGCAGGCGTCGAGCCCCGAGCCGAGGTAGGCCTGCTCCTGGGCGACCTTTGCCTGGTAGTAGCCAAGGGGCGACCTGTCGACCCCGGTGATGGAAAGCAGGACCGCCCTGCCGACCCCTTCGGCGGCCGCGGCATCCAGCAGGCGCACCGGCCCCTGCACCAGCGTCTGCTGCTGGGCCCTGCGCGACTTCGCATTCGTCACGTCGATCAGCGCCTCCGCACCCCGCAGTGCGGTCCGGAGGCCCGCTCCGGTTGAAACGTCGGCAACCCGGTGCGTTGGCCCCTGTCCCGATGCCGGACCGTTCCGCGGCCCGCTGCGGGACACGACCGTGACGTCTAATCCGCGGCGCAGCAACTCCTCGGTCACGAGAGAGCCGATGGCGCCCGTTCCTCCGATCACAGCCACCGCACCCATGGGGATTCCTTCCTGTCACAGCACCGGGACGAGTCAACTATAGGTGCCCGTTGGGCGAACTCTTAGGGCCGGGACGCTATCCGGAGGTTTCGTCACCGCCTCTTGGAAGAGGGGAAGATAGCTTCGCGGCTTTCGTCCTCCGATATATGCCGCAAACGACATATACGAGAATCGCGAGTGCCGCCAGGAAAAAGAGTAAAAGTGCCCCGAAGGAGAGGATTGCCTCGGACGGAGTCGGGACTATCGGGCTTCCTGCCATCGCTCGTATCCCTCCTCGGTTCCGGACCTTCAATCCACCTGTCGCCCGTTCGGTGAACCGGAATGGAGATTATCACGCCGTGCCACCCCTTCCCGCTCCGTACCCGGCCTCGCGGCCGGCGGCACGGGACCCTAGTGTGGGAAGGGACCGCGCCGCCCGGTGCCGCGGTCGGGCGCTGGGCACGTGCCCCCACAGTTCGGCCCACCATGGAGGACCTCAATGAACGCAGAGCCGGCCTCCACCCGCCTGGGGAAGGACCGTTCCCTATGGGCCGCCGTCATGATCGGTGTCGGGACCATGGCGGCGGTTGACGAGATCGTGTTCCATCAGATCCTCGCCTGGCATCACTTCTATGACCGCTCCACCGGCACCGTCGGCCTGCTTTCGGACGGCCTGCTGCACGCGGTGGAGCTGTTCCTGCTGATTGCCGGCTTCTTCCTGCTCGCCGACACCGTGCGCAGGCGCACCTTTTCCCGGGGCGCGGCCCTGGCCGGTGCGTTCCTCGGCCTTGGCGGTTTCCAGCTGTTCGACGGGCTCATTGACCACAAGGTGCTGCGCGTCCACCAAATCCGCTACGGGGTCGAACTGCTGCCCTACGACCTAGCCTGGAACGCTGGAGCGCTCGTCCTCCTGCTCATCGGGGTGGTGCTTGCCCGCAGGGAGTCCCGCGCCCGGCGGCGGGCCGTTCCAGGGCGCTGAGGCCGGCCGTGCACACCCATCCCGGTTCCCCGGCCGGGGCTCTCGCCCTCCCCCTCGACTGGCTCATGCTCGTCGGCCTTGCAGCGGCGCTGGCGGCCTACCTCGATGCCGCCCGGAGGGCACGCGCCAGAGGCAGACCATGGCCGGCGCACCGAAGCATCCTGTGGGCGTCCGGGATCCTTGCCGCCGGTGCCGGGCTGGTGGGGCCTACAGCAGCCGGTGCGGGCTCGGACTTCACATCCCACATGGCCACACACCTTGCGGCGGGAATGGTTGCCCCGGCGCTCCTGGTGCTTGCAGCGCCCGTCACTCTCGCCCTGTGCGCCCTCACGGTCGAGCGCGCCCGGCGCCTCTCCCGGCTGCTCGGGTCGGGCCCGGTGCGGTTCCTGTCCCACCCCGTAACCGCTGTTGTGCTCAACGCGGGTTCCCTGTGGATCCTCTACGCGACTCCGGCGTTCCGCCTCACCACCCACCCCGTCGGGCACCTGGCCGTCCACCTTCACTTCCTGGCCGCCGGCTGCCTCTTCGCTGCCGCGGTCCTCGCCGTGGATCCTTCACCGCACCGGGCCCCGGTGCCGCTGCGCGCCGCCGTCCTTGTCCTCTCACTGGCAAGCCACAGCGTGCTGTCCAAGTACCTGTATGCCCATCCACCCGTGGGGGTCACCGGCGGCGACGCCGCGGCGGGGGCGGTGCTCATGTATTACGGCGGTACGGTTGCCGATGCCGCCCTGATCACGGCGTTCTGCGCCCTTTGCTATTTCCGTGCGGCGCCCCGGGCCGCGGCGGCGCGACACGGGCGCCGGCAGTAGGCCCACCTGCTCCGCCGCCTTGTCCGGCCGGATCGGCGGGCCCCAGCGCCCGGTCGGGACAGCACTGTCCCCTCCGAGTTCACCGGAACGTCAGCTCCGGGCAGCCTCCTGATTACCCCCTGTCCCTAGCGTGAAGGGGCCCCGCATCCGGGGCGTCCACGAAAGGAACACAATGCTCTTCCGAAGGACAGCCGCTGTTGCGGCCTCGCTCGCCGCACTCGGCGCCCTGGGCTCCGCTCCGGCCACTGCCATACAGGACGGCGTCGAACTGGGCGAGCCCCAGGCTGCCGCTCACGCCCATAATGACTACGAACACGACCGCCCGCTCTACGACGCACTGGAACACGGGTTCACCAGTGTCGAAGCCGACATCTGGCTCGTGGACGGTGAGCTTCTCGTCGCCCACGACCGCGAGGACGTTCGGGCCGGGGCAACCCTCGAAAGCCTTTACCTCGATCCGCTCGATGAGCTCGTCGACGGCCGTGGAGGAAGTGTCTATCCGGGGTGGGACGGCCAGTTCCAGCTGCTGATCGATATCAAGAGTGATGGTGCCGCAACCTACGCCGCCCTTGAGGAGGAGCTTGCCGACCACCGCACGATGCTCACCCGCTATACCCATGGGAAGACCAAACCCGGGGCCGTCACTGCAGTTGTCAGCGGCAACCGCCCGCTCGCCGCCATGACCGCCGCGGACCAGCGCTTCGGCTTCTACGACGGCCGCGCCACCGACCTTGGCTCGGCCCTGCCTCCCGAACTGATGCCCCTGATCAGCAACAACTGGCAGCAGCTCTTCTCCTGGCGGGGCGTCGGCGATATGCCGGCTGCCGAACGCGAAAAGCTTGCCGCATATGTGGCTGCGGCCCACGAACAGGGAGCCCGGGTGCGCTTCTGGGCCACCCCGGACGCCCCGGGTCCTGAACGGGACGCCGTCTGGGCTGAGTTGCTTGCGGCCGGCGTCGACCACATCAATACCGACGACCTCGCCGCCCTTGAGCGGTTCCTCGCCGAGCGGGACTAGACAGTGACGCGGCGGCTCCCGGACACGGAGCCGCCGCACCGGACGCCGCGTACCCACCATCGCCCCCCCCCGCCGAAACCGCACATCACCACGCTTCGAGCGCGCCAAAGGGTGGTGACCTGCAGACTCAACGGGGACACCGGCCGGGACTGTACCGGCGGGCAGGGACTGCGGTGCGCAGCGGACGACGTCGGCCACCTCGGAAGCGGACGCCGCGTACCCGCGTTCGCTCCCCGCCGAAACCGCACATCACCACGCTTCGAGCGCGCCAAAGGGTGGTGACCTGCAGACTCAACGGGGACACCGGCCGGGACTGTACCGGCGGGCGGGGACTGCGGTGCGCAGCGGACGACGTCGGCCACCTCGGAAGCGGACGCCGCGTACCCGCGTTCGCTCCCCGCCGAAACCGCACATCACCACGCTTCGAGCGCGTCAATCGGTGGTGAACTGCAAACTCGACGGGGACGCAGGCGGAGACGGCCGGCCCTACCCTTGCCCTACTTGGAGCCGTAGTTGGGCGCCTCGACGGTCATCTGGATGTCGTGCGGGTGGGATTCCTTCAGGCCGGCCGGGGTAATGCGGACGAACTTGCCCTTCGCCTTGAGGTCGGGAATGGAACGCGCCCCGGTGTAGAACATCGTCTGGCGCAGACCGCCGACCAGCTGGTACGCCACCGAGGCCAGCGGCCCGCGGTACGCGACCCGGCCCTCGACGCCTTCGGGGATGAGCTTGTCGTCACCGGAGACGTCGGCCTGGAAGTAGCGGTCCTTGGAATAGGAGGTGTTCTTCCCGCGGGTCTGCATGGCGCCGAGCGAGCCCATGCCGCGGTAGGTCTTGTACTGCTTGCCGTTGACGAAGATCAGCTCGCCGGGTGCCTCGGCCGAACCTGCAAGGAGCGAGCCGAGCATGACCGTGTCGGCACCGGCCACGAGCGCCTTGCCGATGTCGCCGGAGTACTGGAGGCCGCCGTCGGCGATGAGGGGAACACCTGCGGGAATGGCCGCCTTGGCGGATTCGTAGATCGCGGTGACCTGGGGAACACCCACACCGGCGACGACGCGGGTGGTGCAGATCGAGCCGGGGCCCACGCCGACCTTGATGCCGTCGGCACCGGCGTCGATCAGCGCCTGGGCACCGGCCCGGGTCGCTGCCTGTCCGGCGATGATGTCGACGTGCGACACTGCCTTGTCGGCCTTGAGCCGGGCAACCATCTCGAGCACGCCGGCACTGTGGCCGTTGGCGGTGTCGACGAAGAGGGCGTCAACACCGGCGTCGACGAGCGTCATAGCGCGCTCCCAGCCGTCGCCGAAGAAACCGATCGCGGCGCCAACCCGGAGGCGGCCGTCGTCGTCCTTGGTGGACAGGGGGTACTGCTCGGCCTTGGTGAAGTCCTTCACCGTGATCAGGCCGCGGAGGATCCCTTCGTCGTCGACAAGGGGAAGCTTTTCAATCTTGTTCGTTCCAAGCAGCGCGATTGCCTCGTCACCGCTGATGCCCACATGCCCGGTGATCAGCGGCATCTTGGTCATGACCTCGCGCACGAGGCGGTGCGGGAACTCACTCTCGGGCACGAAACGGGTGTCGCGGTTCGTGACGATGCCGAGGAGGTGCCCGAACTCATCGACGACGGGGAGCCCTGAGACGCGGTACTGGCCGCACAGCTCATCGAGCTGCTGGAGCGTTGCCTCGGGGCCGATGGTCAGCGGGTTGGTGATCATTCCCGACTCGCTGCGCTTCACCCGGTCGACCTGCTCGGCCTGGTCGGCAATGGAGAGGTTGCGGTGGATCACGCCGAGTCCGCCCTGGCGGGCCATGGCCACGGCCATGCGCGCTTCGGTCACGGTGTCCATGGCAGCCGAGAGCAGCGGCGTCTTCACGGTGATCCGCTTCGAGACGCGCGAGGAGGTGTCGGCCTCGGAGGGGATGACGTCGGTGTGGCCGGGCAGCAGCAGGACGTCGTCGTAGGTGAGGCCGATGAATCCGAAGGGATCGTTTGGCTCATTGTGCTCAGACAGATGGGTCACTACAGGTCCTCTTTCAGGGGTCACCGGGGCTGGTGCCATGGGCTCCGTCGCCGCCAGGCTCTTAAATTCTAAAACCATTCACGGCCGCACCCTATTCCGGGCCGTCATCAATCCAAGGCCCTGCAGAATCGCCGTAACGAAACGGCACCCCGGCCCACAAGGGGCCGGGGTGCCGGTGATCGTGCGAAAGCGGGGAACTAGTGGCTGTGGCCGTGGCCGTCCTCGTCGTCCTCCGCAGGCTTCTCGACGACGAGTGTCTCCGTCGTCAGGACCAGGGCGGCGATCGATGCTGCGTTGCGCAGCGCCGAGCGCGTGACCTTGACCGGGTCGATGATGCCCGCGTCGATCAGGTTTTCGTACTCGCCGGTGACGGCGTTGAAGCCGTGTCCGTCGTCGAGCTCCGAAACCTTGGCGACGACGACATAGCCTTCGTGTCCGGCGTTCTCGGCGATCCAGCGCAGCGGCTGCGCCAGGGCGCGGCGCACGAGGCCGACGGCGGTCGCGGCGTCGCCCTCGAGGGCGAGGACGCTGCTGTCGGTGTCGAGGGCCTTGCCTGCGTGGACCAGTGCCGAACCGCCGCCTGCGACGATTCCCTCATCGAGTGCGGCGCGCGTCGCTGAGACGGCGTCTTCGATGCGGTGCTTCTTTTCCTTGAGCTCAACCTCGGTTGCGGCACCGACCTTGATGACGCCAACGCCGCCGGCAAGCTTCGCCAGCCGCTCCTGCAGCTTCTCGCGGTCCCAGTCGGAATCGGTGCGCTCAACCTCGGCGCGGATCTGCGCCACGCGGTCGGCGACGTCGGCGGCGCTGCCTGCGCCGTCGACGATGGTTGTCGCGTCCTTGGTGACCGTGATGCGGCGGGCCGAACCCAGCACCTCGAGGCCGACCTGGTCGAGCTTCAGGCCGAGGTCGGGCGAGACGACCTGCGCACCGGTGAGGGTGGCGATGTCCTGCATCATTGCCTTGCGGCGGTCGCCGAAGCCGGGGGCCTTCACTGCGACGGCGTTGAGGGTTCCGCGGATCTTGTTCACCACGAGGGTGGACAGCGCTTCGCCTTCGATGTCTTCGGCAATGATGAACAGCGGCTTGCCGGCCTGCAGGGCCTTCTCCAGGAGGGGAAGGAATTCCGCGAGCGAGGAGATCTTGCCCGAGTTGATCAGGATCAGCGCGTCTTCGAGGACGGCTTCCTGGCGCTCGGCGTCGGTCACGAAGTACGGCGAAAGGTAGCCCTTGTCGAACTGCATGCCCTCGGTAAGGACGAGCTCGGTGACCGTCGAGGAGGATTCCTCGATGGTGATGACGCCGTCCTTGCCGACCTTGTCGAACGCCTCGGCGAGCAGGTCGCCCACCTCGGTGCTCTGGGCGGAGATCGCGGCGACGTTGGCGGTCTGGTGGCCGACAACTTCCTGGGCGTTCTCGAGCAGGCGTGCGGCGACGGCCTCAACCGCCACCTCGATGCCGTGCTTGAGCTGGCCCGGTGCGGCGCCTGCGGCAACGTTGCGCAGGCCTTCCTTGACCAGGGCCTGTGCGAGCACGGTGGCCGTGGTGGTGCCGTCGCCGGCGACGTCGTTGGTCTTTGTCGCTACTTCCTTGGCCAGCTGCGCGCCGAGGTTCTCGTAGGGATCGTCGAGTTCGACCTCACGGGCGATTGTGACGCCGTCGTTCGTGATCGTGGGTGCGCCCCACTTCTTGTCCAGCACGACGTTGCGTCCGCGCGGGCCAAGGGTCACCTTGACGGTGTTTGCAAGCTTGTCGACGCCGGCCTCGAGGGCGCGGCGGGCTGCATCGTTGAACTCCAACTGCTTTGCCATGGTTTTGTTCCTTTCAGGCTTGTGCAGTGAGAAAACCCCGGCCAGTGCTGGCCGGGGTTCCCTTGAGAAAAACTACTTAACGACGATCGCCAGGACGTCGCGGGCAGAGAGCACCAGGTATTCCTGGCCTCCGTGCTTCACTTCGGTTCCGCCGTACTTCGAGTAGATGACGATGTCGCCCTCAGCGACATCGACGGGAACGCGGTTGCCGTTGTCGTCGACACGGCCCGGTCCAACTGCTACAACTTCGCCCTCCTGGGGCTTTTCCTTAGCGGTATCCGGGATGACCAGGCCGGAGGCAGTTGTCTGCTCGGCTTCCAGTGGGCGGACAACAATACGATCCTCAAGAGGCTTAATAGAGACCGACACTCGGGCTCTCCTTTGCGTTCGTTACTAATGGAATGTGGGCCCTCGGTGGGGCGCCGACCGTCGTCGCGGTGCCGGCTGGCGCTTCCCTCAGGAATTAGCACCCTCCTAGTGAGAGTGCCAACCCCGACTTTATGCAAACAGTTAGCACTCGGTCAAGGCGAGTGCCAGATGCGTCGTCATCTACGGTTGCGGGCGGACCGCGCCGGAGCCGGCGATCCTTCGCCTAGGGTTGGTTCATGGCTTCCGACAACATCCTGCCCCTCCTGACACCCGAGGGGTGGGAGCTGCTCAACTCGCTTGGCCCGTACTCCGAGGCCGGCGCGCTGCAGCTCAGCGAACAGCTGCGCAAGGCCGGCCACTCCCCCGACCTGATCTCCGCCGCCCTGACCCAGTCGCGGCTTCGCGCCAAGGCCTATGCGAAGTTCGGTCCGTTCGCCGACCGGATGGTGTTCACCGCCGCCGGCCTTGAGCAGGCGACGCGCCTCCAGGTTGCGGCGCACCACGCCGCCCGTTTCGTTGACGCCGGGCTTGAGCGGGTCGCCGACCTGGGCTGCGGCCTGGGGGCCGACTCAATGGCCCTAGCGACCCTCGAGCGCCAGGTGACCGCCGTCGAACTCGATGAGACGACGGCGGCCGCCGCGACCCTGAACCTGCTGCCGTTCCCGAACGCGCGGGTGGTCAACGCCGACGCGGCGGCATTCGACATCACCGAATATGACGGCGTGTGGCTCGATCCCGCCCGCCGCAGCACCTCGACGTCGGGGACCACCCGGATCTTCGATCCCGAGGCCTTCTCCCCGCCGCTGTCCTTCGTCGAGGAGCTTGCCGACCGCGGCACAGCGGTCGGCGTGAAGCTGGGGCCCGGGATTCCCCACGAGGCAGTTCCCGCGAACTGCGAGGCGCAGTGGGTTTCCGTTGACGGAGACGTCACCGAGGTGGCCCTGTGGTTCAACGCGCTGCGGAGGACCAACGTACGGCGCGCAGCCCTGGTCCTCGGCGCCCACGGGGCCGCCGAGCTGACCAGCGACGCCGATTTCGACGCCGGACCCGCCGCCCCGGTCGGCGCGGCGGAGGGCTACCTGTACGAGCCCGACGGCGCGGTCATCCGCGCCGGCCTCGTGGCCGACATCGCCGAGCAGCTGGGCGGGCACCTCCTGGATCCGCACATCGCCTACGTCTGCGCCCCCGGGCTTGTCGAAACCCCGTTCGCGCGCGCCTATCGGGTGCTCGAGATCCGACCCTACAACGTGAAGGCCCTCAAGCAGTGGGTGCGCAGCGAGGGTATCGGCGTCCTCGACATCAAGAAGCGCGGCACCTCGGTCACTCCGGAGGAGGTGCGCCGCCAGCTGCTGGCGGGCTCCGGGAAGGCCCGCCGGAAGGCGACCCTCGTCCTCACCCGGATCGGCGAGGACCGGGTGGCCATCGTTGTTGAGCCGGTTCCGGCTCTACCGCCCCGGGGAACCAGCTAGGCCGGGAGCCTGCGGGTGCGCACCACTCCGAGCAGGATGCCGCCGGTCAAAGCCGCCGCCCCGCCCGCGATCAGGGCCGCACGCACGTCGAAGGTGTTGACGAGCACTCCCCCCACCGCCGCGCCGATGCCGATGGCCAGCTGGAAGGCAGCCACCGTCACCCCTGAGACCGATTCGAGGCTCTCCGGATGCGCCCGCGCCATCCAGGACTGGATGAGGGTGGGAATGGCGCCGAATCCAAGGCCCCAGAGCACGATGGCCGCCACGGCGACCGGGGTGCTGGTGCCCAGGGTGGCCCACAGAATCGTTGCCACGCCGATCGCGACCCCCATCACGATGACTGAACGGTGAAGGGCGCCGTCTGCGGCAGGACCGCTGGCGAGGTTGCCGATGAACGAGGCAATGCCGAACGCGGCCAGCGCCAGGGCGAAGCCCTCGGCATTGAGCCCGGCGACGAGGTCACCGGCCAGCCGGATGTAGGTGAACCCGGCGAAGTGTCCGCCCGCGATGAGGAACATGCCGGCCATCCCGACAATCACCAGCGGTGAACGCAGGGTCGCCAGGAAGGCCCGCCCTGGGGAGGGTTCCGGGGCCACCGGCGGGAGCCAGAGGGCGGCCAGGACCATGCCTGCGATGCTTGCCGCGGCCGCCAGGAGGAACAGGGTGCGCCAGCCCCACAGTTCTCCAAGGACCAGGCCCAGGGGAACGGCGAGGATCGTCGCCAGGGAGACGCCGACATTCACGACCATCATGCCGCGGCCGATCTTCTCGCGGCTCACCAGGGCTGCGACGACGGCGATGGCGAGGGCCCAGAATCCGCCGACTGATACGCCGAGCAGGAGCCGTGCGGTCAGCAGGACCGCGAAGGACGGAGCGAGTGCAACAAGGAGGTTGGAGAGCGTAGCCAGGGCGACAAGCCCGATCAGGGCCAGCCTGCGGTCGAGGCGCGGGAGGACCAGTGCAACGATCGGACCGGTGATTGCTGCGGCGACGGCGGTGGCGGTGACGGCCTGGCCCGCCAGGCCTTCGGAGATCTGGAGGTCCGCCGACATGCGTGAGAGCAGGCTCGCGGGCAGGAATTCGCTCGTGACAATCGCGAAGAGCACCACCGACAGGGACGTCACTCCCCACCATGGCGATCTGGTGCGGGCAGGGCGGGGTGCCGGTGCGACCGGATCCGGCGCGGTGGCTGTGCTGGCCTTCATAGAAGCTCTCCTCAGTTTTTGAACGTCCGTTCAAATATGTCGGCCGCGCTGCCGCTTGTCAAATATTGAACAACCGTTCAAGAACGATTAGAATTCCCGCATGGCCCGACCACGCAAATTTGATGAAGGGAATGTCCTCGCCGCAGCGCGGGACCGTTTCTGGAGCACCGGCTATGAAGGAACCTCGATCTCCGACCTAACCGAGGCCACGGGCGTGGGCGCGCAGAGCCTCTACGGAGCGTTCGGCAGCAAGCACGACCTGTTCGTGCGCATCCTCGAGGATTATGGAACCTCCCAGGCAGCCAGGCTCGAAACCGCCCTCTCGTCCGTAGACGCACCCCTGGAGTCCCTGCTCTCCGCCGTCGTCTTCGAGGGGGACGCCACCGCCCGGCCGCCGGCCAAAGGCTGCCTGCTCTCCAACAGCGCCACCGCCCTGAGCGGCCGCGACGAGGATGTGAAGCGCTGCGCCGTCACCTCGCATGCGGCGACCCGCGAGATGTTCAGCCGGCAGATCCGCCGCGCCCAGGACGCCGGGGAAATCGACCCCGGCCTCGACCCTGACGAGACGGCGCTTGCACTTGTGACGGTGCAGCAGGGCATCGAATACCTGCGCAAGTGCGGCATCGGCGACGACGAATACGAAAAGGCGCGCGACGCCGCCGTCGACCTTGTGGTCCGCGGGTTGAGATAGAGGCACCGGCCGGCGCCGGTGCGCCGGTCCTGCCGGCCGGCAATCTCCCGATCCGTACAGGAAGTCTGCTGTGAGGACCAGCCACGAATTCGCCGCAGACCGGCGGGATGCGATCGCTACACTCGGGTGAAAACCCGATCAGCAAGGTGGCCGTCATGAACCCCAACCCATCCTCGCCCCGCCGCGGCGTCCTCTTCGACGTCGACGGCACCCTTGTCGACTCGAACTACCAGCACACCCTGGCATGGTGGCAGGCGTTCCGCCGGTTCGGGCACGACGTCCCAATGGCCGAAATCCACAGGGCCATCGGCATGGGCGGTGACAAGCTGATCGCCCATCTCCTGGGCGGGGACCGGGACACCTCCGTGGACGGGGAGCTCGATGCGACCCACGGCGCCGTATTCTCGACGTTCTGGCCGTCCCTGCGCGCATTCGAGGGTGCCGGAGACCTGCTGCGCAAGTGCTTCGAGGCGGAACTCGTTGTTGTCCTCGCGTCCTCCGCCTCCGGGCAGGAGCTCGGGGTGCTCCGCAGCGTCATTGACGCCGACGCCGCCATCACCGGGGCAACCAGCTCCTCGGACGCCGAGAATAGCAAGCCCTCCCCCGACATCCTGCAGGCCGCCCTCGAGTCCGGAGGGCTTGAACCGGCGAACGTTGTGTTTGTCGGC
Organism: Arthrobacter sp. TJ-254; assembly: GCF_058269175.1. NCBI lineage: Bacteria > Bacillati > Actinomycetota > Actinomycetes > Micrococcales > Micrococcaceae > Arthrobacter > Arthrobacter sp. TJ-254. The sequence continues at coordinate 645,302 of NZ_JBZCNF010000002.1, read as the reverse complement.
GACGCGGTGTGGGATGTCTTTGCCGCGACGGACCTGGACATCCCGACCATCGGCGTGACGACCGGCGGCACGAGTGAATCCGAGCTGCGCGACGCCGGCGCCGTCGAGGTCTACAAGGACGTCAAGGCCCTGCTCGAGGCCTTCGACGACGGCCCCCTCCAGAAGCTGCTCGGCCCAGGCGCGTAAGTGCCGGGCCGGGCAGCCGGGAGGTCCCCGCCGGCGTCTTCAAGCCTCAGGCTTCTGGCTTCAGGCCCGCCGGGAGAATTCCCCGGCCGCCTTGACCTGCTCCGGGGTGGGCCGAATGCCCGTGTACAGCACGAACTGCTCCTCGGCCTGGAGCGCGACCACCTCGGCGCCGGTGATCACCGGCCTGCCTGCCGCCCGGGCGGCGCGGATGAGCGGCGTTTCGGACGGCAGCGCCACGACGTCGAACACCACCTCAGCGGCCTCGACGGCCGGGGGCGGGAAGGCGAGCCCGTCGGCGTCGGCGCCGGCCATGCCGATCGGCGTCACATTGATGAGCAGCCCCGCGGTTGAGGAACCCAGCTCGCCCTGCCAGTTGAACCCGTACTGGCCGGCCAGCGCCCGGCCCGCTTTTTCGTTGCGGGCAACGACCGTCACGTTGCCGAACCCGGAGTCCCGCAGCGCCGCCACGAACGCTTTGGCCATTCCACCGGAACCGCGCACGAGCACGTCGTGCCCTGGGTCGACTTTGTGTTCGGCAAGCAGGCGCGCCACGGCAAGGTAATCGGTGTTGTAGGCGGTGAGGGTTCCGTCATCATTGACAATGGTGTTCACCGAGTCGATCGCCTTGGCCGAGGGGTCCATGCGGTCAACGAGGGCGATCACCTCCTCCTTGAAGGGCATCGAAATGGCGCAGCCCCGAATGCCGAGCGCACGCACTCCCCCGATCGCCGCGGGCAGGTCCGTGGTGGTGAAGGCCTTGTAGATGTAGTTGAGTCCCAGCTCGTCATAGAGGTAATTGTGGAACCGGGTCCCGAAGTTGCTGGGCCGGGCCGCGAGCGAGATACACAGGGTCATGTCTTTGTTGAGGATTGGCACCCGCCCATTGTTCCATCCGGAGACCGGACGCAGCGGTGCGGGCCCTGCACTAATATTGGGCTCAGTTCTCATTCGCGATGACGCGCTGCCGAGGCGATACACCAGCACACAGTCCGGTACCGGTCAGGAGCCAGCCCCATGAAGATCGATTTTGCCCAGTCTGCACAGTCAACGCTGGGCGTCGAGTGGGAACTGGCCCTGGTGGACCGCGAGAGCGGCGAACTGGTCTCGGCCGCCGAGGAAGTCCTCCGGGGAGTCAGCGCCAACCACCCCGAACTGCAGGACGACGAGGAACACCCCCACATCAAGCAGGAACTCCTGCTCAACACCGTCGAACTGGTCACGGGCGTCTGCACGACCGTCGCCGAGGCGAAGGAGGACCTCAGCAGGTCACTTGCCGCGGTGCGCGAGGTCACTGACCCGATGGGCGTCGAGTTGTTCTCCGCAGGGTCCCACCCCTTCAGTGCCCCCCGTTCCCAGGCGGTGACCGACAAGGAACGCTACTTCAAGCTGATCGACCGCACGCAGTGGTGGGGCCGTCAGATGGTGATCTACGGGGTCCACGTCCATGTTGGCCTCGACTCGCGCGATAAGGCCCTGCCCGTGCTGGACGGGCTCGTCAATTACTTCCCGCACTTCCAGGCACTGTCGGCCTCCTCTCCGTTCTGGTGCGGTGAGGACACGGGCTACGCCTCGCACCGCGCCCTCATGTTCCAGCAGCTGCCCACGGCGGGACTGCCGTTCCAGTTCCCCGACTGGCAGGCCTACGAGTCCTATGTGTCGGACATGTTCACCACGGGAGTCATCGACTCGGTGAGCGAGATCCGCTGGGACGTGCGCCCCGTGGGCAACCTCGGCACAGTCGAGATGCGCGTCTGCGACGGGCTGTCCACCCTCCAGGACGTCGGTGCTGTTGCCGCCCTCACCCAGTGCCTCGTCGACGAGTTCTCCACGCAGCTCGAGGCGGGGGGAACGATTCCCACGATGCCCCCGTGGCATGTCCAGGAGAACAAGTGGCGCGCCGCGCGGTACGGCCTTGACGCGATCGTCATCCTCGACGCGGCAGGCAAGGAACAGCTCGTCACCGAACACCTCACGGAGGTGCTGAACCGGCTCGAACCGGTCGCCGCCAGGCTTGGCTGCAGCGACGAGCTCGCCGATGTTGAGACGATCATCCGCCGGGGCGCCGGCTACCAGCGCCAGCGCCGGGTTGCCGAGGAGACCGGCGGCAACCTGCGCGCCGTCGTCATGGACATGGTTCAGCAGCTGAGACAGTAGCCTACGGGAGGAACAAACCGATGAGTGATGTGTACTCGCACGACGGAACCCGCATTGCCTACGAAATCCAGGGAGCGGGCCCTGCGATCATCCTCATCGACGGCGCCATGTGCCACAGGGACTCGGGGCCGATGCGCGCCATCGCCGCCGGGCTCGCGCCAACCCGCACCGTCGTGCTTTACGACCGCAGGGGCCGCGGTGCCAGCGGCGACACCGGTCCCTATGCCGTGGACCGCGAGATCGAGGACATCGCGGCCCTGATCACCGCGGTCGGCGCACCGGCCGCCCTGTTGGGCCTGTCGTCCGGAGGGGCACTGGCCGCTCTCGCCGCCGCCCGCCTCGGAGGGGAGATCACCGACCTCATCGTGTACGAGGTGCCCTTCATGCCCGAGCCCGCCCGCCCGCCCGGCGGCCAGCGCCTATACGGCGGAACTCGGCTCGGCGCTGGGTGCAGGAGACCGGGATGGTGCGGTGACGGCATTCCTGACCCGGGTCGGGATGCCCGGGGCCGCGGTCGAGCAGATGAAATCCTCACCTGCCTGGGAGGGGATGACTGCCATCGCCCCCACCCTCGGCTACGACGACGCCGTGATGGGCGACAGCAGCATTCCAGCCGAGCTGGCCTCCATCACCGCCCGCACACTCTCCCTGGCCGGTGGCGCCTCCCCGGAGTTCATGCAGTGGGGCGCACAGGGCATCGCACAGGTGGTCCCCGGGGCAGAGCTTGGCCTCCTCGACGGTCAGGGGCACGACGCCGACCCTGCCCTCCTCGCCAATCGGGTCACCGCATTTCTACTTCGTTGACCCTGCCGCGGTCAGGCGACCGGTAGGGACGGTCCCGGGCGGCAGGCCTGCGGTCAGGCGCCCGGAGGGTCCCGGTCCGGATCTGCATCCTCTTCCTCAAGCTGGCTGGTGATCAGGTCCACCCGGTCGGCCTGGATCAGGCCTTCGTCGTTCTGGATGGCTTCGATGTCGCTGCTGTCGATCTCCTGGGCCGGATCGGGTGTTTCGCTGGTCATGGCATCCTCCCTTCTTCCATCCCTGCTGTTTGGCCGGTTTTCAATGGGATCCCTGCGCCGATCGTACCGCCGCCGACATTCCCTGCCTCGTGACTTCCCCGGTATGGATCCAGGCCGCTTTCGATGGCCGAACCCCGCCTTCCGTGGTAAGGCGCACCGTACGCGGGACCACCTACGCATAAGGACTTTGAGCAGTACCGTGATCGCGTGCCCCTGGCGCACCTAACGCTGTAAGGTAGGAGTCTTGGGGGCACCATACACCGTAAGATGAGCAGGCGGACAGCCCACGCAGCGGGAGAAAGGCGGCGAGGATGACCGAAGCTAGGACGGCGAAACCGGGGACGATGAGACCCGGGAAAGCCGCCAGGGAGCCCGTGTCCCGCGTCCGGGTGATCCGCGTCGCGGTGGCATTGGCCGATGCAGGCGGCCTCGAGGCGCTGAGCATGCGCAAACTCGCCCTTGAACTCGGGGTGGAGGCAATGTCGCTCTACTATCACGTGAACAACAAGGACGACCTCATCGACGGCATGGTCGATCTTGTCTTCGAGGAGATCGCCCTGCCCTCCACGGGTGCCCCCTGGCGGAAGGCCATGGAGGGCAGGGCGCATTCAGCCCGCGCAGCCTGGGCACGCCATCCATGGGCGATCAGCCTGATGCGCACCTCACCGGGGGCGGCAACCCTGCGCCATCTGGACGCGGTGATTGCCTGCCTGCGCGGGGCGGGCTTCCCGATGCCGATGGTGGCCCATGCGATGTCGCTCCTCGACAGCTATGTTGACGGGTTCGCCCTCCAGGAGGCCTCCCTTCCGCTGGGCGACGATGACGTTGACACCGCGAACGCCAGCAGCCTGGCCCAGCAGCAGATGATGTCGGGGGCCTTCCCCCACCTTGCCGAGATGGCGCGCACCCACATCCTGACGCCCAGCTACGCCTACGGGGACGAATTCGGGTTCGGACTCGGGCTCCTCCTCGATGGGATCGAAGCAGCGCTCACAATCGAGCCCGAGGGCTGATCCGCTGTCCCTCAACGCAGAAGGCTCTTCCCCTCCGGCCCGGAGGGGAAGAGCCTTCTGCGGTTCCCGCCAGCTGCGGTGCTGCTGGGTTCACACGGTGGCGCGTGCCTTCACGAGGTCGAGGACCGCGGGGAACAAGGCGTGGGCGGGCTCGAGTCCCGTGATCCTCGTGGTCGCCTCCTCGGCGGGGTGTTCCTCGATGATGCGCGCGAGCTCCTCCACCTCGGGGTCCGCCGCGTCCCTGAACGCGAGCGCTGCCTCGATCGCCGCAAGCAAGGCAACTGGATGGGCACCGCTTTCGGCGAGTTCGGCGGCGGGTCCGACGAACCGTTCGTGGCGTCCTAGCTTCCGCAGCGGTGCCCGTCCGACCCGCACCACGGTGTCGGGCAGGTGCGGGTTGGAGAACCGGCGGAGGATCTTCTGCACGTAGGCCTCCTGCTCGTCCTCGCCGAAGCCGTGCTTTGTGACAAGCAACTGCTTCGTCTCGTCAAGCACGGACCGTACCCTGCGCGCCACCCCGGCATCCGCCATGGCATCCGAGATTTTCTCGATGCCCTCCGCGTAGCCGAAGTAGGCGCAGGCGGCGTGGCCGGTGTTCACGGTGAACAGTTTGCGCTCAATGTAGGGCGCGAGATCGTCCACGTAGGTGGCCCCGGGGATCCGCGGCTCCTTTCCCCGGAACGGCGTACGGTCGATGACCCACTCGAAGAAGGTTTCGACAGTGACGTCGAGGCCCTGCCCGGGTGCCTGGTTGGGCACGATCCGGTCCACCGCCGTGTTGGCGAAGACCGCCCGGGCCTCCAGTCCGCTCCGGTCCCCCGAATAGGCATCCACAATGGCTTGGCGCAGCAGGTCGGTCGCGTTGATCGCGTTCTCACATGCCATCACCTGCAGCGGCGGGGCCTCGGGTGACCGCTGCGCAATGGCGGCGGCGATCACCGGTGCGAGGAACTTCAGGACGCTGGGTCCGACGGCCGTGGTGACAATGTCGGCCGTCGCGATCTCGGTGATTACCTCCGCCTCCTGGGACCGCGAGTTAAGCGCCCGGTAGTTGTCCACCGTCTTGTCGGTGGGTTCCTCACCGACCTCGTGGACCGTGTAGGAGGGCGTCGAGGTGAGCTGGTCGATCAGCGCGTCGGCAACATCGGCGAACACCACCTCGTACCCGGCTTCGTGGAGCAGCAGCCCCACGAAGCCGCGGCCGATGTTTCCGGCTCCGAAATGGACGGCCTTCACTAGGCGTTCACCTTCCCGAAGAGGGCAAGGACCTCATCGACGGTTTCCGCCCGGTCGAGGCGGGCGACCTGCTCCTTGTCGGAGAAGACGCGGGCGATGGCCGAGAGGATCGAAAGGTGCTCGTTGTTGACGCCGGCAACGCCCACCACGAACTTCACCTGCTTGCCGTTCCAATCGATGCCGTCGGGGTAGCGCACGATCGAGACGGCCGAGCGCTTGATGTACTCCTTGGCGGCATTGGTGCCGTGCGGGATGGCCAGGAAATTGCCCATGTACGTTGCGACAGACCGCTCGCGTTCGTGCATTGCCGCGATGTAGCTCGGGTCGACGGCTCCGCGGTCCACGAGGAGCTGCCCCGCTTCGTCGATGGCATCGGCCTGGTTCATTGCCCTTCCGGTGAGAATTACGCTCTGCTCGGCCAGGACCTCTGCCCCAGCAGGCTGAGCCTGCTCCGAGATGTCGGGCGCACCGCTGTCGGGAGCCGGTGTGGCGCTGCCCTCTCGCTGGTTCCGGGCCAGATCGACTATTTCGTCGTACCGCGGGCTGTTCATGAAGTTATCCACGGAGACGTGCGTGGCCCCGGTGGTCAGGGGCCGGGCCCGGTCGGTCAGGTCCTGGTGGGTGACGACGAGGTCGTAGGTGTCGGTGAGGTTCGCGATCGACGAGTTGGTGACCTTCACATCGGTCAGTCCGGCCGCCTTGAACTTGTTGCGGAGCACCGAGGCGCCCATCGCGCTCGAGCCCATGCCCGCGTCACAGGCGAAGACGACGTTCTTGATGGGGCCGGCGGGTGCATCACCCTTGGCGCCGAGAAGGCCCGAAACCGAGCTCTTGCGGCCCTTCAGGCCTTCCATCCTGGTTGTGGCATTGCTCAGGCTGTCGTCGTCGTCGGCCGGGTTCTTTGTCGTCTTGAGGATGACCGAACCGATCAGGAACGACACCGCCGTGGCAAGCAGGACCGAGAGGGTCACACCCACATAGCTGTCCGAGGCAGTCGCCGCGTAAACGGCGATGATGCTGCCCGGGGCCGCCGGCGAGCGCAGGCCCGCACCGGTGATGACGAGGGTGAGGATGCCAGCCATGCCGCCGCCGATCGCGGCGAGGATCATGATGGGCTTCATCAGCACGTAGGGGAAGTAGATCTCGTGGATGCCACCCACGAAGTGGATGAGCGCTGCGCCGGGAGCGGAAGCCTTGGCGATGCCGCGTCCGAAGATCATGTAGGCAAGCAGGACGCCGAAGCCGGGCCCCGGGTTGGCCTCGAGCAGGAACAGGACCGACTTGCCGTTCTCAAGGGCCTGCTGGGTGGCAAGCGGGGTGAGGATGCCGTGGTTGATGGCGTTGTTGAGGAACAGGACCTTGGCCGGTTCGATCAGAATGCTCGTCAGGGGCAGCAGGCCGTTGGTGACGAGGAAGTCGACGACGGCGCCGGCGGCGTTGCTGAAGGCCGTCACCAAGGGTCCGACGGCGAACAGACCGAAGACCGCCATCGCCGCAGCGACAATGCCGGCCGAGAAGTTGTCGACGAGCATCTCGAATCCGGGCCGGATCTTCGTGGCCCACAGCCCGTCGAACTTCTTCATGATCAACGCCGTCAGGGGACCCATGATCATGGCGCCGATGAACATCGGGATGTCGGTGCCAACGATCACGCCCATCGTGGCCGCTGCTCCGACGACGCCGCCGCGGACTCCGTGGACCATGCGCCCGCCGGTGTAGCCGATGAGCAGCGGCAGCAGGAAGGTGATCATGGGACCCACCAGCGCTTCGAGGGCCGGGTTGGGGAAGAAGCCCTTCGGAATGAACAGCGCCGTGATGAGGCCCCACGCAATGAACGCCCCGATGTTCGGCATGATCATCCCGGACAGGAAGGTCCCGAATTTCTGGACGCGTACCCGCGCACTGGGGCGGGGCGCCACTTCTGTTTGTGTTGCCACGTGCATTCCTAACCGTTGTCCCTGCGTCGCTGCGGGGAGTGATGGATAAATGGGTGGAGCTTCAGCCTGTTCGGATGGAGATCCGGTGAAGCCACTCAAGGAACAGCTTCAGCTCGGAATTCGACAGTTGTTCGGGGTGTGAGGCCTGCAGTGCCGCATTAAGCGCGATGGCGGCCACCACCACCGAGGGTGTGCCCTCGGTGTCGATGACCGGGTCCGCTTCGGAGTCTATGGCTATCGCGGAGATGACGGCCTCACGGGTCATCACTGAAAGTTCGAGGTTGCGCTCCGGCGCCGGGTCTGCGATCAGCATGAGCGTGACGCCGATGTTTGCGGCGAGCAGGCTCCGGGCCGCTTCGCCCGGCGGTACAACGAGACGGGCCGCCGCAGCGGCCCGCTCCAGGACCTCCTCGAGGAAGGCCTCGGCCTCAGCGACCATCGACGGCCGGCGCTCGGGACGGATATTGCCGAACATGACCAGATAGAGGTGGGGATGGTCAAGGCCGAACTGCACATGGTTGTCCCAGTGGCGGCGCAGGTCTTCGATCGGCTGACCCGAGGTGGGCAGGTTGCGCTCACCTTCGAGGTACTCGGTGAACCCCTCCGCCACGACGGCATCGAACAGGCCCTCCTTGTCTCCAAAGTGGTGGTACAGCGTTGGCGCGGTGACCCGCGCCAGCTTCGTGACCTGGCGTGTCGAGACCGGAGAGCCGTTGGATTCGGCCAGCAGCGAAGCGGCTGCCCGGAGCAGCCTGATTTTCGGCGCAGGCTCGCCAGCGGTATCCATGCCTGCTACGGTAACACCTATAGCAGCGATATATGAAGTTGGTCACACCAATCCTCCCCAGGGGCGGTACGGTGGGAGTCGACGCGCCGACGACGACGGCAAGGAAACGAGGACGTTCAATGAAGAATTTCTCAGGAGTAGGTGTCAGCCCGGGGCGGGTAATCGGCGAGATCCGGAACATGCCCAAGCCCGTCGGTGAACCCCCGGCCGGTGAAGGCCTGCCGGAGGGAACGACGGCCGAGGAGGCCGTGGAAGCGCTGCGCAGTGCCTCGAAAGCAGTGCAGGAGGACCTGAAGGGCCGCTCGACGCTTGCCAGCGGAGATGCCAAGGCCGTTCTTGAAGCAACGGCAATGATGGCCGCCGATCCAATGCTGATCAAGAACGCGGTCAAGCTCATCAACCGGGGAACCTCGCCCGCTCGCGCCGCGTGGGAGGCGGGCGGGGCTGTCGCGGACATGCTCCTGAACCTCGGCGGATACATGGCCGAACGCACCGCCGACGTGCTCGACGTCCGCTCCCGGATCGTCGCCCAGCTCCGTGGGCTTCCCGCTCCCGGGATTCCCGTCTCCGACACACCCTTCATCCTCATTGCCGAGGACCTCGCCCCCGCGGACACCGCCACGCTCGATCCCACCGTGGTGAAGGCCCTCGTCACATCGGGTGGAGGTCCGCAGTCGCACACGGCCATCATTGCCCGCTCCCTCGGGCTGCCGGCCGTGGTCGCCGCCGAAGGGGTCGACTCGCTTGAGGACGGAACGCAGGTCTTCGTCGACGGCGCCGCCGGAACCATCAGCCTCAATCCCGGCGCCGAAGAAGCCGCAGCAGCCGAGGCCTATGCCGCGGCTGCGGCCGCCCTTGCGGTCTTCAACGGCAGGGGCGTCACCTCCGACGGCCACGAAGTGCCGCTGCTCGCCAACGTGGGCGGCGCCAAGGACGCAAGGGCCGCGGCGGAGGCCGGAGCCCAGGGCGTCGGGCTGCTCCGCACGGAGTTCTGCTTCCTGGGCCGCGACACCGAGCCCTCCTCCGAGGACCAGGTCGAAGCCTACAAGGGCGTCTTCGACGCGTTCCCGGGCAAGAAGGTGGTGGTGCGCACCCTTGACGCCGGCGCGGACAAGCCCCTGCCGTTCCTGACCGACACCACCGAGCCGAACCCCGCCCTCGGCGTGCGCGGCTACCGGACCGACATCACCAGCCCCGGCGTCCTCAAACGGCAGCTCACGGCCATCGCCGACGCCGAAGCGCAGTCCTCGGCGGAAGTCTGGGTCATGGCCCCAATGATCGCCACGGCTGAGGAGGCCGCCCAGTTCGCGGCAATGGCGACCGAGGCGGGACTGAAGACCCCGGGGGTGATGGTCGAGGTTCCCTCGGCCGCGCTCATGTCCGAATCCATCCTGGCGGAGGTCGGATTCGCGAGCATCGGCACCAACGACCTCACCCAGTACGCCATGGCCGCCGACCGCCAGCTTGGATCGCTCGCCGCGCTGAACAATGCCTGGCAGCCGGCCGTGCTCCGCCTGATCGGCCTGACCGTCGAAGGCTCGAACGCCGAGGGGCATGCGAAGCCCGTGGGCGTCTGCGGTGAGGCCGCAGCCGATCCCGCGCTCGCCGTCGTGCTGGTGGGGCTCGGGGTTTCAACCCTGTCGATGACGCCGCGGGCCCTCGCCGGAGTCGGAGCGGTGCTGGCCAGCGTCAGCCTCGACGACGCCCGCAAACTGGCCGAGATCGCGGTGCGCGCCCCGAGCGCCGCCGAGGCCCGTGCCAGGGTCCGCGCGGAGCTGCCCGCCCTCGAGAAGCTCGGCCTCTAGGCCCGGAAGCGGCAGGCGGGCAGGCGCCCTCCCGCCGCTCCGGCCTGCCGCGGAACCTCATACTCCGACCGGTGCCGTACCGGTCGGAGGACAGAACCCGTCAGAGCACGATGCTCGTGACCGGCATCGACGAGTCGGTGGCGAAACCGATGCCGCTGGGCGCCCCGCCGGCCAGAACGATCTGCGCCCCCAGGGCGGCGACCATGGCTCCGTTGTCGGTGCACAGGGCCGGCGACGGGACCGTCAGCTCAATGCCGGCGGCGGCGCAGCGCTGGGCGGTCAGCTCGCGCAGCCGCGAGTTCGCGGCCACTCCACCGCCCAGCAGCAGGCTCGTCATGCCGTGTTCGCGGCAGGCCAGGACGGCTTTCGAGGTGATGACGTCGACGACCGCTTCCTGGAAGGAGGCGGCGATGTCGGCGACCGGTACGGGCCGGCCCGCCGCTTCGAACTGTTCAACGCTGCGTGCCACGGCCGTTTTCAGTCCGCTGAAGGACCAGTCGTACCGGTGGGGCCCCGGGTTCTCGGCCGTGCCCATGTATTTGGGCTGGGTGAGCCCCCGGGGGTAGCGGATGGCTTGCGGGTTTCCCTCGGCAGCGAGCTTGTCGATGGCCGGGCCTCCCGGGTAGCCCAGGCCGAGGATGCGCGCTGTCTTGTCGTAGGCTTCCCCCGCGGCGTCGTCGATTGTCGAGCCGAGCAGCTCCACCTCCGAGGCGATGCCTCCGACCTTCAGGATCTCGGTGTGGCCGCCGGAAACGAGCAGGGCTCCAAGGTTCTCGGGCATCCCCTGGGCGAACGTGCCGCCCAGCATTCCCACGCCCACGTGTGCAACGAGGTGGTTAACGGCGTAGAGGGGCTTGCCCGTGGCGACGGCGAGCGCCTTGGCCGCGGAAACCCCGACCATGAGCGCCCCGGAAAGACCCGGCCCGGTGGTCACAGCAATGGCGTCGATTTCGTCGAGGGTGACGCCCGCCTCGGCAAGGGCCTGCTGGAGGGTCGGAAGGAACGCGTCGAGGTGCGCCCGGGAGGCGATTTCGGGGATCACACCGCCGAAGCGGACGTGCTCATCCATCGAGGACGAGACCGTGTTGGCCAGCAGGCGGGTGCCTGAGACCACTCCCACTCCGGTCTCGTCGCAGGATGATTCGATGCCGAGCACCAGCGGCGCGCTGGACTTCATGAGGTCTTCCCTTCTGCTTCGCCGGGCTGCAGGGCCAAGCGCATCACCAATGCATCGACGCCGTCGCGGTAGTACCTGCGCCGTGTGGAGATCTTTTCGAACCCGAACCGGGTGTAGAGCTGCTGTGCGCGGGGATTGTCGGCCCGCACTTCGAGCAGCACGTTCCGCGCACCGCGGCGTTCCGCCTCCGCCAGGAGTTCGGTGAGCAGTGCGGTGCCGATTCCCTGCCCCTCGTAGCCGGGCAGGACCCCGATGGTCTGGATGTCGGCCGTGACGTCGATGACCATGACGCCGGCGTAACCCACCAGCGCGCCGTCCACTTCAGCAACGATGTACCGGCGGGTGTCCGGCTGGAAGTACTCGTCGTAGAACAGCTGCAGGGGCCAGGCGTCGATGGGGAACAGTTCGTGCTCCAGCCGGCCCACCGCCTCGATGTCCTCGAACTCGAGCGGGCGGATGGAGAGGCTCACGGCCCTACCCGTTTCCGCGGACCGGGCACCTTCGCGTCGGATTCGCGCAGGTACAAGGGAGTCGTATCGAGCAGCGGGATCCCCCCGCGCAGCCGCGCTTCGGCAACGCGCCCGAGCGCCGCGGCTTCCGGATTCATCTGCGTGAACTCCGGCGCCGCATCGAGTTCATCCTCATAGAGGCCGGCGCCGGCGCCGAACACCGGAAGCCGCGGCAGGGTGCCGGCGGCACCCACATGGGGTCCGTCGACGAGCACGGGCAGTCCGTCCCCGGTGGATCCGGCTCCGCTTCCGGGCCCGCGCCGGTACCGCGCCCAGTACACCTCGCGCCGGCGCGCGTCGGTCGCGACGAGGAACTCGCTCCCGGGCTCTCCGGCCGCAGCGGCGGAAAGCGCAATGGCGTCAAGGCTCATGACCCCGTGCAGCGGCAGCCCCCACACGAAGGCCAGCGTGCGGGCGGTGGCCAGGCCCGCCCGGAGCCCGGTGAACGGCCCGGGCCCCACACCGACGGCGATGGCCCCGAGCTCAGGGCCTTCAACCTGGGCGCCGCGCAGCAGGTCCTGCACCGCAGGGGCGAGGACTTCGGCGTGGGAGCGGGTGTCTCCGCTGGTGAATTCGCCGATGACGGCGGTGCCGCGCAGGAGGGCGGCGGACGCCGCGGCGGAGGTGTCAAGGGCAAGAATCAGCACTGTAACAGCCTAGTCGAGCAGCTGCGCGGGAGGTCCCCCGGCCCAGCGCGGACCGTGCCCGGACACGCGGACCAGCCGCGGCTCGTCGACGTCGTCGGAGAAGTCCGTGATGATGTCCCCTGCGCCCGCGCCCTCAGCGGCGTCTGCCCCGGTGGGCCGAAGGATGGTGATCTCGAGCCTGCTTGCGGCCAGGTGCTCGGCCCGGCCCGCCCCCCACTCGACGACGGTCACGTTCGAATCGAGGGTCGATTCGAGATCGAGGTCGTCGATGTCCTCGGCCGTACCGAGCCTGTAGGCGTCGACGTGGACCAGGCCGGGGCCCTCAGCGACCGGGGGGTGGTTGCGGACAAGGACGAACGTCGGGGAGATGATCGGATGCCGGACCCCGAGCGCCGCACCCAGGCCCTGGGTGAAGGTCGTCTTGCCGGCACCGAGGTCACCGGTGAGGATCAGGAGATCACCGGCGTCCAGGGCGCCCGCAAGCGCACCGGCGACGTCCTGGAGTTCCTGCGCGGAGCCCACCCGCACGTCCCTGACCCACAACGGCGCCGGAGCCGGGCCGGAGCCGTCGGGGGCGCGGTCTTCCGCGGCGGGCCGCTCAAGCGGTTCGGATTCACTCACCGTCGGGCTCCTCATTCAGGTAGATGCGCGGGACCCGGCTGCTGATCCTTGTGACGATCTCGTAGTTGATCGATCCCGACGCCGCGGCCCACTCCTCCGCGCCGGGCGCTCCGTCCCCGCCGAAGAGGACGGCCCGGTGCCCGAGGGGGCTTGTCGCTGAACCGGCAAGCCCGGTGGCGCCGAAGTCGACGACGAACTGGTCCATGGCGATCCGGCCGACGGCCCGGTAGATGCGACCGTCAACCAGGACGGGCCCGCCGGTGGCGATACGGGGCACTCCATCGCCGTAGCCGGCCGGGATCAACCCGAGCGTGGTGGGGTGGTCGGTGCGGTAGGCCAGCCCGTAGGAGACCCCCTGGCCGGCGGGCACCTCCTTGCAGTTCGCGACGGTCGTGGCGAAGGTCATCGCCGGGCGCAGGCCGAGTTCGGCCGGTTTCTGCCCTGCGAACGGGGAAAGCCCGTACACGCCGAGACCAACCCGGACAAGGTCGAAGTGGCAGTCAGGGCGGGAGAGGGTGCCGGGGGTGTTGGCGATGTGGCGCACTTCGAGGTCCGCCCCCGCGTCTTCGGCGACGGCGACGGCCTCCCGGAACCGGCACAGCTGCTCGTCGGTTTCGAGGCGGTCCGGTTCATCCGCGACCGCGAGGTGCGAAAAGACGCCGACTACGCGCAGCAGCCCCGCCTCCTGGTGGGCGAGCGCGCGTCCAAGGAGTTCCTCCCACAGCTCGGGAGGGCACCCGTTGCGGCCCAGCCCGGTGTCGATTTTCAGGTGCACGCGGGCCGGCCGCTCCAGCAGGCGGGCAGCGGCGACAACCCGGTCGAGTTCCCAGCCGGAGATCCCCAGGTCAACGCCATGCTCGACGGCGCCAACGAAGTCGCTGTCCGCTGTGTGCAGCCAGGCCAGCAGGGGCGCCTCGATCCCGGCGGCGCGCAGCTCGAGGGCTTCGGCGATATGCGCCGTGCCCAGCCAGGCGGCGCCGGCCTGCAGGGCGGCGCGGGCCACCGGGACGGCCCCGTGGCCGTACCCGTCGGCCTTGACGACGGCCATGACGCGCGCGGGGCTGGCGACGTTGATCAGGTGCCGAACGTTGTGGCGCACGGCGGCCAGGTCGATCTCCACCGATCGCTCGGCGGCTTGCGGGGCAGAAAAACTCACTGACCCATTCTGCCACCGGCGCCCGCGGCTCCCGCATCGGAGTGCCGGGCGATGGTGGCGGAGGCTCTGCGCACCGCTTCGAGGGGGACGTCGGAGACGAAGTCCTCGAGGAACGCGTACCGGCGCAGCCACTGCCGGCGCACGCCGTCGTTGGCTGAACTCACCCGGTGCCACCAGTCGGCGATGTCTCCCCAGCCCGGGGCGGCCAGCGAGCCGCCGACCTGCTGCACCGACAGCGAAGCGCAGAGGTTCGCGAAGCTCAGGCGGTCGGCCAGGGAGAAGCCGGCGAGGTCGCCCATGATGAACGCTGCGCTGAAACAGTCGCCGGCGCCCGTCGGATCGTGGGCCGTGACAGGCAGCGCCGGCACCCATTCCTCCTCTCCCGTGAGTGCGTCAACGGCCATCGCCCCCTGTTGGCCGACGGTCACCACCGCAACGGGCACCAGGTCGGCGAGGGCGTAGAGCGCCGCCCAGGGGTCGTCGGTGCGCGTGTAGGCCATTGCTTCGACGTCGTTGGGGAGGAAGGCATGGAAATGTTCGAGGGAGTTGAGCACCAGCGGCGACCAGGTGCGGGCCGGGTCCCAGCCGACGTCGCCGTACAGTTTTGTGCCTTTTCCGTGTGCGGCGAGCACCCAGGGCTCGAGGCGCTCCTCGACACCGGCAACGGCCGCCCTGCAGGTGGGCGGCACACCGATGAGCTCCGAGGCGGTGAGCGGCGGCGGGTGTCCGTGGGTGACGAGGGAGCGGTCGCGCTTGACGGAAAGCGAGACGGTGACCGGCGAATGCCAGCTTGGGAAAACCTGCGAACGCGAAAGGTCAACGTGCTCCTGGCCGGTGAGGATGTCCCAACTGAACTGGCCGTACCCGTCGTCGGAGAACGCCGCGGCGAGGGCGGTGTTCAGCCCCAGCCGGCTCGAGGCGATCGCCTGGTTGGCGATCCCGCCCGGGCTCGACCCCATGCCGTCGGTCCAGACCTCGGTGCCCGGGCTCGGCATCTGATCCAGCCCGGTGAAGGTGATGTCGAAAAACACCTGGCCGGCCAGGAGGATGTCGAACTCGGGATCGGCTTCCGAGCGCCGGCCCGCCAGGGGATCGAAGCGGTGCTGGTTCGCCATGTACCGCACCTTACTCGGTGTGCCGGGCGCGGAGGCGAAATCACGCTACCCGCTCTGCGCCATCCCGGCACGCGGGTCCCCGCATCGGTCCATCGGGCGTGCTGAACCTGCCCGGGTGGCGCACCGTATATCGGCGGCCGGTGTATCAGCGCACGCACCCAGGCGTCGGAACCCGCGATCCCTGCCGCCGCCTAGGGAGGGGGCGCGCCCTCGGGCAGGGCACCGACCTGGCGCAGGATCGTCGCGTGGTCGTAGTAGTCCGAGGAGCGCCGGATCGTCCCGCCCTCGAGTTCGAAGACTGTCGACCCCCGGACGGCGAAGGCCTTCCCCGCCGTTGCCTCACCGGGAACCAGGCCCTCGTTTGTCCCGGAGAAGGACCACTCCGCCGAGGCCCGGTCGCCGCTGTACGTGGCGCCCCTGAGCTCCCAGACAAGGCCGCCCACAAGCCGGGTGAAGAAGACCTGGGCGAAGCCGGTGATCCCTTCGGGCCCTTGGGCTGTCAGGCCGGTCGGGACATCCTCGTAGGTGGCTCCCTCGGCGTAGAGCGCTCCGAGCCGCGGCCCGTCGTGGGAGTTCCAGGCCTCGATCCAGTCCCGTACCACCTCGCGCGCCGTCGATGTGCTGTCGTCCTCCATCAGTGCTCCCTTCGTCACGGCGATGGAAGGAGCGTACGCCCTGTCGGAGGCTCCACCGGCAGAAACGGCAAGGTGACGGATAAGTGACAAGCCCCGCTCCTGGGACGGGAGCGCGGATGGGGCACAATACTCGGTAAGCCGGGGCGGGCCTGGACGGGAGGCGCATGAAGCTTGTCATCGTTGGAGGCGGCGGCTTCCGCGTGCCCCTTGTCTACCGCGCGCTCGCCGCCGGACGGTTCGCCGGGCTCATCGACTCCCTTGTCCTTGTCGACGCCGAGCCGGCCCGCGCCCGGGCAATGGCCCGGGTGCTCTCGTCAATGCCACTCCCGGACGGCTCCCGGCCTCCCTCCGTCGTGGTCGGGCAGGGACTTGAGAAGGCGCTGCCGGGGGCGGACATTGTGTTTGCCGCGATCCGCAGCGGCGGCCCGGCCGGACGGGTGCTCGATGAACGGGTCGCCCTCGCCTGCGGTCTGCTGGGCCAGGAGACGGTCGGGGCCGGGGGCATCTCCTATGCCCTACGCTCCATCCCGGACATGCTGGGCATCGCCGGCGCGATCCTCGACCAGGCCCCCGGAGCCTGGTTGGTGAACTTCACCAATCCGGCGGGAATGGTGACCGAGGCCCTGGCGCCCGTGCTCGGGCGCCGCGTGATCGGCATCTGCGACTCCGCCTCCGGCCTCGTGGCCCGGGCCGCAGCGGCGGCCGGTGTGGCCCTTGGGCCCGGCTCGCTGCGCGGGGTCGACTATGTGGGGCTGAACCACCTCGGGTGGCTGCGTGGGCTCACTGTCGACGGCGCGGACCGCCTGCCGGGCCTGCTGGCCGACCCGGCGCGCCTTGCGCTGTTTGAGGAGGGGCGCATCTTCGGGCCGGAGCTCCCCCGGCTGCTCGGGGCCCTGCCCAACGAATACCTTTTCTACTACTACTTCCACCGTGAGGCGCTGCGGTCGGTTGCCTCCGCCGGCGCAACCCGGGGCGAGATCCTCGCCGCCCAGCAGGCCGGACTGTACGCCGAGCTTGCCGGAACCGACGAGCCGTACGCGGTGTGGGAAGCGGCGCGGCGGGAGCGGGAGGCCGGGTACCTCGCCGAAGCCCGAAGATCCGGGGACGAACGCGACGAGGCGGACCTGGCCGGCGGCGGCTACGAACGCATCGCCCTGAACCTGATGCACGCCCTGCTCACCGGCGCCCCGGCGGAGCTGATCCTCAATGTCCGCAACGGAACCACCTTTCCGGGCCTGCCTGAGGACGCCGTCGTCGAAGTTCCCGCACGGGTCTCGGCGGACGGTGCGGTTGCCCTGCCTGCGGCTCCCCTCAACGCGCACCAACTCGGGCTGATGAGCGCCGTGAAGGCGGTGGAGCAGGAGACGGTGAGGGCGGCACTGCACCGCGACCGCGACGCGGCGCTGCGTGCCTTCACCGTTCACCCCCTCATCGACTCAGCACACGCGGCGGCAAAGGTCCTTGCCGGGTATGAGCGGGCGTTTCCCCGGCTTGCCGCCGGCTGGGAGCCGCGGCGCCGGGGCTAGAGGGTGCGGTGCATGATGTGCAGGCCGGTGAGCCCGGTCCGGGGGTGCGCGAACGCTTCGGGAACCGTGCCGATGACCGAGAAGCCGAGCGACTGCCACAACGCCACGGCACTCGTGTTTGTCTCGACGACGGCATTGAACTGCATCGAGCGGTAGCCCTGCGCCCGCGCCTCGGCCAGCACGAACTCCGCGAGCGCCCGTCCGATGCCCCGGCCGCCCGCGGACGAGGCTACGAGGAAGGATGCGTTGGCCACGTGGCTGCCGTTGCCGCCGCGGTTGGCGTGGAGCTGGGCGGTGCCCACCACCGCGCCGTCGTCGTCCACTGCGACGTAGACCCGCATCGTCGGATCTCCGCCGCCGGAAAGCCATTCGCGCTTCCCGGCGGCGGAGTCCATTGAGGTGTCCCAGCAGTAGGTTTCACCGGCGCGGACGACCGGCTCCATGACCGCCCAAAGGGCGGGCCAGTCGGAGTCGGCCGCCTCGCGGATGGAGACCATCAGTCCTGCAGGGCCCGGGCCCACAGGTTGATTTCCGATTCGACGGCGAACTCGTCGATCGCGCGGAGCTCCTCGTCGGTGAAGTCGAGGTTGGCGACGGCTCCGACGCTGCTTTCGAGCTGGGCGACGCTCGAGGCTCCCACCAGCGCCGAGCTGATCGGGGTGCCCTTGGCCTGCGGGCGGAGGATCCAGGCGACGGCCATCTGGGCGAGGCTCTGGCCGCGGCTTTCGGCGATCTCGTTGAGCCCGCGCACGCGGCGCAGGTTGTCGTCGGAAAGGTGGTCACCGGAGAGCGACTTGTCGGCGGCCGCCCGCGAGTCGGAGGGCACGCCATTGAGGTACCGGTCGGTGAGCAGTCCCTGCGCCAGCGGGGAGAAGGCGATGGAGCCGGCACCGACGCTCTCGAGGGCTTCGGGCAGGTTGGGGCTGCCGTTTTCGACCCAGCGGTTGAGCATCGAGTAGGAGGGCTGGTGGATCAGCAGCGGGGTGCCCAGCTCGCGCAGGATGGCGGCGGCTTCGATTGTCTTCTCCGGCGAGTACGAGGAGATTCCGGCGTAGAGGGCCCGCCCGGAGCGTACCGCGGTGTCGAGGGCGCCCATCGTCTCCTCGAGGGGCGTCTCCGGGTCGGGGCGGTGGCTGTAGAAGATGTCCACGTAGTCAAGGCCCATGCGGTTCAGTGACTGGTCGAGGCTGGCCAGCAGGTACTTGCGTGAACCGAAGTTGCCGTACGGCCCCGGCCACATGTCGTAGCCGGCCTTGGTCGAGATGACCAGTTCGTCGCGGAAGGGCCGGAAGTCGTCGGCGAAGTGGCGCCCGAAGTTGGTTTCGGCGCTGCCGTAGGGGGGACCGTAGTTGTTGGCCAGGTCGAAGTGGGTGACGCCCAGGTCGAAGGCACGGCGCAGGATGGCCCTCTGGATGTCGAATGGCTTGTCGTCGCCGAAGTTGTGCCAGAGCCCCAGGGAAACAGCGGGCAGGTGCAGGCCGCTGCGGCCGACCCTGCGGTAGGGCATTGAGTCGTAACGGGTATCAGCAGGGGAATACGTCATTGGGCCATCCTATGCGGCTCCCTGCGGCGGGGTGCCGTTCCAGTGCCCGGGCAGGGCTGCTCGGAGCAGTGAGATCGCACGGTGGGCAGGCGCCTCCGCGGCGACGAAACCGTCGGGGCGCACGAGGTAGAACCGGTCGGCGCGCAGGCCCTGCCGGGGTGCCTCCGGGAACCGGTGGACCGGCAGGCCGAGGGCCCGGCCGACGGCGTCGGCGAGCTCGGAATCGGTGTCGCCATAGCTGTGGACCTGCCAGCAGGCATCGGCGAGCACCGCGAAATTGCTGCCGGTCCACGGCAGGCGGCGGCCGACGACCCTCCCCCTCCGGCCGCGGGCCGCGGCTTTGGCTCCTTCGCTCATCCAGTAGTGGATCCGGATCTGCCCGAGGTATCCGGCGAAGCGGGGGGCGATGGGCGCGGCCGGAAGAAGCCGGACGGCCACCGGCCCGGCCATGCGGGGCAGGATCCGCCGGAGTGTCCGGGCGGTTGCCGCGCCGGAGGTGACCCCGGCGAAGACCCGGTCGGTGACGCTGACCAGCCGCAGGGCGACGGGGCGCCGTTCGGCGTCGTAGCGGTCGAGCAGTTCCTCCCCGGCCCGCCCGGAGAGCACATCGGCCAGTTTGAAGGCGAGGTTGTGGGCGTCCTGCAGGCCCGTGTTCATCCCCTGGGCGCCGACGGGGGAATGGATGTGCCCGGCGTCCCCGGCGAGGAACACGGGGCCGGCGCGGAAGGCGGCGGCCACCCGGTGGTGGACGCGGTAGGTGGAGAACCAGCGGGACGTGCTGTAGGTGACGCCGAAGAGCTCGCGCACGCGCCCCCGCGCGACCTCCTCAACGATGTCGGCGGTGCCGGAGCTGCGCAGCACCCCGATCAGCCGGTGGTTGGTCAGCCCCTCCTCCGTCGCTTTCAGGGGGAACGCGAGAAGGAAGTCGTCGCCGCTGAGCCGCAGCTCCACGGTGGCGGCCGAGAGCCCTTTGACTTCGAGGGCGTCGGCCACATAGAAGATGTGTTCGTTGGTGACGCCCTCGAACGGGATGCCGCTGAGCGTCCGCACGGCGGAGGAGCCGCCGTCGCAGCCCACCACGTACCGGGCGGTGACGGTGAGCGGGCCCTCGGGACCGGCGAACTCTGCCGTGACATCGCCGGGCAGGGCGTTGAGCCCAGTCAGCCGCCGGTTCCACAGCACGTCCCCTCCCCTGCGCTGGAGCTCCGCGAGGAGGATCCGCTCGTTCTTGCTCTGTTCGAGGAAGTGCAGCCCCGGATACGGGGTCAGCCCCTCCCCGAGGGTTGCCAGGGGGATCTCCCCGAAGGCCCGCCGGCCGTACCCGGGCTTGATGCTGAGCGCCTTCTGGGCCTGCTCCAGGACCGGGCCGATCACCCCCAGCTGGTCGTAGATCTCCATGGTGCGCGACTGGATCCCGATCGCTCGGGACTCCCGGGTGGGCTCCCCCTTGCTGTCGGTGATTACGGCGTCCACGCCGAGCCTGCGCAGCCAGGCCGCGAGCATCAGTCCGGTGGGTCCGGCGCCGACGATCAGCACGTCGGTGCTCCGGTCGGGGGCGGTCATCGTCAGCCGGCCGCGAGCGAGAGGATGAGGGACGCGTGGCCCGGCAGGCTGACCGTGTCGGCCCCGGTTCGAACGCCGTCCACCGTGGAGAGCAGCACCTCGGCGCCGTTGGCGGCCAGCGGAACCTCGCATTCGGCTGCGCCGAGGTTGAGGAGCACCGCGGTGCGGCCGCGTTTGAGGAGCAGCCAACGGGCGGCCTCGTCGAACTCGACGTCCACCGAGCGGAAGTCGCGGGTGTTCAGGTCCGGTTCGGTTGCACGCAGGCGGATGAGCTCCCGGTAGGTGGCAAGCAGTTCACGGTGTTCGGGCTTTTCGCTTTCGGCCCAGTCGAGCTTGGCGGACTCGAACGTCGCAGGGTCCTGCGGGTTGGGGACGGTGGCAGGGTCCCACCCCATGCGCTCGAACTCGCGGAGCCGTCCCTCGGCGGTGGCCTTGCCCAGTTCCGGCTCGGGGTGTGAGGTGAAGAACGGCCACGGCGTTGTCGCGCCGTATTCCTCACCCATGAACAGCATGGGGGTGAATGGTCCGGCGATGGTCAGCACCGCCGCCTGCGCAAGCTGGGCGGGATTCAGGGCCGCGCTGATCCGGTCGCCTGCCGCCCGGTTGCCGATCTGGTCGTGGTTCTGCGCGCAGACAACGAGCTGCAGCGGGGAGATACGGTCTGCGTCGAGGCGCCGGCCGTGGCTGCGCTCCCGGAAGGAGGAGAAGGTCCCGTTGTGGAAGAACCCCTCCTTCAAGACCTTGGCGAGCGCACCGACGGAGTTGAAGTCCGAGTAGTACCCCTCGGTCTCGCCGGTCAGGTTGACGTGCACGGCGTGGTGGAAGTCGTCGCTCCACTGCCCGGCGAGCCCGTAGCCGTTGACGGTGCGGGCCTCGATCAGGCGCGGATTGTTGAGGTCGGATTCCGCGATGAGGAACAGCGGTTTGCCGAGTTCCGCCGCGCACGCGTCGGTCTCGGCGGCGAATTCCTCGAGGATGTGCACCGCGCGCTCGTCGTGAAGCGCGTGGACGGCGTCGAGCCGGAGCCCGTCAACGTGGTAGTCACGGAACCACATGAGCAGGTTGTCGACCACGTAGCGCCGGACCTCATCGGAGGCCGGACCGTCGAGGTTCAGGGAGTCGCCCCAGGTGTTGCTTCGGCCCTCGGTGAGGTACGGGGCGAACTGGCCGAGGTAGTTTCCGCTCGGGCCGAGGTGGTTGTAGACGACGTCCTGGATGACGCCGAGCCCGCGCTGGTGGGCGGCGTCGACGAAGCGCTGGTAGGCCGCGGGCCCGCCGTAGGTCTCCTGCACGGCGTACCAGAGCACGCCGTCGTACCCCCAGTTGTGGGTTCCGTTGAAGGCGTTGACGGGGAGCAGTTCGACGTATTTGACGCCGAGGTCGACGAGGTAGTCGAGCCGTTCGATGGCGGCGTCGAGGGTTCCTTCGCGGGTGAACGTCCCGAGGTGCATCTCATAGATCACCCCGCCGTTCAGGCCCGGGGAGGACCACTGGGCGTCCTGCCAGTCGTGCGCGGCCGGGTCGAAGGTGCGCGACAGGGCGTGGACGCCGTCGGGCTGGCGGCGGGAGCGGGGGTCGGGGACCGGGGTTTCCGAGCCGTTCACGCGGTACCCGTAGTCGATGTCACTGCCCGACGGCGCGTCGCCGGGGGCCAGCCACCACCCGCCGTGGGCTGCGGTCATGGGGTAGTCGGTGCCGTTGGCGACGAGAACCAGGCTTTCCGCCCGTGGCGCCCAAACGTCGAATTGGCTGCTCATGATGCATCCTCCTGGATCAGTAGCGCGGTCGGGAGGGAGGCGAAGATGTCGGCTGCCGGCACCTCGCCTCCGGTGAAGGTTGTGCCGGTGAGGGCGCAGGTGTAGCTGCCTTCCGGGAGGTGGACGGTCGTGCCGGCCCAGCCGCCGCGGCGCTCAAGGCCGTAGGGCAGCCGCGTCAGCAGGGTGAGGGCCCCGCCGCGGTCGAAAGCGAACACGTGTTCCGCGGCGGGCCCCGAGGCCTGGAGGGGCGCATAGCCGGTGAACAGTTCGGGGCGGTCCCTCCGCGCCTGCAGCGCGCGTGAAACCACGAGCAGTTTCACCGCCCCGTCGGGCCCTACCGCTGGATGCGCCCCGAACTTCAGGTCGGCGAGCGTGCGCTTGCGGGCGTCGTAATCGACATCCCTGCGGTTGTCGGGATCGACCAGGGACGTGTCCCAGAACTCAGTGCCCTGGTAGACATCGGGCACGCCCGGCATGGTGAGCTGGAGCAGCTTCGCGGACAGGGAATTGGACCAGCCCGCGGCCTTGATGCGTTCAACGGTCCCGGACACCACCGAGTTGACGCGGGGGTCGTCGAACGCGGCGTCGACGGCGTCGTGCATTGCCTTCTCGAACGCCTCGTTCGGAGCGGTCCAATGGGTGCTTGAGTCGGCTTCACGCGCGGCCTTCTCGGCGTAGGCGTGGGCGCGTTCCCGGCTGAGCGGCCATGCTCCGATCAGTGACTGCCACAGCAGCGAGGCGAACGCCTCGTCCCCGATCGGCGCGTCGGCGTTGAGCTGGGCAAGCGTCGCTTCCCATTCCCCGGGCAGTTCGGAAAGCACGCTGATGCGCGCCCTTGTGTCCTCGCTGCGTTTGGTGTCGTGGGTGCTCAGGGTGGTCATCGATAGCGGGTTCCCGGTGGAGCGCCGCAGGAGCCGCCGGTGCATCTCGAGCGGGTCGACGGCGAAGATCGAAGGGTCGGCGCCAACCTCGTTGAGGGAGACAAGCCGGTTGTACCGGTAGAAGGCGGTGTCTTCGACGCCCTTGGCCATGACCATCCCGGAGGTCTGCTGGAACCTGCGGGCGAGCTCGCTCAGTTCGGCGTCCTGACCACCTTCGAGGAAGGGGTCGAGCAGCGGGTGGAGGGTCTTGATCGCGGCGGCGAGGTCCGACCGGCGCACCGAGGCGTCGCGGACGGCGTCGGCGAGGTGGTCGGCCCCGCCGGGCAGGTAGCTGCGGTAGACGGGGAAGCAGGTGAGCAGTTCGGCCAGCGCGTCGGCTGCTTCGCTGCTGTCGAGGCCGGCGCCGCCGGGGACGAGCCGGGTCAGGCGCAGGACCTCGGAGCGGAGGATTCCGTCGGTGATGCCGCGCTTGGTGCCGTGGATCATCTCGTGGAACGGCTCCGCCTGAACCAGCGCGGTGAGCCGCTGTTCGCCGGCCGGGTCGGTGAACAGCCGATCGATGTCCGCCAGCGCGTCGTAGCCGGTTGTGCCTTCGCAGGCCCAGTCCGCGGGGAGCTCCTCCCCCGGTTCGAGGATCTTCTCCACCAGGACATAGGCCCCGCCGGTGAGCCGGCGCAGGTCCTCGAGGTACCCTGCGGGGTCGGCAAGCCCGTCGGGGTGGTCGATCCGCAGCCCGTCAACGAGGGCGTCGTCGAACCAGCTGCGGACCTGGCTGTGGCTCTCCTCGAAGACCCAGGGCACTTCGACGCGCAGGCCGGCGAGGGTGTTCACGCCGAAGAAGCGGCGGTAGTTCAGTTCGCTGTCCGCCCGGCGCCAGTTGACCAGTTCGTAGTGCTGGCGGGCGTGGACGTCGACGGCGGTGTCGCCGGGACCGAAGGTTCCCTCGGCGAGAGGGAACCGGTTGTCGTAATACCTGAGTTCTCCATCTACCACTTCGAGCGCCGATTCCTCGTCCGGTCCGTCGCCAAGCACGGGGATCCGGATCCGGCCGCCTGCGGCGTCCCAGTCGACGTCGAACGCCTCGGCCATGCGCGAGTTCCGGCCCTCGCGCAGCAGCTGCCACCACCAGGCATTGGCAGCGGGGGTCTGGATGCCCATGTGGTTGGGCACGATGTCGACGAGCACACCCATCCCGGCGGCCCGGGCGGCGGCGGAAAGCTCCTGCAGGGCCTCCCGTCCGCCGCGCACCGGGTCGACGGTTGTCGTGTCGGTGACGTCGTAGCCGTGCGCCGAGCCTTCCTCGGCGGTCAGGATCGGCGACAGGTACACCCAGTCCACCCCGAGGTCGTGCAGGTACGGCACCAGGGCCGCGGCTTCGCGCAGGTCGAACTCGCTTCGAATCTGCAGCCGGTAGGTCGATCTTGGTGTCTTCACGCATTTCCTCCTGGAGGGCTGGGTGTCCTGTCGGGTGCCGGGCCCGGGCGGGCCCGGCGTGCCGGTCTGGGCGGTGCTGTCAAACAGTGCTGTTGGTGCAGCACTGTTGAGGCAGCGCTGTCTAGGCCGTGCCGGTCTTCGCGGTTACCTCGTTGGCAAGGATGGCAAGCGACGCGGCAACCGAGTGATCGAGATCCTCGGCCTCCGTGTGCGACCTGAGCACGACCATCGACTTGGCTTCGACGGAGATCGTGGTTCCTGCCGGGATGTCCTGGGTGTCGGCGTACTTGCCCGCGGTGTCGATGACCTCGTCCCAGGCCGGCGCGTACTCCTCGGCCGGGATCGTGAAGTCGACCGCCTCGTCGTGGGCGTTGAAGTACATCAGGAAGTTGGCGTCGGTGATGCGCTGACCGCGCGCGTCCCGGCCCCGGATTCCCTGCCCGTTGAGGAACACGCCGATCGAGCGGCCGAAGCCGCTGTTCCAGTCCTCGGGGGCCATGAGCTCGCCGGACGTGTCGAGCCATACGATGTCCGGCAGCGCCTCGCCCTCGCCTCGGCGCACCGGGCGTCCGTCGAAGAAGCGGCGGCGGCGGAAGGTCGGGTGCTCGGAGCGCAGGCGGTTGACTGCCGCAGTGAATTCGAGGAGCGGCTGGTCCATCTTGTCCCAGTGCACCCAGCTGAGCTCGGAGTCCTGGGCGTAGGTGTTGTTGTTGCCGTTCTGGGTGCGCCCAAGCTCGTCGCCGTGAAGGAGCATCGGAACGCCCTGGGAGAGCAGCAGCGTGGCGATGAAGTTGCGCTGCTGGCGTGCGCGCAGCCCCAGCACCTTGGGATCGTCAGTGGGACCCTCGACCCCGCTGTTCCACGAACGGTTGTGTGATTCGCCGTCGTTGTTGTCTTCGCCGTTGGCCTCGTTGTGCTTCTCGTTGTAGGAGACGAGGTCGCGCAGGGTGAAACCGTCGTGGGCGGTGACGAAGTTGATCGAGGCCACAGGCCGCCGGGCCGAGTGCTCGTACAGGTCGGCGGAGCCAGTGAGGCGGGAGGCGAACTCGCCGATGCTTGAGGGCTCCCCGCGCCAGAAGTCGCGGACGGTGTCGCGGTACTTGCCGTTCCATTCGGTCCACTGCGGCGGGAAGTTGCCCACCTGGTAGCCGCCGGGTCCGACGTCCCAGGGTTCGGCGATGAGCTTGACCTGGGAGACCACCGGATCCTGCTGGACGAGTTCGAAGAACGCCGAGAGCCGGTCCACCTCATAAAACTCGCGGGCCAGGGCGGAGGCGAGGTCGAAGCGGAAGCCGTCGACGTGCATTTCGGTCACCCAGTACCGCAGGGAGTCCATCAGCAGCTGCAGGGAGTGCGGGTTCCTCACGTTCAGCGAGTTCCCGGTGCCCGTGTAGTCCATGTAGTACTGCTTGTCGTCCTCAACGAGCCGGTAGTACGCCGAGTTGTCGATGCCGCGCATGGACAGGGTGGGGCCGAGGTGGTTGCCTTCGGCCGTGTGGTTGTACACGACGTCGAGGATCACTTCGATGCCGGCGAGGTGCAGTTCCTTGACCATCGCCTTGAATTCCTGCACCTGCTCGCCCTGGTCGCCCATCGAGCCGTACTTGTTGTGCGGGGCGAAGAAGCCGATGGTGTTGTAGCCCCAGTAGTTGGAGAGCCCCTTGTCCTGCAGGGTGCTGTCGTTGACGAACTGGTGCACGGGCATGAGCTCGATGGCGGTCACGCCGAGTTTCTGCAGGTGCGCCACCACGGCGGGGTGCGCGACGGCGGCATAGGTGCCGCGCTGCTCCTCGGGGATTTCCGGGTGCAGCTGGGTCAGGCCCTTGACGTGGGCCTCGTAGATGACCGACTGGTGGTACGGGGTGCGGGGCCTGCGGTCCCCGTCCCAGTCGAAGAACGGGTTGACGACGACGGCGAGCATCATGTGCGGCGCGGAGTCCTCGTTGTTGACGGAGGTCTCGTCGCCGAAGTTGTACCCGAACAGGGCCTGGTCCCAGTCGAGTTCGCCGGAGACTGCCTTCGCGTACGGGTCAAGCAGCAGCTTGTTGGGGTTGCAGCGGTGTCCTGCGGCGGGTTCGTTGGGGCCGTGGACGCGGTAGCCGTACCGCTGTCCGGGGGCCACCTGCGGCAGGTAGCCGTGCCAGACGTAACCGTCGACTTCCTTCAGCGGCACCTGGGTCTCGGTGCCGTCGTCGTCGAACAGGCAGAGCACGACTGACTCCGCAATCTCACTGTAAAGCGCGAAGTTCGTCCCTGTGCCGTCATAGGTTGCCCCAAGGGGATACGCTTCGCCGGGCCATAATTCCATGTGTTTGTGCTCCTAGGTGTGGATCATTCGGGGAAAGTCTGATGGTCGTGGAGAGGTCATTGGGCGGCGGGAAGACCGCCGCCGGAAGGTTCGGGGCCCCTTAGGGTCTACCGTGCGGAGGTAACGCGCAGTTGAACAGGGTCAATCGGGCGCCCCCAGCAGGCCGGCAAGGACCGCACCGATGTCAGCGGGAAGTTCCGAGACGATCACCGGCCCGCGCCGGGCGGCCCGCTGGGCCGCCAGGCCGTGGATGAGCGAGGCCGCTGCGGCGATCGCCGCCCACTTCGCGGTATCGGGGACCCCCGCCCGTGCCGCGGCCGATGCGTCCTCCGCGGCCCCCGCCGCGAGCGCGCCAAGGATGCCGGCAAGGGTGTCGCCCGCGCCTGCCGTCGCGAGCCAGGGGGTGGCATCGGCCTGGCTGAAAACCTCCCCGGAGGGGGCGGCAATGACTGTGGTGAATCCCTTAAGGAGAACCGTCGCACCGGTCATCCGTGCCGCCTCAAGAGCGTACCGCGCCGGCGCGCCGTCGATGGCTTCCCGGGAGGCCTGCTGGCCGCGCCCTGCGAAGAAGGCCACAAGCTCCCCGGCGTGCGGAGTGAGGATGACCTGGGGGCCCACCGTCCGGGGCACTTCGGACAGCGCCCCGGCGTCGACGACAACGGGAAGCCCGCTGGTGATCGCCTCCCGGGCGCGGCGGGACTGCTCCGGATCCCCGACCGCCCCGGGGCCGACGAGCCACGCCTGGGACCGTGCCTCGCCGATGCCGCCGGTGGAGCAGACGGCCTCCGGATGCACGGCATTAATGAGGCTGCCGACGCTCCGGGGCCCAAGGTAGCGGACCATCCCCACCCCGGTTGCCAGCGCGGCCCCGGTGGCGAGGACGGCGGCACCGGGGTACTGCTCCGAGCCGGCCGCGATCCCCAGGACTCCGCGGGTGTACTTGTGGTCGGTGGTCCGGGGCCTGCGGTACAGGGCGGCGGCGTCGCGGAGCTCGAGGCGGCGTACCGCCGGCTCCCCCCAGGCGCCCGCAGCCCCGTTCGTCAGTCCGAGGCCGATATCGACGACGTTCAGTTCCCCGGCCGCGACCGCCCCGGCTCCGGTAAGCAGGCCCGACTTCGCCGCACCGAAGGTGACTGTGGCATCGGCGTGAAGGACAGCGCCTTCAACGGTTCCGGAGTCGATGTCGACGCCGCTGGGAACGTCGCAGGCGAGGACGAGGGGTTTCCGGGCGCCCCGGGGGCCGGCTGCGGCGTTGATGGCGTCGATGAACGCCGCGGTGCCTCCGCGCAGCGGACCGCTGGCTCCGGTGCCGAGGATGCCGTCGATGATCAGGTCCGCGCCGGCGCACTTTGCGGCGAGGGCCCCGGTGTTCTCCTCGGCGAGGTGCTCCATCCGGCCTCCGCTGCCGGTGAAGGCCGCGAGGGCCTCCGCATGGATCCGGTGGGTGACGGCGACCGCCGTCGTCCGCATCCCGCGCCGCGCCAGCCGCTCCCCTGCGTACAGGGCGTCGGCCCCGTTGTTTCCCGCGCCGACAAGCACCACGGCGCTGCGTCCGTACAGGCCTCCGGAGTCCCTGAGCAGGCCGGCGGCCACCGCGTAGAGGCCGTGTGCGGCCTTCTGCATCAGCGCATGACCCTGCCCGGCGGCGAGGTGGGGAGCCTCTGCTGCGCGTACTTGGCCGGCGGTGAATGCTTTGAGCATATGTACGAGCTTAGCGGCAGCGACCTAATTAGTCAGTCTGGTTACTATCTGTGCCGGAGCCCTCCGCGACGACCATCGCGCTGGCCAGCCCGCCGTCGTGGCTCATCGACACGTGCCAGCAGTCGATGTTCCGGACCCGGGCCGCTGCGGCAACGGTCCCGGAAAGCACGATCGTCGGCGCCCCCGCCTCGTCGATCCTCACCTCGCAGTGCTGCCAGTTCATTCCGGCGGGGGCGCCAAGGGCTTTGGCCACGGCCTCCTTCGCGGCGAAGCGGGCCGCGAGGGAGCGGGTGGGCAGCCCGCGCTCGGCGGGAACGAACAATCGCTCCACCAGCCCGGGGGTTCGCTCCACCTGGCGCCGGAACCGTTCAACGTCGACGACGTCGACGCCGATGCCGATGATCATGGCCGGGGGCCGCCCTGCTTCCTGCTCAACGCTTCCTACTCCACCGTCACCGATTTTGCGAGGTTGCGCGGCTGGTCGACGTCGTAGCCCTTGGCTCCGGCCAGGGCCAGGGCGAAGATCTGCAGGGGAACGGTGGTGAGCAGCGGCGCAAGCAGGGTCGGGGTCGCCGGCACGTAGAAGACGTGCTCGGAGTACTGCTCGACCGAGGTGTCGCCTTCCTCAGCGATGACGATCGTCACCGCGCCGCGGGCCCGGATCTCCTGGACGTTCGAGACGACCTTGGCGTGGAGGGAGTTGGGGGCCGTGGAGGCGGGCATGACGACGACGACGGGCTGGCCCTCTTCGATCAGGGCGATCGGCCCGTGCTTGAGCTCGCCGGCGGCGAAGCCTTCGGCGTGGATGTAGGCGAGCTCCTTGAGCTTCAGGGCGCCTTCCATGGCGACAGGGAACCCGACGTGGCGGCCCAGGAAGAGCACCGACTTCGCGTTGGCCATGTCCCGGCCGAGCTGCTTGATCTTGTCGGCGTCGTCCAGGATCGCCTGGATCTTCGCGGGGATGGCCGCGAGGTTCTCCATCACTTCGGCGATCTCGTCGCGGAACTTGTTGCCGCGCAGCTGGGCCAGGTAGAGGCCGAGCAGGTAGGCGGCGGTGATCTGCGCCAGGAACGCCTTGGTCGAGGCCACGGCGATCTCCGGGCCCGCGTGGGTGTAGAGGACCGCGTCGGACTCGCGCGGGATGGTGGAGCCGTTGGTGTTGCAGATGGCCACAACCTTGGCGCCCTGCTCGCGGGCGTAACGGACGGCCATCAGGGTGTCCATCGTCTCGCCCGACTGGGAGATGGCAACGACGAGGGTCTTTTCGTTGACGATGGGGTCGCGGTAGCGGAATTCGTGGGAGAGCTCCACCTCGACGGGGATCCGGCACCAGTGCTCGATGGCGTACTTGGCCACCTGCCCGGCGTAGGCGGAGGTGCCGCAGGCAAGGACAACGATCTTGTCGACGGTGCGCAGGATCGACTCACTGATCCGCAGTTCGTCGAGCACTAGGTTCCCTGCGGCGTCGGAGCGTCCGAGCAGGGTCTGGCCCACGGCGTCGGGCTGGTCGTTGATCTCCTTCTCCATGAAGGAGTCGTAACCGCCCTTTTCGGCGGCGGCGGCGTCCCAGTTCACGTGGAACTCGGTACCCTCGGCCGGGGCGCCGAAGAAATCGGTGATGACGACGTCGTCCGGGGTGATCGTGACGATCTGGTCCTGGCCCAGCTCAACGGCACGGCGGGTGAAGTCGATGAACCCGGAGACGTCGGAGCCGAGGAAGTTCTCGCCGTCGCCGAGTCCCACAACGAGCGGGGAATTGCGGCGTCCGGCAACCACAACGCCGGGCTGGTCCTCGTGGATCGCCAGGAGGGTGAAGGCTCCTTCGAGGCGCTGGCAGGCCTGCTGCATCGCGAGGGTCAGCAGGTCGCCCTCGGCTCCGCTGTCGACGAGCCCGCGGTAGATCGATCCGAGAAGACCTGCGGCCACCTCGGTGTCGGTGTCGGAGAGGAATTCGATGCCGGAGGCCAGCAGTTCGGCCTTGAGTTCGGCGAAGTTTTCGATGATGCCGTTGTGGATCACCGCGAGCCGGCCCTTGTCGGCCAGGTGCGGGTGGGCGTTCTGGTCGCTGGGGCCGCCGTGGGTGGCCCAGCGCGTGTGACCGATGCCGGTCAGTGAACGGGGCAGGGGCTTCTCGACGAGCTCGTCGACGAGGTTGGTGAGCTTTCCGGCCTTCTTGCGCGACTCGACACCGGAGGGTGTGAGCACTGCGACACCCGCTGAGTCATAGCCGCGGTACTCGAGCCGCCTGAGGCCTTCCATGACGACGTCGAGGGCGCCGTGCTGGCCTCCGCCGTCGTTACTGTCGACGGCCGGAGCGGCAGTATTGAGCGCAAAACTTCCCTGGCCGCGGTCCCGGCCCACATAACCTACGATTCCACACATGGACCCAAGCCTACCGGTACTGCGCGTTTGTTAATGTCCGGCGCAGCGGGCAGAATCTCAAGAGTGAGCGATCAACGCACCGACATCCAGCAGGCGAGCGGCGCCGAAAGCGTCACTCCCTTCGTGGAGCTTGACCGCCCGATGTGGTCCCGCCTTTCGCTCGAAATGTCCTCTCCGCTCACCGTCGAAGACGTCCACCGCCTGCGCAGTCTCGGGGACGTGCTGAGCCTTGAGGAGATCCGCGAGGTGTACCTCCCCCTCTCGCGGCTGCTCAACCTCTACATCGCCGCGGCCGGTGAACTGCACGCCGCGACGACCACTTTCCTTGGTGAAAAGACAACCCGCACCCCCTTCGTAATCGGCGTCGCCGGGTCCGTTGCTGTGGGGAAGTCCACAACGGCGCGGGTGCTGCGGGAGCTGCTGCGCCGCTGGCCGGAGACCCCGAACGTGGAACTCGTCACAACGGACGGGTTCCTCTATCCCAATGAGGAGCTTGAGCGCCGGGGCCTGATGCAGCGGAAAGGGTTCCCCGAGTCCTACGACCGCAGGCGCCTCCTGCGTTTCGTGAGCGAGGTGAAGAGCGGCGCGGAGGAGGTCCGGGCCCCCTGGTACTCCCACCTGACCTACAACATCGTCCCGGGCAAGGAGGTGGTGATCCGGCGCCCCGACGTCCTGATTGTCGAGGGCCTCAACGTGCTCGCTCCCGCCCGGACCCGCGCCGACGGACGCTCGGGCCTTGCCGTGAGCGACTTCTTCGACTTTTCGATCTACGTCGACGCGAAGACCTCCTATATTGAGCAGTGGTACATCCAGCGTTTCCAGTCCCTGCGCAGCGGGGCCTTCGCCGACCCGGAGTCCTACTTCCACCGTTACGCCGACCTCACCGACGAACAGGCCCGCGAGACGGCACTGGGCATCTGGAAACGGATCAACGAGCCGAACCTGATGCTTAACGTCCTGCCCACCCGCGGACGCGCCCAGCTGGTGCTGACCAAGGATGCCGACCATTCGATCCGGAGAATGCTGCTACGGAAAACCTGAAAGCTCCGGACCCCCGGGCACGTGTTCCCTCGCTGCCGAGGAGGGCTGTCCCCGCCGTCCTGGTGCCGGCGCTGCTCCTGACGTTCCTCACCTGCTGCGCCCCGGAGCAGGGCGCTGCTTCCCCGGCGCCGGACGCGCCGTCCGCGGCTGCCCCCGCACTGCCCGGGGGCAGCCTCGCCGCGCCCCGGCAGCGGGAACCCGCGCCCTCCTCGGCGCCTGCGGCGGTGCCCACTGTCAGCGGGGCCGCTGCGGGCCCCGGCCCGGCCGCCGATCCCCGATCACCCGGCGTGGTGGTGAACAAGCGCCGGCCGCTGTCACCGATCAATTTCGAGCCGGCCCGCCTCGTCGTGCCCGACGTCGCGCTGGGCACGGCGGCGGCGAGTGCACGGCTGCACCCTGAAGCGGCCGCTGCCGTGGAGAAGATGTTCGGCGCCGCTGCCGCGCAGGGCATCGGGCTGACCCTCGTGAGCGGGTACCGGTCCTTCGCGGACCAGGAAGCGACCTACGCGCACTGGGTTGCCCAGTACGGCGATCCGGCCCTGGCCGACGCCGTTTCGGCCCGCCCGGGCTATTCGGAGCACCAGACGGGGCTGGCGTTCGACATCGGCCAGGCCGACGGCGTCTGCACCCTCCAGCTGTGCTTTCGGGACACCGCTGCCGGACGGTGGGCCTCGGCGAACGCGGCGGCGTACGGGATCATCCTGCGCTACCCGCAGGGGTTCCATACGGTCACCGGTTTCTACGCCGAGTCGTGGCACTTCCGTTATGTGGGAACCACGACGGCGGCGGCGATGAAGGCCGCCGGGACCGCGACCCTTGAGGAGCACCTGCTCCTTCCGGCGGCTCCCTCCTACTGACCCGCCCCGCGGCCGTGGCGGGACCGGCCCGTTCAAGGGTATTCCGGCACCCGGCGCCGGTCAGCCCGCCGGAGCGGGCTCGAGGGCGAGGCTGGTCTTGACGATCTGCGCCAGCTCATCGGCGATGCGCTGCGCGGTGTCCATGTCCGCGGCCTCGACCATGACCCGCACAACCGGTTCGGTGCCGGAGGGGCGCAGCAGCACCCGGCCGGACTCCCCCAGCAGATCCTGGGCGTCACGGACGGCCTGCTGCACGACGCCGTTGGTGCCGACGGCGGCACGGTCGACGCCCTTGACGTTGATGAGCACCTGCGGAAGCTTGGTCATGACCTGGGCCAGCTCCTTGAGGCTGCGCCCGGTGGCCGCGACCTGGGCAGCGAGCTGGAGCCCGGTGAGCACCCCGTCGCCGGTCGTCGCGTACTCGGCGAAGATGACGTGGCCGGACTGCTCGCCGCCGAGGCTGTAGCCGCCGTCGCGCATCTCCTCGAGGACGTAGCGGTCGCCGACACCGGTTTCGCGGATCGTGATCCCGGCCTCGCGCAGCGCGATCTTCAGGCCGAGGTTGCTCATCACCGTTGCGACGAGCGTGTCGTCGGCGAGCTTCCCGGCGCGGTGCATGGCGATGGCCATGATCGCCATGATCTGGTCTCCGTCCACGATGGTGCCCTCGTGGTCCACGGCTAGGCAGCGGTCCGCGTCGCCGTCGTGGGCGATGCCAAGGTCAGCGCCGTGTTCGAGCACCGCGGCCTGGAGCTTCTCGAGGTGGGTGGAGCCGTAGCCCTCGTTGATGTTGTTTCCATCGGGGTCGGCGCCGATGACGACGATGTTCGCCCCGGCGTTTGAAAACACCTCGGGCGAGCAGCCGCTTGCGGCCCCGTGGGCGCAGTCAAGGACGACCTTCAGTCCGTCGAGGCGGTGCGGGAGCGTCTGCAGGAGGTGGACGATATAGCGGTCTTCGGCGTCGGCGAAACGTTGGATCCGTCCCACTTCCGGGCCGACCGGGCGCAGCCGCGGCGATGCGAGTTCGGCCTCGATTGCCTCTTCGAGGGCGTCGTCGAGCTTCTTGCCGCCGCGCGCAAGGAACTTGATTCCGTTGTCGGGGGCGGGGTTGTGCGAAGCGGAGATCATGACACCGAAGTCGGCGTTGAGGTCGGCGACGAGGTACGCGGCGGCGGGCGTGGGCAGGACACCGGCGTCGTAGACGTCGATCCCGGAGCTGGCCAGCCCAGCCTCCATGGCGGCGGCGATAAATTCACCGCTGATGCGCGGATCGCGGGCGATGACCGCTGTGGGCCGGCGGTTCCCCTCCACGGCACGGTGGCCGAGCACCACCGCAGCGGCCTGCGCCAACTGCAGGGAGAGTTCTGCCGTGATCAGCCCGTTGGCCAGGCCACGGACTCCGTCGGTACCGAATAATCTGCTCATCGCTGTACATCCTAGGTGAGAAACAGTGGGACTGCCGGTGAAGGGGCACGTCGCCGTCAAGTTAAAAGCACAGTGCCCGCCCGGCGATCCGGACGGGCACTGGTGGAGCTGGGTTTTAGCGCTTCGAGTACTGCGGTGCCTTGCGGGCCTTCTTGAGGCCTGCCTTCTTGCGCTCGATGACGCGGGCGTCGCGGGTCAGGAAGCCGGCCTTCTTCAGGGCCGGACGGTTGTTGTCGCGGTCGATCTCGTTGAGGGCACGAGCCACGCCGAGACGCAGGGCGCCTGCCTGGCCCGAGGCTCCGCCACCGTGGATCCGCGCGATAACGTCGTAGGCGCCGTCAAGCTCGAGGAGCTTGAACGGGTCGTTGACTTCCTGCTGGTGAAGCTTGTTGGGGAAGTAGTCGCTGAGCTCGCGCCCGTTGACGATCCACTTGCCGGTGCCGGGAACCAGTCGCACGCGGGCGATGGCTTCCTTGCGCCGGCCCACTGCTCCGCCGCCGACGGTGAGCGCGGGGCGCTCCTTCACCGGGGCTGCGGTGGTTTCGCTCGACTCTGAGGTGTAGCTGGTGAGCTCCTCAGCTGGTTCATTCAGCTCTTCAGTATTCTGAGCCACGGTTCTCCTTGAATTAATTTCTTAGTGTGTGGTGGCCAGGACTACTGGGCGACCTGGGTGATTTCGAAGGTCTTGGGCTGCTGCGCACCGTGGGGGTGCTCGGCTCCGCGGTAGACCTTGAGCTTGGAAAGCTGCTGGGCAGCCAGTGAGTTCTTCGGCAGCATGCCCTTGATGGCCTTCTCAACTGCGCGCTCCGGGTTCTTCTCCAGGAGTTCAGCGTAGTTGGTGGACTTCAGGCCGCCCGGGAAACCCGAGTGGCGGTAGGCACGCTTCTGTTCGAGCTTGGCGCCGGTGAGGGCAACCTTGTCAGCGTTGATGATGATGACGAAATCGCCCATATCCATATGGGGTGCAAAGGTCGGCTTGTGCTTTCCGCGCAGCAGTGTTGCGGTCTGGCTGGCAAGACGGCCTAGGACAACGTCGGTGGCGTCAATGACGTGCCACTGGCGGGAGATGTCGCCTGGCTTCGGGGTGTACGTACGCACGGTTTTGGCCTTCGTTTCTTGTTCGGTGACGCCTGCGTCCGCGGGAGAATCCGCGTCCACAAGCTCAGCTTATTCATGCGTTACCGGAACTTCAGGTGAGGGCTGAAAGACAACCAGTTATCCCGTGAGGCCTCGGCTGCTCCCCCGGGCCAGGTGGTTCTGCAACTGAACCGCTCCGAAGGGCGCAGACGTATCGAGTTGGGATACGCACAACGACTACCAAGGTTAGCGCGAAGCGAAGCGTTTGGTCAAAACAGGGGCCCGCGCTTCGGGGCGGCCATGCCGGGCAGGGCCGGCGGCCAGTCAGCTTCCCCTGCCGGGAACCCGGCGTGGGAGCGGTACGGGCAATAATGAAGGGACGGAATCGGTCCTGCTGGGGAAAGTGGCACACATGCGGTCTCTCGAAGTTCTTGGTCGGCGTTCGGGCGGAAGCCGGCGCAATGCTTAGCCTGCTGCCCCCTGCGGCCCTCGCCGCACTCTGCGGCGCGGCGGGGCTGCTGACCGGGTATCGGCTGTTCCCGCTGGCGGCCCGCGACCCGCGGACGGTGCTGCCTTCGGCATGGAGGTGGCCGATGGCCATCCTCACCGGCGTGTTCTGCGCGGCGGCTGCCCTCCGGGCCCACACCGCGGGGGAACTGCTGCTGTACCTGCTCCTGCCGGTCTTCGGGGTGCTTCTCGCGGCGATCGACCTGCGCTCCAAGCTCCTGCCCAATGCACTGGTGCTGCCGTTCCTGGGCGCCACCGCCGCGGCCCTGCTGATCGCCGCCGCCGGGGGCGCCGGGTGGGGCGGCCTGCTCGCCGCGGGTGCCGGCGGGCTGGCGATGTTTGCCTTCTATCTCGTCCTTGCGCTGATCTCCCCCGCCGGGATGGGGATGGGCGACGTCAAGCTTTCGGGAGTGCTCGGGCTCATCGGCGGGTATGCCGGCTTCACCGCCTGGATGGCCACGCTGCTTGGCGGGTTCCTCCTCGGCGGGCTCGCCGGGATTGTCCTGCTGCTCTCGCGCCGCGGGGGCCGCGGGTCGGTGTTTCCGTTCGGCCCGGGCATGGTCCTTGCTGCGCTGATCGGCGTTCTGGCCTTCTCCGGATAGCTCCGGCGCCGGCGCGCTGCCGGCGGACGTGGAGCGCGGAACCGGACTGGATCAGGTGCGCGGATCCGGCGGCGGGAGCCGGTCGCCGGCAGCTTCGGCGCCTCCTGCGATCCTGCGCGCCCGGGTAAGCGCCGCGCGCTCCCCCAGCTCCCTGGCATTCGGGTAGGCGACTTCCTCGAGGATCAGCGGGTGCGGGGGCGCGAGGACCGACTTGGCGTCCTTGGTGCGGGCGAGCAGCCTTTCGGCGATCCAGGATGCCGGCAGCTCGCCGCTGCCCACGCGGAGGGTCGAGCCGATGAGGGCCCGCACCATGTTGTGGCAGAACGCGTCGGCCTGGATGGTCACCTCGAGCACGCCCTCGCGGTTCCGCGCGTACTCATAGCGCTGCAGTTCGCGGATTGTCGTTGCGCCCTCGCGCGGCTTGCAGAAGGCACGGAAGTCCTGGAGCCCCCGCAGCTCGGCTGCGCCTGCGTTGAGCAGGTCCTCGTCGAGCGTGCCCGGAAACCACAGCGTGGTGCCGCGCCCGAGGGGATCCGGCTCAACCTGCCGGTCCGCGATCCGGTAGCTGTAGCGGCGCCAGAGGGCCGAGAAGCGGGCATCGAAACCGTCCGGGGCCAGGCCGGCGCGCTTGACGACGACGGCGGGAAGCGTGTTCTTCACCGAGCGTCCGCGGCCCACGAGCTGGTCGGAAAGGACGCGGTTGATCGTGCCCGAGAGGCGGCGCACAAGCGCTTCACCGCCCGGTCCGGTGCGGCCGCGGCCGATTGACGCCCACTCCTCCGCGGTCAGGTCGACGTGGACAACCTGGCCCCGGGCGTGAACCCCTGCGTCGGTGCGTCCGGCCACCGTGACGCGCACCGGGCGCCGCAGCAGGATCATGAGCGCTTCCTCAAGCACGCCCTGGACTGTGAGCTGGCCCGGCTGGAGCGCCCAGCCGGCGAAGGGCGCACCGTCGTAGGCGACGTCGAGGCGCACACGCAGAAGCCCGCCGTCCCCATGGGGTGCGGCGGGCTTCTGCGTATTGTTCATCGTGCTGGGCGTGGGAAGAAGGGTTACTTCTTCTCGTCGGCTTCCTCAGCCTCGTCCGTTGCAGCGGCTTCCTCAGCCGACGGCGCGGACTCTGCCGACTCAGCCGACTCTGCTGATTCCGCCGACTCAGCTGATTCTGCCGACTCTGCGGAATCAGCCGGCTCTTCGACGGGGGCTGCCGGTGCCGGAGCGGCCTTGGCCTGCTCGGCCTCGGCGACAACCGCCTGCTTTGCGGAAAGCGGGTCAAGGACCAGTTCGATCACGGCCATGGGGGCGTTGTCGCCCTTGCGGTTGCCGATCTTCGTGATGCGGGTGTACCCGCCCTCACGGTTCTCCACTGCCGGGGCGATGTCGGTGAACAGCTCGTGCACGATGCTCTTGCTGCTGATGACGGCCAGGACGCGGCGGCGCGAGGCCAGGTCGCCCTTCTTCGCGAACGTGATGAGGCGCTCGGCGTAGGGGCGGAGCCGCTTTGCCTTGGTGACAGTGGTGGTGATGCGCTTGTGCTCGAACAGCGAGGCGGCCAAGTTGGCGAGCATCAGGCGCTCGTGCGCCGGACCGCCTCCGAGACGTGGGCCCTTAGTGGGTGTGGGCATGATTATTTCTCCTCATAGTGGTCCTGCCCGCCGCTTCCCAGCAGCTGGCAGGGCTTGCTTGTGTAGCTCTTTAGGCTTCTTCGTCGCCGTATGCGGCGTCGTCTTCTTCG
This sequence comes from Arthrobacter sp. TJ-254, assembly GCF_058269175.1. Lineage (NCBI taxonomy): Bacteria > Bacillati > Actinomycetota > Actinomycetes > Micrococcales > Micrococcaceae > Arthrobacter > Arthrobacter sp. TJ-254. The sequence continues at coordinate 606,966 of NZ_JBZCNF010000002.1, read as the reverse complement.
ATGGCTGCGGCACGGGCGGCAAGGTCGAACCCTGGAGGGGAATCCTTCAGGGAAAGGCCGAGCTCAACAAGCTTCGCCTTGACCTCGTCGATGGACTTCGCACCGAAGTTGCGGATGTCCATGAGGTCGGCCTCGGAGCGCGCAACGAGTTCACCCACGGAGTGGATGCCCTCACGCTTCAGGCAGTTGTACGAGCGGACGGTCAGCTCAAGGTCCTCGATCGGCAGCGCCATGTCGGCAGCCAGGGCTGCGTCGGTGGGCGAGGGGCCGATCTCGATGCCTTCAGCGGCGATGTTCAGCTCGCGGGCCAGGCCGAACAGCTCGACCAGGGTGGTTCCTGCGGAGGCGACGGCGTCGCGCGGCGCAATCGCGTCCTTGGTCTCGACGTCGACGATGAGCCGGTCGAAGTCGGTGCGCTGCTCCACACGGGTCGCTTCGACCCGGAAGGTAACCTTCAGCACCGGCGAGTAGATGGAGTCGACCGGGATGCGGCCGATCTCCGAGTCGCCGGACTTGTTCTGCGAAGCCGAGACATAGCCGCGGCCGCGCTCGATGGTCAGTTCGAGTTCGAACTTGCCCTTCGAGTTGAGGGTGGCGATGTGCAGATCAGGGTTGTGGAACTCCACGCCTGCCGGAGGAGCGATATCGGCGGCCGTGACGACGCCGGGGCCCTGCTTGCGCAGGTAGGCGACGACGGGCTCGTCGTGCTCGGAGGAAACGGCAAGGTTCTTGATGTTAAGGATGATCTCTGTGACATCCTCCTTGACACCCGGAACGGTGGTGAACTCGTGCAGCACACCGTCGATGCGGATGCTTGTGACAGCAGCGCCGGGGATCGAGGAAAGCAGGGTGCGGCGGAGAGAGTTTCCGAGGGTGTAGCCGAAGCCGGGCTCGAGGGGTTCGATCACGAACCGCGAGCGGTTGTCGGCGACTACTTCTTCAGTCAGGGTGGGGCGCTGTGCAATAAGCACTTACATTTCCTTTCAGGGAGCATCCGCTATATGACGCAACACAAATGGTGGAAAGGGGCAGCTAGTGAGCCGGCTCAAAAGCTTTGAATAACGGCACCGAACCGCCTTGCAGGAACCAGGAGCTCCTGCAAGGCGGCACGGTGGACGTAAAGCTGATTAGACGCGGCGGCGCTTCGGGGGACGGCAGCCGTTGTGGGCGCTGGGCGTGACGTCGGAGATGGATCCGACCTCCAGGCCGGTCGCCTGCAGCGAACGGATTGCCGTTTCGCGTCCTGATCCCGGGCCCTTGACGAAGACGTCGACCTTGCGGACGCCGTGCTCCTGAGCGCGCTTGGCAGCGGCTTCGGCGGCCAGCTGCGCAGCGAACGGGGTGGACTTGCGTGAGCCCTTGAACCCGACCTCACCGGAGGAAGCCCAGGAGATTACAGCTCCGTTGGGGTCCGTGATGGTGACGATGGTGTTGTTGAAGGTGCTCTTGATGTGCGCCTGTCCGAGCGCGATGTTCTTCTTATCCTTGCGACGCGGCTTGCGCACCGCTCCACGAGTCTTGGGGGGCATTACTTCTCCTACGAAGGTATTGGGTAAAGCATTGGGTCGGACGAATTCCCGCCGGGGCCCGCGGAAACAGGGGCCTCCGCTGGCGAGGGTCCCCTGGCGTGACGAGCGCTAGCGAGTCACGTTAGGGAGCCAGTGGGGATCTAGCGGCCGGCCTTCTTCTTGCCTGCGACGGTGCGCTTCGGACCCTTGCGGGTACGGGCGTTGGTCTTCGTGCGCTGACCGCGCACTGGAAGGCCGCGGCGGTGCCGAATGCCTTCGTAGCTGCCGATTTCAACCTTGCGGCGGATGTCGGCTGCGACCTCGCGGCGGAGGTCACCCTCAACCTTGAAGTTGCCTTCAACGTAGTCGCGAAGCTGAACCAGCTCAGCGTCAGAGAGGTCTTTGACGCGCGTGTTCGGGCTGATGCCGGTGTCCGCGATCGTCTTCTCTGCACGGGTCTTGCCCACGCCGTAGATGTAGGTAAGCGCAATGACTACCCGCTTTTCGCGGGGAATGTCTACGCCAGCGAGACGTGCCATATCGGCGGTTCTCCTTTGTGATACCGGAGGTCTGAAGCAGAGCCCGCCCGGAACTGGTGTTCCGGTCCCCGGCCTCCGAGCCCGGGGGTGTGCACCGCGTAACGGTGCTGCTCTGCCTATATAAAATAACTACGCGTGGGCGGCTGACCTCGAAGAGGTAATTAGCCCTGGCGCTGCTTGTGGCGCGGGTTCTCGCAGATGACGAGAACGTTGCCCTTGCGGCGAACCACCTGGCACTTCTCGCAGATCCGCTTCACGCTCGGGTTGACCTTCATGGTTTTCCTTCGAGTTGATTCTTATTTGTAGCGGTAGACAATACGACCCCGGGTGAGGTCGTACGGGCTGAGTTCCACTACGACCCGGTCCTCAGGAAGGATTCGAATGTAGTGCTGGCGCATCTTTCCCGAAATGTGGGCGAGAACAATGTGTCCGTTGGCCAACTCAACGCGGAACATCGCGTTGGGCAGCGCCTCGTTCACAGTGCCTTCAATCTCAATGACACCGTCTTTCTTGGCCATATCCTCCGCTAACGTCGATGCCCACCGCTTGCAGGGTGGACGGGTTTGGGTTTTGATTGTCGAACCCTGCCGCAGCGGTCACGGCGGTGAAGCCGGTCCGCCGCCGTCGGGCCCAAATTGGGCACAAAAGCAGAGACAACCAACAAACAACTCTACGCTATGGGTGGAGAGAAGTTAAATCGCGGACCCGCGGCCCCGCTGCTACTCCGGCAGGGGAACGGGGGTGACACCGAGGGGCTGCAGCTTCGAGGCGCCGCCGTCCTCGGCCGAGAGCACCCAGATGCCGCCCTCGTGCACCGCGACGGTGTGCTCCCACTGGCAGGCGCGTGCGCCGTCGGTTGTCACAACCGTCCAGTCGTCGTCGAGCACCCGTGTCTCAAGCCCGCCGCGGACCAGCATCGGTTCGATGGCCAGGCACAGCCCGGGGCGGACCTTGGGGCCGCGGTGGGAGCTGCGGTAGTTGAGCACGTCGGGCGCCTGGTGCATCTGCGTGCCGATGCCGTGGCCGACGTAGTCCTCGAGGATGCCCAGCGGCGCCCCGAGGATCCCGGAAACGTACTCGTCGATCGCCGCACCGATGTCTCCGACGAAGCGTGCCTCGGCCAGCGCTGCGATGCCGCGCCACAGGGCGGCCTCGGTGACCTGGGAGAGCCGCTCGTCCTCGGGCCGGGCGTTGCCGACGATCGTGGTGCGCGCGGAGTCCGAGTGCCAGCCGCGCACGACGGCGCCGGCGTCGATGGAGATGATGTCGCCGTCCTGCAGGACGTACTCCCCCGGAATGCCGTGGACCACTTCCTCATTCACCGAGGTGCAGATGCTCGCCGGGAACCCGTGGTAGCCGAGGAAGTTCGAGGTTGCGCCCGCGTCGCGGAGCACCTTTTCGAACACGGTGTTGAGTTCCCGGGTGGTGACGCCGACCTGCGCCGCCGCCACCGCCTCGTCGAGGCCCTGCGAGAGCACGAGGCCGGCCTCGCGCATCGTGCGCATCTGGGCGTTGGTTTTGTACTCGATCTTGGGCTGGCGGAATTTCATGAACTAGCTGGCAACCTTGAGCGCGGTCATCACGCGCTCGGTGACTTCGTCGATGCTGCCGATGCCGTTGACAGCGGTGACAATGCCGCGTTCCTTGTACTGCGAGACGACCGGCTCGGTCTGCTCGTGGTAGAGGCGCAGCCGGTGCCGGATGACGTCCTGGTTGTCGTCGCTGCGCCCGTCGAGCGCGGCGCGCCCGAGCAGGCGGCGGACGAGTTCCTCGTCTTCGGCGGTCAGCTGGAGCACGACGTCGAGGGACAGCTCGTTCGAGGCGAGGATGTCGTCGAGTTCGGCGACCTGGGATGCCGTCCGGGGGTAACCGTCGAGCAGGAAGCCTTCCTGCACGTCGTCGGCCTTCAGGCGGTCGCGCACCATGCTGTTCGTGACGCTGTCGGGAACGAAGTCCCCGGCGTCCATGTACTTCTTCGCCTCCACGCCCAGCGGCGTCGCGCGCTTGACGTTGTCGCGGAAGATGTCTCCCGTCGAGATTGCGACGACGCCAAGGCGCTCGGAGATGCGTGCTGCCTGGGTGCCCTTGCCCGATCCGGGAGGCCCGATAATCAGCATTCTTGTCATCGCAGTAGCCCTTCGTAGTGACGCTGCTGGAGCTGGGCGTCAATCTGCTTCACGGTTTCCAGCCCAACACCCACCATGATCAGGATCGAGGTGCCGCCGAATGGGAAGTTCTGGTTGGCGCCGATCGCTACGAGGGCGATCAGCGGAATCAGTGCCACGAGGCCGAGGTAGATGGCGCCGGGGAGGGTGATGCGGGAGAGCACGTACTGGAGGTACTCGGCGGTCGGGCGTCCGGCACGGATGCCCGGGATGAACCCGCCGTACTTCTTCATGTTCTCGGAGACCTCGTCCGGGTTGAACGTGATCGCCACGTAGAAGTAGGTGAAGAACACGATCATGGTGAAGTACAGCGCCGCATAGAACGGGTGGTCTCCGCTGGAGAGGTAGGTCGTGATCCAGTTGACCCAGCCCGGGGTCGGCGACTCGCCGTCGGTGGGCGTGTTGAACTGCGCAATCAGGGACGGCAGGTAGAGCATCGACGAGGCGAAGATGACCGGGATGACCCCGGCCATGTTGACCTTGATCGGAATGTAGGTGCTGCTTCCACCGAGCGTGCGCCGGCCGATCATGCGCTTGGCGTACTGGACGGGGATGCGCCGCTGGGACTGCTCGACGAAGATCACGAGCGTTACAACGACGATGCCCATCAGCAGGACGCCCAGGAAGATGGTCCAGCCCTGGGTGCGGAGGATTTCGCCCAGGGAGGTGGGGAAACCGGCGGCGATGGCCGTGAAGATCAGCAGCGACATTCCGTTGCCGACGCCCTTTTCGGTGATGAGCTCGCCCATCCACATGATCAGGCCGGTGCCCGCGGTGAGCGTGATGATCAGGAGGATGACGGTGATCAGCGAATCGTCGGGAATCAGCGGCACCGGGCAGTCGCCCAGCAGTGCGCCCGAGCGCGCCAGGGAGACGAGGGTGGTTGCGTTGAGCAGGCCGAGGGCGATCGTCAGGTACCGCGTGTACTGCGTCAGCCGCGACTGGCCCTGGGCGCCTTCCTCATGGAGTTCCTGGAACCGGGGGATCACAACGCGCAGGAGCTGCGTAATGATGCTGGCGGTGATGTACGGCATGATGCCGAGGGCAAAGATCGAAACCTGGAGGAGCGCTCCCCCGCTGAAAAGGTTCACGAACTGGTACAGGCCGCCCTCGGTGTTCCCGAGGTCGAGGCACTGCTGAACGTTGCCGTAGTCGACCCCGGGTGCCGGAATGAAGGCTCCGAGGCGGAAGATGGCGATAATTCCCAGCGTGAACAACAGCTTGCGCCGCAAGTCTGGCGTCCGGAAAGCCCGGCCAATAGCGCTAAGCAAGCGTCCTCCTGAAGGTCTGAATTGTCCGTCGCGGACAGTACTCAACAACCGAGTCTAACGGTTGGACCCCGGTGCTTCTGAACCGGGGGTTTGGGTGGGGCTCTTAAAGCCGGAAAACTCTTGGTGGGCCGGCACACGCCGACCCACCAAGAGTCTAGTTCCTAGCTGTGCAGATCACAGCACGGACCCGGGGTCGAATTGCTTAGACCTCGGTTGCCGATCCGCCAGCGGCAGCGATTTTCTCCGCTGCGCTGGAGGAGAAGGCGTTGACCTTCACATCGACCTTCACGGTGAGCTCACCGGTCCCCAGCACCTTGACGGGCTGGTTCTTGCGGACTGCGCCGTTGGCTACGAGGTTCTCGATAGTCACGTCGCCGCCGTCCGGGTACAGCTCGGAGATCTTGTCCAGGTTCACAACCTGGAACTCGACCCGGAACGGGTTCTTGAACCCGCGAAGCTTGGGCAGACGCATGTGCAGCGGCAGCTGGCCGCCTGCGAATCCTGCCTTCACCTGGTAGCGGGCCGACGTTCCCTTGGTTCCACGTCCGGCAGTCTTGCCCTTGGAGCCTTCGCCTCGACCCACACGGGTCTTCTTGGTCTTGGCTCCGGGGGCCGGACGCAGGTGGTGAACCTTCAGGGCGTGGACACGCTCTGTGTTTCCTTCGGCTACAGCCGTTGTCTTTTCCTCTGCCATTAGTTGGCCTCCTCAACCTTCACGAGGTGCGGAACCGTGTTGACCATTCCAACGGTCACAGCGTCGGCTTCACGGACCACGGTGTGGCCGATCCGCTTAAGGCCGAGGGACCGCAGGGTGTCGCGCTGGTTCTGCTTGCCGCCAATGACGGACTTGATCTGCGTGATCTGCAGCTTCGCTGAGCTGACCTTCACGCGCTTGGGTGTAATGGCGGTCATTACGCACCTACCTTCTGAGCTGCCATGGCGCGGAGCATCTGGTGGGAGGCAACCTCGTCAAGGGGCAGGCCGCGGCGGGCTGCGACTGCCTGGGGCTCTTCGAGGCGCTTGAGCGCATCAACGGTCGCGTGAACGATGTTGATGGCGTTCGAGGAACCGAGCGACTTGGAGAGCACGTCGTGGATACCGGCGCACTCGAGGATCGCACGGACCGGGCCACCGGCGATAACACCGGTACCTGGGGACGCCGGGCGGAGCAGAACGACGCCAGCCGCTGCCTCTCCCTGTACCAGGTGGGGTACGGTGCCGCCGATGCGCGGTACGCGGAACATCGTCTTCTTGGCTTCCTCGACGGCCTTCTGGATTGCCGAGGGAACTTCCTTGGCCTTGCCGTAGCCGACGCCGACCATGCCGTTGCCGTCGCCTACCACCACGAGGGCGGTGAAGCTGAACCGGCGGCCGCCCTTGACGACCTTGGCAACGCGGTTGATGGTGACGACGCGTTCAATGAACTTGTCCTTGTCGTCGTTCCGGCCACCGTCGCGCCCGTCGCGGCCACCACGGCCGCCGCGGTCGCTCTTGCCGCGCTCACCGCCGCGTCCGCTTCCACGGGCGCTGCGGTTCTTGTCGTCGGCCGACGCGGTTTCAGTTGAACCCGCAGCCGGGGCTTCGGTCACTGGCTGCTCTGTAGCCGTATTCAATGGGGCTTCCTTTGCCTTGTTTTCCTCGGTCACAGTGCCAGCCCACCTTCACGTGCGCCGTCTGCGATAGCCGCGACACGGCCGTGGTACTTGTTGCCACCACGGTCGAACACGACAGCCTCGACGCCGACAGCCTTGGCGCGCTCGGCGACGAGCTCGCCAACGCGCTTGGCCTTGGCGGTCTTGTCGCCGTCGAACGCACGAAGGTCCGCTTCGAGGGTCGACGCGGAGGCAACGGTGATGCCCTTTGTGTCATCGACAACCTGCACGAATACGTGGCGGGCTGAACGGTTGACGACCAGGCGCGGGCGCACCGCGGTACCCGAAACGCGCTTGCGCACGCGGAGGTGACGGCGGCCGCGGGAGGCGGACTTGCTCTTGGAGCTTCGCTTCTTATTGATGCTGATTGCCATGGTTACTTACCAGCCTTTCCGACCTTGCGGCGGATGATCTCGCCTGCATAGCGGATACCCTTGCCCTTGTAAGGGTCGGGCTTGCGCAGCTTGCGGATGTTCGCAGCGACCTCGCCGACCTGCTGCTTGTTGATACCCGATACCGAGAGCTTGGTGGGGGTCTCGACAGTCAGGACGATGCCCTCGGGTGCCTTGACGGCAACCGGGTGGCTGTAGCCCAGAGCGAACTCGAGATCGGCGCCCTTGGCCTGGACACGGTAACCCGTGCCAACGATCTCGAGGTTCTTCTTGTAGCCTTCGGTCACTCCAACGATCATGTTGGAGATCAGGGTCCGGGTGAGGCCGTGCAGCGAGCGTGAGACACGCTCGTCGTTGGGCCGGCTGACGGTGACGGTGCTGTCTTCGAGGGTTACTTCGATCGGGCTGGGCACGGTGTGGCTCAGCTCGCCCTTGGTTCCCTTGACGGAGACTTCACTGCCGTTGACCTTGACCTCGACACCTGCAGGAACGGTGATGGGGAGACGTCCAATACGTGACATTTTTCTTTCCCTTTCCCGCTACCAGACGTAGGCGAGGACTTCCCCACCTACACCCTTCTTGGATGCCTGGCGGTCTGTGAGCAGACCGGAGGACGTGGACAGGATGGCAATACCCAGGCCGCCCAGGACGTGCGGCAGGTTGGTGGACTTCGCGTAGACGCGGAGTCCGGGCTTGGAGATGCGGCGGATGCCGGCGATTGAACGCTGGCGGTCCGGGCCGAACTTGAGGTCGATGGTCAGCTTCTTGCCGACTTCGGCTTCCTCTTCCTTCCAGCCGGCGATGTAGCCTTCGGCCTTCAGGATGTCGGCGACGCGCGCCTTCAGCTTGCTGTACGGCATTGACACGGAGTCGTGGTATGCCGAGTTTGCGTTGCGCAGACGCGTAAGCATGTCTGCGACAGGATCTGTCATTGTCATGTGGGCTCTTGCCCTTCCTCGTAACGGTTTCCGGACTCCGCCCCGCGCTCAGCGTGCGCCGGGCTCGGGCTGGAACGGACCTGCAACGTAGTTAGATTAATCTTCGGATTTGAACGGGAAGCCAAGTGCCTTGAGCAGCGCACGGCCTTCGGCATCGGTCTTGGCGGTCGTGACGACGGTGATGTCCATGCCACGCACGCGGTCGATCTTGTCCTGGTCGATCTCGTGGAACATCGACTGTTCCGTGAGGCCGAAGGTGTAGTTGCCGTTGCCGTCGAACTGCTTGCCGTTGAGGCCGCGGAAGTCGCGGATACGGGGCAGGGCGAGGGTCACCAGGCGGTCAACGAATTCCCACATGCGGTCTCCGCGCAGCGTTGCGTGGGCGCCGATGGGCATTCCCTCACGCAGCTTGAACTGGGCGATCGACTTGCGGGCCTTCGTGACCTGGGGCTTCTGGCCGGTGATCGCGGTGAGGTCCTTGACGGCGCCGTCGATGAGCTTGGAGTCCTTTGCGGCATCTCCGACACCCATGTTCACGACAACCTTGACCAGCCGGGGCACCTGGTTCACGTTCGAGTAGCTGAATTCCTCCTGCAGGGCAGACTTGATTTCAGCGGCGTAGCGGGCCTTCAGGCGAGGGAGAACCTTGGTCTCTGCGGTTTCGACAGTCATTACAGATCCTTCCCTGATGACTTGGCCACACGGATGCGGACGGTGCGCTGGCGGCCGTCGCGCTCGACGGTCTCCAGGCGGTAGCCGACGCGCGTGGGCTTCTTGGTCTCGGGATCGACGATTGCAACGTTGCTGATGTGCAGCGGTGCTTCAACGACCTGGATTCCACCGGCGTGGCTGTGGCCTTCGTGCTGGGTGGCCTTGGTGTGCTTGGTGATCGTGTTGACACCCTCCACGAGAACGCGGTTGGTCTCGGGGAACACCTTCAGGACCTTGCCCTGCTTGCCGCGGTCTCCGCCGCGTTCCTGCTTGGCTCCAGTGATGACCTGAACGAGGTCACCCTTCTTGATCTTAAGCTTTCCAGATTTCTGTGCCATGGACTTAAAGCACCTCCGGCGCCAGCGAGATGATCTTCATGAAACGCTTGTCGCGCAGTTCGCGGCCGACAGGGCCGAAGATACGGGTACCGCGGGGGTCGCCGTCATTCTTCAGGATCACTGCTGCGTTTTCATCAAACTTGATGTAGGAACCGTCCGCGCGGCGGCGTTCCTTCTTGGTGCGGACGATGACCGCCTTGACGACGTCGCCCTTCTTGACATTGCCGCCGGGGATTGCGTCCTTGACGGTGGCGACGATGACGTCGCCGATGCCTGCGTAGCGGCGTCCCGATCCTCCGAGAACGCGGATGGTCAAGATTTCCTTGGCCCCCGTGTTGTCGGCGACCTTAAGCCGCGACTCCTGCTGAATCACTTATTACTCCTGTCGTCGCGCTGGTTCTCTTAGCGAGCCTTGCGGAACGGATATGGGTGGGCCCCGAGATACTGGTACTCAGCACAAGCGCACGCCGAAGCGCATTGGAAATTCCGCGGATTGTGTTGAACAAGATCATCGGGCTTTTGCCTATTTGCCGGTGTGAAGGCAGAGTTCACCAGCCCACTCGACAGACAAGATTTTCATACTATCGCGAAAAGGCCCCGGACACGAATCGTGTCCAGGGCCTCTCCCGTTCGGCTGGTGTTACTTGGCCTTCTCGATGATTTCCACGAGACGCCACCGCTTGGTGGCGGAAAGCGGCCGGGTCTCCGAGATCAGAACCATGTCGCCGATGCCGGCGGCGTTCTGCTCGTCGTGAGCCTTGACCTTCGAGCTGCGGCGGATGACCTTGCCGTACAGCCCGTGCTTCACGCGGTCCTCAACCTCGACCGTGATGGTCTTTTCCATCTTGTCCGAAACGACATACCCGCGGCGGACCTTGCGGTATCCGCGTGCATTGACGTCGGTTGTCGTGCTTTCGGTGTTCTGCTCACTCATTTGGCGTCCTCCTCAGAAGCCTCGGTGTCCACGGACTTGGCGTCCTTAGTGGAGGCCTTCTTGGATTTCTTTGCCTTTTCCGTCTTCTCGGGCTTTGCTTCCTCGACGGGAGCAATCACCTCGGGACGGATGCCCAGCTCGCGCTCACGCAGCACCGTGTAGATGCGTGCGATGTCGCGCTTGACCAGGCGCAGGCGGCCATGGCTTTCCAGCTGACCGGTGGCCGACTGGAAGCGGAGGTTGAACAGCTCCTCCTTGGCCTTGCGGAGCTCCTCAACGAGACGGTCCTTATCGAACCCGTCAAGCTGATCCGTTGCTAGTTCCTTTGAACCCAATGCCATGCTATTCACCACCCTCACGACGCACGATGCGTGCCTTCAACGGCAGCTTGTGGATCGCGAGGCGCAGGGCTTCGCGGGCTACCTCTTCGGAAACACCGGACAGTTCGAAAAGAACCCGTCCCGGCTTGACGTTGGCCACCCACCACTCGGGCGAACCCTTACCGGAACCCATGCGGGTTTCGGCAGGCTTCTTGGTCAACGGACGGTCCGGGTAAATGTTGATCCAGACCTTTCCGCCACGCTTGATGTGGCGGGTCATTGCAATACGGGCCGACTCGATCTGGCGGTTGGTGACGTATGCCGGGCTCAGAGCCTGGATACCCCATTCGCCAAAGCTGACCTCGGTGCCACCGGTAGCAGCGCCGGAACGACCCGGGTGGTGCTGCTTACGGAATTTGACTCGACGTGGGATAAGCATTTAAGCCTGTCCTCCTTCAGCCGCGGCGGGTGCTGCGGCGGTCTCGGCGGGCGCTGCTGCGCCCTGGCCCTCGGCGCGCTCCGGCGTACGACGGCGACGCTCGCCACCGCGCTCGGCGCCGGCGGGGCCACGGCCCGGACGGTCTCCGCCGCGGCCGCGTGAGGGAGCTGCTGCAGCCTGGGCTGCCAGTTCCTTCGCGGTGACGTCACCCTTGTAGATCCAGACCTTCACGCCGATGCGGCCGAAGGTGGTCTTGGCCTCGAAGAAACCGTAGTCGATGTTCGCGCGGAGGGTGTGCAGGGGCACACGGCCTTCGCGGTAGAACTCCGAACGGCTCATTTCGGCTCCACCCAGGCGGCCGGAGCACTGGACACGGATGCCCTTTGCTCCCGCACGCTGTGCGGACTGCATTGCCTTCTTCATCGCACGGCGGAAAGCCACGCGTGAGGAGAGCTGCTCGGCGATGCCCTGGGCTACGAGCTGGGCTTCGATCTCGGGGTTCTTCACCTCGAGGATGTTCAGCTGCACCTGCTTGCCGGTGAGCTTCTCGAGCTCGCCGCGGATGCGGTCGGCCTCGGCGCCGCGGCGGCCGATGACGATACCCGGACGCGCAGTGTGGATATCCACACGGACGCGGTCACGGGTGCGCTCGATCTCGACCTTGGCGATGCCTGCGCGGTCCATGCCGGTTGACATGAGCTGACGGATCTTGATGTCCTCGCGGACGAAGTCCCTGTAGCGCTGGCCTGGCTTGTTGCTGTCAGCAAACCAGTGAGACCTGTGGTCCGTGGTGATGCCGAGTCGGAACCCGTGCGGGTTTACTTTCTGTCCCACTTAGCGGACCTCCACTTTCTCAGGGGTAGCTACAACAACTGTGATGTGGCTGGTCCGCTTGTTGATGCGGAACGCGCGGCCTTGGGCACGCGGGCGGAACCGCTTCATCGTGGGGCCTTCATCGACAAATGCTTCGCTGATGACCAGGTCGCCCTCGTCGAAGGCAACGCCATCCCGGTCCGCGAGGACGCGGGCGTTGGCCATTGCCGACTGAACTACCTTGAATACCGGCTCTGAAGCAACCTGTGGGGCAAACTTCAGAATAGCCAGAGCCTCATTCGCCTGCTTACCACGAACAAGGTTGACGACGCGCCGGGCCTTCATAGGCGTTACGCGGATATGACGCGCAATTGCCTTGGCTTCCATTGCTTTCCTTCTCTCGTCTTAGCCGTAAGAGCCAAGCGCCTAGCGGCGCTTGCCCTTGCGGTCGTCCTTAACATGGCCGCGGAAAGTCCGCGTGGGAGCGAATTCGCCGAGCTTGTGCCCGACCATCGACTCGGTGACAAACACCGGAATGTGCTTGCGCCCGTCGTGAACCGCGATCGTGTGTCCGAGCATGTCGGGCACGATCATGGAGCGGCGGGACCACGTCTTGATGACGTTCTTTGTGCCCGATTCGTTCTCGCGAGCGACCTTTACGTAAAGGTGCTGATCGACGAAGGGGCCTTTCTTCAGGCTGCGTGGCATGTCTCCAGGCTCCTATCGCTTGTTCTTGCCGGAACGACGGCGACGCACAATGAGTGAATCGCTCTCTTTGTTGAGGCGACGCGTGCGTCCCTCGGCCTTGCCGTTGGGGTTGACCGGGTGGCGTCCACCGGAGGTCTTACCTTCACCACCACCGTGGGGGTGGTCAACGGGGTTCATTGCCACACCACGGACGGTCGGGCGGATGCCCTTCCAGCGGCTGCGGCCGGCCTTGCCCCAGTTGATGTTCGACTGCTCGGCGTTGCCGACCTCGCCGACCGTTGCACGGCAGCGGACGTCGACGTTGCGGATTTCACCGGAGGGCAGACGCAGCTGGGCGAAGCGGCCTTCCTTGGCGACGAGCTGAACCGACGCACCGGCGGAGCGTGCCATCTTGGCGCCGCCGCCTGGGCGGAGCTCAACAGCGTGGATCACGGTACCGACGGGGATGTTGCGCAGCGGCAGGTTGTTGCCGGGCTTGATGTCAGCCCCGGCGCCGGCCTCGACGAAGTCGCCCTGCTTGAGCTTGTTCGGCGCGATGATGTAGCGCTTGGTGCCATCAACGTAGTGCAGGAGGGCGATGCGTGCCGTGCGGTTGGGATCGTATTCGATCTCAGCTACGCGGGCGTCGACGCCGTCCTTGTCGTGGCGGCGGAAGTCGATCAGACGGTACTGACGCTTGTGTCCACCACCCTTGTGACGGGTTGTGATCTTGCCGGTGTTGTTACGGCCGCCCTTTTTGGGGAGCGGACGCACCAGTGACTTCTCCGGTGTCGATCGTGTGATTTCTGCGAAGTCGGCAACGCTGGAGCCGCGGCGGCCCGGCGTTGTCGGCTTGTATTTACGGATTCCCATGTGTCATTTCCTCGTTAAAGTGGTCTCCGCTCTAAGCGAGCGGACCGCCGAAGATGTCGATTGTGCCTTCTTTGAGGGACACAATGGCACGCTTGGTGCCCTTGCGCTGTCCCCACCCGAATTTGGTGCGCTTGCGCTTACCTGCACGGTTGATGGTGTTGATCGAGTCGACCTTGACGGAGAAGATCTTCTCCACGGCCAGCTTGATCTCAGCCTTGTTGGAGCGCGGGTCGACCAGGAAGGTGTACTTACCTTCGTCGATCAGGCCGTAGCTCTTTTCCGAGACGACGGGTGCAATGACGACGTCGCGCGGATCCTTTGCGATGGTGCCGCTCACTTGGCATCCTCCCTGGAAGTAACTTCAGCCGAGTCAACGAACGTGTCGTAGGCGGCCTTCGTGAAGATCACGTCGTCGGAGACCAGCACGTCGTACGTGTTGAGCTGGTCAACATACAGAACGTGGACTCCGGGAACGTTGCGTACGGACAGCGCCGATACGTCGTTGGCGCGTTCGATCACGACGAGCAGGTTGGGCCGCTCGGAGATTGAACGAAGCGTCTCGATGGCACCCTTGGTGGACGGCTTGTCGCCGGCAACGAGGGATTCGAGGACGTGGATGCGGCCGTTGCGTGCGCGGTCCGAGAGGGCTCCGCGCAGGGCGGCTGCCTTCATCTTCTTCGGGGTGCGCTGGCTGTAGTCGCGGGGCGTGGGTCCGTGGACAACGCCGCCACCGGTCATGTGCGGGGCGCGGATCGAACCCTGGCGGGCGCGGCCGGTTCCCTTCTGCTTGAACGGCTTGCGGCCTGCACCGCTCACCTCGGCGCGGGTCTTGGTCTTGTGGGTGCCCTGGCGGGCAGCCGCAAGCTGGGCCACGACGACCTGGTGCAGCAGCGGTACGTTCGTCTGAACGTCGAAGATCTCCGCGGGGAAATCGACCTTTACTGTTTGGACAGCCATTTGGCTATGCTCCCTTCACGGCGGTGCGTACGAGGACGACCTGGCCGCGGGCGCCAGGTACAGCGCCCTTGATCAGCAGCAGCGACTTCTCGGCGTCTACGCCGTGAACCGTGAGGTTCAGCGTGGTCTGACGAACGGCACCCATGCGGCCTGCCATTTTCATTCCCCTGAAGACGCGGCTGGGGGTGGATGCGCCACCGATGGAGCCGGGCTTGCGGTGGTTCTTGTGGGCACCGTGTGATGCTCCAACGCCGTGGAAGCCGTGGCGCTTCATGACACCGGCGAAGCCCTTGCCCTTGGTGGTGCCGATAACGTCAACCGTCTGGCCGGCTTCGAAGATCTCAACGGAGAGCTCCTGGCCGAGCGAGTAGGTATCAGCGTCGGAGGTACGCAGCTCAACGACGTGGCGGCGCGGGTTGACCCCGGCCTTCTCGAAGTGTCCGGCGAGCGGCTTGGTGACCTTGCGGGGGTCGATCTGGCCGAAGCCGATCTGAACGGCGGTGTAGCCGTCCTTGTCCGCGGTGCGCAGCTGCGTAATAACGTTTGAGTCGGCCTGGACCACGGTGACGGGGATGAGGTTGTTGTTCTCGTCCCAGACCTGGGTCATGCCGAGCTTGATGCCCAGCAGGCCTTTAACCTGACGCGTAAGTGAAGTAGACATGTGTATCCGCTCTCCCTTACAGCTTGATTTCGATGTTCACGTCCGCGGGCAGATCGAGACGCATCAGCGAATCGACGGCCTTGGGCGTGGGATCAATGATGTCGATCAGACGCTTGTGAGTACGCATTTCGAAGTGCTCACGGCTGTCCTTGTACTTGTGCGGGGACCGGATAACAACGAAAACGTTCTTCTCCGTGGGCAGCGGCACCGGGCCGACAACCGTAGCGCCTGCGCGCGTCACCGTCTCAACGATCTTCCGCGCTGAAACATCAATGACCTCGTGGTCATATGACTTCAGCCGGATGCGGATTTTCTGTCCCGCCATGGCGTCTCGACTCTCTCTCTACATGAAAACTGCCGAGGCAGTTCCGGTACGTACATTGCCTGCGCCCGTTGTACGGCGCTCCTCCACAGACTGAATCCGGACAATTCCGGGTTCCTCACCCTGCTAAGGCTCCGACCCCCGCGCTCGGGCGTGTCGCGCAATCCGACACGAACAAACAGCGCATTCCAGCCGGGCTGGATGGGGTGGATTATATTTGGGCCACGCGGACCGGTGAACTTTAACCCTGCATCAGGCATTATCCTGACCGGGATTGGGTCTCAAACCGCACGCGCAAGCGCTTGAACAACTTCTCTAGTCTGGCAGAGATGGCCGTCAAACGCTAATCCCCGGGGTTTTCCGGCTGCTGCTCCGGCGTGTCGGCAGCGGCGCGCCGGGCCTGCTCCGCACCCGATTGCGACGAGCGCCTCGCCGTTAGCCGGTGCGGCCGTCGTTCCCGGGTGCGCCGGCCCGGTTCGGGTGCCACGGATCGCCTTCCACGGGGACGGGGCGGGCCGGCCACCGCCGGGTCCTGCACGGGAGGAGGCCTGCGGCCGTGAGCAGTTCCAGCAGGCGGGCCGGGTCCCGGAGGTCGTCCCAGGACCAGCGGACCACCCGCAGCCCCAGCGCACGCAGGCGGTCCTCCCTCCGCTTTTCCTCGACCACAACCTCGCCTGGAGTGCGGCCGTTGAGGAATTCCGGCCTCGAGTACTTTACGAGCCCATCGAATTCACCGACCAGCCGCGTCTGCGGCCAATAGAAGTCTGTCCGTCCGATGAGCCCCCGGGAATCCGTGAACTCCCGCTGCAGCTGCGGCTCGGGAAATCCCATCAGTATCAGATGGACGCGGCTGAGCGACTCCCCCGGTGACTCGGCCGCGCCGTCCGCGGAACCGAGCACGAAACCGAGCCGGGTGCGGGCCGCCTTGGCGGTGAGCGGCCCTGCGGCCAGGGAGATCCGCGCCGGATCGGTCGCACGCCGCCGCAGCGCATGATCGAGCGCGACGACGGCCTGCTCAAACCCGCAGTCGACGGCGAGGGCGGCGAGCGTTGCATCGAGGGACGTCGCGCGCAGCCCGGAGACGCGGACGACGGGTGGAACGCCCGACGAGGTGAAGTGCCGCCGGATGTCACCCCGTGAACGGGCACACCGAACCGCACCCTGCTGCACATGCACCTTCGGAGGGACAGCAAGAAGGGGAAGCCCATGGATCAGCGCGGCGCTCTCGTGGCAGAAGACCGGCGGGTGCTGCGCGGAGAGGTGCACGGCAAGGACCCTCAGCCGGTACCGGTCCCAGCGGTCGAGGTCCAGCCAGGCCGCCCGGGACACATAGAGCCCCTGCCTAACCCGGAGCATCTCCCCCGCGGCGCACCGCCGCTGCAGTCTCCGGGGGCTGATGCCCTGCGCGGAGTATTCCGCGGTCGTCGAAATCATCGATCGAAGCTCGGTGAAGCTCACCATGGAGCAACCTTCGCCCGCCGGCGGCAGAGCCGACGGCACTGCGGGCGTTATGTTGACATCGGCGCACGCGTTTCCGGCTGCCGCGCCGGTTTGCGACGAACGCACCCGCAATACCGCATGCGTTAGTCGCAATCCGGTGCGCTGTTCGCAGGCCGGTGCGCTCGTCGCCTTCGGGTACTGCAGAGCGGTGGCCGCACAAGAAAAGGGCCCCGCTGCCGAAGCAACGGGGCCCTTCTCGGTAGAGCAGTCAGGCAGTCGAAAGACTACTTGATGATCTTGGTGACACGTCCTGAACCAACGGTGCGGCCGCCTTCGCGGATAGCGAAGCCGAGGCCCTCTTCCATGGCGATGGGCTGGATGAGCGCAACGGTCATCTCAGTGTTGTCGCCAGGCATAACCATTTCAGTGCCCTCGGGGAGGGTGATGACGCCGGTTACGTCCGTGGTGCGGAAGTAGAACTGCGGGCGGTAGTTCGAGTAGAACGGGTTGTGACGCCCGCCCTCGTCCTTGGCCAGGATGTAGACGTTGGCCTCGAAGTCGGTGTGCGGGGTGATCGAACCCGGCTTCACGATAACCTGGCCGCGCTCTACGTCTTCGCGCTTGATGCCGCGGAGCAGGAGGCCACAGTTCTCGCCGGCCCATGCTTCGTCGAGCTGCTTGTGGAACATCTCGATACCGGTAACCGTGGTCTTCTGAACCGGACGGATGCCGACGATCTCGACCTCGGAGTTGATCTTCAGGGTTCCACGCTCGGCACGGCCCGTAACAACGGTTCCACGGCCGGTGATGGTGAAGACGTCCTCGACAGGCATGAGGAAGGGCTTGTCCTTGTCGCGAACGGGGTCCGGAACGGACTCATCCACAGCAGCCATCAGGTCTTCAACCGACTTGACCCACTCGGCGTCGCCTTCGAGGGCCTTCAGGCCGGAAACGCGGACCACGGGTGCTTCGTCGCCATCGAAGCCCTGCGCGCTGAGCAGCTCGCGGACCTCCATCTCGACGAGGTCCAGCAGTTCCTCATCCTCAACCATGTCGGACTTGTTCAGCGCGACCAGCAGGTAGGGAACACCAACCTGGCGGGCGAGCAGAACGTGCTCGCGGGTCTGAGCCATCGGGCCGTCGGTTGCTGCAACAACGAGGATTGCACCATCCATCTGAGCAGCACCGGTGATCATGTTCTTGATGTAGTCAGCGTGACCGGGAGCGTCTACGTGTGCGTAGTGGCGCTTCTCAGTCTGGTACTCAACATGCGAGATGTTGATGGTGATGCCGCGCTGCTTCTCCTCGGGAGCCGAGTCGATAGACGCGAAGTCACGCTGCTCGTTGAGAGTGGGGTACTTGTCGTACAGCACCTTGGAAATGGCAGCCGTCAACGTGGTCTTTCCATGGTCAACGTGACCAATGGTGCCGATGTTAACGTGCGGCTTAGTCCGCTCGAACTTTGCCTTCGCCACGGGTTCCTCCTAGAACGTTTGAGAAGATTTGCTTCCCAGCCGCGCTTTTCGCAGCTGAAACTGATGCAAGTCTACTTGGGGCTTTTGGTTTTCTTTAAATTGCTTGTCGCTCGCGGCCCCTGCGGACCGTTGGCTGGTGTGGGGCCGGCGGGCGCAATGCCCGCCGGCCCCACTGGATACCACCACCGTTGCCGGCGGGTTATCCGAAGTTACTCACCACGAGTCTTCTGGATGATTTCGTCAGCCACGGCCTTGGGAACCTCGGAGTAGCTGTTGAACTGCATCGAGTACACGGCGCGGCCCTGGGTCTTCGACCGCAGATCCCCGATGTAACCGAACATTCCGGACAGGGGCACGAAGGCACGGATGACCTTCACGCCGCTTGCGTCCTCCATCGACTGCATCTGGCCGCGGCGGGAGTTGAGGTCGCCGATAACTTCACCCATGTACTCCTCGGGTGTGCGGACCTCAACATCCATCAGCGGTTCGAGCAGAACCGGGTTGGCCATCCGTGCGGCTTCCTTGAACGCCATACGTCCGGCGATCTTGAAGGCCATTTCGGATGAGTCAACGTCGTGGTAGGCGCCGTCGAGCAGCGTGGCCTTGATGCCGACCACGGGGTACCCGGCGAGCACGCCGTCGTTGAGGGCATCTTGGATGCCCGCGTCAACGCTGGGGATGTACTCGCGGGGAACGCGTCCACCGGTGACCTTGTTGTCGAACGCGTAAAGGACGCCTTCTTCAACTTCCATCGGCTCGATGGCGATCTGGATCTTCGCGAACTGCCCCGATCCACCGGTCTGCTTCTTGTGCGTGTAGTCGTGCTTGGCGACCGCGCGCTTGATCGTCTCGCGGTAGGCGACCTGGGGCTTGCCCACGTTTGCCTCGACCTTGAATTCGCGGCGCATGCGGTCCACGAGGATGTCCAGGTGGAGCTCGCCCATGCCGGCGATGATCGTCTGTCCGGTGTCCTCGTTGAGGGAGACCTGGAAGGTCGGATCCTCGGCGGAGAGCTTCTGGATAGCCGTTGAAAGCTTCTCCTGGTCGCCCTTCGTCTTGGGTTCGATGGCAACCGAGATCACGGGCTCCGGGAAGCTCATGGACTCGAGGACGATCTGGTTGGTCGCGTCGGAGAGGGTGTCACCGGTGGTGGTGTCCTTCAGCCCGATCGCAGCGTAGATGTGTCCGGCCAGTGCCTCTTCAACAGGGTTTTCCTTGTTGGCGTGCATCTGGAACAGCTTGCCGATGCGCTCCTTCTTGCCCTTGGTGGAGTTCATCACCTGGGTGCCCGCGGAGACCTGTCCGGAGTAAACCCGGATGAAGGTCAGCTGGCCGAAGAACGGGTGGGTCGCAACCTTGAACGCCAGAGCCGAGAACGGCTCTTCGGTGCTGGGCTTGCGGGTCATCTCGGCGGTCTCGTCGCGGGGATCGTGACCGATCATCGCGGGGACGTCGAGCGGGGACGGCAGGTAGTCAACGACGGCGTCAAGCATCGGCTGGACGCCGCGGTTCTTGAACGCGGAGCCGCAGAGGATCGGGTAGAGCTCGGAGTTGATCGTCATCTTGCGGATGCCGGCCTTGATTTCCGCGACGGTGAGCTCTTCGCCCTCGAGGTACTTGCCCATGAGGGCATCGGAGGACTCGGCTACGGTCTCGACGAGGGCCGCGCGGTATTCCTCGGCCTTTTCCTTGAGATCCTCGGGGATCTCCTGGACCTCGTACTTGGCACCCATCGTCACGTCGCCCTTGGCGTCGCCCGGCCAGACCAGCGCGCGCATTTCGACAAGGTCGACGACGCCGATGAAGTCGTTCTCTGCACCGATGGGCAGCTGGAGGACCAGCGGCTTGGCGCCGAGGCGGCTGATGATGGTGTCGACGGTGAAGTAGAAGTCGGCGCCGAGCTTGTCCATCTTGTTGACGAAGCAGATGCGGGGAACTTCGTACTTGTCGGCCTGGCGCCAGACGGTCTCCGACTGGGGCTCAACGCCCTCCTTGCCGTCGAACACTGCGACGGCGCCGTCGAGGACGCGCAGTGAGCGCTCAACCTCGACGGTGAAGTCGACGTGGCCGGGGGTGTCGATGATGTTGATCTGGTTGTTGTGCCAGAAGCTGGTCACGGCGGCAGACGTGATGGTGATGCCGCGTTCCTTCTCCTGTTCCATCCAGTCGGTCGTCGAGGCGCCGTCGTGGGTCTCGCCGATCTTGTGGTTTACACCCGTGTAGAACAGGATGCGCTCGGTAGTAGTGGTCTTGCCGGCATCGATGTGCGCCATGATGCCGATATTGCGGACCTTTGTAAGGTCTGTAAGCACGTCCTGTGCCACGGTGTCTCCCTTTTGACGAAGATGGAGTTCTGCTGGACTCCCTGCCCGGATGCGCTGTGCGGCGGACCCGGGCGGGAAGGTCGTTTACCAGCGGTAGTGTGCGAAGGCCTTGTTGGATTCGGCCATCTTGTGCGTGTCTTCGCGGCGCTTGACAGCGGCGCCCAGACCATTGGAGGCGTCAAGGATCTCGTTCTGCAGACGCTCGGTCATCGTCTTCTCGCGGCGTGCCTTGGAGTAGCCAACCAGCCAGCGGAGGGCCAGGGCGGTTGAGCGGCCCGGCTTCACCTCGACGGGAACCTGGTAGGTGGCGCCACCGACACGGCGTGAGCGGACCTCGAGGGTCGGCTTGACGTTGTCCATAGCCTTCTTCAGCGCGGCAACGGGGTCGCCGCCGGACTTGGCGCGTGCGCCTTCGAGTGCACCGTAGACGATGCGCTCTGCAGTGGACTTCTTGCCGTCAACGAGCACCTTGTTGATCAGCTGAGTGACCAGGGGTGAACCGTAAACGGGATCTACAACGAGCGGCCGCTTCGGGGCCGGGCCCTTACGAGGCATTACTTCTTCTCCATCTTTGCGCCGTAGCGGCTGCGCGCCTGCTTACGGTTCTTGACGCCCTGGGTATCCAGTGCTCCACGGACAATCTTGTAGCGGACACCCGGAAGGTCCTTCACACGCCCGCCGCGCACCAGCACGATGGAGTGTTCCTGAAGGTTGTGTCCAACGCCGGGAATGTAGGCGGTGACTTCGATGCCGCCGTTGAGGCGCACGCGGGCGACCTTGCGGAGCGCCGAGTTCGGCTTCTTCGGGGTGGTCGTGTAGACGCGGGTGCAAACGCCGCGCTTCATCGGGCTGCCCTTCAGTGCGGGCGCCTTGGTCTTGGAGACCTTAGGTGACCGGCCCTTGCGGACCAGCTGGTTAATCGTAGGCACTTTCGTGTTCTCCGTAATGTCTCGGATGAGTTCTCTGTTTGCCCAACCCTGCGGTTATCCGGACCCGAGGGCAGCGGACCACCCGTGAGCGGGGGTTCTCAGTCGTTTGGCGCTTCGCCTACTACAACTAGCAGCCGCGAAACGACCGTAGGCGTGCGAAAATGTGGCATTCGTTGTACAAGATCCCTACAACACGGAGATACGTTTCGCAACGCCAATCCACTGCCACACAAACAATTACCGTCAAGTCTACCAGAGTGTGGGCCGGAGCCGGACCGGCCCCTCCCCCGGCACCGGAGAAACCGGAAGGCCCCGGACCGTTTCGGGTCCGGGGCCTTCCGCCGTGCTCTACCGCTGCGTGCGCGGCGCGGGCTTCCTAGCGGAAGTCGTTCCCGAGGTCGTAGTCATCCAGGGGAATGGCGTGGAACTCGGGGTTCATGCCGCCCTCGACGCCGGCGTAGTCGAAGTCGCTGAACGCGCTCGGACCGGTGAAGAGGTTGGCCTTGGCTTCCTCGGTGGGCTCGACGGTGATCTTCGTGTAGCGGTCCAGGCCGGTTCCGGCCGGGATGAGCTTACCGATGATCACGTTCTCCTTCAGGCCCAGCAGCGGATCGCTCTTGCCTTCCATGGCGGCCTGCGTGAGAACACGCGTGGTCTCCTGGAAGGAAGCGGCCGACAGCCACGACTCGGTGGCGAGTGAGGCCTTGGTGATGCCCATGAGCTCGGGACGGCCTGAGGCCGGCTTCTTGCCCTCGGACACCACACGGCGGTTCTCGTCCTCGAAGCGGCGGCGCTCGGCCAGCTCTCCGGGGAGAAGATCCGACTCACCGGACTCGATCACCGTTACGCGGCGCAGCATTTGGCGGACGATGACTTCCACGTGCTTGTCGTGGATGCCGACACCCTGGCTGCGGTACACGCGCTGGACCTCGTCAACAAGGAATTCCTGGGCCTTGCGGGGGCCAAGAATACGCAGGATCTGCTTGGGGTCGACGGCACCGAAGACGAGCTGCTGCCCGACCTCGACGTGCTCGCCGTCGGCGACGAGCAGGCGCGCACGCCGCAGGACCGGGTAGGCGATCTCTTCCGAGCCGTCGTCCGGGGTGACAACCAGGCGAAGCTGCTTCTCGGCATCTTCGATGGTGACGCGCCCTGCAACCTCGGAGATCGGGGCGACACCCTTGGGTGTGCGCGCCTCGAAAAGCTCCTGGATACGGGGCAGACCCTGGGTGATGTCCTCAGCCGAGGCAACACCGCCGGTGTGGAAGGTACGCATGGTCAGCTGCGTGCCGGGCTCACCGATCGACTGCGCGGCGATGATGCCGACGGCCTCTCCGATGTCCACGGTCTTGCCGGTCGCGAGCGAGCGGCCGTAGCAGAGTGCGCAGGTTCCGACGCTCGACTCACAGGTCAGCACGGAGCGGACCTTGATCTCGGTGACACCCGCGGCGAACAGCTCGCCGATCAGGACGTCTCCGACGTCGGAGCCGGCAGCCGCCAGCACCTCGCCCTTCGAATCGACGACGTCGGTGGCCAGCGTACGTGCGTACGCCGAGTTCTCGACCTCTTCGTGAAGGACCAGTTCGCCGTTGGCGTCCGGTACCGCGATGGTGACCTTCAGGCCACGCTCGGTGCCGCAGTCGTCCTCGCGGACGATGACGTCCTGGGACACGTCGACGAGGCGGCGGGTCAGGTAACCCGAGTTCGCCGTACGCAGGGCGGTGTCCGCAAGGCCCTTACGGGCGCCGTGCGTTGCGATGAAGTACTCAAGGACCGACAGGCCTTCACGGTAGGAGGACTTGATCGGACGCGGGATGATCTCGCCCTTGGGGTTCGCCACCAGGCCACGGATACCGGCGATCTGCCGGACCTGCAGCCAGTTACCACGGGCACCGGAGGAGACCATGCGGTTGATGGTGTTGTCCTTCGGCATCGCGTCGCGCATCGAGGCGGCAACCTCGTTGGTTGCCTTGTTCCAGATGTCGATGAGCTCCTGGCGGCGCTCCTCGTCGGCGATCAGGCCCTTGTCGAACTGCGACTGGACCTTGGCTGCCTGCGTCTCGTAGCCCTCCATGATTCCGGCCTTGTTGATGGGCGCGGAAATATCGGAGATGGCGACCGTCACGCCGGAGCGTGTGGCCCAGTAGAAACCGGCATCCTTGAGGTTGTCCAGCGTCGCGGCGGTGACGACCTTCGGGTAGCGCTCCGCGAGATCGTTGACGATCGTGGAGAGCTGGCCCTTGTCGGCGACCTTCTCGACCCAGGGGTAGTCCTCGGGCAGCGTGTCGTTGAACAGGACCTGCCCGAGGGAGGTCTCGATCAGCGCCGGCGTGCCCGGCTCCCAGCCTTCGGGAGCGGCGGTGTCGGCGCTCGGGATGAAGTTGGGAACCCGGATCCGCACCACGGAGTTCAGGTGCAGCTCGCCGGCGTCGTGGGCCATGATGGCTTCGGCCGGGCTGGAGAACACGCGGCCTTCACCCGCACTTCCCTCACGCTTGGTGGTGAGGTGGTGCAGACCAATGATCATGTCCTGTGACGGGAGGGTCACGGGGCGGCCGTCGGAGGGCTTCAGGATGTTGTTCGAGGAGAGCATCAGGATGCGCGCCTCGGCCTGGGCCTCGGGGCTCAGCGGCAGGTGCACTGCCATCTGGTCACCGTCGAAGTCCGCGTTGAAGGCGGCGCAGACCAGCGGGTGGAGCTGAAGGGCCTTGCCTTCAACCAGCTGGGGCTCG
The DNA here is from genome assembly GCF_058269175.1 of Arthrobacter sp. TJ-254. Taxonomy (NCBI): domain Bacteria; kingdom Bacillati; phylum Actinomycetota; class Actinomycetes; order Micrococcales; family Micrococcaceae; genus Arthrobacter; species Arthrobacter sp. TJ-254. Next base: position 582,546 of record NZ_JBZCNF010000002.1, on the reverse strand, counting down.
AACGCCTGGATGCCGAGACGGTGCAGGGTAGGTGCACGGTTCAGCAGCACGGGGTGCTCGGTGATGATCTCTTCGAGAACGTCCCAGACCTGCGGGCGGTAGCGCTCGACCATCCGCTTGGCGCTCTTGATGTTCTGGGCGTGGTTGAGGTCAACCAGGCGCTTCATCACGAACGGCTTGAAGAGCTCCAGCGCCATCTGCTTGGGCAGGCCACACTGGTGCAGCTTCAGCTGCGGACCGACGACGATCACCGAACGGCCCGAGTAGTCGACGCGCTTGCCCAGGAGGTTCTGGCGGAAGCGTCCCTGCTTGCCCTTGAGCATGTCGGAGAGCGACTTCAGGGGACGGTTGCCCGGCCCGGTGACGGGACGGCCGCGGCGGCCGTTGTCGAACAGGGAGTCAACGGCCTCCTGCAGCATGCGCTTCTCGTTGTTGACGATGATCTCGGGGGCACCGAGGTCGAGCAGGCGCTTGAGGCGGTTGTTCCGGTTGATCACGCGGCGGTACAGGTCGTTGAGGTCGGACGTCGCGAAACGGCCGCCGTCGAGCTGGACCATCGGGCGCAGTTCCGGCGGGATCACCGGGACGGCGTCGAGCACCATGCCCAGGGGGCTGTTGGTGGTGGTGAGGAACGCGTTGACGACCTTCAGGCGCTTGAGGGCACGCGTCTTGCGCTGGCCCTTGCCGTTCTGGATGATGTCGCGCAGCAGGTCGGCCTCGGCCTGCATGTCGAAGTTCTCAAGGCGGCGCTTGATTGCCTCGGCTCCCATCGAGCCCTCGAAGTACAGACCGTAACGGTCGCGCAGCTCGCGGTAGAGGCCCTCATCGCCTTCAAGGTCGGCGACCTTGAGGGTCTTGAAGCGCTCCCACACCTGGACCAGGCGCTCGATGTCGGCGTCGGCGCGCTTGCGCACGTTCGCCATCTGGCGGTCCGCGGAGTCGCGGGCCTTCTTCTTGTCCGCGGCCTTGGCGCCTTCGCCCTCGAGGCGGGCAAGCTCGTCCTCAAGGTCCTTGGCGATTGCGGCGATGTCGGAGTCGCGCTGGTCGATCATCTGCTTCTTCTCAAGGTCGTGCTCGGCCTGGAGGTTGGGCAGTTCGGCGTGACGGTTCTCTTCGTCGACCGAGGTGATCATGTAGGCAGCGAAGTAGATGACCTTCTCGAGGTCCTTCGGTGCAAGGTCAAGCAGGTAGCCAAGGCGTGAGGGAACACCCTTGAAGTACCAGATGTGCGTGACGGGAGCAGCAAGCTCGATGTGCCCCATGCGCTCGCGGCGCACCTTGGCACGGGTTACCTCGACGCCACAGCGCTCACAGATGATGCCCTTGAAGCGCACGCGCTTGTACTTGCCGCAGTAGCACTCCCAGTCGCGGGAAGGGCCGAAGATCTTCTCGCAGAAGAGTCCGTCCTTCTCGGGCTTGAGCGTGCGGTAGTTGATGGTTTCCGGCTTCTTGACCTCGCCGTAAGACCAGCCGCGGATTTCATCCGCGGTGGCAAGGCCGATTCGCATGAGGCCGAAGGAGGATTCGCTGGACATATGGTCCCTGTTCTCTCTTTGTTCTCTAAATTCTTGAAGTCTTTGGGGGTGCGGTGGGCAGTCAGGCCCACACCGGACCGGTGTTCGAGGAAGCGGCCTTTAATATTTCAAGGCCGCCCGCGGCCGCCAGAAATTTCGTTGGCCGCGTTCGAACACCGGTTCGGTGCGGTGAAACCTAGACTTCCTCGACGGAGCTTGGCTCGGCCCGTGAAAGGTCGATGCCCAGTTCCTCCGCGGCCCGGAAGACTTCTTCATCCGAGTCACGCATCTCAATCGTCGTTCCGTCGGTGGAAAGAACTTCCACGTTCAGGCAGAGCGACTGCATTTCCTTGATCAGCACCTTGAAGGACTCGGGAACGCCCGGCTCGGGGATGTTCTCGCCCTTGACGATCGCCTCGTAGACCTTGACGCGTCCGTGGATGTCATCCGACTTGATCGTCAGCAGCTCCTGGAGCGTGTAGGCGGCGCCATACGCCTCAAGTGCCCACACTTCCATTTCACCGAAACGCTGTCCGCCGAACTGCGCCTTACCACCCAGCGGCTGCTGCGTGATCATGGAGTACGGCCCGGTGGAGCGTGCGTGGATCTTGTCGTCGACAAGGTGGTGCAGCTTCAGGATGTACATGTAGCCGACCGAGATCGGGTCGGGGAACGGCTCGCCGGAGCGGCCGTCGAACAGGCGCGCCTTGCCGGACTCGCCGATCAGGCGCTGGCCGTCGCGGGTCACGTTGGTCGAGTTCAGCAGACCGACGATCTCGTCCTCGGTCGCACCGTCGAACACGGGGGTTGCGACGGTGGTCGAGGCGACCTCGCGGGGCAGGTTCGGAAGGTTCTTGACCCACTCGGGGTCCCCTTCGATCTTCCAGCCCTGCTTGGCGGCCCAGCCCAGGTGGATCTCCAGGACCTGGCCCACGTTCATGCGGCCCGGAACACCCAGCGGGTTGAGGACGATGTCGACGGGGGTTCCGTCCTCAAGGAACGGCATGTCCTCGATCGGCAGGATCTTGGAGATGACGCCCTTGTTGCCGTGGCGGCCGGCCAGCTTGTCGCCGTCGGTGATCTTGCGCTTCTGCGCAACGTAGACGCGGACCAGCTGGTTGACGCCCGGGGGCAGCTCGTCGTCGTTGTCGCGGTCGAAGATGCGCACGCCGATGACGGTTCCGGACTCGCCGTGGGGAACCTTCAGGGACGTGTCGCGGACCTCGCGGCTCTTCTCACCGAAGATCGCGCGCAGCAGGCGCTCCTCGGGGGTGAGTTCCGTTTCACCCTTGGGGGTGACACGGCCGACGAGGATGTCGCCTGCTTCAACTTCGGCACCGATGTGGATGATGCCGCGCTCGTCGAGCGCGCCAAGCACCTCTTCGGAGACGTTGGGGATGTCGCGGGTGATCTCCTCGGCACCAAGCTTGGTGTCGCGGGCGTCGACCTCGTGCTCCTCGATGTGGATCGAGGTCAGCACGTCGTCTGAGACGATGCGCTGCGAGAGGATGATCGCGTCCTCAAAGTTGTGCCCTTCCCAGGACATGAACGCAACGAGCATGTTCTTGCCCAGCGCCAGCTCGCCCTGATCGGTCGAAGGACCGTCGGCGATGATCGTGTTGTACTCGACGCGGTCGCCCTCGCCGACCAGCACGCGCTGGTTGTATGCGTTGCCCTGGTTGGAGCGGGCGAACTTCATGATCGGGTAGTTGGTCTCGGTGCCGTCGTCGTTGAGCACGTTGACGAGGTCGGCCGAAACTTCGGTGACAACACCGGCCTTCGCCGCGGTCACGGCGTCGCCGGCATCGACTGCCGCGTACTTCTCCATGCCGGTGCCCACGAGCGGACGCTCGGAGCGCAGCAGGGGAACGGCCTGACGCTGCATGTTCGCACCCATGAGGGCGCGGTTCGCGTCGTCGTGCTCGAGGAACGGAATCAGGGCCGTTGCCACAGACACCATCTGGCGCGGGGAAACGTCCATGTACTCGACCTCGTCGGCTGCAACGAGAACGGGCTCGCCCGAACCACCACGGGTACGCACGAGGACCATGTCTTCAACGAACTTGCCGTTCGCGTCGAGCGGGGCGTTGGCCTGGGCAATCAGGCGCTCCACCTCGTCGTCGGCGGTCAGGTAGTCGATCTGCTCGGTGACGCTGCCGTTGACTGCCTTGCGGTACGGGGTCTCGATGAAACCGAACGCGTTGATGCGGCCGTAGGAGGCGAGCGAACCGATCAGGCCGATGTTCGGGCCTTCAGGGGTTTCGATGGGGCACATGCGGCCGTAGTGCGACGGGTGGACGTCACGGACCTCCATGCCGGCGCGGTCACGGGAGAGACCACCCGGGCCCAGCGCGGACAGGCGGCGCTTGTGCGTCAGTCCGGCGAGCGGGTTGTTCTGGTCCATGAACTGCGACAGCTGGGAGGTTCCGAAGAACTCCTTGATCGCCGCGACGACAGGGCGGATGTTGATCAGCGTCTGCGGAGTGATCGCCTCGACGTCCTGCGTGGTCATGCGCTCGCGGACGACGCGCTCCATGCGGGACAGTCCGGTGCGGACCTGGTTCTCGATCAGCTCGCCGACCGCGCGGATGCGGCGGTTGCCGAAGTGGTCGATGTCGTCGACCTCGACGCGCAGTTCGACGTCTTCGCCGTCGCGCTTGCCCGTGAGGGTCTTCTCGCCGGCGTGGAGCGCAACAAGGAACTTGATCATCGCGACGATGTCGTCGATGTTCAGGACCGAGGCGTCGGAGTCGGTGAGGTCCTTGTCGATGCCGAGCTTGCGGTTGATCTTGTAGCGGCCGACCTTGGCCAGATCGTAGCGCTTGGGGTTGAAGTACAGGTTGTCCAGCAGGGTCTGGGCAGCCTCAACCGTGGGCGGCTCTCCCGGGCGCAGCTTGCGGTAGATATCGAGCAGGGCGTCTTCACGGGTCTCCGTGGCGTCCTTCTCCATGGTGGCGCGGATCGAGTCGTACTCGCCGAAGGTCTCGAGGATCTGCGCCTCGGTCCAGCCGAGGGCCTTGAGCAGCACGGTGACCGACTGCTTGCGCTTGCGGTCGAGGCGGACGCCGACCTGGTCGCGCTTGTCGATCTCCAGCTCGAACCAGGCGCCGCGCGACGGGATGATCTTCGCGCTGAAGATGTCCTTGTCGCTGGTCTTGTCGGCGGTGCGCTCGAAGTAGGCGCCGGGCGAACGCACGAGCTGCGACACGACGACGCGCTCGGTGCCGTTGATCACGAACGTGCCCTTGTCCGTCATCAGCGGGAAGTCGCCCATGAACACGGTCTGCTGCTTGATCTCGCCCGTGTTGTTGTTCATGAACTCGGCCTTGACGTACAGCGGAGCCGAGTATGTTGCGTCACGGTCCTTGCACTCGGCCATTGTGTACTTCGGGTCGGCGAATTCCGGCTCGGAGAAGCTCAGGGACATGGTGCCCTGGAAATCCTCGATCGGGGAAATCTCTTCAAAGATGTCCGCCAGGCCGGAAGTGGTGGCTACGCCCTGCAGGCCCTTTTCCAGGGCCTCTTCGACGCGCGCCTTCCAGCGCTCGTTGCCGACCAGCCAGTCAAAGCTGTCGGTCTGAAGGGCGAGAAGATTAGGAACGTCAAGCGGTTCGTGAATCTTTGCGAATGAGAGCCGGGGTGCGGCGCCGTCGGCGTCGACCTGGCTGGTAGCGGTTGCATTATTAGAGGTGCTCGAGGCGACCAAGAGGGATCCTTCCACAGACCTTCAGGCTTGTCAGCGATCCGCCCTCAGCACCACCACCGCAGATTGGTGCGGGGATTCGAGTGCTAACCTGAGGTCCACACGCGTCATCAGAACCGGTTGGCCCGTTAAATGACGAGAGCAGAACAAAGCCCACCGCTATATGAAGGCTGAGGTTTAGAGGGAAGACGCAAATCACTACATTACGGTACGCCTACCGCAATGTCCAATGCTGCGTCAACTCCGCCGCGCCGGGTCCGGCCCACCGCGGCCGCCCGCCCGCGCTACCCCGCCGGTTCCGGCAGCGGCCCCGTGCTGACGTCGGAACGCAGCCGCTTCACCACAAGTTCGGCGCTGATCAGGCACATGGGGATGCCGATTCCCGGAACCGTTGAGCTGCCGGCGTAGTAGAGGCCGTCGACCTTCCTGCTCCGGTTCGTGCCGCGGAAGAACGCGCTCTGCTTGAGGATATGGGCAGGGCCCAGGGAGGTTCCCCGCCACGCGTTGAGGTCCTTGGCGAAATCCTGCGGACCGTAGGTGCGCCGGACGACGATGCGCTCGGCTAGGTCCGGGATCCTTGCCCACTCGGAGATCTGGGCGATGACCTCGTCGGCGAGCTGCTCCACCGCGGGGTCTCCCCCGCGCTCGAGCCCGCCCCCGCCGATCGTCACGTCCGCGGGGATGGGGACGAGGACGAAAACATTCTCGTGGCCCTCAGGCGCGGCCGAAGGGTCGGTGGCGCTGGGCCGGCAGACGTACAACGACGCCGGGGAGGGAACGGAGGTCTCCTTGCCGAAGATCCGCCCGAAGTTCTCCCTCCAGTCGGTGGTGAACAGCAGCGTGTGGTGTTCGAGCTGCGGGAGGCTGCCCTCCACGCCGAGGTAGAGCAGCAGCGCGCTCGGGCCGGGCACCCGCCGGTCCCAGTAGCTTTCCGGGTAGGTCTGCAGCTGCTCGGGGAGCAGGCGCGTCTCAGTGTGGTGCAGGTCCGCCGCCGAGACCACGATGTCGGCGGCGATCGTCTCGGAGGGCCCGCCCGCGGTTGTGAACCGCACGCCGGTGGTCCTTGCGGCGCGGCGGCCGGCGCGCCGTCCTGCGGAGACGGGTCCGGTCTCGATTGACACGGCCTCGGCGCCGGTGCGGATGTCGACCCCGGCCTTCTCGGCAACATTCCTCATCGCCGCGATGAGGGTGCTGAATCCGCCCTGGGGGTAGAGCACCCCGTCGTCGAGGTCGAGGTGGCTCATCAGGTGGTACATGCTCGGGGCGTCGAAGGGGGAGCTGCCTAGGAAGACCGCCGGATAGCCAAGGATCTGGCGCAGGCGGGGGTCGGAGAACTGCCGGGCGACGAAGCCGTCGAGCGGCTGGAGCAGCAGCCGCGCGAGCCGGGGCAGCCGGGTCAGGACGTCGGGGCGGAGGAAGGGAAGGAACGATTCGAAGGTTGAATAAAGGAACCGTTTCTTCGCCAGCTCGTACGCCTCCCGCGCTGAGTCGAGATACCGGGACAGGGCGGCGCCGGCACCGGGTTCGAGCGATTCGAAGAGCTTGGTCACCGCGGTGCGGTCCGCCGGGACGTCGATCGCCTCGCGGTTGCGCTCAAAGATCACCCGGTACCCGGGGTCGAGGCGGATCAGGTCGAGCTGTTCCCCGGCGGAGGTCCCCATCATGCGGAAGAAGTGGTCGATCACCTCGGGCATCAGGTACCAGGACGGGCCGGTGTCGAACCGGAATCCCCCCTGCTCCCAGCTGCCGGCACGCCCGCCGAGTTGGCTGCGCTTCTCGAGGAGGGTCACCGCGTGCCCTTCCCGGGCGAGCAGCGCCGCGGTGGCCAGCCCGCCGATGCCGCCGCCGATGACGACGACGCGGCTGCCGCCGGGACGGGGGGCTTGAGGATTTCCGGTGGAGGTCATTGTGTCCTTTCGAGCGCCGTCCGGTCCGGGGCCGCGCCACCGGCCAGCGCCCGGGCCATGATCCGCATCTTCACGGCGTTTGGCACCCGGACGCGGGCGGAGAGCAGGCTCTCGGCCGGAGTGCGGCGGAGACGTTCGGCAAGTTCGGTGAAAAGCCCCTGCGCCACCGCGACCGCCCGGCGTGCCGACGGCGGCAGCCCGGGCAGTGCGGCCCGTGAGACGGCGAGGTCTGCGTCGATGTCATCGAGCAGCCGGTGCTTGTCCGCTTCGGTGAAGTTCCCCGGGCGGATCCCGGGGAAGTAACTCCTTCCCAGCGCCGAGAAGTCCTCAGCGAGGTCGCGCAGGAAGTTGATTTTTTGGAACGCCGCGCCGAGGTGCCGCGCGCCGTCGATGAGGACCTCCTCCTGGGCCTTGGGCACGGGCCGGCCGTTGAGGAAGGTCTTGAGGCACATGAGCCCGACCACCTCGGCCGAACCGTAGACGTAGCGGTCGAAGGATTCGGGGGTGTGTTCGCACTGGGAGATGTCGGCCCGCATTGAGGCGAAGAACGGCCGGGTGAGGGAACTGTCGATGCCGGTGGTGCGGGCGGCGACGGCGAAGGCGTGGACCACGAGGTTGGTGCTGTATCCGGTGCGCAGGGCGGCCTCGGTTTCCCGCTCGAGGTCATCGAGCAGGGCTTCGACGGCTTCCGGGGCCAGACCTGCGCCCGCGGCGGCGCCGTCGACGACCTCATCGGCCACCCGCACCAGGGCGTAAACGGCCTCGATGTGGGACCGCGTGGTGCCTCCGAGCAGCCGGCAGGCGAGGCCGAACGAGGTGGAATAGCAGCGGATCACCTCCGCCGAGGTCTTCAGTGCGGCGGCGTTGTACCGGGCCAGCGGCGTCTCGGTGCCCATGGGATCAGTAAGCCCTTTCGACAGCGGCGGACGCAACCGGCCCAAGCACCCTGCGCAGGGCGGAGGGAACGGCGTCCGATTCAAGGTGGCTTTGCGCCCGCTGCGCGTACTCCGCGGCGAGGTCCACCGAGCTGTCCCGGGCCCCCGAGTCGACGAGGACGCGGCGCACATAGTCGGCGTCGGACGCCGACATGTCGGGCGAGCCGACCAGCGGCGAGATCTGTTCCCAGGCGGGCCCGGCAGCGGCGAAGGACATCAGGGCGGTGCGCTTGCCTTCGCGGAGGTCACCCCAGTTGGTCTTGCCGGTGCGCGTTTCATTGCCGAACACGCCGAGCAGGTCGTCGGTGATCTGGAAGGCGATGCCGGCATCGCGCCCGAACCGGCCAAGGCAGTCGACCGCGTCGTCATCGGCTCCGGCCAGCACCGCCCCGGCCTGGAGCGGACCTTCGAAGGAGTAGACCGCCGTCTTCAGCCGTGCCGTCTGCAGGATGTCCTCAAGCTGGGGCATCCGGGGCGCAAGCACCGCCTCGACGTCGAAGAGCTCACCTGCGGCCGAAGCAAAGACCGATTCGGTGAGGATGCCGTTGAGGCGCTCGCGTGTTGCGGAATCGTCAACTCCGTCGAGGAGCCGGTGGGCGTGCGAGATGGCCAGGTCACCGGCGATGACACCGGCCGAAAACCCGATGTGCCGGGCGTCCTCCTCCCCCATGCCGGCGGCCTCGGCGATCGCGCGGTAGCGCCCCGAGACGTTGGGAATGCCCCGGCGCACGAAGTCCCTGTCGATGACGTCGTCATGAATGAGGAAACCGGTGTGGAGAAGTTCGAAGGCCGCGCCGACGAGCGCCGCCTGCTGCGGGTCCGAGCCGCCCAGCATCCGGTGGGCGGTGAGGACCATGCGGGGGCGGAAGCGCTTGCCGCCGGCGGCGCACCGTTCCAGGGTTTCCCACAGCTCCAGGTACCCGGGGCCCGCCTTGGCGGCCCGGGCCTTCGCCGAGGTGAAGAACCCCTCAAGGGCGCCCTCCACCCGTCGGAGCCCTTCCGGCTCGACCAGCAGAGCGTCGATGTTCATAGGTAAAGTAAACACGGAAGTTTCAAGTCAGACTAACGACCGTCAAACGGAAGCAGGCTGCAATGGAAAAGAGCGCGGGCCATCACCTCCGAGAAACCCCTGACGCCCCCGAGCTCGTTGTCCTCCTGGCGGAGGACGGAACGCCGCTGGGAACCCAGGACAAGGCAACGGTCCACACAACGTCAACGCCCCTGCACTTCGCTTTCTCAACCCATGTCTTCAACGACAAGGGGGAGATCCTGGTGACCCGCCGCGCGCTCTCGAAACGGGCATGGCCGGGGGTGTGGACAAACTCGTTCTGCGGCCACCCGGCGCCGGGGGAAGCTGTCGAAGACGCCGTGGTGCGCCGGGCCGGGCAGGAGCTCGGCATGAAGATCCGCGACCTCACCTCCGCCCTGCCGGACTTCCGGTACCGGGCCACCGACGCCGCGGGCATCGTCGAGAACGAGATCTGCCCGGTTTTCACCGCGGTGATCGACGGGGGCCTCGACCCGAGCCCCGACGAGGTGATGGACCTGACCTGGACGGATCCGGCGAGCCTCGTGGCGGCGGCGGCCCGCACCCCGTGGGCGTTCAGCCCGTGGATCACCCTTCAGCTTCCGCTGCTGTACCCCGGCGGGGTGGAATAGGCCCGGCGCCGCACTTCCGCCCCTTTCCGCGGCCAAAATTCAGTTAATAATCGTTAGCTGAAATACCGCGGGCGGAGTAGCCTTAAAGGTGCAGGACTGCAGGCTTCACCAACGAAAGCGAGCACCCACCCGCCATGGCTATCTCAACAAACGCGCCCGACGACGTCGTCATCGTCGGAGGGGCGCGCACCCCTTCCGGCAAGCTGAACGGCCAGCTTGCCTCCTTCAACGCGGTCCAGCTTGGCGCCTTCGCCGTATCCGGCGCCCTGGCCAACGCCGGCGTTGAACCCGGCAGTGTCGACACAGTGATCATGGGCCACGTGGTGCAGGCCGGCTGCGGCCAGAACCCGGCACGCCAGGCCTCGGTCCTCGCCGGAATCGGCTGGGACGTCCCCGCGGTCACGGTCAACAAGGTCTGCCTCTCGGGTCTCACCGCGGTGATCGACGCGGCACGGCTGATCCGCAGCGGCGAGGCCACGGTGGTTGTTGCCGGAGGGCAGGAGTCGATGTCCAACGGACCGCACCTGCTGCCGGGATCCCGCCGCGGGTGGACCTACGGGAACATCTCGGCGCTCGACTCGGTCGCCAATGACGGGCTGACCGACGCCTTCGACAACGAGTCGATGGGAGCCTCGACCGAGCGCGGCAACGGGAAGCTCGGCATCGACAGGACGGCCCAGGACGAAGTGGCGGCACTGTCCCACCAGCGGGCAGCGGCAGCCATCGAAGCGGGTATCTTCGCCGACGAGATAGTGCCGGTCACCGTACCCCAGCGCAAGGGTGACGACGTCGTGCTGACCACGGACGAGGGAGTCCGCCCGGCCACCACCGTGGAGACCCTCGCGGGCCTCCGCCCGGCCTTCGACAAGGAGGGGACCATCACCGCAGGCAACTCCTCCCCGCTGTCGGACGGCGCCTCGGCGCTCGTGCTGACCTCACGGGCCACGGCGGAACAGCTGGGCCTGAAGATCCTGGCGGTTGCCGGGCAGCCGGGGCAGGTTGCCGGCCCCGACAACTCGCTGCATTCGCAGCCCTCCAACGCGATCGCCCACGCCCTCAAGCGGGCCGGCTGGACGGCGTCGGAGCTGGACTTCATCGAGATCAACGAGGCGTTCGGCTCGGTGGCCGTCCAGTCCCTCAGGGACCTGGACTACCCGTCGGAGAAGTGCAACCTCCACGGCGGCGCCATTGCCCTGGGCCATCCCATCGGCGCCTCGGGCGCCCGGCTGGCGCTGCATGCGGCCTTCGAACTGCACCGCCGGGGAACGGGCAAGGCCGCGGTCTCCCTCTGCGGTGGCGGCGGGCAGGGCGAGGCCCTGCTGCTCTGGCGCGAGTAGGCCCGGCGGCGTACTCCCCCGGGCCGGACACGTCCGGGTTAACCACGAAAGGCCCCGACCTGAGGTCGGGGCCTTTCGTGTTCGGCGGCAGGGGCGGGCCCCCGCTGCCGGATCTGCTACTTGAGCGAGACGGTGGCGCCGGCAGCTTCGAGAGCTTCCTTTGCCTTCTCCGCAGCTTCCTTGGTTGCGCCTTCGAGGACGGCCTTGGGGGCGCTGTCGACAACGTCCTTGGCTTCCTTCAGGCCCAGTGAGGTCAGGGCGCGGACTTCCTTGATCACTGCGATCTTCTTGTCGCCGGCAGCTTCGAGGACAACGTCGAAGGAGTCCTTCTCTTCCTCGGCTGCTTCGCCTGCGCCGCCGCCGGCGGGGCCTGCAACTGCAACAGCTGCAGCGGTGACCTCGAAGGTCTCCTCGAACAGCTTTACGAAGTCGGAGAGTTCGATGATTGAGAGTTCCTTGAAGGCTTCAATGAGCTCTTCGTTGGTGAGCTTCGCCATGGCTAAGCATCCTTCCATTAGTGGTGCACTGCACCGGAGTTGGGTGGGTGAAGAGAACTACTTCTCTTCAGGTGCCGCAGCTTCTTCGGCCGGGGCCTCTGCCGGGGCAGCGGTCTCTTCGGCGGCGGGAGCATCGGCGTCTGCGGATGCAGCACCATTGCCCTCGTCGAGCTTGATGCGCAGGGCATCAACGGTGCGGGCGAGGGCTGCCATTGGTGCCTTGAGCACACCGGCAACCCTGGAGAGCTGGAGTTCGCGCGACTCGAGGGCTGCCAGGGCAACGACCTCGGAGGCGTTGAGGGGCTTGCCCTCGAAGATTCCAGTCTTGATAACGAGCTTCGGGTTGGCCTTTGCGAAATCCGTCAGGCTCTTTGCGGCAGCAATTGCGTCGCCCTTGATGAAGGCGATTGCAGTGGGGCCGGAGAGCTGGCCTTCGAACGAGTCGATGCCGGCTTCCTTGGCTGCGATGCCGGTCAAGGTGTTCTTGACGACAGCGAACTTGGTCTCCGCACCGAGTGAACGGCGCAGTTCCTTGAGCTGTGCAACTGTGAGCCCACGGTATTCGGTCAGGACAGCAGCAGTGGAGTCCTTGAAATCGTTAGTGATTTCCTCAACTGCGGTTACCTTTGTTGGCGTTGCCATGACCCTCCTTCCGGGGATGTGGCGCCGGCTTGTCCGCCCCAATAAAAAACGCCCCGCGCAGATGCACGGGGCTTTCTCGACACACAGCACGCGGTGGTGCTGGCGGAGAGGAGCTTCGTTCACCTGCGCTGGCCGCCCTTGACGGGAACTTTCAGATGTGAACCCTTACCGCCCGCTCCACAGTGAAGTGGAAGAAGTGGTTGGTTTCGCATCGACCGACGGTCTTTGGTACTTCTAGGCTACTTGAATCCTCCCGGCCCGCCAAATCAGCCCCCGCCGGGCTGATCGAGCCGCTTCTGCCACGCCCCCACCCAGCCGGCCGGGACGAACCCGAGCGACTCGTTCACCGCGAGCATGGGCCGGTTCTCCTCGGCGTTCCACGTATACACGCGCTCCACGTGCGGCCAGCGGGTTCCCACAGCCAGCAGGTTCGCCGTCTTGAGGAGCATTCCGAGCCGGTGGCCGCGGTGGGCACGCAGCACAAGGGTGTCCTCCTGGACGGCGACAGCCGGCGGGAAGTCCCTCGATTCGAGGACGGTGTGCCCGGCCAGGGTCCCCGAGGGCCGGTGGAGTGCCGCGCTCACCAGGCTCCGGCCTCCGCCCTCCTGAAGGCGGGCCTCGTCTCCGTGGACGCGTTCGGCATCCCAGGCCTCCTCGTCCAGGGCGAGCTCGCCGAGAGGCGCGTCGGTGCTCATGGCCTGGCGCAGCTGCGCGTACTGGTCCACATACTCGTCGGGGCAGCGTTCGGCCCACTGCAGCACCGTGTACTCGGGGCCTGCAGCCGCGGCGGCCCGGTCGTGGGCGTCGCGCATCGAAAGCGGGGTCCGGGCAAGGTCCAAGACGCTGCAGCGGTCAACCTGCGCCAGCGTGAACCCCCGGTTCAGCGCCATGGCCGCCGGGGCAGAGTTCCGCGGGTACCTCCCGGCGCCGGTGGCGGGCACCAGGGCGCCCCCGCCGTTGTTTCCGCCGTCGTCGCCGGCGCTTCCATGCACCGAGACATCCCGCGCGGGCTCCTCGCTCCAACCCATGATGATGCTCCGACCGAGACCGCGCACTGTGCGTTCGGCCTCGGCGTAGAGGGCGGCTCCGACTCCTTCCCTGCGGTGGTCGGGATGCACCATGACATCGACGTAGCAGGTGGACAGGTTGTCAGTCAGGGGCACGTCGATCACGACCCTGCCCACCAGCAGGCCGCTGCGCCGTGCGGCGAGGATGATCCGCTCCTCGTAGGGGTTGGGGCGGGAGGTGGCCAGTTCCTGAAGGGCACCACGGCCGAAGTCGTCGCTCCCCCAGTGCCGGCGCTGGACGACGTTGGCGAGTTCGACGAAGTCGGTGAACTCCCGGGAGCCGGCGGAGTCGAGGGTCGCGGGGACGCGGATCCGGGAAATCTCGGGGAACTCGGCGCTCATGCCTCATTCTAGATCGGGCTCCGGGCGCACTCCTGCCCACCGATCACGGCCCACCGGTGGGCATGTCCTGACCTGCCCACCGGGGGGATGCCGCCGGTGGGCAGGTTCGTCCGGTGGCCCGCCGATGGACAGCCGGACCTGCGCGCCGGGGGAACACAAAAAGGGTGGCCGCAGCAGGAGCTGCGGCCACCCTTTGAGGTGGTCTGCCGAAGGCGCTTACGCGTCGGCGAGAACCTTGGTGACGTTCGGGTCGACGGAGATGCCGGGGCCGAAGGTCGTTGAAACGGTTGCCTTCTGGATGTAGCGGCCCTTCGAAGCCGAAGGCTTCAGGCGCAGCACCTCTTCGAGGGCAGCAGCGTAGTTCTCGGCGAGCTTCTGCACGTCGAAGGAGACCTTGCCGATGATGAAGTGGAGGTTGGAGTGCTTGTCGACGCGGAAGTCGATCTTTCCACCCTTGATGTCGGTGACAGCCTTGGCAACGTCGGCCGTGACGGTTCCGGTCTTCGGGTTCGGCATGAGGTTACGCGGGCCGAGGATCTTGCCCAGGCGTCCCACCTTGCCCATGAGGTCGGGGGTGGCGACGGCGGCGTCGAAGTCGACCCAGCCGCCGGAGACCTTCTCGATCATGTCATCGGATCCGACGAAGTCGGCGCCGGCGGCGATTGCCGCTTCGGCCTTCTCGCCGGTCGCGAAGACAAGGACGCGGGCGGTCTTGCCGGTGCCGTGGGGCAGGTTGACGGTGCCGCGCACCATCTGGTCTGCCTTGCGCGGGTCGACGCCGAGGCGGAATGCGACCTCAACGGTTGCGTCGAACTTGGAGGGGTTGGTGTCCTTCGCCAGGACGACCGCCTCGAGCGGGGTGTACTGCTTCTCCGCCTCGATCTTGGCGGCAGCTCCCTTGTATGCTTTGCTGCGCTGTGCCATCTGCTTTTTCTCCTTATGCAGTTGTGGTCTGCGGACCGCGCTGAGGCCCTGCCACATACTCCGCCGCGCTGAGCGCGGCGTCGTCTTGAATTTAGATTTGGTGCCGGATGCGTCGCCGCATCCGAGGAGGGGTTTTAGCCCTCTACGGTGATGCCCATCGAGCGGGCGGTGCCGGCGATGATCTTGGCCGCGGCCTTCACATCGTTGGCGTTGAGGTCTTCAAGCTTCATCGTTGCGATTTCCTCGACCTGGGCGTTGGTCAGCTTGGCAACCTTGACGGTGTGCGGCGTTCCGGAGCCCTTCTGGACGCCGGCTGCCTTCTTGATCAGCTCGGCTGCCGGAGGGGTCTTGGTGATGAAGGTGAATGAACGGTCTTCGTAAACGGTGATTTCAACCGGAATGACGTTGCCGCGCTGGGATTCCGTTGCGGCGTTGTACGCCTTGCAGAATTCCATGATGTTGACACCGTGCTGGCCAAGCGCGGGACCAATGGGGGGTGCCGGGTTGGCAGCACCTGCATTGATCTGCAGCTTGATGAGGCCGGTGACCTTTTTCTTCGGGGCCATGAAAGGGTCCTTCTCTTGCATGATGTCCCCCGGGACAGGAGCGTCCCGTGGGTTGGTGGTCACCATGGCGTGATGACCGGCCGTTCCTTCCCCAGCTAAGCGGGCCCGGGAGGAACGAAATCTTATTCCCAGGTCCTACTGGATCTTGGTGACCTGGCCGAACGACAGGGTGACTGGGGTCTCGCGTTCGAAGATCGAGACAAGTACTACCAACTGCTGCGACTCCGGCTTTATTTCGGAGATGGTGGCGGGCAGCGTCTCGAACGGTCCTTCGTTGACCGTCACCGATTCGCCGACCTCGAAGTTGACGGTGACCGGGCTCGACTGCTGCTTCACGGGCTTGCCCGACTCGGCGTCGGTGTGGACCACGGTGTGCTCGAGCATCGAGAACACCTCGGCCAGGCTCAGCGGCACCGGGTTGTGTGCGTTGCCGACGAAGGCGGTGACGCCGGGGGTGTGCCGGACGGCTCCCCAGGACTCGTCGGTGAGGTTCATGCGGACAAGGACGTAGCCCGGGATGCGGACCCGGTTCACGATCTTGCGCGTCGTGTTCTTGATTTCGACGACCTCTTCCATGGGGACCTGGATTTCGAAGATGAAATCCTCCATGTCGAGGGTCTGGATGCGCGTCTCGAGGTTGGCCTTGACCCGGTTCTCGTAACCGGCGTAGGAGTGGATGACGTACCAGTCACCCTCCTGCCTGCGCAGCTTCGCCTTGAACGCCTCGATCGGGTCCTCGGCAGGAGCCTCTTCGGCGGCCTCAGCGTCGGTGGCTTCCCCGTCGGCGTTCTCCGCGTCGGCGTCTTCGCCGTCGAGCTCGGCCGTTTCGGCGTCGGGGGTCGCTGCAGGCGCGTCGGCTTCGGCCAGGCCGTTCTCGAGGCCCGCCTCGACTACCTGACCCTCGTTGTCCAGACCATCCTCTTCAGTTGCGATCTGCCGTTCGAGTTCTTGCTCGGACACCTAGCTGCCTGCTTTCTGATTTCTTCAGCTTTGTATTGCTTGGGCTCTGCCGTGAATGGGGTCTTGCCCGGTTCAGCTTTCGCCGTCTCCGAACACCCAGACCGCGCCGGACCCGAACACGAAGTCCAGCCCCGTGACGATGAGCATCATGAGGACAACGAAGGCCAGCACCGTGATGGTGAACCGAATCAGTTCCTGCCGGGTCGGTGTGACGACCTTCCGCAGTTCGGCGATGACCTGACGCACGAACAGGGTGATCCGCGCGAGGAACCCGCGCTTGGGTGCCTCCTTGCGTGCGGGGCTTCCCTTTGAGCTGCTCGCGGCCGTATCGGTCACTTCAACCTCATCAATCTGTTTGGGTTCCCGCCGGACCGCCGATCCGCGGCTCCGACTGCTGATGCGTCCTGCCGAGCAGATCCGCTGCCTGTACCGGAACTTCGTGATGTTCTACTGCCGCACCGCCGCTTTCTGCTGCGACGGTTACGCGCAGGGCAGACAGGACTCGAACCTGCAACCTGCGGTTTTGGAGACCGCTGCGCTACCAATTGCGCCACTACCCTAGGAACTGAACCGCCATATGGTCCAACGCCCACCGCTTCCGAAGAGGCGTTTCGCGGGCACGAACCATTCTGGTGATATCAACACCGAGGATCAAGTCTACGCAATCACTGCCGGAGAGTCGAACCGGGCCGGGTGGGCGGCCACCGGAGCGGGCCGTAATGGCATGCCGCGTGCTGCATAAAACGCCTAAGCTGGGGTCCGGACATACTTCTGCAGACGGAACGGGACAGAATGAACGCGATGACCAACGACGCCCTGCGCCTGGCGCTTCCGCGGGTTTCCCGGCGGGTTTCAGCGATTGCCGAGTCGGCGACCCTTGCCGTGGACGCGAAGGCGAAGGCGCTGAAGGCGGCAGGGCGGCCGGTGATCGGCTTCGGCGCGGGCGAACCTGATTTCCCCACCCCGGGCTACATCGTCGACGCGGCGGTCGACGCCGCACGCCAGCCGCGTTTCCACAGGTATTCGCCCGCCGGCGGCCTCCCCGAGCTGAAGGAGGCAATCGCCGCGAAGACCCTGCGCGACTCAGGGTATGCGGTGGAGCCGTCCCAGGTCCTTGTGACGAACGGCGGCAAGCAGGCGGTCTACGAAGCGTTCGCGGGCCTGCTCGACCCTGGCGACGAGGTGCTCGTGCCGACTCCGTTCTGGACCACCTACCCGGAGGCGATCCGCCTCGCAGGCGGGGTCCCTGTCGAGGTGTTCGCCGGTCCTGAGCAGGGCTACCTCGTCTCAATCGAGCAGCTCGAAGAGGCGCTCACCCCGCGGACGAAGGTGCTCCTCTTCGTCTCGCCGTCGAACCCGACCGGAGCGGTGTATCCCGCGGAGGCCGTTCGTGAAATCGGCGAGTGGGCAGCCGAGCGCGGGCTGTGGGTGGTCACCGACGAGATCTACGAGCACCTGACCTACGACGGCGTCCCGTTCACCTCGATCGCCGCCGCCGCGCCTTCCCTCGGCGACAGGGTGGTCATCGTCAACGGGGTTGCGAAGACCTATGCGATGACCGGCTGGCGGGTCGGATGGATGATCGGGCCCAAGGATCTGATCAAGGCCGCGACGAACCTCCAGTCACATGCGACGTCGAACGTGGCGAATGTGTCGCAGATGGCGGCGCTGGCGGCCGTCTCCGGTCCGCTCACCGCCGTCGATGAGATGAAGGTGGCCTTCGACCGGCGCCGCCGCGCCATGGTGTCGGGCCTCAACGCCATCGACGGCGTCGAGTGCCCCACTCCCCACGGTGCCTTCTACGCCTACGCGGACGTGCGCGGACTGCTGGGGCGCACCCTGGCGGGAACCACGCCGCGGACATCGGCCGAGCTCGCGACCCTGATCCTCGAGCAGGTCGAGGTTGCCGTGGTTCCCGGTGAGGCCTTCGGCCCGAGCGGCTTCCTGCGGCTTTCCTACGCCCTCGGGGACGAGGACCTCGCTACCGGCGTCGCCCGGCTCCAGGAGTTCCTGGCCGGGGCGAAGTAGCGCCGCCGGCCGGGCGGGGCAGTACCGCCGCGAGCCCTAGAGCAGGCGCCGCTCGGCGGCCCAGCGGGTGAGCTCGTGCCGGGAGGACAGCTGGAGTTTCCGCAGCACCGCCGAGACGTGGGTTTCAACGGTTTTCACCGAAATGAACAGCTCCTTGGCCACCTCCTTGTAGCTGTAACCACGGGCGATCAGCCGCATCACCTCGAGTTCGCGCGCGGAGAGCCGGTCCAGTTCGGTGCCCGTGGAGGCGACGGCGGCCGTCCCGAAGGCGTCAAGGACGAACCCGGCAAGCCGCGGGGAGAAAACGGCGTCGCCGGAGGCGATCCGGAACACGGCGTCGGAGATCCCCGCACCCGAGATGGTCTTTGTGACGTATCCCCGGGCGCCGGCACGGATCACCGCGACGACGTCCTCGGCCGAGTCGGACACGCTCAGGGCGAGGAACCGCGTTGAGGGACCGAGCTCCCCGCAGCCGGCGATCACCTCCGCTCCCCCGCCACCGCGGCCTCCCGGCAGGTGCACGTCGAGCAGCACGACGTCGGGCCGGCGGGCCTTGATCACCTCCACCGCCTCCTCGACCGTTGCCGCTTCACCGACGACACGGATCCGTCCGTCGAGGTCGGAGCGCAGGCCGGACCGGAAGATGGCATGGTCGTCGACGACGACGACGGACACTCCTGTTGGCGCCTTGCTGGCTACGGGCTCATCCGTCATGGTTCCGGGTCTCCTGTTCGGGCATCTTCAAATGGACTTCGGTCCCGTCCGGGCCGGAGCGGATCGAAGCGGTTCCGCCGTGGCGCTGCATGCGGGTGGTGATCGATTCACGGATGCCGAGGCGGTCCGCCGGCACGGCCTGGAGGTCGAACCCGGTTCCGCGGTCCCGGATGAATGCCTCCGAACCGTCGGCGCCCGCCTCAAGGTACACCGAGACGGTGCCGCCGGCATGTTTGGCCGCGTTGAGCATCGCCTCCCGGGCCGCCTGCGCCAGGGCCTCCTGCGCCGCCGTCAACGGCGCATCACCCACAGCGACCACCTCCACGGGCTGCCCGTAACTGTCCTCCACCTCTCCGGCGACGGCACGGATGCGCTCGGCGAGGTTGCCGGAGCGGGCCGCGGGGTCCGCGTAGAGCCAGTGGCGGAGCTCGCGTTCCTGGGCGCGGGCCAGGCGGACGACGTCATGCTCGGAGGCGGCGCGGTTCTGGATCAGTGCCAGGGTCTGAAGCACCGAATCGTGGAGGTGCGCGGCGATTTCCGCCCGTGCGGCCTCCCGAACCCGCCCTGCCCTTTCGGCTTCAAGATCCCGCCAGAACCTCAGCGCCCACGGTGCCATGACCAGCGACACACCGGCGAGGACTGCACCGGTGGCAGCGAGGGTCGCCCAGGTGAGGTCCCACGAGATCGATCCGGACACCATGACGAGTACGCCGAGGACAACAAGGGCCAGACCCAGCAGGAGCCGGGCCAACCCCATGGCCCGGTTGGCACCGGCCTTGTTCATCAGGCCTTCGCGGCGCGCGTCGTCGAGTTGGCTCCACGCCAGCACCGCTCCCACGCCCGCCGCTCCGATGGGAACGATCTGGCCCCACCGCACGGCAACGCCAAGTTCCTGGGCTGTCAGCACAGCGGCCAGGAGCAGCAGGACCGCGCCGAGGAGCAGCTCTTTGCGCCCGGCGCGCAGGCGGCCGTACCGCCGAGGCGGTTCGGCGCTGCTGCCTCGCACTGCCCCTTCGGCGGTACGTGCCGCCGAAGGGGCGGTACGGGCTGCCGCGGGGGCTGTAAGCGGAAATGCGGCGGTGGCGGCCACGAGGCGGTCGGATGACATCGGCACGAAGATCCACAGCCATGCGTAGAGGAACACCCCGGCCCCGCCGGTCAGGGCCAGCAGGACCATGACCACGCGCACAACGCGCAGCGGCACGCCGAGATGGACGGCCAGTCCTCCGCAGACGCCGGCCACGAGGCCGTCGGGCGAACGAAGCAGGGGCGGTTTCATAGCTCAATCCAAGCACGCCTTCACCGTTCAGGGGGCCCCGGAGAGTCGAATCAGGGGTTCCCTCAGGGGCTTTTCAGGGCGGCCCCCGATAGCCCGGCCGGCGGGGGCACTGGAAGGATCGAAGCATGACTTCCGAACCGCCCCTTGATCCACTTCCTCCGCAGTCCGCCGGTGATGACGCCGAGGGGCGCGTCACCGCACCGGCGGACGCCTCCGCCGGCGGCGGATACTCCGCGCGGGCGGGGTCCACCGCAGTGCCCCCTCCCCGGCCGGCGCCGTCCTCCGGGGGCGCGTTCTTTGACAGGATGCGTTCGCTCCAGATCACCCGTACCCCCGACCGCTGGATCGGCGGGGTTGCAGGCGGCATCGCCTACCGGACTGGGATCGACGTGATTTTGGTGCGCGGCATCCTCATCGTTCTCGGGATCTTCGGCGGAATCGGCGTGCTGCTGTACGGCCTGGCATGGGCGCTGCTGCCCGAACCCGACGGCCGCATCCACGTCGAATCGGCTGCCCGCGGCAACTGGACCGCGGGGATGACCGGGGCGCTGCTCGTGACGATTGCCGGACTCTGGCGGCCGAACCTCCCGTTCCTCGGCGACAACGACGGGGCGCGGGTGGTCCTGACCCTGGTTTGGATCGGCGCGGCCGTCTTCGCCGTGTACTGGGCACTCTCCTCCTCATCACGCAGGACCCGCGCCCAGGGCGGTGGAGCTCCGGTCTTCCCGGGGTCATCGGGAGCGATGGGCATGACCCAGCAGTTCCCGGGCTCCGCCTACCAGACGGGGCAGCCTGGACCGGAGCAGTATCCGGCGACCGAGACCTTCCCCGCCGGCCCGCAGCCTTCGGCCGATGCCGGATTCCCGCCGGCCGCTGGCGGTTTCCCGCCGGCGGGCGCCGGTTCCATGGGCTACCCGCCCGTCGACTACACCGCTGCCGGTTACCCGCCGGTTGACTACCTCGGGTCGGGATCGGTGCCTCCGGGAGCGATGCCACCGGGCTTTGCCCCGCCGCGCCCGGTGCCTCCGCCGCGGCCGCAGACCCCTGGCCCGACCGGAAGCGTCGTGGCGCTGGCCCTCGGCGCGGCAATGCTCGCCGTCGGAACAATCCTGGCCCTCAACTACGCGGATCTCATCGACTTGGACGGGACAGTGCTCCCTGTCGCGCTGGCGGCGGGCGCCGCCGTCCTGGGCATCGCGATCGTGGCCCTTGGCTTCCTCGGACGCTCCTCTGGGTTTGTCGGTTTCGCCGCCGGCGCCTGCGTGTTTGCCGCAGCGGTGTCGTCAGCCGTGGTTTCGGCCAACTTCGGGGACGGAGCAACCGTCGTCGGAAGCAGAACCGCGCTCTCCGCGGCGTCGGTGCAGGGTGCCGAGGACGGGTACACCGTTGTGGCCAGTGACAGCACAATCGACCTGCGCGGGCTCGGGGACCTGAGCGGAGACGTGGTGGTTCCCGTGCGGGTGCTGGCGAGCGATGTCGAGTTCCTCATCCCCGACGACGTGCCCGTCGAAGTCCGCTCCCGCCTGGCCCTGGGGTCGGTGCGGACCGGGGAGGGGGCGGCTGCCACGGTGTATGAGGGATTCTGGCGGCCAGGAACCAGCGAGCTCAACGAAAACGCCGACGGCCCGTCGATCATCCTCGAGGTCGGCGGCGCCGCCTCGCAGGTCCGGGTGTCACAGAACCAGAATGGAATCGAACAATGAGCACCTCCGAGAAATCAGCAGCAACGCGCCGTATCCGGACAGGAACGGTTGTATGGGGCGGGGTGATCCTCGTGGTCGCGGCCCTGATCCTTGTCTCGCAGCTGACCGGCATCCGGTTCGATCTGGGAATCGTGCTCCTCGGCCTGCTCATCGGCGCCGGCCTGGCCCTGGTGCTGGGCGGCATCTCCTCGATGACGCGCCGCCAGTCCCGGGGCGCCGACAGGGATGCCGACAGGGACGATACTGAATTCACCAGCTTCTAAATCAGCTCCACCTCAACGAAAGGCTCACAGCCATGGATACCTTCTTCCGGGTCCTCCGCTCCTCCCCCGTCCGACGCGCACCGGGAGGCATCTTCGGAGGGGTCGCCTCGGGAATCGCGGCGAAATACCAGTGGCCGGTGTCCTACGTTCGCATCGGGATCCTCCTGAGCTTCCTGCTTCCCTTCGTGGGCCTTCCTACCTACGTCATCCTGTGGCTCCTGCTTCCCAAGACCGACGGGACAATCGCCCTCGAACAGCTCGTGGGCCGGCGCTGACCCGGTCCCCAGGGAAAAGGCCCGGTGCGGAGCATCCGCACCGGGCCTCTGCCTGCCCGGTTGTGCGGTGCGCCGGTGCGGCCGGGGAACTACGATGATGCCGTGGAGCCCCTCTTCGAATTCGCCGGCAGCTACTGGTGGCTCGTATTTCCGCTGAGCGGGGTCTTCGCCGCATGGGGCCGATCCTGGTCAAAGGCGAACGAACGCCGGCACCAGCGCAAGGTCGAGCTGTACACCCTCAGGCATCAGGGCGAAAAGGACCGGCAGGCAAGGATCGGCGAAGTTGAGGCCGTTCTGGCTGCGCACGACGCGGTCAACAAGCGGTGGCTTGACTATGAGCTCGACGTGGGAAAACTGATCGACTTCCCGATGATGACCGACGTCCGCGAACCGCTTACCGTGGCGTTCCTGCGGGCCAAGCGGGAAGCGGACGCGCTGCGGCCCGCAGAGCCGGACGCGCTCGACAGCCGAGACTTCGCCGCGTACCGCTCGGCCGTCAACGACTACGACGTGGCCTTCCAGATCGCCGAAGCCGAAGCCCGCCGCGTGAAGGATGCGGCCTTCACCGGCCCCGAGCGCGTCCGGCTCGCCCGGGCCCGGAAACTGATCACCCTCGCTATGGACGGCGCGGCCAGCGCGGCCGAACGGCAGACCGCGTACCGTCGGGCGCGCAGGGAGCTGGACGGGCTGATCGTGCTGCCTGAGAGGGCCGTCGCCTCCCTCGAGGCGAAGGTGGCGCGCATGCTCGACGAAGGCCCTGGCTCGTCAGCCGCCGGATGACCCCCTAGGCTACGGACATCATGGCTGAAGAAACGATGCCCGGACCGGTCCTCTTTCCAACCCAGCCCACCCTCGTGGGTCGGTTGTGCACGCTTCGCCCATTCACCGCCGACGACATCGCCGGGATGGGACCGATCCTCGCCGACCCGGAAGTGCTGCGCCTCACCGGCAGCGTCGCCTCCTCCGCCGAAGCGGCGGACCGGGCGCGCAGCTGGGGCCGGACCCGACGGCTTGATGACGAGACGCGTCGCTGGTACGAGACCCGGGGCGCCCGGAAGGACCGGCTCGACCTGGCCGTCGTTGACAACACCACCGGGCGCTGCGTGGGCGAGGTCGTGCTCAATGACTGGCGCCCGGACGAGAACGCCTGCAACTTCCGCATCCTGCTGGGTCCGGCGGGGAGGGACCGGGGCATCGGATCCGAAGCGACTTCTCTCCTGCTCGGACACGCCTTCGCTTCGACATCCCTCCACCGGATCGAGCTTGAGGTTTACGCGTTCAATCCGCGCGCCCGACGCGTCTATGAAAAGGCAGGCTTCAGGATGGAAGGCACACTGCCGGGCGCCCTCCGGTTCGACGGCGAGCCCATTGACGCAGTCACGATGGCGGCGCTCCGCCCGGACTGGAGCGCCCGCGTAAGCGGGGCCTGAAACAGGCCGGGTGTTCGCTCCGGCCCCGTATGGCTAGCTGGCCTTGAGCGCCCGAACGGTGATGCCCGGGTACAACTGCGAGAGATCGCCCGCGAGCGCCTGCCGCACATTGCGGGTGAGCTCACCGAAGAGCACCTCGGGCTCCCCGTCCTCGATTGCGTCGAGGGCATCCGATGCAACCTGCGCAGGGTCGGACTTCTCCTCGTCAGGAACGTGCGAGGCCATGTCGGTGTCC
Source organism: Arthrobacter sp. TJ-254 (assembly GCF_058269175.1). Classification (NCBI taxonomy): domain Bacteria; kingdom Bacillati; phylum Actinomycetota; class Actinomycetes; order Micrococcales; family Micrococcaceae; genus Arthrobacter; species Arthrobacter sp. TJ-254. The sequence continues at coordinate 558,566 of NZ_JBZCNF010000002.1, read as the reverse complement.
ATCCAGCCGACGTGCAGCGCGGAGACGGCGATGCCCTTGGGTGCGAGCTCCTGCCGGGTGGAGTTGGTCATCGCCCAGGAGGCAGCCTTGGCGGCGCTGTAGGCGCCGACATTCGGAAAATGCGCCCACGACAGCACCGAGAGCACGTTGAGGATCGCCCCACCCCCGTTGGCTGTAATGATCGGCGCGAAGGCGCGGGTCACCTCGAGGGTTCCGAAGAAGTTCGTCTCCAGCTCCTGGCGCACATCAGCCATCGAGCCGTCGATGACGCTCGTGGGGGTGAGGATTCCCGCGTTGTTGATCAGGATGGTGGCATCCTGGGCCGCAGCCGCGGCCGCCGACACTGTGCCCGGGTCGGTGACGTCAAGGATGACGGGAACGACGCCTGGCTGGCTGACCTCGATCCCTGAGCGGGAGGCGGCATAGACCTTGACCGCTCCACGTTCGAGGAGTTGGTCCACGAAGTGGCGGCCGAGGCCGCGGTTGGCGCCGGTGACGATGACAGTTGAGCCCTGGATACGCATGAAAAGCCTTCGATCGGGAAATAAGTCCCAAAAGGCTACCATTAAGTCCTTATTTAGTACTAGAGATTTGCGTCACCCGATTTCACAGATTGATAGCCAAAGAGAGGAAGCCCGCGAAGAGGATGAGGTGAACGCTGCCCTGAAGCCGCGTGGCCCGCCCGGGCGCCACCATGAGCCTTGGCCGCCTTCTTTCCCCTGAGGCAAAGCAGTGATGCATTTCGGTCCGAAACCCTGCCTGCCACCGCCGGAATGACCGGCCGGCCCGCCCTTCTACGGCACCGGAAGGGCCCCGCAGAGCCAGGGAATTCCGGCGGGCTTCAGTCCGTTATGGAGGGCACGAGGTCCGTCGTTCCTGGTCTCGTTTTTGAAGGAGAGAAAGCACTTTATGGCAACCGATTACGACGCCCCACGCGTCAGCCAAGAAGACCAGCCGGTCAATGAGTCACTCGAGGCGATCAAGGCCCAGCGCAGCTCAATCACGCAGACGGCAGTGATCGACATCGAAGAGATCGACCTTGCCGACGGGTTCGACCTGCCTGGAGCAGACCTTTCACACGAAGAGCTGCAGATCCAGGTGGTTCCCCAGCAGGACGATGAGTTCACCTGTATGTCATGTTTCCTTGTCCGCCACCGCAGCCAGCTCGCACGCGTGCATGACGGAGCGAAGTACTGCTCCGAGTGCGAAGGCTGAGTTCGGCCCACACGCCCGGTTCATCAACCCCGATCCAAGGAGCACAGCATGAAGGTACGCAATTCCCTGAGGGCGCTCAAGGCGATCCCGGGTGGCCAGATCGTCCGCCGTCGTGGACGCACCATGGTCATCAATAAGAAGAACCCCCGCATCAAGGCCCGCCAGGGCTGATCCGGGGTTCGGGCCGGCGCGCGGCGGGCGCGCCGGCCGGTTCTGAACCGCCGCTGCTGCTGTGGCGGCAGCCAACCTGCAACGATGGGTAAATGCCCACCCCCGCCCGCTCCCGCCGTTTCCCGCCCCTCCTGGCCGCAGCGTGTCTGTTCCTGCTGGTTTCGGGGTATTTTGTGGTCCGCTTTCCTGGCGCCCCCGGCGCCGATGTGGCGTCCTACTTCTTCAACCTGCTGATCGCCCTGCCGTCGTTCATCGCGCTGTTCCGCCAGCTCGGTGCGGGCCGGGCCGCAGCGGCCCTGGCAGCCGTCTCGGTTTTCGGCTATCTCATCGAAGGCTTTGGAGTGGCAGCAGGGTTCCCCTACGGCAGCTTTTCCTACGGCGACCCCCTGGGGCCGAAGGCGTTCGGCCTTGTCCCCTTCCTGCTCCCCCTCTCGTATGTTCCCCTCGTCATCGGAACCGCCGCCGCCTTCGCCGGCCGGCTTCCGCTGCTGAGGGCCATCGCCGCGGCGGCCGTGCTGCTGGTCCTCGTCGACGGAGTGCTCGACCCGGGCGCCGTCTCCCTTGGGTTCTGGACCTGGGCCGACGGCGGACCCTACTATGGGGTGCCGCTGAGCAACTACGCCGGCTGGCTGCTCTCGGGGCTGTGCGCCGCGGCGATCCTCATGCTCATCGGCGGCCGCAGGCTCAGCAGCGGCACGGTTCGGCCGGGGCTGCTCGACAGCCTGCTGCTTTCCCTGAGCTTCTGGCTCGGCGTTTCGATCTTTTCGTTCCTGGTCTTCCCCGCGGTGCTGGCTGCCGCGCTCCTCGCCTTCCTGATCCGGCGGCGCGCCCTGCTCGCGGCACCGGACCACGCACCGTCGTCAAGCCGCACCTGACCGGCGGAACCGCTCACCGGGACCGGGCCAGGGACCTCAGCAGCCTTTCCGTCGACATCAGCGCGCCGCCAAGGACGGCGGGCAGCCCGCCGCCCGGATGGACCGAGGCGCCCACGCGCCAGAGCCAGGGCCGGCGGGGCGACCACTGGGCAGGAACGTGGAGGGGTCCGCTTAACCAGGCCGGGCGGAGCGCCCCGTACAGGGCCCCTCCCGCCGAACCGGCTTCGCTGAAGTAGGCGGGGTCGATGAGCGTCTGCTCGGCGATATAGCCGGAAAGCGGCTCCGGCAGCCCGAGGACCGTTGAGACGCGGTTCATCTCCCGTGCGGGAAAGGCATCGCTTGCGGCGTAGGAGCGGCCGTTGGCCGGGCAGGTCAGCAGCAGTGCCAGGGTCGGCGCCGAGTTCGGGTAGACCTCGCCCGCCGGGTAGTAGTTGGCGAAGGCCATCGTCTGGTCGGGTTCCTTCCCTGCTTCGAGCCGGGCGTACAGCTCCCCCGGCTCATCGGGCAGGATGACGCCGTGCCGGGGCGTCCCCTCGGGCAGCGGGCGCTTGAGCACCGCGTAGAGGCCCACCGCGGAACAGGAAAGCCGGCGGGGCGCCCGCGGCGTCCGACCCCGCAGGAGCCCTGCCAGGCGCTGCGCATCGATACCCGCGACGACGGCGTCGGCCGGGTAGGTTCCGGTGCCGGTCACCACCCTGCGCCGTTCGATCCTTGCTACCGGCTCCCCGACGCGGACCTCCACTCCCGCCGCTTCCGCAAGGCGCCCAAGCGCCTCAACGAGTTCGTAGACGCCCCCGCGCGGCACCCACACGCCGTCCTGCGCCATGATGGCCGGCATGCTGGCGTAGAGCGCTGGGGTGCGGGTGGGACTCACCCCCGCGTTGAGGGTGTGGATGGCGATGACCTCCCGCAGTCCGTCGGGCAGCCAGGTCAGGCTGTCGAGGTAGCTCTGCGTTGTCAGCCGGCGCCCGTACAGCGTGGCCAGCCGGCGGAGCGCGGGGTAGGCGGCCGGCGCAAGGGGCTCGGTGGTCAGCAGGCGGGTGACGTCCCCGCCGAGGCCGCCGTGGAGCGCGGAAAACCGTTCCCAGGCCGCGTGCCACGGATGTCCGGGCGGCACCGGCAGCGGGCACGATTCGCCCCGGAGGTAGTAGCGCCCGACTTCCGGGAGCTGTTCGAGCCGCAGTGCCGCGGTGCGCTCCGCGCTGGCGGCCGGCGCACCGGAGGAGTCGGCGTATCCGTCGATGCGCCGCAGCAGTTCGGCCCATACGGCGGGGAAGGTGAACAGCGACGGACCGGTGTCCATCCGCTGCCCGGCGAGCTCGATGCGGCGGCTCTTCCCGCCGATGGTCGGAGCCGCCTCGAGCAGTGTCACCGAATGGCCGGCGCTTCCAAGCAGGGCGGCCGAGGCGAGGCCTCCGATGCCTCCTCCGACAACGACAACCCGGCTCACGGGTAGATTCCGAGCAGGAGGGCTCCGGTGAGCTGGATGCCCGCAACCGTTCCGGCAATGTAGGGGAAGGCGATTGACCAGCGGTACAGCCGGTGCCCGGTTTCGGGGGACGGCGAGCGCAGCAGCGAGATGGCAAGCCAGCCCGCGATCGCAAGGTTCACCGCGGCGACCGGAAGGCTGACGAGGGCGAAGAGCCAGGTCGAGGCAAGCCACCAGCAGCCGCTCCAGGCCACGACGCCGCCGGCGCCGAGCCGCACCGCCGTGGTGCTGATTCCGGCCGCACGGTCCTCCTCAATGTCCTGGACAGCGTCGAAGGTGTGCTTGGCGGCGCTCCAGGCCATGAGCCCAAGGGCAGCGGGCCAGACCGGTGCCGCGCCGAGGGCCAGCGGCACAAAGACCAGGGGGAAGGCGTAGGCGGCGTTGCTCAGCGAGTCGAGGAAGGGCCGCGCCTTGAACCGCAGCGGCGGCGCCGAGTAGAAAACGAAAATTCCAACGTAAAGGCCCACCCACAGCAGGGCCGCGGCGGGCAGGGCGAACAGGAAGTAGGCCAGGAACGGGGCGTTGGTGAGGAGCACCGCGAGCCAGATCGGCCGGACCTCGCTGGAGCGGATCCGGGCGCCTTCGAGGGAACCCTTGCGAGCGTTGAGCGCATCCGTGTCCTGGTCGAAGATGTCGTTGACCCCGTAGATCAGGAGGTTGAACGGCAGGGTGAGCCAGATCAGCAGCACGGCCGCTTCCCAGCGCCACAGCTCCCCGGCCAGCCACATGCCGACCACTCCCGTGCCCAGGGTATTGATCCACAGCACGGGCCTCGAAATGGCCGTCATCCTGCGTACGGTGGGCGCGATCCCGGTGTTGGGCACGAGCGGAGTCCTCCTTGTGGTACGGGCCGGCGGGTTTACCGGAGCGGAGGACGGCCCGGGCGGGGCAGCCGCCTCTTCCACCGCAGCCGCCGCGGCACTGCGTTGTTCTCCCAACACAGCGTCAGCAACACCGCAGGACATCCCTGTGTCTAGAATCATAGGTGAGCCCGACGGCGCGCTCCGCGATGACCCGTCCACCACGCTGAAGGAATGTAACCAATGAAGATCGGAATTCTCACCAGCGGAGGCGACTGCCCTGGACTCAACGCAGTGATCCGGGGAGCGGTACTCAAGGGCATCCGCACTCACAACCTTGAGTTCGTCGGCTTCCGCGACGGCTGGAGGGGAGTTGTCGAGGGCAATACCATCGACCTGCCTCGGCAGGCGGTGCGCGGCATCTCGAAGCAGGGCGGCACCATCCTCGGCACGTCGCGCACCAACCCCTTCGAGGGCAATGGGGGGCCTGACGCCATCCGGGCGACGATGGAGTCCCTTGGCATCGACGCGATGATCGCCATTGGTGGCGAGGGAACCCTTGCCGCCGCCAAGAGGCTGACCGACGCGGGCCTGAAGATCGTCGGAGTCCCGAAGACCGTCGACAACGACCTCGACGCCACCGACTACACGTTCGGCTTCGACACCGCCGTGCAGATCGCCACTGAGGCGATCGACCGCCTCCGCACCACGGGCGAATCGCACAGCAGGTGCATGATCGCCGAAGTCATGGGCCGCCACGTGGGGTGGATCGCACTCCACGCCGGAATGGCCTCAGGCGCCCACGCCATCCTCATTCCCGAGCAGCAGACAAGCATCGAGCAGATCGCCAAGTGGGTCACCGAGGCCAACGAACGCGGGCGCGCGCCCCTGGTTGTTGTCGCCGAGGGGTTCGTTCCGGCCCATCTTGAGCAGGCGCACTCGGAGCGCGGGCTTGACACCTTCGGCCGGCCCCGGCTGGGCGGAATCGCCGACCAGCTTGCACCGGAGATCGAGGCGCGCACGGGCATCGAGACCCGTGCCACGATCCTCGGCCACATCCAGCGCGGCGGGGTCCCCTCCTCCTTCGACCGGGTCCTCGCGACGCGGCTGGGCATGGCGGCCGTCGACTCGGTTGTCGACGGGTTGTGGGGCACGATGGTTTCCCTCCACGGAACCGAGATTGCCCACGTCAATTTTGAGGATGCCCTGGGCAAGCTCAAGCGGGTTCCCCAGCACCGCTACGACGAGGCCGCGATCCTCTTCGGCTGATCCCGCCGTCCTCGTCCGCTGATACCGGGGCGGCGCCGTGCCCCTTCCGCGCGTGCTAAGTTGCGCTCATGGAACTGGATCCTGGAACCGTGGCGATCATCCAGTTGGCATGGTCGCGGTTGCTCCACCTCGACGATTCGGCGTTTGCCGGGGAGCGCTCCGAGCGCATTATCCACGTCGATGACAGGGCCGACCGGCTGAGCTTCCTTACCCTGTTCGGCAAGGAGGCCCTGGTCGGCCCGGCATGGGCCGTCGCCACCGCACGGGACCTGCCGGCGCGGGAGCTGAGGAGGCAGTCGGTGCTCCTGGCGATGACCCGCCACCGGGGCGGCCGCGGGCTGGGCGAGGCGCAGCTCTACTACTGCGATGCCCTCCCGCCGGTGGACCCGAACCGCGACGCGGCCGTCACCAGCGAACGGCAGTTCGTTGAGGCACTTGAGCAGCAGTGTCCGCCCGACGACGTTGCCGAGGCGGGCCTTGCCGGGCTCGAACACCTCTTCGTCCTTGTCGATGACGCTCGACCCGACGAACCGGAACCGCTGGCCGGCGCCGGCTACGAACCCTGGGCCGGCATCCTCGCCCACCTGAGCGTGCTCACCGCCCCGCAGCACCGCGGACGGGGCTTCGGGCACCGGATTGCGGCCGTCGCCGTCGAGGAGGCAATGGCCGCGGGCTTCGTCCCGCAGTGGCGGGCCCGGACCGACAACACAGCGTCGCAGCGGGCGGCCCGGCGTGCCGGTTTCGAGTACGCCGGAACCCAGACGGGCGTTGCGCTCAACGCCTAGCCAGCGTGCTCCCGGAACCGCCGCACCCGGACCCCGGACGGCGGCTGCTGTGCCCGGTTCCGCTCAGCCGAACAGGTCGGAGAGTTCGCTGCGTCCAAACATTTCGGCGGCCGCGCGGGCGGTTGGGGTGCCGGAGTCGGGGTCGGCACCGGCGGCATGGAGGATCTGCGCCGTGCTCGTGTGACCCTTGAAGACGGCCCCGGCCAGCGGGGTCTGGCCGCGGTCGTTCACCCGGTTGACGTCGGCGCCGCGGGCAACGAGGTCGCGCACCAGTGCCGGATGCCCGTTGTAGGCGGAGAGCATCAGCAGCGTGTCCCCGGCGGCGTTGGTCAGGTCAGCGGGGACGCCCGCGTCGAGGTAGCGGGTCAGCGTTGCGGCATCGCCCTGGCGTGCGGCGTCGAAGAGGGTTGCGGCAAGGGCGAAGGCGGCCTCGGCACCGGGATCCTCCTGGCTCACCGCGGGCTCCGCAGGAATCCGCTGGCGCGGCCGACAACCTGGCCTGCGTCGGGGGCGACGATGACCTCCTGAGCCGCCGCATAGGCTTCGTCGGCGCCCTGCACCAGCAGGTCCGCTGACGGGTCGACGGAGCGCTTGATGACGGCCAGGGCGATCGGGCCCATTTCCCAGTGGTGGGCCACAGAGGTGATGCGGCCGACCGTCCGCCCCTCGAGCATCACCTCGCTGCCGCGCTCGGGCAGGGTGTGCTGGCTGCCGTCGAGGTGGAGGAACACGAGCCGGCGCGGCGGGTGGCCAAGGTTGTGGACGCGCGCCACGGTCTCCTGGCCCTTGTAGCAGCCCTTCGCGAGGTGCACCGCGGTGCGCATCAGGTCGAGTTCGTGCGGAATGGTCTTGTCGTCGGTCTCAAACCCGTTGCGTGGACGCCACGCCGCCACCCGCAGCGCTTCGGCTGCGAGCATCCCGGCGGGCGCCATCCCGGGAAGGGATGTGACGGCGTTGTAGAGGTCCTCCTGCGGCAGAAGGTATTCGAACCAGGGCCGTTCCCTGCCCGGGTGGGACTGCTCCTCGAGCACCGAGTACCGGAACCCTCCGGGTGCGACCTCGGGCCAGGGGTCCTGCCACACGATGCGCCCGGCGAACTCCTCGACCGGCCGCACGGATCCCACGACCGCCCAGTCCGCTGAAACGTCGGCGACCTCAACCCGCAGCATGAACTTCATGCGTTCGAGCCAGGCAGTGAGCGCCGGCGCCTCGGCACCTTCCACCATGAGCCAGGCGGTGGCGCCGTCGTCGACGATCCGGGCGAAGTATTCGATGCGGCCCTGCACGGTGAGCAGCAGGGTCTCTGAGCTCTTCCCGGGCTTCAGGTCGAGGAGCAGCTGGGAGGAGAGGGTGTTGAGCCAGCTCAGCCGGTCGGGCCCTGCCACAGTGACGACCCCGCGGTGGGAAAGGTCGACCACCGCCGAGCCCTGGGCGAGCATGCGCTGCTCGCGGAAGGGGTCGCCGTAGTGGGCTGCGACCGGCTGGTCGGGCTCGCCGCCGGGAACCGCGCCGGGCAGGCCGAGCAGTGGGCTGGTATAGGTCATGTGGATGTAACGCCTTTCACGCGGTGCTATTCCCTGGCGGAGGCCGGGAGCGCGGCGCTCCCGGTCCTAGGAAATCTTCCTGAGGATCGCTGAGGCGTGGGCCTCGAGCGAGTTCCCGGACGCCGCCACATCCCAGCGCCAGTACAGGTCTCCCTCGACAAGCCCGAAGAGGCGGGTGGCGGCCGTGTATTCCTTGGAATGCTGGCCGCGCATCACCAGGTCGGTCGACATCTGGATCTGCGGGCCCTTGATGCTGCCGTAGTACAGTTCGGCGATGCTGCCGGGGTGCACGATTGTCGCGGTGATGTCGAAGCCGCCCGAGTCGTTGCGGAACTGCTCCACCTCGTCGGCCGTCTTCAGCGCCGGCACGATGTCGGCCGGGGACAGGCCCGGGCCGACGTCGGCGTCGTTGAGCTTGCGGTCAAGCGCCCAGAACCCCGTCTCCACCGACAGCGGCCGCAGCCGTGCGCCCTGCTCGTCGGTGAGCCAGCTCTCCGCGCTGTACTGCAGGTAGGGAAGGCCGTGCTGTTCGAAGGTCACCCGCTGGGCGAAGTGCTCGGACTCGGCATTGCCCTCGCCGAGGCGGCCGGTTCCCTCCCAGACTCCGAGCAGCCACGACAGCGGAACCAGCTCTGGAGTCAGGTCGGTGGGAAGTTCGATCGACATTAAGGAGACCCCGTAGTGCTACTTCTGGCCCTTGTAAAGGCGGGCGATCACCAGCGCGGCGAAGCCGGCCATGGCGAGCCCGGAGATGACAAGCAGGCAGATGAAGAAGATTTCAATCGCAAGAATCGACATGGCACCATCCTAGCCTCCACCGCTCCGGGCAGAACAACCATCCGGAGCCCGCGGCCTCAGGAGAGCAGCAGCTTGTCCAGGAAATACACGAGGGCTCCCAGGCCGAGCACCGGGGTGATTCCCGCCGACACCGCCGCCGCCGCCGACAGCGGGACCTCGCGGGCGAGCAGCAGGCGGCGGCCGCTCGCCACGACGGCACCGCAGACCACGCCCACGATGGCGGCGGGCACGGGCGGCACCCCCGAGGCCAGCACCGCGCCGACGGCTCCGGCGGCACCGCCGGCCAGCAGCGCCAGCGGAGCGGTCGCGCGGTCCGGCCAGGGCAGCAGCGACACGGCAAGTGAGGCAAGGATGCTGGCCCCGGCGACCAGCAGGGTGCCCGAATCGGCGGCGTTGACAGCGAGGCGGTCCGCTGCGACCCAGCCCGAGCCGAGGGCGACGGCGAACACCCCGGAGCTGGCCCCGAGGGTCGATTCGAGCCGGTGGCTCTGTCCGGTTCCCCGGATCAGCTGGATGAGGAACACGGCCCCGACACCGAGGGCGACGGCCCCGGGCAGCCAGACAAGGAATCCGGGGCCGGGGGTGATCGCGGCCGCGGCGACGGCGGCAAGGGCGCTGAGGCCGATCGCGGCGGCCTGGCTCTTCCGGGCCGGAACATTCAGCAGGTGCGGCCAGCCAATGGCTGCGGCGGCCGAGAAGACGGCGGCGGTCACTGCGAGCGCGCCGAGGGAGAAATAGGAGGCGGAAACGATGCCTGCCACTGCGGCGGTGGCGGCGGCGGCAACTATCCAGTTTCTCACCCGAGCAATACTGCCCTATGCCCGAAGGGTTCAGGAAACGGCGCATCCGGGCGGAAAAATCGCCGGTGGGTATACTTGTCAAAATTCTTTACCGACGGCGGCTCCCGGTCCCCCGGGCGGCACCGGCGTTCCCGCCCGATGATGCGCGTCCCAACCAGTGGAGGACATATGCCGCACATCCTGATGCTCACGAACACTCCGGGTTCGTCGGTGGAAATCCTGCCCGCGCTTGAACTGCTGAGCCACAAGGTCCACACCCTCCCCGCGGAGCCGACCGCGCTGCTTGAGACCGAGCCCTGCGACGTCGTGCTGGTTGACGCGCGGCGCGACCTCGTCGGCGCGCGCTCGCTGACACAGCTGCTGAAGGCCACCGGCCTGAGCGCGCCGCTGATGCTCGTCCTTACCGAGGGCGGAATGACGGCGGTCGCCGCGAGCTGGCTCGCCGACGACGTCGTCCTCGACTCGGCGGGTCCGGCCGAAGTCGAGGCGAGGCTGCGCCTGGTGATCGCACGGGCGAACGCGGCAAGCGAGGAAACCAGCACCGAGATCCACGCCTCCGGGGTCGTCATCGACGAGGCGAGCTATACGGCACGCGTTGGCGGAGAGCCGCTGAACCTCACCTACAAGGAGTTCGAGCTGCTGAAGTACCTGGCCCAGCATCCCGGCCGGGTCTTCACCCGCGACCAGCTGCTCCACGAGGTCTGGGGGTACGACTACTACGGCGGCACCCGCACCGTCGACGTGCACGTGCGGCGCCTGCGGGCCAAGCTCGGCCCGGACTACGAACAACTCATCGGCACGGTGCGCAATGTCGGTTACCGCTTCACCCTGACCCGCATGCCGGAGGAGCCGGCCTCGGTCAACCAGGACGCCTGAACCCACACACCTGAACGGCTGCCTCCGGGCCGGCACCGCCGGTGCCGGTTCCGGCCCCGGCAAAACAAAACCCTCCTCCCCGTCAGGGAAGGAGGGTTTTGCGGGCCTGGGGCCCTTCAGTGGAGGACATACGGGTCGAACGTATCGCGGGCACCCCATTGGTGCATCCCCCCGGAACGGTTCCTTACGCTACAGCATCGTTGCTGAAGCGGCCAAACCGGCATCGGTGATCGGCTTTCCGGGGACTAGGCTGGGCGCATGATCGCCGACCAGCAGCTTCCCACCTGGGTAATCACCTCAACCTCCGGAACACCCGAGCCCGCGGTGCTCGAGGAAATCCGGGCCCTCGCCGCGCGCGCCGCCGAGGCCGACGGGAATCCTCCCCTGTCGGAGCAGACTCTCGTTGAGCTCCGCTCCGCCGCCCCCGGTGCGGGACTGCGCGTGTTCACCGCCCGCCCCGGCGCCGCAGGGAGCCCGGGTGCCAGCGGCGCATCCGCCACCGGAAGCGGGGACGACGGTGGTGAGCTGGCCGGCGTCGCCGTCGTCACCGTTCCCCGGGGACAGGACGGCAACGATGATCCCGGCGCCGTCGTGGAGATGGTCGTTGCACCGCACAGCCGCAGCGAAGGGGTGGGCACCGCCCTCGCCGAGGCGGTCACCACCTCCGGGTTCCCCTCCCTGCTCGCCTGGTCGCACGGAAACCATGCCGCCGCCGCGGTGCTTGCGGGCCGCTACGGTTTCCGCCCGGTGCGGGAGCTGTGGCGCATGCGCCAGACCCGCGCCGCTGCCGAGGAAGCGGCGGTCCCGCTGACCCTGCCGGAGGACGTGCGGATCCGCAGCTTCGTTCCGGGACAGGACGAGGAGCGCTGGCTCCAGGCCAACCGCGCCGCGTTCGCCCACCACCCCGAACAGGGCTCGATGAAGCTGTCCGACCTCCAGGCCCGCATGGCCGAGGACTGGTTCGATCCCGAGGGTTTCCTGCTCGCCGAACGCACGTCCGACGGCGAACTGCTGGGCTTCCACTGGACGAAGGTCCACGCCGGCACCGGCGGCCACCCTCCCATCGGTGAGGTGTACGTGGTGGGAGTGACCCCGGCGGCCCAGGGGCGGGGCCTGGGCCGGGCCCTCACGATCGCCGGCATCGAGCACCTGCACGGGCGGGGCCTTCAGGCGATCATGCTCTACGTCGATGCCGACAACACGGCAGCCGTCGCCTTGTACCGGGCCCTGGGGTTCACCCGGTGGGATGTGGATGTCATGTATGCAGGTGGAGAAGACACGCCCAGCTTGTAAGGTTGGGTTGGAGTACAGTGCCCGCTTCTACGCGCGCCCCGGAGCCACCAACAACCGCCGCAGGAGACACCATGGCATCTGAGACCGCAGCCCGAGTTCCATCCCTGTATGGGTCGTCGGAGACCGCCCCGGCCCGGGCAACGCAGGACCGCATCGACATCCCCGAGTTCGCCCCGAGCCTCCTGCCCTCCGGGGACATCCGACCCGACCGGTTCCTCGACCGGGAGATCAGCTGGCTCGACTTCAATGCGCGGGTACTGGAGCTCGCCGAGGACCCCGACCTCTACCTGCTCGAGCGCGTTGGCTTCCTCTCGATCTTCGCCTCCAACCTCGACGAGTTCTTTATGGTGCGGGTCGCCGGGCTCAAGCGCCGCATCGCCACAGGGCTTGCAGTGCCGTCCGCTGCCGGTCTGAGCCCGATCGAGCAGCTCGAGAAGATCATGGAGGACGGCTACCACCTCCAGCAGCGCCACGCCCGCGTGTTCGCCGAGCAGATCCGCCCCGCCCTCGAAAAGGAGCGGATCCTCCTGACCACATGGGACGAACTCGACGAGCCGGCGCGGCAGGAGCTGAACAAGCTCTTCGCGGAGAAGGTGTTCCCGATCCTCACGCCGCTGGCGGTCGACCCGGCCCACCCGTTCCCCTACATTTCCGGGCTTTCCCTCAACCTCGCCGTCGTGGTGCGCAACCCCGTCAGCGAAAAGGAACTCTTCGCCCGGGTTAAGGTGCCCGACCAGCTGCCCCGGCTGATCTCGGTCGACGGACCGCGCGCCGGCAACGTCGCGGGGCGCACCGCGCGCTTCATCGCCCTCGAGGACGTCATCGCAGTCCACCTCGACCAGCTCTTCCCGGGCATGGAGGTCCTCGAGCACCACACGTTCCGGGTGACCCGCAACGAAGACCTCGAGGTGGAGGAGGACGACGCCGAGAACCTCCTCCAGGCCCTCGAGAAGGAGCTGCTGCGGCGCCGGTTCGGCCCTCCGGTGCGCCTTGAGGTCACCACCGACATCAACCCCAGCATCCGGGCCCTGCTCTCGCGCGAGCTCGGCGTCGAAGAGGACGAGGTATACACCCTTCCGGCTCCGCTCGACCTGCGCGGCCTGAGCGTCATCGGCAAGATCGACCGCGGCGAACTCCACTACCCCAAGCACGTGCCGCACACCAGCCGCCACCTCAACGAGAGCGAAACCTCGAAGGCGGCGAACGTCTTCGCGGCAATGCGGCGCCGGGACATCCTCCTGCACCACCCGTACGACTCCTTCTCCACCTCCGTTCAGGCGTTCCTCGAACAGGCGGCGGCGGATCCGAAGGTGCAGGCCATCAAGCAGACCCTCTACCGCACCTCGGGCGACTCCCCGATCGTCGATGCCCTCATCGACGCCGCCGAGGCCGGCAAGCAGGTGCTCGCCCTCGTGGAGATCAAGGCACGCTTCGACGAGCAGGCGAACATCTCCTGGGCGCGGAAACTCGAGCAGGCCGGCGTCCACGTGGTCTACGGGATCGTGGGCCTGAAGACCCACTGCAAGCTTTCCCTGGTCGTCCGGCAGGAAATCGACGGCCTGCGCCGCTACTGCCACATCGGCACGGGCAACTACCACCCCCGCACCGCCCGCTACTACGAGGACCTGGGCCTGCTTACCTCGAACGACCAGGTGGGACAGGACCTGTCGCGGCTGTTCAACCAGCTTTCCGGGTATGCGCCGAAGTCAACGTTCAAGCGCCTCCTCGTCGCCCCGCGGTCGGTGCGCTCCGGGCTGATCGACCGCATCGAACGGGAGATCGCCAACAAGAAGGCGGGCCTTGGCGCCCGCGTGATCATCAAGGTCAACTCGATCGTCGATGAAGCGATCATCGATGCGCTCTACCGCGCCTCGCAGGCCGGAGTGCAGGTCGACGTGATCGTGCGCGGCATCTGCTCGGTCCGGCCGGGCGTCCCCGGGCTCAGCGACAACGTCACGGTCCGTTCGGTGCTCGGCCGGTTCCTCGAACACTCGCGGGTTTTCGCATTCGCCAACGGCGGTGACCCCGCCGTGTTCATTGGCTCCGCTGACATGATGCACCGCAACCTCGACCGGAGGGTCGAGGCCCTGGTGCAGCTGAGCGCCGCCGACGACATCGAATACCTGATGACCCTGATGGACCGCTACATGGATCCGCGGACCGCAAGCTGGCACCTCGACGCCGAGGGGTGCTGGACACGGCACTCCGAGGGCGAGGACGGCCCGCTGGGCGACGTCCAGTCCTGGCTGCTCGCCTCCCGCGCCCGGCAGCGCGCGGCCGCCCGCCGCTGATGTCGGCAAACCTGCAAAGCGCCACCGAGGATCCTCCGGCGGGCGCGTCGGAGGTCGGGATCGTCGCGGCCGGGACGCTGTGCTGGCGGACCGAAAAGGGGCGGCTGGAGGTCCTGCTCATCCACCGCCCGCGGTACAAGGACTGGTCCTGGCCCAAGGGCAAGCTCGACCCCGGAGAGACAACCCCGGAGTGCGCCGTCCGGGAGACACGCGAGGAGGTGGGCCTTGAGGTCCGCCTTGGCCTGCCGCTGCCCTCGATCCGCTACCCCGTTGCCTCGGGGCTGAAGCTGGTCCACTACTGGGCCGCCAAAGCAGACCGCCTGGTGCCCGTCCCCGACGGCAAGGAAGTCGACGAGTACCAGTGGGCCACTCCGGCGAAGGCCCGGCGGCTGCTGTCCAGCCCGTCGGACCACGAACCGCTCGCCGCCCTCGAGGAAGCCCACGAACGCGGCCACCTCGACACCTGGCCGTTGATCGTCGTCCGGCACGCGAAGGCGAAGCCGCGCTCCTCCTGGAGCCGGGCCGAAGGGGAACGTCCGCTCGCCGCCACGGGCCGGCGCCAGGCCGTCGCCGTCAGCCGGCTGCTCCAGGCGTGGCAGCCCTCACGGGTGATCAGCAGCCCGTGGGTGCGCTGCGTGCAGACCGTTTCGCCCTACGTGACCCAGCGCGAGGTGAAGCTTAAGCTCGTCGACGCGCTCACCGAGCACGACGCCGCCCGCAAACCCGCCCGCGCGCGCACGGCGGTGGAAAAGGCCCTGGACAAGGGACAGTCGGTGGCGATCTGCACGCACCGCCCGGTCCTCCCCCTGGTCTTCGAGGTGCTGCGCGGCCACATGCCCAAGCCGCTCGCGGCCCGGCTGCCGGCGGTTGACCCGTACCTCGCCCCGGGTGAAGCGGTGATCTGCCAGGTGAGCAACAGCCATTACGGCCGGATTGTCTCGGTGGAGCAGTACCGCGCCTACGACGACTAGCCCTGAACACCCGGCACGCCAATGCCGGCCCGTCACCGCCGGCCGCGCCCGCTCGTTAGACTGGCAGGGTGAGTGAACTCCTGACCCCCTACGAAGACCTGCTGCGCGACGTGATGGCCAACGGCGCTGCGAAAAGCGACAGGACGGGCACCGGCACGCGCAGTGTCTTCGGCCGGCAGCTGCGCTTCGACCTCAGCGAGTCCTTCCCGCTGATCACCACCAAGCGCGTCCACTTCAAGTCGGTGGCCCTCGAGCTGCTCTGGTTCCTGCGCGGCGAATCGAACGTCTCCTGGCTCAAGGAGCAGGGCGTGACGATCTGGGACGAGTGGGCCGACGCAGACGGGGAGCTCGGGCCGGTGTACGGAGTCCAGTGGCGCTCCTGGCCCACCCCCGACGGCGGCTCCATCGACCAGATCGCCCAGGTGATCGAGGGCCTGAAGGCGAACCCCGACTCGCGCCGCCACATCGTCTCGGCGTGGAACGTCGCCGAAATCTCCAACATGGCCCTGCCGCCCTGCCACGCGTTCTTCCAGTTTTACGTCGAACCCTCGGCCGAGGGCCCGGGCAGGCTCTCCTGCCAGCTGTACCAGCGGTCGGCCGACACGTTCCTCGGGGTTCCCTTCAACATCGCCTCCTACGCCCTGCTCACCCTCATGGTGGCCCAGCAGGCGGGGCTCGAACCCGGCGAGTTCATCTGGACCGGCGGAGACGTGCACATCTACGACAACCACGTGGAGCAGGTCACCGAACAGCTCACCCGCGAGCCCTACCCCTACCCGCGCCTGCGCATCACCCGCCGGCCCGAGTCGATTTCGGACTACACCCTGGAGGATTTCGAAGTGCTCGACTACCAGCACCACCCCACCATCAAGGCTCCGATCGCCGTATGAGTTTCGACGGAGTCTTTGACGGAATCTCCGACTGGGTAACCGTCTCGGATGCGGCCAACGGCGAACCCGTCATTGGCATGATCTGGGCGCAGACGACAAGCGGAATCATCGGCAAGGACGGGGGCCTGCCCTGGCATGTTCCCGAGGATATGGCCCACTTCAAGGCGATGACCACCGGCCATCCCGTGGTCATGGGCCGGCGCACCTGGGAGTCGTTCCCGGAGAAGTACCGGCCGCTGCCGGCCCGCACCAACATCGTTGTCAGTTCCTCCGGCGCGCTCCAGGGCGCCGTCGTCGTCGAATCCCTCGAAGCCGCGCTCGAGAAGGCCCGGCGCGCGCCCGGCGCGGAGGAGATCTGGATCATCGGCGGGGGCCGCCTCTACGAGGAGGCCGTTGCCCATGCCAACATCGCCGCCGTCACGGTTCTCGAATCGGCAACCGACGGCGACACCAAGGCCCCGGTGCTGGGCCCCGAGTGGAACCTCAAGGGCATCAGCCCCGCCTCGGGGTGGCTCACCAGCAGCAGCGGAACCCGCTACCGGCTGAGCCTGTGGTCGCGCGCCTCCGGCGGCGGCGCGTAAAGGGCCAAGCGCGGTCCGCCGTCCTCCCCTAAGCTTGGATAATGACCTCCGCAGCAAGTACCTCTCCCCTGCCCTCGGTGGGCTTCGTCGGCTGGCGCGGCATGGTCGGCTCCGTCCTCATGCAGCGACTGCAGGACGAAGGCGACTTCAGCCTCCTGAACCCGGTGTTCTTCTCGACCTCGAACGCGGGCGCGCCGGCGCCGTCGTTCGCTGAGGGCGCCGGAACCCTGCAGGACGCCTACGACGTCGAAACCCTTGCCAAACTGCCGATCATCGTCACCGCCCAGGGCGGCGGCTACACCAGCGAGGTGTACCCGAAGCTGCGCGATGCCGGATGGGACGGGCTGTGGATCGACGCCGCGTCGACGCTGCGTATGGAATCCGACTCGATCATCGTGCTCGACCCGGTGAACCGCCCGGTCATCGACGCGGGCCTGGCGCGCGGGGTGCGGGACTTCATCGGCGGGAACTGCACCGTCTCGTGCATGCTCATGGGTCTTGGCGGGTTGTTCCGCAACGACCTGGTGGAGTGGGGCACCTCAATGACCTACCAGGCCGCGTCGGGCGGCGGCGCCCGCCACATGCGCGAGCTGCTCACCCAGTTCGGGGCCCTCCACGGCAGCGTGCTAAGGCACCTTGACGATCCGGCCTCGGCCATCCTCGAAATCGACAGGGCCGTCCTCGCCCAGCAGCGCCACCCTGAGCTCGACGCTTCGCAGTTCGGGGTTCCCCTCGCCGGTTCGGTGATTCCCTGGATCGACGCCGACCTCGGCAACGGGCAGTCCCGCGAGGAGTGGAAGGCCGGAGCCGAGACCAACAAGATCCTCGGCATCGACGTCGACGGCGGACGCATTCCGTTCGACGGGCTGTGCGTTCGGGTCGGGGCGATGCGTTCGCACTCGCAGGCCCTGACCCTGAAGCTGAAGCAGGACCTTCCGGTGGCCGAGATCGAGCGGCTGATCGCCGAGGACAACGAGTGGGTGAAGGTTGTCCCGAACACCAAGGAAGCAACCCTTGCCCAGCTCACCCCGGTCGCCGCGACCGGGTCGCTGGAAATCCCCGTGGGCCGCATCCGCAAGCTGGAGATGGGCCCTGAGTACATCAGCGCGTTCACCGTTGGGGATCAGCTCCTGTGGGGTGCCGCGGAGCCGCTGCGGCGGATGCTCCTGATCGCCACAGGGAACCTGTAGCGCCGGATCAAAAAGGTCGGTGCCCGGCGGCAGAATACCTGCATGGAAAAGCTGGACGTCGACCAGATCCTTACCCGCTTCTTCTCAGCCAGCGCGACGGCGCGGCACCCCGAGACGGTGATCCGGTACGGGCGGGTCCAGGAGCTGCTGCGCTCGTATCTGGAGCACGAGGGTGCGCTCTCCCTCTCCCCCGAGTCAGCGGCCCTTCTCGGGCTGGAACGCCAGTTCGCTCCCGACGCGGCGTATGCGCGCCTGATGAGCGCCGCCGAGCTGCTTCACGCCCTTCCCGGGTTCCTCGGCCCCCGGTGGCTTGCGCCCGATTTCCACGACCGGCTTGCCCAGATCAGCCTCGTTTCCCGCCTGGCCCAGTGGCTGTGCTCGCGGCGGCTCGTCGACGGCAAGGCCCAGTGGGTCGACGTGCTGCTGACCCGGGCCGCGGCCGAACAGGCCCGCCGGACGGCCGTCACCTGAGGCGCTGCCCGCGGCTCCGAAGGCCGGCGGCGGCGGGTCAGGGTGCTGGAACTCCGGCGGGGCGCGCACCGGGCAGCGAGCAGCCGATGAGCAGCGGTTCGGGCGAGAGGCGCAGCCCGTAGGCCGCCTCGACGCCGTCGGCGACAAGCCCGCCGACGGCGAGGATGTCGGTGGCCGAGGCGCCGCCGCGGTTGGTGACGGCGAGTGTGTGCTTGGTGGACAGCGCGGCGCGCCCACCTGCCGCCGCGGAGCCGGCGTCATCGTGCAGTCCGAACCCCTTGGAAAACCCTGCGTGCTCGATGAGCCAGGCCGCGCTCAGCTTCACCCGTCCCGGATCCGCCGTGGGGTACCTCGGTGCATCACCTGGCAGCCGCTCAGCGACGGATGCCTCGACGACCGGGTTGGTGAAGAAGGAGCCTGTGCTGTAGGTGTCGCGGTCTCCGGCGTCGAGGACCATCCCCTTGGCGGCGCGGAGCCTGAGCACCTCCCGCCGCACGTCGTTTGCGTAGGCGCGCCCGCCGACCTCCACCCCGAGCGCCCGCGCGAGTTCGGCATACTTGATGGGCGTGCTCATCCGGCCAAGGCCCAGCTGGAATTCGACGGTGAGCACCACGTAGCGGGGGGACCCGTTGATGGTCGTCTCCTTGAGCAGCGAGTTCCGGTAGCCGAAGCCGAGCTCGAAGTTGGTGAAGCTCTTCACCGCCCCGGCCTGCCGGTCCCAGGTGCGGACGGTGGCGAGGGTCTTGGATACATCGGTGCCGTAGGCGCCCACGTTCTGCACCGGAGTTGCGCCGGTTGAGCCGGGGATGCCGGAGAGCGCCTCGAGCCCCGAGAAGGCGTGCTTCACCGTGTACTCCACGAGCTCGTCCCAGTCCTGGCCCGCCTGCGCCTTGACCATGACTCCGCCGCAGGTCGCGTCGTCGTCGTTCACGGCGAAGCCGGTTGAGGCGATGCGGACCACGGTGCCGTCGAAGCCCTCGTCGGCGATGACGAGGTTCGACCCGCCGCCCAGAATGAGCAGCGGCTCCCCGGCCGCATCAGCGGTGCGCACGGCGTCGATGATTTCCTGCTCGGACCGGGCCTCGATCAGGGTGCGTGCCGGCCCGCCGACGCCCACGGTCGTGAGGTCCGCCAGCGGCTGCCCGCCGGTCACGGCAGGCGCACCAGGGCCTGGGCCTTCACGAGGACCTTCTGCCCGGCAGAGGTTACGGTCAGGTCCACCCGGGCGGTCGACTGGTCGGGATTGAGGGCGCCGATTACGCCGCTGACCTCAAGGACGGCCCCTGGCTCGCCGGGGCTCGCCGTGGTGTCCGCGACGGGAACGGGCTTGGTGAAGCGCGTCTGGTAGTCGATGACGGCGGTCGGGTCGCCGGCCCAGTCGGTGACGAGCTGGACCGCGGCGCCCATCGTGAACATGCCGTGGGCGATGACGCCGGGAAGGCCAACGCTTTCGGCGAAGTCGGGGTTCCAGTGGATGGGGTTGAAGTCCCCCGAGGCTCCCGCGTACCGCACGAGGTCCTGGCGGGTGATGGTGATGCTGGCGGAACCGATGGCCTGGCCCACTGTGAGGGCTGTGAGTTCAACCGTCATTGCTACTCCTCTCCCCGCACGAGCAGGGACGACGTCGTCGTGGCGGTATGCGCGCCGCCGACAGTCGATATTTCGGCGCGCGTGGTGATCATCGCCCCGCCGCCCATCGCCCGCACCTGGTCGACGTGCAGTTCGGCGACCAGTTCGTCCCCGGCGACGATCGGCCGATGGTGGATGAAGCGCTGGTCCGCGTGGACGACGCGGGAGAAATCGATTCCCGAGGCGGGATCGGCGATCAACTGGGCATCGGCCCGCTGCGCCACGATGATCGCGAAGGTCGGCGGTGCCACGAGGTCGGCGTGGCCGAGCGCCGTGGCGGCCTCGAAGTCATAGTGGGCGGGGTGGGTGGCCTTGACGGCGCGGGCGAAGTCGCGGATCGCTTCGCGGCCCACGGTGTACACCTCGCCGGCGGGGTACGTGCGCCCCTGCAGGTCGGGATTGATGGTCATGAAAGTCCTCCGGGATGTCTGGGGGCGGCTCTGGTCAAGGGTAGTCGAGCGGCTGGATCAGCGCCGCGGTGCGGCCTGTCCGCGGCTGCGCCGCTTGGCGTCGCGGACCCGCACCACCATGCCGGCGAGGTGGCAGGCGAGGCCGGCGCCGATGACCGGGAACGCGGCGAAGACGGCGGCGTCAGCTCCAGCCGCGGCGCCCGCGACGGCGAGCACGATTCCTGCCCCGGTAATGACCAGCGCGGCGATCAGGAGCCGGCGGTAGAGCACGGATCCGGTGTCCCAGGGTGTATTGAGCATTGGTTAATCCTACCGCCGTCCTAGAACAGGGACTCCTGCACGGCAGGCACGGCCGTGGCGTAGCCTCCGAGCCCGATCCGGCGTCCCTTTAGGCGGGACAGGTCGGCGATGAAGCGCAGCGGCGCGCCTTCCAACTCCACGAGGGCGCACGGGCCGAGCATCGGGCCGAGAATGAACCCGTGCTCGCCGGTCTCGAGCGCACCGGGGTAGGGCTGCGCCCCGGCCGCCGAAAGCACCTCGCGCCAGGACGGCGGCGGCTCGAACCGCTCGCAGACGACGGTGTAGCCCGCGAGGTCCATCCCCTCGCGCAGGAGCACCCGGGCCGACTCCGCGTGGCCGGCGTTGATCCCGGCAAGCTGATCCGGCGGGAGTGGCCGGCGCAGGGCTGCGGCCTTCGCGCCGGAGCGCACCGCCTGCGGAAGCCCGACGCTGCGCGTCACTTCGTCTTCGAGGACGCGGACCACCCTCCCGTTGTCCGCCAGTGCCACGTACTCGGCGGCAACGGCTCCCTGCTCGATGAGCCGCCCGTGCTTGCGCAGCGCGGAGGCGGTACCGACCTTCGTGGCGCCGTCGGCAAAGGTCGCAACGTAGAGCCAGTGCGGCTGGTCGAGGTAGCGCTTAAGGCCCTCCGGGGCGATCCCGGACCGGTGGATGTCGTGCATGAAGCGCAGGTCGTCCTGGGCGAAGCAGGGCCCGCACTGGTAGCCGCGCTCGGCCTCGGCCTGCCGCGGACAGGGAACGTGCGTGCGGGCCTCGGGGCCCTGGACGCGGTAGGAGCCCAGGCAGTACCGGACGCCGGCTGGGCCAAGGACGCGGAAGCCAAGCCGAGTGCCGGGGTCAAGGGGCAGGTCGGCCCGGGATCCGTCCGGAGCTGCGAGCGCCAGGGCCGGCCGCGTTCCGGCCCAGGCGACGCCGCTGCACAGGTACCGGCCGCCGGGAATCACCGATTAAGCTTAGGTCACGGCAGGCAGCCCGGCGCGTTCAGAGGCCGTCCGCCACCGCCGCCGCGGCCGCCAGCCATGCACGCTGCGTGGCGGGCCGGAGCGATCCGTAGCGGATCCGCCCCTTCAGCAGGGCCGGGTCGAACGGGATCGTCACCGCGCTGCGCGCCAGGTCGTTGAAGCCGCGCGCGATCGCGGCGGCCTGGGCCGCAGTGCCGTTCTTGTCCGACTGGCTGACGACAACGACGGCGCTGCGGGAGAGCTCTTCGTACTTCCCGCCGCGGGCACGCAGCGCCTCAAGCAGCAGCGCTCCGGCCTCGGCGTGCTCCTCGAGCGTCGTTGTGGCGATGACCAGCTGGTCGGTGTGGTGGATCATCCGCAGCCACCGCTCCGCGGTTTCGTCGTTGCCCGAGTCGACGACGTTGAGGCGGAAGTACTTGGACGCCACCTCGTGGAGGGCGTCGAAGTCCTCTGACGTGACCTTCTGCTCGGAGGCGAGCACGTCGGGCTTCGAGCGCAGGACGTCGTACTTGTCCTCGGTCTGGTGGTGCACGTAACGCGCAAGCAGGGCGGACTGCGCCGACGGGGCGAGCAGAGCGGCGGTGCGGGGCAGCAGATCAAGGACCGTGGCCTCGTGGGGGCCCTGCTCGGTGCGCCAGCCCAACGTGCCGCGGGTCTCGTTGTTGTCCCATGCCAGGACCGGTCCGCCGCCGTTGCGGGCGAACACCGCGGCGAGCATCACCGTGGTTGGGGTCTTGTTCGCCCCGCCCTTGCCGTTCACCACAGCGATGGTGCGCGGGCCCGGCCAGTGCTGGCTGACGGCGCGGGTGTGGGAGCGGACAAGCAGTTCGGCCGACGACGGCGGGATCCGAATGCCGAGTCGGGTCAGGAACCCGCGGAAACCCGTTGCGGCGGGAACCTGCGCGGTGTCAGGGGCGAGGAAGGACCGGCGTCCGGAGCGTGTCTGGGAACTGCGCGTGGATGAGGAGCGCGTCTGCGGCCCGCGCGCCTGAGGCTCCTGCGGAGACTGGGCGGAGCCCGCCGGGGCGGGAGCGGCCGGACGCCGCTGGGGGGCCGCGGGAAGCACCGCCGTGCCTTCCGGTCCGCGTTCGGCCGGGGGCCGCGCCGCCTGCCGCTCCGGGCCCGGGGCCGGGGAGGATGGCATCTGGGCGCTCCATGCAGGCGGTGCCTGCACCAGCACAGGTGCCGGAAGGGAAACGGGCTCGGGGAGGGCAAGGGGCACCGGTTCGAGGAACTCCTCGAACCGGGGCTGCACCTCGCGGGGCGCGGCCGGCGCACCGGGTGCGGCCGGTTCAAGGGGCGCCTGGCGCCGCCTGCTTGCCCGGGTCGGGAAGTCCTCCGTGATGCCGGGGCTCCGTCCGGAGTCTCGATCAGTCATTACGTTTCCATCCCCCCGCGCACCTCCAGCGAGGCGGCTGTTCGTCGTACAAAGACCTCGTCCATCCTATAAGGACACTGATCACCCGATCCCGCGGTGCGTAACAGCGGGCGGCCGCAGGGCCGTTCGGCAGACAGCGCCGGGCCCGCCGCCCTATGCTTTCCGTATGTTTCCCGCATTTCGGGTGATGCGCCGGGTCCAGGTTTCGGACGAATCGCACAGGGTGACGACCTTCGAACTCTTCTTCGACCTTGTTTTCGTTTTCGCGTTCACCCAGGTCACGGCCTTCATGGCCCACGAACACACGGGCCTCGGCGTGCTGCAGGGCTCGGTCATCCTCGGCATCCTCTGGTGGTCCTGGGTCTGCTATTCCTGGCTTGCCAATCAGACCCACGTCGACGAGGGCCTCGTGCGCATCGGGATGTCGGTCGCCATGATCGCGATGTTCATCTCGGCCCTGGCCATCCCCGAGGCCTTTGACGACATGGAGGGCGGGCTCAACGGACCCCTCGTGTTTGCGCTTGGTTACTTCATCGTCCGTCTGGTGCACCTTGGGCTGTACGTCATTGCTGCCGGGGACGACGCCCCGCTCCGGCGCCAGGTGATCAAGACCTCAAGCGCCATGTTCACCGGCTCCGGCATCATCATCGTCGGAGCCCTTATCGGCGGGCCGGCCCAGACGTGGTTCTGGCTGGCAGGCCTCGCGGCGGATATCACCCTCACCTACCTCACCTCTGCCGGCGGGAACTGGCGCGTCCACTCGGCCGCCCACTGGACCGAGAGATACGGGCTCGTCGTCATCCTGGCGTTGGGAGAGTCGATTATCGCCATCGGCGTTGGCGCCTCGGAACGCCCCGTGAGTACCCTGATGATCCTCGGGGCGGTCTTCGGCGTCGGGCTCTCGATCTGCCTGTGGTGGCTGTACTTCGACGTCATGGCCATCGCGGCGGAGCACGTCATGGCGCGCCTGCGCGGAAGTGCGCGGTCGGCCCTGGCCGTCGACGGGTACACCTACCTCCACCTCCCGCTGATCGCCGGCGTCGTCCTGTCGGCCCTTGGCGTGGAGGACGCCCTCGCCCATGTCGACGAACCGTCGGGCTACGGCTGGCTGGGGGCGAGTGCCCTGCTGGGCGGGACAGCGCTGTATCTCCTCGCACACGCGGCGTTCTGGCGGCGGGTCGGTGGGTACTGGAAACCGTGGAGGCTCGGCACCGCCGCCGTGCTGCTGACGCTGATCCCGGCCGCCTCCGGGTTCGCGCCGCTTGCGGCCCTCGGCCTGGTTTTCGGGCTGTGCACACTGCTCGTGGTCGTTGAGACGACGGTCTATGCGGAAAAGCGCGCGGAAATCCGCAAAAGCCACTCCGGGGCATAGCGCTCCCGCGGGCCTTCGGTTGGTCAGCATCCTGCGGCGCCTCCCACCGTGCGTGATGTCCTAGGCCTTGGGACGGGCCCGGACGTGCATCCTTTCGCCCTGATGCCCGAAGAGGCTGAGGAACTCGACCGCGTTTTCGTCAGCGCTCGCGAACCAGTGCGGGGTGTGGGTGTCGAACTCCGCAGCCTCGCCCGGGCCGAGAATGAAGTCCTTGTCCCCGAGCACGAGGCGCAGGCGTCCGTTGAGGATGTAAAGCCACTCATACCCCTCATGCACCCTCAGATCGGGTTCACCCTTCCGGGCATCGGCGGCAAGCACCATCTTGTACGCCTGCAGGCCCCCGGGCCGTCGGGTGAGCGGAAGGGCGGTCATTCCGCTGTGACGAATGGGCTGGAGGTGGATGCGGGGATCACCGGTGGGAGGCGCCCCGACGAGATCATCAAGCGGCACCCGGAACAGGCGCGCGAGGGGCAGGAGCAGTTCAAGGTTCGGGCGCCGCTGGCCGCCCTCAAGCCGGGACAGGGTACTCACCGACACACCGGTGGCCTCAGACACCTCGCCCAGCGTCAGACCACGCTGCTGCCGCAGGGTGCGCAGCCGCGGGCCCATCGTCTCGAAGACCGAACTCAGATCGTTTTCCATTCCCCTAGCTTGCCATAACGGCAAGAAAGTTTGCCACAATTTCGGCATGGGGTGAAAGTAGAAGAAAGGCTCCAATACGGGCACCCGAAGCAGAAGGAGAAGTGCAGTGCAGAACACCCCCAGGTACGACGTCGTGATCATCGGAGGCGGCGCCGCCGGCCTCAGCGCAGCAGTTGCCCTCGGCCGCTCGCTGCGGACCACGGCCGTCATCGACTCCGGTTCACCCCGGAACGCCCCCGCCGCGGGCGTACACAACTTCCTGTCCCGCGACGGCATACCGCCCCTTGAGCTCGTGGCGGCAGGGCGCGCCGAAGCGGCATCCTACGGCTCGGTTCTTATCGATTCGGAAGCCGTGCGCGTCGAGAAGGATCCGGAAGGCTTCACTGCCACACTCCGGGACGGGCGGCGGATCCCCGGCCGCCGCCTCCTCGTGACGACGGGTCTCGTCGACGAGCTTCCCGACGTCGAGGGCCTCTCCACGCACTGGGGATCCGGCGTCATTCACTGCCCGTACTGCCACGGCTACGAGGTCCGGAGCAAGGCAATCGGCGTCCTCGCCACCGGCCCGATGGCAATGCACCAGGTCCAGATGTTCCGCCAGCTCACCAGCGATGTCACGCTGTTCCAGCACACCGGACCGGAACCCACCGAAGAGGAGTGGGCGATCCTTGCGGCGCTGTCGGTACGCGTGGTCTCGGGCCGGGTTGCTGCGGTGGAGGGCGCCGCCGGTGCGCTGTCCGGGGTGCGGCTCGACTCCGGCTCCAGCTTCCCGCTTGACGCACTGGTCGTGGCGCCGCGCTTTGTGGCACGGTCGGTGCTGCTTGAATCCCTCGGCGTGAAGACAGCCGAGCACCCAATGGGCATTGGACGCTCGGTCGAGGTCGACCCGCAGGGGCGCACCTCGGTTCCCGGGGTGTGGGCCGCGGGGAACGTAGCGGACCCAACGGCCCAGGTGGTCGTTTCAGCCGCCGCCGGCCTGGCAGCCGGTGCGGCGATCAACTGGGACCTCATTGCCGAGGAGGCGCGCTCTGCGGTGGAGCACCGCCGGGCATCCGCAGGGCAGGTGCTTGGTGCGGCCCCCGAAGGGCCCGACAATGGGACCATCGATGGGACACCGGAGCTGGAGAGCCATGCGCATTGAGATGAACCAGGAGTTCTGGGACCGGCGGTACTCCGAGCACCGCCGGATCTGGAGCGGGAAACCGAACGCCCACCTCGTCACCACCGCCTCGGCGCTGCCGCCCGGCCGGGCGCTCGACGTCGGCTGCGGTGAAGGCGCAGATGCCATCTGGCTGGCCCGCCGCGGGTGGCAGGTTACGGGCGTCGATATTTCGGAGGTGGCCCTTGAGCGGGCACGCGAACAGACCCGGCTCGAGGACGCCGGGGTTGCCGCGCGCCTTGAATGGGTGCATGCGGACCTCACAGTGGACCTGCCGGAGCCGCTCGGCTACGACCTCGTCTCTGCGCAGTTCATGCACCTACCCCGGCCGGCGCGCACCGCCCTGTTCGCCGGCCTCGCCGCAGCGGTGGCGCAGGGCGGCACGCTGCTCATCGTGGGCCACCATCCCTCCGACCTGGAGACGACGGTGCCCCGGCCTCCGCTGCCGGAACTGTTCTACACCCCCGACGAACTGGCGCTGCTGCTCAACGAGGAGTGGGACATCATCGCCTGCGAGGCGCGGCAGCGGAGGGTGACCGGACCGGCGGCGGATGCGGAGGGTCATACCGTGCCGGTTCACGACACGGTGCTGCACGCGGTCCGGCGCTAAGCCGGCCAGGCAGCAACGGTGGCGGGCATGGTTTGCCCGTCACAAAAAACCCCGAGGTCTCAAGGACCTCGGGGTTTTTTTGTAGCGGTGGCGGGACTCGATCCCGCGACCTCACGATTATGAGTCGTGCGCTCTAACCAGCTGAGCTACACCGCCAAAATGAGGCTGCCCGCAGCGCGATCATTTTGATCGATTGCGGGCCTCTCATTGAGAGCCCCGACCGGGAATCGATCCCGGGACCTCCATCTTACCAAGATGGCGCTCTACCACTGAGCTATCGGGGCAACGACAAGAAACATTACCAGTTTCGGGCCGCTGTGCGAAATCATCAACCGTCCCGGAGGACGGACCCCTGATTCCGCTCCCGATCCCCGCCGTGGCGGGGATCGGGAGGGGTTAGCCTAGGTGATTCTTACCACTGTTCGGACTGGGCGCTGGAGCGTCCGGTCCCTGCACCGGCACCCTTGCCATGCCGCGGCTTGCGGGAGGCATCACCGGAGAAGCGGGTGTCGCCGTCGCGCTTCTTGAAGTCCTTCGAGTCCTTGGAGAACTCCTTCTTGAAGGGCTTCTTGAATTCGCCGGCGGGACGCTCGCGGCTGGGCTTGCGGCCCTTGTCGAGCTCGAGGTGGATCAGCTCGCCGCCGATGCGGGTCTTCGACAGGGCGCGCCACTGGTCCTTGGAGAGCTCCGCGGGGAGCTCCACCAGGGTGTGGTCGGCGCGGATGTCGATGCCGCCGATCTGCGAGGAGGAGAGCCCGCCCTCGTTGGCGATGGCACCGACGATCGAACCGGGCATGACGCGCTGGCGGCGCCCGACGGCGATCCGGTACGTCGCGTTGCCCTCGGTGAGGGTGCGTGTCGGCCCGCGGGAGCCGAAGGCGTCCTTGCGGCCCTCCGAGCGCTCACGCTGGCCAGCGGGGGCAACGGGGATGTCCTTGACCAGGATCGGGTTGCCGTTCTGGGCCATGACGGCCAGCGCCGCTGCGATTTCAGCTGCGGGAACGTTGTGCTCCTGCTCGTAGCTCGCGATGAGGTCGCGGAATGCCGCAACGTCCTCGCCGGCAAGGGTCTTGGTGATCTTGTCGGCGAACTTGTTGAGGCGCAGTTCGTTGATCGTCTCCGAGGAGGGAAGCTGCATCTGCTCAACGGGCTGGCGGGTTGCCTTCTCGATGGAGCGCAGCAGGTACTTCTCCCGCGGGGTCATGAACAGGATCGCGTCGCCCGAGCGGCCCGCACGGCCGGTGCGGCCGATGCGGTGCACGTAGGACTCGGTGTCGTGCGGGATGTCGTAGTTGACGACGAGCGAGATGCGCTCGACGTCAAGGCCGCGGGCGGCGACGTCGGTTGCAACGAGGATGTCGATCTTGCCCTCGCGCAGTGCCTCGACGGTGCGCTCGCGCTGCTGCTGGGGAATGTCTCCGTTGATGGCGGCGGCCGAGAAGCCCCGTGAACGCAACTTGTCCGCCAGGTCTTCGGTCGCCATCTTCGTACGGACGAAGGCAATGATGCCGTCGTAGTCCTCAACCTCGAGGATGCGGGTCATGGCGTCGAGCTTGTGCGGGCCCATGACCTGCAGGTACCGCTGACGCGTGTTGGTGCCGGTGGTCGTCTTGCCCTTGACCGCAATCTCTGCGGGATCGTTGAGGTACTTCTTGGCGATCCGGCGGATGGCCGGGGGCATGGTGGCAGAGAACAGGGCCACCTGCTTCTCGGCGGGGGTCGAGGCGAGGATCTGCTCGACGTCCTCGGCGAAGCCCATGCGGAGCATCTCGTCGGCCTCATCGAGCACGACGTACTCGAGGTTCGACAGGTCGAGGGAACCCTTCGAGATGTGGTCGATGACGCGGCCCGGGGTGCCTACGACAACCTGGGCGCCGCGGCGCAGGCCGGCGAGCTGGGGTCCGTAGGGCGATCCGCCGTAGACGGGCAGCACGGTGAAGCCGTCCATGTGGCGTGCGTAGGAGGTGAACGCCTCGGCGACCTGGAGCGCGAGCTCGCGGGTCGGGGCGAGGACCAGAACCTGGGTGTTCTTGCTGACGCCGTTGATGTCGGCGAGTTCGGCCATCTTCGACAGCGCGGGAACCGCGAATGCTGCGGTCTTGCCGGTGCCGGTTTGGGCGAGGCCGACGACGTCGCGGCCCTCGAGGAGCGCCGGGATGGTGGCGGCCTGGATGGGTGAGGGCTTCTCGTAGCCGACGTCGGTCAGCGCAGCGAGGACGCGGGAATCGAGGTTGAGATCCGTGAACAGGAGTTCGGCGTCGTCCACAGCGGGGGCGTCAACGGTTTCAGGGGTTTCAAAGGACAGGTTTTCAGGCATGGGGGAAGAACCTTCAGGTAGATGCCGGACGGCTCGAGAGGTTGGATCCTCAGCGTGCCGCGCTTACAACGAAATCCGGCACTGTTTCAATCCCGCGGCAGGACTTCTCGTCACAACGGATATTCCTGCCGAGCAGGAATGTGTGACGTTTTCTAGCCGGCGCTCCCTGATGAATCTGCTCGCTGGTACTTGCGGCGAGCCCCAACACAACCTATCCGGCCCGAAAGGGCGGAAATTACGGGAATACCGGTGTGGGGGATGTTCCTAGTCTACTGCATGCGGCGGGCAGACCCTTAACCGTAGGGTTCCCGAGCGTGGTGATGTTGGGCACGTCAGCCGGTGCGGACCGCCCGCAGGGCGGCCTTGCGCACCTGCGGGGCCAGGACGACGTCGCCGGATTTCCCAGCCTGCAGCAGCCGGGCCGCGGCCGATGCGTCAAGCCCGCCCGCCACCTGCGCGATGGTGACCCCGTGGTCCGGCCGGTGCGTGAGAGTCACCGCGTCACCGGCCTGCACGGCCCCGCGCCGCACGACGCTCAGGTAGGCGCCTGCCCGGTTAGCCTCGGTGAACCGCCGCACCCAGGCCGGTTCCTCCATACGGCGCGCGAAGTTGCCGCACGGCTGGCGCGGCATTGTGACCTCGAGGACGACGTCGCCGATGCTCCAGCGCTCCCCGATGACGGCGTCGTTGACGTCGATGCCGTCCACGCGCAGGTTCTCGCCGAACAGTCCCGGTTCGACGGTGCGCCCCAGTTCCGCGGACCAGAAGTCGGCATCGGCCTGCGCGTAGGCGTAGATCGCTTTGGTGGGGCCGCCGTGGTGCTTGCGGCTGGCCTGGATGTCCCCGGTGAGCCCGAGGGGGTGCACCTTGACCGGACCGGAGACCGGGCGCTTGTCGATTGCGGTGACGCCGACGGCGTCCCGGGTGGGCAGGAGCCCGCGCACCAGGCACACGGCCAGGACCGTTCCGGTTGTCATTCCGGTTGTCATTCCGCAATCCTACGCGCGGGGCCGTCAGGGGGAACCAGGCCGGACCGGGTCCGCGGTGTCCCGGCCCCGTCCCAGGCCTCAAACCGGTAGGCCAATCCGGTTTCCGTCACGACGTACCGCGGAATCGTCCGCCGACTGCCGTGCCGGAACCGGAGGGGCGGGTAAGTTGGGAGCCACCCTCCCAAGCGCGAAAGGTGTCGCAACCGATGTCTTCTTTCCCTGATGCTCCGACGCCTGCGGCGCCGGCCCTTGCCATCGTCAACGCCCATGTCGTCCCCGTCGAGGGGGACCCCTTCGACGGGACTGTGGTTCTCGAGGGCGGGAAGATCACGGCACTGGGCCCGGAGGTCAACGCCCCGGAGGGCGCCGAGGTGCTCGATGCCACCGGCGCCTGGCTGCTGCCCGGCTTCGTTGACGCCCATGTCCACCTTGGCACCCATGAGGAAGGGGAAGGGTCGGCAGGAGACGACACAAACGAGATGACCGACCCGGTGATGGCGGGCGTGCGGGCGCTCGACGCCGTCAATCCCTTCGATCCGGGCTTCAACGATGCGCTCGCCGGCGGCATCACCACGGTGAACGTGAACCCGGGGTCGGGTAACCCGATCGGCGGGCTCACCGTGGCAATCCACACCCACGGCCGGTACATCGAGGAGATGCTGCTGCGCTCCCCCAGCGGCCTGAAGTCGGCCCTGGGCGAGAACCCCAAGCGCGTGTACGGCGGAAAGGACCAGACGCCCTCCACCCGGCTTGGCACGGCGCTGGTGATCCGCAAGGCATTCATCGACGCCCAGAACTATATGGGAAAGGCGGACGAGAACGCCCGCGATCCGAAGCTTGAGGCGCTCGCCATGGTGCTGCGCCGCGAGATCCCCTGGCGCCAGCACGCCCACCGGGCCGACGACATCGCCACGGCGCTCCGCATCGCCGACGAATTCGGCTATGACCTGGTGCTCGACCACGGGACGGAGGCGCACCTGCTTGCCGACGTGCTCGCCCGGCGGGGAACCCCGGTGCTGATCGGGCCCCTTTTCACGACGAAGTCGAAGGTTGAGCTGCGCGGGCGCTCGATGGCGAACCCGGGGAAGCTCGCCGCGGCGGGTGTTGAGATTTCAATCATCACCGACCATCCCGTGATCCCGATCAACTTCCTCGTCCACCAGGCCACCCTGGCCGTGAAGGAAGGCCTTGACCGGGAGACCGCCCTGCGCGCGATCACGTTGAACCCCGCCAGGGTACTGGGGCTTGCCGGCCGCCTGGGTTCCCTCGCCGCGGGCAAGGACGCCGACGTCGTGCTCTGGAGCGGGGATCCGCTCGATGTGATGCAGCGGGCCATGAAGGTGTGGATCGGCGGCCGCGAGGTCTACCACTACGACACCGAGGCCCGCGCCGGCGTCGTCGCCCCGCGCGGTGCCTGAGGTCCGGAAGCCGCGCCCCGCCCTCCCGGCCCAGCCGGGCACCCTGCGGGCGGCGTCCCTGCTGTGGCTCGTCATTTCGGCGCTGCTTGTCGTTGCAGCAGGGTCGTTCCTGGTGTCGGCCAACCTGCAGGAACAGGACCGGGCCGCGCTGACCGGGCTCGCTGCCGTCCTTGCGGCCCTTGCCGCGGCGCAGCTGGTCCTCGTGCTGCGGCTGCGGCGCGGCAGGCGCAGCGCGCGGGAGCTGCTCACCACCGTCGCCGTCATCGCCGGCGTGCCGGTGCTGGTGCGCGGGACACCGGGATTGTCGTTGATTGCCGTTGCCATGCTCGCCGCCGCGGCCCTGATGTGGCTCCCCCAGAGCGGCCGCTGGCTCCAGCAGACCGACCCGAAGGCCCGGAAGCGGCGGCTGCCCGGCTCCTGACCGCCGGGAACGGCAAGGGGCAGGGCGCCGCCCGCCCGGGATCGGCGGCTAGCCGCGCAGGGAAGCCAGCGCCCGCTCGAGGTCGCTGATGAGGTCCTCGACATCCTCGATGCCCACCGAAAGGCGGATGAGGTTTTCCGGGACCGCAAGCTCGGTGCCCTTCACCGACGCGTGGGTCATTGCCGAGGGGTAGTTCATGAGGGACTCGATGCCGCCAAGCGACTCGGCGAGGGTGAACAGGTGCGTCGATTCGGCGACAGTGCGCGCCGCCGCCTCGCCGCCGGTGAACGTCACCGAGATCATCCCGCCGAAGCTCTTCATCTGGGCCGCCGCGAGCTCGTGTCCGGGATGCTCAGGCAGTCCGGGATAGTAGACGCGCTCAACGGCGTCCTGCTCGGAGAGCCACTGGGCGATGGCCGCCGCGTTCGAACTGTGCCGGTCCATGCGCACGCCAAGGGTCTTCAGGCCGCGGGTGGTCAGCCAGGCCTCCATGGGCGCCGAGACGGCGCCGACCGCGAACTGGATAAAGCCGACCTTCTCGGCGAGGTCGTCGTCGTTCACCACGACCGCACCGCCGCTGGCATCGGAGTGCCCGCCGATGTACTTGGTTGTCGAATGCACGACGACGTCGGCCCCGAAGTCCAGCGGCTGCTGGAGGTAGGGCGAGGCGAAGGTGTTGTCGACAACGAGGAGGGCCCCGGCGTCGTGGGCGATTCCGGCGACGGCGGCGATGTCGGTGATCTTCATCATCGGGTTCGACGGCGTCTCAACCCACACCATGCGGGTGTTCCCGCCGGCGACGGCCGCACGCACGGCGTCGAGGTCGGCCATGTCAACGGCGCTGTTGGTGATGCCCCACTGCGACAGCACGCGGTCGATGAGGCGGTAGGTTCCGCCGTAGGCGTCGTTGCCGAGCACGATGTGGTCGCCGGGGCGCAGGGCGGCCCGGATCAGTGCGTCTTCGGCGGCGAGCCCGGAGGAGAAGCTGAAGGCGTGTGCCCCGCCCTCGAGGGCGGCCAGCTGGGTCTGCAGGGAATCTCGGGTGGGGTTGGTGCCGCGCCCGTACTCGTACCCGTTGCGCAGTTTGCCGATCCCGTCCTGGGCAAACGTTGTCGTCTGGTAGAGCGGGGGGATCACTGCTCCGGTGGTTGGGTCGGGAACCTGGCCGGCGTGGACGGCGCGGGTGTTGAAGCCCTGGTTTTCGGAATGCGTCACGATGCTCCTGGGTCGAAGGGGATTAGATGCTCATGTAGGTCAGCAGGTCATGGCGGGTCAAAATTCCCACCGGCGCGCCGGCGGAGGCCACCATGATCACGTCGCTGTGCTCGAGGTGCTCGCGGGCCGTGCCCACCGACTCGAGGGAGCCGATGAGCGGCAGCTTCGCGCCCATGTGCTCGGCGACCTGGTCGCTGAGCTTCGCCTCGCCGTGGAAGATCTTGTCGGTCAGGGAACGCTCGTCAACCGAGCCGAGGACCTCACCCAGCACAACGGGCGGCTCGTGGGAGAGGACGGGAATGCTGGAGAGCCCGTACTGGGTCATGAGGGCGATGACGTCGCGGATGGTGTGGTCGGGGCGGGTGTGGACGAGATCCGGCAGGGTGCCCGCCTTCGAGTTGAGCACCTCGGCGACCGTCGCGTCGTCGCCGCCGTCAAGGAAGCCATGGGACCGCATCCAGCTGTCGCTGAAAATCTTCCCGAGGTAGCCGCGGCCTCCGTCGGGTAGGAGCACGACGACGACGGCGTCGGCGGGGAGGTCCTTGGCTGCGCGCAGTGCGGCGACGACGGCCATGCCGCAGGAACCGCCGACCAGCAGCCCTTCCTCACGTGCCAGGCGGCGCGTCATCGCGAAGCTTTCGGCGTCGGTGACGGCGATGATCTCATCGGGCACTGATGGGTCGTAGGAGGAGGGCCAGATGTCCTCCCCCACGCCCTCGACGAAGTAGGGACGGCCGGTTCCCCCGGAGTAGACGGAGCCCTCGGGGTCGGCGCCGATGACCCGCACCGGTCCGCCGTCCCGCTCCGCCGAGACCTCCTTGAGGTAGCGTCCGGTGCCGGTGATCGTGCCGCCGGTGCCGACGCCCGTGACGAAGTGCGTGATGCGCCCGTCGGTGTCGTTCCAGATCTCCGGGCCGGTCGTCTCGTAGTGGCTGAGCGGGCCGTTGGGGTTGGAGAACTGGTCGGGCTTGTACGCGCCGGGGATTTCGCGGGTGAGGCGGTCGGACACCCCGTAGTAGGACTCGGGGCTGTCGGGCGCGACGGCGGTGGGCGTGACGACGACCTCCGCCCCGTAGGCGGCAAGCACGTTGCGCTTGTCCTCACCCACCTTGTCGGGCACCACGAAGACGCACTTGTAGCCGCGCTGCTGCGCCACCAGGGCCAGGCCCACGCCGGTGTTCCCCGAGGTCGGCTCGATGATCGTCCCGCCGGGCCGGAGCTTGCCCTCCGCCTCGGCGGCGTCGATCATCTTCGAGGCGATACGGTCCTTCACGGAGCCGCCCGGGTTCAGGTACTCGACCTTCGCCAGGACCGTTGCGGCGATGCCTTCGGTCACGTTGTTGAGCCGGACCAGGGGCGTGTTGCCGATCAGGTCGACTACTGAGTTCGCGTACTTCATACGTACAAAGCTACCGGTTTCCGCTGTGCCACCGGCGCGGTCCGTAACACTGGCACGATCCCGGAGTGCCGGCGGGGCCGCGCCGAGGACGGGGGTACCCGCGTGGCACCATTAAGTCATGACCAGCTTTCCCGCCCTCGCCGGGCCCGCCGGCGCCGCGGAGGGTTATGGAGGTGCGGCACGGACCGCCGACTGGGAGCCGAAGGGCCCGTACAACCTGGCCCGCACGCTTGCTCCGCTTCAGTGTGGCCCCTTCGATCCGGCGTTCATCGTCGCCGGGCGTGCGCAGTGGCTTGCGTTCCGCAATGCCGAAGGCGCCGTGACGCTCCGCGTCGAACAGCGCGGCACCCTCAACTCCGCGACGGTGACGGCTTCGGCCTGGGGCCCGGGCGCGGAGCAGGCGCTCCGCGACCTGCCGCGGATGCTCGGCGCGGACGACGACTGGAGCCGGTTCGACGCGCCCGGGTTCCACGAAACGCTCCCGCAGCTCGTGCGGAAGGGCCGCTACCTCAATCCCGGCCTGCGGCTGCCGACCACCGGGCGCATTTTCGACGCCGTGGCGCGCGGCATCCTGGAGCAGAGGGTCACGGGCATGGAGGCCAAGCGGGCCTGGCGGTACCTGCTCACCCGTTACGGTGATCCGGCGCCGGCCGCCGGAAGCCCGGCCCCCGCGGGGCTGCGCCTTCCCCCGACCCCGGCGCAGTGGCGGCGTATACCCTCCTGGGAATGGCACCGGGCCGGGGTCGATCCAAGACGTTCAGCGGCGCTGCTCAAGGCCGCCCATGCCGCATCCGGGCTGGAACGGCTCGCGGCCCTGCCCAGCGGTCCGGCAGTGCGGGCCGGCCTCGTGTCGATCTCGGGCATCGGTGACTGGACGAGCGCCGAGGTGCAGCAGCGCACCCACGGCTGTCCCGACTCGATTTCGGTCGGTGATTTCCACCTTGCCGCCTTTGTCGGTGCGGCGCTCACCGGCAAGCGCACCGACGACGCCGGAATGCTCCGGCTGCTCGCCCCCTGGGCCGGCGAGCGCCAGCGCGTGGTGCGGATGCTCTATGCCAGCGGTTTCCGCAAGCCGGCCTTCGGCCCCCGCCTGACTCCGGAGGATCACCGCCGGCGGTGAAATGAAGAAACCCCCGCACCTCGATGCGGGGGTTTCTTGGTCGTGTTCCCGGTTGTGGAACCGGTCCGGTCTGGGGGTCAGGCGTCGCCGTCTGCGGCCTGGGCCTGCTGCTGTGCAACCTGCTCGTGGACTGCCTTCATGTCCAGGCCCTTGACGGCCTCGACCAGTTCGGAGAACTGGCTGGAGTTCAGGGCTCCCGGCTGGGAGAAGACGAGCACCTTCTCACGGAACGCCATCAGCGTGGGGATCGAGGTGATCCCTGCCGCAGCGGCGAGGGACTGCTCCGCCTCGGTGTCGACCTTCGCGAAGGTAACGTCTTCGTGCTGCTGCGAAACCGCGTCGTAGACCGGCGCGAACTGCTTGCACGGCCCGCACCAGTCGGCCCAGAAGTCAACGAACACAATGTCGTTGCCCTCAATGGTCTCGGGGAAGCTTGCCTCGGTGATATCAATCGTTGCCATGCATAAAGGCTAGCGAGTCCCATAGCCGATGTCGCCCGTGTTCGCTTTCAATGAAGCCCGGGGCGTTCGCTGTCAACGAAGCGCACCGGCGCGTCATCCCGGGGAATCCGGCAATCGTGGGCCGGAACAGGGTGGACCGCGGGCTAGGAGTTGGCCCTGCGGGTGGTGATCATCTCACTCCCAAGGTCCCAGAGCCGGGCTGCCGCCTCGGGATCGAGCGCGTGGGGGTGGACTCCGGTCTGGGACGTGGCGTCGGTTGTCTGCTCGGCTTCGTTGTTGTCCTCGAAGTAGAGCCCGCCGACGCCCTCGAGGAGCGGCGAGGCGGCCAGCAGCACCGAGGTGGAGGCCCCCTGCTCGAGGGTCTTCCACGGGTAGGCGTCGAAGACGGCCTGGATCTCGGGGTTGTCCGCCTGGTGGCGCTGCAGGCCCGTGCGGATGCCGCCGGGCATCAGCGCATTGGCGGTGATGCCGTCCTTCGCCCAGCGCCGGGTGGCCTCCACGGCGAACAGCACGTTGGCTGTCTTTGACTGGCCGTAGGCAAGCCATTCGTCGTAGGCGCGGTCGGCGAAGTGGATGTCATCGAAGACCACCGGGGAAACCAGCTGGGCGCTTGAGCTGACCGAGACGATGCGGGCGTTGCCGGCTGCGGCCAGCGCGCCGTGCAGGCCCAGCGCCAGGGCGAAGTGGCCCAGGTAGTTGGTGGCGAACTGGAGCTCCCAGCCCTCGGGGGTCAGGTGGCGTTCGGGCAGAGCCATGATCCCGGCGTTGTTCACCAGGATGTCCAGCGGTCCTTCCCAGGCCGAGGTGAAGGCGTCGATGGAGGCCTGGTCGGTGAGCTCCAGGGCTGCGACGTGGACCCGGGGGTTGCCGGTCGTGGCGGTGATTCCGGCGGCCACCTCCCGCCCGGCCGTTCCGTTGCGGACAGCCAGGGTGACCTCGGCACCGGCCGCGGCCAGCGCGCGGGCGGTTTCGACGCCGATGCCCGAGGCGGCCCCGGTGACCACGGCGCGCCTTCCGGTCAGGTCGACGCCGGCGAGCACGTCGTCGGTGGTCGACTCGCGGGTGAAGGCAGTGGTGAAGCGTGATGATGTGGACAAGATGGTTTTCCTTACTGACGGGAGGTGAGGCGCGGACTATCGTGGACCAGAGGTCCTTCCAGCAGCCGAAACATAAGTGGAGTCTCCTCCACTTATGTTTCAAGAAAATAACCGGAGGTTCCTCCGGATTATTCCCCTCCCTTTTTCTCCCCGAAAGCGCGCGGTTCCCCATGAAGAGCGGCCCCCAGATATCCCCCGCCGAGACCCGGCCGCTGCGCGCGGACGCGCAGCGGAACCGGGACCAGCTGCTCGCCTCCGCCGCCCGCCTGTTCGCCGAAAAGGGGCTCGATGCCACCCTCGACGCGATCGCCGGCGACGCCGGCGTGGGCATCGGAACCCTTTACCGTCACTTCCCCACACGGGAGGCGCTCATCGAGGCCGCGTACCGCAACGAGCTGGCTGCCGTCACCGCGGCCGTGCCCGGGCTCCTTGAGGGCCTTCCGCCGCAGCAGGCCCTCCGTGCCTGGATGGACCGTTTCATGGACTACATGACCACCAAGATCGGCATGGCCGATGCACTGCGCGAGGTCATTGCCTCGGGGGGAACCCCCTATGCCCACAGCCGGGACCTGCTCAACGCCGCCATCCAGGAGCTGCTCGATGCGGCGGTTGCGGGCGGCGGCGTCCGCAGCGATGTGCCGGCCGACGATATCCTCATCGGCCTCGCCGGCATCGCGCTGGCGGCCGGGAACCCCTCCCAGCGCGCCCAGGCGGGCCGGCTG
Source organism: Arthrobacter sp. TJ-254 (assembly GCF_058269175.1). Classification (NCBI taxonomy): domain Bacteria; kingdom Bacillati; phylum Actinomycetota; class Actinomycetes; order Micrococcales; family Micrococcaceae; genus Arthrobacter; species Arthrobacter sp. TJ-254. The sequence continues at coordinate 520,636 of NZ_JBZCNF010000002.1, read as the reverse complement.
ATGGACCTGCTCGCCGATGCCCTCCGCACCGGACCGGGTCCCGCTCCCGCGTGACCCGGGCGGCACCGCGGCGGGCTTCCGCCGCGCTGTCCGCGGCCGTTGCAGGCCTGCAACGGGGCGTATCGGTATTTGCGGCCCGCCCGGGTCAGGCATAGCGTGGCTGGTACTTCAATGAATGCGCAGGCACCCATGAGCAAACCACCGACCCCCGCCGTCGCCGATCGGGGGCAGGCACGCGAGACGCTCGACGCCGCCGCTGTCTCCGCCCACCGCTTGCACCTCACCTCGACAGCGCGTGAGGGCCTGCTGCTCCTTGCCACGACCGGCGCGGTCGGCCTTTACTTCTCGGCTTCGTTTCTGGGCATCCGCGCGGCGCAGCTGCCGTGGACCTCGCTGCTGATCCTGTTCGCCGCCGCTTCCATCCTCGGCGTGGTCCTGCCCTACCTCGTCCGGCAGCACCGCACCATCCGCCCACTGCACTTTCCGGCGGTCGAGACCGGCGCCGTTGTCGCCGTCGTCCTGCTTGCCCTCTTTCAACTGCGGCGCCTTAGCGGTGAGCGCCCCGCCACGGGCGAAGCCCTGGCCCTGGGGTTCGCCTCGGTGATTCCACTGGCAGCCTGCGGCCTGTGGCTGGTGTTCCGCCGGTCGGCCCTGCGGGCCCGGGAGTCCGGGGCGGTGGCGGCGGCCGGGCGGCGCGGCAACGCCCAGTTCTCTTTCCTCACCTCCCTGACCCGGGTCCACAGCGCCTCTCCGGCGAGCCTCGCGGCGGCGCTCGGCCTCACGGGACAGCAGGTTGCGGAGGCCGGGTCGGGCCTTGAGCGGAAGGGGTGGCTGCTCGTGCAGGAGCGGCTGATTTCCCCGCGCGACACCGCCGAAATCCGACTCAGCACCAAGGGACGGGCGGCATGCCGGGACTGGAAGGCCGGTCTTGAAGCTGCGGCCGGCGGCGGGCCGTGACCCACCCCGTACCCGACCTCCGGGCCTTCCTGCGGGGGCGCTGGCGCACCGAGCGCGTGCTGCGTAACCGGGCGGACGGCACCACCGGCACCTTCAGCGGGCACACCACGTTCACCGACGACGGCGCAGGCCGCCTTCGCTGGCACGAGGAGGGAACCACCCGCTGGCCCGGCTTTACCGGGCCGGCCCACCGGGACTACCTCGTTGCCGTGCCCGCCGCGTCCGGGCCGGCCGAGGTGCTGTTCGAGGACGGCCGGCCCTTCCACCTGCTCGACCTCACCGAGGGCTCCTGGGTGGCCGAGCATCCGTGCTCCCCCGACGCCTACACCGGGCGGTTCCTCGTTTCCTCGGCGAACCGGTTTGAATACGAGTGGGAGGTCATCGGACCGGCCAAGGACCACCTGCTGACCACGGTGCTGCACCGGGTTGAGGACGACGAAGCGCTCCCCTGACGGGCGCCGCGCTTCTCCACGGCCGGCCCGGACACCGGCACCCGGGCGGGCTCAGGCGGCGTAGCGCCCCTGCTGGGGCAGCACCCGCTTTGAGCACTGGGCGGCGGGAAGCCAGGCCTCGCGGGCGCGGGAGTGTTCAACCCACTGCACCAGCACGGCGCTGCCCGTCCAGGCCATCGCAAACCCCTTCACGGTCCGCACGAGCCCGTCGGCGTAGCGGAGTTCGGCCCACAACGGAGGGGCCTTCACCGACTCCGTGACCGGGCCGGCGGGCGCCGCAAGCTGCAGCGGCGGCCCGAACCTGTCAGCCGCCGGCGGAATCCCGTGCCACCCCGATGTCTCAGCCATTGCTTCAGGCTAGGAGCACCCGGTGACACCTGCGCCGCGCCGGTGCTTTTCCGCTGCGCGGCCGGGTCATCGGAAGACGGTGAAGGTCTGCCAGCCCGTTCCCACCTGGCGGCTTCCGGTGAACTTGTTGGCACCGAGGCTGTAGTAGATCAGGCGCCCGTCCGTGGCCTTGGCGATGAGCCCGCGCGTTCCGGAGCCGGCGAAGCCGAAGGAGGCGTGGGACTGGGCGATCGCGTTCCACCCCTTGCCCACCTGGCGTCGGGTTTCCGGGACGATCCGGCCTGCGCCGTCGGAGCGGTAGAGCATCAGCGCCCCCGACGGCCTCGTGGCGAGCATGTCCTGGCGCCGGTCGTTATCGAAGTCGACCATCGTCAGTTTCAGGCCCTTCCAGCCGGCGCCGATCCGCTGCGGCGCTCCGAGCGAGCCGCCCGAGGGGTTCGGGTAGTAGTAGAGGACGCCGTCCGGGTCGGTTCCGACAACACCGGGGTAGCGGTGCCCGTTGTGCCACTTGCCCACCGTGATGTTCATCGACTGCCAGCCGGCGGTGCCCACCGTGATCGGGCTGAGGAAGCCTCCAGCGGCCTTGCCCCGGTAGACGGTGAGTTTTCCGCTCTTCCACTGGCCCACGATGTCGTTGACGCCGTCGGCGTTCCAGTCGGCGACGAAGCCCGACTTCAGCCCCGACCATCCCGCGCCGACCTTGGCCCGTGGCGCAAAACCGCCGCTGTGGTTCGCCCGGTAGTTCCAGAGGACACCGCCGGAGTCGGCGGCAAGGACGTCGGCGGCGCTGCGGATTGTGGGCCGTGAAGCCGGCGTGGAGAAGTACTGCTCCATTGTGCGGATGCCGCGGTTCTTCATGTCCGTTGCCAGTTTCACACCCACGAAGCGCAGGTGCCACGGCTCGTAGGTGTACCCGGTGATGTGCTCGTACCCCTTGGGGTACCGGACGATGAAGCCGTAGCGGTGGGCGTTGGCCGCCACCCAGCGTCCACCAGGGGTGCTGCCGAAGCAGGCGCCGAGCTCGCACTGGCCGCTGGCGTTTCCGACGTCGACGGCGAGGCCGGTCTGGTGCTCGCTGTACCCGGGCCGCGCGGAAATCCGGTCGGCCTCGGCCTGGCCGTAGGTGCGGACGTAGTAGTTGTAGAGGTCGCGCTGCTGGTCGTAGGAGCGGTAGGCGCTCACCACGCCGATCGAGTGCCCGGCCGAACGCGCTCCGCCGAACAGCCGCGTGACCGACGCCCCGACGCTCTTGCGCATCAGGTGTCCGGTGCCCGCCCAGTTCACCAGATCCGGGGGAACGTAGCGCAGCGGCTTGAGCGGATGGGTCTTATTGACCAGCACCCAGTAGTGGTTGGGGTCGCTGACCACCGTTGCCGCCCGGGCCGGGGGCGCGCCGACAAGACACATCAACACCACGATGGCGACGGCAATCCCGCGCCGGGCTGCTCCGTGGATCCCGTTCGGATAAAGATTTCGCATGGCCGGATCCTCCCGTTTCAGGCGACGCTGGCGCCAGAATACTCTTTTGCGCCTCCCGCCGGGAGAGGGCTTCCTACCTGATTGGCGCAGGCCGGATGGTGCGTATCCCGGGCAGGCATGCCGGGCCCGGTTGCCGGCCCGGCGCGTGGATGGACTCAGGCCGGCGTGATCGTCAGGCTGGACGGCGGGCACTGCTCTGCCATCCGGACGAGTGCAGCCTTCTCTGTTGGGTCGGCGGTCAGGCTCCATCGGGTCTTTACCGCCACCCACTGCGCGATGTACGAGCAGGTATCGGCCGGAGGAAGCCACTGCTCTGGCCCTGACGCCTGCTTGGAGGCGTTCAGGCTGCTCGTCTGGGCATTCAGGGAATCGGGGTAGGTGAGGTCGTTGTAGAACGCCACCCGGCGTGCCTGCGTCCAGGTCCTTGCACCCGAGCCCCATGCCTCGTGGGCCGGCACAAGGTGGTCGATCTGCACGGTGGTTGCCGAGGTGTGCGTCCGGTCATCGAAGCTCGTGACCCACAGGCCGTTCGCCACAACACAGCCCCTCGCCGTCGTGAAGGTCGGCGCCGCCTGGCTCTCCTGCACAAGGACTTCGGCACGGGTGTCCTGGCAGTCCCGGTCGGCGTCCGCCCACCGCCCGAAGTGAAGGTCCCTGTCGTAACCCTCGTTGCTCTCGTCGGCCACTGGAAGTGCCGCGGCGGCGGATTGGAGGTCTGTCACAGACGTTGCCCCGCCGTCGGCCGGAGCGGCTCCCACCAGAAGGAGGGCTGCAGCGAGCATGGCGGTAAGCCCGGAGCTGATCTTCATAATGTTTTCCCCAGTGCAGAACGGACCCCCAGCGGGCCCATGAAAATCGTCCCATTCCGCCCGCTCCGGAAGCGGAACAGTGGGAGAAAACTAAGCGAAAACTGCGCTCGCGCTGACACGAGGGCTCAGGGCCCCGGCCGGGGCAAAGCGAAAGGCCCGCCCTCCCCTGCTATTGCAGTGAAGTACGGGCCTTTCCTTGCTGTGGCAGATGAGGGATTCGAACCCCCGTAGGCTGTGCCAGCTGATTTACAGTCAGCCCCCTTTGGCCGCTCGGGTAATCTGCCGAACGTCTCCAGATGAAGACAACCCGCAGCAAGCGCGGGCAAGACAACTTTACAGAAGATACGCCGCAGAATCGAATCGGCGTCCAGAGTGCAGAAATGACCGGGAAAATCCGGGGAACGGTGTCGGTTCTGCGTCCTCGATCGCCCGGCTAGAGGCCGGCCACAACCCGCCGCTCGATCTGGGCGTAGAACCGCTCCGCCTGCTCGGCGCTCACCAGGTGGAGGGCGACGGCGTCGTCAAGTTCGGCCCGGACACCGCGCAGGCGCCGCTCCGAGGGTGTGCTCGATGAGACGCTGATCGTTGCCGAAGGCGCGGAGGCGCCTGCCGGCCGAGGAACCGTGGTTGAAGCTCCCGCGTCGGTTGCGGCCGCCGCTCCGGCCGGGCAAGCGACCGAAGCAGCGGAGGCCGCCGCAATGAAGGATCCGGCGACGAACCTCCCGATCCGTATCCGGTACTGCATTCTCGGCACTGCCGTCCTCCTGTATTCGTGGCGTTGTCGGTTCAACCCTGCCGCTGCCAGATGTGACAACACCGGGCGGTTCCTGACCGCGGCCTGTGAAGGAACGGCCTCCCGCAGGGTTCGGGGCGCACCCGCGCGCCAACCAGTACGCTAGACGCAGGAAGAAAACCCCGATTTCAAGGAGGAACAGTGGCGAGCGAATCCACGTTCGACGTCGTAAGCAAAGTGGACAAGCAGGAGGTGGCCAACGCGCTGAACCAGGCCCAGAAGGAGATCGCCCAGCGGTACGACTTCAAGGGTGTCGGTGCCGAGGTCGACTTCAGCGGCGAGAAGATCCTCATGAAGGCCAACTCGGAGGAGCGGGTCCTTGCGGTCCTCGACGTACTCCAGTCGAAGATGATCAAGCGCGGGATCTCCCTGAAGTCCCTCGACACCGGCGAGCCCTACCCCTCCGGCAAGGAATTCCGGCTGGAGACCTCCATCAAGGAGGGCATCGCCCAGGACATCGCCAAGAAGATCAACAAGCTGATCCGCGACGAGGCACCCAAGGGCGTCAAATCCCAGATCCAGGGCGACGAGCTGCGCGTCAGCTCAAAGTCCCGCGACGACCTTCAGGCAACGATGGCTCTGCTAAAGAACTTCGACGAAGCGGACCTGCAGTTCGTGAATATGCGCTAGGAAGCATGGACGACATGACGGCGGCGGTCCCACCTGGTGGTGGGGCCGCCGCCGTCGTTGGGGATCGAAGCCGGGCTGGGTCAGCTGCCGATGGGCCGGCCCGCCATGCCCTCGAGCCGGGCGATGCGCTGGCCCATGGGCGGGTGGCTCGCGAAGAGCCGCTGCATCCCGCCGCCGCGGAACGGGTTGGCGATCATCAGGTGCGAGGTGTTCACCAGCCGCTGGTCCTGGGGAAGGGGTGCGCGCTGGGTTCCCATCTCAAGCTTGCGCAGGGCCGAAGCGAGTGCCAGCGGGTCGCCGGTGAGCCGGGCGCCGTCCTCGTCGGCGTCGTACTCGCGGGTGCGTCCGATGGCCATCTGGATCACCGCCGCCGCCATCGGGGCGAGGAAGGCGAGCAGCAGCGCCGCGATGGGGTTGCCTCCGCCGTTGCGGTTGCCGCCCATCAGGCCGGTGAAGGCGAACATCTGCGCCACGGAGGTGATGACCCCGGCGACGGCCGCCGCGATGGACCCGGTGAGGATGTCCCGGTTGTAGACGTGCATCAGCTCATGCCCGAGCACCCCGCGCAGCTCACGCTCGTTGAGCAGCTGCAGGATCCCCTGGGTGCAGCACACCGCCGCGTTCTCGGGGTTGCGGCCGGTTGCAAAGGCGTTGGGCGCCAGCGTCGGGGAGATGTAGAGCCGCGGCATGGGCTGGTTTGCGCGCGCGCTGAGTTCGCGCACGATGCGGTACATTGCCGGCGCCTGCTGTTCGGTCACCTCGACGGCCTGCATGCTGCGGATTGCCAGCTTGTCGCTGTTCCAGTAGCTGTACGCGATCGAGCCGACGCCGATGAGGGCGAAGATCAACAGGAACGCGGAGTTCCTCGTGGCGCTGGCGATGACCGCCCCGAACAGCAGGAACAGCCCCATCAGGGATCCGAACAACAACGCCGTCTTGGCACCGTTGAAATGATTGTGCACTGGTGAGCAACTCCTTCGGAGAACGCATGGGTTTCACGGGTAGAACGCGCCGGCGCGGCCGCCCGTTCCACCGATTCTACGGTTCGGTGCAGCGAGCGGTGCAGCAGGATTACGGTGCTCCGCGTCTTGAATTCCCCCGCTTTGACGGCGCCGTCCGGCGTGTCGTCGGCGGCCCGCCGGTTTAGAGCAGCTCCGGGAGCGCAAAGCCGCAGGATCCGGCACGCAGGGGCCCGCTGCGCGAGCGGGCCGGGCCGGACGGCTCAGGCCTCGGGGCTGCGGGAGTCGTACCGGGTGAACCGGGGCTGCCACCGCACAAGCACCCCGACCAGCCCGATGCACAGCAGGCCGCCGACCACCGGCGTCCATCCCTCGCCCAGCCACTCGGCGTTCGTACCGGCGAATATGTCGCCGAGGCGCGGGCCGCCTGCGACGACGACGATGAAGACCCCCTGGAGGCGGCCGCGCATCGCGTCGGGCGTTGCCGATTGCAGGATGGTGCTGCGGAAGACCCCGCTGACGGAGTCGGCGATGCCGGCCAGCACCAGGCACAGCGCGGCGGGAACGATCCATGGTGAGACTCCCGCCCCGGGGCCTGCGCCTCCGCCGGCCCCGGCCAGGACGACAACCAACCCGAAGGCGGTGACCGATGCCCCCCAGCCCGCCACCGACCAGGCGACGGCGAGCCCCTGGCGGTGGATCCGCCCCAGCGGGCCGGAGAACAACCCGGCCAGGACGGCGCCGAACGCCACTGCGGCGAGCAGGATGCCCACGGTGAGCTCCCCGCCGCCGATCAGCACGGCGCCGATGGCCGGGAGCAGGGCCCTCGGCTGGGCCAGCACCATCGCCACGAGGTCGATGATGAAGGTCATGCGGATGTTCGGGCGCGTGCCGAGGTAACGGAACCCCTCGAGCACCGTGGAGAGCCCCGCCCGGCGGACCTCGCCCTCCGGCGGCATGGCGGGAAGGGAAAACACCGCCCAGAGTGCCGCGGTGAAGGTCACGACGTCGATGGTGTAGGTCCAGCCGTAGCCCACCTGCGCCACGAGGACTCCGGCGAGGAGCGGGCCGACCGTCATCGCCAGGCCGAAGGTGATCATGCTCAGGGCGTTGGCGGCCGGAAGCAGTTCGGGGCGCACCAGCCGCGGAATGATCGAGCTGCGCGTGGGCTGGTTGATGCCCGCGGCCCCGCTCTGGAGCGCGACCAGGCAGTAGAGCAGCCAGACGTTGTCCAGTCCCAGCCAGGCCTGCACCGCGACGGCGATGGTGGTCAGCCACAGCGCGAGCCCCGACAGCAGGGCAACGGTGCGCCGGTCGTGCGCGTCGGCGATCGCTCCGCCGTAGAGCCCGGCCACGATGAGGGGAATCAGGGCGAACAGCCCCAGCAGGCCGACGCTGAGGCTTGAGGAGGTGAGCGCGTACACCTGCAGGCTGACGGCGACAAGGGTGAGCTGGGTTCCGGTGGCCGAAAGTGTGGTTCCGATGAACAGCCTGCGGAATGCCCGGCTCTCGCGGAGGGGCGTGAGGTCGGCTAGGAGGCGGGGCACTCGAAAAGTCTAGCCGCGTACCTGTTCACTTCGGCAACTATTCCGTGGCGGCGATCGCGTCGTCGACAACTTTCAGGACGCGGGGGTCGGCGATCGGCCGGAAGTGCCCCATCGTCTCAAGCCGGATGTTGCGGGCTCCCCGGAGGAAACTTCCCCCGGGAATATGCGGATCGAAGCTCCCGAAGATCGAGGTGATCCGGGAGTTGACCTCGAGGTTGTTCAGCAGCGTCACGAGGGTGCGGTTGCGGGGCGCGAACGCGCGGATGCTCGGCACGAGGAAGAAGTTCGCGTAGACCGAACCCGAGAACGGGGTGTTGATCGCCACAAGGCGGCTGATACGCTCCGCCGGGCCCGGCGTCGTCATCATGAACTTGCCGATCAGCCCGCCCTTGCTGTGCGCGACGACGACGACGTTCTCGAGGGCGTGTTCCTCAAGGTACTCGGCGGCCAGGGCCGCCATTGCCTCGACGGTTCCGCTGTTGTACCCGAGGCGCTCGACGACGTGCACCGGATGTCCGGCCCGGTGCAGGTGTTCGGCGACGGGCCTCATGAACTGCCATGTCTCGTAGATCCCCGGGATCAGCAGGACCGGCAGCTTCGGCGCCGCCCCCGCTTCCCCTGTGGGGTGCAGGTAGCGGGCCGGGTCCTCCCTCACGAAGAATCCGTGAACCTGCCAGAAGCCAACGTAGGCATAGTCAAGCGTCCAGGCCCAGGCGCGCCGCATCAGATCCATTCCACCACCGTACCCATACCGCGGCCCACACCACGCCCGTGCCTGGGCGCAAGTTAGCCGGACCTTATTATGAGTTGCTCAGGATTAGTGGTTGACTCCAAGAATGCCTGAAGCCCCTCCGCACCCCGATGCGCTCTCCGCGCTGTGGTCGAAGCAGCTTCGCGAGGCCGGCCGGCGCGTCACCCGCCAGCGGCTGGCGGTCCTGGCCGCCGTCGAGCACGCCCCGCACGCCACGGCCGACGACGCCGCCGCCGCGGTGCGCTCCGAACTCCCGCACATCGCGGTCCAGTCCGTCTACGTGATCCTGGCCGACCTCACCCAGATCGGCCTGCTGCGCCGCATCGAGACGCCGCACTCCCCCGCCAGGTACGAAACGCGGGTGAACGACAACCACCACCACGCGGTGTGCACCGGCTGCGGACGCATCGAAGACGTTGACTGCGCGGTGGGCCACGCCCCCTGCCTCACTCCGCACTGGGCCCCCGGTTCAGCACCCATGACGATCCGCATCGCCGATGTCCTGTACCAGGGCCTCTGCGGCGACTGCGGCACGAAGACCAGCACCACCTGAGAAAAAGGAGCAACATTGTCCGCTAACTTCAGCACCACGCAGTCCGGCGCCCCTGTCGTCGACGACAGCCATTCGTCGGCGATCGGCCGCGACGGCGCGATCCCGCTGACCGACCACTACCTCGTCGAGAAGCTCGCCCAGTTCAACCGCGAGCGGGTCCCCGAGCGGGTTGTCCATGCCAAGGGCGGCGGAGCGTTCGGCGTTTTCGAAACAACCGAAGACGTGAGCATGTTCACCAAGGCGGCCCTGTTCCAGAAGGGTGCCACCACCGAGACGCTGCTGCGTTTCTCCTCCGTGGCCGGCGAGCAGGGCTCCCCCGACACGTGGCGCGACCCCCGCGGCTTCGCGCTGAAGTTCTACACCTCCGAGGGCAACTACGACCTCGTGGGCAACAACACGCCCGTCTTCTTCATCCGCGACGGCATCAAGTTCCCCGACTTCATCCACTCGCAGAAGCGCCTGCCGGGCACCAACCTGCGCGACGCCGACATGCAGTGGGACTTCTGGACGCTCAGCCCCGAATCCGCCCACCAGGTGACCTGGCTCATGGGCGACCGCGGCCTTCCGGCCTCCTGGCGCACCATGAACGGCTACGGCTCGCACACCTACATGTGGATCAACGAGTCCGGCGAGAAGTTCTGGGTGAAGTACCACTTCAAGTCCAACCAGGGCCACGAGACGCTGACCGTCGACGAGGCGGAGTCCCTCGCCGGCTCCGACGCCGACCACCACCTGCGCGACCTCTCGGAGAACATCGCCAAGGGCAACCACCCGAGCTGGGACCTCAAGGTCCAGATCATGCCCTACCACGACGCCAAGAACTACCGCTTCAACCCGTTCGACCTCACCAAGGTCTGGCCGCAGGGCGACTACCCGCTGATCCCGGTCGGGAAGCTGACCCTGAACCGCAATCCGGAGAACTACTTCGCGCAGATCGAACAGGCAACCTTCGCGCCGTCGAACTTCGTGCCCGGCATCGCGGCCAGCCCTGATCGCATGCTGCAGGCACGAATCTTCTCCTACGCCGATGCCCACCGCTACCGCGTGGGCACCAACCACGCGCAGCTGCCGGTGAACATGCCCAAGAATGAGGTGCGCAGCTACTCGAAGGACGGCGCGGGCCGCTACCACTTCAACTCCGCCTCCACCCCCGTCTACGCACCGAACTCGGTGGGCGGACCGGCCGCCGACCCGGCGCTCTACGGCGCGCACGGCGGGTGGGAGAACGACGGCGACCTCGTGCGTGCCGCCCACACCCTCCACGCCGAGGACGACGACTTCGGCCAGGCCGGGACGCTGTACCGCGAGGTCTTCGACGACGCCGCACGCGCCCGGTTCCTGCAGACCATCACCGGCGCCGTCGGCGGCGTCGTGAGCACCGAGATCCGGGAGCGGGCCATCCAGTACTGGACCAACGTCGACGCCGTGCTCGGTGCGAAACTGCGTGCGAACCTCGGCACCGCAAACGCTTCCGAGTCGGAGGCCGCGCTCTACTAAGGGCGCACCGTTCGTCTGCACCGCGTCCATCCCGGCCGCTCCGGCAGCGGCACGGCCGGCAGGCGTCGAAAGGGCGGCCCCTCGGGGAGCCGCCCTTTCGGCGTTAACGACTGGTCGACGGCGGAATGGATGGCAGGCCGCCGGACGCCGGGCGCACCCGTTGACGACGGACGCGCCGGATAACGACGAACGCACCCGGGGTTCCGGGTGCGTTCGTCGTTTTGGAGTGCGTTTGCCGCTTCGGGGTGTGCCTACTTCCCGACGGAGAGGGGGCTCTCGGACGGTGCCACGTCACCGGCGGGGGCCTTGTTCAGCCGTGAGTTGCGGTAGCCGTAGGCGAAGTAGATGGAGAATCCGAGGACAAGCCATCCCGCGAAGAAGATCCAGGTGATCGTGGCGAGGTTGAGCATCAGGTAGATGCACAGCAGCGCCGAGAGGATCGGAAGAACCTTGCCGAACGGTACGCGGAATGCCGGGCGCAGGTCGGGGCGCTTGCGGCGCAGCACGAGGATGCCCAGGCTCACCATGATGAACGCGGAAAGGGTGCCGATGTTGATCATTTCGGCGAGGATCTCCACCTGGGTGAAGCCGGCGATCAGGGCAACGATGACGCCGCACAGGATCTGCGTGCGGGCGGGCGTTCCGTGCTTGGCCGAGGTGAGGCTGAGGAACCGCGGAAGCAGTCCGTCACGGCTGAGGGCGAACACCACGCGGGCAAGGCCCATGAGCAGCACCATGATGACGGTCGTGAGGCCGATGAGGCTGCCGATCGAAATCACTCCTGCCGCCCAGTCGGCGCCCACGAGCTGGAAGGCGGTGGCCAAGGAGGGCGCACCGGAGGCGCCGAGGTCGGTGTAGGACACCATGCCCGTGACAACGAGGGTGACCAGGATGTACAGCACCGTGACGACGGCCAGGCCGGCGAAGATGCCGCGCGGCAGGGTGCGGCTGGGGTTCTTGACCTCTTCGGCGGAGGTGGCGACGACGTCGAAGCCGATGAAGGCGAAGAAGACAAGTGCCGCACCGGAAATGATGCCGGTGAAGCCGAACGCCGACGGGGTGGCGCCGCTGAGGAATGAGAGGAAGGGCTGGTCGGTCCAGCTTGCGGCGGCGTCGGCCGGGGGCTGGGACGCGGGCACGAACGGCGCGTAGTTCTCGGGGCTGACGTAGAAGAAGCCGACCACGATGACGAAGAGGACGATCGCGATCTTGATCACCGTGAAGACGCTGTTCACGCGGGCGGAAAGCTTGGTCCCGATCACCAGCACTGCGGTGAACACGGCAACGATCAGGAGTGGTCCCCAGTACAGGGGAAGGCCGAAGAAGCTGATCTCGGAAGGGACGTCCAGGTTCAGGACGGCGAAGAGGTCGCTGAGGTAGATGCCCCAGAACTTGGCGATGACGGCGGCTGCCATGAGCAGCTCGAGGATGAGGTTCCAGCCGATGATCCAGGCGAGGAGTTCGCCCATCGTGGCGTAGGTGAAGACGTAGGCGCTTCCTGCGACCGGGATCGCTGTGGCGAACTCGGCGTAGCACATGATGGCCAGGGCGCAGGTGATGGCCGCGAGCACGAAGGAGATGGAGACTGCCGGGCCCGCGTTGAAGGCTGCTGCCTGTGCGCCGACGGAAAAGATCCCCGCCCCCACGGCGACCGCGATACCCATGATCATCAGATCCCAGGTGTTGAGGGAGCGCTTGAGCGTACGTCCCTTTTCGTCAGAATCAGCAATCGACTGCTCTATCGATTTGGTGCGGAAAAGATTCACGTGATCGGTCCTTCTGATGGAATCGCGGCAGTTCGGGGAAAACTGCCCCGATAATCCTAGATTCGTCCATTCAGCGGTCAGGAATCCGTCCATATCGTGAGACGCCAGTGGGCGCGGCCGGCCTGCCGGACCAGAACTGCGGTGAAGGGGCATCGGCGCTGCCGCGGGGCCTCGGCTGCCGCACTCTTTAGCGTCTCCCGCACCACGAAGCGACGAACGCACCCGGGATACGGCGTGCGGCGGTCGCGTTCGGGTGCGGCGGTCGCGTTCGGGTGCGGCGGTCGCTTCCGGGTGCGGCGGTCACATCCGGGCAGCGCGGGCGTTGGCCGGTGCGGCGGCGATCGGGCCGCACGCGTCAGCGGACGACGGCGACCGGCTCCGGCCGGGGCTCCGGCTGCGTGGAGAGCTTCGCGCCTTCGACGTCGACGTCGGGCAGGACCCGGTCGAGCCAGCGCGGAATCCACCACGCCTTCTTCCCGAGCAGGTACATGGCCGCGGGAACGAGCGTCATGCGCACCACGAAGGCGTCAAGCAGCACGCCGAACGCCAGCCCGAACCCGATGGGCCGCACCATCGTCAGGTGTGAGAACACGAAGCCTGCGAACACCGAAACCATGATGATGGCGGCTGCCGTCACCACGCGGGCGCCGTGGCTGAAGCCGACCCGGACTGCGGCGCGGGCGGAGCCGCCGTGGACGTACGCCTCGCGCATGCCGGAGACCAGGAACATTTGGTAGTCCATGGCGAGCCCGAACAGCACCCCGATGAGGATGATCGGCAGGAAGCTCAGGATCGGACCCGGGTTCGTGACGCCGAAGATCCCGCCGAGCCATCCCCACTGGTAGATCGCCACGGTCGCCCCGAAGCTCGCCAGCAGCGAGAGCAGGAACCCTGCGGTGGCGATCAGCGGCACGAGGATTGACCGGAAGACCAGCAGCAGCAGGATCAGCGAGAGGCCGACGACGATGCCCAGATACAGCGGCATGGCCTCCATGAGCTTGGCCGAGACGTCGATGTTGGCCGCCGTCTGGCCGGTCACCGCGATCGAGGCGCCGGTGTCGGCCTCGACGGCGGCGGAGGACGCCCGCAGGTCGCGCACCAGGTTTTCGGTGGACTCGCTGGCCGGACCTTCCTCGGGCAGGACCTGGAAGACAGCAGTCCGGCCGTCGTCGCTGACCGCCGCAGGAACCGATGCGGCAACGTCGTCGATTGCGGCAAGGCGGTCGTTGATGTCGAGGCGCAGGGCCGTGAGCTCCGCCTCGCCGGCGGTCTCCGGCAGCGACCCCACGACGATCAGCGGACCGTTGGTTCCCTCGCCGAACTTCTCCCCGACGGCACTGTAGGCCTCGAACGCCGTCGAGTCGGCAGGCTCGGAACCGCCGTCGGGCAGGCCGACCCGGAGCTGGGCCGCCGGCACGGCGATGACGCCGAGCAGGAGGATTCCGGCAAGCAGGGTGAGCAGCGGCTTCCGCGTGACCACTCCGCCCCAGCCGGAGCCCGCCTGCGCCCGCCGGTCGGCAGCCGCCTGGCCGGTGTCGCTGAGGGCGGACGCCGAGGCGGCCGCCCGTGTCTGCTTCGCCCAGCGTCTCTTCGAGATGAGCCGCATGCCGATGACGCCCAGGAGGGCGGGGGTAAGGGTCAGCGCCACGAGCACTGAGACGGCCACCGTACCGGCCGCGGAGAGGCCCATGATGGTCAGGAACGGCAGCCCCGGCACTGCCAGCGCCGCGAGCGCGACAACCACGGTGATACCCGCGAAGAGGACGGCGTTGCCCGCGGTCCCCGTGGCGCGGCCCACCGATTCCTGCAGCTCCATCCCCGCGAGCAGCTGGGTGCGGTGGCGGTTCACGATGAACAGCGAATAGTCGATGCCCACGGCGAGACCGAGCATCAGGGCCAGCACCGGGGAGATGCTGTTCATTTCGATGATCCCCGACAGCGCGAAGGTTGCCCCGACGCCGACGCCCACGCCGATCACGGCCATCAGCAGCGGGAGCCCGGCGGCAATGAGCGTGCCGAGCATGACCACGAGGACGAGCGCGGCGATGAGCAGCCCGATGATCTCGGCGTTCCCGAAGATCTCGGAGACGTCCTCGACGATGTCCTTGCTGTAGTCGACGGTGATTCCGGTGTCGGGCGCCATCCCGGTTGAGTCCTGGACGGCCTCCCGCAGCTCAGGGCTGACGGCGTTGATCTGCTGTTCGAACTGGACGCTGGCCACGGCGGCAGATGAATCATCGGACACCAGCCGGACCCCGGAACTTGAGGCAAGCTGGCGCTCGGCGAGTTCCAGGTCGGTGCGCCCCTGGTCGAGCCGGGCTTCAGCCTCCTCAAGCTTGGCTTCGTTGGCCTCGAGTTGCGCCTGCCCCTCGGCCAGCTGCGCCTGCGCGGCACGGGCCTGGGCTTCGGGCAGGAACTGTGCGCCCTGCTCAAGCTGCGCCCGCTGGGCCTGGAGCTGCGCCCGGCCCTGCTCGAGCTGCGCCCGGCCGGCGTCGAGCTCCTCGCGCCCGGCTGCAAGCTCGGCCCTGCCGTTGTCGATGTCGGCGCGGCCCTGCACGACCTGCGCTTCGACGTCGAACGGGTCGACGACGGCGCGCACGCCGTCCAGCTCCGCCACCCGCCCGAGGGACCGCTGCACGGCGGCCCGCTGCTCCTCGGTGAAGGCCGAGCCGTCGCGGGTCTGGAACACGACGGTTCCGGTTCCTCCGACAGCCTCGGGCAGGGCGGTGCGCAGTTGGTTCGATACCCGCTGGGACTCCGTGCCGGGGATGGAGAAGTTGTTGGTCAGCGTGCCGGAGAACAGGACGGCGCCCCCGCCCACGGCGAGGATGATTGCCAGCCAGGCGGAGACCACCCACCAGCGCCTGCGGTAGGCGAACTTGCCGAGCCGGTAGAGCAGAAATGCCATGAGGGGTTGTCCTTGGGGTGACGAGGGTGGGGTGGGTGGGGCCGGGCGGTCAGGGCGAGTGGCGGAACCCGTCCCGGAGCATCGAGAGGGCCTTCACCATGCGCTTCTCAAGGTCGGCACCGGCGTCGTCGTCCGGTCCGGGCCGGTCGGCCGCCCAGTCCTGGAGGGCCGCCTTCGCGCAGGAGAGCACCGATCCGACGAGCGCGCTGACGTAAAGGGTTGACGAGGAACTGCCGAGACGGTCGTGGACGGCCTCCACGATGCGGGCCTCGGCGCGCTCCCAGGCGTAGAGCTGCGCCCGCAGCAGTTCCGGGTTTCCCTCGGCCATGCGGAAGAGCTCGCCCTGCACCGCGAGGTTCTGCACCTTGGCGGCGGCGGTGAGTCCGCCGATCATGGCGTCGAGCAGGGGTTCTTCGGCGGGTCGTTCAAGGAAGCTGCCGATCGCGAGGTCGAGGAAGGATTCCATGCGCACGCTGAGCGCTTCCTCGGCGCTGTGGAAGTAGTTGAAGAAGGTGCGCCGCGAGACTCCGGCCTGGACGGCGATCTGTTCCGCCGTGAAGGCACCGGGGCCGTGGCTGCGTGCGAGCGTCAGCGCCGCTTCGGCAATGGCCCTTCGGGTGTCGAGCTTGTTCTGCTCCCTGCGGCCCCGCGGCTCGGCCGTTTCTTCTTCCGTCTCCACGCTTCGAGGGTACGTCGAATTTTGCACACGGTGCAAGAAATACTTGGAGCAATCCCGACCGGCCAAGGCCTGGGGCCGCCGCGCGGGTCTAGGCTTGCCCTGAAACTCCACCGAAAGGCACTGAAATGAAGCGCATCTTCCTTGGATCGGAGCTGGAGGTCTCACGGCTGGGCCTGGGCTGTATGGGAATGTCGGCCTTCTACACAGGCAGCGGCACCGACGACGATGCCTCAGTGCGCACCATTCACCGGGCGCTCGAGCTGGGCATCACCTTCTTTGACACGGCCGAGATCTACGGCCCTTACACGAACGAGGAACTGCTGGGCCGGGCCTTCGCTGACAGGCGGGACCAGGTGGTGATCGCCACCAAATTCGGAACCATCCGCCATACCGGCTCGGGCGAGCGGGGTCTCGACGGCAGCCCGGCCAATGTGCGTCTGTCCGTCGAAGGCTCGCTGCGGCGCCTCCGCACCGACTACATCGACCTCTACTACCAGCACCGGATGGACCCCGCCGTACCCGTCGAGGAGACGATGGGCGCGCTGGCCGAGCTCGTCGGGCAGGGAAAGATCCGGCATATCGGCCTGTCGGAGGCGGCCCCGGCCACCCTCCGCCGGGCCCACGCCGTGCACCCGGTGACGGCCCTGCAGACCGAATACTCGCTGTGGACCCGCGATCCCGAGCAGGAGATCCTTCCACTGGTGCGCGAACTCGGAATCGGGTTCGTTCCCTACTCGCCTTTGGGCCGCGGATTCCTCACCGGCACCATCCGCACCCTCGACCAGCTCGACGAAGCCGACTTCCGGCGCCACAGCCCGCGATTCGCCGGGGAGAACCTCAAAGCGAACATCCGGATCGTCGAACAGGTCGACGCCGTGGCGCGGCAGGTCGGAACCACTCCCGGGCAGGTCGCCCTGGCGTGGCTTTTCGCCCAGGGCGGCGACCTGGCCCCGATTCCGGGCACGCGTCGGATCCAACACCTCGAGGAGAATGTCGCCGCCGAGGCCCTTGAGCTGACGCCGGAGCACCTCGCCGCACTCAGTGCCGTCGCCGCGCCCGTCGGGGACCGGTATGCGGACATGTCAGCGGAGAAGCCCAACGTCCGGCTCAGTCGAGCCGCGGCGTCCGCGGGGGAAGGGTGCGCCGTGTTCCTGTCGCCTCGAACGCGGCGGCGAACGTGAGCAGCGCCGTGTCTTCATAGGCCCGTCCGGCGAAGGTGAGGCCCACCGGCATTCCGATGTCGGGCATCGTGCCCATGGGCACCGTGACTGTGGGGATCCCGAGGTGCCTCGGGACGAGGTTGCCGTTGGCGACCCACACGCCGTTGCGCCACCCGAGGTCGGCCGAGGCCTCATTGACGTCCATGTCGGCCGGGCCGACGTCGGCGGCGGCGGGGAACACCACGGCATCCAGGCCGAGGCGGTCCATCCAGTCCTCGAGGTCCACGCGGCGGGTTTCCTCGAGTCCGTGCAGGCCCTCGGCGAGGTGCGGGATGTCAAGGAACGATCCGACTGGATGGTCGCGGACGCGGGCCGGGTAGGTGGTGATGTCGTCGTCGAACCCGTCGTAGCGGTCCGGCAGCGCCCCCGGTGGGGAGGGGAAGATCGCCCCGCCGTCGACCACGGCAAGGGTGTCCAGTGCCGGGTCGCCATTGGCCTTGAGGAAGTCGTCCCACGCCCAGGCGGAGAGGTCGGTGATCTCGCGCTCGAGATACTCCGGGCTGACGAGGCCGCGCGCCGCGATGGTGGGCGCGCCGGGGCGGTCGCCTTCGTAGTTGGAAACCACCGGGAAATCGACAAGCACCACCTCGGCTCCCGCGGCTTCGAGGTCGCGGCGCGCGGCCTCCCACAGGTCGATGACGGACGGGCGGGTCTCGATGCGCGTGCCGGTTGGCCCGCCGATGCCCGGGCTCTCGCCCGTCCCGGCCTCCGGGTCGGCATTGATGTACATGCGGGGCACGCCGAAACGCCTGCCCCTCAGTGCCGCCCGTGCGCCCTCGATGCCCGCGGGGGCAAGCGCCGGGTAGGACTGCGGACGGAGGGCCGACGCCGGCGGAATCGGAATCCACGGCTGGGCCCGCCAGAAGTCGCCGCGCGTCTCGGTGTCATCGGCGACGATCACATCGAGGAGCTCGAGCAGGTCCGCCATGGAGCGGGTATGCGGGACGACGACGTCCATGGTCGGCACCAGGGGCCAGTTGCCGCGCACCGAGATGACTCCGCGGGACGGCGTGTAGGCGCACAGGGCGTTGTTCGACGCCGGTGCCCGTCCGCTGGACCAGGTTTCCTCGCCCAGGCCGAAGGCCGCGAAGCTTGCCGCCGTCGCCGTTCCGGAGCCGTTCGATGATCCGGAGGCGAACGCGGCGGTGAGGTAACCGGCGTTGTAGGGGCTTTCGGCGCGGCCGTAGAGGCCCCGCTGCATGCCGCCGTTGGCCATGGGCGGCATGTTTGTCAGGCCGATCAGCACCGCCCCCGCACCCCGCAGCCGTTCGATGGTGAAGGCGTCGCGCTGGGCGGTGAGGTGCTCGAAGGCGGGCGAACCGGCAGCCGCGGTGAGCCCTGCGGCAAGGTAGCTGTCCTTGGCCGTGTAGGGGATGCCGTCAAGCGGCCCGAGCACCGCGCTGCGGGCGCGCCGGGCGTCGGAGGCGCGGGCGTCGGCCAGTGCTTCGGGGTTTCGCACAACGACCGCGTTGAGCGCGATGCCGCTGCTGTCGTAGGCGTCGATGCGCGCAAGGTAGGCCCGGGTCAGCTCCTCGCTTGTCGTGGCGCCTGACTCAAGTGCGGCGCGAAGCTGCGCAATGGAGGCCTCCACGACGTCGAACCGGGCCATCAGGCGTGCCCGCCAAGTGCGGGCTGCTGCTGGGTGATGCAGTGGACGCCTCCGCCGCGGGCAAGGATCGGCCGGGCATCCACCGTCACGACGCGGCGGCCCGGATAGGCCTCCGCGAGGATCTCCGCGGCGAGGCTGTCGGCGCGTTCCTCTCCGTAACCGCAGGCGATGACCCCGCCGTTGACCACGAGGTGGTTGACGTAGCTCCAGTCGACGAAACCCTCCTCATCGCGGAGGGTCGCAGGCGCCGGCAGTTGGATCACCTCGAAGGGTTTGCCGTCGGCGTCGGTCTGGGTGTCGAAGAAGGCGCCCAGGGTGCGGCTCACCTCGAAGTCGGGGTGTTCGGGGTTGGTCTGGGCGTGCAGGAGGATCCGGCCGGGTGAGGGCAGGGTGGCAACCATGTCGATGTGGCCGCGGGTGCCAAGGTCCTCGTAGTCGCGGGTAAGGCCGCGCGGCACCCAGATGGTTTTCGTTGTCCCGAGGGTGCGTTCCAGTTCCGCCTCGACGCGCGCCTTGTCGGCATAGGGGTTGCGGCCCGGGTCAAGCTGCACCGTTTCGGTGACAAGGACTGTTCCCCTGCCGTCGACGTGGATGGCGCCGCCTTCGTTGACGAGCATCGAGCTGACGAGCTCGGCGCCGCTCCGGGCTGCAACGAAGCGGCCCATTCCGGCGCTCTTTTCCCATTCGGACCAGGCCGGTGCGCCCCAGCCATTGAAGGTCCAGTCCACCGCGCCGAGCACCCCCGGGCGTTCATCGTCGACGACGAAGGTCGGCCCGACGTCGCGCATCCAGAACTCGTCGAGGGGGGCCTCGACGAGCTCGACGCCGCCGCCCAGCATGTCCCGGGCGCGCCCGCGCTCGCTGGGATCGACGACCATGGTGACCGGCTCGAACTCGGCGACTGCATGGGCGACGGCGGTCCACGCCGCATACGCTTCGGCTGCCGACGCGGGGTCCTCCCCCAGTGTCAGTCCTGCCCGGGGGAACGCCATCCAGGTACGCTCGTGGGGTGCGGTCTCGGCCGGCATTCTCCAGGCCATGGGTGGCTCCTCCGTGATTCGGCCGTGCGCGGCATCCTTGCCGGAGCGGGCGCAGGGTTTGTGCTGGTGCGGCACCGGGTGCGGAACCACTTATTGATCGTATGATCAATAGAGTTGAAAACTACTTTAGACTGGGACGTGATGTCAAGCACCGTATCCAAGCGCGCAGCGCGGAAGCCCCCCTCCGAACGCGCCGCCGAAATCGCCGAAGCGGCCCGGGAACTCGCCCTCGAGCGGGGGCTTTCGGCAATCTCGCTGCGCAGCGTTGCAGCACGGGTGGGAGTCGCCTCGGGGCTTGTCGCGCACTACCAGCCCAATGTCGACGCGCTTGTGGCGCTCACCTTCTCAACGATCGTCGCGGCCGAGACGGCCGAGGTCGCCGCAATGCTGGACCGGCTCCCGGACCCCCCACAGCGGCTCGCACTGCTCCTTGACACCCTGCTCGACGGCGGCCGCCTTGACGTGACGGCGGTCTGGGTCGAAGCGTGGTCCCTGGGCCGCCGGAACGAGGCCCTTGCGGCAAGCGTGAGGGAGCAGATGGACGCCTGGCAGGCGGTGCTGCAGGACGTGGTCGAAGCCGGGATTGCGGCAGGGAAGTTTGAAACCCCGGATGCTGCTTCAGTCGCCTGGCAGATCCTGGGCATGATCGACGGGCTCAACGCCCAGGCGCTCGTGCGCTGGAACGGGGTGAACGACCGCGGAGCGCACCTCGCCCACGCGGTTGAAGGAATGGTCGGTGCGGCCCGCGGTTCGCTGGTTCCCGGAAGCCTGCCGCAGGGCTGAGCCCGTCCGCCCGAAGGCTGCGGTGCCACCCGGCCGGTGCATACGGAGCCTCCCGCGGCCGCTTCGCCGGGACCGCGCCTGGAAACGGGAGCGGCCGGCTTCGGCACAGAGCAGGAGCCCCGGCTGGGCCGGGGCTCCTGCGGTGCAATGCTGTCCGTCCGTGAAGGATGCCGCTAGGGCATCAGCCGCGAGCGGATGAGGAACCGTTTGCCCTCGGGCGCCTCAACGGAGAACCCGCTCCCCCGGCCGGGCACGACGTCAACGGTCAGGTGCGTGTGCTTCCAGTACTCGAACTGCTCGCGGGACATCCAGAAGTCGATGTGCCTGCTGCCGTCGCCCGCGATGTCGAGGACGCCGAGCAGCACATCGGCCTCGGCCGTGATGAAGTCCCCCGCCGGATAACACATGGGCGAGGATCCGTCGCAGCACCCTCCGGACTGGTGGAACATCAGCGGTCCGTGGAGGTCCCACAGCTTGCGCAGCAGTTCCACCGCCGGATCCGTCAGGGCCACCCGGGAGAAATCCTCCCCCGGAATGACTACCGAGGCATCAACTGTCACTGCGTCTCCTTAGAAGAACCCCAATTTGTTTTCGGAGTAGCTGACCAGGAGATTCTTTGTCTGCTGGTAGTGGTCAAGCATCATCGCGTGGTTCTCCCGTCCGATGCCCGAGGACTTGTACCCGCCGAACGCGGCCCCAGCCGGGTAGGCGTGGTAGTTGTTGACCCAGACGCGTCCGGCCTGGATTTCGCGGCCGGCGCGGTAGGCGATGTTGCCGTTGCGCGACCAGACGCCTGCGCCGAGCCCGTAGAGGGTGTCATTGGCGATCTCGAGGGCCTCGGCGTAGTCCGAGAACCGTGTGACCGAGACGACCGGCCCGAAGATCTCCTCCTGGAAGACCCGCATGCTGTTGGTTCCCTCGAACACGGTCGGCTTCACGTAGTAGCCCTCGGCGAGGTCGCCGTCGAGCATCAGCCGCTCGCCGCCGGTGAGGACCTTCGCCCCCTCCTGCCGGCCGATGTCGAAGTAGGAGAGGATCTTCTCGAGCTGGTCGTTGGAGGCCTGCGCTCCGACCTGCGTGTCGGTGTCGAGCGGGTTGCCCTGGACCATCTTCTCGACGCGGGCGAGGGCGTCGGCCATGAAGGAGTCGTAGATCGAGCCCTGGATCAGCGCCCGCGACGGGCAGGTGCACACTTCGCCCTGGTTGAAGGCGAACAGGGCGAACCCTTCGAGCGCCTTGTCGTAGAACGAGTCGTTGTTCTGCGCCACATCCGAGAAGAAGATGTTCGGGCTCTTTCCGCCAAGTTCGAGGGTGACCGGGATGAGGTTCTGGCTGGCGTACTGGCTGATCAGCCGGCCCGTCGTCGTCTCGCCGGTGAACGCGATCTTGCGGATGCGCTTCGAGGAGGCAAGGGGCTTGCCGGCCTCCACGCCGAACCCGTTCACGACGTTGACGACGCCTGGCGGGAGGATGTCGCTGAGCAGTTCCATGAGCACGAGGATTGAGGTCGGTGTCTGCTCCGCCGGCTTGAGCACGACGGCGTTGCCGGCGGCGAGCGCGGGGGCGAGCTTCCAGACGGCCATCAGGATGGGGAAGTTCCACGGGATGATCTGTCCGACCACGCCCAGCGGCTCGTGGTAGTGGTAGGCCGTTGTGTCGTCGTCGAGCTGGGAGATCCCGCCCTCCTGTGCACGGACGGCGCTGGCGAAGTACCGGAAGTGGTCGGCTGCCAAGGGAAGGTCGGCGGCGAGGGTCTCGCGCACGGGCTTGCCGTTGTCCCAGGTTTCGGCGACGGCGAGCATTTCGAGGTTCTCCTCGATCCGGTCCGCCACCCGGTTCAGGACCGCTGCCCGTTCCGCAACCGATGTCTTGCCCCAGGCCGGGGCCGCCTTGTGCGCGGCGTCGAGGGCGAGTTCGATGTCCTCCGCGGTTCCGCGTGCCACCTCGCAGAAGGCCTTGCCGGTCACCGGCGAAATGTTCTCGAAGTACTGGCCCTTGATCGGAGGAGCCCATTCGCCGCCGATCCAGTTCTCGTAGCGCGGCTTGAAACTGACCTTTGAACCATCCTGGCCAGGCTGGGCGTAAACAGTCATTGTCCAACTCCTTGAACTTGGGTTACACGGTGGACGTCCTTATCCACCCGCCCGACGCTAGGGGCCGGTATGTTGCATCAACGTTGCACCGGCAGGCGGCGGTGGTCAGACCCGGCCCGGTACGCCCAGTTCCTGCTCCAGCCATTCGATGTGCCCGACGACGGCGGCCCGCTTGGGCGAGCGCGCCGGAAGGACCTTCAGGGACAGCTGCCACGCCTCGGCGTCGTATTCGGCTTCGGGGAGCTGGAGGTAGCGCAGCAGGGTGTCGGGGCCGCCGTCATTGAGCACGGCATCGCGCAGCAGGCAGCTGACCTCGCTGCGCAGCCGCAGGACCGCCGGCGCCTGCGATCGGGGAAGCACCTGCCCGTTGTACATGCCCAGGGCGAGCCGGTGGGCGCCGCGGTGCAGGTAGTTGAGGACCTGGACGGCGTCGACGACCAGCTCGGACGGCAGCCGGTAGGGGCGCGACCTTGGCACGAGCGCTCCGGCCGAGTGGGCCAGTGCCTTGCGCAGCCTGAGCATCTCGGCACGGACGGTGGTCACCGAGGCGTGCTCCGGATAGGCCATGACCGCCAACTGTTCCGCGGAAAGGCCCTCGGGGTGAAGTGCCAGGAGGGTGAGTAGTTCCGCATGGCGCAGGGTCAGCTCGATGGTGCGGCTGCCGGCGTGGAGGACCCCCGGATCCTTGCCGAGGATCTGCAGGCTGTCCCGGTACAGCGTTGCGGGCTTTGCCGCCGCGCGGTGCCCGGGCTTGGCGAGCCGGCTCTGGAGCCGTTGAATGCTCAGCTGGGCCTCAGCGGCGAAGACGCTGGCTTCGACAAGGGCCAGCGTGTGACCGGCCACGGCCTGGGAGTCCCCGGTAATGTCGACGACGCCGAGCACCGCCCCGGTATCCGGGTCGTGCACCGGTACGGCGGTGCAGCTCCAGGGGTGCGCCTGGGCGTTGAAGTGCTCGGCGCCGGCGATCTGCACGCTTTCCCCGAGGGCCAGGGCTGTGCCCGGCGCGCTGGTCCCCACCGCCGACTCGGACCAGTCGGCGCCTTCGGTGAACAGCATTTGCTCAGCCCTGCGGCGCAGCGCATGCTCCCCGTGCACCCACAGGAGCCGGCCGTTCTCGTCGCCCACCGCCACGAGCAGGCCGCTGTCCCTGCTCGGCTGGACCAGCAGACGTTCGATGACGGGCATGACGGCGGCCAGCGGGTGGCGTTGGCGGTAATCCTCGAGTTCGTCCTCGGACAGGCTCATCCGTGCCTGGGCGCCCTCGGGGCTGCGCAGGTGCGCCAGGGAGCGGAGCCAGGAATCGCGGACGAGTCCGCGGAGGTTGCCGTCGACGGCGGATCCCTGGCCGAGTGCGAGGTGGGCGGCGAAGGCACGCTGCTGCACGGAATGCGACGAGAGCTCCCCCAGGGGCGACTGTCGGGACAGCGGCATCTTCACTCCACTCGTGTGTCCCGCCACACCGGGCGGCCGGGACTCACAGTGTAACCGAGGTCACTTCCCGCGCGATATCGCAATCATGTGTTCACGTGGGACCACCTTGACCCGCTCCCGGATGAGCTCGGAGCTGCCCGAGGTGTTGACGTAGTTCGCACCCAGTTTGAGCTCGTGCGCGTCGAGTTTCAGCCAGCCCTCCCACGTGGTGTACTCGACGCCACGGCTCTCCAGCAGGGCGATGACGGCGTCCTCGGAGGGATCTTCCGCGGGCGGCAGGTTAAGGCGGTCCTCGAGCAGGAACCCAATGGTTTCAAGGGCGTCGCCCTTGGTGTGACCGATCAGTCCGACGGGGCCGCGCTTGATCCAGCCCGTTGCGTAGATGCCCGGAACGGGGTTGCCGTCCACGTCGATGACCCGTCCACCCTCGTTCGGGATGACCCCGCGGACGGCGTCGAATCCTACCTCGGGAAGTTCGGACCCGAAGTATCCGATTGCCCGGTACACGGCCTGCACCGGGTAGTCAAGGAATTCACCGGTTCCGCGGACGGTGCCTTCGCCGGTGAGCTCGGTGCGCTCGAAGCGGATTCCGGCTACCTTGCCGGGGGTCTCCGGGGAGTCGTAAATCTCCACGGGGGTGTGGAGGAAGTGCAGGTGAAGCCGGCGGGAGGCGCCCGTGGGCTCGTCCTCGACGAGCCAGTTGGTCAGCGTCTTGACCATCGTCTTGGTCTGGTTGTTTGAGGCGATCTGCTGCTCGGAGGCTTCGTCGAAGTCAAAGTCCTCCGGGTACAGGACGATGTCGACGTCGCGGGAATGGGAAAGCTCACGCAGCTCAAGCGGGGTGAATTTCACCTGCGCGGGCCCGCGGCGGCCAAAGACGTGGACGTCGGTCACGGGTGAGCTCTTCAGCCCCGCATAGACATTGTCGGGGATCTCTGTGATCAGGAGGTCGTCGGCGTGCTTGGAGAGCACCCGGGCGACGTCGAGGGCCACGTTGCCGTTGCCGATCACCGCGATTTCCTTGGCGGTCAGCGGCCATTCGCGGCTGACGTCCGGGTGGCCGTCGTACCAGGAGACGAAGTCGGCGCCCCCGAAGGATCCCTCGAGCTCGATGCCGGGGATATCGAGGTCGGCGTCCTTGACGGCTCCGGTGGCGAAGATGACGGCGTCGTAGAAGCGGCGGAAGTCCGAAAGGGTGAGGTCCCGGCCGTAGTGGACGTTGCCGAGGAACCGGATGTCACCGCGGTCCAGCACCTTGTGCAGGGCGTTGACGATGCCCTTGATGCGCGGGTGGTCAGGGGCAACGCCGTACCGGATCAGTCCGTAGGGCGCCGGGTACTGGTCGAAGAGATCGATGCTGACCTCGAAGTCGCCTCCCTGGACCTGGTGGGACTTCGTCAGGATATCCGCGGCGTAAACGCCTGCCGGCCCGGATCCGATGATCGCGACCCGCAGCGGGCGTCCCCCGGCTGAGGTAGACACTGATTTGCCTTCTTCCGACATGGAAACACTCCCGATGGATATTCTGCGCAATTAGCGCACAGTCCCTTATTCTAAATGCCGCTCCTAGGGGCCGTCTAAAACAGTGGCGCGGATCACCGTCGCGGATTGCCGCCGCGGCCCGGCGGCGGGGCTCGCCCGGCGCAGTGAGCGGCGGAATAAAAGCCCGCCCGAACCGGTTCGCTTGAATGTGACCGGAGCAACAGAAGCCAAACCGAAACGCCCGGCCCGCAGCGAAAACTCGCTGGGCATCCTGTATGGCATCGGCGCCTACGGGCTGTGGGGCCTGCTTCCCCTCTACTTCATCGTGCTCAAGCCCGCCGGACCGGTTGAGATCGTCGCGAACCGCGTCCTCTGGTCGCTGCTGTTCTGTGCCCTCCTGCTGACGGTCATGAAAGCCTGGCCGACGGTCACCGCGGCGGTGCGCACCCCCCGCATTGTGGGGGTCCTCGCCGTGGCGAGCGCCCTTATCGCCCTGAACTGGCTCACCTACACCTACGGGGTGACCACGGGGCACGCCATCGAGGCGGCGCTGGGCTACTTCATCAACCCGATCGTTTCGGTGCTGCTGGGCGTGATCGTGCTGCGCGAGAAGCTCCGACGGCTGCAGTGGGTGGCGATCGGAATGGGTTTCGTCGCCGTCATTGTCCTGGCCGTCGGGTACGGGTCGGTGCCGTGGATCGCGCTGACGCTCGCCTTCTCGTTCGGCCTGTACGGCTTCGTCAAGAAACGGGTTGGCCCGCGCGTCGACGCCGTTTCCAGCCTCAGCATCGAAACCGCGCTGCTGGCGCCCGTCGCTGCCGGGGTGATGATCTGGCTCGCTTCAACCGGCGCCGCCACCCTGACCTCCGAGGGAAGCGCCCACTTCTGGATCATGGCCGCCTCCGGGGTGATCACCGCTGTGCCGCTGATCTTCTTCGGGGCCGCCGCCCGCCGCCTGCCGCTGAGCACGATCGGGCTGCTGCAGTACCTGGCACCGATTCTCCAGTTCCTCCTTGCCTATCTGGTGCTCGGCGAGGAGATGCCGCTGGAGCGGTGGATCGGGTTCAGCCTGGTGTGGCTCGGCCTGGCCTTGCTGACCATTGACATGCTGCGGACCGTACGCCGCTCCGCCCGCCCCGGAAAGGGTTCGCGCAGGCCTGCGGCGGGCGTCGCCGTTTCAGGGGAGAAGGGGGCCCGGATTTCCTCCTAGCCGCACGCCGGCTAGGCATTTCGCTGCCGCGGCGCAAGGGGAAAAAGCCAGGCACGGACCACCTGCGGGCCGTGCCCGGCCGGGATAGTGTCGGTAGCGTCGGGAACATGAGCCGTCCGGGGCAGGCGATCCGTCCGTTCACGCCCGGGATGGCAGGAATCGGGATTTTCTCGAGGTCCGCACATGGGGAGCTGAGGCGAGATCCATGGAGAACGAGACAGCATCGGCCAGGAAGGCGGCATTGCCGCTGCGGTCGGAAATGGACCTCGATCCCCTGCTTGAGCGCATCGGCGGCGCCCGGTACGTCCTCATCGGAGAGGCTTCCCACGGGACGCACGAGTTCTACGCATGGCGGGCGGCGCTTTCCCGGCGCCTGGTCGAAGAGAAGGGGTTCACCTTCGTGGCGGTCGAGGGCGACTGGCCGGACTGCTATGCCGTGCACCGTTCGGTGACTTCCGCACCCGAGGCGCCGGAGGATCCCGTCGAGGTGCTGCGCGGCTATGACCGCTGGCCGACCTGGATGTGGGCGAACGACGAGGTAGCCGACTTCACCCGCTGGCTCCGACGCTTCAACGCCGGCCGCGCGCCGGATAACCGGGCAGGCTTTTACGGTCTCGACGTGTACAGCCTGTGGGATTCCCTGCGGGCGGCGCTTGGGTACCTGGAACAGCACCACCCCCAGCACGTCGACATCGCACTCGAGGCCTTCCGCTGCTTCGAGCCCTATGCGGAGGACCCGCAGTCCTATGCGCGGGCCACGCGGTGGGTTCCCAGCGGATGTGAGTCCGAAGTCCTGAGGCTCCTGACGGAGCTTCGAAGCTACATCGCCGAGGCCGACGACGCCGACAGGTCGAGCCGCTTCAACGCCGAACAGAACGCGCGCTCGGCCGCGGGGGCGGAGGCCTATTACCGGACCATGGTGAAGGGCGGGCCGGATTCCTGGAATGTCCGTGACCGGCACATGGTGGAGACGCTCGAGGAACTGATGAAGCACCACGGGCCCGGCGCGAAGGCCGTGGTGTGGGAGCACAACACCCATATCGGGGATGCCCGCTGGACCAACATGGCCGATGCCGGAATGGTCAACGTCGGGCAGCTGGTCAGGGAAGCCCATTCCCCGGAGGAGGTCGTGCTTGTCGGTCTCGGGTCGCACCACGGGAAGGTGTTGGCCTCCTCCAAATGGGGCGGGTCCGTCCGCTCGATGACCATGCCGGCGGCAAGGAAGGGCAGCACCGAATGCTTTCTCCACGACGCGCTGGGCGAAGACCATTCCGCCCTGTTCGTCTTCGACGGCTCGGAGGGCGACTGGGCCGGCGCGTCCAGCGGCCACCGGGCCATCGGGGTGGTGTACCACCCCCACGCCGAGCGGTGGGGCAACTATGTGCCGACGGTGCTGAACAGGAGGTATGACGCCTTTCTGTGGATCGATGAGACCACGGCCCTTTCGGCCCTGCGGGAAAGCTCGAGGCACGGGCACGCTAACGAGATGGAGACCTGGCCAACCGGAACCTAGCCGGAGGGCGTGCGGGGCCTAGAAGAGGTCCTCCAGGGGCCCGCGGGGGCCGGGGCGGTGCTTCAGTCCGTCCGGGAGGCCTTCGATGGTCCCGTCCCTTCCCGCGCCGCGCAGGGTGACCCGTGAAGCGCCGAGGCGGACGTTGCCTGCGCTGATGCTCCCGAATTCCTCCGGCAGGACCGGGGCCAGGCACACCTCACCCTGCGGAAGGAGGGGGTCGAAGCGAAGGAGGGTGCGCAGGAGGTGAACCGGCGACGCCGAGGCCCAGGCCTGGGGGGAACACGACGTCGGGTAGGGAACGGGATCGGCGAACTCGTCACGGGAGAAGCCGCAGAAGAGCTCGGGCAGCCGGCCGTCGAAGTGCTCTGCCGCGTCGAACAGTCCCCGGGCAACCCTGACCGCTTCCTCGACGAATCCATACCGCATGATGCCCGCGGCCACCAGGGTGGTGTCGTGCGGCCAGACGGAGCCGTTGTGATAACTGACCGGGTTGTAGGCGCCCATGT
Source organism: Arthrobacter sp. TJ-254 (assembly GCF_058269175.1). NCBI lineage: Bacteria > Bacillati > Actinomycetota > Actinomycetes > Micrococcales > Micrococcaceae > Arthrobacter > Arthrobacter sp. TJ-254. The sequence goes on along the minus strand of NZ_JBZCNF010000002.1, from coordinate 491,621 downwards.
CCGCGGCGAGCGTGCGGATCCCCCAGCCGGTGAACATCTCCGGCGACATGAGCCGTTCGACCACCAGGGGCGCCTTGTCGGCGTCGACGATGCCCAGCCACAGGCAGTGGCCCATGTTCGAGGCGCAGGCATCCACCGGTTCCTTGTCCTTGTCCAGCGCCACGGCAAAGTAGCCCTTGTCCGGCAGCCAGAACCGGTCGTTGAACTCGGCCTTCACATACGCAGCCTTGTGAGCCCAACGTGCGGCGCCCGCGTCGTCTCCGAGCTGCCGTGCCAGCAGTGCCCGCCCCAGGTACGCACTGTAGACGTAGGCCTGCACCTCACAGAGCGCCAGTGGAGCCTCGGCCAGCCGCCCGTCGGCGAAGTTGATGCCGTCCCACGAGTCCTTCCACCCCTGGTTCACCAGGCCGTGGTCGTTCCTCCGTCCGTATTCAACGAACCCGTCGCCGTCGCGGTCGCCATACCGTTCGATCCACTCCAGGGCCCGGTCGGCGTGGGGCAGCAGGGAGGAGAGCAGGTCGTTGGCCAGGCCCCAGCGGCCCAGTTCACCGAGGAGTGCCACAAACAGGGGGGTGGCGTCGGCGGTGCCGTAGTAGGCGTGGTTTCCGCCGAGGGCGAGCCCCCCGCTGGTCCCCAGCCGGACCTCGTGCAGTATCCGTCCGGGCTCCTCCTCGGTTGCCCGGTCAACTTTCGCTCCCTGCATCGATGCAAGGGTCTGGAGGGTTCCGGTGGCCAGCGAGGGATCAACGGTCAGCGCCATGTAGGAGGAGATGAGGGAGTCCCTGCCGAACAGCGCCATGAACCAGGGGGCGCCTGCCGCCACAGCCGCCCGTCCGGGGTCGTCGGGATCGAAGATCCTCAGGGCGCCGAGGTCCTCCTGGCTGCGGGTGAGAACGTGTTCGACGTTCCTGTCGGTGATCGAGAGCCGGGGGACCTCCCTCTCCCAGTCGGCATACCGGCGCGCCGCTACATGGTGCACCGAGTCTGCGGTGGGCGAAAACGGCTCATCCGGGCCGGCACCCTCCACGAGGGGGGTGCTGATGATCCGGACCGACCACGACTCCCGCGGCCCGACTTCCGCCAGGAACAGGAGCGCGCTCTGGGTGACAACCGCTCCGGGCGCGCTGATTGCAACCCCTCGCTGGGACCCGTTCCGCGCCGATTCGATCCGCAGCTCATCCCCGCGGACCTGCCGTTCGCACTCCTTTGAGGTGGGGATCCTTCCGCCTTTGACGTCGAAGAGGTCGCTGAGGTCGGCATCGACAAGGATGTGGATCCGGCAGCTGACCTGCCGTTGCGAAAAATTGCGGACCTTGATGTCATCGCGCAGCCCCGGGCCGACCTCGCGTTCGTGTTCCACAACGATGGGGCTGTCGGCACCACCATCGGATCCGCCCGGCCTGCCGACGAAGACCGCCCGGTAGGGTTCACGCGTTCCCGCCGTCAGGGGTTCCAGCGGGGCGCCGTCGACAGTGAGCTGCCACCGCGAGAGGATGCGGGTGTCCTGGTAGAACGCGCCCTGGGGAAGGCCGGGAAGGATGTCTCCGCTCTGGGCCGAGATGCAGAATGAGGAACCCTCAACGATGGTCACTGCACCGAGGCCCGGTGAACCCGCAGCAGTATCCGCATTCCATGCGTTCATGGACCGCTCCCTATCGATATTCCGCTACCGACAAGCCGTTGGGCCGTCGCCCCCGTCAATCGTCCCGCAACCCGAATTGCGGGGCAATTTGCTACGGCTCACCCCGCCGCCGCGGTCTGAAGATACAGGGCCAGGTGCTCCCTGACCATGCGTTCGGCGCTGAAACGCTCCTCGGCGCGGGCCCGGATGACGCGCCGGTCCAGCCCCGCCGCCGAGGTCAGGAGCGGTGCCAGCGCTTGAGGGGTGTCGGCGAAATATCCTGTCACCCCGGGCTCGACGATCTCGGGGGCAGCTCCAAGCGGTGTGGTGACCACCGGTGTGCCCGTGGCAAGGGCTTCGATCATCACCAGCCCGAAGGGTTCCGGCCACTGGATCGGGTTCAAAAGGGCAACCGCGTCCCCCAGGAGCGCGTACTTGTCGCCGTCGGCAACCTCACCGAGGAACTCCTCATTCGCCCCGAGGATCGGTTCAACGGCGTCGTGGAAGTACTGAAGTTCAATGGCTTCCCGCATTTTCGCCGCGATCCTCAGGGGAATTCCGGCGGCCCGGGCGGTGATGATTGCCTCGACCACGCCCTTGTCGGCGCACATGCGCCCGAGGAAACAGACATAGCCGCCCTTCCCCTGTCCGACCGGCACGGCGGAAAAGTCCATGCCGTGGTGAATGACGGCGGCCACCTGGATATCCGGCGACCCGCTGAGCTGGCTGTGGGAGATCGCGATGATCGCCGTGTCCTGCGACGCGGTCCGGTACATCGCGCGGCTGACGGGGGTCAGTCGGTTGTGGATCGTTGCAACCACAGGCACGCCCGGTGGCCGGTGCCGGTACAACGGTCCCGTGGGGGTGTGGTCATGGATGAGGTCGACGTCGGCAAGCCCGCCATAGGCGCGCGCAACGTGCGGCAGCTCCGAGCCGGTGATGCCGAGCGGCGAAGGATCCGAAACGTCGGTTCCCGGAAGCAAGGGAACCGGGCACTTGCTGTCGGCCGGGGCTGCCAGCAGCACCTCGTGGCCGGCTTCGGTGAGGCCTCGCGCCAGGGAGTCGACCATCAACTCAACACCGCCGTAACCCAGCGGCGGAACCGGAAGCCACGGTCCTGCGATCAACCCAATACGCATCGTGAAACGCCTCGCACTGCCGTCTCCCCCGGATTGTCGCGACTTTCGCTGGAAAGGGCATCGCGGCGCGGCCCAGCGCGGACTTCGCCTTCCGGGGAGTTCAGTACGTTGATGCTAAGCCTCCTGATGGATTTCGTCGAGCGTTAAGTCAAACCCGGCTCGCTGCCCATGGCAAAGGCCGCCGGCGGAATCCTCCTGGGAGGTCCCGCCGGCGGCCTTGTCCGGATGTCCGGCCCGATTGGGTCAGGCGTCGGTCTCTGCCGACGTGCCCTTCCGCAGGCCGGTTCCCTTGAAGAAGCCCGGATTGACCCGGTACTGGATCGCCATGAGCACGGCGCCGAGCAGGAGCACGCCGATGCCGAGGATGAACACCATTCCGACACCGCCGACCTCCGAGCCCGAGCCGTAGGCCGGGTCCATTGAATCAAATGCGGTCTTGACGAACATCACCAGGAGGATGACCCCGCCCAGGAGCGGTGCGAGGAACTTCCCGAGGAAGTTCCGGGAGTTGGTGAAGGCCTCTGCCCGGAAGTACCAGACGCAGGCCAGGGCGGTGATGCCGTAGTAGAAGCAGATCATCATGCCCAGGGCCGTGATCGTGTCCCACAGCGCGTTCTCCGAAAGGACGCGGGTGACCACATAGAACCCTCCGGCGGCGACGGCCGCAGCGACGGTGGCGTAGCGCGGAGACAGGTAGCGGGGGCTGACCTTGCCGTACTTGGCCGGAAGGGCGTCGTAGTGGCCCATCGCGAGCAGGGTCCTGGCGGGCGAGACGAAGGTGGACTGCAGCGAGGACGCCGAGCTGCTCAGGACGGCCATCGACATCAGGATGGCGAACGGGCCCATGACCGGCCCGGCCAGCGCTGCGAAGATGCTGCCCTGGTTGTCGGGGTTGCCCGCGCCGAGCTCGCCCTCGCCGACTCCGGCGTAGGACAGCGTTGCCAGGGCGACGATCAGGTAGATGGCCATGATGACGACGATGGTGACGCCGGCTGCACGTCCCGGAGTCTTCTTGGGGTTCGTCGCTTCCTCGTTCATCGTGAGGCAGACGTCCCAGCCCCAGTAGATGAAGATCGACAGCGAGACGCCTGCCGCAAACGCGGAGAAGGACCCGACGGCGAACGGGTTGAACCATTCGGCGCTGATGGGTGTGGCATCGAAGGCCGTGCCGTTGGCCACGTGGGCGAATGCCGCGATGGCGAACCAGGCGAGGACGATCAGCTGGAAGGTGACGAGCACGTACTGGACGGTCTTGATCGTCTCCATGCCCCGGTAGGAGATCCAGCAGGCGATGGTGATGAAGATCAGGGTGGTGACGATGTTGACCGGCAGGTTCAGGGTGAGGTCGGCGAGCGCCTCGTTGCCGGTGACCTGCGCGAGCATCAGGTAGAAGAAGTCAACGGCGACGGCGGCCAGGTTCGACAGGACGATGATCGTCGCGGCGATCGAGCCCCAGCCCGCCATCCAGCCGATCCACGGACCGAAGGCCCGGGTGGCCCAGGTGAAGGAGGTGCCCGAGTCGGGCATCGCCTTGTTGAGTTCCCGGTAGCCGAGGGCCACAAGGAGCATTGGGATGAACCCGACGAGGAAGATGGCGGGCAGGTTCACCCCCACCTCCGCCACGGTTGGGCCGAGGGCGGCCGTGAGCGTGTAGGCGGGGGCGATGCTTGAGACACCGATGACGACGGCGCCCAGCAGCCCGACGGAGCCGGCGCTGAGGCCCTTCTTGCTGAGGCCTGTCCCACGGCCCGCTGTCTTTACCTCTGTACTCATTGGGTCACCTTCGTGAAGAGGGAGCCCGGGCCGGAAAGGGCGCCGGGTGATGGAGCGAGGATGGTGCTGAGAATTTCCGCGGTGCGCTGTCCCATCCGCACGGCGCCGTCCACGTGCTGGTAGCCCTCGCCCGCGATGTCGGAGCAGGACCAGTGGATGGGGCCCACGGGCGTGCGCTGGTGCGGCCCGTAGCGGTGAAGGCCGCCGAGGTCGAAGCTTGCGGCGTAGGCGCCGCGCGTCCACTCCTCGGATCCCCAGTCCGACTCGTAGTAGACCTCCGGGGTGAGCGCCTGCTCCCCCAGGTAGGTGGCGATCGACTCCAGGACCCGCCGGCGGCGTTCGACGGGCTCGAGTTCGAACAGTGCGTCGGCCTTCTCGTCAGACACGAACCCGACGAGGGTTCCGCGCGGGTCTTCGTGGTTGGTGTTGTCGTAGACCTCCTGCACCACCTGTCCGGCGCCGAAGCCGGTGCCGCAGAGACCGGCATCGCGCCAGAATGGCCGGCTGTAGACCGCGTGGACCTTGATCACCAGGCCCAGCGACTGGTGCTGGTGCATCTGGTGCTGCCTGCGCGGCAGCGGCGGCTCGTAGGACAACCGGGAGTAGAGGTTCGGCGGTACTGCAACGACGGCGTACCGGGCGTTGACGGTGACCCTGTCCGACACCGCGGTGACCGCGGTGCCGTCGGGCCCCTCGGACCAGCGCAGGGTACGCACCGGGGTGTCGAGGAAGACGTCATCGCCGAGATCGGCGGCTAGGCGCTGGGACAGCGACTGCATCCCGCCGATAACCCGGCGGTCGAGGATGAAGTCTTCGTTCACCAGGTTCGAGAACGAACCGGCGCTCGCGGCCATGTGGACCGCCTGCAGGGCCGAGAACGCGTGGGCGGGCTTGGTCAGCATCCCGCCGGCGATGAACAGCCCGATGTTGTTGCAGGCCTCCTCGTCGTCCGAGCGCCGGCGCAGCCAGGTGGCGAAGGAGACGGTGTCGAGGGCACGCGCGTCCGGATGCTCCCAGGGGGCGTCGGGGTTGGTCTGCGCGGCAAGTTCGTCGAGGATCGCGGTCAGCCGGTCCATTTCCGCGGCGGTGTGCTCGTTCACGGGGAAGGTCTCCCCCGAGTAGCGCCGGGGGATCCCGTCGGCGCCGACGTAGACGGCCTCGCCCTCGCGGTAACGGGGGAACGTCTCAAGCCCGAGTTCGCTCAGCAGGCCGATGAGCGCCGTCTGGTCCGGCGAAACCCACTGGCCGCCCACCTCGAGGACGGCGCCGTCGACGTCGTCGGTGTGGGTGCGTCCGCCGACGCGGTCCCTTGCTTCAAGCACCGCAACGGAGTGCCCGGCCTTTCGCAGCTCCCATGCCGCGGTCAGGCCCGAGGGCCCCGCTCCAATTACGACGACGTCGCGCTCTACAGTCTTCATTTTCTCCTCCCAGCGTTCGTGACCTCCGCCACAAAATGAACGCTATTCATTTACTGGGAAGACTCTAGCGGGCCGGTGACGGTTTGGGAAGAGCCATAGGATAACGTCGAAGTGAGGAACAGGAGCCCTGAATGAGTGAAGCCGCCCCGGAGGCACACCGGCGCGCCGGACGGCCGCCCAAGGGCGTCCTGTCCCGGGCACGGATCACCCGCGCGGCCCTGGCCCTGATCGCAGCCGAGGGGTACGACGGCCTGACCATGTCGGCCCTGGCCAAACGGCTGAAGGTGGCGCCGTCGGCCCTCTACAACCACGCCGGATCCAAGCAGGAGGTCCTTAGCTGGGTCCAGGACCACGTCATGACGATGGTCGACTTCAGCGCCTTCGCCACCGAACCGTGGGATGAGGCGGTGCGGCGCTGGGCATGGTCCTACCGGGAGGTGTTCGCCCGGCACGCCCCGCTGGTTCCGGTGATCGCCGTCATGCCCGTGACCGACGCCGCCGACACCCTGCGCATGTACGAGGAGGTGGCCCGCGGGTTCCTGGCCGCCGGCTGGCCCGAGGAGCGCGTTGTCCCGGCGATCGTCGCGCTCGAATCGTTCATCTACGGCTCGGCGCTGGACGTCTCGGCGCCAAGCAACATCTTTGACTCCGGCGCCCTGGGCGGGGAGTTCCCTGTCTTCACGGCCGCGGTGCGCAGCGCAGCCCAGCCCGGATCGGGCGGCCCCGGGGGCCGCACGGCGGCGGACATCGCCTTCAGCGCCGGCCTTGAGGCGCTCATCACCGGCCTCAAACTGCAGATGACCACGTAACTCCCCCGGAATTACGTGGTCATCTGCAGTTTCCCGGCTACTTGGTGGAGCGGATGACGGTCTCGAGCACGTCGAGCCCGTCGCGGAGCAGCTCGTCGCCCATCACCAGCGGCGGCAGCAGGCGGATCACGTTGCCGTAGGTGCCGCAGGTGAGGATGATGACGCCGGCCTGGAGGCACGCGGCGGCGACCGCCTTGGTGGCCTCGGGGTTCGGCGCTGTGCTTCCTTCCTTCACGAACTCGATGGCGAGCATCGCGCCGCGGCCCCGGATGTCGCCGATGATCCCGGATTCTCCGAGCTCCTCCTTCAGCGCCCTGAGCCGGGGCATTACGAGCTCCTCGATGCGGCGGGCACGTCCGGCGAGGTCCTGCTCCTTCATCGTGCCGATCGAGGCGAGGGCGGCCGCGCAGGCCACCGGGTTGCCGCCGTAGGTTCCGCCGAGGCCGCCCGGGTGGACGGCGTCGAGCAGGTCGGCACGGCCGGTGATCGCCGAAAGCGGCATGCCGCCGGCAATCCCCTTGGCCATGGTGATGATGTCGGGCACAACGCCCTCGTGGTTCACGGCGAACCACTCACCGGTGCGGCAGAACCCGGACTGGACCTCGTCGGCGATGAAGACGACGCCGTTGGCCTTGGCCCACTCGGCCAGCGCGGGGAGGAAGCCCTCGGCGGGGACGATGAAGCCGCCCTCGCCCTGGATGGGCTCGATGATGATCGCGGCGACTGAGTCTCCGCCGAGCTGCTTCTCGATCATGGTGATGGCGCGCTGGGCGGCCTCCGCGCCGGTGATCGCCGGGTTTTCCTCACGGTACGGGTAGCTCATCGGCATCCGGTACACCTCGGGGGCGAACGGACCGAAGTTTGTCTTGTACGGCATCGACTTGGCGGTCAGCGCCATCGTGAGGTTGGTGCGGCCGTGGTAGGCGTGGTCAAAGGCGACGACGGCGTTGCGGCCGGTGGCAAGGCGCGCCACCTTGACAGCGTTCTCCACGGCCTCGGCACCGGAGTTGAAGAGCACCGTGCGCTTCTCGAAGTCACCCGGGGTCAGTTCGGCCAGCTGCTCGGCGACCGCGATGTACCCCTCGTAGGGGGTGACCATGAAGCAGGTGTGGGTGAAGTGCCCGACCTGCTCCTGCACGGCGCTGACGACGGCGGGATCGGAGGCCCCGACGCTCGTGACGGCAATGCCCGAGCCAAGGTCGATGAACGAGTTCCCGTCGACGTCCTTGATGATGCCGCCGTCGGCGTCGGCCGCGTAGACCGGCACGCCGGACGCGACGCCCTTGGCGATGACCGCGCTGCGGCGGGCATCGAGGGCGGCGGACTTCGGGCCGGGGAAGGTGCCAGTGATGTTGCGCTTCTGCTCGAGCCGGAATCCGGGTCCGACCGCGGAGGTGGAGAGAGTTGTCATGAAATTCGTGTCCCTTCTAGACATCCAGCGCGCTCATGACGTGCTTGATCCGTGTGTAGTCTTCGACGCCGTACAGCGAGAGGTCCTTGCCGTAGCCGGAGCTCTTGAACCCGCCGTGCGGCATCTCCGCGGTGAGCATGATGTGTGTGTTGATCCACACGGCGCCGAAGTCCAGGTCGCGGGAGACGCGCATGGCCGTGCCGTGGTCGGTTGTCCACACGCTTGAGGCGAGGGCGAAATCGACGTCGTTGGCCATCTCCACGGCTTCAGCCTCGGTGAGGAACTTCTGGACGGTGAGGATCGGGCCGAACGTCTCCTTCTGGACGATGTCGTCGCTCTGCTCGGCTCCGGTGACGATCGTGGGTTCGAAGAAGTAGCCCTTGTCGCCCGCACGCTTGCCACCGGTGGCGACCTGGCAGTGAGCCGGCAGGGAGTCGATGACCGAGTTGACCGCGTTGAAGTGGTTGATGTTGTTCAGCGGCCCGAAGTAGTTCTCCGAGTCGTCCTGGCTGCCGGTCTTGAGCGTCTTGGTGTGCTCGACCATTGCCGCGACAAGCTCGTCGTGGGCGGGTTCCTGGACGAGGACGCGCGTGACCGCGGTGCAGTCCTGGCCCGCGTTGAAGAAGGCGAACTCGGCGAGCGCCTCGGCGGTCTTCTTGAGGTCGGCGTCGGCGAAGACGACGGCGGGGGCCTTGCCGCCAAGCTCCAGGTGGGCCCGCTTCAGGCCCTTGGCCGCGCTCGAGGCGACGGCGATGCCCGCACGCACCGAACCGGTGATCGAGACGAGGCCGGGAGTCTTGTGCTCGGTCATCATGGAGCCGGTCTCGGCGTTGCCGAGCACCACGTTCAGCACGCCCGGGGGCAGGATGTCCTGCGTGAGCCGCGCCAGGAGCAGCGTCGATTCGGGGGTGGTGTCGCTGGGCTTGAGGACGACCGTGTTGCCTGCGGCAAGGGCGGGACCGATCTTCCACACCGCCATGAGCAGGGGGTAGTTCCAGGGCGCGACCTGCGCGACGACGCCGATGGGCTCGCGGCGGATGTAGGAGGTGTGGCCCTCCATGTACTCCCCGGCCGACTTGCCCTCAAGGATGCGGGAGGCTCCGGCGAAGAAGCGCAGCTGGTCGGCGCCCGCGGCAACCTCCTCGGCGGCGATCATCTCGCGCACCTGACCGGTGTTGCGGTGCTGGGCCTCCACGAGGTCGTCGCTTGCTGCCTCCACGGCGTCGGCGAGGCGCAGCAGCATAAGCTGGCGCTGGCCCGGGGTCACGTGCTTCCAGGACTTGAAGGCGGTGGCGGCGGCGTCCATTGCCGCGTCGACGTCAGCCTGGAGCGACACCGGCGCCTTCGCGACGAGTTCGCCGTTGGTGGGGTTGACGATGTCGAGGATCTCCGTGCCGGAGATCGAAACGAACTCGCCGTTGATGTAGTTCTGCAGGGTCTGGACCACGGTGTGCATCCCTTTCATTGAGCGGACGGCCGTCGGCAGGCACAACTATCACCGGCGGCAGCGCGAGAGTCACTGCCGACCCTACGCGCCGCCGGCGGAAAACTCCAAGGTGCTGGTGCACAGGGGAAATGCGAAACACTCATGCAGCCGCACAATAATTTCGGCCCGCCTCTCCTACTCTTGGTACATGGCTATCTCCCTGTCAACATTGCTCGCCGCGCCCCGGCTCGGCCTGACGCCCGTCGGCAGCGCACCCGCCTCCGACGCCGGCATCCAGTGGGTCGCCGTGACCGAGCTTGAGGATCCGCTTCCGTTCCTCGGCGGCGGCGAGGTGGTGCTGACAACCGGCGTCCGGTTCCAGAACGCCTCCGCCGAGCGCGCGTTCGTGCGGCGGGTCGCCGAGGCGGGAGCCCTGGCGGTCGGGTTCGGCGTCGGGTTCTCCCACGACCACGCCCCGGAAGGCCTTGTCGACGAGGCCAACCGGGTGGGCCTTCCAGTGTTCGAGGTGCCGTACCAGACACCCTTCATCGCCATCGGCAAGATTGTTGCCGACTCCCTCTCCGCGGACCACTATGCCCGCCTCGAGGGACTGCTTCTCGGTTACCAGAGGCTCGCGGCGGCGCTCCTGGGCGGAGGCGGCCTGGCGCGGCTGCTCGAGGAGCTCGCGGCGATCCTGGGCAGCGACGTCTCCCTGTCCCAGTACGGAACCCGCATCGCCGGCACCTCCTCCGCCGACGACGGGGACGCGCGCGGCTGGCACCGCGTTCCGGTGGCCACGGGCCTGAAGGACCGGTGCACCCTTGCCATCGCCGAGCCGTACACGCCTGCCGAGATCGTCGACTACGCGCAGAGCCTCATCAGCGTCGAACTGAGCAACCAGGCCCGGCGGCGCTTCGGCGAGCGTTCGGCGGCGGGGCAGCTGCTGCAGGACGTCGTGCGCGGCACCCTCACCGGACCCGACGCCGGCGCCCGGCTTCAGAGCACGGGCCTCGACACGTCGTGCCGGCACGTCGCGGTGATCATCGAGGTCGCCTCGGGGCAGCGCCGGGCCCTGCGCACGCTGCCGCTGCCCGCCGACTGCGCGGGGACGGTCAGCGCCATCATCGACGAGCGCCTTGTCGTCATCGCCACCGAGGCCGCCGGTGCCGAACTCGGCGAAACCGTTGGCGCCTACCTCCACGCGGCGGGGTTCACCGCCCGCGTGGGAATCGGCGGAGCCTACGCGGGCGTGAACGGCCTGCGGTGGAGCTACTTCGAGGCGCGGGAATCGCTCACCCGCGGCAATCCGATCAACCATCCCAACCGGCTGAGCCTGACCTCCCTGCTCATGACCAGCGAGGACGTCCCCCTTGCCGACCTCGCATCCGAGGTCCTGGCGCCGGTCAGCGCCTTCGACGCCAAGCACGGGGCCGGGCTGATGACCACCCTTGAGAAATACCTTGCCCTCAACGGGTCTGTCGCTGCCGTTGCGGACGCCCTGCAGCTGCACCGCAACACGGTGCGCTACCGCCTCCAGCAAATCGTCGACCTCACAGGGTACGACCCGGCGGTCACCGCCGACCGGGTGCACCTCTACCTGGCCCTGCACGTTCGGGCGCTGCGGTAGCACCGTAAAGCGGCCGTTCCGTATGTTTCTGGAGTTATCCGAGTGAAACTTGAGATTGGTAGCGTTTAATGGATCCTATGACTTACCCCTCCGGTACGCGCCGCGCCCTCGTTGTTGAAGACGACGCCGACATCCGGAGCCTGCTCGCACAGATCCTCGCATCCCAGGGCTTCGAGGTCACCGAGGCCGGGACGGCGAAGGAGGGACTCGCGGCGGCGCGGGAGGGTGCCGACCTGATCACCCTGGACCTGAACCTCCCTGACGGCGACGGCATCGACATCTGCCGCCAGATCCGCACCTTTTCCGACGCGTACATCCTCATGATCACCGCGCGGACCGACGAGATCCAGCGGCTCACCGGCCTCGAGACCGGCGCCGACGACTACATCAGCAAGCCCTTCAGCCCCCGCGAGCTCGTGGCCCGCATCAATTCCATCTTCCGCAGGCAGAACCGGCAGAGCGCCGTCGACGAGGCGAACGCCGACGAACGCCGGCGGGCCGCGGAGGTCCAGCAGAGCCTGCTCCCCCGGGACGCGCTGCAGTTCGAGGACTACGCCCTCGCCGGACAGTTCCGCCCCTCGCGCAGCGTCGGCGGCGACTTCTACGACTGGTACCGCACCCCCGAGGGCCTCCACCTCACTGTCGCCGATGCCATGGGCAAGGGCATGGGCGCGGCCCTCATCGCCGCCACGGTGCGCGCCGTCATGCGTTCCGTCGCCGGCCAGACCAACATTGACACGGCGTTCAACAGCGCCGCCCGGTCAACGGAGCCGGACCTCGACAAGGCCGGATCCTTCGTCACCCTCTTCCATGGCCGGCTCAATGCCGCGACGGGCGTCGTCGAATACGTCGACGCCGGGCACGGCCTCGCCCTCCACATCACCGCCGACGGCCGCTGCGACCGGCTCGCCTCGGGCGGCCCGCCGGTCGGCGCGTGGCCCGGGCAGGTCTGGCGGTCGGGACAGGTGCAGCTTGCCCCCGGCGACGTCCTCGCCGTCATCAGTGACGGACTGCTCGACCTCTATGAGACGATCGAGGACTTCATCGCCGCTGTGCGGGTGGTCATCGCCCAGGCGCCGACCGCGGCCGACGCCTGCAGCGCCCTGCTCCAGCTCGCCGACGTGCCCGAGGTGGCCGACGACGTCACCGCAGTGATCCTGCACCGCAGCCGGAGCCGCCCGCAGGAAACCCCGAGCCCGTGAACCGCTTCCTGCTGCGCCTGCTGGTTGTCCTGACCGTCCTCACCGGCGTCAACTACATTGCGTGGCGTTGGTTCGCCTCGCTCAACTGGGACGCCTGGTGGATTGCCGTCCCGCTCGTCATCGCCGAAACGTACAGCCTCATCGACCTGACCCTCTTTGGCATGACGGTCTGGCGGGTCCGGCACCGGTCCGCGCCGCCGGCGCGCCCCGATGCAACGGTTGACGTCTTCATCACCACCTACGACGAGCCCGCGGAGATGGTCCTGCGCACCGCCCTCGCCGCGCAGGCGATCGAACACCCGCACAGCACCTGGATCCTTGACGACGGGTCACGCCCCGAGATCCGCCGCCTCGCCGAGGAGCACGGGATCGGCTACCTCACCCGCGGCGCCGACTGGGAGGACCGCCCGCGCCACGCCAAGGCGGGCAACCTCAACAACGCGCTGATGGAGACGCAGGGAGAGTTCGTCCTCATCCTTGACGCCGACCAGGTGCCGGCCCCCACCATCCTCGGGCGCACGCTGGGGTACTTCGACAACCGGCGCGTGGCCCTCGTCCAGACGCCGCAGTACTTCGACAACGTTGCCGACAATGATCCGCTGGGCAGCCAGGCGCCGCTCTTCTACGGGCCGATCCAGCAGGGCAAGGACGGCTGGGATGCCGCGTTCTTCTGCGGATCCAACGCCGTCCTGCGGCGTGAGGCGCTCATGCAGCTGGGCCTGACCGGGTACGTCACCGAAGTGGACCGGAGCGTGCGCAAGGCGCTCAAGGCCTCCCGCCGCGCCCTGCGGTCCGCCCGCCGCTCCCCCGAAGCCGCCGACCCACTTGTCGCCGGGCTGCTGGACCGGGTGGAGGCGGCAACCGGCCGCGCCCGTGCCGAACTTGCCGAAGGAGCCTCGCTCAGCGAGGTGACCTACAGGGTGCGCCGGTCCGTTGACGAGGCAGTGCAGACCCTGGTCAGCTCGGACCTGTCAGCCCTTGAGTCCGACCTCGCCGAGCTCACGGCGATGGGGCACGGAGCCGACGCCTCGGTTGAGCTCGCGGTCGACCTGGACCGCGCCGTCGAACGCATGTCCCACCGCGACCTCTCCCCGCTCGCGGCCCTGGGATCGGTGCAGGCCGTCCTCGATGCGGTCACCATCGAACGCTCTTCCGAGGCCCAGCCGATCATGCCGATGTCAACCATCTCCGTGACGGAGGACATGGCGACCTCGCTGGGGCTCCACGCGATGGGCTGGCAGAGCGTCTACCACCATGAGGTGCTGGCGCGCGGGCTTGCCCCCGAAGACCTCGGGACGATGCTGACGCAGCGCCTCCGGTGGGCCCAGGGAACCATCCAGGTCCTGCTGCGGGAGAACCCCCTGACGCTGAAGGGCCTGAAGCTCGGCCAGCGCCTGATGTACTTCACCACCATGTGGACGTACCTCTCCGGGTTCGCCGCCGTCGTCTACTTCGCCGCCCCGATCCTCTACCTCACGCTCGGCATCCTTCCGGTGACGAGCCTCAGCGACGACTTCTTTTCCCGCTTCATCCCGTTCATGATCGCCAACCAGATCCTCTTCGCCGTTGCGGGACGGGGGCTGAGCACCTGGCGCGGCCAGCAGTACAGCCTGGCGCTGTTCCCTGTCTGGATCCGGGCGTGCACCACCGCCGCCCGCAACGTGTGGTTCGGGCACCCGCTGGCGTTCGCCGTCACCCCCAAGTCCCGCCAGAGCGGCGGTCCGCGCTGGAGCCTGATCCGCCCCCAGCTGACCGTCATCGTGCTGCTTGTTGCCGCGCTGCTTGTAGGGGTCACACGGCTGGCACTTGGACTCAACGAACCGATCGGGACGCTCGTCAATGTGGGCTGGGTCGCCTTCGACCTCGTCGTGCTGAGCGTCGTGCTCAAGGCAGTAAAGTACAAGGGGTTTGTCCCGGAAAAGAGGAGTGCAGATGCAGTTCAGCACTGAGCAGAAAGCAACGTACACGGTCGTCTCAGGCACCGGGAGGCTGAACATGGTCGCTGCACCGCAACTGCGCGACGTCATCGGGGATGTCGTCTCCGCCGGCAACAAGCGCATCGTGGTGGACCTCGATGCAACGGAGTTCATCGATTCCTCCGGGCTCGGCGCCCTCATCGGCTGCCTCAAACTGGCACGGCAGGCCGGAGGGGACCTGCGGATCGCCCGCGTTCGGCCGCAGGTGAAGATGGTCCTCGAACTGACAAGCATGCACCGGGTCCTGACTCCTCATGCCACAACCGAAGATGCCTTCGCCAATGACTGAGGTGTTGGCCCAGCGCAAGCTGCTGGCGCCCGCCGAACCCGAGGCGGTCGACAAGCTCCACGACGAGCTGGCCCTGCTGTGGGACGACGCGGCGTTCGTGCCCGAGCTTGACCAGATGGCGTTTGCCACCGCCGTCGTCGAGGCCGCCACCAACGTGGTCCAGCACGGCATCGCCGCCAAGGGCCGGCGCCTGATGCTCGGCGTCGACCTCAGCATCATGCCCTCCCTCCTGCACGCGAAGATCTCCGAGATCGGCGCCGAGGCGCTCCCGGACCTCACCGTGCCGGAGATGCCGGGCGAGGACCTCGAGTCCGGCCGCGGGCTGGCGCTCATCGAGGCCCTTGTGACAACGGTGACCGTCGAGCGCCGCGGTGACACGAACACCTGGATCCTCTCACGGGAATCGGCACCCTTCGCCTAAGCTCCGCCCGTCCGCGGGCTTCCGTCGAAAGAGCAAATGACCACCGCCTCGAACATCGCCCTGATCCTTGATCTGGCCGGAGTGTTCTTCTTCGCAGTCTCCGGATCGCTCCTTGCCGCCCGGAGGAAGTTCGACGTCGTCGGTTCGCTGCTGCTGGCTTCCCTGGCGGGGCTCGGCGGGGGCGTGGTGCGCGACGTCATCATCGGTACGCCGCCGGCTGCGTTCTCCAATCCCGTCTACCTGATTCCCCCGCTGCTGGCCATGGTCCTCGTGTACTTCACGGTCTCCGGGGTGGAGCGGGTCAAGCGCGTCCTTGTGATCTTCGACGCCGCGGGGCTTGCACTGTTCTGCGTCACGGGAACGCTCAAGGCGCTCGACTTCGGGCTGAATCCCGTCGCGGCGGTCCTGCTCGGCGTCACCACCGGCGTTGGCGGCGGGCTGCTGCGCGACGTCGTCGCCAACGAGACTCCGCAGCTGTTCGACCCGCGCGACGTCTACGCCCTGCCGGCGATGCTTGGCGCCGTCGTCGTGACCCTGCTCGTGGCGGCCGGATGGTTCAACCTGCTCACCGGCACAGCGGCCGCCGCCCTCGTGTTCCTGCTGCGCATCCTTGCATGGACCAACGGCTGGTCGGTGCCGCTCGCGGCCCGGACGTGGACCCGGTCCCCGCGGAACGGGCGGTAAAGCCTGCGGTCCGTGCGGGATAGGATGGAAGCTTCCCCCCAACACCACCTGGAGTTCCTGTGACCGAACTGTTCCTGGACAAATTCCGTGCCCTGGTTCCCGCCTACTTTGACGACCAGTGGAAAGCGGAGGACGGCTTCTCGCCGGCCGAACTGGAGGAGCTTCTCGACGGCAAGGACTTCGAGCTGCCCCTGGCGCTGCGCGAGTTCTACCTCGCCGTCGGAGCGACCGAAGACATCATGGAGGCGTTCCACTTCTTCTGGGACCCCGACGAGCTTGAGGTCGAGGACGGCTACCTGCTCTTCCTCGAGGACGAGGAGGAGCAGTACACGTGGGGCATGCGCGTGGACCAGCTCTCCGTTCCCGACCCGATCATCTGGCGCCGCAACAACGCCCGCGGCGAATGGCAGAGCGAGGAGGGGACGTTCAGCGAGTACGTCCTTGACCTGTTCGAGTGGGTGTTCGAAGACACCGAGGAGGACTAGGCACGTGTCCGAGTTTGTTCACCACGCGCCGCAGGACTACCGCTGCCCGTTCTGCGACCTGGCCAAGGGCGACTTCAGCAACCCGAAGAACCTGTGCCGCCCGGGCGACGTCATCTACTCGGATGAGCTGGCGATTGCGTTCATCGCCTCCCACGGCTTCGCCCCCAACCCCGGGCATGTGCTGATCACCCCGCGTGAGCACTTCGAGCTGCTCTACGAACTCCCCGACGACGTCGCCGCCCGGATCATGGTCCTCACCCGCGACCTTGCCGTGGCGATCAAGCGGGCGTGGGAGCCCGACGGCGTCTCCACCCGGCAGCACAACGAGCCCGCCGGCAGCCAGCACGTGTGGCACTACCACCAGCACGTCCTTCCCCGCTGGCACGACGACGGCTTCTACTTCGCGCCGACCCGCCCGATCGTCGACCCGGCGATCCGCGCCCGCAAGGCCGACGAACTGCGGGCGTTCCTCTAGCCCTGCGCTGCGCCGATTCCTGCGGGTTTGGGTCCGCCGGACGCGTGTCGCCGGCCGCCACGCGGGTCGGGCGGCGGCTATCCCGCCAAAGGTGCCGGATCCGGTGCACCTACCGCACGGCCCGGCCCCGGAGCACCGCGAAAATGTCGGCCAGGACGAGTTCCTGGTGGAACATGATGTCCTCATAGCAGAACCTCAGCACCGCGTAGCCGTTGATGATTGTCCGGTTGTTGCGGTGGCGGTCCCGCCGCAGGGCCCGCCGGTCGGAATGGAACGCCGCCCCGTCGATCTCGACGACGAGGAAGCCTTCGACCAGGAAATCCACCCGGCCCACTTCCGGAACCGCTGCCTGCGGTTCGATGTCCAGGCCGGCGCCCAGGAACAGCAGGCGGGCAACGACCTCGATGGCGGAGTCGGCCGAGGTCCCGGCGAGGTCGAGGGCGGCACGTGCCCGCCCGTTGCGGTTGCCCGGGAGCCGGTCCGTGAGGAAGGACTTCACCGTGTCGCCCCGGCGCAGCGCGCATTCAACCATTGCCACCGACTCAACCGCCGGCCGGCACTGCAGGGCATGGACCAGGACGTCGGCAAGTCCCACGACGGGCAGGATCGAGTGGACCGGAACAGTCCTGCCGCGGTGGTTGACACACCCGACCGCACCCGAGGAGCAGCTCAGATGAAGGGAGCCGGGGCGCCGGAGCTGCCACAGGCCATAGTACCGGGCCGCCGACACGCAGGTCAGCCGGCCACCGGCCAGCACCGCTGCCGTGAGGTCGGGGTCCGCACCCGGCAGGGCCAGCACACCGGATCGCAGCCTCACCACCGTGCCCCCGCGCACTGCCCGGGCAAGTTCCCGGGCGCTGACGCCGCGGTCGCGCACCTGCCCGGTGCGGGCGACCGACCCGAGGGACTTCACCACCTGTTCCACGCTCATCCGGGCAGTTCAGCCGACGTGCGGGGTTTCCGGGCCGACGTCGGGCCCTATGTGGGCAACCGGGCCGCTCCCGCCTGTACTTCCCGCGCACCGTTTTCCCCGGGTTTCAGCCGTGGAAGGGCGTGGCGCGGGCCGACACGCCGCCCCGGGCCGGAGCACCGGCGGCAAAGGCGCAGGAACTGAAACCGGGCGGCGCCAAGGAGGCGAATGCGGGCCGGTCAGACGTCCCGGGTGACGACGGCGTGGGCGAAACTGGCGAGCGCCTGCTTCACCACGCTGTCGGGCAGCGGGTCGAGGGCGGCGACGGCGTCGTCGGCCCAGCGCTGCGCGACGGCCCACGCTTCCTGGGTCTGTGGGTGCGTGCGCACCGCCTCGACGGCTTCGGCCAGCGCCTCGTCCGAGGTCAGGTCGCCGTCAACCAGGGCGAGGACCTCGACGGCGGAGGCGTCCCCGGCCGAGGCGGCACGCCGGAGCAGCAGGATCGGGAGGGTCGGGACGCCCTCGCGGAGATCGGTGCCCGGTGACTTGCCGGACTTCACCTTCAGCCCGGTCACATCGATCACGTCGTCGGCAAGCTGGAAGGCCACGCCGACCTTCTCGCCGTACTGAACCATGATGTCGATGACCTCGCGGGAGGTGCCGGCGAACAGTGCGCCGAGCTGTCCCGACGCCGCAACGAGGGAGCCGGTCTTGTCGGCGATGACGGAGAGGTAGTGCTCGAGCGGGTCCTGGTTCTCCCGCGGGCCCACCGTCTCGTGCAGCTGCCCGAGGCACAGCCGCTCGAACGTGCGCGCCTGGATGCCGAGGGCTTCCCCACCCAGTTCGGAGACGAGGATCGAGGCGCGGGCGAAGATGAGGTCGCCCGTGAGGATGGCCACCGAGTTGCCCCACACCTCGTGGGCGGTCGGGGCGCCGCGGCGGTAGGGCGCGGAGTCCATCACGTCGTCGTGGTAGAGGGTGGCCAGGTGGGTCAGCTCGACGACGACGGCGGCCTGGACCACCTCGGGCCGGCTCGGGTCCCCGAGGTGGGAGGCGAGGAGGGTCAGCAGGGGCCGGATCCGCTTGCCCCCGGCCTCGACCAGGTGCCGGCTTGCGGCGTCGGCAAGGGAATCGGCGTTGGTGATCGCCGCGCGCAGCTGCGTTTCGACCTCGCTCAGGCAGGACGAGACGGCGGGGCCGAGCGTCGGGTCCTCGGCGATCAGCGCGAACCCGGCGGGCAGGTGCAGTGAGGCGAAACCGTCCTCCGGTTGCCCGGCGGCGGAGAGCACGCTGTCCCCGCGGACGCTGTTGTCAACGCTGGCCAGGCCTGAGTCGAAGGAGGAAGTCACTGTATAAGCCTAACCAAGTGGGGCGGTGGGACGCGCGTGTGTGTCTAGCCTCGGGGGAGGCTGGTTGGACGTGGGTGGAGCAAGCGATTCAAGGAGGTGGATGACGCGGGCTTCGAAGCCGCGGCCTCCCGCATCGGTGAGGTTGGCGAGCATCCGCACCACGAAGCGCATCAGCACCGGCACCGGCATCCCGGTGCGCAGGGCCAGGCGGAGGATTTCCGGCTTGCCGATGAGCTTCGCGAAAACCCGGCCGAGGGTGAAGTGGCTCCCCCACTGCCCGCGGATGTACGGGGCGTATCCGGAGAGGATCTGCTCCCGGCCAAGGGCCGAGGTGACCGACTGGGAGCGTTCGATGAACTCGGCGGCGTAACGCGCCGACTCCATGGCGTAGGAGATGCCCTCGCCGTTGAAGGGTGAAACCATCCCCCCGGCATCACCAAGCAGCAGGAGCCCGGGGCTGTAGTGCGGGGTGCGGTTGAAGCCCATGGGAAGGGCCGCGCCGCGGATCTCGCCGACCTGATGCTCGGGGGTGAAGCCCCATTCGGCAGGCATGCCGGCGGTCCAGTCGCGAAGCACCTGCTTGTAGTCGAGCTTGCCGAACTCCGCGGAGGAGTTGAGGATGCCCAGCCCCACGTTGGAGGTGCCGTCGCCCACGCCGAAGACCCAGCCGTAGCCGGGAAGGGGCCGGCCGCTCGCGTCGGGGAGCTCAAGCCAGCCCTCCATCCAGTCGTCCTCGTGCCGGGGGCTGGTGAAGTAGGTGCGCACGGCAACGCCCAGCGGGCGGTCGTCGCGCTTGGGGATGCCCAGGCTGACCGCGGTCCGCGTGGAGTTGCCGTCGGCGGCGAGGACGACGTCGGCGCTGAAGGTGCGGCTCTCGCCGGTCTTGCGTCCGCCCTCGTCGAGGATGTTCGCCACGACGCCGGTCACCCGTCCGGTCTCGTCCCGGATGGCCGAGGTAACGGCGTGGCCTTCGAGGATCCGGGCGCCGGCCTGCCGGGCGTGGACTGCGAGGGCTTCATCGAAACCGAGGCGGGTGCGCACCAGTCCGTAGCCGGGGAAGTCGCTGAGCTCCGGCCAGGGCACCTCGACGGTGCGTCCGCCGGCCTTCAGCCGCAGCCCCTTGTTGCGCCGCCAGCCGTCGTCGGCCTCGTGCGGGAGGCCCAGCAGCTGAATCTCGCGGACGGCGCGCGGGGTGAGCCCGTCGCCGCAGACCTTCTCGCGGGGAAAGTGGGTTTTCTCAAGGACGGTGACCTCGATGCCGGCACGCGCGAGGTAGTAGGCGGCGGTGGACCCTGCGGGCCCGGCCCCGATGATGAGGACCGACACTTAGTGCACTGCCCGGGTGCTGCGGCGGCGCAGGCGGGCCCGCGCCGGCTCAGGCGCTGCCGGTGTCCCGCCGGGCATCCCGCCCGGCTTGGTGGCCCGGTGGACGGCAACGATGCCGCCGTTGAGGTTCCGGTAGGCCACGTCGTCCCAGCCGCTTTCGGAGATCCACGCCGCGAGGGCGTCCTGGTTGGGCCAGGCGCGGATCGATTCGGCGAGGTAGACGTAGGCATCGGGGTTCGAGGCGACCTTGCTGGCGATGGCCGGCAGGGCGCGCATCAGGTATTCGGTGTAGAGGTTCCGCCACAGCGGCACGACGGGCTGGGAGAACTCGGCGATGACGAGCCTGCCGCCGGGCTTGGTCACGCGCAGCATCTCCTGCAGGGCCTTGCGCGGCTCGTTGACGTTGCGCAGGCCGAAGGAGATGGTGCTTGCATCAAAGGAGTTGTCGGCGAACGGAAGGTTCGTCGCATCCCCCGCGACGAAGTCGATGTCGGGCCGCCGCCGCTTGCCAACCGTCAGCATGCCAAGTGAGAAATCACACGCCACGACGTCGATGCCGCTGTCGGCGTACGGCTCGCTCGAGGTGCCGGTTCCGGCTGCCAGGTCAAGGACGCGCTGACCGGGTTCGGCGCCCACCGCCTGCACCACGATCTTCCGCCAGCGGTGCGTCTGCCCCAGTGACAGGACATCGTTGACGACGTCGTATTTGGGCGCGACGTCATCGAACATGGCAGCTACTTCTTCGGGGCGCTTCTCCAGTGATGCTCGGTTCACCTGCCTATTGTCTCAAACAAATATGTGGGACCGGACCGCACCTTCGCCGGGAGTCCGCCGGTGCGGGGGTGGGGAATGTGCGCTGGACCAGCGGAGTACGCTTGATGTCATCATGAGCACTCCGTCCCCCGCCGCGTTCGCGCCCGCACCCGGGCAGTCAAGCGGCCTCAGAAGCATCACCATCCCGCGGAGCGGCATCGAACCCGAGACCGGCCTTCTCGACTATGTGGTGCGCGACAACATCCACACCTGGATCCGCCGGGGCGGCGGTCTGGTCGCGTTCGGCGAGGTGGCGCGGTTCACCTCGTCCGGGCCGGAACGGTTCGCCGAAGCGCAGCGGTGGTGGCTCGACGAACTCGCCGCAGCCGAGGTGCAGAACGACGTCACGGGCCCCGGAACCGGCCTGGTTGCCTTCGGCTCCTTCGCATTCTCGAAAACCTCGAAGCACGCCTCGCGCCTGATCGTCCCTGAGGTGGTGGTCGGATGCCGGGACGGCCAGAGCTGGCTCACCTACGTTACGGACGACCCCCACGCCGAGCTCAGCGCCGCCGCCGCCGAGGCGGCACTGGCGGCCTACCTCGAGGACGTCGCCCCGGCCCGCACCCCGCACCCGGATGACCGCCTTGTGCCCGGCGTCGTGAGTGAGGACCAGTATCTTGACTCCGTGGGCCGTGGGGTCAAGCACATCCGCGCCGGAGAACTGAGCAAGCTGGTCCTGGCCCGCGACGTCGTGGCGGAGCTCGGCTCTCCCGTCGCAACGGCGCAGGTGCTGCGGGAACTGGCCGTGCGGTACGAGGACTGCTGGACCTACTCGGTGGACGGCCTCATCGGTTCCACCCCGGAGATGCTCATCAAGGTGGAGAACGCGACGGCGCAGGCACGGGTCCTCGCCGGCACCCTCGACCGTGCCAGCGCGCCTCCCGGGGACCGGGAGTATCCCCAGCGGGTGCTCGCCGGCTCCGCGAAGCAGCTCCACGAGCATTCGATCGCCATCGACTCCCTCACCGAGCAGCTCGAGCCGTTCACCAGTTCGATGACCTCGCACAGCGAACCGTTCGTGCTCGAACTCCCCAATGTGTGGCACCTGGCCTCCGATGTCAGGGCCCAGCTGTCATCCGACGGCGACGGGCGGGTTCCGACATCGCTGGCCCTGGCGGAGGCACTCCACCCGACGGCCGCGGTGTGCGGCACCCCCACCACGGTGGCCGGGGCCCTGATCCGCGAGCTCGAGCACCTCGAACGCGGGCCGTACGCCGGCCCGGTCGGCTGGATCGACGCGGCCGGCAACGGCGAATGGGGCATCGCGCTGCGCGGCGCCGTGGTGGAGAGCAGCACGAGGGTGCGCCTGTACGCGGGGTGCGGCATCGTCGACGGCTCCCAACCGGAGGCGGAGCTCGCCGAAACCTGGAGCAAGTTCCGCCCAATGATCGAGGCCCTCGGCCTGTCCCGCTGACGGGCCGACCGGCCCGGTCCGGCCACAAGTCCCGCCTAAAATGCTTGGTTACCAATATGCATCTCCTGTAGCCTGTGATGCACATCTCTAATCCAGTTAGAATCAACGAAGACCTTTTCCGTATTCCGTCCACAGCAGAGGTACTCCATGTTCACCACTAAAACTGCAATGCTGGCCGCCCTCGCGGCCGGATCGCTGGCCCTGAGCGCCTGCGGAGGAGGCGGTTCCGAGGAACCTGCCGCTTCGGGCGAAGCCGGCGGGCTGAACCTCGTTTCCGAAGGCAGCCTCACTGTCTGCTCGGACATCCCCTACCCCCCGTTCGAGTTCGAGGAAAACGGCGAGTACAAGGGGTTCGACATGGACCTCATGCGTGAAATCGCCACCGGCCTCGATCTGGAGCTGGCCGTACAGGACGTCGGCTTCGACGGCCTTCAGAGCGGGGCCGTCATCGCTGCCGGCCAGTGCGACGTCGCCGCCAGCGCCGTGACCATCACGCCGGACCGCGAGAAGAACCTCACGTTCTCCGATCCCTACTACGACTCCCTGCAGTCCCTGCTGGTTCCCGCCGATTCCGACATCAAGTCGATCGACGACCTCGCCGGGAAGTCCGTGGGCGTCCAGCAGGGCACCACCGGCGCCACCTACACCCGCGAGAACGTCCCCGCGGACACCAAGGTCGTCGACTTCCCATCCGACGCCGAGATGTACGCCGCCATCCAGGCAGGCAACGTCGACGCCCTGCTCCAGGACCTGCCGGTGAACCTCGGGCACACCGAGGACGGCAAGTTCACCATCGCCGAGGAGTACAAGACCGACGAGCAGTACGGCTTCGCCTTCGCCAAGGAGGGCAGCGAAGATCTTGTCGCCGCAGTGAACGAACAACTCGGCACACTGCGCGAGAACGGCAAGTACCAGGAAATTTACGACACCTACTTCGCGGAGTAGAAAACACTGCCGGTGCCCCGGTGGCCGAACGCCACCGGGGCACCGACGCGCAACCTCCTGAAGGAAGGTATTCCCCAGCGTGAAACCCTCTACGCGCCGGCGCCTGTTCCAAGGCGTCCTCTACGCGGTCTTCGTGATCGTCGTCATCGTCGTCGTCTCCCTCGCCGACTGGGACACGATCGGCACCTACTTCTTCAATCCCGAGGTCGCCGCCGCGGCCTTCCCCGACATCCTTGTCATCGCGGCGAAGAACACCATCCTCTATACGATCATCGCGTTTGTGGGCGGGCTGCTCCTCGGGCTGCTGCTGGCCCTCATGAAGCTGTCCTCGGTGCTGCCCTACCGCTGGCTGGCCACGGCCTACATCGAACTCTTCCGCGGCCTGCCCGCCCTGCTCGTCATCTTCGGATTCGCCTTCGCCGTCCCCATCGCCTTCGGCTGGCGCCCGCCGGGCGGCAGCGCGGGAGCGGGCCTGCTGGCACTGATCGTCGTTTCGGCCGCTTACATCGCCGAGACGATCCGGGCGGGCATCGAGGCGGTCCCCAAGGGGCAGGTGGAGGCGGCCCGCTCGCTGGGAATGAATCCGTCCTGGACAATGGTCTCCGTGGTGCTGCCTCAGGCGTTCCGGATCATCACCCCGCCGCTGACGAACGAACTGGTGATCCTCATCAAGGACACCTCCCTGCTGTTCATCGCCGGCATGGCGCTGAACGAGAGGGAGCTCACGGTTTTCGCCAGGGACGCCGTGACGAGCCAGGCCAACGCCACCCCGCTGGTGGTCGCCGCCCTGATGTACCTCGCGATCACCTTGCCGTTGACGCAGCTTGTCGCGAAGCTTGAACGACACAACAAGAGAGGCCGGTGATAGCAGTGACTAAAGCTTCAGCGGCTGCTTCGGCACTGAGCACCACCGCACCGGCGATCGAAGTCCGGGCGCTGTGCAAGAGCTTTGGCAGTAACGAGGTCCTCAAGGGAATCGACTTCCACGTCGACCAGGGCGAGGTGGTGTGCGTCATCGGCCCCTCGGGGTCGGGCAAGTCAACGCTGCTGCGCTGCGTGAACCGCCTTGAGGAGCCCACGACCGGAACCGTGATGGTCGAAGGCGTGGACATCACCGATCCGGAGACCGATCTGGACAAGATGCGCACCCGCATCGGCATGGTGTTCCAGCAGTTCAACCTCTTCCCCCACCTGAGCGTGCTGGCCAACCTGACACTCGCCCAGAAGCGGGCCAAGGGCCGCGGCAAGGCGGAGGCGATCGAGGTGGCCCGGCGCAATCTGGCCAAGGTCGGCCTTGCGGAGAAGGAAGACGCCTTCCCCGCGCAGCTCTCCGGCGGCCAGCAGCAGCGCGTCGCAATCGCACGGGCGCTGTCGATGGATCCGGACATGATGCTCTTTGACGAGCCGACCAGCGCGCTGGACCCGGAGCTCGTCGGCGACGTCCTTGAGGTGATGAAGCAGCTCGCCCGTGAGGGAATGACGATGATGGTCGTCACCCACGAGATGGGTTTCGCCCGCGAGGTCGGCGACCGCGTTGTTTTCATGGACGGCGGCGTGGTTGTTGAACAGGGCAAGCCCGAGGACGTGCTGGGCAACCCGCAGCACAACCGGACCCGGGAGTTCCTCTCGAAGGTCCTCTAGCCCGCGGCGCGTCCGCCGCCGGTCACGGCGTCGGCAACGGCCTGGCGAATTCGGGCATGAAGCGGCCGGAGGGCCTGCCGGTACGCCCGCACTTCAACGATGGAGCGGCCCCGAATGGGCCGCTCCATCGCTGTATCAAGGTCCGGAAGCGTCTCGACCCGTTCATGGCGCACCCCGTACGCCGCCGCCAGGGCGGCGATGTCCACTGCCTGCGGCGTTCCGAACAGGCGCTCGACGGCTGCCCCGTACCGCGCCGTCGTCGATTCCGCGCCGTGTTCGAGCAGCCCGAAGATTCCGCCGCCCTGGTCGTTCAGCACAACGATCTGCAGGTCGGGTTCCGGTTCACCGGCGCCCGGCAGCAGGCCGCCGGCATCGTGAAGGAAGGTCAGGTCTCCCAGCAACAGCCGCGTCGGCACGCCGCTGGCCAAGGCGATGCCGGTCGCCGTCGAGATGGTGCCGTCGATGCCCGCCAGGCCGCGGTTGGCGAAGACCTCAAGCGGATGCCAGCCGGTGGGGGCCGTGAGGTCGACGTCGCGGATCGGGTTCGATGAGCCGAGGACCAGGTTCCCGTCGGTGTGCTCCCACACCGATTCGGCGAGACCGAGGCCGTTCAGGGAATCCTCGGCGGCAAGCAGGTTCGAGATTGCGGCGTCCGCTGCCTCCGCGGCACTGCGCCATGAGGCAAGCCAGCCCTCGGCGCCCCGGCCCGCGAAGCGAAGGAGCTCGGGAAGGTTGTCGATGATGCGTTCGCGCCGCCGGCCGGGCTCGAACCAGGCCACCGGGCCCGGCAGGTAGAGCACCTGCTCGACGTCGGTCCTTGCAAGCAGTGCCGCGACGGGACGCGAAAGGGTCGGCCGGCCGAAGACGACGACCTTTTCGATGCCACCGCCCAGATGCTCAAGCAGCAGCCGGTAGGGTGCCAGCGCGCTGACCCCGAATCGGGCATTGGAGGAGGGCTCGGCGAGCAGCGGCAGCCCCAGATGGGCCGCGAATACGGCGGCCAGGGCGCCGGCGCCGTGGCCGGCAACCACCACGGTCTTCGCGTCGGCGGGAACGGGCGCGGCCCAGCCCGAGGCCTCGGCGGCCTCCGGGGGCAGGGCTCCGGGCCCGGGGGCGCCAAGGTCGCGCCAGTGCGGCCCTGCCGCCTCGGGATCGTGAGCGGGGAGCCCACCGGGCAGGGCAGGATCCGCGGCGGTGCCGTCCCCGGGCACGAGCGGGTCGCGGAACGCGAGGTTGAGCTGGACCGGCCCCGCCGCGGTGCGCCGGCCGCCGCGGGCCTCCCGGAGTGCCCGGGCCACCGCCGGTGCCGGGTCGTGGCCGGCCGGCACGTCAAGGGCGCAGCGCACCTGGGCGCCGTAGATGCCGGGCTGGTGTGTTGTCTGGTTCGCGCCGGTTCCCCGGAGTTCCTCGGGCCGGTCGGCGGAGAGGACCACCAGGGGCACGGCGGCGTGGTTTGCCTCCATGACCGCGGGCAGCAGTTCGCCCACGGCCGTGCCCGACGTCGTGAGCACCGCTGCCGGGCGCTGGGCGCCGAGGGCGAGGCCCAGCGCCGTGAAACCGGCGCTGCGCTCATCGATGCGCACGTGCAGCCGGACCGACCCGGCCGCTTCGGCCTCGGCGAGCGCGTAGGCCATTGGCGCGCTGCGGGAGCCGGGGGCAACGACCACGTCATACACGCCGGCCTCGGCCAGGGCTGCCACTGCGCGGCGGGCGGAATCGATGGCTTCGAGGGAATCGCTCACCGCCCCATCTTTCCACGGGCCATCGTCCCGCTCCCACCGTTCGCCGCGGCGCCTTGCCCGCCCGCACCTGCGCCGCTACCCGGGGAAACCGGCGCCCGGAATTTCGCTCCGCTGCGCGGCCGCCGCGTCCCAGCCGGGCTTCAGGCGCATCAGCTGCTCGTCCCGCCAGAGGACGCGCTTGTCCCATTCCTCAAGGGGAAGGGCCGCCCTGCGCTCCGCAGCTACGGCGGAGACGAGGTCCGGTGTCCAGGGGTCGTGCTGTCCGCGTTCGGCGCCCATCCGCTCATAGGCGGGGCCCATCTTTTCCGCATGCGATGCAATCCCGCCCCTGGTGTTGAGGTCGACCGTCTCGAAGGGGCCCATGAAACTCCACCGGCGGCCCAGGCCGCTGCGCATCACTTCGTCAATGTCCTCGGCTGATGCGACCCCGTCGCGCACGAGCGCGTAGGCCTCCCGCAGGACGGCGCCCTGCAGCCGGTTGAAGAGAAACCCCTCGACTTCCCTGCGCAGCACGACCGGTTTCAGGCCCGCGTTGCGGTACAGGCCGGCGGCCCGGTCAATGACCTCGGGCGAGGTGGCAGGGGAAGGGACCAGCTCGATGACCGGAAGCAGGTACGGCGGGTTTCCCGGGTGGGCGACCAGCAGCCGGTCAGCGGCAGCCAGCCCTTCGGCCATGGCGCTGGGGACCAGGGCCGAGCTTGAGCTGGCAAGGACCGCTCCGGCCGGCGCGGCGTCGGCGACGGCCGCGAACAGGGACCGCTTCAGCTCGAGGCGCTCGGGGGCGCACTCCTGCACCAGCTCGGCCCCGTCGACGGCGTCGGCAAGGTCCTCGTGAAATGAGACACGGGCCGCCGTCGCCTCAACCGGGCCCGTCAGCAGGCCGTGCGCGGCGAGCTGCTCGAGGCGCGCGGACAGCTCCCGGGCCGCCGTCTCGAACGCCGCGGGGAACGCATCCCAGACACGCACGCGGAACCCGGCATCGGCGAAGAGCACCGCGAAGGCCACCCCGATCGAGCCCGCCCCGGCCACCGCGACGACGCGGGGCCGGGAACCGTCGGAGTGGCTCACACGACCCACCAGGAGCGGTCATTGGCGTAGCCGCGCTCCAGGATCGCAAGAACGAGTTCCCGGGTCAGCTCCCTCGGGTTGTTGGCCGTCAACCGGGTGGCGAGCATCGCCTGGTCGGCGACGAACCCGAAGTCGTCCGGGGAGAGGCCGAGGGTTTTCAGGTCGAGCGGGGCGCCGAGGGCCGCGAGCAGTTCCTCGACCCGCAGGATCCCGGCGCGGGCCTGGTCCAGCTCCGGTGCGGCAGGGTCGACGACGCCGAAAATGCGGCCGATCTCGGCGAACTCGGCCACCCGCTCCGGGAGGTTGAAGCGCATGACATAGGGCAGCAGCGCACTGATCCCGAACCCGTGAGGCGTGTGGGTGAGGTTGCCGACGGCGCCCTGGATGGCATGCGCGCCGGCCGTGCCCGCCGTGTTTATGGCCATGCCCGCGTTGTACGCGGCAAGCATCGTGTCCGAGCGCGCCTCAAGGTCCGACGGGTCAGCGGCCACGGCCTCGAGCGAGGTGTTGAGCAGGTGCAGGCCGTGGCTGGCGAACATGTCCGCGAGCCGGTTCTTGCCCACATACAGTTTGGTGTCGATCTCCTCCGGGGTTGGCCGCTTGACCCGTCCGGTGAAGGTTTCGATGAGGTGCGAGAGCGCGTCCGCTCCGGTTGCCGCCGTCAGCCCGGGCGGGCAGCTGAGGGTCAGTTCGGGGTCGATGACGGCGGTGTGGGGCTCAAGGAACGGGCTGGCCACCCCGACCTTCATCCCCTTCTCCCGGTCGAAGACCACCGAGATGCAGGTGACCTCGGCGCCGGTTCCCCCGGTTGTGGGAACGGTGATCACCGGCAGGCCCGGGCCGGGCACAAGGAATTCGCCGTAGTAGTCGCGCACATCACCGTCATTGGCCAGCACGACGGCCACAACCTTGGCGAGGTCCATGCAGGAGCCGCCGCCGATGCCGAGGATCGCGTCGACCTCCCGGCCGCCGAAGGCCTCGACGACGTCGACGATGTTCTCGCGCGGAAGATCCGGTTCGGCCTCCGAGTAGATGGAGACCTCGGTGCCCTTGGCGCGGATCCCCTCGATGATCGCCAGGAATTCCTGGCTCTGCGCCATGCGGGAATCCGTGGTCACCAACAGGTGCTTCGCGATCCCGGCGACGATGAAGGGCAGCTGGTGGCGCTGGCCGGGGCCGAACAGCACGGTCTTGGGCTGGCGGAGCAGCCCGATCGTGGTCGCCGGGCCGCCCGGGCGGCCCGCCGTCTTTTCCGGTGAGGTGGTGGAGAGGGTGCTCATCGCTTACTCAAGTCCTTTGGTCTCATCGACGGTGATGGCGAGGTATTTGGGTTCCAGGTATTCGTAGATTGCGTCGTGTCCGCCCTCCCGGCCAAGGCCCGAGGCCTTCACGCCGCCGAAGGCCGCGGCAGGATCGGCCATGATGCCGCGGTTGATCCCGACCATCCCCGAGTCGAGGTTCTCACTCACGGCAAGGGCACGGGAAAGGTCCCGGGTGAAGACGTAGGCGGCGAGGCCGTAGCGGGTGTCGTTCGCCACCTGCACCGCCTCCGCCGTCGAGTCGACGGTGTAAATTGTGGCGATTGGGGCGAACAGTTCCTGGTTGCAGACCTCGTTGTTCCGGTCGTTCACCCTGAACACGGTCGGCTGGTAGAAGTACCCGCTGCCCTCCACAGCGGAGCCACCGGTCAGCAGTTCGGCGTCAATGCCCTTCAGCGACTCAACGAGGCCCGCCACGGTGTCGCGCTGCTTGGCGGAGATGATCGGACCCACCTCGGTGCCTTCCTCGAAACCGTCGCCGACACGGAGCTTCTCCGTCAGGGCAACGAACTTTCGGGTGAATTCCTCGGCCACCGCGGAGTGGACGATGATCCGGTTCGCCGCAACGCACGCCTGGCCCGCATTGCGGAACTTGCTGAGGATCGCCTGCTGGGCTGCCAGGTCGATGTCGGCGTCATCGAGGACGACAAACGGCCCGTCGCCGCCGAGCTCCATCGAGGAATTCACGATTCCCGGGGCGGCCTGCTGCAGCAGGGTGCTGCCGACGCCGGTTGAGCCGGTGAAGCTGACCTTGCGCAGCCGCGGATCGGCCATCACGGCGGCCGACACGTCCGCAGAACGGGTGGTGTGGAGGAGGTTGACGACGCCCGGCGGGAACCCGGCGTCGTGAAGCGCCTCAACGAAGAGGGCGCAAGTCAGCGGGGTTTCCTTCGCCGACTTCACCACAACAGTGCACCCGGCCGCCAGTGCGGCGCCGGCCTTGCGGGCAATCATCAGCAGCGGGAAGTTCCACGGGGTGATGAGCAGGCTCGGCCCGACCGGCTGGTAGGTGGTGACGATGCGGTATCCGCCCGGGGAACCCGAGGCGTAGGTGCCATGCAGGTGTGCCACCTGCTCGGCGTACCAGAGGAAGAAGTCGGCCGAGAGCTGGAATTCGCTGCGCGCCTCGGCGAGCGGCTTGCCGCTCTCGAGCGTCATCGTCTCGGCGATCGCGTCGGCCCGGCTGCGCAGCAGCGCATGGGCGCGGTGGAACAGGTTGGCCCGCTCCCGGGGAGCGACCCGGCGCCAGGCGTCCTGGGCCCCGGCCGCGGCATCGAGGGCGGCCAGCGCCTCCGCCTCTCCGCCGTCGGAAACCGAGGCGATCACAGCGCCGGTGGAGGGATTGACGACGTCGAACGCGGAGGCCGTACTCCGCCAGGTGCCGCCGGTGTACAGACCCACCGGAATCGTATGGCCGCGCAGGGTCACCGTGCCCTCGATACTCGTCAACGTCGTCATTTTCTGGTCCTCTCGCCGGTCTGCATCGTCGGGTAATCTCGTATTAGCGTACGATCGCAACCCGGCCGCGAGGCCCGGGTGCGTCAAGTTGAGACAGTCAATTTCCCGGGGGCAACAGCCAATGAATACGAACTCCAAAGTCGAACGCCACGCCGCTCCGTTGCGCCAGCAGGTGGTGCGCCTGCTGCGCGAGGACATCCTCGAGGGCGTGCTGCCGCCGGGCGACCGGCTCCTTGAAAGCGCGCTCTGCGAGTCCTACGGCGTCTCACGCACCGTCATCCGCGAAGCACTGCGCCAGCTCGAGACCGAAAGCCTGATCACGATGGTCCCCAACCGCGGGCCGATCGTCACGGTGCTCTCCCAGCGGGACATCGAGTCCCTCTACGAGGTGCGCCGTTCGCTTGAGGGGCTGGCCGGGGAACTGTTTGCCCGCAATGCCACAACCGGCCAGGCCGCGGAGATGATGGCCCTCATCGACTCTATGGATTCGAGTTACCTCCACGGATCGGTCGCGTCGAGGGAAGCAAGCAAGGAAAAGTTCTACACGCTGCTGCTTGAGGGCGCCGGTAACCCGGTGCTGGAGAACAGCCTCCGGGGCATCCACACTCGGATCGGACTGTTCCGGCGCTACGCCTTCATCGACGAACACCGCGTTGCGATCTCGATGCAGGAACTGCGCCGTATCGTTCAGGCGGCTGCAGTCGACCGCGATCCGGACACCGCGCGGGCGGCCTGCGAGCACCACATTCAGCTGGCCGGCGAACTGGCGGTGCTCGAGTACTCGAAACGCCTCGGGGCCCACGTCCCGGTATAGCGCTAATACGATATTACTAGTAGTCTCTCAGCACTAACGGTCCAACGGTTCTCAACGACGAGACGCACAGTATCGGCGGTTGAGGACGAGGGCAGAGCCTAGGAGTACATCGTGCCCACGCCTTTCGACGCCAAAGTGCAAGAGGTCAAACACGCCCCACCCACGGCGGGGCATTTCCCCGGCCTGAGCCCGGAGCTCATCAAGTCGTGGCAGCGATCCCAGGCGGCGCTGGGAGTGCCGGAAAACATCCGGGATGTACCCCAGGTGCCCGAGGACCTCCTCGATACCCACCTGCTCGACATGTTCCAGGCACCGCTGACCCGGGTCTCGGATGACCTCAACGGAACCGGCCTCGGCCTGCTCCTCGCCGACGCGCAGGGCCGGATCCTGCAGCGCTGGTCCCATGACCACGACGCCCTTGACCACCTCGACAAGCTCGGAACCGTGCGCGGCGCGGTGCTCTCCGAAGACGCGGTTGGCACCAACGGGGTCGGAACGGTCATTGCGACAGGCAAGAGCGTGCAGATCACCGGAACCGAGCATTTCGCCGACTTCTACAGCAACGCGGTCTGCACCGGCGCCCCGGTACGGCACCCCCTCACCGGCAAGCTCCTGGCCGTTGTCACCATCTCCAGCGGTCTCACCTCACGCAGCGGACTGCTCAAACCCCTCATCAACTCGGTCACCACCCAACTCGAACAACAGGTGCTCGACGTCGAGCAGCCAGCGGCCCGCAGGATGCTTGCCACTTTCCTCGAGCGGACCCGTTCGCATGCCGGCCCCGTCGTGGCCTTCGGTCCGCAGGGCCTGGTCATGCAGAGCAAGGAGGCGGGGCGCCTGACCGTCGCCGACCTCGACCTCATCCAAGGAAATGTGGAGCAGCGCCGGAGCGGGAACTTCCTCCTTGAGCTCTCAACCGGCACGGTCAACCTGAAGGTAACGGCGCTCGATCAGGGGGCGGGGACGATCGTGGTGCTCGACCGCGAGCGCAGGACCGCCGCGGTCAACCCCGGGCCGCCCCGCCCGCAGCTCATCGGGCGCTCCCCCGAGTGGCTCTCGGCCGTTCACCAGGTTGCCCGCCACCGCGAGTCGCGCCGCCCGCTCATCATCGCCGGCGAGCCGGGGACGGGCAAGGCCTCCCTGGCGTTGGGGCTTCCGTTCCGTCCCGGAACCTCACACGCCCAGTCGATGGTCACCGACGCCGCCGAACGCCATCTGCTCGGCAGCAGGAAGTGGCTGTGCAAGCTGGCGGACCGGCTCGCCTCGGCCGCTCCGGTCACGGTGCGCGGCATCGAGACGCTCGATGCCCAGTCACTCGACGGGATGAAGTCGGTCCTGGAAAACGCCTCGGGCCACGGGCCCGTGCTCCTGACCCTTTCGGCCGGTTCCCAGGAGGAAGCGGACGCGCTGGGAGGCAGGCTGGGCCTCGCGCTGGTATGGGTTCCCCCGCTGCGCGACCGGACCAGCGACCTTCCCGCCCTGTGGCACGTCTTCGCCGAACGGATTGCCCCAGGCACCCGGATGGAGCTGCGGCCGGAGACGCTTGAGGTCCTGAAGGGCTACCGCTGGCCGGGGAACCTGAAGGAGCTTCGGGGCACTTTGGAACACCTCTCGATCACCGGGAAGCGCGGTGCCGTTCTTCCCGGCGACCTGCCGTCGGTGATGCAGGGTGCCCGTTCGCTGTCGATGATTGAGCGGGTTGAACTGGAGGCGATCCGCAAGGCCCTGCAGGAGGCCCACGGCAACCGCTCGAAGGCGGCGGAAATCCTGGGGCTTTCCCGCGCGACCGTGTACCGGAAGATGAAGGCGTACCGGCTCACCGCCTAGCTGCGGGCCGGTCAGCCGGGCGCTACTCAGCCAAGGGAAGCGATGAGGTCCGCGCAGGCCTGTTCGCAGCGGCGGCACGCCTCTGCGCAGACCCGGCAATGCTCGTGCATCTCCGCGTGGCTGTCGCATTCGTCGCCGCAGGCCTTGCAGGCCGTACGGCACGCCTCGAGGACGCTTCTTGTCACGTTCGCGTCGTACCCGGTGTGGCGGGAGAGGACCTTCCCGGTTGCGGCGCAGACGTCGGCGCAGTCGAGGTTCGTGCGGATGCATTTGGTCAGGTGGGCCACCATGTCCTCGCTCAGGCAAGCATCAGCGCAGGCGGTACACGCCTGTGCGCAGTCGAAGCAGGCGTCAATGCAGGCCAGGAGCTTTTCCCGGTCGATCGTGCCGAGGTCTTGAGGGTAGGTGCCGAGCATCGCTGCCGCGTGAGTCACTGTCTTCTCCTTCGTCCCTGAGCGTTGGATGGTGCGGCGGCCGACTGCCGCCTCCCTCGACCGTACGCGCGGCATGTACCGGCGGACCAGCAGGAAAATTCGGAACGAGGCGGCCGAGGGTCACGCCACGGCGGCGACCCTCGGGAGTTCCCTTGCCCCAACACGGGTGAATCCTCCCTGGGTGAGTGTGGCGAGGGAACCAATGTAGGCGCTGCGCCGGGCCGGAGAGATGCGCGATTCAGGTTGTGCCTGCGCCGCCTGCTGGTCCGCATAGACAGCCGCCAGGCCGTCGCGCAGCAGCCGGATGGCCTCGGCGCGCTGCTGGGAAACGGCGGAGTGGGTGGAGCCGGACTCGGCGGCCAGTTCCTTGACCGTGCGGTCCTGGAAATAGGTGGCCTTGATGATGTACCGCATCCGTTCGGGCAACGCTTCGACCGCGGCCCGCAGGTACTGCCCCTGTTCGGCCACCAGGAGCGATTCCTCAGGTGTCTCAATCGCCGCCGCCGGGATGTCGGCGAGCGTTTCATCAAGTGTGGAAACCGTGCGGGAGGCATCGGCGAGAATTGCAGCGGCGGCATCCCGGCCGACCCCGAGGGCCTCGGCGACCTCTTCAAGGGTCGGGGTGCGGCCCAGGGTTCCCGTCAGCGCTTCGGACACCGCAAGGGCTGCCTTGATCTTCCGCCGTGTGTCCCTGCTCGCCCAGTCGGAGGCCCGCATGTCATCAGCGAACGCACCGAGGATCCGGCGGCGGGCGAACGCCCCGAAAGGGACTCCGAATTCGGCGTTGAACGACTGTGCCGCGGTCACCAGAGCAAGTGCGCCCGCCGCCGCCAGGTCATCACGGGAAAGGTGGGGTGCCTTCGCGCAGATTTCGGAGACGAGGTAGCCAACCAACGGAAGGTTCTCGAGAACGAGTTCATTGCGTTCTTCACGGTTCAACGTCGACTACCCCCTAGAGATGGACCGGCCCAGCGGGCGGCCTGTGCTTCCTGTCCGGGGAGACCGCGGATCCGGACCGATGTGGCCGACCCGCCGGTCTCCCGGTTTTCACAACGCTAACCTCCCGATTCGTGCCTATTTCGGCAATGGGAAAAATGTGGGTCATTCCTCGGCAGAATCTGCGGTGATCATGCGCCTATCCTTGGACTTTCTCTCCGGTGCCCACCAAAATCTGCGGCGGCGTCCGCGCCCGGGGCCGGTACCGGTACCGGTACCGACGGGTATGCCGAAGCACCGGCGGCATGCCAGTGCTGCCGGAAAGCGTGATGACACGGAGTAGGGTGCGGTCATGGACCAGCTCTCATCGCCTGCA
Source organism: Arthrobacter sp. TJ-254 (assembly GCF_058269175.1). Lineage (NCBI taxonomy): Bacteria > Bacillati > Actinomycetota > Actinomycetes > Micrococcales > Micrococcaceae > Arthrobacter > Arthrobacter sp. TJ-254. Next base: position 456,493 of record NZ_JBZCNF010000002.1, on the reverse strand, counting down.
GAAGCCGTCGCCTCCCGGCCGACGGCCCTCATCATCGTTGACGTCCAGCAGGGTTTCAACGACGCCGCGTGGTGGGGGCCGCGGGACAATCCGGCATGCGAAGCGAACATCGCAGCCCTCCTCGATGAGTGGCGGCGGACCGGGCGGCCGGTCGTTTTCGTGAAGCACGCCTCAACCAACCCCGCCTCCCCCCTGCACCCCGGCAACCCGGGCCACGCCTTCAAGCCGATCATCAGCGGCCGCCCGGACCTGCTGGTCACCAAGACCGTCAACTCAAGCTTCCTGGGGACCCCCGACCTCCACGCCTGGCTGACCGCGCAGAAAATTGGCGCCGTCGTCGTCTGCGGCATCACAACAAATCACTGCTGCGAGACCACCGCGCGGATGGGCGGCAACCTTGGCTACGAGGTGTACTTCCCCACCGATGCGACCCACACCTTCGACCGGACCGGCATCGACGGGCGGACCGTCGCTGCCGCGGATCTCGCGCGCATCACCGGAGTGAACCTGCACGGTGAGTTCGCCACGGTTGTCCGCACCGCGGACCTTCTCGGCGCGGCCCCGCCGCCCGGGCAGCCCGCCCAGCCCGGTCGCGTCGCCCCGGGCGCCCGCGTGGATCCGGATATCTCCACCTTCGGAGACCTTCCGCGGGCCGAGTTTGGGTTCCCCGGCCCGCTCCGGGACAGGCTCGTTGACGCCGTCCTCAGTGGAAGCAAGACCACGACGACGTCGACAGTCGCCGAATACGGGATTGAGAACGATCCACTTCCCCGCGTCGGGGCCCGCCAGCTCCTTGTGAACTCATCCAATGAACCGGTGGCGGTGATCGAAACGGTGAGGGTCGAGCAGGTTCCGCTGGGCAAAGTGCCTTGGGATCACGTCCGGGACGAGGGTGAAGGGCATTCATCGATTGAGCAGTGGCGGGCGGCCCATGAAGAGTTCTGGCACAGTGCCGAGATGCGCGGCTTCCTCGGCGACCCGGGTTTCACAGTTTCCGACGAGACATTGGTGGTCCTTGAACGGTTCCGCCTGGTTCAGGTGACTTCGAAGGCTCTGCGGCCCCACCTGACTCTCCGTTCGATGCCGGCCGAGAGGCTTGCCCCCTGGATCGACAGCAGCATGAGCACCTACATCGAGGAGCGGATGAAGGCCGGCGAGTCGTTGAGCGAGGCAGAGGAGAATGCTGAACGTTCGTTCGCGATGTACTTCCCCAACGGAAGCCCCGCTCCACTGCACCAGGTCTTCGACCTGATGCTTGGCGGATCCCCGGTGGGATATTTGTGGATTGGTCCCACCGAGTCGGATCCGACGGCGTGGTGGATATACGACATTGCCGTAGAGGAATCATTCCGGCACCAGGGACTGGGCCGCCAGGCAATGCTCCTGGCCGAGCAGGAAGCGCAGCGGCTCGGTGCCTCCTCCCTGGGACTCAACGTGTTCGGCCACAACAAGAATGCGCAGCGCCTTTACGAAAAGCTGGGCTACGCGGCGACTGCCACGCAGATGAAAAAGCTCCTCCCCGCCGGGGAGCTATCTGTCGCTTCCTTCGAAGTCGACCCCGGATAGGGAATGTTGGTGGAGCGATCCCCCTGCGAGTGGGGTTGCCGAAACCAGCTCCTCCGCCTCCTGCAGCTCGTTCCGGAGATCACGGTCGCCCGCGTCATAGGGGCGGGCGAAACGCTCAGCCAGGACCGTCCGGATAGCGGGGTGCCCGAAGCTGCCCGGGCTCGCACCCTGCAGGCGCAGCGCACGGGTTGCACAAAGGAACTCCACACCCACGAGCGTCCGCAGCGCCAGGGCGGTGGACGTAAGCTGTTCGACGGCGAGGTTGGCGAAGCTGGCGTCCTCTTCGGCACCCAGCGACAATACGACGGTCTGGAGGCTGGCGGGGTGGGCATTGGCCCGGATCCGTCCTGTTGCCGCGGCGGCCACGTATTCGAGCATCATTACCCCGGACGCTCCGTTCGCAGCCGAAGCCAGGAACCGTTCGAGCCCCGTGTACGCGGGATCATTGAGGAGGCTGATGCGCCGCAGGGTGAGAGCGGTGGCGGCACCCACGGCGACGCCCACGCCGTCCACCCGCTGAGCGAGGTTCACCGTGTGGAACAGGCCGTTATGGGAAACATCGCCGCTGCCCGCGCCGTCACGACCCCAGTGAACGAGCGGGTTCTCCAAGGTCCCGGCGGCGAGTTTCTCCACAAGTTCCTCCAGTGCCGCCAGTTCCTCAAACTGGGAACCGAGGCTTTGGGGAAGGGTTCGCAGGCAGTAAGGGTCCTGGATCCGCGCAGGAGCCTTGGTTCCTGCGGTGAGCGCGGTCAGCGCCTGGGCGGCACCCGCCGAATACGGGCTGGTCATGGCTGCGGTGACCGGTGCTGACCACGCTTCCCTGTTGCCCCGAAGCGCGAGGGAGGACAACGCCCCCGTGAGGACGAGGTTGGAGAGAAGCACGCGCACCCGCCGTGCGGCCAGCGCGGCCTGGGCGATTGTCAGCGCATTCGAACTGATGAAGGGCAGAGCATCGTCGACCTTCCAGCCCTGCAGCGGTCTCCTCAGGATTCCTGCCTTCGGTGCTCGTTCGCCCAACAGCGTCAGCGCTGTGCCAGCCAACGCGGGGAGGTCGCCGGTGCCGATGCCGCCGAACACCCGGACCTCCGGAAGAACGTTTTCGTTGAGGAGGTCGAGGAGAGCCGCGGGAATCGCCGGGTCGATGCCGGATCCGCCGGCAGCCAGCTGGGATGCGCGGACCACAAGCATTGCCCTCACCGTTTCGTCGTCCACCACGCTGCCGGAGTCGGCCGCGTGGCTGCGGAGCAGATTGAGGCCCTGGGCGGAGTCGGCGCCATCGAGCGGGACGGAACGGTTGGCGCCGACGCCGGTGGTCCGCCCGTAAACCGGCCTGCGCTGCACGGCCGCCGCAGCCGCTTCGTATGAGTGGCGCAGGCGTGCGATTGCGGCTTCGGTGAACACCACCGGTTCCTGCTTCAGTGCAACCGCTTCAATATCCGCAAGGGGCAAGCGCGTGCCGTCAACCTGAATCAACGTCGTCTCCTTTGGACAGTGATTCACTCCGCCGGCCGCGTGGACCGGCGGCACTAGGAACCGATATCGAGGGTGATCGTGTTGGACTCGAACGGGCCGCCGCACTCCTCAGTTCCCCCGACCCTCGTCCACTGGAGCGCGAACTGGTCCTCGGTTAGGACGGCGTCTTCCGTATCGAGCGCCCGCGCGGTCACGCGGTTGGGAAGTGTCCCGTAAACGTGGATTACCCAGGAGTCCTCGTCCAGCTGCGCGGCCTCCCCGAACGGGGACGTATCGGGAGGCGGTGTTGGAGCGGGACTGTTGACGGGCATGAACACGTGTGGGGTGGATGCCCCGCCGCCTGCGGAGGCCCTTCGGCCCAACACCGAAGTACAGCCGGCGTCGGAGCACACCTGAACGGTGTGGACGCGCTGCACCGCCCCGGCCAGTTCCACCGGAATGGTCGACGAATACGCAATCGCCGGGCAGGCCACCGGGCCTGAGCAGCCGCCCAGCGCTTGAGCGGCGACAATACAGACGCCGGCCATCCCCCAGGTTCGCATAGGGTCATCATCCCCGATCCGGTGGGCGGCATCTACTCCCCTGGACCCTATGCGCGGCCCGGCCGCCCTGACCCTTCAGGTCTCGCCCGCGCGACGTCCGCGGCGCTTTCTGCCTGGCCGCTGGCGTGAAGGCCTTCAACGACGCCGTCGATGTCGGCATCGGGTCGGTTCTGGCTGAGTTTGGTCTTCGCCTCGACCCTGCTGATGAACAGCTCAACCCCTACGATTGCGCGCAGCTGGCCCGTGATGTACCGCTCCGGCGCATCGTCCACCATCCAGGGCCGCCCCGACCGGGCCTCATTGAGGTCGGTCAGGCGCCTGACATGGTTCCCAAGCCAAACCGGGTCGTCGTGGATTACGAGGCTGCCGTACACATGGGCCGTTGAGTAGTTCCAGGTCGGGACGACGCGTCCGTGTTCTGCCTTCGATGGGTACCAGGTCGGTGAGATGTAGGCGTCAGCGCCCTGGACGATCGCCAATGCTTCTCCGGTCGCCGGCTCCGACCACTGCGGGTTGTTCCGGGCCAGGTGGGCGTGCAGGGCCCCGTGTTCACCGATCGACGGGTCGTAGAGGAAGGGCAGCAGTGTGGCCAGCAGGCCCTTCGGGGTCATGGTTATCAGGTTCGCCGCGGCTGGGCGGGTGAGAAGATCGTGCACTACGCCCGGGCCGGCGGCAAAGTGTGCTGGTGTGTACATGGACTTCTCCCTTTCGTTGATGAAGGGTGCTCCACGACAGTGTCTCACCCGGACGGAAACCCGCGCAGCAGAGGCCTGTACCGAACTCGTCCTGGTGCGACGGCGGCCATACTTGGGATATGAACCTGCCGTGCTGCGGGGCGCCTTCACAGCAAGGGAACCGCTGTTGGGTTTGTTCAGGCAACAGTCCAGCGGAGACGCGCCGGCCTTGAAGCGACGATCGCCCGGGTGATCACCCCTGCCCATCAGCGGCGGGGACTCGCTTCCGAAGCAACGGCAGCGATGATCGCCTGGCTGCGAACGCAGGGCGTCCGCACCTACTCGGCGTACATCCACCCCGACCATGAGGCGTCGATTGGAGTGGCCCGACGGCAAGGTATACACCCGACCGACTTTTTTTGAGGATGGGGAAATCCGCTGGGAGTCCGGGAGTCCTCCTAGATCCACTGGCTCCGCCCGCGGTCGCTCCTGCTAGGGAGCGACCTGGCTGACCGCCGCCTGGAACAACGCCACGAGCGTCGGACCGGAGACGGCGAGCATTCCCGCCACGAGAACCGCCGACATGAGGGTGATCATCACCCACCCCGGGACATCGCCGCGCTCGGGATCATCGTCACCGATGAGGGCGAACAGCGCTGCCAGCCGGGCGATGAGGACCACCCCGTGTCCACCGATTGTCTTTCGCATATCCGTTCCTTTCCTTTGAGACGCCCACATCCGAGGTTGAACAGTGCGGGACCGGGGAATGCAGCGAACATTCATCTGGTAGGACATTCCCGTGTCCAGGGCGGGGCCGAAGTGCCGGTGCTGCCGCTGCGCCTGCAGCAATCCGGGAATGACGACGTTCTCGCCGCCTGAGACGCTCCTCATATCCATGGGAGTCCAGCCCGCCATCCTCGACCCAACAGGAAACATGACGGCCCGGAGGACTGCGGCCGCCGTGGCGCCGCTCCTCATCCGCCTCAAGAAAAGTATGTGCTGGCAACGAAGCACCAGATCTACCCGATTTCGCCTCAAACCCACTGGTCTTTTTACCTGCCCCCTTGACCCCGGCACCCGGATATTGCATGCACACACCGAGCCCGGGCGGTTATGGTTAGAGCTTGTACAAAAGGGAGGTTCGACGACTTCATGATGGAACCCCACGTCCAGCAGTGGTCCACCGTGCAGGCCGCAACCCAGGGCGCACTCAGCGTCGCTGAGGTATGGATGAATCACATCAGCATGGGTGGAATGTGCGATGAACTCGAAGTCGCAGGCTACCTGCACGGCCTGCTGCTCGTTGATGGCCTTCAGAGGGACATGATCGCCCATGCCGTGAACGAGTTGCTCGACGATCTGGCATCCCCCGCGCGGCGGGCGGCGTACTCGACGGACGTTGTCTCAAAGGCCTCGGGCTACCCCGAGACGGCCTTCAACACGCTCGGGTGCTGCACGGACGAGCAGATAACCCGGTTCACGTCGGAAGCGCGCGGCCTCATGAACCCGGAAGAATATGAAGCCCGCAGGCTCGATTCACTGCACCAGACCGGACTCTTCGGCTCGGCCAAAGAGGAACGCTTCGACCGGATCACCCGTCAGGCCACTGAACTGTTCCACGTCAGTTCCTCCTCCATTGCGCTGATCGGCAAGGACCGGCAGTTCATCAAGTCGCTCAGCGGGCCAATCGGCCAGAACGTTCCCCGCGCGATTTCCTTCTGCAATGAGACCATTCGCGCTGATGGCTGCATGGTCGTGACCGATGCTCTTCACGACGATCGCTTCAGCCATAACCCGCTTGTCCGGGAACCGCCCCACATCCGTTTCTACGCCGGTTTCCCCTTGGTGGGGCCGGGCGGCTGGCAAATCGGCACCCTGTGCGTCATTGACGACAAGCCTCGTGCATTCACTGAGCGGGACGAACAAGTTCTCCTGGGTCTCGCCCGCCAGGCACAAAAAGAAGTGGCGGCTTAGCAGCGGTCCTCTTCCGAAGTCACTGATGCCTCGGGTTCCCGGCTGGGGAACCGGGATCGACGGCGTCCGGCCCGCCCACGGGCTGCGCGTCCGTGGACTGCTGGTACACATCGGGTATCCCGTCCCGATCGGCGTCAACTTCCTCTTCGGCCTCAATGCGCCGGTAATGCCTGTTGCGTGCACGCAGGATGATTGAGGCCAGCAGTGCGGCAACCAGCGATGCGGCGAGGATGCCGACCTTGGCACTGTCGTTGGTTTCCGGATCGGCCGCAAAACTGAGATCGGCGATGAGCAGCGACACGGTGAAGCCGATCCCGGCCAGCAGCGCCACACCGGTCAGGTCGATCCACCGCAGGGCGGGGTCGAGCCGCACAGGAGTGATTTTCGTGAGCAGCCAGGTGATGCCCGCGATCCCGATCGGCTTGCCCACAACGAGTCCGGCGACGATGCCCACGGCGACGGGGTCGGTGAGCGCCGCCCCGAGCCCGTCGAGCCCTCCGACGGCCACGCCGGCGGAGAAGAACGCGAAGACGGGGACGGCGAATCCGGCGGACAGCGGGCGGAAGCGGTGCTCGAATGTCTCGGCCAATCCCGGCCCGGCACCGGGCCCGCCGTTGGCCCGGCTGCGGGCAACGGGGACGGCGAAACCAAGGAGCACCCCGGCCACGGTGGCGTGGATCCCACCGGCGTGGACCAACGCCCACACGATGAAGCCGATCGGCAGCAGGATGAGCCATGCCGCCGCCGGCTTGTTGCCGAAGAACCGGGTGTATTTCTGCGCCAGCACGGTGTACAGGGCGAGCGGAATGAGTGCCAGGAGCAGGGGGGTGGGATGCAGGTCCCCCGAATAGAAGATCGCGATGATGGAGATCGCAATCAGGTCATCCACGACCGCCAGGGTGAGCAGGAAGATGCGCAGCGCGCTGGGCAGGTGGGATCCGACGATCGCGAGGACGGCGACCGCGAAGGCAATGTCGGTGGCGGTGGGAATGGCCCACCCCCCAAGGGTCTCCGGGCTGGCGAGGTTCACGGCCACATACACCAGGGCGGGAACGACGACGCCGCCCACCGCGGCGGCGACGGGCACCACGGCCCTGTTGAAGCTGCGGAGGTCGCCGGCCACGAACTCCCTCTTGAGCTCAAGGCCCACGAGGAAGAAGAAGATGGCGAGCAGACCATCGGCGGCCCACGCGCCGAGGCTCAGGTCCAGATGCCACGGCTCATATCCGACGCGCAGGTCCCGCAGGGCGAAGTAGCTGTCCGCTGCCGGGGAGTTGGCCCAGATGATCGCGATGGCGGCCGCGATGACGAGCAGGATCCCCCCGACTGTCTCCTTTCGGAGGATCTCACCGATGCGCAGCTTCTCTGCGTAGGTGCCGCGTGCCAGAACCGCGGTCTCCGGGTGGGATGGGGAATTTTCTTTCAAAGTGCGCTCCTGAATCGTCGCTCGGCAATTGAACTGCCGACCAGACTTCCCGGCGCACCACCCCCAACTCTAGCCGACCCTTCACGCCGCCCGCGCGTTCGTTGCGAAACTCCTCGTACTTGGTCGCGATCCCCGTAAGTCCGCCGGCATGGGTGGCCGGCTCCCGCATCGGGCATTCCCAGGCGGGCGGAGGGGCCGGGAGATTCCTCCCGGCCCCTCCGCCCGCAACGTGGGTGCTACTTCACCCGAAGCGTCATGAAACCGGCCGAGTTCGACTGCAGAACCTCGATTCGGGTACCTGTTCCGGCCACGACGACGGAGCCCTGCGGGTTGGCGGCGTCGTAGTAGGCATTCGGGTTGGTGTCGTCGAAGACCGCGACTCCGGGCTGGGACGGCGCGGTGAGCGTCGTCATGCCGGTCGCCAGTTGGCGGTGCAGGCTCAGCGGGTCGGTTGGCTGCTTGCCGAAGGTGGCGTCGTAGCTCTGGATCCGGTTCCGCACAACGGTGCCGTCGGACCAGGTCAGGGCCTTCGGATGGGCATCAACCGGCAGGGCGAGCCCGGCCCCCGGGTGCTGGCGGGTGTTGTTGTTGCGTTGGGCCGTGTTCCAGTAGGTGATGCTCAGGCCGTCCTGGTACGGGAAGTGCTCAACCGTGTCCGGCGCCGTCAGACTCCAGCCGAAGTTGTATGGTCCCGTGGCGAGGGTCGCGTCGTAGCCGCCGTACTGGCGGTTCTCCGCGAGGTAGAAGCGGCTCTTGCCCTCGGCGTCCTTGGGAAGGTTAACGACGACGGCCTGAGGGGCCTTGGTCGCGTGGTAGGACGGTCCGATGGTATGCACCGAGGCCTCGCCGGCCGTTGCGACGTCGTAGTCAAGCCACCCGAGCTGCAGTTTCTCCCACGCACCCATATGGTTCGGCGTGGTGCCGATCGATTCCTTCCCGTGGCCGAGCCATGAGCCGGAGCTCATGAGCGTCCAGAAGCCGGTGCCGTTCTCGCCGCCGCTGGTGTCGTAGAGGTCGGGCAGGCCGAGGTCGTGGCCGTACTCGTGCGCGAAGACGCCCAGGCCGCCGTTTTCGGGTTCGGTGGTGTAATCGCGGATCCAGATGTTGGAGTTGCCGATCTTAATGCCGCCGTACGGGTTGGCGGCGGGGCCGGAGGTGCCCCGGCCGGCCTGGCCTACCGACCAGCGGTGCGACCAGATGGCCGAGGACGGCGCTCCGGCCTCCTCGCCCTCGCCGGCGTGGATCGCCTGGAAGTGGTCGATGTAACCGTCGGCTTCGTCGAAGTCGCCGTCCTTGTCGAAGTCGTAACGGTCCCACTCGTCGAAGGAGGCGAGGTACTCGTCGATTTGTGCGGGAGTCTTCCCGGCAGCAAGCTGCGAGTCGTACCAGGCGTTGGCGGTGTCCTGCACGAACCGGGTCATGTCCGCCTGGCTCTCGGTTTCACCGTAGCTGGCCGAGTTGTAGGGCACGGTCACCCAGTCGCTGACATCACCGTCGACCGTGTAGCGGCCGCTGGACATCTCTTCATAGAGGCCTTTAAGGGATTCGCCTTCCGGGCTGAAGAACATGTCGAGGTAGTGCGCGCGGTCGAAGTTGGGCGACCAGTAGGTTGAGTTGTCCACCGCACGGTTAGGTTCCCTGATGGTGTTCCGCTTGGGCCCGGGCGCGGAGGCCGGATAGCGCGGGTCCACCTGGTTGCCGAAGTCGACGAGGAACGAGAGGATCCGGTCCGTATCTTCAAGCCCGTATTCGGCCCACTGGCCGGGCGCAACCTGCACGGCCTTGGAACCGTTGCGGTCCTCCACCCGTGCGGCGCCGGAGATGACCTTTTCCACGGCCTGCTGGTTGAGGACCCGGCGCTCCTCGGCGGCGGGATCGGATCGGTCGTCGGCCTTTGCGGCCGCTCCTTCGGCGCTCGGTGACGCGGTGGACGGGGAGGTGGAGTTTGCGGCGGGTGAGACCGGGGCAGCACCGGGGGTCGCGTTGGCGCCCGCGGGGGTAAGAACGACGGCGCCGGTTACGGCGAGCGCGATCGCGCACCGCAGCCCCCGGGTGCGAGTGGTGAGGTTCAACTGTTCTCCTTAGTGAAAATTTCCCAGCTAGAGCAAAACACCCTTGGATGAGGGCCAGTTGTTGCGAACGTGGTGCCTGAAGCGCCCGTTCTGCGAGGGACAGTAGCACCGGGCTGGGACGGTTTCCGGGCCTATTTCGAACAGTGACCACTTTTCGTGCGGGACCTAGTGGAAACGCGGCTGAGTTCGTATAGTGCCCGTCGGCGGAACGGCCGCAAGTGTTTTCTCGAGGTGTCACCGGGCGCGGCTCCGGACGTACTGTTGATGAATGAGCGTGCCAACCCATAAAAAGGTCACCTTCGAGGGCCGCTTCGCCCGGGAACTGCCCGAGATGGCCATCCCCTGGCAGGCGGAGGAAGTTTCCGAGCCGCGGCTGCTTGTGCTCAATGAGCCGTTGGCCCGCGGGCTGGGGCTGGACCCCGACTCCTTGCGCTTGCCGGAGGGACTGGCGTTCCTGATCGGCAATTCGATCCCCGATGGTGCAACTCCTGTGGCGCAGGCGTATGCCGGCCACCAGTTCGGCACCTACAACCCGCGGCTCGGAGACGGGCGGGCCCTCCTGTTGGGCGAAATTCGCGACGCCGATGGCCGTCTTCGCGACGTGCACCTCAAAGGTTCAGGGCGCACACCCTTCGCCCGCGGGGGCGACGGCCTGGCCGTGGTCGGACCGATGCTGCGGGAGTACATCGTGGCCGAGGCGATGCACGCCCTGGGCATCGCCACCACGCGCTCGCTCGCCGTCGTGGCCACCGGGAAGCCGGTCCGCCGCGAGACGATGCTCCCGGGAGCGGTGCTGACCCGCGTGGCGAGCAGCCACCTGCGCGTTGGCAGTTTCGAATACGCTGCGGCAACCGGGAACGCCGACCTGCTGCGCCGGCTGGCCGACCACGCCATCGACCGCCACTATCCTGAGGCGGCGCGGGCCGACAATGCCTACCTTTCACTGTTCCAATCGGTTGTGGCCGCGCAGGCGTCGCTTGTTGCCCAGTGGATGCTCGTGGGTTTCATCCACGGCGTCATGAACACGGACAACATGACCATTTCGGGCGAGACCATCGACTATGGACCCTGCGCGTTCATCGACACCTTCGACCCGGCCACGGTGTACAGCTCGATCGACCATGGCGGACGTTATGCCTACGGCAACCAGCCGCTCGTGGCGGAGTGGAACCTTGCCCGGCTGGCCGAGGCCCTCCTGCCCCTCATCCATCCGGACCAGGAGCGGGCCGTGGAACTCGCGGTCGAGTCCCTCGGTGCATTCCGCAGCCACTACAGCACTGCCTGGCTTGCGGGGATGAAATCCAAGCTCGGGCTGCCCGGCATCGACGACGAAGCGGCGCTCCCAATGGTGAACGAGCTGCTCACCCTGATGCAGGAGGGCCGCGTCGACTACACGTCGTTCTTCCGGAGCCTAGGAGCCTCAGGCGGAAACGACGGCGAATCCGCCCGGAGCCTGTTCACCAACCGGACAGCGTTCGCTGCCTGGTCAGAGCGCTGGCGGGCTTTGGGCCCGGACGCCGAGGTGATGGCCCGGGTGAACCCCGTCTACATTCCGCGCAACCACCTCGTTGAGGAGGTCCTGGCCGCCGCAACCGAAGGTGATTTGGATCCCCTCACGCATCTGGTTGAGGTGCTGGCTGCCCCATACGAGGAGCGCCCCGGTTTGGAGCGCTATGCCGCCGGCGCTCCTGAGGATTTCGGTTTCTACCGGACCTTCTGCGGCACCTGAGCCTCCGCGCTGAGCAGGTTTCTCCCTGTCGCATGCACTGACTGATGCAGCACGGCGCTGATTAGACGAGGCCGAAGCGCGGCAGGGCCCGGATTCCGGGCCGCGGGCTTGACTGTCCGCTTCACATTCGTTCCGGTAATCCGCATTCCTTTTGTGGAGCGCGGGCCGCGCCTATCGTGGATTCACCGGGCTATGGCCTGAAACACCCCACGGCCATTTGGGGGTGCCTGGCGCGGACCTCAGCCGGCTCTGTGGTCCTTACCTTTCACCTTCACAGTCAGACGGGAAATGAGATGGACAACACGGATTCGGTTTTCAGTTTCGGACTCCCTTGGGAAGACGCCTTTGGGTACTGCCAGGGACGCAGAGTCGGAACCTTCCTGAGGATATCCGGCCAGCTCTCCCACGATTTGGAGGGCAACTTCCTGCACGCCGGAGACTTCGAACAGCAGGTCCGCGCAACCTTCGACAATCTGGACCGGGTCCTCGCACACTTCAATGCCAGGCGCAGCCAGATCGTTGAAACAAATGTGTTCGTGCGGGATCTTTCGGAGCACTTCTCCGAATTTGCAGCGATCCACAAGGAGTATTTCGGGGACCACCGGCCCACGGGCAACATCTTCGGAGTCGTTGGACTGGCGCTGCCGGACCAATTGGTGGAAATCGCCGCCCACGTGGACCTCACACTGGAAGGTTAGGAGAACCGGAGCTGCCAGAAGCGCTCCGAGTACCGGCCCCGCGAGGTAGGGCCAGAGTGAGGTGAAAGACCCGGTGACAATGCCGGGCCCGAGGCGGGCTCGGTCCGGGCGTAGCCGATGCTGACCGCCACGGGCCCTGTGCTCGCAGCGAAGATAACCGATCCCTGGGCCCCACCGAGGAACTGGGCCGCGACGTATCCTGCCCGAGCCCACACCGCGCGTTCTATTCACTGAGCCTTTCGCCGGACGTCACCTTGAGGACGCCCCGGGTCAGTGGACGGATGGAACGGTGATGGGGTGAGGATCGCGATTGTCGCTGAAACATTCCTGCCCGCCTTCAACGGGGTGACGCACTCCGTGCAGAAGATGCTTGAACACTTCTCCCTGCGGGGCGATCAGGTGCTGGTGATTGCACCGGGCGGCCCCGGCACCGCGGAACCGACGCACGAGGACGGCGGTGCCCCGGTCCGGCGGCTTCCTTCGGTTCCGCTGGCAGGCTACGGCAGCGTCCGCATTGCCGTCGGTGGCGTCGCCCGGGTCAGGGGGATACTTGCCGATTTCGCCCCGGACGTCGTCCACCTCGCTTCCCCGTTCGAACTTGGCTGGCGGGCAGTGCGGGCCGCGGCCCAACTGGGCATACCGGTCGTAGCGGTCTATCAGACGGATGTTCCCGGCTATGCGGCCAGGTACGGGCTGCCGTTCCTCGAGAACTGGGCCTGGCAGCGGGTCGAGAACATCCACGGCGGTGCATCCCGAACCCTGGCGCCCTCCACCTCCGCCGTCAACCAACTCCAGCTGCGCGGCATCCCGAGGGTGCAGCTGTGGCGCCGGGGAGTCGACACCGGCCGGTTCCACCCGTCGCGGCGCAGCCCGGCCCTGCGGGCGCGGATTGCCCCGAACGGGGAGAAGCTCATCGGGTACGTGGGACGGCTTGCACTGGAAAAGCAGGTGGAGGACCTGCGCGTCCTTGCGGACATCAAGGACACCCGCCTCGTCGTGATCGGTGAGGGACCTCAGCGGCCGGCCCTTGAAGCGGCACTGCCGAACGCCCATTTCACTGGTTTCCTCTCCGGGAACGCCCTGGCAACCGCAGTGGCCAGTCTCGACCTCTTTGTTCATCCCGGCGAGCTGGAAACGTTCTGCCAGACCATCCAGGAAGCAATGGCATCGGCCGTTCCGGTGGTTGCGGTGGGCAGGGGCGGGCCGGTGGACCTCGTTGAAAGTTCGCGCACTGGCTGGTTGTACGACCCCGGCGACCTCCGGCAGCTGCGCAGCCGGGTCCTTGACCTGACCGGAGACGACGCCAAGCGCGCCGCGTTTGCCGCTGCCGCCTCCGAAAGCGTGAAGGGGCGCACCTGGCCGGTGCTCTGCGAACTGCTCATCCGGCACTACGACGAAGCCATCCACGACCACGCACTGCTCCGCCTCTGATCCGTTAGGGAACATCATGAAGATTTCTGTCATTGGGTGCGGCTACCTTGGCGCCGTCCACGCGGCCGCGCTGTCCTCCCTCGGCCACACCGTCACCGGGGTCGACACCGATCCCGCACGGGCGGACCAGCTCTCGGTCGGCGCCGTCCCCTTCTATGAGCCGGGACTCGAAACGCTCCTCGCAGCCGGTCTCAAGGAAGGCACGCTGCGGTTTACCTCCGACATCGGGGAGGCCGCCGACGCCGACCTTCACTTCATCTGTGTGGGCACACCTCAGGAGAAAACCACGCAGCACGCCGACCTGACCTACGTCGTCTCGGCGGTCGAGGCGTTGTCCCATCACCTCCGCCCGGGTACCACCGTTGTGGGCAAGTCAACGGTTCCTGCGGGGACCAGCACCGCGTTGACCCGCCTGCTCGAGGGCACCGGTGCGGACCTCGCGTGGAACCCGGAGTTCCTCCGGCAGGGCACGGCCGTCCAGGACTCCCTGCAGCCGGACCGCCTGGTCTACGGCGTGCCGGAGGGACGTGCCGGAATGCGGGCGGCCCGCGCCCTCGATGAGGTCTACGCACCCCTGCTTCATGCAGGGGTGCCGCGGCTCGTGACCGGACTGGCGACGGCGGAACTGACGAAATCCGCAGCCAACGCGTTCCTTGCCCTCAAAATCTCCTACCTCAACGGCATCGCCGAACTGTGCGGGAATGTCGGCGCCGACGTTGTCGACCTCAGCCGGGCGCTCGGCCTGGACCCGCGGATCGGTTCGAGGTACCTGAACTCCGGGGCCGGTTTTGGGGGCGGGTGCCTCCCCAAGGACATCCGCTCGCTCCGGGCGCAGGCCCTCGATTCCGGCGCCCCGTCACTGGGGAACCTCCTGGAACTGGTCGACACAATGAACAGCGAAGCCCGGCAACGGATCCACCAGACGGCGGTGGAGATGTGCGGCGGGGAACTGGCGGGGCACCGGATCACCGTCCTGGGAGCCGCATTCAAACCGGACACCGACGACATCCGCGACTCCCCCGCCATCGACATCGCCCTGAGGCTTGCCCTCGCCGGAGCCGATGTCACGGTGACGGATCCGCGAGCCGCCGCCCATGCGTGGCTGCACTACCCGCAGCTGCGCTTCGTGGAGGACACCGTGACGGCGCTGCGCGGAGCCGAACTGACCGTCCTGCTGACCGAATGGAAGGAATTCCGCTCCCTCCAGCCGCACGCGGTGTCTTCCCTGGTGACCCGGCGGGCCCTCCTTGACGGACGCAACGCACTGGACCCGGACCAGTGGCGATCCGCAGGGTGGGAATACCGGGGCGTCGGCCGCGGGCAGTCGGCGGTGCCCTCCGCGGCCCGCTCCCGCTCGGGATCCGCGCCCTGACCCCGCCACCCCGAAGCGTGAGGCCTGCCGCCGGACGGTACGTCGCCCTTGGCGATTCCTTCACCGAGGGCGTGGGCGACCCGAACAAACACCTGCCAAACGGCGTACGCGGCTGGGCCGACCGGGTGGCCGAGAGACTCGCGAAGGCCGACCCGGGCTGGGAGTACGCCAACCTTGCCATCCGCAGCAAGCGCCTGCGGCACATCGCGGCCGAGCAGCTTCCCGCCGCACTGGCCCTGAAGCCGACCCTGATCACCCTCTACGCAGGAGGGAACGACGTCATGGATGCCGGGACGAATGTCACCGAACTGCTCCGGGCGTACGAGGAACTCGTTGCGCCGCTTGCTGCAACCGGCGCGACACTGCTGCTCTTCACCGGCTACGACGTCGAGGTCACTCCCGCGCTGCGGGTGCTCCGGAAACGCAACCACGCCTACAACGATGGCGTGCGGGACATCGCCCAGCGCTATGGGGCGGTGCTGGTCGACTACTGGGCCATGGACGCCTACCGGGACCGCCGCATGTGGGCACCAGACCGCCTCCACATGTCGAAGGCCGGGCACAAATACATGGCCTCCCAGGTCCTCGACCGCCTCGGCGTGGTGCACTCGCTGAAACTCAAGCAGTGGGAGCCCGCCCCGCCCCGGACACTTCGGGAATGGGAACGGACACAACGCCAATGGGTCCACGAGTGGGTACTGCCGCTTGCCCACCGGAAGATCCGCAGGGTCACCCTGGGCGATGACCTGCAGCCCCGCTGGCCCGCACCGGTGGTCGTGCCCCCGCACGGCGGCCTGCGACGGCTTGTGAAATCCGGGAAGTGAACGGTGCCGGGCAGATGAGGCCTGCTGTTCAGCCCGGCGTCACGCACGTGTCCGCCGCTGTTGGTTCCACCTTGGAACCCTGAGGGTGCCCGCTTCCGCCGCGGCGGCGGGCAGATCCTGTCCGTACCTCCTAGGAGACCGCCGATGAGTTCCGTCCTGTACGCCCCGCCCCGGTCCCTCGTTCCTGCGTCCGCCCCGGCGCCGTCGCGGACTCTGCCGCCGCGCATCGACAGTGGCCCCTGGCAGACGGGGCACGTGCAGGGCATCGCCGTCGACCAGGAGAAGGGCTTCGTCTACTTTTCCTTCACCACGATGTTGGTCAAGACGGACCTGCGGGGCGCCGTGGTCGGCTCGGTCACCGGGTTTACCGGGCATCTCGGCGACGTGGATTTCAACCCCGGCGACGGGCGGGTGTACGGCTCCCTCGAGTACAAGGCGGAGGCGTCGTTCCATGTGGCGGTCTTCGACGTGGACAGGATCACGCGCAGCAATCTGGACGCGGAAACCGACGGGGTGCTCACCACAGTGTGCCTGACGGAGGTGGGGAACGACTTCACTGCAGCGGTTGGCGGAGACGGGGGCACCCGCAGGCACAGGTACGGTTGCAGCGGCATTGACGGGATTTCATTCGGTCCCACCCCGGGCGATCCGACGGGTCCGTGGCGGCTGATGGTCGCCTACGGCATCTACTCCGATACGCACCGGACCGATAACGACTATCAGGTGCTTCTCCAGTACGACACCACGCGGTGGCGGGAGTACGAGAGGCCCCTGTATCAATCGCGGCCGCACTCCAGCGGACCGGCCGAACCGGATAACAAGTTCTTCGTCTTCACCGGAAACACCCGCTTCGGCGTACAGAACCTCAAGTACGACTCCCACACCGGGCACTGGTTCATGGGCGTCTACCGGGGCGCCAAGAAAGCCTTCCCCAATTACCCCCTGTTCCTCATCGACGGCACCCACCCGCCTGTCAAAACACCCCTTCGGGGGCAGCCGGAGCCGGAGTGGGGACAGGTGCTGCAACTGCACCGGGGCGGCTTGTACGACACGGCTTCCGGGATCCACGGTTGGGAACTGACCGCCGACGTCGGCATCGCGGCGCTCGGGGGCGGGTACTACTACCTCTCGCAGCAGGGGAACGCATCGGCGTCCGGCCGTCCGGGCCACACCAGCACCCTTCGGCTCCACCGGTGGACCGGCGGGGTTCCGGCGCCAATGGAGCCGGTGCTGGAAGGGGTTTGATGGAAGGGCGCTTCAGGCCCGTGCGAGGAACTCAAGTGCGTGGTCCACAACGGCGGCCGGCTGCTCCTCGGGGAGAAAGTGCGAGCAGCCTTGGACCACCTCCACCGTGAGTTCGTCAGCATGCTTCTCAAAGCCCGAAAGAAACTCGGGGCGCACCACCGGGTCATCGGCACCCACGAGGATCCGGGTGGGCGTCCTGAGCCGGCTGCCGCCGTAGGCGCCGGTGATGATGCGGACGAACTCGCGGGTGATGAAACCGCGGTACAGGGAGGAACCGGCCCGCGCGCGCCGCGGCTCACGCAGCGGGGCAAGGTAGAGCTCCAGGTCCCGCCCGGCCCAGGCCTCCTGGTTCGTCGCGAAGCGTCGGAACAGGTAGCGCGGCAGCCGCTGGCTGCCTTTGCCCAGGAACCGTGGACCCACAACGGGAGCGATGATCGCCAGCTGGTACCACGCGTGCGGCATTGTCGAAAGGAGCCGGCGGTTGAAGCGCATGTAGGGGTGAGGGACGGCAAGCGAGAGGAACCTCCGCACGCGCTCGGGATGGCGCAGGCAAAGCTGGAAGCCGACGAGGGCGCCCCAGTCATGGCCGATCAGGCGCACGCGGTCCAGCCCCAGGACGTCAAGCAGTCCCACGACGTCGGCGAGGAGCTGATCGCGGGTATAGCCGCCGGAAGGTGCATCGGTCCAGCCGGCTCCCCTCAGGTCGGGAACGATCACCCGGTAGTGTTCCGCGAGCGCCGGAATGACGGAGTGCCATTGCCACCAGTGCTGCGGAAATCCGTGGAGCAGCAGGACCGGCTCGCCGCTGCCTGCTTCGGCCACGTGCATGCGCAGCCCGGGCAGCTCAACAAAGGAGTGCCGGATGCCGTCCGGCTCCGGCAGGGGGACCTGCACGGGGGCAGTCTGACTCCTTCCCGCCAACCCGGCCGTTCCACCCGCCCTGATTCTGCGGATAATCCCACTCATCCCCTCACGCTACTGACTCCCTTGTGTCACGTCACGGCGTATTACGTTCGAAACAATTCCGGGGACGAGGCACGAGCCTGCGCGCCAAGTCTTCAGTAGTGTGAAGAAGACCAGTTCCTCCGAAAGAGGCGGAGCCGACGCCGCGCTGCGGTTTCGCCAACTGAAAGGGTTTCCTATGCACGAGGTCAAAGCCGTCGTCGTTCGAGCGAAGAACGAACCCGCCACCGTCGAGACCATCCTCGTCCCGGACCCGGGTCCGGGTGAGGCGCTCGTGGACGTCCTTACCTGCGGGGTTTGCCAGACGGACCACCACTACAAGGTCGGCGCCGTCGGCGACGACTTCCCCTACCTGCTCGGCCACGAAGCCACCGGCGTCGTCTCCGCGGTCGGCGAGGGCGTCACCGAGGTCGCCCCGGGTGACAAGGTGATCCTCAACTGGCGTGCCGTGTGCGGGCAGTGCCGGGCCTGCAGCAAGGGCCAGCCCTGGTACTGCTTCAACACCCACAACGCCACCCAGAAGATGACGCTGCTCGACGGCACCGAGCTCTCCCCCGCCCTCGGCATCGGCGCCTTCGCGGAGAAGACCCTCGTCGCAGCCGGGCAGTGCACCAAGATCGGCGCCGAGCTCGAGGACCACCAGTACGCGGCCGTCGGTCTGCTCGGCTGCGGCGTGATGGCCGGCATCGGCGCGGTTCTCAACACGGGCGCCGTGCAGCGCGGTGAGTCAGTGGCCGTCATCGGCTGCGGCGGCGTGGGAACCGCGGCGGTGGCCGGGGCACAGCTGGCCGGCGCCACAACGATCATCGCCGTCGACCTCGATGACGAGAAGCTCGCGACCGCCCGCTCCTTCGGCGCCACGCACACCGTCAACTCGAGGGCGCAGGATCCGGTCGAGGCAATCCGTGAGCTCACGGGAGGTTTCGGCGCCGACGTCGTCATCGACGCAGTCGGCATCGCCGCCACCTTCAAGCAGGCCTTTGAGGCGCGTGACCTCGCCGGGCGCCTGATCCTCGTCGGCGTCCCCGACCCCGGAACCACCTGGGACATCCCGCTCGACCAGGTCTTCGGCCGGGGCGGGGCGATCAAGTCCGCCTGGTACGGCGACACCCTCCCGTCCCGTGACCTGCCCATGCTCGTGGACCAGTACCTGCTGGGCCGTCTCGATCTCGACGGCTTCGTCTCGGAGCGGATCGGGATCGACGACGTCGAGCCCGCGTTCGAGAAGATGAAGGCCGGCAAGGTGCTGCGCTCCGTCGTTGAAATCACCAGCGTCCAGTCGGGGGCTAGCCGATGACCGCCGGTTCCGCCCCAGGCCGCACCGACGCGGCCGGCCGGGTCCGCGTCGAGCACCTCGTCACCTCCGGCACGTTTTCCCTCGACGGCGGCACCTGGGACGTTGACAACAACGTGTGGATCGTCGGCAGCGACGATGAGTGCGTGGTCATCGACCCCGCCCACGATGCGCAGGCTGTCGTGAAAGCCGTCGCCGGGCGCACCGTGCGGGCGATCCTGCTCACCCACGGCCATGACGACCACATCCGGGCCGTACGTGACGTCGCCGAACAGGTCGGCGCCCCGGTCCGCCTGCACCCGGCAGACACGATGTTGTGGGAGCAGGTCTACCCGGACACCCCCGTCGACTTACCGATTGCCGACGGCGGCGTCTTCACCGTGGGCGGGGTGGAGCTCACCGCGCTTCACACTCCCGGCCACTCCCCCGGCTCCGTCTGCTTCAGCGCCCCCGGCCTCGGCCCGGACGGTGTTGTGTTTTCCGGTGACACCCTTTTCCAGGGCGGGCCGGGCGCCACGGGACGGTCCTACAGCGACTTCGGCGCCATCGTCGAGTCGATCCGCACCCGCCTGCTCACCCTTCCGGAGGGAACGGAAGTGCTCACCGGCCACGGCGATCCCACGACCATCGGCGCGGAGGCCCCGCACCTGCAGGAGTGGATCGACCGGGGGCACTGAGTCCCGCCTGGGATTGGCCTTCCCGGACCGGGCGTGACTAAATGGAAGTGGGTGTCCGATCGGGCGCTCCCGGACGATGGGTGCCGTACCCGGTGTGCGACAAGACGGCCCATGGAGGTTGTCATGGCATGGATCATTCTCGTCCTTTCCGGGATCCTTGAGGCGGTTTGGGCGACGGCGCTGGGCAAGTCCGACGGCCTGACCCGGATGGGCCCGACCCTTGTCTTCATCCCCTCGATACTCGCCAGCATGGCCGGGCTCGCCTACGCGATGCGCACGCTGCCCGTCGGCACGTCCTACGCCGTCTGGGTCGGCATCGGAGCCTCGCTGACGGTCGTGTACGCCATGGTCACCGGCACCGAGCCGACGTCACTGTTGAAGGTCGTGTTCCTGGCGATGATCATTGGCGGCGTGATCGGGCTCAAGGTCATCCACTGATCGTCGGCGGACCGGCACCGCGGTGGCGGAGGCTCCGCGCCTGAAGCAGTGGATCAACCGCGTCCGCTGACTTAGGGTGCAGGCATGGAATACACCATCCGGCCGGCGACGCAGGACCGGTTCGAGGACGTCGCGACGATCCTTGGACCCAAGAACCCGGACTCGCCGGTGTGCTGGTGCCTCTCCTACCGGCTGCCGTCGAAGGAGAACCGCGCGCTGAGTGCACGCGGGCGCCGCGAGTTGGTGGAACAGCTCTGCGGCCGGCCGATCCCGCCCGGCATCCTCGCCTACGACGGCGACGTCGTCGTCGGCTGGTGCGGCGTCGCCCCGAGGGCGGAACTCCACTCCTTCACCCACGGCACCCGGATTCCACACGTCGACGACCTTCCGGTATGGACGGCCTGGTGCTTTAGGGTGCGCGGCGGCCACCGCGGCAAGGGGGTGGCGCGTGCGCTGCTTGAGGGAGCCATCCGGCACGCCCGCGAGCATGGCGCACCGGCGCTTGAGGGCTATCCCGTTGACAACAAGGGGCAGAAGGTCGACACCACGATGGCGTACGTCGGCACGCGCTCGCTGTTCGAGGAGGCCGGTTTCACCAAGGCCGCCGACACCGCATCTGTCTCCAACGGCATCCCGCGGGTACTGATGCGCCTGCCCCTGTAGCGGGCCCGCGGGGACGGTGCTCCGGGGGAAGCGCCCGGCCCCGCCCCATCCCTCCCGGCCCCGCCCCATCCCCGCGACTCTGCAGATGACCACCGACGTCGTCGCCCTAACCGTGGTGATCTGCTGACTCGGCCCACCGTGGCGGACCCTTTCACGCCGCCCGCGCCGCAGGATGGGCCGCACGGCGTCCATTGACCTTTGATTTGCGCAAATTTAAACTACGAGGACTGCCGGTGCTGGCCCATCGGCAGCCGCGCTCATCCCTCTGCCCGCACGACGGCGGCGCAGCCGGATATTTCTGCCGCACCCTCGACGGGACAACCCGAGGGCCGCGCACCAGGCCCGACTCGGCGGGCCACAACCTCAAGCCAGGTTCGAACTCGACGATGCCGCTGCACCTCGGACCTTCGCCGGGCCGGACCACCTGATGCATAGGAAGGGCCGTCATGACCGGACCTCACGGATACGCCTATGGCAGTGCAGACCTCGAAAAAAGTCCCGTTTCACTTGAGGAGCTCCGGAAGCTCGAAGAGACGGTTCTGTGGACCGACGCAGACCGGCAGGCCCTCCTGCGGGCCAAGCCGATCCTTGCTCCGCGCAGCGGCCGGATCCTCGATGTCTGGTACGGCTACGTCGGAGACCACCCCTTCCTCATCGACAGCTTCGCCGGCGCCGACGGCTCGCCGGATTCCGGCTACCTCTCAAACGTGCGGGCACGGTTCGAAGCCTGGATCAGCGACCTGTGCTCACGGGAGCATGACCAGGAGTGGCTGGATTACCAGCACGAGATCGCCCTCCGCCACACGACCGCCAAGAAAAACCTGACGGACGGCGTCGCTTCCCCCGCTTCCGAGATCAAGCTGCGCTACCTCGTCGGATTCATCCTGCCCCTCACCCTGACGATCCGCCCCTTCCTCGCCGAAGAGGTGTCCGACGCCGATGAGTTGGATGCGATGTATAACGCCTGGTTCAAGGGCGTCACCCTCACCGCGATCCTCTGGGCCGAACCCTACAGCTCGTCCTGGTAGGGCCCTCTCCAGACTGCCGGACCGGCCGCCGATTCCGGCCGCAGTAGGATCGCGGTATGCATCGAAGCCGTCTATCCACCTTGCTGATTGATGTTTCGTCGGACAATGCCGCAGCGTCAGCGGCCTTCTGGTCCGGCGCCCTGGGAGTGCCCGCCCACCCCGTTCCGGGCGAGGAGCAGTTCACCTCGCTGCCCCACGCGGTTCCGGGCCTCGTGACCGCCGTGCAGAGCGTCGATGACGGGCCGCGTTACCACCTCGATTTCGAAACCGACAATGTCGAGGCCGAGACGGCCCGGCTCGTCGGCCTCGGTGCTGTCGAGCGGTCCCGGTGGCTTGATTGCCGGACCCTTGAAGTCCCCGGTGGCCACCTGGTGTGCGTCATTCCCCTTCACAGCGACCCTGCCGAATTCGCGAGCACGGCCCGCGTCTGGAGCTGACGCGTCGGGCGGCGCCCGCCCGTGGCCAGGGCGCCATGGCACGCCTAGGATGGCCCCGGGCGGGTCCGCGTTTAGGTACCAAACTCACGTTGACCTCCTCTCCGGGCGCTTTCGATAATGGATTGACCGCGTTTCCCCGCGGACTCAACGGGAGCCCCGACGCGGCGACGTAATAGATCATGCACACTCCCCCAATGCCAAGCCACGATGCCACGACGGCGGCAGTCATCGCACTGCGCGCAGCAGTCTCCGGGGAGGTGATTGACGAATTCCATCCGGAGTACGACGACGCCCGGCGGGTCTGGAACGCAATGATCGACCGCCGTCCCGCCGCAATCCTGCGGGTAGCCGGCGAGGAGGACATACCCGCAGCTATCCGGTGCTCGATCGAACACCGGATGACGCTCGCGGTGCGCGGCGGCGGCCACAGCGTCGCCGGTAACGGGACGGTTGACGGCGGCATCGTGCTCGACCTCAGCGCCCTGTCAGCCGTCGCCGTCGACGCTGACCGGGGCCTGGTCCAGATCGGGGGCGGCGCAACGCTGGCACAGGTGGACGCGGCAACGGAGCCGCACGGGCTGGCAGTCCCCCTCGGCGTCGTCTCGGCAACGGGTGTTGGCGGGTTGTCCTTGGGCGGCGGGATGGGCTGGCTGACCCGGGCCTATGGGCTGAGCATCGACAACCTGGTCTCCGCCCGGGTCGTCACAGCCTCGGGAGAGGTTGTGGAAGCCAGCGAACGGCAGAACCCAGACCTGTTCTGGGGCCTGCGGGGCGGAGGGGGCAACTTCGGCGTCGTCTCATCCTTCACCTTCCGGGCTCACCGCCTGCCCCAGCCCCTCTATGCCGGCAACCTTGTCTACACCCGCCGGACCTGGGACACGGCGCTGGCCGCCTACGCAGCGTGGACCGAAACCGTTCCGGTTGAACTGAACAGCATCCTCACCTTCCTCACGCCTCCGCCGCACTGGGAGATGGGAAGTGACCCGCTCATGATCGTCGGATTCGTCTGGGCCGGCCACGAGAGGAAGGTGGGAGAGGCGCTCATCGGCAATCTCCGAGCTGCGGCGCCTCCGGAGATCGAGGACATCGGGGAAACCGCGTGGACCGGCTGGCAGTCGGCGGTGGACGAACTGTTCCCCAAGGGTGTTCGCGCGTACTGGCGGAACGCCGCACTCAAGCACCTTTCCGGGGATCTCCAGGAAATCCTGCTCCGCCGCGCGGCCGAACAGACCTGGCAGGGCACGGGCTTCGACGTCCACCACATGGGCGGGGCGGTGGCCCGGGTGCCGGTCGAGGCCACCCCTTTCCCGGACCGCAAGTCGCCCTACTGGCTGAACATCTACGGGTTTTGGACCGACGACGGCGACGACGAGCGGAACGTGCAGTTCGTCAAAGGGTTCTCCGAAGATGTTGCGCCCCATGCCGCACCCGGCCGGTACGTTAACTTCATGGGTGCTGAGGAACCCGGGGAGCTGGACAAACGCACGGGAACCCGCTCACCGGATGAAACCGCC
The DNA here is from genome assembly GCF_058269175.1 of Arthrobacter sp. TJ-254. Lineage (NCBI taxonomy): Bacteria > Bacillati > Actinomycetota > Actinomycetes > Micrococcales > Micrococcaceae > Arthrobacter > Arthrobacter sp. TJ-254. The sequence continues at coordinate 432,453 of NZ_JBZCNF010000002.1, read as the reverse complement.
GTCTACCGCGGCGCCCTCCTCGACCGCCTCGCCGCACTCAAGACCCAGGTCGATCCGCAGAACGTCTTCCGGGTCAACCACAACGTGGCGCCCCGCTGAGTCCGTTCGGGGCGCCTGACGTCACAAGTCCGGTCCGCTGACCGTCGGGAGCAGTACCGGCTTACCTCTGTTGTCCGTCGCCGGGACAGAAGACGGCATTGGCCCGCCGACCGCCAGGACCGCATTTTCGTAGTCCCCGCCGAAGGAAACCTTGGTGATGTCTTTCAGCTTGTATCGGTCGAGGAAATCGTCCCAGCGGCACTGCGGATCGATGGTGAACAGCCACATCCGCTTCTTGGTCCACTTCACCGGCACGCCGATCAGCAGCTGCCCCGGGTACTTTCCCTCCCGATACACGGAGATGACGCCGGAGGTGTCCACACCGCCGGCCATGATTGAGCGCAGATTTCCAATGGAAAACGACCCGTGGGGCCTCGCCGGTGGCCAGGCGTTGTGCTGTTCAACATAGCCGGTGAACGTTCCTTTGAGCTCCGCCCGCGCCAGCTGGTCGAATCGGAGGGCAACGAAGCCGTCGAGCAGAATGCCCTCCCGCAGGCACGCCAGGAGCATCCATTCGTCGCCGATCTCCAGGACCACTCCGGACTCGGTCTCGTGCCTTTCCAAGGAACGGCGCAGCTGAACGGGGAGGACCTGCTCCATCGACTGCTGCAGGACGGCCCGTATGCGCTTCGGTGACTGGGATTTTTTCGGCACATGCCATCTTTGCACTTCACAACGGCCGGGCATCCGAGGCGGAGGGCCCGGAGTTTCGCCTCGGCCCCGCCGGCAGGCCCTCCGGTCGGCGGGGCTCCCGGCGCGCCTGCGGGCGCTAGGGCAGGCGGGTGGGACGCCGGAGGGTTGCGACATGCGCCTGTTCCGGCTGCAGCGGCACGGATGTGACGAGCACCGCCGGCCCTCGGTGCAGGATGCCGTCGGTAAGCACCTGGCAGCGCAGGCCGCCCCGCCCGCGCATTGCTGCGTGCGCCCCCGGAGCCATCACCTTGTCCATCCAGATACAGGGATGGGCCGGCCGTCCTCCCCGCAGCCGCACGACGTCCCCCTGTGATTCAAGCGTGAACTCCTCGCCCACCAGCGGTGCGAGTTCGGCGCCCCGGATAACCACGTTGCGCCGCGGAAGGAGGGGATCAAAAGGGGCGACGCCCAAATCTGCGGCAATTGCTTCAAGGGCCTCCACCGCCATGAGCGTCACTGCGGCATCCATATGGGCCGCTTTTCCGAAAAACCTGTCACCGACGATCCCTTTGCCTGCGACCAACTCGACCTGGTCGGCATCTGTTGTGGGAACATCGGCTACTCCGTCGCGTGCACGGCCAAAGTAGGCGTGCGCCGGGGACACGAGCAGATGCAATATCTCGACGTCGTACCTGAACGTTGCCGTCATGGCACAAAATTATCCGTCATGGCGGCGCCCAACACACGCCGGGCCGCAGTAAGTCCGGCAGTGAGGCCCTTCAAGGGACCCGGGATGTTACTAAGCATCCTTCCTTTTTCGGGCGGTGCGGGCTTACACTTGTGCAACCGGTCGAGCAGTTGGCCCAGCCCCCTGACTGCGGAGTTGACCGTCATGAATTCTTCCCAGGCGCTGCGGCGCAACCACGTTCTTGACTCAGGCCTTAACGCTCTGGAGTTCTGGCCCGAACCTTCCGGGCGCGGAACGGACGTCCATGCCGCGCCGGCTTTCCCTCTCGACCTGAGCGCTGTGTCCACCCGCGATCTCACAACCCTGTGCAACCAGGCGTACCGGCTCATGGACAGCGACTTTCCGCCTCCGGATGCATGTGAGCGCTACGAGTCGCTTGCAGAGGAACTCGATCGGAGGGAGTCCGCGGCGCGGATGCCGGAACCGCGCTCCGAGGCCCCCCGCACAGTGTTCCGCGACAACGTCCTGTACTCCCGGTTCGAGTTGTACAACAACGGTCTGATGGCGGGGTATGTGAAGTATGAGCAGCGCAACGGTCAGGTGCGCATCATCCAGGTGGTCGTCGACCGGCGGTTCCGCCGGTGGGATCTGGAACCTGTCCTCATGAAATCGGTGCTGCTCAACGCACACCGGCGCCGGCTCGACATTTCCCCTTTCTGCGCCGAATCCCGGGAGTTCTTCATCCAACATCCCCAATTCGTGGCCCTCCTGATGCCCCACGAGCGCAGGCGCTTCAAGCCGGCCGCCGCGGGGTCCGAGGCGGAAGCCCCTGCCCCGTCGAAGAGCCCTGTCTGACCCCTCCTGCCTGAGGGAGGCCGGGACTGGGCACGCAGCCTCCCTGTTGCCGCGTGATCTCCACGCAATCTCGGCCCGAACGGCCTTTTTCAAAGGAGCAATGCATGGATCCAGCACTGTTGGCGGTCCGTGAAGAGGTCTTCAACCGCAACCCCGGCGAAGCCGAATTCCATCAGGCGGTTGTAGAGGTCTTTGACTCCCTCCAGCCCGTCCTGAAGAAGCATCCCGAGTTCGTCGAAGCCTCGATCCTGGAACGGATTTGTGAACCCGAACGCCAGATCATTTTCCGTGTCCCATGGGTTGATGACAGCGGAAGCGTCCGGATCAACAGGGGGTTCCGGGTGGAGTTCAATTCCGCACTGGGCCCGTTCAAAGGAGGTCTGAGGTTCCATCCGTCGGTGTACCTGGGAATCGTGAAGTTCCTCGGTTTCGAGCAGATCTTCAAGAACGCCCTCACCGGGATGCCGATCGGCGGCGGCAAGGGAGGGTCCGACTTCGATCCGCGGGGCTGCAGCGACGCGGAAGTCATGCGCTTCTGCCAGTCCTTCATGACGGAGCTGTACCGGCATATCGGGGAGTACACGGACGTTCCCGCCGGTGACATTGGCGTCGGCAGCAGGGAAATCGGCTTTCTTTTTGGCCAGTATAAGAGGATCACCAACCGCTACGAGTCCGGGGTCCTGACCGGGAAGGGTATCGGCTGGGGAGGATCCCTGGTGCGCCCGGAAGCCACAGGGTACGGGTGCGTCATCTTCGCCCGCGAAATGCTCAAGACGCGCGGCCTGGGGTTCGACGGACAGCGGGTCGCCGTATCAGGGGCGGGAAATGTCGCCCTCCACGCGATTGCCCAGGCGCAGGCCTACGGCGCCCATGTAATTTCCTGCTCCGATTCCTCCGGGTACGTCATTGACGAAAAGGGGATCGACCTCCCACTGCTCCGGGAAATCAAGGAAGTGGAACGCGGGCGGGTCAGCGAGTACGCCGCCCGGCGCGGGACCAGCGCATACTTCGTGGAAAGCGGTTCCGGCTCGGTCTGGGACATCCCCGCAACCGTCGCCCTACCCTGCGCCACCCAGAACGAGCTCGATGGGAAGGACGCCCGTAGCCTCATCGCCTCGGGGCTCCTGGCCGTCGCCGAGGGCGCGAACATGCCCTGCACTCCGGAGGCGATCGACCTGTTCCAGGAAACGCGCGTGCTCTTCGGGCCAGGCAAGGCGGCCAACGCCGGCGGGGTCGCAACGTCGGCACTGGAAATGCAGCAAAACGCTTCCCGGGATTCCTGGTCCTTCGACCATACTGAACGACGCCTCGAGGAGATCATGGTCGGGATCCATGACAGCTGCGCCGAAACCGCGCGGGAGTATGGAATGGAGGGCAATTACGTGGCCGGTGCGAACATCACCGGCTTCGTGAAGGTCGCGAACGCCATGCTTGCCCTTGGCGTTATCTAGGGCCCGCCCAGGTCTCAGCCATCGGTACCGCACCCGCGTGGTGCAAGAGCGCTGAAGCCGCGGGGCGGGTTTGGCGGGGTCCTGGCGCCGTGGCAGGCTCTACCGCATGGAAAGACGTGCAGCCGACAAGACACCCCGCACCGCGGACCTGGCTTCCAGCCGACCCGGCACGGCCCGGCTCGCGCTCCGGCCGCCCGTGGAATCCGACCAGGCGGAACTGCACGGGATGTACGCGGATCCTCAGGTGTGGGGCCCTGATCCGCTCAGCCGGCACACCACTCCGGCGCAGACGGGGCGGATGATCGAGCGCTGGCGGGCCGGGTGGGAACGTAACGGTCTGGGAATGTGGGTGGCGCACAGCACGGTGCCCGCCACGAAAGGTCAGCTCGTTGGCATCGGCGGCTGCAGCCTCCGCCACGGTGCTGCCTGGAACCTGGGGTTCCGCCTGTCTCCGCCCTTCTGGGGGCAGGGCTACGCGCAGGAAATTATCGGCGCCGCCGTCTCCGCCGCCCACCGGACCCGGCCGGACCTGCCGCTGACCGCATACCTCCTCGAGGGCAACGACCGGTCACAGAGGACGGTTGAGCGGGTCGGGCTTCGGTTCATCTGGCGAGGCCCCGACGCGGGCAACCCCGACCCCCGGGCGGTCCGGCTGTTGTATTCGAATCAAGACCTGGCGCCGGCGCTGATCGCTTTACTCACGGAGGACTGACCCCCGGCCGGTGCCCACGGGATTGCCGGCACCGCACCGCGGCCGGCTCACGGCCGGCTTGGATGCGCCGCGAGCAGTGCCAGTATCTGGTCCGCGACGCCGGCGGGGTCCCACAACATGTTCAGGTGCGATCCCGGCAGCGTGACGGCAGGCCACCCGCGGCGGCCCGCTTCGGTCCGTTCCGCTGCGTAGGTGTCACCGAAGGCAAGGTAGGCGCCGGGATGGAGGTCCCACCCCTCCTGTACGGGAACCGTCCCCTCGAGGTAGGAAAGCGGAATGGGCCGCTGTTCCCTTTCCACGCTCCGGCGCGCGGCCTCGTCGGGGAACAGGCCCGCGACGTCGGCTTCGTCCCACCATCGCGTCCAGGGAGGAAGCAGGCCGTCGGTGCCGGCCAGGTCCCGCATTGATTCAAGCAGTGCTCGCGGCGCAACAGGCATTTCACCGCCGGCCGGTGGAAGCACGGCGTCGACGAAGATGAACCCACGGACCTGGGCGCGGGCTGTCAATGCCGGCACATACAACCCGGCGTTGCTGTGCGGTACCAGAACGCTGTCCCCGTCCCCTGGCACCGCTTCAAGGAAGGTGGACAGCACCTCCCGCGCGGTCCTCGGCGCTGCCGTTGGCAGCTCCGGGATGGTCACTCTGTGTCCCCGGTCGGCGAGGACCCCCGCCACGGGCCGCCACACGGCAGGACCAAGGAAAGGACTTGGCAGCAGAACAAAGCTGGGGCGCATCGGCCAACGCTAACACCGAACTCCGCCCCATTCCGGGGACCGGAATGGGTTGGTGGCAGCCACGAATTCCTCGACGGCAGGCCCGGAAACAGGGCACCATTTCAGTCGGCGGAGCGTTTCCTCTGTGTCGGACGCAGGGGGACGCCCGACCTGGAAAACAGCCGTCCGATCCAGGTCCCGTGAACCGTTTCGTGCAGCCTTGCTGCCTACGATATGCAAAGCAGGAAAATGCAACAGTTATCCCCCAAATCCGGCCACTTCCGTCGGATAGGCTCCCTCGTTCTCGGGTGGGTGCTGGTTCTCATCGGCGTGGCAGCACTCGTGCTTCCCGGCCCCGGGCTTCTTGCCCTCGTTGCCGGATTGACCGTCCTGAGCACCCAATATGCTTGGGCCAAGCGCTGGCTCCGGCCTGTCAAGCGCAAAGCATTCGCTGCCGCGGCCGAAGGCGTGCGCACCAAGGGCCGGATCAGCCTCAGCTGCCTTGGCGGCCTCCTCCTGATCGCGGCCGGGGTTGCGTGGGGCATGCAGCCTCCGGTTCCGGGAATGTGGCCCCTCGCCGACCGGTGGTGGCTGCCCGGCGGGTGGAGCGTCGGGTCGAGCCTGATCCTCTCCGGCATCCTCGCACTCGGCTTCATTGTCTACAGCATCCGACGGTTCCGCCCGCGCACGTCCGGAGCGCCCGGCACATAACCGCTTGTGCCCGGATTCATCACGCCGGCCCGTAACGCGCGCCAGCGTTCCGGTTGCCTCCCTATGCTCCGGGGCGGCTCTGGAGGACCATAAGTTCATCGCACGTGGCGAGGAGACCGGATCCGGCGTGCATTGAAGCAGCGGCCAGCAAAGGAGCAGGTGGGTTTCATGACCACGATCGACAGCGCGGTGTACTTGGACGGAATTCGAACCGACAACCCAGACAGTCTCGACGAGACCTTCGACATGATGCACGAGCGGCGGGGCATGGCCTGGATAGGCCTGTTCCGCCCTGCGCCTGAGGAAGTCGATGCGGTCGCCGCCGAGTTCGGTCTTCACGCACTCGCCGTCGAGGACGCCCTGACAGGGCATCAGCGCGCCAAGCTCGAGCAGTACGGCGACACCCTGTTTGTGGTGCTGCGGCCGGCCCGGTACCTCGACGACGTTGAGAAGGTGGAGTTCGGGGAACTCCACGTGTTTGCCGGAAGGGACTTCATCGTTACGGTCCGCCACACCGAGGCGCTCAACCTTGCCCCGGTCCGTCATCGGCTCGAGGCCGAGCCCGAGCTTCTGGCAATGGGACCGCCGATCGTGCTTTACGCGATCCTCGATGAGGTGGTGGACCAGTACCAGCCCGTGGTGGCGGGGCTGCAGAACGACATCGACGAGATCGAGGACCAGCTCTTCAACGCCGGAGCCGACGTTTCCCGGCGCATCTATGACCTCTCCCGGGAGATTGTCCTGTTCCAGCGGGCCACCCAGCCGCTCGGCTCAATGCTCGAGGCCCTGCAGCGTGAATCAGACATGAACGGCATGGACGTCGAGGTCAAGCGCAGGCTCCGGGACGTCCACGACCACGTGCTGCGCATCATCGACCAGGTCAACGCATTCCGGGTGCTGCTGCAGAACGCCCTCACCGTTCATGCAACCTTCGTTGCCCAGCGTCAGAACGACGAGATGCGCCTGCTTTCCGAATCCGGCCTGGTGCAGAACGAGGAGGTCAAGAAGATCTCCTCATGGGCGGCGATCCTGTTCGCCCCCACCCTCGTCGGCACCATCTACGGCATGAACTTCGAGAACATCCCCGAACTGTCCTGGCAGCTTGGCTACCCGTTCGCGCTCGCGCTGATGGTGGCGATGGGGGTGGGCCTTTACCTCATGTTCCGCCACCGCGGCTGGCTGTAGCAGTGCGGACGCCTAACCTGTGGGAAGGCGGCCCCCGGTGGTTTTCCGCGCTGCCCGCCGCGCCGCCGCGGCCGGCAGGATCTCCCGGGCGAGCACCACGAGGATGAGCACGGCCGCCTGGGCGATCAGCTGCATGGCGTCCTGCCAGCCCATCGACCGGAACAGCTGTCCGAGCTGGGTCAGGAACAGTGCCGCGATGGCGGTCGAGGCAACGCTCGCAAGGCCGCCGGTCAAGGCGGTGCCGCCGAGCACCACCGCGGCCACCGACGGCAGCAGGTAGGAGTCGCCAAGGAACAGGGCAGGCGTCTTGGTGTAGCCGGCGAGCAGCACGCCGCCGGCGCCGTAGCAAAGCCCCGCGAAGCCGTAGGCGACGATGGTGTACACGTTCACCCGGATGCCAAGCACGGCGGCGGCCCTTGCACTGACTCCGACGGCGGTGAGCCGCCGTCCCACGATCAGGCGCTGCGTCACAAGCGCGGCGATGCCCACGATGCCCACCGCGATGAGCACCGTATTCGGTATACCGAGGGTGCGGTCAAGGGCGAACCGGTTCAGTGCATCCGGAGCGCCGGAGGGAGTTCCGTCGGCGAGGAAGAACACGGTGCCGAGCAGGACGGCGTTCATGCCGAGGGTCACCACAAGAGGCATGACCCCAAAGACCGTCACCAGCACGCCGTTGACCAGCCCGACGAGTCCCGGCCCCACCAGGCCCGCGACGACTGCTGCCCACAGCGGCCAGCCGTGGCTCTGCGGCAACCCCGTTGAGAGCACGGCGGCCAGCGCGATCATGCCGGGCACGGAAAGGTCCAGGCCCCGCTGCTGGACGACGAGCGTCTGGCCGGCGGCGATGATGGCGAGCACCGAGGCGAAGGGCAGCATGCTCAGCAGCGGCGCCGCCCCCAGGCTGCCCGGCGCGATCACCGGGCTCAGCGCGAACAGCAGGACGGTGGCCACGGCGATGCCCACCCAGCTGCCCGAAAGCATCCTGCGCCATACCGGTTCGGCGCCGTCATCCGCCGGGGAGGCGGCGGGCCGGGTCAGCAGGTCCTTGGTGGTGGTCATGACGCCTTCCTTGAACGACGGGTTCCGCGGGAGCGGCGGAACTGGGCGTAGAGAACAGCAGCGGAGAGGGTGATGAGGCCTGGAAGCCAGTAGGACCACGCCTGGGAGAGCCCCAGGAACGGCGAGACGTTGAGCACCTGCTGCACGAGGAACGCGGCGGCGATGATGCCGATGAACGACCCGCGGCCGCCGAAGATGCTCGCCCCGGCCAGCACGACCACGGTGACCGATGCCAGCGTGTAGGACAGCGATGGCCTTCCGTCGCCGATGCCGATCTGGGCCATCATGATGAGTGCCGCCGGCAGAACCAGCAGGGAGCACAGCACGTAGGAAAGGAACTGGGTTCGCTTGACCCGGATCCCCAGCCGGCCGGCGGCGTCGATCCGCGAGCCGACGGCGCGGAGCTCGACGCCCCAGCGGGTGCGGCGCAGTGCGACCTCAAGCACGACCAGGGCGGCGACGGCGAGGATCGTCGCAACCGGCACAATCCCGATGCGGGCCTGGATCTGCTCAGCGACGCCACCGAAAATGATCCCGCCGGGGGTGCTGCGCAGCGCCAGGTAGATGCCCTGAAGTGCCATGTACATGGCGAGGGTCACTACGACCGGGTTGATGTTGAACCGGGTGACGAGGAGCCCGTTCACGATGCCCGTACCGAGCGCGCCTGCGGCCATGAGGGCGAGCCCGAGGTAGAGGTTGCCGCCGTCGACAATCCAGAAGGAGGCGAGGACCACGAGGAACCCCATGAGCGGTCCCACCGACAGGTCGAAGCCCGAGCCGAGGACCACCACCTGCTGCGCTGCCCCGACGAAGAGCAGCGGGGCAGCCATCAGGAGCAGGTTGTTGAGGTTGAACGCCCCGAAATACGACGGGTTCGTTGCCGCCACGACCACCCCGAGGAGGAGGAACAGTCCGGCCAGGACAGCGGCCGGCGAGGAGTCGCCGCGGAGCCAGCGCCGCAGTTTCACCCCGCGCGCGGCCTTGTCGGCATCGGTGCGTTCCCGCACCGTGGTGGAGGTCAGGGCGGCCCGTGCGATCGCGGCCTCAGTGACGTCGTCACCGGCAAGCTCCGAAACGACCTTGCCGCGGGAGAGGATGAGCACCCTGTCGCAGAGCCCTTCGAGTTCCACCCCGTCGGAGGAGAGGATGACCACGGCCGCGCCGTCGTCCGCGGCGCCCCGGAGGATGCCGTAGATGTCGACCCGCGCGCCCGCATCGACACCCTGGGTGGGTTCTTCGGCGAGGAGGACGGCCGGTTCGGCAAGCAGGGTCCGCGCCAGGACCACCTTTTGCTGGTTTCCGCCGGACAGCGAGGAGATGGGGGTCCTCGGAGAGGGGGTCTTCACCGCCAGCCGGCGGATCTGCTCCCGGGCCACGTCAACGATCCGCCGCTCGCTGACCGCTCCCGCCCGGGAGACCCGCGGAAGGGTTTTCGCCGAGATGTTCTCCCCCACCGACAACGGCAGGAAGACACCTTCGCCGTGGCGGTCGGCGGGAACGTAGACCACGCCGGCCCGCGCTGCGGCGGCGTTGCTGCCGGGTTGAACCTTCCGGCCGGCCACGGCGATGCCGCCGGAGGCCGGTTCGAGGCCGGCAAGGGCGCGGATGAGCTGCGTCTGCCCGTTGCCCTGCACCCCGGCCAGCCCGACGATCTCCCCGGCCTTCACGCTGAAGCTGATGTCGTGGAAGTCCTCGCCCTCAAGGGTGGTGACGGTCAGCCGGTCGTCGGCGCCGATGGTTCCGGCCTGGGATCCCTTGGCCGGGAAGACGGCGTCGAGCGTGCGCCCGATGACCAGCTCGACGATCTGCTGCTCGTCGACGTCTCCGGCGTCGAAGGTGCCCCGGACCCGCCCGTCGCGGAGGACGGTGATGCGGTCGGCGATCTGCTTCACTTCGGGAATCCGGTGCGAGATGTAGACGACGGCGGTCGATCCGGCCACCAGGGCGCGGACGGTGCGGAAGAGCTTCTGGACCTCTTCGAGGCTGAGGTGCTCGGTTGGCTCATCGAGGATGAGCACCTTCGGCTCAAGTGCCAGTGCCTTAGCGATTTCCACGATGAAGCGCTGCTCGACGGAAAGGTCGGCGACCCGGGTGCGGGCGTCGATGCCCATCTCCCACTTGTCGAGCTCCTTCTGCGACCAGGCGGCCGCCCTGCGCAGGCCCCCCACCCGCCGGTACCCCACGCCGACCGCCATGTTCTCGGCAACCGTGAGGTCCGGAAGCAGCGCAGGGTCCTGGCGGACGATGCCGAGCCCGAGCTCCCGCGCCTCCCCGGGCGAGGAGTTGCCAAGTTCCGTTCCGCCGATGTGCACGGTGCCGGAATTGGGCGCGAGGGCTCCGGAGGCGACGGCCATCAGGGTGGACTTGCCCGCGCCGTTCTCACCGACGAGTGCGTGCACCTCACCGGCGAGCACCTCGAGGGTCACATCGGTGAGGGCCTTGACGCCCGGGAAGGTCTTGACGATGCCGTCAAGCTTCAGGACGGCGGGGCCGAACGCGCGCGCGCCGTCGGCCCCGGGAAGGGTTGAGACGTCGTAGAGGTCGGGGTTTGTCACCGCGGCAACTCCTTACTGGTCCGGTGGTGAAGGGCTGAAAAGGCGGTACGCGGTCATTGGGCGAGGTACCCGCCGTCGATGACCAGTTCCGATCCGGTGACGAAGCTCGACTCGTCGGAGGCGAGGAAGAGGATACCGTTGGCGATCTCGCTTGGCTGTCCTGCGCGTCCCATCGGGGTCATGGAGACGACATAGTCGTTCACCTCGGGGGCCTGCGCGTCGGTCAGCGGCGTCACGATGAAGCCGGGGTGCACGGAGTTCACCCGCACGTTCTCCTTGGCGTAGGTGATCGCCGCGCTCTTGGACATGTTCCGTACAGCGCCCTTGGTGGCGTGGTAGGCGTGGGCGCCGGAGACCGCGACGCTGCCCCAGATGGATGACACATTGATGATCGAACCGCCGCCCTGGGCAACCATGTGGGGGATGACGTCGCGCATGCCAAGCCAGGTGCCCGTCTGGTTGACTGCGATGACCTCGTTCCAGTTGGAGACGGTGAGCTCGTGCAGGGTGTCGTAGGCGATGATTCCGGCGTTGTTGACGAGGACGTCGACACGGCCGTGCTTGGCGACAACGTCGGAGACGACCCGCCGCCAGTGCTCCTCCTTGGAAACCTCGAGCTGGTGGTATTCGATTCCGGCGTCGAACGTAGGATCCGCTGCCGCACGCCCTGTCGCAATGACCGTTGCGCCTTCCCTGGCGAACGTCTCGGCGATTGCGCGGCCGATCCCGCGGCAGGCTCCTGTGACGATGGTGACTTTGCCTTCGAGGCGATTCATGTGGTGCTCCGGTTCTGGAAGTGGGGAGGAAGGGTTGACGTTCCGGGCCGGCGTCCGCCGGCCCGGAACCGGGTGGTTACTGGAAGAGCTTCTTGAGCGAGTCGACGGTCAGCCCCGAGGAAAGGATGGCGTCCGGGGGCAGTTCCTTTTCGCACTTGGGCTGGAGGTCGGGGTTGGTCGAGTCCTCGATGATTTCGAGGTTGTAGATGGAGGGCTCGTCGTTGGGAAGGCCGTTGGCCGCGGCGAGGCCCTTGTGCAGGGCGGCCGAGACGATCCAGTTCCGGGAGGATTCGGTGGCGATCTGGTAGTTGGGCTCGGTGTCCTTGTGCTCGTACCACAGGCAGGCGAACTCGTTGGAGTCGTTGGCAGACCAGGCCGGAAGCGGCTTGCCGGCCGCCTGGAAGGCGCGGATACCGCCGACCGAGCCTCCACCGTAGTCAGCAACGATGCCGTCGATGTCGCCGTACTTGGTAATCAGCCCGGCGACGACCTGCTGGGTTTTCCCGGGTTCCCAGTCGGTGGCGACCGGGCCATCCTCATTGAGCAGCTTGATGTCGGGGTTGGCGGCGGCCACCTCCTTCACGCCGTCGAAGACGCCCTGCGAGTACGAGTTGCCGGCGATCCCGCCGAGCATCACCAGGTTGCCGGAGCCGCCCATCGTCTCGATGGTCCACTCCGCGAGGTTCTTGCCGTAGGTTTTGACATCCTCGGCGACGAAATCGACGTAGTCCGTTCCGGGAGTGCCGCCGGGAGAGCCGACGTAGGGGACGACCTTCACCCCGGCGGCTGTGGCCTTCTTGATCGTGGGAAGCAGGGCCTCGCCGCCGTCGACGAAGGTGACAATGACGTCGACGTCCTGGGCGACGAGCGAGTTGATGTCGGAGATCGCCTTCTGCGTATCGCCCTGGGCATCTGTGTAGAGCACCTCGGTGATGTTGGGGCACTTCGCGGCCTCCTCTTCGAAGATCGCACGGGTGATCTTGCGCCAGGAGTTGCCGCCGAACCCGTCGGCGAGCGCGACCTTGAGGTCTTTCTCACCGCAGAATTCGCTGATCTCCTGGAGGTCGCCCTGTACGCCGGTGGCCCCGACGGTGATCTCCCCGGACCCCGAATCCGAGTCCGCCCCGGCTGCCGCGTCGCCGTCGCTCGACAACGCACCGGTCGAGCAACTGGCCAGGGGAAGAGCGGCGAGCAGTGCCGCGGCCGCCATCGCTGTTTTCGTTCGGAACATGGGATCTTCCTTCTGATGAGTGGTGTTGGGGCCGGCCGGACGGACCGGGACCCCAGCTGGTGGACTGTGGTGACGGTCCGCCGGGGTGCCGGATGCTCACCGTCGTCCTTGACGGGTCCTGCCGATTTCCGCGTGGTGCTGGTTGTGGAACAAGACGTTCGGGCCGTGTGCCTGGCTTGTCTACGAGTCTTGGGCACCCGGCCCCGGGGCGAACGCCTCACCCTGAGACACCGGTGCATCATTTTGCGACAACGCCTCCACCGGCGGATCCGCGCGGCCATCCTTGAACAATCCCCAACCCTGAGGAGCCTTGAATGCCTGAAAACCAGCCGACCGACCTGCTCGGCGAAATGTATGCCCAGTGGAGCACCGAGTTTTCGGCGAACCCCGGGATGTCCCTCCAGATGACCCGCTGGATCTTCGAGGACTGGCAGCGGGCCACGACCGAACCCGAAGACGTCACCTACCGCACCACGGTGCTCGGCGGCGTGCGCGGCATCCTCGTCACCCCGCTCGACGCCGATCCCCGCCAGGTGCTCCTGGTGCTCCACGGCGGCGGGTTCGCGCTCGGATCGGCATCGAGCCACCGCAAGCTCGCCGGCCACCTCGCGAAGGCGTGCGGCACCAGCGCCTTCGTCGTCGACTTCCGGCTCGCACCCGAGCACCCCTATCCCGCCCAGATCGACGACGCCCAGTCCGTGTACCGGGCGCTGATCGCCGACGGCATCAAGGCCTCGGACATCACGCCGGTGGGCGACAGCGCCGGAGCGAGCATCGCCATTGCCCTGGTGCTCCGGCTGCTCCAGGGCGGCGAGCCGCACCCGGAGCGGGTCATCACGATGTCCCCCTGGCTCGATATGGAGAACTCGGGGGAAACGATCGAGACGAACAACGACACCGATTTCCTCATTACGCGCGAGGGGCTGCAGGGCAACATCGACCGCTACCTCTCGGGCGGGGCGAGCCCCACCGACCCGCTGGTCAACCCGCTGTACGCCGACTTCACCGGCTTCCCGCCCCTCTACATCGGCGTCTCCGACACCGAGTCGCTGTACGCCGACGCCGAACGCCTTCACAAGCTCGCCGACCACGCGGGAGTGGACGTGACCCTCTCCGTGGGTGCCAAGATGCAGCACGTGTTCCCCCTGCAGGCGGGCAACCTGCGCCAAGCCGACGCCGAAATAGAGAACATGGCCGCCTGGTACCGCTCCGGCCGGACCGCCGGCTAACCACCCCACCTTTCGAAAGGAACCCTCCCATGACCGACATTTCCCAAACCGCACCCCGCCCGGCAGCGACGCCGGGAGCGGATTACGACGCCATCGTCATCGGGGCCGGCTTCTCGGGCCTGGCCGTCCTGCACCACCTGCGCGAGATCGGGCTCAACACGCTCGTCGTCGACGGCGCGGACGGAATCGGCGGCACCTGGTGGAGCAACCGGTACCCCGGCGTCCGCACGGACAGCGAATACAGCTATTACTCCTTCTCCTTCTCCAAGGAGGTCCGCGAGGAATGGACCTGGACCGAGCGGTACCCCTCGGGCGCCGAGGTGCTGAAGTACCTCAACTTCGTGGCCGACCGGCTGGATCTGCGCAAGGACATCCAACTCAACCGCCGCGTCGATTCGACCGTGTACGACGAGGCCGCGAACCTGTGGACCGTGAATTTCTCCGACGGCACGAAGCTGACCACGAAGTACCTTGTGAGCGGCATGGGCGTGCTGTCGCAGGCGATCTACCCCGACATCCCCGGCATCGAGGGTTTCAAGGGCGAGAAGTTCCATACCGCGCACTGGCCCAGGGAGGGCGCCTCGCTGACCGGCAAGCGGGTGGGCCTGATCGGCCTTGGCGCCTCGGGCATCCAGATCGTGCCGACCATCGCGCCCGAGGTCGGGGAGTTCTTCGTCTTCCAGCGCACCCCGAACTTCATCGTGGAGACGACGAACGACTCGGTCACTCCCGAGGAAATGCAGCAGGTGCGCGAAAACTACGACGCGATCTATGAGAAGGCCGCACAGCACCCGTTCGGCGTCGCAATGGAGCCGGCCGAACACAGCGCCCTTGAGGTCTCCCCCGAGGAGCGGCAGCGGATCTTCGAGAGCAAATGGAACGAGGGCGGCTTCCACTTCGCGAATGAGTGCTTCAACGACCTCGCGACAAACCACGAGTCGAGCGAACTGGCCTCGGAGTTCATCCGCGGCAAGATCCGCGAGATCGTCACCGACCCGGCCACAGCGGACCTGCTGAGCCCGCACGACTACTCGTTCAACGGCAAGCGCGTGCCCACCGGCCACAACTACTACGCCACGTTCAACCGGGACAACGTGCACCTGATCGACACGAAGACCACTCCGATCACCGAGATCACCGAAAAGGGGGTCCGCGTCGGCGGCACCGAGTACGAACTCGACGTCCTCATTTTCGCCACCGGCTTCGATGCGATGACCGGCACACTGACGAACATCGACATCGTGGGCCGCAACGGGGTCACCCTGCGGGACAAGTGGGCGGCCGAGGGGCTGCGCTCGAACCTCGGCATCAACGCCCACGGCTTCCCCAACTTCTTCATGTCACTTGGTCCGCAGACCCCCTACTCGAACCTTCCCGTACCGATCCAGCTCGGCGCCCAGTGGCTGCAGCGGGCCATCCGGTGGGCGGAGGAGAACGGCGTCGAGCGGTTCGAGGCGACCCCGGCGTCGGAGCAGTGGTGGGCCGAGGAGGTCGAACGCGCAGGCAAGTCCACGGTGATGTACTCGGAAGGCAAGAAGGCGAAGGCCTGGTTCCTCGGCGAGAACGTCCCCGGAAAGCCGGAGACCTTCCTCGTTTACATGGGAGGGGGACAGGTGTACCAGGAGTTCTGCCGCAAGGCCGAGGAGAACGGCTACCGCGACTTCCTTGCCTCCGCCGACGCCTCGAAGGAGCCGGCGACAGCATGACCGGCCGGCTCGAGGGCAAGGTCGCCTTCATCACGGGCGCAGCCTCCGGAATGGGCCGGGCCACGGCCGAGCTCTTCGCGCAGGAGGGCGCGGCCGTGGCCGTCACCGACCTTGACGGTCCGGCCGGCGCCGAAACCGTTGAGGGAATCACCGCCGCCGGGGGCCGGGCCCGCTTCTGGCCGGTGAATGTCGCCGCCGAGGAGAGCGTTGCGGCGGGCGTGGCGGCGGCGGTTGCGGAGTTCGGCACCATCGACATCCTCGTCAACTGTGCCGGAATCATCGGCGTGGACAAGCCCACCCACGAGGTCTCGGAGGCGGAGTGGGACGCGCTGTTCGCCGTCGACGTGAAGGGAGTGTTCTTCGCGACCAAGCATGTGGTTCCGCACATGATCACCGGCGGCGGAGGATCGATCGTGAACTTCTCCTCCATCTACGGGTTGATCGGCAACGACGAGTTCACCCCGTACCACGTGGCAAAGGGCGCGGTGACGATGCAGACCCGCCAGGACGCGGCGACGTACGGCCGGTACAACATCCGGGTCAACTCGGTGCACCCGAGCACCGTGCTGACTCCCCTCGTCGAGGGGATCGCCGCGGCCTACGACGGCGGCCTGCCCGCCTACGAAAGGATGATGACCGCCCGCCAGTCGCTCAA
The DNA here is from genome assembly GCF_058269175.1 of Arthrobacter sp. TJ-254. NCBI lineage: Bacteria > Bacillati > Actinomycetota > Actinomycetes > Micrococcales > Micrococcaceae > Arthrobacter > Arthrobacter sp. TJ-254. The sequence goes on along the minus strand of NZ_JBZCNF010000002.1, from coordinate 416,192 downwards.
GCGGCTCGGACGGCCCTCGGACGTCGCCTACGGCGTGCTGTACCTGGCCTCGGACGAGGCCGGGTGGGTGACCGGGGTGAACCTGCCCCTCGACGGAGGCTACACCGCACGGTGACCAGCCCCCAAGGCCATGTACCAGCATCCCGGCACCGGTCGGAGAACAAAGGAGCTTGAATGGAAACCAACGCCCCACGCATCGAAACCGCCCTGGTGGTCGGGGCCAGCGGCATCGCCGGTTCGGCCCTCCGCGACCAGCTGGTTGAGGCGGGATCGCAGGTGCTGGCCCTGTCCCGCACACCGGGGGCCCAGCAGGACGGAGTGAGGCACCTTGCCGCCGACCTCGGCTCCCCCGCGGACCTGCGCTCGGTCCTGGCCGGCGAGCGGCCCACCCATGTGTTCTTCACCGCCTGGTCTCCGCAGCCGACCGAGCGGGAGAACATCGAGGTCAACGGCGGGATGCTCCGCAACCTGCTCGTTGCCCTCGAGGGGAAGCCGGTGCGGCACGTGGCCCTGATGACGGGGCTGAAGCACTACCTCGGCCCGTTCGAGGCGTACGCCGCCGGGGAGATGCCGGACACGCCCTTCCACGAGGAAGAGTCCCGGCTCCCTGTCGATAACTTCTACTACACCCAGGAGGACGAGCTGTGGGCTGCCGCAAAGCGGCAGGGGTTCGCCTGGTCGGTGCACCGGGCCCACACGGTGATAGGTCATGCCGTAGGAAACGCGATGAACATGGGGTTGACCCTCGCCGCCCAGGCATCCATCTGCCGGAGGGAGAACCTGCCGTTCGTCTTCCCCGGGTCCGAGCAGCAGTGGAACGCCCTGACCGACATGACCGATGCGGGACTGCTGGCCGAACACATGATCTGGGCGGCCACCGCTCCGGAGGCCGCGAACGAGGCGTACAACATCGTCAACGGGGACGTGTTCCGTTGGCGCCGGATGTGGTCCCGCGTTGCCGGCTACTTCGGCCTCGAGCCCGTCGGACCCGAGGAATCCCCGCGCCCCCTGACGGTGCAGATGCAGGGCATGGAGGCCGTGTGGAAGGAGATCGCCAGCGAGCACCGGCTCGTCGAGGACGACCTGAACCGGGTTGCCTCCTGGTGGCACACCGACGGCGACCTCGGCCGGCAGATCGAAGTCGTCGCGGACATGAGCAAGAGCAGGCTTGCCGGATTCACGGGGTACAGGTGCACCGAGGATGCCTTCACCACACTGTTCGACCGCTACCGGGCCGACCGCATCATCCCGTGACGGTCGGCCCGTTCCCGCCCTCAGCCCCGGTACACCTGGACCACCGACGGGCGCGGCAGTGCGGCTTCACCGCCGGCCGGCCGGGCGCCGGCCGGCACGTAGTCGGGGAACCGGGAGACCTGGTTGGCCCAGCTTCCGTCCTCGCCGGGGTGCTGGACGGCGACGAAGACGGTCCGTTCGGCGTCGTGAATGATCGGCCCGCAGGTTTCGGCGTCGCGGGGCACGGCGAGGAACTGTTCCACGCGGCCCCGCTCCTGACCCTCGAGGCCCACCTTGAACAGTCCGTCGCAGTAGCCGATGGTTCCCGGCTGCCCGTCGGTCGAGATCCACAGGTTGCCTGCCGAGTCGAAGGCGAGGTTGTCGGGGCAGCTGATCGGTGACACCTTGTCGGCCGGGTATCCGCTGAAGTAGGCGGTCGGGTTCTTCGCCGGGTCCCCGCATACCAGCAGCAGGTTCCAGGTGAAGCGGGTCGCCGTTGCATCGCCGCCGGCCTCCGTCAGCTCGACCACGTGCCCGTCGCGGTTGGCGGTGCGCGGGTTCGCCTCGTCAGCCGCCGCGTTGGTGCCGGTGCCCCGGTTGGTGTTGTTGGTGCACGCCACGTACACCTTGCCGGTCGCCGGGTTGGGTTCGACGTCCTCGCAGCGGTCCATCTTCGTGGGCCCCACCTTGTCTGCGGCGAGGCGGGTGAAGACGGCCACCTCGGCCGCGCTCATGCCGGGCACCGCCGACTCATTGTCGAGCAGCAACGGCAACCATTCGCCGACGCCGTCGAACGCGCCGTCGGAGGGCAGGGCGCCGGAGCCGTTGATCTCCGGCACCGAGTTGCCCTGGAACCGGGCCACGTAGAGGGAGCCCCTGGAGAGCAGGTCCATGTTTGCCCGCCGCGCCTCCGGGGTGTGCCCGGGCTGGACGGTGTTGGTTGAGACAAATTTGTAGAGATAGTCGAACCGTTCGTCGTCTCCGGAATAGGCAACGACCCGCCCGTCCGGCGCCACGCTCACGTTGGCCCCTTCGTGCTTGAAACGCCCAAGCGCGGAGTGCTTGCGGGGCGTCGATGTGGAGTCGAACGGGTCGACCTCCACGATGTAGCCGAAGCGGTGCTTCTCGTTTTCGTAGCCCGGGTTCCGCGTGTCGAAGCGTGCCTCGTCGATTTCCCAGCCGCGGGCCGTCGGCTTGGATCCCAGCCCGTAGCGGCGGTCCCCGGCGCTCGTTCCGGCGCTGACGAAGTACCCGTTGAAGTTTTCTTCCCCGGAGAGGATGGTCCCCCACGGGGTTGTCCCGCCGGCGCAGTTGCCCAGCGTGCCGAGGATGGTGCGGCCGGCCGGATCGTCGATCGTCTTCACCAGGTCCGATCCGGCAGCCGGCCCGGTGAGCTGGTAGGCGGTGCTGGTGAGGAACCGGCGGTTCAACGGGGCCCCCTGCACGTAGCTCCACGGCTTGGCGGTGTTCTTCCGCTCAAGCTCAACCACGGACAGGCCGTGGGCGGCCTTGCCGATCCCACGCACCTCGGCAGCAGCAAGGGTGGGAGGAACCATGATCGATTCGTTTGTGTATTCGTGGTTGGCAAACAGCACCGCACGGCGCCCCTTGCTGCCGGGGATCGGGAGGATGTCCGTGTAGTCGCAGTTGTACCCGAACTGCCGGGCCTGGGCCGCCGCCGTCTGGTGCTGCGGGTCGAACTCCGGGGAATCGGCGAACAGCGGGTCCCCCCACCGGATCACCGGCTTCCAGGCGAAGCCCTTCGGAACCGTCATGTCGTCCACCAGGGCGTCGACCGGGGCGATGGCGGTGAAGGCGAGCCGGCTGCGGACGGCACCGCCCTGGTGGGCGGCCGCCGGGGGCAGGCCCGCTCCGGGGCCCGCCGCATTCCCCAGAAGCAGGGCGAACGCACCCACCGCACCTGCCCCGAGCATGTTGCGGCGGGAGAACTCGGTGGACACGATGTCGCGGAAGTAATTGTTGTCGGACGTGTTGCACACCGCGGAGGAGCAGGCGTTGTCGCATTTGAGCGCACAGGTGACGGGACTGCGCTTGCCTTTGGTGTGTCCGAGCATGGGGAGCAGACGGCGGGTGGTTTCGCTCATGGAGGGGCCTTCCGGGGGACAAACGGGCGGGTGGTTCGTCGACCCACACTGGCAAGCCGACCCGACGGTGGCAGTTCATCCGGGTTAACTCCGGGCAAAGCCCGCCTTAACATCTGGCACCCGTCCGGCTACCGCGCCGGCCCGGCCAGGATACGGTGAACGCGAACAAGCCGTTCAAGCCACCACCGCTCCCGCTCTGCCGGGGCGGCGAAGGTTCGAAGGAGCTCCGGGGAGGCGCGGACAGGGCGGACGGGCAGAACGCCGCCGTCGGGCACGAGCCGGTCCTCGGCGACGTCGCCGGCCATGAGCGAAACCGTCGCGAGGCCGCACGCATACGGGAGCTGAGGAAGCGCTGCGGCAAGCGCCACACCGGCGCTGATGCCCACCGAGGTGTCAAGTGCCGAGCTGACGACGGCGGGAAGACCGGCCTGGGCGACGATGTCCAGGGCGCGCCGCACCCCGCCCAGGGGAGCCACCTTGATGACGAGCAGGTCGGCCGCGTCCTCCCGGGCCACCTTCAGGGGGTCTTCCTCCCGGCGGACGCTTTCATCGGCGGCGATGAGCACCGGAAGCTCCCTGCGGCGCAGCTCTAGCCGCACCGAGCGCAGGCCGGCGATGTCCGGAACCGGCTGCTCGGCGTATTCGAGCGTGTGTTCTGCAAGCGCGGTGAGCGCTGTGAGCGCCTCCTGCTCGTTCCAGCCCCCATTGGCGTCAACGCGCAGGGCAGCGTGAGGCAGCAGCCGCCGCACTTCGGCGACCCGCGCGATGTCATCGGCCAGCTGCTGGCCGCGTTCGGCCACCTTGACCTTGACTGCGTCAACGCCTCCGAACCGGGTGAGGACGCGCTCGACGTCGGCCGCAGCGACCGCCGGGACCGTCGCATTGACCGGCACGCTCTCCCGCAGCGCCTCAGGGAACCCCTGCCAGGCCGCTTCGAGGGCTGACCGCAGCCAGCTGGCGGCTTCGGGATCGCCGTACTCCGGGAAGGGACAGAATTCCCCCCAGCCCGCCGGGCCCTCAAACAGCAGCGCCTCACGGACGGCGACGCCGCGGAAGCGGACCCGCATGGGCAGCGCGACCACCCTTGAGCGTTCCTTCAGCTCCGCCAGGGAGGGAAGGAACGGGGGCGCCGAATGCTGTGTGCTCACGGCTTCAGGGTAGGACATAACGAACGAACTCCCCCACGGCCGGATGAAAGCGGCACGGTGGTGCGCGTCACGAACCGATTACGGAACTCCCAGCCGGGTATGGAAAAGTTGCGTGCATGACCCTGCAGCGAGGACAAAGCCGGCCGCCGCGTCGGTCACGTGCCGCGCGCACCCCGGCGTTGTTCGTGGTGGGCGCGTTTGCGTGCGCCCTGGCGCTCGGATGGACCTATTGGGCATTCGTGCGCACCAGCTCCGGCCAGTTCGCCGACGAGTCAGCGTGGGCCGAGGCCGGGGTGGCCGCCCCCGACACGAAGCTGCCCGTGCTGCGGTTCCTCGACAGCCTGCCGTTGATCTCCGTGGTCCTTGCCGCGGCGACCATCCTTTTTGTGACCCTGGCACGGCGGCGGTGGGTTGCCGCGGGCATTGCGCTCGGTTCGATCGCGGCGGCCAACCTCACAACGCAACTGCTCAAGCATGTGGTGCTCGACCGGCCCGACCGCGGCGTTCCCACCCTCGACTTCAATTCATTACCCTCGGGGCATACAACGCTTGCGGCGTCGGCCGCGGCCGCCGTGTTCATGGTGGTGTCGCCGCGCTGGCGCCCCTTCACCGCCGCGGCGGGAGGCCTCTACTCGGTGGTCGCCGGGTCCGCGACGTTCATCAACCTGTGGCACCGCCCGGCCGACGTGATCGCGGCCCTGCTGGTGGTAGGCACCTGGACGCTGGTCGGCGGGCTGCTCATCATGCGCACCGGGGACGCCTGGAATGCGTGGTCCGGATTCGGCAGCCACTGGGCCTCTTCACGGGTCTGGCTGGCACTGTGCTGGATTGCTGGCCTGCTCGGGGCCGCACTCTCGGTTGCGCTGTACTTATACGCCCAGCAGGTCGGCCCGGCACCGGTCCCGGGAACGGCACGGGTGCCGTTGTTCTTCTGGTCGGGGCTTTCCTCGATCGTCGGGGTGGGTTTCACCCTTTCGGCCGCCGCAGGTTGGCTGTTCAGTTCCCAGGCCCGGCTTGCCCCGGAGTCCCGGCGCCGGCGCTAATGCTTGCGCGCCAGCCAGTTCCAGTGGGCGAGCGTGCGCAGCCGGATGAGCAGCGCCCTCGACTGTTCCGGACCGTACGGAAGGATCGGAATCGCCTTCGTCATGTCGATTGAGGCTTCGTCCATCGCCGTTTTCGTTACCCGGATTGCCGAGCGCATCTTGTTCATCTGGGTTGTCACGAACTCCACTCCGACCGGGCTGCCGTGTCCGGGAACGAACACGTCGTAGAGGTCTTCAAGGGAGACCATCTTCGAGAGAGTGCGGACCCAGTCGGTTGGGAAAGAGTCCTCGAAATTGGGGTCGGCCCCCTCCTCCACGAGGTCGCCGGTGAAGAGCACGTTTCCGGCACCGACCAGCAGGTCGTGGTCCGTGTGCCCCCTGCCCAGATGGAAGAGCGTCACTGAGACTCCTCCGAGATCGAGGTCCACGGGCTTGCCTTCGACCAGCCGGTTTGGCCCGGTTATCACCGTGTTTCCGCCGTCGGCGGCCGCCATCTCCGGTTCGGCGTCCGCAACCGCACCGCGGCGCTTCTCGCCCTGCTCCGCGATCACCTCGGCGCAGCGCGAGGTGCCCCAGAACTCCAGTGCTCCCTGCTGCGCGAAGTGGCCGTTGCCGAAGTAGTGGTCGGCGTGGGCGTGGGTGGTGACCACGACCAGCGGCAGCTCGGTCACCTCCCTGACCTGGCGGTGGAGTTCGCCCGCCTGGCGCGGACCGGCGCCGGTGTCGATGACGAGTGCCCGCTCGCTTCCCACAACCAGCCCCGTGTTGGCGCCGCCCGCGGAGCCCCGCAGGAGCCAGATCCCCTCGCCGAGTTCCTGCCGCGCGGTGTCCGGCTCAAGCGGAGGGGGTTGGAAAGGCATTGGGTTTCCTCTCGGACGGTGTACGGGGGCCTCCAGTTTAGAACGCCGGACCGGAGGCATCCGGTGCGGCGTGGCCGTACCGGTCGAATCCGGTGTCCGACCGGCTGCCGAGGAGGCTGCGCGTCAGGGCCGCACTGTCGGCCATCAGGTCGTCAACGGCACCGCGCAGATGCACGTCGGCGACCTGCGCATTGTCGATCGCCGCGGCCACGACGGCCCGGCGGACCAGTTCGCGGGCGAAGGAAGCGGTTGTCCCTGCGGTGTTGCGGGCAGCTTCGGCGACCGCTTCGGTGCTGAAGCCGACCTCCCGGGAGTAAAGGGTAAGCAGTTCTGCCCGTTCCTTCTCCGAGGGAAGGGGAATCTCCACCGCCAGGTCCACCCTTCCGGGCCGCTGCGCCAGAGCGGGTTCGAGCAGGTCTGCCCGGTTGGTGGTCAGCACGAAGGTAACGTCGGCGTCGTCGTCGAGCCCGTCCATGGCATCGAGCACCTCGAACAGCAGCGGCTGGGGTCCGTGCCCGAAGCTGCGGTCTTCGGCGATGAGGTCGCAGTCTTCGAGGACCACGATTGAGGGCTGGAGCGCGCGGGCCATCCTCGCCGCTTCACTGATGTGGGCCAGTGAACCCCCGGAGAGCAGGATCGCCGTCGTGCCGTGGCTTTCGCTGAGGAGGTGCCGCACCGTGTGGGTTTTCCCGGTCCCCGGCGGGCCATAGAGCAGGATGCCGCGCTTCAGGTGCTGGCCGCTGGCCCTCAGCGCCTCCCGGTGGACGGCGATGCCGAGCGCGTGCGCGGAGATTTTCTGGAGCAGCCCCGGCGGGAGCACGACGTCGGCGGCCGAGAGGCTGGGCCGGGCGTGGATGGTGACCCCGGCGGTTTGGGAACCGTACTCCTCAAGGGTCAGGGAAATCACCTGCCCCTTGAGGATGCTCTCGTTCTGCAGGCGCCGGCGCAGCCCGGCCAGGAACTCGGGACCGGCCTCGGGGTCGGGCGAGAGCACCTCGAGGGACACCGCCATCCGGCCGTAGTTCGGCGAGGCGTTGCGCTGCATCACCACCAGCGGCACGCCCTTCCGGTGGAAAAGCCAGATGCCCAGGGCCACCGCCTGCCTCTGCTCGTCCGGGCCCACGGCCACGTTCGTGTAGTCGGGCTGGGATACCGAGAACTGCGGGAAGATTCCCGACCGCTGCAGCATGTCGCTCAGGGAGACGTGGTGGCGCTGCTCTCCGCCGACTCCAATCAGGCGGGCCTCCGGGTCCGTTCCAACTTCCTCCGCTATGAGGATGTCGACGTCCACAAAGCGGTGCGAGCGGACCTCTTCGAGGACCACGGGCAGGTCCTCGGCGGGCTGCCCCAGATGCCCGCTGAGCACCGAAAGCAGCCGTTCCCCTTTCGGAGCCGGTTCGAGGCCCGACTGTGCAAGCCGTACGAGCGTCGCGAAATCGTTGATGAATCTGCTGATGTCTTCCCCCATGCGCGCACCCTACCAGCGCAGCGGCGGCCGCAATAGGGCGGGAGGTGGGACTCCCCGCGGAGGTTTCCGGCCCCCTGCACCGGCCCTGCCCCGGCCGAGTCTGCAGCTCACCACCCCACCGCCCCGGGATGGCGGGGTGAGCTGCCGTCTCGACGGACCTCCATGATCGGATTCTAGTCACGAACGGGGTGGGCGGCGGGGCCGGCGCCCACCGCCGTCGTCTTGCGACTGCGGGTTCCGGTGGTGGTAGTGGCATCCGGATCACCTAGAGGTCGGCGAGCAGCCCTCCGGGGTTCTCGATGGCATCGGCGACGAAGCGCAGGAACCCGCCGGCGGTTCCGCCGTCGCAGACCCGATGGTCAAAGGTCAGCGTCAGTTCGGTCACCTTCCGCACGGCAAGGCTTCCGTCGACCACCCAGGGCCGGTCGATGATCCTTCCAATCCCAAGGATCGCAGCCTCGGGGTGGTTGATGATCGCGGCACTGCCGTCCACACCGAACACGCCGTAGTTGTTCAGGGTGAACGTTCCCGAAGTCAGGTCGGTGGGCGCCGCCTTTCCTTCGCGGGCCGCGGCAGTGAGGCGGCGGATCTCCGCGTCGAGTGCGCGGGCGCTCAGCCGGTCCGCCCGCCGGACGGAGGGCACCATCAGTCCGCGGTCGGTCTGCGCCGCCACGCCAAGGTTCACGCCGTCGACCCTCAGGATCTCCTGGGAGCCGTCCTCGCCCGTGATGATGCGGGTGTTCAGCTCCGGGTACCGGGCGAGGCCGGCAACGGCGAAGCGGGCGATGAACGCAAGAAGCCCGGGGGTTGTGTCGGGGTCGCGCTTCTTGAGCCCTGCGCGCAGTTCGACAAGGGCGGTGGCGTCAACATCAACCCATACCGTTGCCTCGGGGATTTCCCGCCGGCTGCGCGAGAGGGTGTCGGCGATGGTTTTCCGGACCCCGCGCAGGGGCGTGCGCCCGAGAACGCTCAGCCCGGAACGGGGATCCTCGCCGGCTCCGCCGACCGGCTCCTGGTCCCGCCGCGCGCCGGCCTCGGGCACGGCGGTGCCCTCCGGCGCGGCCGCGGACATGGCGTCGACGACGTCGCGGCGCAGGATCAGGCCGCCGGGGCCGCTGCCGGGAATGTCGCGCAGCCGGAGGCCCGCCTCGCGGGCCATCCGGCGTACCAGGGGCGAGCTGCACAGCAGTGCCTGCCCGGTGCCGTTGGCTTCGCTGCGGCGGCGCGCAGCGTGGACCGTCGCTGGTTGCGGAACCGCGTCCGCGACCTCGCCCGGAACCGCGGCATCCGGGCCCGCTCCTGGGCCGGCGGCGGCGCGGGGCCTGCGGGTGCGCTTGAGGCTTGATCCGGCCGGGGTGCCGTATCCGATGAGGACGTTTCCCGAGCCCTGCTCGGGCTCGGGGGCAGCGGCGGCGGCAGCCTCGGCCGAGATGCCGGCGCGCTCCTCGGCCCGGTAGGTCTCGGCAGCGGCGCCCGCAGCGGCGGAGCCTCCGGCCGGCTGGGGCTGATCCGGCGGCTGGGGAGCATCCGCGTGGTGCGTCCCGGTGTCCGCTCCGCGCACGGAGATGAACGGCCTGCCGACGTCGAGGGTCTGGCCCGCCGCCCCGTGGAGCTTGGCGATCGTCCCAGCGAACGGACAGGGCACCTCCACCACCGACTTTGCGGTCTCCACTTCGGCGACCGGCTGGTCCACGACCACTTCGTCGCCCTCGGCCACGAGCCAGGAGACGAGTTCGGCTTCGGTCAGCCCTTCGCCAAGGTCGGGGAGGTTGAAGACCAGCAGGGGCTGCTGGAGAGCTTCGGCGCTCACGCTTCGTCCTCCCACTGCAGTTCGTCGACGGCGTCGAGGATCCGGTCGACCCCCGGCAGGAAGTGGTGCTCCAGCTTGGGCGAGGGGTAGGGGATGTCGAACCCGGTAACCCGGCGGACGGGCGCGGCGAGCGAGTGGAAGCAGCGTTCCTGGATGCGGGCGACAATTTCGGAGGCCACCGAGGCGAAGCCCGGTGCCTCGGAGATGACGACGGCGCGCCCGGTCCTGCGCACGCTCGCACACACCGTCTCGTCATCGAAGGGAACGATCGAGCGGACGTCGATCACCTCGAGGGAGCGGCCTTCCTCCGCGGCGGCAGCGGCGGCGGCGAGGGCGGTTGGGACGGACGGTCCGTAGGCGATCAAGGTGGCGTCGGTGCCGGGGCGCGCGACGACGGCCCTGCCGATGGTGTCCGGCCCCTGCCCGGCGTCGAAGTCCCGGCGCAGCTCGTCGAGGTCAATGACCTCCTTCGACCAGTACAGCTTTTTCGGCTCGAGGAAGACAACGGGGTCGGGGAACCGGATCGCTTGCCGCAGCATCGTGTAGGCGTCGCGGACCGTGGCCGGGGCGAGCACCGTCAGGCCCGGGGTGTGGGCGTAGTAGGACTCGGACGAGTCGCAGTGGTGTTCCACTCCCCCGATCCCGCCGGCGTAGGGGATGCGGATGACCAGGGGCAGCTTGACCCTGCCCCTGGTGCGGTTGGACATCTTCGCGACGTGGCTGACCACCTGCTCGAAGGCGGGGTAGGCGAAGGCGTCGAACTGCATCTCCACCACTGGACGCATCCCGTTCATCGCCATGCCGACCGCCATGCCCATGATGCCGGCCTCGGCCAGGGGTGTGTCGAAGCACCGCTCGTGCCCGAACCGGGCGGTGAGCCCGTCGGTGATGCGGAAGACGCCGCCGAGGGGTCCGACGTCCTCGCCGAACATCAGGACCGAGGAATCGGCCTCCATCGCATCGGCCAGTGCGGCGTTGAGGGCCTTGGCGAAGGTGACGCTTGCGGTGCCGGGAGCTGCGGCGGCTGATGCCGGGGCTGCGGGGGCGCGTTCGCTGGTCTGGGTCATGGCTGGGCCTCGCGTGAGAGTTCGTCGCGCAGCAGCTGGGCCTGTTCCCGCAGCTGCGCGGTTTTCTGGGTGTAGACAAAGGCGAAAAGGTCCTGCGGGTCGACGTCGACCTCCGCGTTGAGGCCGGCGCGGATCGACGCGGCAAGGGTTTCAGCCTCCGCCGCGATCTGCTCCTCGGCGCCGTCGTCGAGCACCTGCAGGTTCCTCAGGTAGGTGCGCAGGCGGCTGATCGGGTCCTTCGGCACCCACTTCTCCACATCTTCGGCTGAACGGTACCGGGTGGCGTCGTCGGCGTTGGTGTGAGCCTGCATGCGGTATGTATGTGCCTCAACCAGGGACGGGCCGCCGCCGTTGCGGGCCCGGTCCACTGCCGCCCCGAGGACCGAGAGCAGGGCGGCGAGGTCGTTGCCGTCTACACGCTCGCCGGGCATGCCGTAGCCGATGGCCTTGTGCGCCAGGGACGGCGCAACCGACTGGTTCTTCAGCGGCACGGAGATCGCGTATTCGTTGTTTTGGATGAAGAAGACGACGGGCACGTGGAACACCGCGGCGAAGTTGAGCGCCTCGTGGAAGTCACCTTCGCTTGTGGCTCCGTCGCCGCACATCGCCAGGACAACAGTGTCTTCCCCGCGCAGCTTCGCGGCGTGCGCGACGCCGACCGCGTGGAGCAGCTGGGTGGCCAGCGGTGTGGCCTGCGGGGCGACCCGGTGCTCGTAGGGGTCGTATCCGGAGTGCCAGTCGCCGCGCAGCAGGGTCAGCACTTCGAGGGGGTTGACGCCGCGGGTCACCACGGACACGGTGTCGCGGTAGGTGGGGAACAGCCAGTCCTGCTGCTCGAGGACGGCGGCGGCTGCCACCTGGCAGGCTTCCTGCCCGTGGGAGGAGGGGTAGACGGCGAGGCGGCCCTGGCGCACGAGGGCGTTCGCCTGGTCATTGATGCGCCGGCCCGAAACAAGCTTGCCGTACGCCTCAAGCAGGGTGCCGGGAGCGGGAAGGCCGTAACGCTCGTCGGGGTTGGCGGTGCCGTTGTGGTCGATCAGCTGCACCGGACGCTCCCGGGGCAGGAGCTGCATCTCCGCGGGCAGCCCGCCGGGCGCGCCGTGGCGTCCGCCCGCAAGCGCTCCGTCGAACCCGCTGTCGATCGGAATGGTCATCTGTGCCTCCATTGGCCGCATGCCTTCAAGGACCCCGGTCCCGCCAATCGGCGGGCTCCGTGGATGCTGTGTCATCCAAGTATCGCAATCTGATACTTTTCGTATCCACCAACTGCGGAAAGTCTGGAACAATCGTGACCTGAGCGGCGCGCTGGTGGACGGAATGTAAGTGTGAGCTGGATTACGGGCGGGGATGGAGACGGATGAACGACCGGGTGCTTGACGAGGTGGACCGGAAGATCCTGGCGGAGCTGACGCGCGACGGCAGGCAGTCGGTGACGTCGGTGGCGGAGAACGTGCATATCTCCCGCGCCCATGCGTATTCACGGATGGCCCGGCTCTCGGAGGAGGGCGTGCTCACCAAGTTCACCGCCCTCGTGGATCCGGTGAAGGCCGGTCTGCGGTCCTCGGCATACGTGACGTTGAAGGTGCGCCAGAATTCCTGGCGGGAGCTCAAGGAGGAGCTGCGTGCCATCCCGGAGATCCACCACATCGCCCTCGTGGGCGGTGACTTCGACGTGATACTGCTGGTGCGCGCGGAGGACAACCTCGACCTGCGCCGGGTCATTTTCGACCGCCTCCAGTCGATGCCGGGCGTGCTCGACACCCAGACCTTCCTGGTGTTCGAAGACCTCGATACCCGCTAGCGCCCCGGCGGACCGTTCGCGGCGCGCCCGCTGCGCTCAGCCGGTGAAGTGCGGCTTGCGTTTCTCCTGGAAGGCTGTGAACCCTTCGGCGTAGTCCGGGGTGCGGCTCAGCGCGGCCTGGGCGGCGTTCTCCTGGTCCATGGCATCCCACAGGCCCAGCCGGCGGTCGCGGATGTCCGCGACCAGCTGCTTGGAGGCCCGGAAGGCGCCGGTGGCCCCGGTCGCCACCTGGGCGGCGGTGGCCCGGGTGAAGTCGAGCAGCGCGTCGGCGGGCATCGACCGGCTGAACAGCCCGGCGCGGACGGCGTCGGCCCCGCTCATCAGTTCGGCCGTGTAGATCAGGTCGAGGGTGCGGTGGGCACCGAGGCGTTCGGTGAACAGCCAGTGCCCGCCGGAGTCGAGCGTGGCCCCGAGGTTTGCGAAGGGCGATCCGATTTTCGCGGTGTCGGCGACGTAGACGACGTCGGTGGCGATCAGCAGGCCGAGCCCGACGCCGAGGCACGCGCCGTGGGCGGCGGCGAAGGTCGGCGCGGGAAAGGCCGCCATTTTGCGCAGCAGCGGGGTGACCAGCCCTGCGAGGTACGCCTCGGCGTCATCGGTTTCCGCGGCGACGCCGGAGATGTCGCGGCCGGCGCAGAAGGCGCGCCCCTCCCCGCGCAGCACCAGGGCGCGCACCGAACCGTCGGCGGCCGCCGCTGCGGCGGCGTCGTAGGCCCGGGAAAGATCGGCGAGCGCCTGCTCGTCGAGGGCGTTGAGCTTGTACGGGGCGTTGAGCACAATCTCCGCGACACCGGCGCCGGTCCTCAGCTCGATCATGGTGGGGCTCATCCGGGCGCTCCTAGGCGTCGTAGTCAACGGTCACTGCCTTGCTGGTGGGGCGTGCCTGGCAGGTGAGCACGTACCCCTTGGCGATCTCGTCAGGTTCAAGGGCGTAGTTCTCTTCCATCTCAACGGTCCCGGAGACAATCTTGGCCCGGCAGGTGCCGCAGACCCCGCCGGCGCAGGCGAACGGCACGTCGGGGCGCACGCGCAGGGCGGCGTTGAGGAGGGATTCCCGGGCGTGGGTCGGGCTTTCGACGGTTCCCTGCAGTCCGTCAAGGCGGAAGGAGATGGAGTAGTTCTCGCCGTTCTCGGCGGCCTTGACGGGCCGCCCGATCTGGCCCTCGGGGCGGGTGGGCTCCCCGGTGCTGAACAGTTCGAACCGGATCTTCTCGGCAGGCACGCCCCGCTCGCCCAGAGTGTCCCGGCACAGCTGAACCAGTTCGAACGGCCCGCACAGGAACCACTCGTCAACGTCCTCGGTGCGGATCACCGTTCCGAGAAGCTGCTGGAGCTTCTCGGCGTCGATGCGCCCGGAGAGCAGCGGCGAAATGCGCTGTTCGCGGGAGAGGACGTGATGGACGGCGAACCGGGCCGGATAGCGGTCCTTGAGGTCCGCAAGGTCCTCGAGGAACATCACGTCCATTGCCGCCCTGTTGGCGTAGATCAGGTCGAAGCGGACGTTCTGCCCGGCGGCGAGGACGGAGCGGGCGATCGCGATGACCGGGGTGATGCCCGATCCTGCGGCAACGGCAACGAAGGTGTTCTGCGTTGTCGTGTCGATGTTTTCGGGGTGGTTCAGTTCGGTCATCTCGTGCTTGGAGATGAACTGGCCCATGGGGCTCATCACATCGAGGCGGTCCCCGGCCTTGAGCGATTCGTTGGCCCAACTGGAGAACACCCCGCCGAGGTCCCGCTTGATCGCCACGCGGATTTCGCCCGGGCGCGGCTCGGCGCAGATGGAGTAGCTGCGGCGCACCTCCTTGGGCTCGCCGTCCACCTCGAGGGTGGTCCTCAGTGCGACGTACTGGCCGGGAACGTAGTCGTATTTCCCGGCGAGCTCCTCGGGCACCGCGAAGGTCACCTCGACGGCGTCCTCGGTGAGCCGGCGCACTTCGGCAACGGTCAGCTCGTGGAAAGCGGTGCGCCGCTTATTTGACGGGGCGAACGTGACAGCCATTCACAGCACCTTGAAGTAGTCGAAGGGTTCCCGGCAGTCCTGGCAGACATAGAGCGCCTTGCAGGAGGTTGAGCCGAAGCGGGTGAGTTCCCGCGTATTCAGTGAGGAGCACTGCGGGCATTTGACGCTGAGGCCCACCCGGACCGGGCCGGCGGCAGCCATGCCGCTGGGGGCGGCGATGCCGTACCGGTTGAGCTTCTCCTTGCCCGCCTCGGTCATCCAGTCGGTGGTCCAGGCCGGGGCAAGCGCGAGCTCGACGCGCACCTCCTTGTACCCGCGGGACTTCAGTGCGGTCACGACGTCGTCGCGGATCGCGTCCATGGCCGGGCAGCCGGAGTAGGTGGGGGTGATGACGACCGCGGCCGCCGGACCGTCGTTGCCGTAGACGGCGGCGGCGGCGCGGAGGATGCCGAGGTCCTCGATCGTGAGCACGGGAATCTCGGGGTCGCACACGGTTGCGGCGATGTCCCAGATCTCTGCGGCGCGCTCATCGGCCGGCCGCTGCGCCGTATTGGTACCCATCGTCGCTACCAGGAGGCGCCGGGATGCTCGCGGGCGAGGACCTGCAGCTCGGCGAGGATGTAGCCAAGGTGCTCGCTGTGGACGCCGCGGCGTCCGCCGCCGGTGGCGCCGGGAACGGCAGGGACCTCGAGCTCTGCCTCCTGCAGCACTGCGGTGACGGCGGCGTCGAACGGTTTCCGCAGGTCTCCGGGACGGACGGCGACGCCGGAAAGGGCGTCGGTGAGCGGGGTGTCGACGAACAGCTCTTCAACGTAGGGCCAGGTGAGGCGGAGCCCGGCGGTCATGCGGCGCCGCGACTCCTCGGTTCCCAGGGCAAGGCGGAGCACCCACTGGACGCTGTGGTCGCGGTGGTAGTCGACCTCCTTGACGGCCTTGGCGGCGATGGCCGCCAGGGTCGGGTCGGTGGAGTGCATCAGGCGGGAGTACAGCTCCCACTGGTAGTGGGAGACGACGAACTGCCGGGCGATGGTGCGGGCGAAGTCGCCGTTGGGCTGCTCGAAGAGGTGCGCGGAGCGGAACTCGGGCTCGCGGCGGAAGTAGGCGAGGTCGTCCTCGGTGCGGCCCGTCGCGTGGCCCGCGTAGGTGAGGAAGGAGCGGGCATGGCCGATGAGGTCGAGGGCGATGTTGGCAAGCGCCACGTCCTCTTCAAGTTCGGGTGCGCGCGAGATCCACCAGCCGAGCCGCTGGGCGAGGATCAGCGAGTCGTCCCCGAGCCAGAGCGCGTATTCGGCGGTCTCGGGTGTCGGCACGGTGTGGGCGGCGGCGATGTCCTCGGGGCGCAGCGCGTTGCCCGGGGTGATGCGGGTGGCGCTGGCGTTGGCCTCGCTCACAGGTGCTTCACCCCTTCG
This sequence comes from Arthrobacter sp. TJ-254, assembly GCF_058269175.1. Classification (NCBI taxonomy): domain Bacteria; kingdom Bacillati; phylum Actinomycetota; class Actinomycetes; order Micrococcales; family Micrococcaceae; genus Arthrobacter; species Arthrobacter sp. TJ-254. Next base: position 400,288 of record NZ_JBZCNF010000002.1, on the reverse strand, counting down.
CTCTTGGTGTAGTAGGTCGCGTGGCGGTAGTCCTTGCCCTGCGGGGATTCGAAGAACTGCTCCTTGGCATCCGGGTCGCTGGTGATGATGGCCGAGGACGGCACCACCCACAGGCTGATTCCCTCGTTGCGCCGGGTATAGAGGTCGCGGGCATTGCGCAGCGCCATGTCGGCGTCGGGCGCGTGGAGCGAACCGGCGTGGACGTGGGAGAGCCCGCGCGAGGACCGGACGAACACCTCCCACAGGGGCCAGGGCTGGCGTTTTTCGGCTGGCCCTGCGGCCGGTGCCGTGGCGCCGTCGTCGCCCGTCGTTGATCCGCCGGTCATGCTGCCTCCGTTGCTGAGTTGGCGCTGCGGGACTGCCTGTCGGCGTAGGCCGCTGCGGCCTCGCGCACCCAGGCGCCGTCTTCATGTGCCTCACGGCGGCGCTCCATGCGCTGGGCGTTGCAGGGGCCGCGGCCGGCGAGGACCTCCTTAAACTCCTCCCAGTCCAGCGGGCCGTGCTCCCACCTCTGAGTCTCCTCGTTGAACCGCACGTCGGGATCGGGAAGCGCCAGCCCGAGGGCCTTGACCTGCTCTGCGATCATGCCGACGAACCGCGAGCGCAGCTCGTCGTTGGAGAAGCGCTTGATGTTCCAGGCCATCGACTGCTTGGAGTTCGGGGAATCGTCGTCCGGCGGGCCGAACATCATCAGTGAGGGGGCGTACCAGCGGTTGATGGCGTCCTGGGCCATGTCGCGCTGGGCCTGGGTGCCGTTTGCGAGTTCGAGCAGGATTTCGAAACCCTGCCGCTGGTGGAAGGACTCCTCCTTGCAGATGCGCACCATGGCGCGGCCGTAGGGTCCATAGGAGGCCCGGCACAGGGGCACCTGGTTGCAGATGGCGGCGCCGTCAACCAGCCAGCCGATCGCGCCGATGTCCGCCCAGGTCAGCACGGGGTAGTTGAAGATGCTCGAGTACCGGGCCTTGCCTGCGATGAGGTCCTCGGTCATCTTGTCCCGCGGTGTGCCGAGGGTCTCGGCGGCGGAGTAGAGGTAGAGTCCGTGCCCGGCCTCGTCCTGCACCTTGGCCATGAGGATGGCCTTGCGCTTCAGGGAGGGAGCGCGGGTGATCCAGTTCGCCTCCGGCTGCATGCCGATGATTTCGGAGTGCGCGTGCTGGGAGATCTGGCGGGTCAGGGACTTGCGGTAGGCCTCGGGCATCCAGTCGCGCGGTTCGATGCGGGAGTCCTGGGCGATGATCTCATCAAACAGCCTCTGGCCTGTGGCGTCCGCGTCAAGCCCGTCGGTCCTGGTCGCTGCTGTTGCTGGCATGGGAGCCACCTCACTGTGTGCCGAGAAGTACCGGAAATAATTACCGACCGTTCGTTCAGGATATGCTCCGCCGGGGCGGCAGTCAACACTTGGGTCGGGGCTGGCGAAGGGTGGTTGGGGCGCATCCTGCCCCGATCCTGCGGGCTGCATCAGGCTCCGGTGCCGGTTCCTGCGCCTTTGGCGGCCGGGGTGCCCGCAGACGGCGTGTCGGCGCGCGACACGCGCCCGGCACGGTGAAAGCAGCACGAACCGGTGCGGGTCCCCGGCTCAGCGCCGGGGCGCCGCGTTCGTGGACAGCGGAATCGGATGCAGGTGGGGTTCCAGACGGAAACTGGCAAGATGGTGCCATGACTGCCGAGACTCACGTGGACACCGTTCCGGGCCCTCCCGCCGCAAAGAAACTGCCGGTGCAGCGCACGCACCACGGCGATGTTTTCGTCGACAACTACGAGTGGCTCCGGAAGAAGGACAACCCCGAGGTCGTTGAGCATCTGACGGCCGAGAACAAGTACACCGAGGCCGTCACCGCCGGCCAGGAGAACCTGCGCGAGGTGATCTTCGCGGAGATCAAGAACCGCACCCAGGAGACCGACCTCTCGGTCCCGGCCCGGAAAAAGGGGTGGTGGTACTACTCCCGCACCGAGGAGGGAAAGCAGTACGGCATCCAGTGCCGTGTCGCAGCAGTCGACACCGGAGACCTGGACCGCGACTGGACTCCCCCGGAGGTTGTCCCCGGCAGGCCGGTGGACGGCGAACAGATCCTGCTCGACGGCAACGTCGAGGCCGAGGGCAAGCCCTTCTTTTCAATCGGCGGCCTTGCGGTCAGCGAGGACGGAACGCTCCTTGCCTACTGCGAGGACAACGCCGGCGACGAGCGGTTCACGCTGCGCGTCAAGGACCTCGAGACCGGGAAGCTCCTGCCCGACGAGGTGGCCAACGTCTTCTACGGCCTCGGCTTCTCCCCCGACGGCACGCGTGTCTTCTACACCGTCGTCGACGATTCGTGGCGGCCCTTCCAGGTGAAGATCCACACCCTCGGCACCCCTGTCGAGGACGACGTCGTCCTGTACCAGGAGGACGACGTGGCCATGTGGACCGGGTTCGAGCTCTCGGCGGACCGCACGCAGCTCCTGGTCAGCATCGGCTCCTCGGAATACAGCGAATACCGGGTACTGGACCTGACCACCCCGGACGCCGAACTGACAACCCTGATCTCCCGCGACGAGAAGATCCTCTATGAGGCCGAGCCGGTGCGCCTTGAGGGCCGCCTCAACTACCTGCTGACGCACAACCGCGGCGCCAAGAACTCGATGGTAAGCCTCATCGACGCCGCCGAATTCACCAAGCCGCTCGCCGACCAGCACTGGGTTACTGTGGTCGGGCACGACGACGCCGTCCGGGTCAACGGCGCGGCGGTGACGAGCACCCACGTGGTGCTGTCGGTGCGCAAGGACACCCTCGAGCGGGTGCAGGTCCTTCCCCTCGAGGGCCTCGGGACGCCGGCGCAGGCGGCGCCCGTCGAACCGGCCTTCGACGAGGAGCTGACCACCACCAACCTTGCCAACGCCGAGTTCGAATCGCCCGTCATCCGGCTCAGCTACACGTCCTTCTTCACCCCTCCCCGCGTCTACGACTACGTTCTTGCCACCGGAGAGCTTTCCATGCGCAAGGAGACCGAAGTGCGCGGCGGGTACGATCCGGCGAGCTACACCGCCGAACGGCACTGGGCGCCCGCGGCCGACGGGACGCTGATCCCGCTGTCGGTGCTCCGCCGCGCCGACCTGGTGAAGGACGGGTCCCATCCGGCGCTTGTCTACGCGTACGGCAGCTACGAGGTGAGCGTGGATCCCGGTTTCTCGGTGTCGAGGCTTTCGCTGCTCGACCGGGGTGTCATTTTCGTCATCGCCCATATCCGAGGCGGCGGCGAGATGGGCCGCACCTGGTACGAGCAGGGCAAGAAGCTGAACAAGAAGAACACCTTCACCGACTTCGTTGACGCCACGACCTACCTGGCGCAGTCGGGCTGGGTTGACCCGCACCGCATCGCGGCGATGGGCGGCTCTGCCGGCGGCCTGCTCATGGGTGCCGTTGCCAACCTCGCGCCCGAGAAGTACAGGGCAATCGTGGCCCAGGTGCCTTTCGTCGACGCGCTGACCACCATCCTTGACCCGGAGCTGCCGTTGTCGGCGCTCGAGTGGGAGGAGTGGGGGAACCCGATCACCGACAATGAGGTCTACCGGTACATGAAGGAGTACACGCCGTACGAAAACGTGCGCGCCGTCGACTACCCGCGCATTGCGGCGGTCACCAGCTTCAACGACACCCGGGTCCTTTATGTTGAGCCGGCGAAATGGGTGGCTGAGCTGCGGGAAAAGACAACGGGGGGCGAACCCATCGTCCTCAAGACCGAGATGGACGGCGGCCACGGCGGTGCCAGCGGCCGCTATGCCCGCTGGAAGGACGTGGCCTGGGACTACGCCTTCGCGGCCGACGCGCTCGGTGCCGCCGAGGTCCTTCCGGCGCAGCGGCAGTGAGCTTCACCGCTTGGCGTGCTGTGCCCGCCGGCACCGCATGCCAAGCGGAATCAGCCGCGGGGGCTGTAGGTGAGGCAGTCCGCTGCTTCGGCCCCCGGCCCGACACGGACGTTGACGGCGTCGCACAGCAGGTGGTCGTTGTACTGGCATTCGGTGCGCTGGCACGCGCCCACGTGGGCGAGCACCTTGGGCAGCCCGCCGGTGGTCGAGATGTCGATGAAGGTTGAGCAGCTTGCGTGTGCCGGACTGCCGCCGACCGTGATGGCAAAGGCGGTGCAGTCGTGGTGGTGGTTGAACGAGCAGGCTTCAACGTCACAGGTTGTAACGCTGGCAACGTGTTCAGTCATGTCTTCCTCCCGGGAGGCTGATGGCTCTGAAAAATTTGCACTTGCCGAGGCTGCCGGGATTTCCGGCGACACCTAGAAAACACCCTTTGTTTCAACGAATCTAGCACCGCTGGAGCCGCGTGAACCCGCGGAATATGCGCATTTTTAAATGACGTATTCGGCCGGGCCGCCGGCCGTCCCGGCGCTTCCTGGGGACGGCGCACGCAGCGGAGAGCCTACCGGACCACCCGGTAACGGGTGGAGGTGACCAGTGACGTGCTGTGCGAGCGGATGATCTCGAGTTCGAGGTCCCCGACGCCGGCGAAGAGCCGCTCTCCGCGGGTGAGGACGACCGGCGCGACGTGGAGGTGCAGTTCGTCGATCAGTCCCGCGGCGAGGTACTGGTTGATTGTCGCCGCCCCGCCGGCGATGCCGACGTCCCGGGCTCCGGCGGCGTTCCGGGCCCGCTCAAGCGCCGCCTCGATGCCGTCGGTGACGAAGGTGAACGTTGTGCCGCCCTGCATCACCAGCGGGGGTCGCCGGTGGTGGGTCAGGACGAAGACCGGCGCGTGGTACGGCGGATCCTCTCCCCACCAGCCGCGCCACTCCGCGTCCCAGGCCCCGCGGCCCGGGCTGAACATGTTCCGGCCCATGATGTAGGCGCCGGGCGTGAGCAGGTCCGCGATTTCTTCGGCGTTCTCCTCCGGTTGCTCGAACATCCATCGGTGGAGATTCTCCCCGCCCGCACCGAGCGGGTTTTCGAGGCTCTGCCCCGGCCCTGCGGCAAAACCGTCAACCGACACCGCCACACCGCAGGTCACTATGCCCACCGGACCGCCCTCCTCAGTCTTGAACGGGAGCTTTCACAGCGCGCCTTCTCCCGGTCGTTGTCGCGCCCATTCATACCGGCAGTCAAACACAACCGCCGCGTCCGCGACAGGGCACTGCGGGACATCGGCGTCAACCCGCCTGCCGTCCGCCCCCGCATGCTCAGGCAGCAGCGCGGCTCGGGCTCCCCTCCGCCCCGCGGTGCCGGTCAAGACGCAGGCAGAGGAGCAGCAGGACGAGCACGAGCGGCGCCCAGAAGAACCGTTCCCACGGACTTGGAGAGGCGGCGTTCATGAGGGCTCCCACCGCGAGCAGGGCCACGAGGCCGCGGACGCCCCAACGGACCGTCCTGCCGGAAGGCACCGGCCCCGATCGGCCCCGGGCGAGGACCACCAACGCCGCCAGCAGCCAGATCACCATGGAGACCACGCTCGTCACGCGCAGTCCCGGCGGCAGCTGCCCCGTGGTTGCGCCGCCGTAGGCAGCCGCCCCGAAGGGTGCCCCCAGGGCGAGGGCGGCTTGGAACGCCGCAATCACCGAGAATCCTGCGGCCGCCGCGGCAGCGGTCCGTCCGGGCGTTGCCGCTGCCCGCAGACGGGACAGAAGGGTTGGGGCGGCGCTCATGGGTACTCCTTGGCTCGAAAATGAAGGGGTTTGGGTTGCGCAGCCGGTCCTTCAACCGGCCCCGGTGGGGCAGGGGCGGAGTCGGGAAAATCGGCAAGGGCTTCGAGTGCTTCATCGGCCCACGCAATTGCGGCACGGGCAGCATGCTCGCCGGCAGCGACCGTGAGGAGCCAGTACGCGCTGTCCAAGGGGTGCTCCCCGCCCTCCTGGGACTTGCGGCGCGCCACCGCCAGCTCCGCAAGCTGTTCCTCCGCCTTGACCCTGGCGTCCTCGATGAGTCCCCGGCAGGCATCCGGCCCCAGCTGGCGGCCGAAAAAGAGTCGGAGCAAGAGCCCATTCCGGGGCCGGGCCGGCTGCACCGGTGCCGAGAGCAGTTCCTTGAGCCGCGCGCTCCCGGCCGGAGTGAGGGCAAAGACGGATGACCGTGCTCCTTTTGTGCCCCTGCGTTCGATCAGGTTCTGACGTTCCAGCTCGGCGAGCGCCGGATAGATCTGGCCAAAGCTTTCGCTCCAGAAATGCCCGAGGATCGACCGGATCTCTTCCCGCAGGGCGTATCCGGTCATCGGCATGACGCTGAGCGCGCCGAGGACGGCAGTCTGGGTCTGCTCCGAGCGCGACATGGAATCCCCTCCGTTGGTTGGTTATATCTAATAGATATAATGGAGGGAATGCAAGGCTTAACGCGGCCGGATCTCCTTGACATCGATCCACCGGCCGGTATTACCTAATGAACATTCGGTAATTAATTCGAAAGGCAGTCATGGCGGACATCGGCGTCCAATCCACAAGCGCTCCGGCCCTCCGGCACCGCATCCTTGAGGAGGACCACGCCTCCGCCTGGCTGGGCATCGAGCTCCTTGCCGTGGGCGAGGGATCGGCCACCATCTCGATGCGGGTGCGCCCAGAAATGCTCAACGGCTTCGGCATCGCCCACGGAGGAATGGTTTTCGCCTTCGCCGACTCCGCGTTCGCCCTCGCCTGCAACCCGGCTTCGCTGGAACCGGCCACCTCCGTCACCGTCGCCTCCGGCGCCGACATCACCTTCCTCAGCCCCGTCCGCGCCGGCGAACTCCTCACCGCGGTGGCCACCCGGCGCGCCGAGGCAGGCCGCAGCGGCCTCTTCGACATCACCGTAACGGCCGGTGACGGCGCGGGCTCGCGTCCCGTCGCCGAATTCCGCGGACGTTCACGCACAATCCCCGCTCCCCAGCCGAGCACCACAGCCATGGAGGAATCATGACCAGCACCGCCCTGAAGGCCACGGCGGCTGTCCCCGGCACCCTCGATCCCGAGGAGGAATACAGCCGGGACCGCATTGAGGCACTCCAGCTCGAGCGCCTCCAGCGCACCGTCACCCTCGCCTACGAGAAGGTGGACCTGTACCGGCGGAAGTTCGACGCCGCAGGGGTGCACCCGAGTAACCTCCGGGAGCTCGCAGACCTGGCCAAGTTCCCCTTCACCACCAAGGAAGACCTGCGCCAGAGTTACCCCTTCGGCATGTTCGCGGTGCCCCAGGAGCGCATTGCCCGCATCCACGCCTCCTCCGGGACCACCGGCAAGCCCACCGTCGTCGGCTACACCGCCGGTGACGTCGCCACCTGGGCGGGCCTTGTGGCCCGTTCGCTGCGTGCCTCGGGGGTCAAGGCGGGCTGGAAGGTCCACAACGCCTACGGGTACGGTTTGTTCACCGGCGGCCTCGGCGCCCACTACGGCGCCGAGAAACTCGGCTGCACCGTCATCCCGATGTCCGGAGGCCAGACGGAGCGCCAGATCCAGCTGATCCGCGACTTCGAACCCGACGCGATCCTCGCCACCCCCACCTATCTGCTGACCATCCTCGACGCGATGACCGCCGCAGGCATCGACCCGCGCTCCACCACGCTCAAGACCGCCGTCCTTGGCGCCGAACCGTGGACCGAGGAAATGCGTCACGAACTCGAGGAGCGCATGGGTTTCGACGCCTGCGACATCTACGGCCTCTCCGAAGTCATGGGCCCCGGCGTGGCCGGCGAGTGCGTTGAGAGCAAGGACGGCTCCCACATCTGGGAGGACCACTTCCGGCCAGAAATCGTGGACCCGTTCACCGACGAGGTGCTGGGCGACGGCGAGCACGGCGAGCTCGTCTTCACCTCGCTCACCAAGGAGGCCCTGCCGATCATCCGATACCGCACCCACGACCTCACCCGGCTGCTGCCCGGGACGGCACGGCCCGGGATGCGGCGGATGGGGCGGATCACCGGCCGCAGTGACGACATGATCATCCTGCGCGGCGTGAACCTGTTCCCCACCCAGGTCGAGGAGCTCGCCCTGCGGATTCCGGCACTGAGCCCGCACTTCCAGCTCCAACTCACCCGCCCCGAAGGCCAGCGGATGGACCAGCTTAACGTGTTGGTGGAGCCGCGGGAGGGTGTCTCCCCGGCGGACGCCCAGCAGGCGGCCGCCGTCCTGCGGGAGCAGATCAAGATTCACATCGGGTCGAGCTGCGCGGTGACGGTGGTCGAACAGGGTTCTCTTGTGCGCTCCAGCGGCAAGCTCAAGCGGGTCTACGACCTCCGGCCCAAGACCGACGTTTAGTTACCGAACGTTCATGCGAAAATGACGGGTATGGCGAGCATCCCAGTACAGGCCGCGGCCCCCGGACGCCGCGGGCGGCCCGGCTATGACCAGCAGGCGGTCCTGACCATCGCCGTCGACGTGTTCAACCGGCACGGGTACGAGGCCACCTCGATGGGCGTGCTCGCCGAGAACCTTGGGATCAGCAAGTCAGCCATCTACCATCACGTCCCGTCCAAGGGCGACCTGCTCCGGCTGGCGCTTGAGCACGCCCTCGGCGGCCTGGAGGCCGTACTGACCGACCCCCGCGCCACCGCCGGGCGGGCCGACGCGCGGCTTGAATTCGTGCTGCGCGGCACCATCGCCGTCCTGACCGAGCGGCTGCCGTTTGTCACGCTGCTGCTGCGCCTGCGCGGCAACACCGACGTCGAACGCGGTGCGTTGGAGCGCCGCCGCTCCTTTGACCGCCAGGTGTCGGCGCTCGTCGACGCCGCCCGCACGGAGGGCTCGCTGCGCAGCGACATCGACCCGCGCACCACCACGCGGCTGCTGTTCGGCACGATCAACTCCATCGTCGAGTGGTACAAGCCCGGCGGCCCGCTCACGGCCGAGAAACTTGCCGACGACGTCATCACCATGGTCTTCGACGGGCTGCACCACCGCCCCTAGGCAGCGGCGCAGCCCGCCGGTCCTACTTCTCCACGAGGGTCAGCACGTCGTAGGTTGCAACGATCTCGTCCGACTGGTTCGTCAGCACCGCATCCCAGGCCACCTCGCCGTACTCGTCGGTTTCGCGGGGCGTGATGCGCTTGGCGGTGAGGGTCACCCGGATCGAATCACCGGCGGCCACGGGGGTGAGGAAGCGCAGGTTCTCAAGCCCGTAGTTCGCCAGGACGGGGCCGGGCTCCGGATCGACGAAGAGTCCGGCCGCCCAGGAAAGCAGCAGGTAGCCATGCGCCACGATCCCCGGGAAGAACGGGTTAGCCGCCGCGGCCTCCTCGTTGGTGTGCGCGTAGAACTTGTCGCCCGTGGTGTTGGCGAACGCGGTGATGTCCTTGAGGGTGACCGTGCGCAGGTCCGAGCGCACGGCGTCGCCGATGCGCAGCTGCGAAAGGTTCTTGCGGAACGGATGGACGCCGTCAAAGGTGCGGTCCGCGCCGGTGTGCCAGATCCCGGTGACGGCAGTGAGCATGTTCGGCGATCCTTGGAGAGCGGTGCGCTGCATGTGATGGAGCACCGAGCGCATGCCGCCGAGCTCCTCGCCGCCGCCGGCGCGCCCGGGCCCGCCGTGGGTGAGGTGCGGGACCGGTGATCCGTGGCCGGTTGAGGAGCGTGCGTCCTCCCGGTTGAGGATCAGCACCCGGCCGTGGTGGGCGGCGATTCCCGTCACCAGGTCGCGCGCCACCGCCGGGTCGTTCGTGCACACCGTCGCGACGAGCGACCCGGAACCCAGCGCCGCGAGGTGCACAGCATGGGCGATGTCGTCGTAGCCAATCACCGAAGCGACGGGCCCGAACGCCTCGACCGAGTGAAGCGCTCCGGCTTCAACGTCCTCCCAGGTCAGCAGCACCGGCGCCATGAACGCCCCGCCCTCGGCCGGGGCGACACTGCCGTCGGCATGCGTGACCTCGGGGACGTCAAGGGAGCCCAGGGCGAACTCGCCGCCCGAGGACACGAGTTCGCGCACGGCGGCCCGCACCCCCTCCAGCTGCTCAAGGGAGGCGAGGGCGCCCATGGTGACCCCCTCGGCCCGCGGATCGCCCAGGGTGATGCGCTCTTCGATGCGGGCACGGGCCGCATCGACGACGTCCTGAACGATCGCCTTGGGCACGATAGTCCGGCGGATACCGGTGCACTTCTGCCCGGCCTTGACCGTGAGCTCGGTGACCAGGGACTTGACGAAGGCATCGAACTCAGGGGTGCCCGGCACGGCGTCGGGCCCGAGGATTGCGGCATTCAGGGAGTCGGTCTCCGAGCTGAAGCGCACTCCGCCGTGCATCACGTTGGGGTGGGACCGCAGGTGGTTGGCGGTGGAGGAGGAACCGGTGAAGGCCACGAGGTCCCGGTAGTCGAGGTAGTCAAGCAGGTCCCGGGCCGGGCCGGAGATGAGCTGCAGCGCCCCCGGGGGAAGGATGTTGGACTCGATGATCAGCTTCACGACGGCGGCGCTCAGGTAGCCGGTGGGCGTTGCCGGCTTGACGATCGTGGGAACGCCGGCGAGGAACGCCGGGGCGAGTTTTTCGAGCATGCCCCAGACCGGGAAGTTGAACGCGTTGATCTGGACGGCTGCGCCGGGGATACGGGTATGGATGTGAGTGCCGAGGAAGGAGCCGTCCTTGGAGAGGTTCTCCGTTGGGCCGTCGACGATCACCTGGGAGTTGGGCAGCTCGCGCCGGCCCTTTGAGCCGAAAGTGAAGAGCACCCCGATGCCGCCGTCGATATCGACCATCGAGTCGACCTTCGTGGCCCCGGTGCGGGCCGACAACTCGTACAGCGGCTCGCGGCGGCTGTTGAGGAACTGGGCCAGTTCCTTGAGCTTGAGGGCGCGCTCGTGGAAGGTGAACTTCCCCAGTTCCGCCTGACCGGTGGAGCGGGCATAGCGCACCGCCGCTCCGACGTCGAGCCCTTCGGTGCTGACCAGGGCGAGGACCTCTCCGGTGCTCGCGTCGCGGACCTCGGTGGCTGCTCCGGTGAGTGCGGCGGCGTCGGGCGCCCACCAGGAATCCTCGACGAAACTTGGGACAATGTCTGTGCCGACAGCTGTTGTAGTCGTCATCGACTCGCCTTTCAGCTTGATGATGCAGGGCCCGCCAGGGATAAACTGAACGGACGTTCGGTAATATGACCAGCGTACAGGAACCGCCTTTTTTCAAGCACCCCTCCCAAGGAGCAACCGTGAGCGAAATCCCCGACGCCGGAGCCGCGGTCCAGCCCTGGCGGATCGTCCCCGGCGAACTCGACATCGCCATGGGCGTGCAGATCCTCGAGCAGTCGGTGCAGAAGGTTGTGGCGACGATGCCGGTCGAGGGCAACCGCCAGTCCTTTGGGCTGCTCCACGGCGGGGCCTCCCTTGCGGTGGGCGAGGCTGTGGGCTCCTGGGCGGCCGTCATCCATGCAAGCACTCTCGGCAAGACGGCCGTCGGGGTTGACGTATCGGCCACCCACCACCGCTCCGCCCGCGGAGGCACGGTCACCGTCACGGCGACGCCCATCCACCTCGGCCGGACGCTGACCACCCACGAGGTGCTTATCGAGAACGAGTCGGGACAGCGGCTTTGCACAATGCGGATCACAAACCTGCTGCTGGACAAGCCAATCCCTGCCTGAGCCCGAAGCCGTTTCCCGGGACTCCTGAACGTTCCCGATTCACCCTCCCTGAGAGTGGGGCTGAGATGCCACAATCCGCTTCAGCGCCGGTACGGCGCGTGGTCGTCATCGGCGGCGGCATCCTCGGAGTTTCCACGGCCGTTCACCTGTTGCGCGGCGGGGCCGAGGTTGTCCTGGTGACCGAGGCCGGACTGGGCAGCGGCGCCTCGGGGCGCTCCCTGTCCTGGCTGAATTCGGCAGGGGAGCGCACCGAGCCCTACCATCTGCTGCGGATGGCGGGGATCGACCGCTACCGCACCCTCTTCGCCTCCGATCCTTCCCGTAGCTGGCTGCGCTTCGGCGGCGGGCTCTACTGGGCCGAGGCCGGCGATGAGGAGAAGGCCCGACGCCGCCACACGGCTGAATGGCGGCACGGATACGGTTCCCGGCTCATCGATCCCGCGGAGGCCGGCCTGCTCGCTCCGGGGGTCATTCCAGAGCAGTTGCCCCGGCGGCCATCTTCAACCCCGGCGAAGGCTGGGTGTCGCTGCCGCACCTCATCGACCACCTGATGCAGGAGTTCACCCGCCTCGGCGGGAGCCTTGCCGCGCGCGAAGGGAAGGCAGCAGTGATCCTGAGGGGCGGGCGTGCCGCCGGCGCCTCCACCGGGGACGGGCGCGCCTACGACGGCGATGCGGTCGTCGTCGCCTGCGGAGCCCGGACGCCCTCAGTGGTGGGCGAGCTCGGGGTCACAATTGACGACGCGTCGCCGCTGTCGATGCTTGTGGTGACCGGACCCCTGGATCACGGCCTGACCTGCGTGTTGAACACACCGCGGGCGGCGGTCCGCCCGAACCCGGGCGGCACCCTCGCCGCAGACCACGGCTGGTACGAGGAGGCGATCACCGAGAATCCCGACGGCTCCCACAGCATCCCCGAGGCCATTGTGCGAGAACTGCTCGACGAGGTGTCAAGGCTTCTCCCGGGTACCCCTGTCCTCAAGGCGGCCTCCTTGGGGCTGGGCCGCAAACCCGTCCCCGGCGATGGCGAGCCGGTCTTCGGGGAACTTGAGGAGGTCCCCAGCTGCTTCGTGGCATTCACCCATTCCGGTGCGACACTCGGGCTCATCGCCGGTGAATTGCTTGCGGGGGAAATCCTGACCGGAGAGGCACACCCGATGCTGGCAGGCTTCAGGCCGGGGCGTTTCGCGCGGTGACGCCGCGCCCGGCGTTACCAAGGGTCCGACGCTGCCAGGGGCCCGGCGTAACGTCCGCTGTGAACCCTTGCGGCGGGGGGCAGTAGTCCTTGTAATGTCCATCTGTACCGGCAGCAGTGCCTCCCGCTTTTCCCGCAGCGCGCGGGCCCGGGCCATTTGGTTCCCCGCATTCCACCGGCTGCCGCCAGGAAGGAGAGTCCGATGACAGATCGAGACGTGCTGAGGCAGTGTGCGGTGGCAGGGGCCGTTGCCGGCGGAATCCTCAGCGGAGCGACCGGGGATTACGGCGACGCTGCGCAAAGCCGCAGCCTCGTCCTCCCGGGCAATTACGCCTTCGCAATCTGGGGGCCGATCTACGCAGGGGTTATCAGCTACGCCGTTTACCAGGGCCTGCCCGCGACGCGGCAGGATCCGCTGCTGCGCCGGACCGGCGGACCTGCCGCGGCGGCAATCGGGCTGTCCGGCCTGTGGGTCAGGACGCGCGAAGCACCTTTGCTTCAGCTGCCCCTCATTGCGGGAACGTGCGCCGCCGCACTGCTCGCCTACGTACGGGCGGCCCCGGAGGGCGAGAAGGAGCGGCGGTCGACGGCGGCCAGGTGGCTCGTGCGGGCGCCGCTGGGATTGCTGGCCGGCTGGATCACCCTCGCCGCTGTCGCCGGAACCGCGGAAAACCTCATTGCGCAGGGTGTGAAGCCGCCGCGGCCTGGCGCCGAGGCCTGGAGCGCCGTGGCGCTTGCCCTCACTTCGGGCGCCGCCACCGCGTTCGTCAGGGCAAGGCCGGTGTCCGCCGCCTATCCGGCCGCCGTCGCGTGGGGACTCGCCGGAGTGGCCGCGCGGAATCTTGGCCGTCACCGGTTCTCCGGGCTTACGGCGATGCTCGGCTCCGCAGCGGTGGCCGCCGCCGGGCTCCGCACCGGGGTTACCGGTCCGGAGCGAACAGGCTGATGCTGATCAGCGCCCCACCAGATACCGGTTGCGGGTTTCGATCAGGTGACGCATGTACCGGCCGAGGAACACCCGCTCCGCCGCCCATCCGAGCACGCCCAGCGGCGCCGCGAACTCGATCCTGTCGACCATCACGGTCCCGTCGGGCGCCTCAAGGAATTCGTGAACGTGCCGGAAGCGCTTGAAGGGGCCATTGACCTGTTCGTCGACGAAGCGGTGCGGTGAGTCCATCGCTGTGATCCGGCTCGTCATGTGCAACGGAACGCCGAAATGCCATGCCCGCCAGGTAACCTGCTGATCAAGGCCGATCAGTCCCGAGGTGACACCAGCGACCGCCTTCTCCCGGGCTCGGGACATCGAGCCCACGTGCGCATCGATGCTGCGTGACAGGTCGAAGAGTTCGGCTGCGCCGATTGTCGTACGGGTAACGCACTCAAAGTAGTAGCTCATGCTCCGAAGGGCCGTCCGTCCACCGCGGACGCGCGCCCCAGGATCTGCAGTGGGTTCATCCGGCAATTATGCCCTTTGACATCGGAGGATACGGCTCGCGATACTTTCGCTACCGATCCTCACCGTTACAGCTCCCCTCAGGCACCCACTGCACCCCGCCGGCGAAGGCGTCCCCCGTGGATCCGAGAGCGTCAGGAGACCCATGACAGCCACCATCGAACCCCAGCCGTGCGGGCGGGTCCACTCCGGTGCGGGCCCCGGAGTGCCGCGATGAACAACCCTGATCCCCTTCCCGGACTTCAGGACAACACCGAAGTTCTGCACCGGATCACCGACCGCCTTACCGAACGGTTCGCGGGGGTGATCGCTGCCGAGACGGTTGAACGCTACGTCTTTGAGTCCTATGCGGCTCTTGTCAGGACCGCGAGGATCAGCACCTTCCTGCCGTCGACCACCGAGCACTTCGCGAACGACCGGCTCAGCGCCCTGGCCCGCTCCAAGGGTGCGGTGGGCAGGGAGGGACCCGAGGTCGTGTTTGTCTGCGTGCAGAACGCGGTCTTCTCCCAAATGGCCGCGGCGCTCCTTGACCTTGAGGGCGGGGGTCGGATCCGTGCGCGCTCGGCGGGATCCATGCCCGCCCCGGAAATCGACCCCGCCGTCGTCACCGTGATGTCCGAGCTGGGCATCGACGTGTCGAAGAACTACCCGAAGCCGCTCACCGACGACGTGGTGCGCGCCTCCGACGTCGTCATCACCCTCGACTGCCGGGATTCCTGCCCCGTGTATCCGGGCAAGCGCTATGAGGACTGGAGCGTTGGTGAACCGGCGTGCGGATCAGTGGAAAGCTTCAGGGCCGTCCGCGACCGTCTGCACAGCCAGGTGAAGACACTGGTTTCCTCGCTCGCCGGATAGACCGCCGGGGACCGCGGCCGCTTCCCGGGTCCGCCCACCAGGACGCAACGGAGCGGTGGGCGGCCTAGCTGTTGATGTCCCCTTCGGGGCGGTCCACCGCGGCGATGTACTGCTGAAAGCTCGCCGGCAGCTTGTGCCCTCCCGGGGTGCCCGTGTCGCCTTTCCACCATGCCGCGGCCGCTGCACCGCCGGCTCTGATGATTTCGGCTTCGGCGTCCGCGGGCAACGGCGCGTTCGGATCAGCCCGCAGGAGGTCCTGGGTTGCCGGAGAAAGTCCGGCCCAAATCTCCGAGTGCGAGCGGTCGTGTGTCATGGAGGAAAGCATTGCACCTCTCCGTGTCCACGTCTCCTTTATTTCGCGCCGGCACGGGCCGCACCGGATCCCAGCCACCGCGTGGAGGCACCTGGGTTCCGAGGAGGCCATCGCCCTACGTTTCGGCCGAGCGGCCCTCCTGTTGTCAAGAGGGAACGGCCCCGCACCTTCCTGTCGACCTCCCGGCCGCACTCCTGTTTTACTGGTGGGGATTTGCAGGTAGGAGCTCGCGGGTGCACCGGAGGCGGCGGCACGGCGTAACGGCTGGTTGCAGGGCATCATCGGGGAATGCCCTGCAACCCTGCGCCCGACCAGAGAGGGGGGGGGGGGGGGGGGGGGGNCCCCCCCCCCCTTGGAACCCTGTTCCCGACCCCCCCCCCCCCCCCCCCCCCCCCCCCACCACCCCCCCATCGCTTGCTAACGTTGACCCATGATGTCGGCCCCGCAGCGCATCCCGGCGGCAGCAGCGGCCTGTGCAGCGCTTGTTGCGGGAATGCTCGCCGGATGTTCTTCAGGAACCGGTGCGCCGGCCGCCGCGGAGCGGCGGACGGTCCCGGCCCCCCTTGAGTACGTTGCCCTCGGCGACTCTTACGCTTCCGGTTATGGCGCAGGCTCCTACTCCGAGGAGTGCGGACGCTCGCCCTCCGGTCTGCCTGGCCTCCTCGACGCCGACGAAAACGTCAGCCTCGCCGCCGACGCCACCTGCGCAGGAGCGGTTGCCGCCCCACGCTCGGACGGGGCATCGACCCTTCCGGATCAGGTGGCCGGGCTCGTCACCGAGGGAACCCTCGGCCCGGGAACGGACCTGATCACCATTTCTGCGGGCGGCAATGACGCCGGGTTCGGCGAGGTCTCTGAAACCTGCGCGGCCGCACCGCTTGAATCGTGCCGCCGGATGGTTGAAAAC
The DNA here is from genome assembly GCF_058269175.1 of Arthrobacter sp. TJ-254. Classification (NCBI taxonomy): domain Bacteria; kingdom Bacillati; phylum Actinomycetota; class Actinomycetes; order Micrococcales; family Micrococcaceae; genus Arthrobacter; species Arthrobacter sp. TJ-254. Next base: position 384,062 of record NZ_JBZCNF010000002.1, on the reverse strand, counting down.
AAGACGACGGCCGTTCTTCCCGTGCTCGCCGGGGACCTCGACCGGCTCTACGGGCGGATCCGCTCCGCTGCCCCCAATGCAACGGTGGTCGTCACCGGCTACCCGCATCTGTTCTCTCCCGAGTTCGGGGTTGAAGCGGCGCTGAGCGTCCCGGCGCAGGAACTGTTCAACGGCGGCACCGACTCCCTCAACGCCGTCCTTGAAGACGCGGCCGAGGCCCACGGTTTCATCTGGGTGCCGCTGACCGAGGCCTTCCGGGGTCACGGGCTGGGCGCGGCCGATGCGTGGATCACCACCGCCGACCAGCCCGACGGCCTGCACCCCACCGCTGCCGGGTACCGCTCCGGGTATCTCGCGGCTGTCCGCGGCGCCGTCGACCTGCCCGCGCTCCGAGAGGCGCAGCGCTGAGCGGAAGCGGCAGCTCCGTTCAGGCCAGGATGCGGTGCCGCAGTGCGGCGACCTCCCCGGGTGTCACACCAGCTCCGAGCAGATACGCCTCGGCGTCGAGGGTATCGAGGAGCTCATGCAGATGGGCGCGGGTCTCCGAAAGCCACCCGTCGAGTTCCGGCTCGGCGCGCGGTTTTTCCCGCGGTGCGTCCTGCCCCCGGTAGTAGTCGTTCATGGCGCGCACCGCCACGGCATAGTCGTCGAGGATTGCCTCCGCCGGAACGCCGCAGGCGGAGAGCAGCAGTGCGGACACCATCCCGGTCCGGTCCCGGCCCGCAGCGCAGTGAACGATGACACCTCCCGGCGGCGAGGAGGCGATGGCGCGGGCGACCGCGGCGAACTTCTCGGGCCACCGTTCCAGGTTGTAGCGGTAATACCGTGGCGAGTTCAGGTACGGGCCGCAAACGGCTGTGAATTCCGGGTCGGACTGGTCCTCGGTGGGGAGGTTGAGGAGGAGGAACTGCTCCGCCGCACTCTTCACGGCAGGGTCGGTGCCGCGGCGGCCCACCTCGCCCGGGCTGCGCAGATCGATCACAGTGCGCACGCCGTCATCCCACGCCTGCTGCCAGCCGCGGTCGGTGAGCCATTCCCTTCGCCCCATCCGGTAGACCCGGCCATGGGCGACCATCCCGGCAATACCGCCGAGATCGCGGGCATTGACTGCGCCCTCCCAGGGCACGCTCCCCCGGGGATGCGGGACGGATGGAGTGGCGCTCATCCTTCAGGGTAACAACACGCGGTCCTGCGTCTCAGTCCACCCAGTCGAAGAAGCCTTTGCCGCTCTTCCGCCCGAGCTCCCCGCGTGCCACCTTGTCGCGCAGGATCCGCGGCGGAGCAAATCGCTCGCCGAGGGTGGATTCGAGGTACTCGGCGATCCCGAGCCGCACGTCGAGGCCCACCAGGTCGGTGGTCCTCAGCGGGCCGACTGGATGCTTGTAGCCAAGGACCATCGCGGTGTCGATGTCCTCGGCGGAGGCCACCCCCTCCTCGACCATCCGCATCGCCTCGAGCGCGATCGCCACCCCGAGCCGGGAGCTGGCGAAACCCGGTGCATCGCGGACCACCACCGGGGTCTTGTTGAGCGCTTCGACCCACTCCCGGGCCGCGCCCGCGGTTGCCTCCGAGGTCTGCGGGCCGAGCACCACCTCGACCAGGGTCGAAGCGGGCACCGGATTGAAGAAGTGGAGGCCGCAGAACTCGGCGGGCCGGGTCAGGGATTTGGCCAGTTCGGCAATGGACAGCGACGACGTGTTGGTTGCCAGCCAGGCACCCTCGGCGAGCTGCACCTCGACGGCGGCGAGAGCCGAACTCTTCAGGGCAAGATCCTCCGGGACCGCCTCCACCACGAGCCCCCTGCCGGTGAAGGCTGAATAATCGGTCGACACTGCGGTCCGGCCCAGCAGCACCTCACGGGACTCGGTGACCGAGCCGCGCTCAACGCTCTTGCCGAGAGCCGCCGCGAGCCGTGAATGCGCCGCCTGCGCGGCGTCGTCGTCCCGCTCGACGATGACGACGTCGGCTCCCGACACGCAGAAGGCGTGGGCGATGCCGGCGCCCATCCTGCCGCCGCCGAGCACCCCTACCCGCTCCGGGACCGGCATCAGCGTGCCGTCCCGTCGCCCGCGTGCGCCGCCGTCGTGCCGCGGTCCTGTTTGCGGTCGAGGAAGCGCTGCATGCGTTCAAACTTGGCGTCGGATTCGAAGAGGATGCCCTGCGCGAGCTGGTCGATGAGCGGGTGGGCCTCCGCCGGTGCCGCAAAGACGCTCTTGGTGATGCGCAGGGCGAGCGGGTCCTGGCGGCAGATGCGGTCAGCGAGTGCGTGGGCGGCGTCCATCAGCTCTCCGGGCTCGTGGATTTCGGTGATGAGGCGCACGGCGAGCGCCTCATCGGCGTCGAGGATGCGCCCGGCCAGGAGGATCTCCTTGGCGAGCGGTTCCCCGACAAGCTCCTTCAGCCGCCAGGTGGCACCGGCTGCGGCAAGGATGCCGAGCCCGGTTTCGGGGTTGCCGATCTTCACCGACGGCGTGCCGATGCGGAAGTCCGCGGCATAGGCCAGCTCAGCCCCGCCGCCCAGGGCATACCCGTCAAGGGCGGCGATGACCGGCAGGGGCAGCCGGGCGATGCGGGCGAACAGGGTTGAGTTGATGCCGGCGAGTGCGTCGTCGCGGCGGCGTTCACGCAGCTGGGCGATGTCGGCACCGGAGGCGAAGACCCCATCGGTCCCGGCGAGGACCAACACGCGGGGGTCGTGCTCAAGCATGGTGCAGACAACGTGCAGGTCGTCAACCATCTGCTGGTCGATCGCGTTGCGCACCGCCGGCCGGTTCAGGCGCACAAGCAGGCGGTCGGGGCGCTCCTCGACCTCCAGTGCGGCGAAGGGGCCCATCAGACTCCCTCGATGAGCATTGCGGTTCCCTGACCGACGCCCACACACATGGTGGCGAGTCCGAGGCGGCGGCCGCCGGATCCCAGTTCGCGTTCCATCCGGCCCATGAGGGTGATGGCGATGCGCGCCCCGGAGGATCCGAGGGGGTGGCCGAGGGCGATGGCGCCGCCGTCGCGGTTGACCAGGTCCTCGTCGAGCTTCAGGCGCCGGATGCAGGCCAGGGCCTGCACGGCGAACGCCTCGTTGAGTTCCACGGCGCCGAGATCGCCAACGGAGAGGCCGGTGCGCTCGAGCACCTTCTGCGTTGCGGGGACCGGCCCGATCCCCATGATCTCCGGGGGTACTCCGGCGGAGGCGCCGTCGAGGATCCGCGCCCGCGGCGTGAGGGAGAAGCGCTCGAGGGCCGCTTCGGAGGCGACGATGACGGCCGAAGCGCCGTCGTTGAGGGAGCTTGAGTTGCCGGCGGTAACCACCCCGCCCTTCTTGACGACTGGGCGGAGGCCGCCCAGCACCTCGAGGGTTGTGTCGGCGCGGGGGCCCTCATCGGAGGTGACGCTGAAGGAGCGTTTTCCGGCGTTCACCTGGACCGTGACGATCTCGTCGTCGAACCGGCCGGCGTCGGCCGCCGCGACGGCGCGCTGGTGGGAGCGCAGCGCGAAGGCGTCTGCGTCGTCACGGGAGATTCCGTCGAGCTCCGCGAGCTCTTCTGCCGTCTCCGGCATCGAGTACGTCAGCTTTTCGGTGGCAGCGAACTCGGGGTTGGTGAAGCGCCACCCGATGGAGGTGTCGAACACGGCTCCGGGCTTGGCAAAGGCCTTGTCGGGCTTTTCCATGACCCAGGGTGCCCGGCTCATGGATTCGACACCGCCGGCGATCACGACGTCGGCGGCCCCGGACTTGATCATCTGGGACGCCTGGATGATCGCCGAAAGCCCGGAGGCGCAAAGCCGGTTCACGGTGATGCCCGGCGTGGTGTTGGGCAGCCCGGCCAGGAGCGCTGACATTCGCGCAACGTTGCGGTTCTCCTCCCCCGCGCCGTTGGCGTTCCCGAGGATCACCTCGTCGATGTGCCCGGGATCCATACCGGCCCGGGAGATGGCTTCGCGGATCACCAGGGCCGCAAGATCGTCGGGGCGTACTGAGGAAAGGGCGCCGCCGTAGCGGCCCACCGGGGTGCGGACCCCGCCCACGAGAAAAGCCTCGGTCATGACTGCCTCCATTGCAGGGCCTGCTTACCGGCACGAACCGGCGGGATTTACCGACCGTTCGTTCTGTAAAAACTGATACAAGAATCGCACGGTGGTTTTCCCGGGTCAACCGGCACGGGACCGAACCGTTCTCACCGGGGCCCGAGGGGCCGGCCCCCGCCGGTCCTGCTGCCCGCGGCCGCTGCGGGGATTCAGCAAGGGCTCCGCACGCCGATGACCACGGTCGCCTCGAGGTCCTCGGAGGACGCGATGCGGGTACTGAGCCCGCATTCCTCAAAGAGCCGGGCGACCGGCGGTGCCTGGCGGCTGCCGGCCTCGATGATCAGGCTGCCGCCCGGCACCAGCCAGTCACCCGCCTCAGCGGCGAGCCGCCTGTGCACGTCGAGCCCGTCCGCCCCTCCGTCGAGCGCCCGGCGCGGCTCGTGGAGCCGGGCCTCCGGGGGCATCGACGCGATCATTTCCGAGGGCACGTTGGGTGCGTTGCAGAGCAGAACCTCGACGGTCCCCCTGAGGCGGTGAGGCAGCGGCTTAAACAGGTCGCCCTGATATACGGCGCCACCACTCGGCGCGAGGTTCGCCCGGGCGCACTCCACCGCCCGTGCGTCGATATCGGAGGCATGGAGGTCGATCCGTGGCACTGCCGCCGCAAGTGCGGCCCCGAGCGCCCCGCAGCCGCAGCACAGGTCGAGGACGACGGCGCCGGGAGCAGCCACGGCGGCGGCCTCCCGGACCAGGAGTTCGGAGCGGCGGCGCGGAACAAAAACCCCGGCATCCACAACCATCCTCGCTCCGCAGAACTCGGCCCAGCCGAGAAGGTGCTCAAGCGGGGCGCCGGCTGCGCGCCGGTCGATCGTTGCGGCCAGCTCCGACGGCGGAAGGCCGGCATTCAGCAACAGATGCGCCTCCTCTTCGGCGAAAACGCAGCCGGCGGCTCGAAGGCGGGAGGTGACAAGTTCTTCCAACGGAATGTTGGAGGGGAACGACATGAAAGACCCTTCACAAAGCGTGAGGGCGCTCCCGGGTCAGGTTCGCGCGAGTCCCGGCAGGACCGCGGGGCGGGAGCGCCTTGCCTGATGTGCGGTAATCGGTCCCACCTCCTTCGTGATGCGGCTAAGGGAGCCAATTCTATCCGCCCAGGGCCCGCTGGCGAGGGGATGAAACGGATCCTTCCGGCCTCCCGCAGGCACCGGGGGTCGGAATTTCCTTGTGCGCTTCAGCGCAGCTTTCTACGCTTGTCTTAGTCCAGCAGTTGTGGCGCATGACTATTCGAGCGCGGAGCCACCTGATGAGCCACGAATTCACTGCAGCCAAGGCCACCACCCAGGCAAAGCAGCCTGCCCCGGCGCGGCCCCAGACGCCTTCGGGCGGACAACAGTACGACCTGCCGGAGCCGCCTTCCAAGGTCGATTTCTCCCACGCCAAGACGGCAGGGGAGATTCCGACGCTCCAGGTCACCATGCGCATACGCCGGTATCAGCCCGAACGCGCCGAGGAGGGGTACTGGGAGGATTTCCACCTCACCATGATCGGCACCGACCGCGTGTTGGATGCGCTCCACGTGATCAAGTGGGAGCACGACGGCACGCTGGTGTTCCGGCGTTCCTGCGCTCACGGGGTGTGCGGCTCGGACGCGATGCGCATCAACGGCCGCAACCGCCTGGCGTGCAAGGCCCTCCTCAAGGACCTGAACCCCGCGGACCCCATCGTGGTGGAACCGCTGCAGGGACTTCCAGTAGAGAAGGACCTCATTGTTGACATGGAGCCGTTCTTCCAGTCCTACCGGGAAGTGATGCCCTTCCTCATCACCAGGGGCCACGAACCGGACCGGGAACGGCTGCAGTCGCCGGAGGAACGCGAACGGTTCGACGACACCACCAAGTGCATCCTCTGCGCCGCCTGCACCTCGTCGTGCCCCGTGTTCTGGACCGACGGGCAGTACTTCGGGCCGGCCGCCATCGTCAATGCCCACCGGTTCATCTTCGACTCCAGGGACGACGCAGGCGACCTGCGGCTGGAGATTCTCAACGACGCGCAGGGAGTCTGGCGCTGCCGCACCATCTTCAACTGCTCCGAAGCCTGCCCGCGGGGCATTCAGATCACCCAGGCGATCAAGGAAGTCAAACGGGCAGTGATCAACCGACAGGTGTGAGCGTGCTTCCCGCCGCTGCCGCAAGGGATGCCAGCGGACGCACCCCGTCGGAGTCAGCGTCCGCTGCTGCATCACCCGAGGATACGTCAACTACTAGTTAACGACTGAATCATCGTCAACTTACGGTTGACTCATGACTGATCCAATCCGCATGACCAACCCCGTACGCCTCGATGAGCTCATCGACGCCATCAAGAAGGTGCACCCCGACGCTCTCGACCAGCTGTCCGATGCCGTGATCGCCGCCGACCATCTCGGCGAAGTGGCCGATCACCTCATCGGCCACTTCGTGGACCAGGCAAGGCGCTCCGGCGCGTCCTGGTCGGACATTGGCAGGAGCATGGGCGTCTCCAAACAGGCGGCCCAAAAGCGTTTCGTCCCCAAAGCGCCCGGTGACCAGACGGACCTTGACCCCAGCCAGGGCTTCAGCCGGTTCACCGAGCGCGCCAAGAACGTGGTGATGGCGGCCCAGAACGAGGCCCGCGCTGCAGGCAATGACGAAATCCGGCCCGAACATCTTGTCCTCGGGCTGTTCCAGGAGCCTCGCTCAATCGGAACGGCAGCCATCGCCGCCCAGGGGGTGACGCTCGATGCGCTCCGGCACGCCACCACCGCAGCACTGCCGCCGGCGTCCGCCCAGGTTCCCGACCTGATTCCCTTCGACCAACGGTCAAGGAAAGCACTTGAGTTGACGTTCCGGCAGGCTCTGCGCCTTGGCCACAACTATGTGGGCACCGAGCACATTCTGCTCGCCCTGCTGGAGCTTGAGGACAAAACGGGCGTACTCTCCGCGCAGGGGATTGATAAGGAACGGTCTGAAGCGCACATCTCTGCCGCTCTTGCCGCCGTGCAGGAATCCGCCGGGGACACCTAGCACGCACCGGAATCTCGACGTCCGGGTCCGTTCATGCGGGAAGCTCTCCAATACGGGAGATGAGCGCGCCGTCCGCCGGACACACCCATGCCGCAACGCCTGCTGCCTCCCGGGGCCGCGCCGGATGGGTGAGCGGATGCCGGGGGCATTGGGGCCAGTTGCTGCCGCGTGACCAGCGTTCCTCGATCACCCACTCCTGGACTTGATCCGCGTCCTCGATGGTCCGTTCGAGGTCGGACCACCGCAGCGAGATCTGAATGCCTTGCCCGGACCCGTCACTCGCCCACAAGATCGCCGACGGGGACTTCCGGTCGTTGGTCCATGCTGATTCCCTGATCAACGGCACGGGAGCCCCAGTGGCCTCGATGTCGGCGAGGACGGGTGCGAGGGCGCGGGCCAATGAAGGATCCATTGCCCCATCGTGCAGGGGAGACCTTCATCTGGCTAGAGTTCGTGGATGACGATCATGCCGCACACCCTGACCCGCGATGTCGAGATGCGGCTGGTGCGAACCTCCGATTCCGGGCGGCTCGCTGACGGTTATGCGGTGAACAGGGAGCATCTGGCCCCCTGGGAGCCGCAGAGGAACCGGCACTTCTTTACGGAAGCGGGCCAGCGTTCGGTGATCGAGTCGAAGCTGGAGCTTCACGCATCGGGCATTGAAGTGCCCTGGATCCTTGTGAAGCAGGAGCGTGTGATCGGCGTCCTGAACCTTACCGGGATTGTGCGCGGCCCGTTCCTCAACGCCAATCTGGGCTACTGGATCGACAAGGAGCACAACGGCAGGGGTATCTGCACGTCTGCCGTCGCCCATGCCCTCGGCGTTGCTTCGGGGCAGCTTGGGCTGCACCGGGTGCAGGCCGCGACGCTGCCCCATAACGAGGCCTCGCAGAAGGTGCTCGCCCGGCTGGGCTTCACCAAAATCGGGACGGCGCCGGCGTACCTGAAGATCGCCGGTGCCTGGCGGGACCATATCCTCTACCAGCGCATCCTCGGCGAGGAGATCTGATGGCCGCCCACTACTGCCGGATTTCCTCCCTCAGCGGCTTCAGTCGCTGCGGAGTGTCCCCGGGCGACACCGCCGGGTAGGTGCAGGTGAATTCCCCGCGGTAGCCAAAGAGGAACCCGAAAAGGGGATTGCGGACCCGCATGTCGATTGTGAAGACGTCGCGGGCGTCGTCGTAGCTCTCGTAGAGGTCGGCGGTGCCGGTGAGGATCGCCGGGAAGGTGAATCCCAGGCATCCCGCGTACAGCCGTTGGCCCGTGGTCTGAAGGTGAAGTGAACCGTCCGCGAGGACCTCAAGTTCAAGGGCTGTTGCAAGATGCTGGTGGGTGCCCAGGTAATCGATGATCTTGCCTTTTTCGGCACTGTAGATCATGGTCGCGCCGAAGCGTCGGCGTTCGGCCGCGCTGATCTCCAGGGTGCGCACGAAGGTCACGGTCGGCCGGCCGAACCCGTCGAGGTAGGGGTAGTTCTCAATGGTGAACGGGATGTTCTCGCCGTGATGGGGAAACAGGATGTTCCGGAACGCGCCGAGCTTGAGGAAAGGGACCGTCCACAGGGGCCCGCGGCGGACCTCCGAGAAGCGGCCGCGCCCCACACAGGCGTAGCCGGCGTCGACGTCAACGCCGAAGCGCCGCTGCAGCATCGGGTGGAGGCGGTGGAAGTTCTCCCCTAGGGCGTTCGCGAAGATCGAGGTCACAGGGCACCACCGACCGCAGGTTGCCGGCCCGCGTCCGGAACTCTTGGAGTCGGAAGCCCCGCGAGTGCGGACGGCGCCTTGGCGGAGCGCCGGTCCGGTGCGCGCCGCAGGCACCGCCGCGCGCGGGGGACCGTCCGATGCGCTGGGACCAGCAGGGACGCCGCCGCGATGGCAAGGCCCACGACGGCGGCCGGAGCGCCCTCGGGCCGGCCCGCCGAGGAAAGGAGCAGCGCACTTCCGGCTGCGGCGCCGCCCGCGCGGACGACGGCGTCGAGGATCCACCGGGTGCGCGCGTCCCGCGGATCCACACCGAGTTCGGCCCACAGGCGGAGGCGGTCGAAGCTCAGCGCCGTCGCCCAGCCGAGGGCGGGCCGGGTGACCCGGCGGTCCAACGCCTTGCCCAGAACGCCCATGCCGGGCTGGTAGGTGTAGCCGGTGATGAACCGGATACCGTGCTGCGTCGGAATGTAGCGCCAGTACCCGGAGCCGGACCCGATGGGCGAAAGCGGGTCCGACGTGGAAAACCGCAGCACCGACGTCGACTGCCCGTCCTCCCGGTGCCGATGCCCCAGCGAGATTCCCGTTCCAGTAATCGTGTGGAACGGAAGACCGAATTCATACCGGAACCGTTGAGGCTCCCCGGCGCTGTGCGCGGCGGGAACGATGCGCGAGAACCGCAGGTCCCACCGTGGGTGCAGTTCTGCGTCCTGGCTCAGTTTCCACAACCGGTCCATCGACGTGCGGATGCCGATCTCCACGTAGATTTGCCGCCTGTGACCGGGCCCCCTGCTGCTGTTCTCCCCCATTTGAGCATCATAAGTCCAGTGGTGTTCCGGTCCGGCAGCGCGGCCCGGTGCTCCCCCTCGTCGGTCGAAGGAGTAGATTCGAAGCCGATACGCTTCGCGTTCTTCCGGCCCGGAGCACCGAATGCCACTGGGAGGCCCGCTTTGTCTTTGAGTATCGATTTGACCGGAAAGACCGCGCTCGTGACGGGATCAACCCAAGGTATCGGCGCCGAGATCGCGCTGCAGTTGGCCCGCGCCGGCGCCGAGGTCGCGGTGAACGGGCGCACGGCAGCGAGCGTGGGCCGAGCCGCCCAAACGATCCGCGAGGCGGTCCCCGGGGCGCGGATCCTTGAAGCACCGGCCGATGTAAGTACGGAGGAGGGCGCGGCAATGGCCTGTGAATTGGTCGCCAATGTCGACATCCTGGTCAACAATCTCGGCATCTTCAGCCCGGAGCCCGCCTTGGAGATCCCTGACTCCGAATGGCTGAGGTTCTTTGAAGTCAATGTTCTGGCCGCGGTGCGTCTTACGCGGGCCTACCTTCCAGGGATGATGTCCCGGGGTTGGGGTCGCGTCCAGTACATCGCGAGCGATTCCGCCATCGTCATACCGGCCGAAATGATCCACTACGGGGTCTCGAAGACCGCACTGCTCGGTGTTTCACGGGGTTTCGCCAAGGCGGCCGCCGGGTCGGGGGTCACCGTGAATGCGGTGATCGCCGGGCCCACGCATACCGGCGGCGTCGAGGACTTCGTGTATCAGCTCGTGGACAAGGATCTGAACTGGGACGACGCCCAGCAGGAGTTCATGAAAGTGCATCGACCGCAGTCGTTGATCCAACGGCTCATCGAGCCCACTGAAATCGCGAACCTCGTGGCTTACTTGGCGTCCCCGCTGGCTTCGGCGACCACAGGCGCCGCACTGCGCGTGGACGGCGGCTATATCGATTCCATCGTCCCCTAGAGGGCCTTGCACGCGCGGCCGCAGTGGTGGACCATGAGCGCTAACGGGCTGTCGCGACAGCCACCCACCTCCGCCACGCGATACAAGGGGTGAGCCGAATGGTCGGTAAATCGAGGGCCCCGGCCCCGCGCTGGTTCATCGCGGCAGCGGGCGCCCTGCTCCTCGCGGGCGCGGTGATGCTCCTGCCCGGCATCAACGCGTTCGAGCGCGCTTCCTGGGGAAGCGCCGCGAGCCTGGCGCAGGCGTTCGTCTTCATCGCGGTGGCGGTGGTCCTGATCATCGCGGGCCTGACGCTTCTGGCGACCGGCGTTTCACGTCGTCGTGCGGCCCGGCGACCGGGGACAGACGGGGACCAGCACGATGATCCCACGCTGCGCAGCGAGGACTGATCGATCAATCAGAAGGAATTATTCGTCGCGCCCCGATGCGCGGGAAACGCTGTGGGGAGCCGGAGCTACGGGGAACCGGCGTCCGGTGATGCTGTCCGGGGTAACCCGTACGAAACGGTCCTTGCGCCCGCCCTCCCACGGATGGACGGGCAGATCGATGGTCTCGAGCAGTTCCCTGGTCGTGGAAATCGTGCTCGCGGTGCCCTTGATGACCACGCTCCAGGCCCTCGTCCCGTCAGCGTCGAGCCCGTCGGCCTCGACTGCAACCGGCGCCTTCTCCACTGCCGCCCTGGATTTGGCGCCTTCGGAGGTCCGGAACACTACGGTGCCGTGGTCCACCTGGATGTTGACCGGAAAAATATCCGGTTGGTCATTCGCCGAAAGGGCCAGGCGCGCGACGGACGCCGTGCGCAGCAGGCGCCAACACTCGCTGGCCGAAAGTACCTCGGTGGGAGCGGGCTGATGATTCATGCCCCCAGCGTATTGGTTCCCACCGCTACGCAACAGGGTCATCGGCCTATCCCCACCGGGTCATCGGCTGGTCATGCGCGGAATTTACTGCGTGGCTGAGTTGTCCCGCTAGGCCCGTGCCGCGAGGGTGCCGCCGGTTGCCAGTCTCATCAGGTCGGTATCGAAGGCAACCTCCGGGGCGGCCGTTGCGGGGCGGGCGTTCCCGGCGAAGGTGTGCTGGTACTGGCCCCAGGCGTCGTCGGTGATCGCGGCCCTGATGCCGGTGCTGACCATTGCCGCAAGTTCGGTCGCCGCCCGTTCGATCCGGGTGGTGAGCGCACTGTCTCCCCAGTCCTCCGGTGCCGCGAAGAGCGAGGTGGGGGTGGTGAGCGTGCGCATGAACGCAAAGAGTGGCCGGAGCTGATCATCGATCACCAGTGCGTGCCGGGCACTGCCGCCGGTTGCCGCAAGGACCACGGGAACGGCGATCAGGAGATCGTTGTCGAGAATATCCATGAAGGCCTTGAACAGCCCGCTGATGCCTGCCTTGTAGATAGGGGTCGTCGCTACGACGGCGTCCGCGGCGGCGAGCCTGTCGATGGCGGCCTGGAGGTCCGGGTCAGGGAAACCGGAAACGATCGCTTGGGCGATGTTGGCGGCGAGGGGACGCAGTTCGATGATGCTGACCGCGGCCGGGATGCCCTGCCCGTTAAGGCGGTCGAGGGTTTTCTGGGCCAGGCGGTCGGCAAGCATCCGGGAGGAGGAGGTGTCGCTCATGCCTCCGCTGAGGATCACGATGCTACGGGTCTGATCCGGGTCCGGGCGGGCGTTCTGGGGGGAAGTGGGGTTCACGAGGGGGTCCGTTCGGTGGTGGGCTTGTTCAGGAGGTCCGGATTGATCACTGCGGTGATCTGCCGGCAGAGGTCCCTAAGCTGTTCGAGCTGGGCGTGGCTGAGGGCGCTGGTCATTGTGGCAGTGACGGCCCGCGCGTGCTTCCGCCCCACCCGTTTTTGCGCTTCGGTTCCCGCATGGGTCAGAAGAATGCGGGCTTCCCGTCGGTCCACCTGGTTCGGGCGCTTTTCCACGAGCCCGCGCTCCTCGAGCCGCGTCACGAGTTTCGACATGCCCGGCTGGGAGAGCAGGATCCTCCGGCCGAGGTCGCTGATTCCCAGTCCGCCGTCGGCCTTGGACAGCGTGAAGAGGACGTCGTACTCCCGGGTAGAGAGTTCATCCCAGATCTCGTCGGCGGCGAACCGCCGGCCAAGTGCGCTCTCTGCCTGAAGCAGGGCCTCCCAGGACTCATTCGCCAGCCGGATCTCATTTCTGTCTTGCCGGTTCATCGAATCACCGTTCTATCCGATCAGCGGATAGCGGGCCGGGGTTGCGGCGTCGCTGTCCTGATAGGGCGAGGTGCCCGTGACGTTGTCCCCCCGGTTGGGGTTGGGGCGCGGCTGTCGCGGCGCGGCGTCGCCGTACTTTGCCTTCGTGAGGGACTCGTGGGTGGGGGCGTCCGCCGCGTCAGGGGAACGCCGTGCGGCCATCTCCTTGCGCAGCACGGGAACAACCTCCCCGCCGAGCAGTTCGATCTGGTCGAGCACGGCGGCCAGCGGCAGGCCCGAATGGTCCATGACCCAGAGCTGGCGCTGGTAGTCGCCGAACTTCTCCTGGAATTCCAGGGTCTTGTCGATGACCTGCTGGGGGCTTCCGACGCTCAGCGGAGTCTGCTGCGCGTAGTACTCCAGCGGGGCTCCGTGCCCGTAGACCGGTGCTTCGTCGAAGTACGGACGGAACTCGCGCAAGGCGTCCTGGGAGCGCTTGGCGATGTACGCCTGCCCGCCGAGGCCCACGATCGCCTGGGCCTTGGTGCCGTGCCCGTAGTGTTCGAAACGCTCGCGGTAAAGGTTGACTAGGGGCAGGAAGTGGAAGTTCGGCGCGAGGATGTTGTTCGCGAAGAATCCGTTGCCATAGTAGGCAGCCTGCTCGGCGATCTCCGGGGTGCGGATAGCGCCGTGCCAGACGAAGGGAGGCACGTCGTCCAGGGGCCGGGGGCTGGAAGTGAATCCCTGGAGCGGGGTCCGGAAATTGCCTTCCCAGTCGACGACGTCTTCGCGCCACAGCCGGTGCAGCAGGTTGTAGTTCTCCAACGCCAACGGCAGGCCCTGACGGATGTCCTTGCCGAACCACGGGTAGACGGGGACGGTGTTGCCGCGTCCGAGGGTCAGGTCCAGCCGGCCCTTGGCAAGGTGCTGGGCCAGCGCGTACTCCTCGGCGATGCGGACGGGATCGTTCGTCGTGATCAGGGTGACCGAAGTCGAGAGGATGATCCGCTTGGTCAGGGCTGCGACATGGGCCAGCAGAGTTGTCGGCGAGGAGGAGAAGAACGGCGGGTTGTGGTGCTCGCCGATGGCGAAGACATCGAGACCGACCTCCTCGGCCTTGACTGCCGTCTGCACCGTTGCATCGATGCGTTCCGCCTCGCTGGGCGTGTACCCCGTCACCGGGTTCCGCGTGATGTCGCTGACCGAGAAAATTCCGAACTGCATCGTGCGTGCCTTTCACTGGAGCAATTACATAACCAGTTATGTATCTTGCCCGTGTAACGGTGCATAACCGGTTATGTATTCCCGCGCCCTCCGTGACATGCAGCACCAGGCCATGCAGCGCTGAGGGAACTGACACTCCGCACTGCCGGAATCGGGATGCCCGCTCCGGTGACGGAATTTCCGGGAGGTGCTGCGCCCTACTTTCGAGGGCGGATGCGCACCCGCGGCAGCTCCGGTGCAGGCAGGGGCTTCAGGGTGTTGCCCCCGGGAAGGCCGAACAGAATCTCGGGCCGCATCTGGTCTTCCTCGACACCGATCTCGGACTGCCACCGGTTGCGATACTCGACAATCTCCTCGTGGCTGCGTCCCACGAAGTTCCACCACATCACGATTTCTTCACCGAGAGGCTCGCCGCCGATGACCATCAGCCGCGCCGGTCCGCTGCCGCCTGCCCTGATCTCGATCGATTCATGACCGACCGGTAGATAGGCAAGTTCACCGGCCGCAACGTCCGTACCGTTGACTTCGATGCTGCCGCTGTCGACAAGGATTCCGTGTTCGAAATCCGGGGAAACGGCGAAGGAGGCGGTGGAGCCCGCGCGGATCCTCAGCTCGGCTCCCAGCAGCGGGGTGTGGGTGGCAACGGGGGAAGCTGAGCCGCCAAGGGTGCCAAGGAAAACGCTGAGGTCGAACCCTTCGCCCTGGACCGGGACCGGGGCGTAGTGGTCGAAGCGGTGGGTCACGAAGCGCGAGCGGTCCGGCAGGGCCAGCCAGAGCTGCACCCCGTGGAGCGACGTCGCTGCCGGCGTTGAGACCTCGGAATGGGAAATGCCCGATCCCGCCGTCATGAGGTTCAGCTCGCCAGGTCGAACCAATGCGTGGTTTCCGGCGCTGTCGCGGTGTTCGATCTCACCGGCGAAAAGCCAGCTGACCGTCTGCAGGCCGGTGTGGGGGTGGGGCGGGACGCTCATGGCGCCGGCCGCCTTAACAGGATCGGGCCCGTAGTGGTCGAGGAAGCACCATGCGCCGATCAGGGACCGGCCGCGCTGCGGGAGCGTACGGCGAACTGACATGCTCCGGGGACCGCCCAACGGCACCTCGCGGGGCTGGAGGATTTCGACCGGAGGGCTTCCGGCCCGGTCGGGTCCGCTCTCGCAGATCACCGGAACCGGGCGGGTCTCGAGATTACTCATTACTGCCTTACTCGTTGAGTCCTATGCCGCGCGGTCGGCGCCGGATGGTTGTGCCGATTCTAATCCAGCGGAACTTGCGCCCGTTAATGTTCCGCAGCGGAGCAGGCGCTGTCCACCGCCGGTCTGGGCTCCTGTACGCGGATTTCGGGCGGGGTGTGTTCGGGTCGAGGACAGCGGTTGACCGCGGGTGTCTTCCGCATTCGGCGGGTTCAGCATTACCGTTTCGGCATGGAACACAACATTCAGATTTCCATTGACTGCAGCGACCCTCACGCGCAGGCCGACTGGTGGGCCGAAACGCTGGGCTGGATCGTCGAGCCGGTCGACGAGGGGTTCATCGATCAGATGCTTTCCGCGGGCTACGCGGACGAGTCCGACGTCGTCGTGCACCGGGGCGCACGGGTCTGGCGAGACGGCGCAGCGGTCTGCAGGGCCGGCGAATTGGGCCAGAAGGACAGGCTCCGGCTCGTGTTCCAGCCCGTGCCCGAACCCAAGACGGCGAAGAACCGCTTCCACCCGGATATCCATCTGAAGGAGATCGACAAGGATCAAGCCCGTGCCGCCCTCGAAGCACGCGGCGCCAGTTTCCTCCATGACGGCAGGCAGGGCCCGCTGACCTGGTACACGATGACCGATCCCGAAGGCAATGAGTTCTGCATCTCCTAAGCGCCCGCCGCTGCATGCCCGGGGTGCTTGCCACCGCTAGACTCGGTTGGTGACATCCGATCTTCCCCCTCAGGTCTCCGACATCTTCGACCCCACCCAGTGGCGAACCGTCGCGGGTTTCGAGGATTTCACCGACATGACGTACCACCGTCAGGTGGAGCGTTCGGCAGACGGCCGCGTGCTCCGCGACCTCCCGGCGGTGCGTGTCGCTTTCGACCGCCCCGAGGTGCGCAACGCCTTCCGTCCCGGCACTGTGGACGAGTTGTACCGGGCACTTGACCATGCGCGGATGACCCCCGACGTCGCCGCCGTCCTGCTCACCGGGAACGGCCCCTCCCCCAGGGACGGCGGGCACTCCTTCTGCTCCGGCGGGGACCAGCGCATCCGCGGGCGCGACGGCTACCGGTACGCGGAGGGCGAGACACGGGAGACCATCGACCCGGCCCGCGCAGGGCGCCTGCACATCCTTGAGGTGCAGCGGCTGATGCGCACCATGCCCAAGGTTGTCATCGCCGTCGTCAACGGGTGGGCCGCCGGGGGCGGGCACAGCCTGCACGTGGTCGCGGACCTGACCATCGCCTCGCGCGAGCACGCGCGCTTCAAGCAGACGGACGCCACGGTGGGAAGCTTCGACGCCGGCTACGGTTCGGCGCTTCTGGCCCGGCAGATTGGGCAGAAACGTGCGCGCGAGATCTTCTTCCTCGCGCGCGAATATTCCGCCGAGGACATGGTGGCGATGGGCGCCGTCAACGAGGCCGTCGATCACGTCTCCCTCGAAGCAACCGCCCTCGAGTATGCAGCGGACATTGCCCGCCAAAGCCCGCAGGCGCTGCGGATGTTGAAGTTCGGCTTCAACCTCGCCGACGACGGACTCGCAGGGCAGCAGGTGTTCGCCGGAGAAGCCACCCGGCTCGCGTACATGACCGACGAAGCCGTCGAGGGCAAGGAAGCGTTCCTCGAAAAGCGCAACCCCGACTGGTCCGCGTTCCCCTACTACTTCTAGGACCGGCATGGAACTGCTCCCCGTATTCACCCCTTCGGGTTTCGACGCCCACGAGCTGCTGAAACCGCTGGCGGCCTCGCTCGCCGGCGAGGGCCCGGCGGTCGCCCCGCATGTTGCCGCCGGCGAAGTCTTCCCCGGGGAACTGCCCAACGACGAAATTGCCGCCGTCCTGAGCACCTCCGGCTCGACGGGGGTGCCCAAGAAGACAATGCTCAGCGTCGACGCGCTGGCCGCCTCCGCCATGGCCACGGCCTTCGCCCTGAAGGCGGAGGGGCAGTGGCTCCTCGCGCTGCCTGTGCACCACGTTGCGGGATTCCAGGTCCTGGTCCGCTCGCTCTACGCAGGCACCCGCCCCTGGACGATGGACTCGGGTGCACCGTTTACTGCCGAAGCGTTCACCGCCGCCGCGTCCGAGCTGACGGACCGGGTACGCTTCACCTCCCTGGTCCCCACGCAGCTTCACCGCCTGCTGGCCGATCCGGCCCCGGAGACCCTCGCGGTGCTCCGCCGGTTCAACGCCATCCTGCTCGGCGGGGCTCCGATGGGTTCTGCGCTGCGCGGCGAGGCCCGCCGCCAGGGCCTGAACATCGTGGAAACCTACGGGATGAGCGAAACCAGCGGAGGCTGCGTCTACAACGGCGTGCCCCTCGACGGCGTAGAGGTGTTGTCCGAAGAAGGGCGGCTGTGGATCAGCGGCCCCATGCTCGCCGACGGCTACCTCAACGACCCCCAGCTCACCGAGGACCGCTTCGTCTACAACTCCGGGCGCCGGTGGTTCAGGACCGACGACGCGGGCGACGTCGGCGCGGACGGGAAAGTCGTTGTGCATGGCCGCATCGACGACGTCATCGTCACAGGCGGCCTCAAGGTCTCGGCGTCGGTCATTGCCGGCGTCATCGAGGACATCCCGCAGGTGAGCCAGGCCGTCGTCCTGGGAATCACCAGCCCCGAGTGGGGCGCGGCGGTGGGTGCCGCCGTCGTCGGATCCGTTGACGCAACCGTTGTCCGTGCCCGCGTGGCCGAGGAACTCGGCGCCCATGCCGCACCCAAGACGGTGCTGAGCTTCGACGCGCTCCCCCTGCTTCCCGGAGGCAAGCCCGACCGCCAGGCACTCAGGGCCCTCCTCGAAAAGTCGGGGCACTGACACTTTTCCTCCCCACCGGCACCTGACCGGCCAGACACACCAGCACAACCAGCAAAGGAACAAACCGTGGCGACTGCCGCTCAGTGGCTTGAAGGAGCCCGCCCCCGTACGCTGCCCATGGCGCTTGCACCGGTGATCATCGGCAGCGCGGCAGCCTACGGGCTCGCCTCGTTCCGGCCGCTCAACGCCGTGCTCGCCGCCGTCGTCGCCGTGCTGCTGCAGGTCGGCGTGAATTACGCCAACGACTACTCCGACGGCATCCGCGGCACCGATGACGACCGCGTGGGCCCCCTGCGCCTCACCGGGTCCGGCGCCGCCGAACCCCGCCAGGTGAAGTACGCCGCCTTCGGCTGCTTCGCGCTGGCGATGGTTGCCGGCGCGGTGCTGATCATCCTGTCGCAGACCTGGTTCCTGCTGCTCGTTGGACTTGGCTGCATCGCCGCCGCCTGGGGCTACACGGGCGGAAAGAACCCCTACGGATATCTCGGCCTGGGCGACATCTTCGTCTTCGTGTTCTTCGGGCTCATCGCGACGCTTGGCACCACCTACACCCAGGCCGGTTCCCTTAGCGCCGCCGCCTGGGTGGGGGCGGTGAGCACCGGGGTCATCGCGATGGCGCTCCTGATGGCGAACAACGTGAGGGACATCCCGACGGACCGCGCCTCGGGTAAGCTGACCCTCGCCGTGCGCCTCGGGGACACCGCCGCGCGGGTCAGTTACGTCATGATGCTCGCGACAGCCATCCTGCTGCCCCTGTTCCTCGTCGAGGAGTACCCCTGGGTGCTGCTCGTGCTCCTGCTGGTTCCGGCCTGCCTGATGCCGAGCTGGCTGATGCTCAAGGGCAAGAAGCGCCGCAGCCTGATCCCGGTGCTGAAGCAGACAAGCCTGATCAACCTGGGCTTCAGCGTGCTGTTCGCCCTCGGGATCGTCCTGACCGTCGCGCTGTAGGCCTGCGCGCCGTGCGGCCGGGTCAGTCCCGGCGCGGCCGGCGGTCGGCGTTGACGGGGGCGTTGGGGTCGAGGCCGTCTTCGGCGGCGGCGTCGTCGTTCTCCATCGCGTTGCGCACCGGCGGCGCCCCCTCCTTGAACCGGCGCTGCAGGTTTGCCGCAGCGGCGTCGCGGAGCTCCCGGAAGAAGAGGTAGGTGACGCACCAGGCCAGGATGGCGGCGGCAACGGCGGACAGGATGGCACCAAGCCCGAGCTGCACGCAGATCACGAAGATGATGACGACGAGCAGCAGCCGCAGGGCGGTGAATTTGAGGAAGGCCACCGTACAAGTTTACTCGCCTACAATTGGGGTATGCCCCGCCTGTTGCTCTTTCTGGTGATTCTTGGAGTCGCAATCATCATCTACGCCCTGATCGACTGCTTCATGAGTCGGTCCAATGAAGTGCGAAGCATTTCAAAACCGGCATGGCTGATCACGATCCTCGTGGTTCCCCTCCTCGGAGCGGGCCTCTGGTTCCTCTTCGGGCGCCCGCGCCAGGTCCGGCCGGCCGGTCCGACCCGCCCTGCTCCGCGGCGCCCCACCGCGCCCGATGACGACCCCCAGTTCCTGCAGAACCTTGAGACCAAGCGCCGGCAGCAGGCACGGGAGCAGGAGCAGCGCCGGCGCGAGCAGGAGCGGAAACCGCACGGCGGCCAACCGCACGCCGGAGGAACCAAGGGCGGGGGAACCAAGGGCGGCCCCAAGGCGGACGGACCGGCCTCAGGCAGTTCCGAGACTCCGCAGGCCCCCGAATCGGACGACGACGCCGGGGACTCCGGCAGTACCGGCGCACACCGGCCCAAGAACCCGTAGCCCGCGCCCTTCCGCCGCACTCTTCACCCACGCAAAAGCCGCACCGGTCCGATCCCGAAAGGGGATGGGGCCGGTGCGGCTTTGTGTGGCCGGGAAGGTCAGCCCGCGTCGGCGTAGCTGTGCAGCCCCGAGAAGTAGATATTGACGATCGTGAAGTTGAACACGATGCACAGGTAGCCGACGATCGACAGCCAGGCGGCCCGCGTTCCGGTCCAGCCGCGCGTGGCCCGGGCGTGGAGGTAGCCTGCATAGACGGTCCAAATTACGAACGTCCAGACCTCCTTGGTGTCCCAGCCCCAGTACCGGCCCCACGCCTGCTCGGCCCAGATCGCGCCGGCCATCAGGGTGAAGGTCCAGCCGACGAAGGCAACGGCGTTGAGGCGGTAGGAAAGGTTTTCCAGGCTCAGGGCCGACGGGACAAGGCGCATGAAGCGTGCGGTGTCGGAGCGGCCGGCGGCAACGCGGGCTTCCCGGGAGGACTGCACCAGCTGCAGCACCGACATCGCAAAGGTGATGGTGAAGAGGGCTGAGGACGCAACGGCGATGGACACGTGCACGATCAGCCAGTAGCTCTGCAGCGCGGGGATGAGGTTGGCCACCGGGGTCGGGAAGCCCACTGTCGCGGCGCAAAGCATGACCACCACGAGGCCGACGACAAAGGACCCAACGAAGCGCAGGTCCCGCCGGGTCAGGGTGATCAGGAAGATCACCGAGACGACAAGCGCGCCCGTGGTGCAGAACTCGTACATGTTGCCCCAGGGCACCCGGTTCGCCGCGACGCCCCGGCTCACGACCGCCGCGGCATGGATGACCGTGGCGAGCACGGTGAGCGCGACGGCGATCCGTGCCGAGGAGCGCCGCTGGCCGGCGGCGTACGACATCGAGTCGTCGGCGGTTGCAGCCGCCCCCGCACCGGGAGGCAGGTCCGCCTGCGGTGCTCCGACGGTGGCGAGCCGCGCTTCAACCTTCTCAATGGTCTTGCTCGACTTGACCAGGTCGAGCACAAAGAAAACGAGTGCCACAACATAGGCGATGGAGGCGAGCAGCATGAAGAGCTCGCTGGCTGCGCCCAATTCGGCGTTAACGCTTGGCATTAGGTGTCCTTACCGTCGTCGCCGCGCGTTCCGGCGGGCTGCAATTGATTTTCTCCTGCTTGGGCCTCCGGCACCAGCCAGCGTGTGCGGAGCAGTTTCTCGACAGCGGCACCCTCCCCTGCGAGGCGGTGGTCCTCGCCGCGGGCGAGCAGCCCGTACTCAAGGAGGACGCGCCCGTCGGGGTGGAGTCCGGACCGGACCCACAACCGCCTGCGCCCGATGAACAGGGAGGCGGTGAGCCCTGTCAGGGCGAGGGTGGAAAAGGCGAGGGCCCCGAGCTGACCGGGGTCGTGGTGGATGTCCAGGGCGACGTACCGCTTCAGCCCGTCGAAGGTGATTGAGCCCTTGCCCTCGGGCAGGTCGTAGGTCTCGCCCGCCCCGAGTACGATGCCGCCGTTGTCGCTGTTCCTGCTGTTGAGCTCGGTGAGTCCTTCGGTGTCGAGGGCGTACACGTTCTGGGGATCACCCCCGTCAAGGCCGAGGTCACCGTAGTAGGCGTTGAGGTTCAGCTGGGGATTGAACGGATCGGGGTCGCGCGAGAAGGAGACCCCGTTCTCGTCGATGAAGGCCGTGGGAAGGAAGAACCCGACGAAGCCGAGCTGGTCGGGCCGGGCGTCGGGCGCCTTGATGACCGCCAGAGAGGTGTAGAGGCCGTCGGAGGGCACTGTCACAACCGGGCCCTGGACGGCGATGTTCCCCTCGCCGTCGCGCACCGTGACCACCGGCGCGTAGCCGTTGCCGACGAGGTAGACGCTCGTGCCGCCGATCTTGACCGGCGCGTTGACCTTGAGCACCTGCTTCTGCGGGGCGGCGCCGGGGCCGTCCTTGGTTGTGAGGTTCGCGGTGAAGTCCAGCGGCTGGCCGTAGTGCGCCGGCTGGTCGCGGTCGAACTGCACGTCGAAGGAGTCCAGGCGGATCGAGTAGGGGTCGAGCTGGTCGTTGCTGAAGTTGGTGCCGGGGGTGAAGGAGTCGTAGCCCACCAGGGTGTTCACGAAACTGTCGCCCTCGACGATGACCTTCTGACCGTTGTAGCCGAACAATCCGCCCACTGCCACGGAGATCAGGACCCCGATGAGCGAGATGTGGAACACCAGGTTGCCCAGTTCCTTGGTCAGGCCGCGCTCGGCCCCGACGGAGGGGCGGTCGGTGTCCTTGTCCCGGACGTCCACCCGGTATCCACGTTTGCGCAGGATTTCGGCGGCGTCGGCGGCCGCGGAGCCGGGGGTGATCCCCGCGGCTGCGGCACGCTCGGCCGGAATCTCGATCGTGCCGTAGACCGGCAGGCGGGACAGACGCTTGGGTGTGCGCGGCGGGAATGCCTTCATGGCCCTGCCATGGGCGAGCGCTCGGGGGATGACGCATCCGATGAGTGAGATGAACAGCAGCAGGTAGATCGCGGAGAACCAGACCGAGGAATACACGTCGAACAGCTGGAACCAGTCGAGCACCGGGCCGGTGCCGGGATGGTCTTCGATGTACTGGGTCACGACGGCGGGGTTGGCGGGCCGCTGCGGGAACAGTGATCCGGGGACGGCAGCCACTGCGAGCAGCAGCAGCAGGAAAAGGGCCGTGCGCATGCTCGTCAGCTGCGTCCACGCCCACCTCAGGCTTCCGCCGAGGCCGAGCGCGGGCAGGACGGCGTCGGGCTTGGCAGCCGCTGTGCTTTCCTTTTCCTTTTTCACCTTGACCTGTTCTTCGTTGGGTGGTCGCTCATCCGGGAAGCCGGGTGAGGAAGCGGGCTAGATGGGCAGATTCACATTGCTGATGAGGAGGTCCTGGATGCTGGCGATCCACCGGTTCCATACGCCCGTCACCATCAGCGCTCCGACGGCGATCAGCAGGCCGCCGCCGGCGCGCTGCAGCAGGCGGCGGTGCCTGCGGAAGAACCGCATTGCCCCCATGCCCCGGCGCACACCCAGTGCAATGAAGAGGAAGGGAAGCCCGAGGCCGAGGCAGTAGACGAAGGTGAGGACGGCGCCGCGGAGCGCGCTTGCGTCGTCGCCGGAAATGGCGAGCAGCTGGACGGCGCCCAGCGTCGGGCCGATGCAGGGCGCCCAGCCGAGCCCGAACGTCATCCCGAGCAGTGGGGCTCCCCACAGTCCGGCGGGAACGCGGGCGTGGATCCTGCTCTCTCTCTGGAACCACGAGAATCCGCCGGCGAACACCACGCCAAGGAGGATGACAACGATGCCAAGTACCTGGATCAGCCAGTCCTGCGAGACGCGCAGCCAGGCCCCGAGCTGGCCGAACAGCGTCCCGTAGGCCATGAAGACCAGCGAGAAGCCCAGGACGAACAGGGCTATTCCGACGAACATCCGGCCGCGCCGCTGCTGCTCCAGGTCGACGCCCGTCAGCCCCGTCACATAGCCGAGGTACCCCGGGACGAGCGGGAGCACGCATGGCGAGGCGAAGGAGACGAGCCCGGCGAGCAGTGCCACCGGCAGGGCAAGAAGCATCGAGCCGCTGAGCACCGCGTCGGCGAACGGGTTGCCCTGTGCGGGAACGGCCGCCCCAAGCGCTGTCAGCAGCTGCATGAGGCGCTACTCGGCGACGGCATCTTGGATCAGGGCCTTAAGGGTGCTGCGGTCGGCAAGGCCGAGGATCCGCGCCGAAACGCGTCCCTCCTTATCCAGGACCAGGGTGGTGGGGACGGCCTGGGGCGGGACGTAGCTCGTCATCGCGAGAAGAACGCCGCCGTCTTTGTCGTTGAAGCTGGGGTAGGGAATGTCGAATGTGCGCTCGAAGGCCTCGGCGGTCCTGCGCTCGTCACGGATGTTCACCCCGTAGAACTGGGCGCCGGCGGGTTCGAAAGCGTTGTGGAGGGCCAGGAGGTCGGGGGCTTCCTTGCGGCAGGGAGCACAGGCGGCGTACCAGAAGTTCAGCACCGTCACCTGACCGTCCCAGTCGGCGCTTGAAACCTCGGAACCGTCGAACAGGGTCCCGGTGAGCTGCACGGGCTCTCCCCGCTCCCCCGGAGCGTATTCCGTGACCGATCCGTCTCCGGCGATGTAGTTCTTGTTGTCCCCCGCCGCCGCCTGCTGGGCGAGGGGGTCTTCCGCGGCACAGGAGGCAAGCGCCATCGAGGCGGACAGTGCAAGGGCCAGAGCGGCGCCGAATTTGATCAGCGGGCGTCTAGCCGGAGCGGCATTCGAAGGTGTCACGGCTTCTTCCACATTTTTCTACAACGTGTAGTAATTCTATTATGCTCCCGG
Source organism: Arthrobacter sp. TJ-254 (assembly GCF_058269175.1). Taxonomy (NCBI): domain Bacteria; kingdom Bacillati; phylum Actinomycetota; class Actinomycetes; order Micrococcales; family Micrococcaceae; genus Arthrobacter; species Arthrobacter sp. TJ-254. Next base: position 360,052 of record NZ_JBZCNF010000002.1, on the reverse strand, counting down.
GACATTTGCCGCACCCGGAAGCAGGTCCGCGCATGGTTCCTCATACCGGACCCGCGTGAGAACATCACCGGAGAAATCGAGTGACGTGACGGAGGTCAGGGTGCATTCGCGCTGGCGGGGATCGTGCCAGAGCCTCCGCCCCTCGGCCGCGAGCCGGGTGACCCAGATGGGCAGCTGATGGCTGACGAGGATCGCCTCGGCCGGCCCGTGCGTGTCACCACCGGCTCCGCGCAGCGCCTCATCCCGGGCGAAGCGGACCGCTTCCATCACCCGTGACGCCTGCGCCGAGTATGGCTCACCCCAGGACGGCCGGAACGGATTGACAAGCAGCGGCCAGTAGCGCGGCTGCCGCAGCTTGCTCTTGATGCGGGACAGCCCCTCGAAACGGTTTTCGGCTTCGAGGATCCTGCTGTCGGTGTTCACCTCGAGGTTCAGGGCGCTGGCGACCGGCGCGGCGGTCTCCTGGGCGCGGGTCAGCGGCGAGGCGGCCAGGTAAACGATATTGGCACCTTCATTGCGGCGCTGCTCGAAATGGTCCGCCATCTGCTGGGCCATGCGGCGGCCGAGATCGGAGAGGTGAAACTCCGGGAGCCGCCCGTACAGGACCCCGTCGGGGTTGTGGACCTCACCGTGGCGCACCAGGTGAACGGTTGCAAGGGGCATGGTCCCAGTTTCGCAGAGTTATCCCCGCCCCGCTAAATCCCCAGTGGACTGCCCCGGGCGGCCGTGCACCGGGCTGATTGCGGACGGGGTGGGAATAAAAGATGCAAACGCATGTTTATATAGAAGTAACAACCTTCCTCTTCCCATCCAAGGAGAACAACCCATGAGCATCCCTTCAGGCCTCAGCACCGGAACCTGGTCCTTCGATCCCGCACACAGCGAGGTCGGCTTCACCGTCCGCCACGCCGGCATCAGCAAGGTGCGCGGCACCTTCGGCGATGTCGAAGCAGCCCTGGTCGTTGGTGACAACCTCACAGACTCGAAGGTGACGGCGACCGTCAAGACCGCCTCCTTCAACTCCGGTGACGAGAACCGCGATGCCCACGTACGCGGCGCCGATTTCTTCGACGTCGAGGAGTTCCCCGAGATGACCTTCACGTCGACTTCGGTCGAGGGTTCGGGCGAGACCTACAAGGTCACGGGTGACCTCACGATCCGCGGCATCACCAAGACCGTCGTTCTCGATACCGAGTTCAACGGTGTTGCTGTTGACCCGTTCGGTTTCACCCGCGCAGGCGTGTCCGGCTCGACCACCATTTCCCGCAAGGATTTCGGCCTGACCTGGAATGCTGCCCTCGAAGCCGGCGGCGTTCTCGTTGGTGACAAGGTCACCATCAGCCTTGACGCTGCATTCGTAGCCAACTAGCAGTCAGCTTCGGGCACCCGCCCGCCAGCTTTCGTCAGCCGCCGGCCCGAGGGGCCGGCGGCTGACCGCGTTAACGGCTCCCCGGGCGTCCGGGCCGGCCGCATCCCCTGAATTGACCCAAAGGGATGGCCGCGCCGAGGTAGCGATCGCGTGCCTGCGCGATAGGCTGAAACCGAAGCCCCGGCGCCCTCGGGCGCCCTCAGTGAATGGATGCGGTCATGACTACACCTCCGGGAACTCCTGAGCCCAACCCCCAGGATCCGACTCCGCACGATCCCGCACCGCAGAACCCTGCTCAGCCCCGGTACGGGCAGAACGCACCCCAGGCGCCGGCGGGCGGCGGGCAGGCCGGAGGATACGGGCAGCAGCCAGGCCCGCCGCAGTTCGGCGAACGGGTCGAACCCCAGTACGGCCAGCAGCAGGGGCAGTTTGGCCAGCAGGGCCAGCAGCAGTACGGCCAGCAGCAGCCCAATTACGGATACCAGGCTGCCCAGCCGTCCGGATACACCTACCCGGGCGCGCCGGCTGCGGCCGCGACAAAGGGCCCCGCACCGCAGAAGGTCGTTATCGCATACTGGCTCATCATCGCCGCCGGCCTGGTCTTCCTGCTCAGCACCATCCTTTCTTCGATGAACCCCCTTGCCACGCTCGACCCCTCCCAGATTGCCCAGCTCGAGACCGCGGGGTTCACGGCGGAGTCACTCGCCGGAACGATCGCCACCCTGGCGATCATCTTCGGGATCGTTTTCACGGCAATCTACGTTCTCCTCGCAGTGATGATCCGCAAGGGAAAGAACTGGGCGCGGATCATGGCAACCGTCCTGGCCGGGCTTTCGCTGCTCTCCCTGGGCGGCGGCGCGCTCGCGGCCCTGTCCGTCCTGCTTGGTGTCGCTGGGGTAATCCTCTGCTACCTGAAGCCAACAAACGAGTACTTCGCCCCGCGGACCCCGCGCTACTAGCAGCGCACCGCAACCGTTCCTCCGCCGAGTCCGGCGCAGGCGCCTGCGCCTGCGCCGGACGGTACCGAAGCCAGTGCCGCGATCCGGTTTGCGTTCCGGCGCCTACTGAGCGGAGCGGGCGTCGGGGAGGCCCATGTCGGGTTCCTGGGCCCGCTGCGCGTGGTAGGCGAGGATCTGCAGTTCAGTTGACATATCGACCTTGCGCAGCTGGACGTGCGGGGGCACCTGCAGCACGACCGGGGCGAAACTGAGGATGCTTGTGATTCCCGCAGCGACAAGCCTGTCGCAGAGGGCCTGGGCGACTTCCGCCGGCACAGCCAGCACCGCCATATTCGCGCGCGTGCGCTTGAGCACCGGCTCAAGCTCATCCACGGCGCTGACACGCAGCCAGCCCACCTCGGAACCAACCACCATCTGGTCTGCGTCGAAAAGTGCAACGATCTCAAACCCGCGCGAGGCGAACCCCGAATAACCGGCAAGGGCGCGCCCGAGGTTGCCCACGCCGATGATCGCAACCCTCCAGTCGAGGGTCAGCCCGAGGGCGCTGGAAATCTGGCGGTTGAGGTACTGGACCTCGTAACCGACTCCGCGGGTGCCGTACGAGCCGAGATAAGACAGATCCTTGCGCAGCATCGGGGAGTTGACGCCGGCCGCATCGGCAAGCTCCTCGGAGGACACCCGCTCGATACCCTCTGCGAGCAGTGAGTTCAGCGCCCGCAGGTAGATGGTCAGGCGGGACAGCGACGCGGGAGGAATCCGACGCGCGGCTTCACCGCCTACTGGATGAAGCTCTGGCACGTCCGGCGTCGTCACTGTTCTCTGCTCCGTTGCATCTCGGATACCGCGGAAACGGTATCGCCCCCACTGGCACGAATTCCCGGCGGATCTACTTCCACTTTAGGTGGCGGCGGACGGCCCTCCAACCGGGAAGCGCGGGCTTGACGGGAAACGGGCACGGGCGTCACCGCTCACTCACCCGGCATCAGCAGCCGGCGCAGCCTGGCCTCGTCGATGGTCCAGAAATCCCGCTGCACGCCGTCAATCATGAGCACCGGCAACTCCTCCGCGAACCGGGCAAGGAGATCCGGATCCCCGGCCACCGAGCGTTCCCGCCAGCGCAGCCCGAGGCTGCCGGCCACCCGCTCGACAACGGCGCGGGCGTCCTCGCACAGGTGGCAGGAGGGTTTCGTCAGAAGGACGATGTCCGGCCCGGTGCCGGCGGCTTCGGAAGTGTCCATGACTCAAAACTACCCGCCCGGGCGCCTGCGCCGGGTGCGGGCGCCCAGTGGCTAGACTCAAATCATGCCTGCAGCCGTCCCGGGGTCGACCCCGCGTCCTCCGCGTGCGGTCGGCGAGCCTGGGGAAGCCGCCTTCTTCGACGTGGACAACACGATGATGCGAGGGGCAAGTCTCTTCCACGTCGCCCGCAAGATGTACCAACGGCGCGCGTTCACGCTGAGGTTCGCCGTCGGCCTGGCCTGGAAGCAGATCCGCTTCATCATGCGCGGCGAAACAATGACGGACGTCAACGCGGTGCGCGACGCCGCGCTGTCCTTCGCCATCGGCATCGCCCATGCCGACATCCTCGCCCTTGGCGAAGAGGTCTACGACGAGATGATCGCCTCAAAGATCTGGCCGGGAGCCCGCGCGCTCGCCGAGAATCACCTCGACGCCGGCCGGAAGGTGTGGCTCGTGACCGGCACCCCGGTTGAGGTGGCCGCCGTGATTTCCAAGCGCCTTGGCCTGACGGGCGCCCTGGGCACCGTCGGCGAAGTTGCGGACGGCCTCTACACGGGCCGGCTCGTCGGCGAGTTCCTTCACGGCGCGGCGAAGGCCGCCGCAGTCATCGACCTTGCCGCACGCGACAACCTCGATCTTGCCCGATGCTGGGGATACAGCGACTCCTACAACGATGTGCCGCTGCTGAGCATCGTCGGGCATCCGGTGGCAATCAACCCTGACAGCAAGCTGCGCCGCCATGCCCGGGCGAACAACTGGCCGGTCTACGACTTCCGCAGTGGCCGGCGCGCTGCAACGGCCGGGCTGCGGGCCGCCACCGGAGCCGGCGTGGTCTACGGGCTTTGGCGCGGATTCACGCGGATGCGCGGGCGCTGATCCGGCTGCACCCGCGTCAGCCGGGCCGTGCAGCAGGGTCGGAAAATCCTGCGGCTCACCTGGACGCCTTAACCACGTCCGGCCCACGGCTTCAACTGTTTCGGTTGAAGCTGCGGACCGGTAAAGCGGGAGCGGAAGCCTCCCGTCAGCGGCAGGCCGGCTGCGAGGGGCCAGGCCCTACTTTTTGTTGCGGCGCTGGTGGCGGGTCTTGCGAAGCAGCTTGCGGTGCTTCTTCTTTGCCATACGCTTGCGGCGCTTCTTGATTACTGAACCCATAGAGTCCTCACAAACTTTGCTGAAGTTTCCAAGCGGCGGCACACGCCGCTGAACAGCGTGCTTCCGCCTGGATCTGACATTGGCGCACAAGGTGATGCGCACCGGTGGTGCTGCATAGGACGGCAGACAATTGCCGACCAAAACATTCCTTAACAGGGTACAGCCAATTGGCGCCGCCCCTTGACCGGGACCAGCCCGCGCGGCGCCTGTTTGCCGGGCGCGGTCAGGCTGTGGCGGACTGTCCGTCGACCTGCGCGGCGACCTGCGCGTCAACCTGCGCGTGGCGCACGTACGCCTCGACGGCCGACTCGGGCACGCGGTAGGACCTGCCGAACTGGACGGCCGGCATTTCCCCGGAGTGGACGAGCCGATAGACCGTCATTTTGGAAACCCGCATGACCTCGGCCACCTCGGCAACCGTCAGAAACTGCACATCCGAGAAATTGTTCCCGTCTGCCATCTCACCACTGTCCTTTTCTTGAAGGCTTCTCACCCTGCAACCGGCATCACGCTTGACACCCATTGAGCGACTAGTCGGCGTGTCGCCTTGTGGCATAAGGATTATCCGCCTAGAGCAGTACTCTAGTGGCTAATGTGACCAAAGTGAAAGCACCGTACTAGCGGGAGGCTTCACGGGTGCTGCGGACGCTGGCGGCGAGCTCCTCGAGGATCGACTCGGTGGTGGCGAAGTCCATGCACGCATCGGTGATGCTCTGCCCGTACCTCAGCTCTCCTGCCGCGCCCTCGGTGAGCTTCTGGGCGCCTTCAACAATGAAGCTTTCGAGCATGACACCGGCGACGGCGTCCGCGTACCCCGGCAGGGAAGCCCGCAGCGCGGCGATCTCGCGCGCCACCTCCGCCTGCCGCACGTGGTCCTTTCGGCTGTTGGCGTGGCTTGCATCAACGATCAGGCGGGCAGCGGTGCGCTGCCCGGAGAGCGCAGCGCCGGCGGCGGCAATATGTTCGGATGAGTAGTTCGGCCCGCCGCTGCCCCCGCGCAGGACGAGGTGTGCGTCGGGGTTTCCGGTGGTCGCCACAAGGGCGGCACGCCCTGAATCGTCGATCCCCAGGAAGGACTGCGGCGCGGATGAAGCAACGCACGCGTCGAGGGCGACCTGGAGTCCGCCGTCCGTGCCGTTCTTGAATCCGACCGGCATGGACAGGCCCGACACGAGCTGGCGGTGGATCTGGCTCTCGGTGGTCCGCGCGCCGATTGCGCCCCACGCCACGAGATCGGCGAGGTATTGGGGGCTCACCGGCTCCAGGAACTCCGTGCCCACGGGCAGCCCGAGGTCGGTGACCTCGCCGAGGAACCGGCGGGCGGTGCGGAGGCCGAGCGAGATGTCGTGGCTGCCGTCAAGATGCGGATCGTTGATCAGCCCCTTCCAGCCCACGGTGGTGCGCGGCTTCTCGAAGTAGGCGCGCATCACGATCAAAAGATCATCGTTCAGGGCCGCTGCGGTACGTGCCAGGCGCCGGGCGTAGTCGAGGCCCGCCGCCGGGTCGTGGATGGAGCAGGGGCCGACGATCACCAGCAGGCGGTCGTCGGTGCCGTTGAGCACCGCACGGATGTCGCGGCGGGCACCCGCGACCGTTTCGGCGGAGGAATCACTGAGGGGCTGTTCCCGGCGCAGCTGCCGCGGCGTCGGCAGCGGCTCGAACCGGGTGACGCGGAGATTCCGGGTGGCGCTTTTCTGCGGGGCATGGAGCTGAGTGGTCACTGTGTTCCCATTTCCGGTGTGCGAGGGCGGTGCCTGCCGCTTCGGCCCGGATTCAGCTGCTGCAGAACCCGCCGTAGAAACGGCGAAGGGCAGGGAGTGATCCCCGCCCTGTTGGCTCTGAAGAAGTTGGTCAGCGTATTAGACTGCGGGCTCCTTCAGAGCCAACAAAAAATACGCATACCAACGGGTCATGGAAGGTACCCTACCCTTCCGGCGACGGCGGCTCAAATGGGGTTCGGACTGCTGCGGCCCGGGATGTGCCGGGACCAGGGGGTTACCGCTCTTTTTCCCGGCGGCGGCGCAGCTGCGCGAAGAGGTCGGATGCCCGCTCGGCGGCGCGGCCGACGGTGCGCCCGATCTGCTGCTGCCGGGTCACTTCGGCCGCAGTGGGCGGCGCGTCGGCGGGAACGGCGAGGGCGGCCGCGGCGAGCGGCTCTGCAGCCGACTCCTCGTCGGGCTGCAGCAGTGCGGATTCCGCGGGCGCGGGCTCCCCGACGGGGAGTTCTGCCCGGTCGCCGGGCTGTTGCGCGCCGGCGTGGTCCTCGGGACCCGCGCCTGCCGGCGAAACGGCATCGGCCGCGTCGGCGGACTCGGGGGCGGGGGCGAACTCTGTGAGCCATTCCTGTACGGCGGCCAGCGGCGCTGCGTCGAGGGAGTAGAAGCGCTTCTGGCCCTGCGCCCGGGGGCTGACCAGTCCTGCCTCGCGGAGCACCTTCAGATGCTTTGAGACTGTGGGCTGGCTGACGTTCAGTTCCGCAACGAGCTCACCCACTGATTTATCGCCCGCCCGCAGCGAGCCCAGGATTTCCCTGCGCGTGCCTTCGGCGATGACTGCGAACACATCATCGATACCCATCCGTTCACCCTAGCGATATATACGCGAAACGGCATCCCGGCGGGATGGGATGCCGGTTAATCGAACCAGGGGTCGAGCCCGTGCAGGGGGAACACTGCCTTCCGGGTGGCCATGACACTGCGGTCGAGGTCGTCGGCAGGGTCGTAGCCGATTTCCCAGGAGCGCCACCAGGTGTCCGCACCGTCGCCCAGGAGCGCCGGGGCTTCCGACCCGTGGCGTTCCCGGACGTAGTCGCGCCAGCTGGACGGCACAGGGGTTTGCGGTCCAACCTGCGCCCCGGCAGCCACCGCGATCAGGAGGGTCCAGGAGCGGGGCACGACGCTGGCGAGGTTGTAGCCGCCTCCCCCGGTTGCGATCCAGCGCCCATCGGAAAAGCGCGTCGCGAGGTCCCGCACTCCGAGCATGAGCGCGTGCTGGGCGTCCACGCTCAGCTTGAGGTGGGTCAGCGGGTCCGCCGCGTGGGAGTCGCACCCGTGCTGGCTGACGATCGCGTCCGGGGAGAAGACTTCAGCGAGCTGCGGCACGACCGCGTGGAAGGCCCGCAGCACTGCGGCGTCGCCGGCGTGGGTGGGAAGCGCCACGTTGACCGCATAACCTTCGGCTCCGGGTCCGCCAATCTCGTTGGCGAATCCGGTGCCCGGAAACAGGCTCATCCCGGTCTCGTGGAGCGACACCGTCAGCACGCGGGGCTCGTTCCAGAAGATGTTCTGCGTGCCGTCGCCGTGGTGGGCGTCGACGTCGATATACATTATTCGCTGCATTCCGGAATCCAGCAGCCGCTGGACGCTCGCGGCGGCATCGTTGTAAATGCAGAAGCCGCTGGCATTCGAGCGTCCCGCATGGTGCATGCCGCCGCCGAAGTTCACCGCGTGGACGGCCCGGCCCGAGATTATCGCTTCTGCGGCGGCAAGCGAACCGCCAACCAGGCGGGCGCTGGCTTCGTGCATGCCCCGGAAGGCGGGAGTGTCTTCGGTGCCGAGCCCGAATCCGGGCGACGCGGCTTCGGGATTCTCGCTGAGCGTCCGCACCCCGGCGATGTAGTCGCGGCCATGAACAAGCGCCAGCTCCGGGTCGGCGGCAACGTGGGGGCGGATCACCGAGACGCTGGGGAGGTCGAGGAGGCCCATGTCGCGCGCCAGACGGGCCGTCAGGGCGAGCCGTTCCGGATTCATTGGATGGTGCCCGCCGAAGTTGTAGGCGAGCATCGAGTCGTCCCACGTCACCTGGGTGGGCGGTGTGGGCGGGGAATGTCTAGACATCACTGACAGGCTACGCGACGCCGCACCGTTCGGCTACGAAGACCGTCCGGAAGTGATTTACTACTCGAAGGACAAACGCAGTGCCGCCGAGGCGGCTTGAACAGCATCCAGGGACGAACGGCGTCGATGGTCACTCAACAGCCGCGATGGCTGAGGCAGAATCAGCAGAGCACTCTACGGCTCCTCGGGCGTGCCCGGGACCTCCTCGACGCGTTCGCCAACAGCTCACCCGCCCGGCTTGCCCTGATGATCTTCATCGCGGTGATCCTCGTTTTCACCGCCCTGCTGAGCCTGCCGATGGCATCGAGTTCCGGCGAGGTGACCCCGCTGCACGATGCGATGTTTACTGCCGTGTCGGCAGTGTGCGTGACGGGGCTGACCGTCGTTTCGACCGCAACCCACTGGTCCTTCCTTGGACAACTCATCATCCTGCTGGGCATCTTCATCGGCGGCCTCGGCACGCTGACCCTCGCGTCACTGCTGGCCCTGGTCGTCAGCCGGCGCCTCGGCGTGCGCGGGAAGCTGATCGCCCAGGAGGCGCTGAACAACGCCAGCAGGCTGGGGGAAATCGGCACGCTGCTGAGGATCGTCATCACCACCTCGGTGGTAATCGAGGTGGTGCTCGCACTGGTGCTCATTCCGCGGTTCGTGGTGCTGGGGGAACCGTTCGGCCAGGCGGTCTGGCACGGCATCTTCTATTCGATCTCCGCGTTCAACAACGCCGGCTTCACTCCGCATTCCGACGGGCTGGTTCCCTACGAGACGGATCTGTGGATCCTGACCCCGCTCATGGTCGGAGTCTTCCTGGGCAGCCTCGGCTTCCCCGTCGTCATGGTCCTGCTGCAGACCAAGTGGAGGTTCAGCAAGTGGAACCTCCACACCAAGCTCACCGTCACGATGTCGCTGATTTTGCTCGCCGCGGGAACGATCGGATGGGCCGCCCTGGAGTGGTCGAACGCGCGCACCATTGGCGGGCTCGCCGCATCGGACAAGGTGATCCACGCCGTCTTCGCCTCGGTGATGATGCGCTCCGGCGGCTTCAACCTCGTTGACCAGAGCGTCATGGACTCCACCACGATGCTGCTAACCGACGCGCTCATGTTCGCCGGGGGCGGTTCGGCGTCAACCGCCGGCGGCATCCGGGTCACCACGATCGCCGTGATGTTCCTCGCGATCGTGGCCGAGGCCCGCGGCAACACCGACGTCCGGGCGTGGGGGCGGACCATCCCGCACGGTGCAATGCGCGTTGCCATCTCGGTGATCTTCATGGGCGCCACCCTGGTGATGGTCGGCACCGGGCTGATCCTGGCTATCTCCGAAGAGGAGTTGAACAGGGTGGTTTTCGAAGTGATCTCCGCCTTCGCGACGTGCGGGCTGAGCACCAACCTCAGCGCCGAACTGCCGCCCGAGGGCAAGTACGTGCTCTCTGCGCTGATGTTCGCCGGCCGCATGGGCACGATTACACTTGCCTCGGCGCTGGCACTGCAGCAGCGCAGCACGCTATATCACTACCCCGAAGAAAGGCCGATCATTGGCTGAGAGACCACCCCACAACGCCCCGGTCCTGGTGATCGGCCTGGGCCGGTTCGGTTCAGCCACGGCCGAGCAGCTCGTGAAGCAGGGCCGTGAGGTCCTGGCGATTGAACGGGACCCGCAGCTGGTGCAGAAGTTTTCCAACGTTCTCACGCACGTCGTCGAGGCCGATGCCACGAACATCGACGCGCTGCGCCAGCTCGGCGCGCAGGAGTTCACCGCCGCCGTCGTCGGGGTGGGAACGTCGATCGAATCGAGCGTGCTGATCACCGCGAACCTGGTCGACCTGGGCATCGACCACCTGTGGGTCAAGGCGATCACCCCCTCGCACGGCAAGATCCTCAAGCGCATCGGCGCCAACCACGTGATCTATCCCGAGGCCGACGCCGGGCAGCGCGCCGCCCACCTCGTCGGTGGGCGGATGCTGGACTTCATCGAGTTCGACGACGGGTTTGCGATCGTCAAGATGTACCCGCCGAAGGAGACGCAGGGGTTCACCCTTGCCGAGTCCTCAGTGCGCTCGAAGTACGGGGTGACGGTCGTGGGCGTGAAATCCCCGGGCGAGGACTTCACCTACGCCCGGCCCGACACCAAGGTTTCCGGACGCGACATGCTGATCGTCTCGGGGCACGTCGACCTGCTCGAACGGTTCGCCGGCCGACCCTGAGCGCTAGCTGCCCCCGAGCTCGCGCGTAATCTGCGCGGCGCGCTCCGTTGCGGCGCGCGCTCCGTCGGCGATGATGTCCGCCAGCCCCCGCTCGTCGAAGGTCGCCACCGCCCGTTCGGTTGTCCCGTTGGGGCTGGTCACGGCCCGGCGCAGCTCGCGGGCGTCCGCGCCCTCCTGGGCGAGCATGAACCCGGCGCCGGCAACGGTTTCGGTCGCCAGCAGCCGGGAGAGTTCCGGGGCAAGGCCGAGCTTCTCCCCGGCCGCGGCCATGGCCTCGGCGAGGTAGAAGGCGTAGGCCGGGCCCGACCCGCTGATGGCGGACAGGGCGTCGACCTGGGCCTCGGGAATCTCAACAACGGTGCCTGCAGATGCGAGCAGGGCACGGGCCTTGGCAAGGTGCTCGGGCCCGGCTGCGGATCCGGCCGAGATGGACAGGACGCCCCGGCCCAGGCGCGACGGCGTATTGGGCATGGTCCTGATCACCGGTTGGCCCGGGGGAAGCGCAGCCTCGATCATTGCGGTCGTGACCGCGGCGGCCACACTCAGCACCAGGGTGTCAGGGCGGAGCGAGGCGGCGATGTCCTGGGCGAGCGGGACGACGCCGACCGGTTTCACGCCGAGAATGACGACGTCGGCGTCCGCTGCCGCCTTCCGGTTGGCCGCCTCATCCTCCTCGGTGGCGAGGACAGTTACCCCGTGCCGCCCGCGCAGCACGGCGGCGCGTTCCCCGCGCCGGACGGTCGCGCTCACCCGGGTGGGCTCAACCCCGGCGGCGAGCAGCCCAGCGAGGATCGCTTCGTTCATCGACCCGGAGCCGAGGAAGGACAGGCGTTGTGCTTGTGCATCAGTCATTCCTCAATCCTGCCACGCCCGCCTCCCAGCGTTCTCCCAGCGTTTATCCGGTTAAGGCACAAGCTGGGGCGATAGCGTTTCAGTTACCTCATGAAGGTGCGAGTGATGAGGGCCGGATTTCCTGATCCGGTCCGGCGCTGGCGGCAGAACGGGTGACCCCCCAGCACCCGCCTTTGCCGCCGGCGCCATCCTTCTTTAAAGGGTCAACCCGCAGATGTCCTGCGGCGCCGGGACGGGTGGGCAGCTTTCCCTCGAGTCTCGGCACCGCACTACTCGGTGACGCCGGCTACCCCGGTGTTCGCCCCCCGCGGATGCCGCAGGTGCTGCCGGGCGAAGGCGAGGGTCTGCGCCAGCCATTCCTCGCGTTCTCCGGCGCCGCGCGCCTTGCGTGTGCTGACTTCGACGGCCACGACCCCCTGCCATGCGGAATCGGTGAGGTACCCCAGCGCCTCGCCGCAGCGTTGGCCGCCCTGCCCGGGCAGGAGGTGCTCATCCTTGCCGTTGAGGTTTCCGTCGGTGAGATGGACGTGCGCGAGCCGTGAACCAAGCCCCCGGATCTCCTCGAAGGAGTCCATTCCGGCGATTGCCGCATGCGAAAAATCCCAGGTCACGGCGTCGTAGGGTTCGGGGACGGGGTTCCAGTGGGGCAGGTAGGCCTTGGCTTCCCGGCCGCGGACCTTCCAGGGGTACATGTTCTCGACGGCGATCTCGATGCCGTACTCCCCCGCGACCCTGTTGATGCCTTCGGCGAAGTTCTCCGCGTATCCGGTCTGCCAGCGGAAGGGCGGGTGGACGATAACCGTCTTCGCTCCGACTTCGGCGGCCATCGCCGCTGACATCTCGACCTTGGTCCACGCCTTGCCCCAGACCTGCTGGGTGAGCAGCAGGGTGGGGGCGTGGATCGCCAGGATGGGCTGGCTGTACTGCTCGCTGAGGATGCCCAGCTTGTCGGGGTTCTGGCTGACCGAGTTGTTCGTCACCATCACTTCGACGCCGTCATAGCCAAGGTCGCTGGCGAGGGCAAAAGCGTCGTGGACCGACAGCGGGTAGACGGAGGCGCTGGAGAGTGCCACGGGAATGGGACGCCCGGGCGTCAACGGATCGCCCATCTCAGGACAACCCGCCTGCCGCCGCAGAGGCACCGGCGTCGAGGTGGGCGTGCCCCACCCCTGCCCCCGGCAGGGGCTGTTCCGCGTCGAACATCTTCGCGTCGAAGCGACGCAGGAGCAACCCTTCGCGCAACGCCCAGGGGCAGATGTCAATCGAATCGATCCGGAACAGATCGAGCGCGGCTTCGGCGACGAGCGCTCCTGCAAGCAGCTGGCCGGAGCGCATCTCGGAGATGCCCTTGAGGCCGGCGCGGTCCTCGGCGGACATGGCGGAGAGCCGCCGTGCCCAGAGGCTCAGGTCGCTGCGGTGCAGTTGGCGGCGCGCGAACGGCCCTGCGGTCGACGGGGCGGCTCCGGCGATGCGCGCCAGCGAGCGGAAGGTCTTCGAGGTGCCGGCGACGAGGTCCGGGCGGCCGAGGGGCTTGAAGCCGCGCACCACATCGCTGAGGGTTGAGCGGATGTATCCGTGCAGGTCGGTAATGCTTTGGGGGCTGGGCGGATCATCCCGCAGCCACTCGCGTGTGAGCCGGGCGGCGCCCAGGGGAACCGAAACGGCCCGCTGGGGCAGCTCGTCCGAGCCCATCGCGATTTCGAAGGACCCGCCGCCGATGTCGAGGTTCAGGAGCGATCCGGCACCCCACCCGTACCAGCGCCGTGCGGCCTGGAAGGTGACGGCCGCCTCCTGGTCACCGGAAAGCTCCTGGAGGTCGACCGCGGTCTCAGCCGTCACCCGGGCCAGGACCGCGTCGCCGTTGGCGGACTCCCGGATGGCCGAGGTGCAGAACGCCAGCAGGTCTTCGGCCCCGTGCTGGTCGGCGAACTCGCGCGCCTCCCGCACAAACCCGACAAGCCCGGCCTGCCCTTCGTCGGTGATGCGGCCCTCGGCGTCGAGGTGGGCGACGAGCTGCAGCGGGCGCTTATGCGATGCGAACGGGACCGGCCGCGCCCCGGGATGGGCATCAACCAGCAGCAAATGCACAGTATTCGACCCGATGTCCAACACCCCTAGACGCATCGTTCCGCCAGCTTTCTACCACTCATCATGTCTTCCCGGCCGCGGAGTTCCCGCAAAGGCCTACTTCCCCGCCGCGACCTTGCGCTTTGCCGGTGCGCGCCGGGTCGTCTTCTTGGGCGCTGGGCCCTTCGCGCGTTTCTCCGCAAGCATCTCAACCGCCTGCTCCCGGCTGAGCTCCTCGATGGCCATCGATCCAGGGACGGTGATGTTGGTGATCCCGTCCGTGATGTACGGCCCGAAGCGCCCGTCCTTGACCACAATAGCTTTCCCGCTGTCGGGGTCGTCACCGAATTCGGCCAGCGGCGGCGTCGCGGTGCGCCCGCCGCGCTGCTTGGGCTGGGAGTAGATTTCCAGGGCCTGCTCGAGGGTGATCGTGAAGATCTCCTCCTCGGAGCCGATGGAACGGGAATCGCTTCCCTTCTTCAGGTACGGCCCGAAGCGCCCGTTCTGGACGGTGATCTCCTTGCCTTCGGCATCCTCACCGAGGACCCGCGGCAGGTTCATCAGCTTCAGGGCGTCTTCGAGGGTCACTGTTTCGACCGACATCGACTTGAACAGCGAGCCGGTGCGCGGCTTGACCTTCGCTGGTTTCTTCGGCGGCTTGGGTTTACCGTTCTTGTAATACTCGACCGGCTGGTTTGCCAGGTCCTCTTCGCTGGGCTCCGGGATGAGTTCGATCACGTAGGGGCCGTAGCGGCCGTCTCGGGCCACGATCGTCCGCCCGGTCTGGGGGTCGACACCGAGCACGCGCTCCTCGGAGGACGGCGACTCCATCAGTTCGATGGCCTTCTCGGCGGTCAGCTCATCCGGTGCCAGATCTTCAGGGACGTTGGCACGCTGCGGCTCGGCACCCTCGGGGGCGTCGGCGGGAAGCGGCTTTTCGAGGTACGGGCCGAACTTGCCCACCCGCAGCGTGATGCCGTCGGCGATCTCGACCGAGTTGATGCGCCGGGCGTCGATCTCCCCGAGATCGTTGACGATCGTGTGAAGCCCGGTGTCCTTGCGGTCGCCGTAGTAGAAGCGGTCGAGCCACTCGACCCGGCCCGCCTCGCCGCGCGCAATGCGGTCGAGGTCCTCCTCAAGTTCAGCGGTGAAGTCGTAGTCGACGTAGTCGTTGAAGTGCTCTTCGAGGAGCCGGACCACGGAGAACGCAATCCAGCTCGGAACCAGCGCCTGACCGCGGATGCGCACGTAGCCGCGGTCCACGATTGTGGACATCGTGGCGGCGTAGGTCGAGGGGCGGCCGATGCCGCGCTCTTCAAGGACCTTCACCAGCGACGCTTCGGTGTAACGCGGCGGCGGCGAGGTCTCGTGCCCGATCGGCTCGATCGAGCGTGCCGCGAGGGAATCCCCGCGGGCGACGTTGGGCAGGCGGGTGCCCTGTGCGTCGTCGTCGCCGTCCTGGTTCCGGTCGGCGTCGCGGCCTTCCTCGTAGGCGGCGAGGAAGCCGCGGAAGGTGATGACCGTTCCGGAGGCGGAGAACTCGGCGTCGCGGCCGTCGGTGCTGCGCGCCCCGAGGCGGAGCGACGCGGTCGAACCCTTGGCATCGGCCATCTGGGAGGCCACGGTGCGCTTCCAGATCAGTTCGTAGAGGCGGAACTCGTCACCGCGCAGCGACTTGGCCACCTGCGCCGGGGTCCTGAAGGAATCACCGGCGGGCCGGATGGCCTCGTGCGCTTCCTGGGCGTTCTTCGACTTGCCCTTGTAGATGCGCCGCGCCTCGGGAACGTACTCGGCGCCGTAGAGCTCGGAGGCCTGCCGGCGGGCGGCGTTCACGGCCTGGTCCGACAGAGCCGGCGAGTCGGTACGCATGTAGGTGATGTAGCCGTTTTCGTACAACCGCTGGGCCACCTGCATCGTCATCTTTGAGGAGAAGCGCAGCTTGCGCGCCGCCTCCTGCTGGAGGGTCGACGTCGTGAAGGGTGCGGCGGGGCGACGCGTGTACGGCTTCGTCTCGACCGAACGCACGGTGAAGGCGGCGTTCTCGAGGCCGGCGGCGAGCGAACGCGCTGCTTCCTCGTCGAGGCGGACGGCGCCCTTGGCCGTCAGCTCTCCGCGGTCGGAGAAGTCCTTGCCGGAGGCGATCCGGCTTCCGTCAACGGCCACAAGCTTCGCCGGGAATTCGCTGCCCTTGGCGGAGTCTTCGGGGGTGAAGGAGCCGGTGAGGTCCCAGTAGGAGGCGGAG
This sequence comes from Arthrobacter sp. TJ-254, assembly GCF_058269175.1. Classification (NCBI taxonomy): domain Bacteria; kingdom Bacillati; phylum Actinomycetota; class Actinomycetes; order Micrococcales; family Micrococcaceae; genus Arthrobacter; species Arthrobacter sp. TJ-254. Next base: position 344,136 of record NZ_JBZCNF010000002.1, on the reverse strand, counting down.
CGGAACGCCATGCGTTCGCGTTCGCGCTCGACGACGAGCCGTGTAGCGACTGACTGCACCCGGCCTGCGGACAGGCCGCGGGCGACCTTCCGCCAGAGCACCGGTGAGATTTCGTACCCGTAGAGGCGGTCGAGGATCCGTCGCGTCTCCTGGGCGTCGACCATCGGAATGTCGAGGTCGCGCATTTCAAGCAGGGCGCGCTGGACGGCTTCCTTGGTGATTTCGGGGAAGGTGAGCCGGTGGACGGGCACCTTCGGTTTCAGCACCTCAAGCAGGTGCCACGCGATGGCCTCGCCCTCGCGGTCACCGTCGGTTGCGAGATAGAGTTCGTCGGCGTCTTTGAGGGCCGCCTTGAGCTCGGCAACCTTCTTCTTCTTGTCCGAGGACACAACGTAGTAAGGCTCGAAGTCCTTGTCGATATCCACAGCGAACTTGCCCACCGAGGATTTCTTCATCTCGACGGGGAGGTCGGAGGGCTGGGGAAGATCGCGGATGTGGCCCATCGATGCGGCGACCTCAAAGCCCTCGCCGAGGTACGCGGCAATGGTCTTGATCTTGCCGGGTGATTCGACGATGACGAGCTTTTTGCCGTGTTTTTTGTCCGATGCCTTAGTGGGCACTTTTCTCCTCGATACGGGGGTGCTGAGCCAGCCGGTCAGTGACATCCGGTGGGGATCCCGCTGCTGGCTCCACCCCTCCCAGTATGCGGTATGCGTACCTGCACTAGGGTAGCGGCAAGATTCAGGGCGCCGGAATCAGGAATCCGTCGAGCACCAGCTGCTCCACCGCCGCCAGCAGTTCCAGGGCGAAAATTCCGTCTTCGCGGCCCAGCAGCGCCGCAAGTGCGCCTGCGATCTGGCCGGCCGTCAGCTCACCGTCGCACGCCGAGACGAAGCCCGCGAGTTCGGTGCTCAGCAGGGTGGTGCGGCGCAGCCCCGCGCCCTGGCGGAGCAGGATCACACCGGGGTGCTCGGCGCCGGGGCGCTGATGGCGTTCCTCCGTCACGTCCTCGGCGACCAGCAGGAACGCCGCGGCGAGTCCGGGCCCCTCACCGGACGGCGACTCCGGCGCTGGATGGCCGGCCAGCCAGTCGATGCGGGAGACCGCGGCCGCGAGGTGCGGACCGAGCGGCTGCTCGACGTCGTGGGTGATCTCCTCGAAGCGCATCGACGGCACACGCCCGGGCGGGGTGCGCCGGAGCCAGACATACCCGAACCCGACCGAGCCGACGCCCCGGGAACGGAAGTCGCCGAGGTACTCGGCGTAGCGGCGGAGGTAGGCCGGACGGTCGCGGTTTTCGGCGGCGTCGCGCAGCCAGGTTTCGGCGTACTGCAGCGGGGTCAGCAGTTCCCGCTGAATGATCCACGCGTCGGTTCCGCCCGGCAGCCACTGCCCGAGCCGCTCATCCCACGCCCGCCCGTCCGGCACTTCCCAGTTGCCCAGCAGCTGTGCGGTGCCGCCTTCGTGGAGCACCCCCGGCAGATCGCGGACCAGGTCCGCGACGATTGCGTCGCCGGCGAGCCCTCCGTCCCGGTAGGTGTACTGCTGGTCCTGGCTGTCGTGCGCGCCGCGCGGGGTGATGACGAACGGCGGGTTTGAAACGACAAGGTCGAACCGCTCACCGGCCACTGGCTCGAGCATGCTTCCCTGGCGCAGGGCGACGCGCTCCTCAAGGGCGGACGGGTCGATGCCGAGCGGGCCGGCGTTGAGCAGCAGGTTGAACCGGGCGAACGCCAGCGCCCGGGAGGAGATGTCGGTGGCGGTCACGTGCCGCGCGTGGGAGAGGAGGTGGAAGGTCTGGATGCCGCAGCCGGTTCCAAGGTCGAGCGCGGTGTCGGCGTCCCGGCGGACGGTGAGCTGGGCCAGCGTGAGCGAGGCCCCGCCGATGCCCAGCACGTGGTCGTGCCGCAGCGCGCCGGGGCGCTGGGTGGCGCCGAGGTCGCTGGCGACCCACAGGTCTCCGTCCGAGTCTGAGGAATACGGCCGAAGGTCGACGGCGGCGCGCACGTGGTCGGGGCCCTCCTCCACCGGGTGGCCTTCGACAAGCCGCAGGGCCCGGAGCCCGGCGGCACTGGTCACCGGGAATGCCAGGTCGAGCTGCCGTTCCGGGACGGGTTCGCCGAGGAGCCAGAGCAGCACCGGAACAACAAGCTGCGACGGGGATTCCCGGCGGAGTTCCTCCTCGCAGGCCAGCCGGGCCGGTACCAGCTGGTCCCGCCCGAGCGCGGCGTACGCCTCCGCCCCGATCAGGCCGGCGACGCCGTCAACCGTGTAGTTGAGCCCGGCGAGGTCCGCCGCGAGGGAGACAAGGAGGCCCTGGTCGCGGCTCGACGGCGCGGTGGGGACGTCCTCGTCGAAGGCGCGCATCAGGCGGCACCGGCTGCGGTGGCCTCGGCTTCGTCGGTTTCACACCCCTGCGGGCAGCGGAGTGTTTCGGGCCGCGCGGCGCACCGGGCGCAGTAGAGCGTGAGGTTGCGGCAGGCGGAATTGGAGCAGTTCTCGAACTTGCTCGTGGGCGCCTCGCAGCGCACGCACTTGCCGATCGTCGCGGCGTCCTTGCTGAATTCCAGGTGCATGCGCTTGTCGAAGACGTAGAGCGATCCCTCCCAGAGGCCGGAATCGCCGTAGGTTTCGCCGTAGCGCACGATCCCGCCCTGCAGTTGGTACACCTCGTTGAACCCGCGGTTGATCATCAGGCTCGAGAGCACCTCGCAGCGGATACCGCCGGTGCAGTAGGTGACGACCGGTTTGTCCTTGAGGTTGTCGTACTTGCCGGAGTCGAGTTCGGCAATGAAGTCGGCGGTCGTGCTCACATCGGGCACCACTGCTCCCTTGAAGCGCCCGATCTGGGCTTCGACGGCGTTGCGCCCGTCGAAGAACACGACCTCCTCGCCCGCGCTTCGCTTCCGTTCGACAAGGGCATGGACTTCCTCGGGCCGCAGGTGGGTGCCGCCGCCGACCACTCCCCCGGCGTCGACCTTCAGTTCACCCGGGGCGCCGAAGGAGACGATCTCGTCACGCACCTTGACGCTCAGCCGCGGGAAGTCCTCGGCCCCGCCCTCAGACCACTTGATGTCCATCTTCTTGAAGGCCGGGTACTGCCGGGTCGCCTTCACATACTGCTTAACCGCGTCGAGCGGGCCGCCGACGGTGCCGTTGATGCCGTCCTTGGAGATGAGGATGCGCCCGCGCAAGCCAAGGTTTTCACAGAGGCCCTTCTGCCAGAGCTTGACCGCTTCGGGATCGGGCAGCGGCGTGAAGGCGTAATACAAGACAATCCGGTTCATTGACACGGTTTTAACCCTACTTCGTGCATCAAAATCATCACTGTCCGGCTGGACGGTGTTTTTTGACGACGATGGCCACTATCGTCAGTGCATGGGAACTGAAGCTACGAATGATCTCCTCGCCACCTGGATCACCGGGTGGTCTTCCTGCCGCGGCTACGAGCGCCACGATGACGGGCGCACGACCTCCGTGGTACTCACCAACGGTCGCGAGGTCAGCGAGCATTTCCTGTACGAGCCGTCCGAGGAACTGTTTCTTCAGGTGGCTGCCGAAACGAAGGCGGACCCCGCCCGGCTGCTGACCGTTGTGACCAACCGCATGCAGGACCTGCTCGACGCCGCCAAGCCGCTGGACCTGCGCGTTGTTGACCGCGACCAGTCCCTGATGAGCGCCGACATGAGCGGCCAGGACGTCGAAGACCCCCGGCCGCCGGATGAGGAGTTCATCCTGAAGCGCATCGACAGTCCTGCCAGCCGCAGGGTCGAGGTCTCCTTCCGCGGGGAGCCCGCCGCCCGCGGCGCCGTCGCCGTCACCGGCGAATTCGCCGTGTTCGACGGCATCGTGACCGAAGAACGCTTCCGCCGGCGCGGGCTGGCCAGTTACGTGATGCGGGCGCTCATCGCCGCCGCCCTCGAGGACGATGTCCGGATCGGGCTGCTCATGGCGTCGTCGGACGGGCGGGGCCTCTACGAGTTCCTGGGCTGGCAGCACCTGGCGGATGTGTTCGTTGTAAGAGGATAAGGCCGGGTTGCGCTGCCCCGGCCCGCGGCCGGGTGAAACAATGGCGGCGTGGCACAGCAGAACTCCCTGATCTCCCTGCTCGGAGGCGGAGAAACCCCGGAAGAGCTGCTTCACGTGCGTGAGATCCCCGCACGGAAGGCCGTGCACGAGCCGTGGCCCGCCTGGGTCCACCCCGACGTCGTCGGCGCCTTCGCGTCAATTGGGGTGAATGAACCGTGGCGGCACCAGGTACAGGGAGCCAATGCGGCGCACGGGGGCCGCAACACGATCATCGCCACTGGCACCGCGTCGGGTAAGTCGATGTCCTACCAGCTTCCGGTCCTCGATGAGATCCACCGCAGCGAGCTCGCCATGCAGGCGACGCTTGCACCCTCCGGGTCGGTCTCGCTCTACCTCGCCCCCACCAAGGCACTTGCGGCGGACCAGCTCTCCGCGGTGAACGCGCTGAAGCTGCCGACGGTGCGCGCCGAAACCTACGACGGCGACACCGACACCGGGGCGCGGCGGTGGATCCGGGACCACGCGAACCTGGTGCTCGCCAACCCGGACATGCTCCATCACGGGATCCTGCCCAACCACCCCTGGTGGGCGAGGTTCTTCCGCAGGCTCAAGTACGTCATCATCGATGAGGCGCACAGCTACCGGGGTGTCTTCGGCTCTCATGTGGCGAACCTCCTGCGCCGCCTGCGCCGGATCTGCGCCAGCTACGGCGCCTCCCCTGTATTCATCGGGGCCTCGGCAACCTCGGCCGACCCGGCGGCGTCGTTCAGCAAGCTCATCGGTGCGCCGGTCGAAGCCGTGACCGAGGACGCCTCCCCGCACGGCTCGACCACCGTGGCATTCTGGGAGCCGCAGCTGACCGGACCCGCCGGCGAGAACGGTGCCCGCTCCCGAAGGACCGTGGTCGCCGAGACCTCCGACCTGCTGACGAACCTCGTCTCGGCCCAGGTGCGCACCATCGCCTTCATCAAGTCGCGGCGCGGCGCGGAGAGCATCGCCTCGATGTCGAAGCGGCTGCTCGACGAGGTGCACCCGAGCCTGCCGCAGCGGGTGGCGGCCTACCGCTCCGGGTACCTGCCGGAGGAACGCAGGGAGCTGGAGCGGGCGCTGCGCGGCGGCGAGCTGCTGGGGGTGGCGAGCACCTCCGCGCTCGAGCTCGGCATCGACATTTCGGGGCTCGACGCCGTCCTCGTGGCTGGCTGGCCGGGAACGCGGGCGTCGTTGCTGCAGCAGATCGGCAGGGCCGGCCGGTCGGGGCAGGACGCCCTGGCCGCGTTCGTCGCCAGCGACGACCCGCTTGACACCTACCTTGTCCACCACCCGGAGGCGGTCTTCGACGTGGCGGTCGAGGCAACGGTGTTCGATCCGGCAAACCCCTACGTGCTTGGGCCGCACCTTTGCGCCGCGGCCGCGGAGTTGCCCCTCACCGACGCCGACCTGCCGCTGTTCGGCCCGACCGCGGCGACCCTGCTGGGCCAGCTCACCGAGCAGGGCTATCTGCGCCGCCGCCCTGCAGGCTGGTTCTGGACCCACCCGCAGAGCGCCGCCGCGATGGTGAACCTCAGGGCCGACGGCGGCGGCCCGATCACCATCGTCGAGGCCGAGACCGGGTCGGTGCTGGGAACCATGGATTCGCCGCAGAGCCATTACCAGGCGCATCCCGGCGCCGTCTACGTGCACCAGGGGCGCACCTACGTCGTGGAGTCCCTCGACGAGCAGGACCACTGCGCCGTCGTCTCCCGCGCAAATCCCGACTTCTACACCCAGGCCCGTGACATCACGCAGATCGAGGTCCTTGAGCGCGGCGACACGGAGCAGTGGGGGAAGGTTCTCGTCAACTTCGGGGATGTGAAGGTGACCACCCAGGTTGTGTCGTTCCAGCGCAAGGCGTTCGTCTCAAACGAGATCCTGGGCGAGGAGCCCCTCGAGCTTGAAGCGCGCAGCCTGTTCACCAAGAGCGTCTGGTTCGAAATCAGCGATGAGCTTCTTTCCGCCGGCGGCATCCCGGCCGAGGAACTTCCGGGCGCCCTGCACGCGGCGGAACACGCCGCGATCGGGCTGCTGCCGCTGGTCGCCTCGAGCGACCGGTGGGATATCGGCGGCGTTTCAACGGCGCTCCATGCCGACACCGGACTGCCGACCATCTTCGTTTATGACGGGCATCCCGGCGGGGCCGGGTTCGCCGAGCGGGGATTCCAGGCGGCGAAGGTGTGGCTCACGGCGACCCGTGATGCCATTGCTTCCTGCGAGTGCCCCGACGGGTGCCCCTCCTGCGTTCAGTCGCCGAAATGCGGGAACCGGAACAATCCCCTCAGCAAGGCGGGCGCGGTCTCCCTCCTCACGCTGATCCTCGACCAGGCGCCCTAGGCGGACCCGGCCGCAGCGTTCAGGGCGGACCGGCCCGCGCCGCTGCGGAGGCGGGCGGCAGGACGGATCCTGCGGGCACCGTGACGCGCACCGTTACGATCGAGTGACCCGCCCCGGACAGGGCACAGTGCTCAAGCCGGGCGGCGTGCTTTTCCGCGACCTCACGGGCGACGGCGCACGGCTCCCCGTCCCGCAGCCCCCGGGCCGCGTCGGCGGCCGCCAGGGCTGCGAGGTCGGCCCCGGTTGAGGCCCTCGCCGCAGCCACCATGCCGTGGACAAGAAGGACCGACAGCGCGAGCAGCACCAGCAGGACGACGGCGAGCGCCGCCACAAGGACCGTTCCGCTTCCCTCCTCCTCAGCCATTTTCGGATCGGCTCTCCGCTGTCGCCGAGAGCCGGATCTCCGAGATGCCGGGGAAGTGCCCGGGGACCGAGGACGACACGGTGATGGAATCCCATCCCGCGCCCGCGGACACCGAAAGCTCGGCGTCGTCTCCGGCCAGGCGAAACATAGTGGCTTCAACCGATCCCGGGGGCTCTCCGCGTTGGATTTCCCGTGCGCCCGCGCGGGCCGCCTCCTCCAGGCGTAGCTGCGTCACCCCGACGGCGGCGGCCCCCAGCAGCGCAGCGAGCAGCAGCACGAGTGCCGGCAGAGCGACGGCGACCTCGGCGGTCACCGTTCCCCGTTCGCAGGCTCCGCCCCTGACGGCTCGTTGGCGCATGGTGCTCAGCCGAAATTCAGCGCCGACGTGATCAGTGACATCAGCAGGTCCCGCACTTCTCCGCTGGAGAGAACGGCGACGAGCAGTGCGGCGAATCCAACCGCGGCTACCGTGATGAGCCGAAAGCGTACTTAGAATTCCGTGAGTGTCTAGACGATATGAACAGTGCGTGCCCGGTCGCGGCATCGCGCGTGAACCATTCGACTTGAGGTCTAGATGCTGGGAGGAAAGTGTTTACGCGGCCCCCGGATCGGCATCCGCTGCCCTCCAGATGATCGTCGCTTTGGCGAGGATGTTCAGCGATCATCGCCCGGGCACATTGAACGCCGACGTTGGCCACGTGCGCTGTCTGATTGAATGTTGGCAAGTGGACCCCTAAGCAACCGTGGAGATGGTCCCTCCTGTCGCCATCAGCATGACTGTCGCGCACTTGGCCGCAGGATGGGACTTGATTATGTCCCAGGTCCTCGACGTGGACGACGAGATAAGGGCGAGGTGCCGGTGTCGTCTTAATCGTCGTCGTAGTACGTCGTCTGAACGGGCCGCTTGCCGGCGAGTGCTTTTCGGTGGCGCTCCGTATCCTCGGAATAGCGGTAACTTCGTTCGCTGAGCCAGTTCCCGAGGAGGTCGACAGCGAGAACGGACGCTAGCCCGAGTCCGATGCCGACCAGGATGTCCCAATTGTCCAGCAGAGCACTGGTGATGGCTGACGCGGCGAGCAGGCCGGCGAGCACGTAGAGGTAGATCTTCATCATCGTGTTCTCCTCACCGTGGCATCAGCGCGTGGTCTTGATCGATCGTCGCTGCAGCTCTCGGTAGACGGTCGTACGCGAGATGCTGAAGAGCTCCGCCAGTTCGGCCTGGGTGTGCTCGCCCTTATCGTGCAGCTCGAGTAGGTGCCGGCGCTGGGAAGCGGATAGTTTCGGTGCCTTGCCCCGCAGGCGGCCCTTGGCCTTTGCGACAGCCATACCCTCCCGGGTCCGCATGCGGGTGAGGTCGGCTTCGAATTCAGCGACCATGCCGAGGACGTTGAACAACAGCCGTCCGATGGGATCGGCTGGATCGTAGACACTCGCGCCGAGGCTGAGAGCGACGCCCTTCCGCGTTAGCTCGTCGGCGATGTCCCGTGCGTCGGGGAGAGAGCGTGCGAGGCGATCAAGTTTCGTGACCACCAGGGTGTCACCGGATCGGACGGCCGCCATTGCTTCACGCAGTCCTGGTCGAGAGCGGTTTGTTCCGGTGAGGCCGTGGTCGACGTACATGTTTTCGGCCTCGACCCCGAGGGCCGCAAGGCCGTCCAGCTGAGCGGTGAGGTCCTGCTCGTTGGTTGAGACTCGCGCATAGCCGATCTTCATTCGAGCAGTGTTGCACATAAGGGACGTTCACCGTGCATATCATCGTACGGGTCTTACGTACATGCTTTGGTCTATGAGACATATGGCACCTCCGCAAGATATTGGCGTGCACGGTGAGGGACCGGCTTACGAGCACTGACGGTATGTCAAGCGATGTGAGGAGATGCGCAGAGGTTCTGAGAAGCTGAGACGACAAACCGTCAGAAATGAGGAACTATGGGCGAACCCCCCGCTTCCATCCTGGACGTCATTGACCAATTCCTCCTCCTTCGCTCGAGCAGAGACTTCTCCACTCTCCCAGGGAGAGTGATACACGAATTCGGTCAGCACGTACGTGACTTCGCGGCAGCTACCCCATCAACCGTAAATCAAGCGAAACAACCCATTTACATAGGGGGATGGCCGTCGGCGAACTTCCCGCTTGTCGACGGTGATCTGGTCCTCTCCAGCCTCCTCTACAGCGAGCAAATACTTGTGCGAGACCCCATATCTGACTGGTTTTCAGATGAGCAGTATCAGGTGGAACATCTCCTTGCCGCTTGGCCGGGTTACCTTGACCCTCACAGCGGTTACTCAGTGCGCATGGACTACACTCGTCGTTTCTTGGCCCACACCGTCCCTCTGTTACAAGCAATGCGACCTCTAATCGACGCGGGAATTATTGTCCTCGTACCGGCGGAGAGAACTTACCTGCAACACGCAACTAAGATCGATCAATTGAAACTCGATCTTATAGAAAAGATTGCCGGAGATCCTCTACAATATTCTGAAAAGTTCGCCCCTTCTGACATCGCGGCTGAATCGAATGTGCGCGGCATGTTCGTCTTTGCTCCCGGCCCAGAACGGGAGAAGCAGATCGCTCGTGCTGTCGAGCATGGCCTTCGATACTTCTCTCGCGAGTACTCCCTTGCGATACTAAACGGAGCAACCTACACCGCCGCATTCGATCACGAGCTGTTTATTTGTCGGGAAGGGATTAGTCCAATCAGTGGCCCTTCTAGCCATGTCGCTCAAGCAGTTCTGCAATCCAATTTACCAATTTTTAGGGGCCTGACTCCTAGCATCATCAAGGACATTCACGACGACGACTGCTTCGCGGAGTTTCGGGCGGAACTCCATAATCTCTATCAGAACGCCCCGATTAACACTTCGACGACCGAGCTCGATGCCTTCGTCAGGGACCAGGAACAAGCACTCCTTAAACCAGTGCTGGAAAAAGCAGAGAAATCTGCATCCCAGGGACTGCTTGCGAAAATCGGTGCCTCCCTGAAAGGCTCGAAGTTCAGCATTGCTTCGGGTCTGGCCATGGACCTAACTCTGCAAACCGGTGGGCTAGCGACTGGGCTGAATGCGCTGAAAGCAGCAGCAGACGGTGTCATTGGTAGTCGTTCAGCTTCTTCAGGAACACAGCGCATCTGGACCGCACTAGTGCGCCATCACGCGTCAGTTTCATCCGAGATGACCCGCTCCGAAGAGGTAACAAACACCGAGATGAGAGGTTGGTCGATCCCCACCGAGCCGTCCATGAGCATCGTTGTCTCGTCTGGGGTCGTACTCCACCCATACTTAAGTGCCCCGACGGAGCCTACACAAATGGGAGATGGGCCGTACCGACCCTGCGAGTGTGGAAGTGGCCGAAAGTTCAAATTCTGCTGCGATGGCCTACAAAAGTACAGACCAGCATTCACGAAAAGGTGAGATTCAGTTCTTGCCCCGTGTCGGGACACAGTCGGTCAGACCTTCGCCATCAGTCACCCGTGACCGGTGTGATTGCCGCGCCGATGCGGCGATACTTATCAGATGCCGAAGCGATATTTTGAGCTCGAAAGTGATTCAGCCGAGGAATCCTGGCGGCGCCTGCGCACCCTAAGAGCGGCTCCTCCCGCCCCTATGCCTCGTGGGCGTCACGAGCTATTCACCAGCTCTCTCGAACAAGCTCAGCAACAGTTCGATGCAGCTGCCCACATCGGGGTGGAGTCTCGCGCCCTGAACTTGTACTACGGCGTTTCCCAAGCTGGTCGCGCTATCTCAGCCGCTCTTACTCCGGACGGTAACGGCGAAGGACCTGAAGTCAGCGGTCATGGGTTGAAGGTGGTCAATCTCAGGTCTGCGCAGCCGGAAAACTTTTGGGATGTTCAGATTCGAGGTGTCGGCGGTGACGGCACCTCTTTTGGACGGATAGCTTCCCTCCTCGATTCTGATCCTCTCGACACCCCAGTGACCTTTGGAGCGATATGGCATATGATTCCGGAGCTCTCGTTGGACTATCCCGTTGGTCGTTATTCTGAACTCCGCTGGACTCAAAAGCCTTACGCCAAGCAAGGCGAAGTGCTTGACCCGAATGCCTTCACTGTGCAGGCAACTGCTGTCGAGGCAGAAGACGATGCGCGGGTACTTCGGCGTAAATACCCAGACCTCGCTGATGCGGATCTTGTCCGTTTCGGAGGTGGCTCCTATGGCGTACATGACGATGGTACGCGGACCGACGAGGCACTGTTCACTTCGATCCGAGGAATTCGACTCCGCAGGCTACGCAGAGACGCAGTCCTGATGCCGGCGTGTAGCGACGGTGGAAAATGCTTGGACCCGCTTCTTACCTGGTGGGTACTTCTCTACGGCCTTTCCATGATCACGAGATATGAGCCAGTGAACTGGACTCGCATAGTCGACGTTAATCGCTCTGCTCTGGCTGTACCGCTCGAAGCCGCGCTCGGTATAGCGTTAGAGGCGGTCCCTGCCCAAATGTACGCGTCCCTAGGCTCCGCCCAGTTCTAGCCTGCACTTCGTAGCGCGACATCCGAGTTGCAACGTCCGCAGGATGTGAAACCGACCGTTGGCCAACACTCAGTGCGGTGAAGGAATGCTTTACGGGCCATGCGTGCACAGTGATTCTGGGCAGCGGCTCAGCCCACTTTCGGCTACAGTGCTCGTCCCCGGCGCTCCCACTCAGCTCTGACCGCCTCGTCCTCGTCCCAGAAATGACCGTCATGACGGCGGACGTGGAGAAGGTACCCAACAAACGTGCCTGCGAGGATCACCACGGTGAGGGATAGATAGTCTCTGACACCCCACACACTTCCTCCAACGACTCTGAGGATCAAAGCGGCCACCTGAGACAATGCCACGACCGACCACACGGTCAACTGGAAGCGAAACCCACCGCGGGTCATCTTGGGCTGTAACCTCTTGGAAGCTGCGGAGTCTGGCATGTGCCGAGACTACAATTCCCGCGCCCCTTTAGATACGGTCCGCACCAATCTGGAAATGTGCTTCCGTGGAATCGCACGACATCGCGGTGGAGGATCGGTTTTTGCGGCAGGTCTATTTTTATCCGTTGTCCGCTCTAAGGCAGGCGCAGCGACGCAGCAAAATTAGTAAACGGGTGGGTGCATTACCGTGCAGGCCGCGCTAGTTTGAGGCATGAAAAATTCGGGCCCGCTCTTCAGTAAACGGAACGCCGTTAAGGGGCAGATAACCGCTGGGGCGATGTCCCTCATCGGCTTCGGCATGTTCCTGGGCGCATTCATTCAGGGTGAATCGCTGACAGGTACCGCCTTCAATCTGGCCTGGGCATTGTTCTCGACAGGCATCCTGATCACCTTGTTTTGGTCAGTGGTATATTTTCGTCTGGCACGGAGACGGTAAGCCGAGGAACACGCTCCCCTGCCGCGTTAGGCCCACCAGCAAAAGCGCCCGTTGAGGGATCGGCACACGGGCGCCAGAGAGACATGGGCGGACTGCGAGTGGTAGTGATGCGAAGGTCGTGCCGATGGAAAACATACTGCTGATCGCTGCTTGCCTTCTGGTTGCCTATTCGGGACTCGTGGGAGGTCGTTCCAACTTCCCGGCGGTACGAGAAGGAAACGGACTCGACCGGTTCTTCGTCAGGGTTCAGCTCGGCCTGAATGTCATTTCCATCCCTCTTGCCGCAGTCCTTCCCGTTGTCACCGCTTTTAAGGGTCACCCGTGGTTGGCTTACGCGACGGTAATCCTAGTGACTACGGCATTGCTCGTGTATCCCGTTCAACTCCCTGCGTGGCGCTTCACCGCGCCGTCTATGGAGGGGAAGCGTTCAGTTGCAACGTCAGATATACGCCGCACGCGTTGGCCCTACCGCACTCTCTTCGTTCTCGGGAACCTGACCCTGTTGATCTATGCCTTCACATTCATTACCTCAACCAGCGGCTGATTGGTTCTGATCGAGACGCCACCAGGCGCGCCCGCTGAGGGATCCTCTACGGTGCTGTCGCGGATACTCACCGGACAGCATCCCTTTCATGACACCAAGACTGAAGGGCGGCGGCGGGCTGCTCAGCAGATCATCAGTGACGTTGCTGCCTAGGCGGAGCAGGAAGACTAAGTAGGAGCAGTTTCTCTCGTGGGGTCTTGCGCCCGAGGACCGTCCGGTGCAAACCCAGCCGATCAACCGCGAAGGCCAATACTGCATGCCGACGCCGACGGCGTAGCCGTGACCCCTGGTGTTCGCCCGAGGAATCAGCCCAATCTCGCCCTGCTCGACCCCGGCTAGTTGTACCCGGCCATTAGTGGGTGTCACCCGTGTGATGGGGGTGGTTCCGATGCCGGTGTGGATGCGTTCCGTGTTGTAGTGCTCCAACCAGGGGTCGAGGGCCGCAGCGCCTTCGGTGTTGCGGGTGTAGACCTTGGCGTAGGCCCTTGGGTGGCCAAGGTGCGGTTGAAGCGTTCGGCCATGCGGCTGAGTCCGGGCGAGTGAGCCGCCGCTGGCGCTTCTGTGAACCCGATGGAGCAACTAGATCGTCCGTACGAACAGCACCCCTTCCCGGGACACCAGCATGCCGTGCTCATGGTCGATGACCAGTGGAGACCTCAACTGCTCGTCCGCGAACACTCGCGGATTGGCTCGATCGACGACGATCGACCGCAATAGTCGTTCGTCGAGAGATTTGAGGATATTGACCGCCGCTTGTGCAAGAGCGGGTAGATCTGAGCGGCGAGCAGCAAGGCCTGCATCGGCGGCTGCTATCAGCAGCTGGTCTACATCCGGGACAACCCCGCCGGCCGACAAACTGCGCGACTGCACTAAACAAAGCGTGGCGAGAACATTCGACGCATGGTCGTCGCGATGAAGACCCTTGAGCAGTTCCCGATCGTGCTGGTACGCCGAAACGACCAAGTGAGCGTCCTCATACTGAGCGGTGAAGACCGCGATGCGCCAAAGCTCGTTGTCCGACTCTCGCAACGACTTCTGGAACGCATCGAACGCTGATGGGTCATACTCCCAACCGTCGAGCTTCTCGAGTTCTGCGCGGATGGTGGCTTCGTCGCGCGAATCTACTTGAAAGGCTTCGATGGCGCGGGACGTCATCCATGTGTCCGACGGGGAGGCCTCGAGAAAGGCGAACTCGGTTTCTCCTTGAACGAAGTAGTCGTAGATTGCACAGACAATCCGGCGCAATCTCGGTTCATGAATGTCCTGCTGGAGGCCCGGGAGCAGCGACTCAAGCGACGCCACCGACTGCTCAAGCCGTTGTACCGCCAGCAGGACATCTTGTGCACTCTCAGAGATGGGCCTGCCATGCTTCGCGTGATTATTCACCCTTCGAACTAGATGGAGATCCTGAGCCGCCGACCAGCCGAGCCCGGCAAGGTCCTCGGTTTGGTTGTAGAGGTAGGATCTGCTCCAAACCTGACCACTCATAACCAGGGTGGTTTCCCAAAGCGCGCTGAGGTCTCGTGCGGCTTGACCGACGTCTCCGACGCGATACCCTTCAGCGAGTCTTGACTCGAGTGACCGCCTGACGTCGGCGGTGCCCGTTTGAAGCTTCTCCAGCAAGTTCACATGGGCACGATACCGCGTCGGTGCGGCCCAACCCGACTCCAGAAGGAATCTCGACTGAACAGGCCGACGACTAACCAACGCCTCATCGTTCATCAAGCGCAACCATAGTCAAGAGTTGACCGGTTATAGCGTGGACGAATGATCGAACTGTGCCCTTGCGCTCAAGCAGACGGCGCGGGCGTTGCGCTAGGTGACCTTCGGCGTGATGTCTCGAACATTATTGACACGACCCAGGCCTGCGGTGGACCGACTCAATTCGTAGCGCAGCTGGAGCGCACCCGCCGAAATCCGAAGTTATTATGAAGGTTCTTCGTGCCTGCGGCCGCCATCATCGCATTCACGACTGCAAGAGCCCGCGGGTTCCAGCGACGAAAGGTCCCATCCATGACTGATGTACAAGACGTACAAAATGCGGAGCGGGGAGCGAATACGCTCGCGGGGCTTTGCGAGTCGTTAATTGCCAGCTGGCGGGAGATCGGCCAGCAGGCGGGCACGGGTGCCCCTTCGGACGCCCCAGTGTCCGTCGAGGCGGACGAAGTGCGCCGTTCAATTCCTGATCGACCGAAGAACATCGAATACGCGGCAGGCCTGATGTCGGGTGAGTTGGTGGGGGCGATCTCACTGCTCCTGCAGGCGGTCGCGACGCAGTTGCGGGCACGGCCTCTGGTGTCTCTGACGATTTGGCCGCTGGTTAGGGCCGAGCTCGAATACGCGGGCCGGGTGGCCTGGCTGCTCGAGCCACTGCAGGGCAGCGACGCCGGTTCCCGCCGGGTCGCTCGAGCACTACTTGAACAACTGTCGTCGCTGCAGCGAGAGAAGTACACCGCGAGCAAGCACTCCAAATCTCTTGGAAAGCAGCTGAAGCGGGAGCGCAATGCTGCGCTGGACTCGATCAAGTCGCTATTCTCCGATGTGCACATCCCACTGGATTCGCCCGAGCAAATCGCGGAGTGGAAGATCGAGGGGGAACCCATGCTGTCACTCGGCAAAGCCAACGACCTCTTCGTCTCTCTCAATGTCACGACGGGCAAGGCGATGTACGACACTCTGTCCGATTACTCGCACCCCTCAGTTACGGCACTCGCCCGTCAGTCGGTAGCGGAGGAGTCAGAAGGCGTGACATTCAGGTCATATCCCCCGGACGCCGACGTCCTTGACTATCAGGCTAAGTTGGGCTGCCTGATACTTTACAAAGCTGCTCACACCATCGCGGGCTACCACGGCCTCAATGCTAACCCCCTTGAGCGATGGGCGGACACGGTCCCAGGGCACTGGTTCAATCCGTCGGACAACGGAGAGAAATAAACGGACACTGCGCAAAGGGGGACTTGCATCATGGACGTCCTGACCACGGTAATCGCCGTTCTCGGTGGCCTGACGGGTCTTTCCGGCTTCATCATCTCGGTACGAGCGGATCGTCGCGCTACGCGGGCCGACAGGCGCGCGGCGGCGGCAGACCAGAGGTCGATTCGCGCCGAAGAGGAAGGCGTACGCGCAAGACAACGGGAACTTTGGAGTGAAGTTATCAGTGCCATGCAGGACGTTGTGGGCGCCAACGTTCTTGCCCAAGATCTCCGACCGGTTCTCGTGCGAGTTCGTTCGTCCATGACGGAGCTGGTTGATGGTGTCACCAGCGATCACTACAAGCGCCTCGACAGGTGGATGAGCGTTGAGCACAAAGTGATCAACGGACTGCTCGAAAAAACGATGCTGAAACTGAGCGGAAGCGGTCACACTATGAAGCAAATAGAAGATGCCCATCATCCGCCGAACGAGTGGGCCGCGATGTTCATCAACAATCTCCGGGTAGCTCGGAAGCTAGAACCAAGCCCCGAGGTCGAGGCTAGCATCGAGGAAATGATTTTAGCGGGTGAAAAGGTGCTGAGCCAGCTAGCGCAGAGTAATCCGGCGCGGCCAGGCCCTGGCGGCCTTGCCGATCGAATCGTGTGAAGCCCTCGCTTATCGAGGCCGCCGAGCGTGCAGCCAAATCGGCTCATGCCGTGATAGTCACCGGCACCATTAGTAGCCCGGTTACGCGACGCTCCAAGGACTGTTGAAGCGATCCTGCACCCGGCGGTCATAAGGGCCCTAGGGTGAGCATCCGCAGATGTCGGCTGCCGCCCGGTGAAGGATCCCCCAGCGTGCGTTGATGAAGCTTCTGAGTGCGTCGATTCATTAGTCGAGGGCATCTAGGCGAGCAGCGTGTAAGGCGCCGGCGAGGGATCGTGACGGCCATCTTCTCTCAGGGGTCAGGGGTGATCGGTCGGCGAGTTCGTTAGTCGGCCCATTGGGTCTTTGACCACGTAATTCCAATAACGGACCCAGAATGGGTCGGAGCGTAAGGCATCAACGTCGGCTCCTGCAACCGTGTGCCGGTGCTTTGGAACCACTCAGGAGACAGAGGGAAGCTCCAGAATGCTCGTGCGCTGCGCGGCAGGGGTTGTGAACATTCAGCCCGAGAACCCATCCGGGCTGAATGACCAGTCATTGCTGATGGTTGTATTTGAGTCGTAGCTGATGGAGAACTGGACTTCACCGACGGGCCTGTAGGCGACGTGGTCGGGCTCGTCCCAGACTTGCTCGGGATCGATCAGCTTTGAGTAGAACTCGCGGGACGCCGCGATGTTATTGCTGCCCATGCAGAGGAAGAAAGTGCTGCTCGGCTTGAATGGACTCTAGTCATCTCGGGTGTCCACTCAGGGATCAATCTTGCGCGGAGGCAGTCAACTCCATCATCGCCTGAGAGTAGGCCTCACCGTCAACCTCGCCCTCGTCGTATCGGCGCATCAACTCGTCTATTTCGGCTTTTAGTTGTTCCCGGTCCATCTTTTTTTCCTCGCGATCTGTTACTTTCGGCGTCGTCAATCGAACAATTCGCATTGGCCGTCGCGACGACCTAGCGGTACGTCGCCATGTGCCCGGTGTTACGAGTCCATTTCGTCCTCGTGCTCGCACCAGTGATCTCCATCGTGCCCGACCTGTAGTCGACAGAACACCCCTCCGAACTTGTGCCGACCACGGAGGAAGTACAAGGCGTTGCACCAATTGTCTGAATCGGCCACTGGCATTCCTATCTCTCGTTGCAGGGTAAGTGCCGTCATACGCATTCAGTGAAATATCGCTTCAGTCAGCGAAGTGCGTCACGAGCCTTCCTTCTGATCCTACGGACTCTGCATACTCAGTGCGACCGTAGCCGGATGGTCCTACGGACTACAGCTACAGTCAGCAGGATGCCTCCCAAAACATCACGACGACTGGCAATTCACCGCGGGTTCGGCCTCACTGCGGAGGAAGAAAATTCCTTGCCCACCCATGACGGCTTCGACCGTGACACGCTGCATTCGAAGAGGCCGAGACATGCAAGCCCTGGTATAGCGTCTTCAGCAGCAATACACATCACGGATAGAGGACAACGAGGGCTCCGCAGATGCGACAAAATTTAATTCCCATCTCACCTGCTCCAGCTTTGCAGCTCCATGAACCTATCGAAAACTGCAGTGCGCTCGGAGAATATCGGGGACTACTGTCTGGTCAGGGAGCAGCACGGAATTGAATCGTTCGACACCTCCATGTGACCTGACTGATGGGTGACTTCCTCCTTGAAGTGCTTCCGATCATCGTCGCAGTCGTCGCTTCTCTCGTCGGCGTGATCGTCGCGGTTAGCCAGCTTACGTCGACATCTCGGCTCCGAAGACGCGCTGAGTTTTGGAGTGCCCAGATGCAAGCCTCAGAACTGAAGCGTGATCACCAAGTGAACCAGAGCTTGTACCGGGAGGCCACCGCCCGACTAATCGCACTCGAGGCCTATCCCGGCCACAAACTGCTTTGGCCGATGGCCCAGATCGTTGTTGCAACATATGGAGTCGGGGGTACGGGATACATTGCCGGAGGACTCGTGCCGGACCGGCTGAACATCGACAACCTCCGAGAAGGGGGCATCGAGGTTGTATTTCTGGGATTCAGCGTCTTGTTCCTGGCCATGGGAACCTCCTCGATTGCCAGCACTGTAGTGCGACGGCGACGCCTTGCGCGTCACTATCTGGAGGGCGCCCGGTTGTCGTTGGAGAAGCCTGCAATTCAGCAGGACGCTGAGCTGGTTGGACTCAAAATAAGCTGCTTGGGCATCCTCGGACTCTACGCATTCTCAGCAGGGGCCTGCTCAACCATCGCGCTCTTCAGCTTCATGTCTGCCGCCCCTCAAGGAGCGCTTCAGACTTTCATGGGCGGCTGGGGCTTGGGCCTGTGGGTGCTGTCATTCATGTTACTTGTCGTTGGTTCATTTTCTGTGCTCTCGCTCTTCCAGCAGGAGAATCGTGATTGGGAACATCCCAGAGAACTGTCGGCGGAAGCGGATCGCCCTAAAGGCGATGTAGGAGATGACGAAAAGCGTAAGTCGCAAGGGAATCAGGCGATCAGGAACCTCAAACACCGGACTCGACAGGCCCGGTGAGCTGCGGTCCGTTGTTACGGACTGATCCGACCTCCCGCCGCCGATCCACGGGATGAGGTTGGGTTTGGGGGTGGTATCGATGAAGTGCTGCACCTGGTCCGGCTCCGTCATCGTGGCCCAGCCACTGATCCTGCAGGCCCTCGGGAATGATGACCGGTGTCCGATCGTGAATGTGGCCGAGCGCGTCGTGAGCGGGCCGCGTGAGGATCGTAGAGGTCACCAGCCACTTATCCTCGGCCTTCTCGGCTTTTGTGGGTCAGGCCAGAATTCATACCTGCCGGCGAACACCGGCGTCCGCCCAACCTGTTCGGCCGAGCGGATAGTATTTTGCCGGCACCGGGAGAGCAGGAGAGCAAGCGGAGAGCATCGAATCGGTCCTTGCTCTCCGCGCTTAGGCGTGGAATTCCGCGGAAGCTGCACCTCGGGAGAGTAGGAGAGCAAGAAATCGGCCTCTAGGTATGAGCTTGCGTGTGCGGGCTTCACGACGCCGGGCACGTGAAGCGCGCACACGCACACGCGTTCCAGCAGGAGCGCAGGATCCCTGCTCTCCTGCTCTCCCCGGACCAAAACCCGGCGCCCGCCAGGGGAAAGACCAAGAGAGCAATCTGGAGAGCAACCGTTTGGTGTACCCTTCTGCTCTCCGACGAAACACCTGAAACTTGGGGCATCCGATCCAACATCCGGGGGTGAGGACAAGGGCGCGTTCACCGGTGCATTCCGGGGGGCGCCAGTGCCTCACGCGCTGCGAGATGCCTCAAGTTCAGCGATGCGTCGACGCGTCGCAGACATCGAGTCCTGAGCCCGCTGTACCTCTTCTTCGGCTTGGTGCATCTGCCAGTAATACTGGCTCAGGTCCCGTCGCAGTTCGCCGATTTCATCATCGATGGCGTCCCTGTCCCGCAGCATCGACGCGAGTGGCACTTGGAGCACGTCCGCGATCGCAACGGCCTCGTCAAGTCGGACCGCCCGTTCGTGCTTCTCGGCGCGAGCAACAGCGCTGGGGTCGATGCTGCGTCCGATCATGGCCGTGATGCGCGAAGCAAGCGCCGCCTGCGAGAGACCCGCCTGCTGCCGCTCCTCGTTGAGTCTCCGGGCGAACGTCTCTGTCGCGATCGTCATCGAGAACCTCTCCTGATTCAACCAAATCTTGGTGTTCAGTACTTGATGCTACTTCATGTCTTGCGATCATCACCTTATCTTCGCTATGCTCAATGTACGACAGGTCGCGACAACGCCACAGTCCACACACCAGTTCTCTTGGGTGGAGGTGACCTCCGATTCCCGGAACGACGGACGCATGGGACCCCCTGAGAGGTCCTGATGTCCACTTCGACCGCATCCCTCCCACAGACGCTTCGTCTGTCAAGCGGAGATGACCCGCGACTCGCCCTTCGCGCCGCCCATGAGCGCGGCTGGCCGCACCCGCATACACTGCGCGGCTACATCCACACGGGCCGGCTCCCTGCTGTACGGGTCGGAAAACAGTTCATGGTCAAGGAATCTGATCTCGAGCGGCTGATGACGCCTGTCGACGTCGCTGGCTCCGCGCCTGAGAGTCCGGCGCCTTCCGAGGCTGACCTCACCGACCTCGCCGCACTTGCAGCGCGAATGGTCGCCTCCTGGCCGCGCTTGAGTGAACAGCGAAAGGCCGAATTGGGTCGGCTGCTTGCCGCCTGAAACGTAACAAGAGCCCCGCCGAAGCGGGGCTCTCGCAGACAATTCTGAAAAATCTGGCACTGCAGCAGTTCGCACCTGCCCAGGGCCACGGAGGAGACAAGGTCCTCATGACTATCATAGACGACGCCCCCGACCGCACGGGGCTCGACAGTGCTGACAATGAGTCGGCAGCAGCGCCCCCCAGCGGCCCAACTGGCTATGCAAATCTGACCCAAGAGCACGCGCAGGAGCTGCTCGACAGCGCAATCCCGGCTGCGATCGCCGTCGCCCAGGGAGTCCGCAGCGCCCATGTACGCGATGACCTCCCGGCTTGGGCTGGATGGATCGCCGACGCGCACGGGGACGATGTTTTCCCGTGCCTGGTGTTCCCGATGGTCCACCCCGACGGCTCCGAGACCGGCCAGGTGAAACCGGCTCCGGGCAGCGTGACGAGTGGGAATGGCAAGGTCCTCAAGTACGTCTCGCCCAGCAGGGCTGACAACCCGCCTCAGCTGCCCGTCCTGCGCGCCGTGCAGAACCCGGACGTCGTCCTCATTGTCGAGGGTGTCAAGCAAGCTCTGGCAGCTCTCGCATGGGCTCCAGAAACCTGGTCGATCTACCGCATCACGGGCATTTGGTCGTGGCGCGTCGCGGGCGACGGTGAGGATGACCCGGGCACCCCGACGCCGCATCTGGTCGTCGTAGGGGGCCGCGACGTCGTGATCGTGCCCGATTCTGACGCGAAGACCAATATCAGTGTCTTCGACGGCGCGACTGCGCTCGGCGAAGCCTGCGAGGGATACGGAGCTTCGAGTGTGAAGTTCGCCCGCCTCCCCGGCGCTGGCAAGGACGGCCTCGACGACCTGCTCATCCGATTCACCGACGACGGCGCCCGGCGCAGCATGCTGTTGTCGTGGGTCGCCAAGGCGCATGGCAGGCCCGCGGACCTCGACAAACGCGAGCAGAAGGTGATGCGCAAGGCGCTCAACGAGCGGCGTGCGGCAGGGCGTTCCGCGGCCCCTGTGATGGCACTCGAGGAGCGCACACCCGTCGATGTCGGACAGGATCAGCGGCAGGCGTCGCTTGATCTGCTCGCCGCGCTGGTCGAGCGCTCCGGCGGCGTGCGGGTGTTCCAGCGCGACGACGAGCTTGTGCGCGTCCGGCGTGCCAAGGATGGCAAGGGTGGGGACGGCCCGCTGCGCGCGACCACGCTCAACCGGAGCGGGCTGCGTCGCGAGCTGCTGGACGTCGCATATCCGTACACCGTGGGCGCGAAAGGGCCGGCACCGGCAGGGCTAACCGACAACCTCATCGACCTCGTCGCAGATCATTACGACAGGCTCCCGTGGCTGACCGGGGTTACCCGCTCCCCGCTGGTACTCGCCGACGGTACTGCCCTCACGGAGTCCGGATACCATGCCGCGAGCGGTGTCTACCTCGACCTGACGCCCGACGTGCAAGGTATCGACGTACCAGACCACCCGACCGACGCCGACATCGCGGCGGCAGCCTCGTTGATCCGCGACGACCTCTTCGCGATGGACCGCGCGGGCGGCTACGACGGCTGGGTTTTCGACTCCGAGGCAGACCAGACCCATGCCATCGCCGGCCTGATCACCCCAGTCATCCGCGCCGCCGTCAGCAAGGTGCCGATGCTCCTGTTCGACGGCCTCCACCGTGGCGTGGGCAAGGGTGGATGCCTCGATGTGCTCCATCGGATCGCCTTCGGAGCGCCCGCACCGATCCAGACGACGCCGAAGTCCGACGAGGAAATGGACAAGCGGATTACCGCCAAGCTCCGGGCAAGCGCCGACACGGTCTGCCTCGACGAGGTGCAGGACGATGAGGGCTCACGACTCGTCTCGAACGCGCTCGGCGCCGCGCTGACCTCCGAGATCTACGAGGGCCGCAAGCTTGGATCCTCAGAGATGCTGAGCCTTCCGCAGATGGCCAGCTGGTACGGCCTTGGTAACAACATCGAGATCCCCGGTGACATGGTCCGCCGCGTCTACACGTGCCGGATGGCCTCCGACCGCGACGACCTCGAGACCCGCGATAATTTCCGTCACGACCTCGACACCTGGGTGCCTGAGCATCGCGCTGAACTGCTGCGCGCTGTGCTGGTGCTCGTACGGGCCTGGTACGACCGGGGACGCCCGGCGGCCGCGCGGGCATTCGGGTTCAAGTCCTTCACGGAGTGGCAGCAGGTCGTCGGCGGCATCCTCCACCTTGCCGGCATCCGTGGATTCCTCTCAACTGTCCTCGAGGTTCGCGAGAGCGCGGACAGTGAGGCCGTCGACAATGCTGAGCACTGGGCCTGGGTTGAGTCTCTATTCCCCGCTGGACGTCGATTCGGAGCTTCTGAAGTCCTCGCGCAGGCGAAGGCCGTTCCGGACGCTCCGCCGCCCTACGGCAAGTCCTGGGAAGAGCTCGACGCACGCAAGCTCTCGATGTACTACGGCCAGCACCCACGATGGTATGCCGGACTTCGCCTGCGCGAGGACGGAAAGTTGCATGGGAAGGGCAAGGCCTATGTCGTCGACCGGCTCCCGGTAGGCGTCGCGGCACTGCCGGGCGCTCAATTGAACGGCGCGCAGGCGTCCGCCTCACCCCGTCCGGCCGCGGGTGCCGCTCCCGGCGAGCTCATCGAGTTCACCGGACGTGGCGGCTTCAAGCAGCAGGCTGCTCGGGCGATGCCGCCGATGACCGGCAAGACCATCGCAGAACTCGGCGGTGATGCCTCGTGAGCATCCTGTACCTGGACCTCGAAACCGCAGAGGCGGATCGCATCTGGGACTACGGCCCAGGCTTTGTCCGCCTCGCTGGCGTCGCCGTCGGCGACTCTGCGGTAACCACGACCACCAACCTCGACACGGTGATCGAGCTGATCGGCAAGGCCGATCTCGTGGTCGGACACAACCTGCTCGCCTTCGACTTGCCAGCGCTCGAGCGATACCACGGACTCGACCTCGCACGTCTCGTTCGCGAGCACCGGGTGATCGATACGCTGCTGGCCGCACGCCAGAACGATCCGCCTCTGTCCGGTAAGGCCGACGCCCGGCGGTACAACCTCGATGCCATCTGCCGGCGCGTACTCGGCGAGGGCAAGGTCTCCGACGACTCCGGCTCGATGCTCAAGGTGCTCGCCCGCAAGTTCGGCGGCTATGACCGGATCCCCGTCGACCACCCCGACTACGTGCGGTACCTCGTCCAGGACGTCGAGCTCGCGCGCGAGCTGGCTAAGCACCTTGTCGTTGACGACTACATCCGGCGGGAGCATCAGGTGATGTGGCGGCTCGGGCACATCTCCAAACACGGCTGGAGAGTCGATGTCGACCGTGTCCAGGAGATGCTTGCGGCTCAGACCGAGCGGGTGAAGCTGCACAAGCAGCGCCTCCACGAGGCATACGGCCTACCCCTCGAGGGAGCGAAACCGCAGGCCACGAATGTCGGCAAGGCTGCGCTCGAACAGGCCTTCTCCGACCTTGGGGTTAAGCCCCCGCAAACTGCCAAGGGAAACTTCGCGACCGGCAAAGATGCGTTGGAGGCTCTCGAAGCGCAGCATCCTGACAACGCTGGCCTGCTCGAGCTGTGCAGCACGCTGCGCGCCTTCAATGGCGAACGTTCGACTGCGCAGACGATCTTTGATCACACCGGGCCTGACGGGCGCGTACACCCGAGCGTCACCGCGCCCCAGGCCTTCGGTCGATTCTCGGTCACGAAGCCCGGCCTCACAGTCCAAGGCAAGCGCGACCGCGGCAACCTGCTCGAACGGGCGCTGCTCCTTCCCGACGAGGGGCAGGTGCTCATCACCGTCGACCTGTCCCAAGTCGACGCCCGCGCGATCGCGATGCATGCCCAGGACCCGGGCTATATGGCTGCAGTCGCACCGGGTACTGATCTTCACGACGAGATGGCTGCGGCGGTCTTCGGCGAGGATGGCTGGGACCGCACTGCGGGCCACCACCACCCCCAACGTGGCGACGCAAAGGCCATTACCCACGCGACATCGTACGGGATGGGCGCAAGCGGGTTGGCCGCGTACGCGAGGATCTCAGTTGACGAGGCTCAGAGCCAACTCGCCACACTCGATGCCCAGTTCCCCCGCCTCGCCGCTTTCAAGTCAGCGATCCGGGATCAGGCCCGGGGCCAGATCCTCGTGAATTCTTTCGGCCGCCGGATGCGGGTGCAGCCTGGTCGGGAATACACGCAAGCGCCGGCCGCGATGGGTCAGGGCACGGCCCGCGACCTCATGACCGAGGGCGTGCTGCGGCTCCCTGAGTGGCTGTTGCCCTGCCTGCGCGCGATTATCCATGACGAGCTCGTCCTGTCCGTTCCCGAGAGCAGGGCGGGCGAGGCCGAAGAAGCCGTACTCAACGCCCTGCAGTTTTCCCACCAAATCGCGCCGGGAGCGACGCCCGTCCCCGTACTGGCGGAGAAGGGTGCTCGTGGACACGACTGGGCTGACTGCTACCGCACGGAAAAGTCCGGCTGGCCCGAGGTCGCCCGCGACCACCGCGAACTGAAGGCCTGTGAGGACGAGCGCTGCACCTGGCACACGGCCGACGCCACCACCACCGATACCAACACTGAGGAGATCGCAGCATGACCATCAAGAATCGAACCGAAGAAGAGCAGCAACGGCTGAACAGCCACATGCGGCGCAAGGACCTGCTGGAGCGGATCCTTTTCCAAACGATCCATACCGAGCCGGCGAGTCAAGAGCAGGTAAAGCGGTTCCTTGCAGCTGCTCCGCCCGAGGTTTTTGTGCTGCTGGACGGCCTCATGCCGCCGCCCTCGCCGGTAGGCATCCACGACGAGCCCTTGCACGAGAACCGAATCGTGCAGGGCTTCGTCGGCATGGCGATGGCGCGCCGGAAGCGTGACCGTCGATGAGCGCCCAACGGGTTCAATTACCGTGCAGGCGGTGTCCCTGCCGGTGCGGGCGCATCGAGGGCGTCGATAGAGTGCCTCACTCTGTGCGGGCTGATCCACTCTTGAAGCGAACCGAGGATGCCAGGAAGTCCCCAGCGACCCGCAGCAAGATGTGGGTCCCGACGTAGTCGGGCGCCTGAGCTCGGTGGACGGCGTCCTTGCGGGCGTCATTCAGGCGTCTCAGATCTTCGAAAGGCATCTCGAACTCAAACCCGGAAACTTCCGCGATGCTGATGGAAATGCCCAGCGTTGGCCGATTCTCAAGGCGCTGACGCTGTCTCTCCGGAAGCTCCTCAATCTTCTCGTCCAGGACCCGGACGAGTGCGATCTCAACCGCCGCCGCGGCATCGATGACTGCGCGCCGGTAGAATCCGCGTGCGAATGCCGCATTCGCGTCACGAATAAGAAGATGCTCCAGGGGCGGTTCCTTACCGTCACGGACAGCAGCGAGGATCCATTGCCATTCGGCAGCAGTGACAGGCTGTATCTGCCGCGTGGTGGGTTGAAGACCGAGATCGCCTTCGCGTGGTGGAGTAATGAAGGTCAGCCCGGCCCCGACCGTTTCCGCGTCGTAGACCCGATGACCGGGGTCGAGATCCTGTCCCGTAAGAATTTCGGCCCAGGAGCGTACCTGGTCGAACCAGAATTTGATGAACTCTCCGAGTTGCTGGTCAGGACCTCGCCATGATCGGGCTGCATCGGTCGGAGCCTCGACAGCGGTGATGACTATTCGGCGCAATGCGGTCGCCGGCTGAAGCTCTTTCGGGATCCGCGCTGCGTACTCGGTCGTCCACGCGACCAACTCCCCATCGAGGGAATCAGGGACCGCAACGCCGTCGATCACCGGGGGACCGCCTACGGGGTCCTGATCCTGCGGCATCACCACGTCAAACCGAAGTCTGCCGTATCCAGACGGGTAGGTTCCGCTCATAACGGCGCAGCTTACCCAAATGGGAACGGGCAGCTCGTAGATTGCCGTCACGGCCCTCGGAAGCGGGTGGAGTCATTTCTGCCACATTCATCTCGTTCACGACTCCAAACTACTGGGCCCCAAGGCCGTGGCTCCCGCCATCACGCCAGCACCCTAGCGACGTCGTAGCAGGAGGACTTTTGCAGGCTGTTCCGTGCCCGGTCATACCGGCGCGCCGTCCGCGGATCGGAATGTCCCTGCTGTCCTGGAGGGCATGCAGCGAGACACCTGTATCCAAGGCGCTGGTAGCGAACGCGTGCGTCTATCGGTTGACTGGCCTCCGCTACCACGAAGCTGCCCGAACGTGTCACCGGCATCACCAGCCCAACGGGATGGGCGACGAAGTGCCCATGTCCGCGGATGGAGCAATGCCCTCAATCAGACCCGAGCCCTCACCAGCTCCCACCCCTACCGCACCCGCAACCCCTCCACCCGCGCCGACGGACAATTCTCAGGCATCAGGACCGATCAAGGAACCGGCTCCCGGACCCCCAGGCTTGAAATTCACCTACGAGGAGGCCCACAGATCGCGTGGAACAGCGGCATGCCGTACCACGAGGCCTTTTGTCTCCGCTATGAGCCCGCCACAGACGGGGGCGGTCCCGATGTGAAGGCATCGAGGCCGGAACGGTGGACCCAGTCACCGGCGATTACATCGGAGACTGAGCCCGCACTCGAAAAGTGGACGGACGGCGATAGAAGCTTATCTTCAGAGTGGTTTCGAGCAACCGGAGAAGCGCCATTGGCGGACGCCTGATCGCAGCTGTATCGGAGTAAGGTGACCTCGTCAATGCCATGTCGAAGCCGAGACCAGCATGACCCCCCAGCAACCGATACGTCCGGGAAAGCGAGGATCTGAGGGACACCGGCCGGATTGGCGCACCGGATGTTTGACTCTTCTGCGATATCGTCTGATCACGCTGGGTGGAGCGGGCTAAGGAGGACTACTGGAAATTGCCCGGAGCATCTTTGACCCTTTCGATGCTCTTGATGAAATCATGCAGTGGTTTTGTCCCACCACCGATAGCCAGCGCAGTGACGATGACATCCAGGTTCCCCGAAACCGGAGTATCCGTCACAGCTTGGAGAAGATATAGCCCAAGGAGCTCACACAGGATTACTGCAATGAGGAATGCTAGAGCAGAAATCCATAGCGTCCTGTCCGCTCTCGTCTGCGGGTTCGATATGCCCAGAGGGAGCGTCAGTTCAACAGATCGCTCGATTGCCTGCGCAGCAATATAAA
Organism: Arthrobacter sp. TJ-254; assembly: GCF_058269175.1. Lineage (NCBI taxonomy): Bacteria > Bacillati > Actinomycetota > Actinomycetes > Micrococcales > Micrococcaceae > Arthrobacter > Arthrobacter sp. TJ-254. The sequence continues at coordinate 316,591 of NZ_JBZCNF010000002.1, read as the reverse complement.
GGCCTGCTAGGAGCACGAATCCATCGACAGCCTTGAAGGGGGGTTTAGTCTCTGGCCAATACCAGGCGGTAGCGAGGCCCACGACGACTATAAGTATTGTCACTCCTCGTGCCGTCCAGGTGGGGAAGACTTCAGCGCCAGCCCCCGCAGATTGACCCTGACTTGCCGAAACCTGCGGAGAATTAGTCGAGGCTCCCTCTGATGATGACGCACCGGCCAGATCTTTCATGTCGACTCCTCGAGGTCAACAGCACCCTAAAGGGTTTGGTGGATTTAGTATGAGCGCCAATCGAGCGGAAAGAAAGTGTTAGTTTGCCACAGAGGTGCCAAGGATTTTGGCCCGGCAGTCATTGAACGATGGCAAAAGCGGGGCACTAATCCGGGTAACTCCCGCCTAGAAAGACACAAGCTTTTCGAGATACCGAGCCGATGCCCTGCATGGGATAACCGGGTACCGGGATCACGGGCCACCATCATCTCGAAATCTTGTCTCGGCTGGTTTCGTCATAGGAGCGCCGTCGCCGGGGGGCGGGGGAAATACGGTATGAGGCATCTCAGATACACCGACCTCAGTACATCCACCCAGGGCAATCTAGGAGGCTAAGCATGAGTCTTTTCAGCGGGCCGAAAATGGCGCAGGTCGAATTCGAAGTTGAAGGACGGACCTACCGGGTGGAGGTCAATGAGAACGCCCTACTAGACAGCGACTTCTGCGGTAGCCACCATGAGACAGACGTCTTGACTGGGCAGAGAATCATAGATGATTGGATACAAATTGGAGTCTTTCTGGTAGTCCAGGGGCTTACCTGACACTCGCGTCAATGAAGTTCCTTCCCTGACGCGTCCGCGCTACATGTGTGCCGCCGGGCCGGCATCCCTCCATGCCGGCGCCGGCCGAGCGGGCCTGGATATATTGGGGGAATGGCTTCATTGCAGCGTGAACTCGATCAGATAGCGAACCTGGGCCAGCGCGGCTGGCGCGACGATCACGGCACCGACCGGGCCCTGGAGATCCTCGCCGGCCTGCGGCTGGGCGGGCTGATGGCCCCTACTCCTCATTGAGGAGGACCCGGATGGTGTGGAGGACCAGCTCGCGCTGCCGGGCGGTGAGCCGGTTGACGCTCTCCGGCAGCACGAAAGGTTCGGGCTCACCGGCGGGTACTCCGGCCGCCTCCCGGAGCCGGGCCATGGGGATGTTCAGAGCGATCGAGAACGTTTGCAGGATCTTCTCCGACGGGGTCCCCGGTTCCCCGCGCAGGTACTTCGAGATGGACGTGTTGGTGACCTTCACCCCGCGGGTCTGGGCGACGGCTTGGATGCGGCGGGCGGAGAGCTGCTCGGTGTTGGAGTCGTTGAGCAGGTCGGAGAGGCGGCTCATGCCCGGCAGCCTACCGGTGATGGGCATCACATGGCTTGCGCTGAGGAACACCTGCCCATCCAGCCCGAGGTGGTCGCCCTGACGTACACGCAAACCACTAGGTTGTGGTGCCGCACGCATGTCGGTTGCCTCTTTCCCGCCCGCAAGGCCGACCTTAGATCGGTGGCAGCTTCATCCCGGCCAGCCTCCGCACGGCAGGAGATGTCTCCCGCCCCAGCTCCTTATCGAGAGCAACCTTCATCTCGGCTGCGAAGATCTCGCGGCGCAGCGTCCTGAGCAGCTCGTCCGTGCTCATCCGTTGGAACTTCCCCTGGTCAGTTGCTTCAGTCAGTGGCTTATTCGACCTGACGATCGGGGGCAGCTTCATCCCGGCCAGGCTTCTCACCTCCGGCGAGGTCTCCCGGCCCAGGAGCTCATCCAGACTGACCTTCAGGCGGGCAGCAAGGATCTCGCGGCGCAGCTTCCTGAACAGCTGCTGCTTGGGCGTCAGCCCGGTCGTTGTCTGGTTCGTCTCTTCGACGGCCCGGTTCGGCTCGGCGATCGGCGGCAGCTTCCTCGCGGCCAGCTTCTTGACGGCGGGAGACGTCTCACGCCCCAGTTCCTCGTCGAGGGCTACCTTCAGCTGGGCGGCGGCGATTTCGCGGCGCGCCCTCTTGAGCAGTTCATTGCGTGACCGGTTTACCCTGCGTTCAGTCCTTGCCGTCCTCCCAAACTGCTGACTGGTTCCATGATCGTCCGACACTGACGGATCGTCTACGGTCCCGAAATCGCGGACGTCGCCGGGTAAAGCCTTGGAGTCGAATCACGGGTCAGGAGGGTCTACCCCGCTCCATGGTGGTAGCTTCACCTAATGGATTCCCCGCTGCCCAACCCCCGGCCCCTGTCCGGTGACTCCCTTGCGAGCCACACCGGCTTCGATGAGCGGTTCCTGGGCATGGAGGTATCGGTCCTGGAGGCCTGGAATACCCCCAGTAGTTGTTTGCTCAAACTAGTTTCAATCTCATGTATTGAAGGTCAGCGTTTGGCCGGTTCGCGTGATGGTCGCACAGTCGTTGCTTAATGTGCGCTCCATCCCAGACTGCGCTCGGTTCGAGCCCAACGCACTCTTGTGGGGTCACTGTCCGCGAGCCACCCAAATAGTCAACGATTTTGCAGTTCCGGGGATTGAGGATGTCCTGCCGGAAAAACTCTGGGATCGGAATAGGATGCGAAGCCAAAGACACCGCTCCCACTTTCGGCCAAAGTCCTGTCTTGTAAACACCATCGAAGACTGCGACTACGAAGAGCACCGGCCGCTGCACGATCTCCTCCGCGCTTAGGTCCGCCGCGGTGAGGCCGTCGTACACGGCGATGTAGGGGTGATCTGACAACATACGCGCGTAAGCATATTCTGACCCGTTGACGTTAATACGTAAGATGGTACCCGGCTCGAATGGTTGCTTCGGCATGGTTGTCCCCGTCCCTCTGATCAGTCATTCATGGCCCATAAAACCCAGTGTATGGGGCGATCTCCCCGAATAGAATTGATGCCTGCCTATGGAAGATCCACCCAAGGGGGTGCAAGGCCGAAACTCCTCGAATGGAATTTCCAGACAAGGTGAAGCCGACTCCCGTACGGCCAGCAAGGAAATCACTCCGCGCACCCCCCATCTGATCGATCCCCTGCTGCTCACGGCCCCGGATCGCCCAATATGCTGGATCGAAGACTCTTCCTGCGTGTGGGAGGGTTCCAATCTGCGATTCATCTACCTGTCCTGGGCCGAAGCCCTTGGCGCTCATATGATGCCCTCTGGCGAAGCGACTCGCTAGGACTGAGTTCGGTGGTCCATAGCCCGAAGCTCGCCCCCAATAGACCTGACCCGTAACTGAGTTGAACATCGTGTACGTAATGTAAGTCAGCGGTGCTGGCCTACTCACGGTTACAGTCTCGGTAACTGTCGTAGTGGTCGTCTGCGTCTGGGCGGTAAGAAGGGTGCCCACGACCGCAATCGCACCAGCGGCAAGGACTACCGCTCCTGCAACATCTGCAACTCGTCCGCTCCCGTCGACGTTTGCTACTTTCGCGCCGGTGCCTGCGTATATATACCAAATGTGCCCAGTCTGGTCGAGGATACTGACTTCTGCCGTCTGGGCCCGTGTTCTGCTTTCAGTGTGCGGTTCCAAATAGGGCTCGTTCACCAGCCTGTCGCCCTCAGCTTCAACCATTACTTCCTGCCAGGCGACGTCATCATCGACGCCATCCGGCGTGTTGGCGTTGGAACTGTACTGGTAATTCTCGCCTCTTGCGCCCAGGCTAGAGCCCCCGGTCACGAGGTCGGTCAGCAAGCCGCCCGCTGCGCCAATAATGTCACCCACGATTTCATAGGGGTTCGAGTCCGATCCACATGAAGGGGCCTTGGGGTCGCAAGACTGCCAGCCGGTCGGGTCGATCAGGGTACTTGGGTTGTTCCTTACGTAGGTATAACGGTTGTGGCTCTGGCCGGTCAACGGATTTTGGATGATGGGGTCTGGGGTGAGGAAACGCCGGGCCTCAGGGTCGTACATTCGGCCCGTCATGTTAATTAGGCCGTACTCGATGTCGTGGTCGTGGCCCGTGTAGCCCTGCCGCGGACCGTCGCGGGGGCTGTCGCCTCCCACGGACTCATTCTGGGCATTGATCCGGCGGCCAAAGGGATCGTAGAACTGCTCGCGCAGCCAGGAGTCCTCACCAGATGGTTCACCATCACGGCTGCTGAGTGCGACGGTGGAGCCCTGCAGGTCTGCGTGCAGATAAGTCTGACGGCTTGCTGTGACCGGTCCGGCCACCGCGTCTTGGGTCTGATTGACCTGTGCAATGACACGCCCCTCGGCGAGGATATTGTGCCGGTTTTGGATCTGCCTGATGCCGGTACCGGTCGGGGTGCGACGTTCAAAGAGTCCCGCCACGGTGACGGTGGTCTGCTCATCGTCGCGTTTGATGACGCGGGACCGATGGGGGTCGTAAGCGAATGTGGTTCGCCGGGCCTGGTCCTGGCCGGTGACCCAGTCGAGCACAGTGGGCAGACCGAAGGTATTGTACTGCACGGTGCGGTCCGGGCCGCTGGTTTGCTGGCCGGCGCGGTCGTAGCCGTACTTTTGGTCGTTCAGTGCGGTCAGCGCGTGGGGCGGGGCGCCGTCCTCCCCGTAGCGGTAAGTCGTGCTTTTTGCTGGTTGGTTTGCGGACTGGGCGGTCTCGGTCTGGAGGTTGCCAACCGCATCGTAGGCATAGGTGGTGCTAATCATGGGTGTTCCGGTGTCACTTTGGACTGACCAGCCGTCGAGCCGGTTGAGTTCGTCGTAGTGATAGAACTCGGCCCGATCGTTTACTTGATCGTTTCGCGTGATCACATTGCGGTTGGCGTCGTAGTCATAGGCAATATCTCCGAGCACCCCGATGGTGTCGGGGCCGGTGCTCTGAATTCTATCGAGGAGCCCGGTGTCGGGCCGGTAGGTGCGGGTGGTGACCACGCCGTTGCCGAAGCGCTCGACCTTAAGCTGGCCGTCGCCGTTTCTGGCTTCAGCCGTCCAGTACACTTCGCCGCCGGCCTCGCAGCCGTCAGTGACCTGGGCCAGATAACCTCGTGGGTTGTAGGAATAGCCTGCAGAGAGCCGGCCGGCGGCGCCAGGGATCACCGGGTAGCGGAGGCAGGCGAGCCGGCCGACTTCGTCGTAGGCGTACTGGAGTTCGTAGTGGGTTCCCTCGATCGTCCAGGTTGTGGTGGCACTCCTGCCGAGCTCGTCGTAGGTGTAATCGATCGTGACCCCGTCGGCGCTGGTGGCCGCGGCGAGCTTACCAAGTCCATGGTCGGCGGTGTCCCACGTGTTGGTTGCTATCCCATCGGGCGAAGTTTGCTTCTTCACCCGGCCCAGCGAATCGTACTCGAAGGTGGTAGTGCGGTTCTCTCCGTCGGTGACGGTGGCTACCTCGCCAAAAGCGTTGTACGTGGTGATGGTGGTGCCGCTGCTGGGATCTTGTAGCCGTTCCCGTCGGCCGAGCACATCGTAACTCATGGTCTGCTCGGTGTCGTCAGGGGCGACCATCTTGGTAAGCTCGCCGAACGGGCCGTACTCGAAGCGGACCTCCGACCAGTCGATGGCATCCGGGTCGTCCTCGTATCGGTACTCCACCTCCCCGTCCACGGTTCCGGTCGTGTAGCTTTGCACGCCTTTGGCGTCGGAAATGTAGGTCTCCCGTCCTCGATACCCGGACCGGATCTCTTCTCCGTCAGGAGCAGTCACCGAGGTGGCGCGTCCGCGCCAGTCATACTCGAATCGCGTGTACTGCGCTTCCTCTCCGGGCAGCGCCGGTCGGGAGACACGGTCGACCCGGCCGAGGGCGTCATAGCCGGTGTACGTTGTGGCGTCGCTCCCGTCGAACGAACGATCCCGCCGCTCAATCTCACGGCCGAGCCGGTCAAACACCGCAGTCGTACTTCCACCCCCCGCCACCGTCATGGTGACGTAATCCAATCCGGTAATAGGCAAGAACCCGTGCTCGACCTGCTCGAAGCTGCCGCCGGCGTAATGGGTTTCCCGCGGTCGGGCGAACCAGTCATAGCCCATGGTGGTCGGCACACCGTTGGGATCGGTCACGCGCAGAACGACACCGAGCCCGGAGTGGGTCTCCACCAGCGTTCGGTGGCCCATCGCGTTGACCATCGCGGTGGGGTACAGATAGTCCGCGTTGTACTCATAGGTCTCCCCTCGGATGTTCCCTGCGCCGTCTTCTCTAGTGGCGGAAACGACAACGCCCCCCTTGCCATACGTCGTGGTGGTGGTCAGCTTAAGCTGGGGGTTGTCGGGCTCCACCACCATGACTGCCGGGTTGCCTCTGTCGTCGTAATCAAACGTGGTCTCGCGCGTCGTACAGACATTGGCGGCGGTACAGCCGGTGACCAACGTCCGGCCAGGCTGCCCCCTCTGGGCATTGCTGTAGTCAATATCCTCGGTGAACTTGCGCCCCCCATCTGTGGTCGACTTCACCAGCTCCTTGTTCCCAAATTCGTCATAGGTGGTCGTAGTCGTGGTCAACCGCAGCGTCTGCCATACCCAATCATTCAGACGCTCCTGCTCGCGCCAAGTGGTACTCCGTTCCTCCACGAAGATGCTGCCGTCGGCGTACCACCGCGGACGGTTGTTGTAGGTGACGGTTCGCCGGTAGTGGCGTCGGGAGGGGCTCGCAGTGTCAACGCCCTGTGTGACGCCCTGTATGGTGACCGCCTCGGGTATGCCCAGATACGGATAAACCACGACCCGGTCGTGCTCACTGGTCGTTCCGGTCCACGCAGTTACATTGTTGAACGATGTCGTCGTCACCGCGCCGGTCGACTTATTGGTGACTGAATGTGCGGCGAAGCCGAGCCACCCCGGGCCCCTCAGGTCAACCCGCGCCTTCTGGTACCGATGCTCGTACCGGATCCACGGGTCCGCATCGGTGCCCAGACCGTTTGTGACACGGTGGCTCGCCACAATGCTGCCCCCGCTGGTGGGGCAAGTCCGCCAGAACCTGCAGAGGCTTCCGCTATCCGGCGTATGCACGGTGCGATCCGCGAGATTGGTGTAGTCGATCATCACCCGCGGCGGACCCGCACCATTACCGACTCCAATTAGCTGGTCCGGCACCCTTCCCCAGCGTATGAACAACCGGGCCCCCGTGCGGTCCGGGGGGAAGTTTACCAAGTCAAGTAGTCCATCGGCATTAAAATCGAGCGCTTGGGTGCCGTTCCAGTTGCAGCGGCTGGCATCGGCACCAGGTCTGTCGCACAACGGCATGTCAGCGAGCTGAATGGGCAAGGTGTCCCGGACGAACCCGTTATCCGACCAACGGTAGAACTGGACACCGTGGTCGAGGTCGCCAGGGCTGTTGGGCCGCCCTCCGTAGAGCAGCAGGACGTCGTCACGCCCATCGTTGTCGAAGTCAACAATCCGCATGCGGGAATGGAGGAGGTCTCGATCAGATGGATTCAGAAGGGGCTTTGAGGGGCGCTGAGAGAATCCATTCCCAGTGTTCAGAGCAGCGGTCAGCCCGTGGGTTTCCCCTGCTTCGTCCGTGATAATGACTTGGTCCTCGAGGCCATCACCGTTCACGTCGCCGAAGGCCGCCGACTTGTCATCACCAGCGAGGTTTGCCACGCCGGTTTCCACCGTGGCTTTGGGACCCCGGGTGGTCCAATCGCCCGCTGTGAGACCCCATGTGTTCCACCCGCCCCCTGTGGGGCGGGGTGTGAGTATTTCCGCCCGGCCGTCACCATCAGTGTCCATGACGAAGTTCCTATAGGAACTTGAAGCGCGGAGGATGCCGGTGTTCCCTTCAACGGGAAACGGGACTTCGCGAGCGCCCGAGTTCAAGCGATAGCGCCAGGGGCCGCCGTCAGAGCCGACGTTGACTTCCACGTAATCAGGCAGCCCGTCACCGTTGAGATCGGCAAAGTAGCCACGATAGTTGCTGCCCCGATCGTTGACATAGTCCTTCTCACCAAGAGGTTCACCAGGGGCATCCCCGAAGGTAGATCCATTCGATCTGAAGAGCTGCCAGCGCCAGACGCTGTATAGAAGGGGACCGGAACCGACTGGGACATAAGCTGCTGTGTCACTACGACCATCGGCATCAATATCGATTATCCGCGGGTGGGTCAACTCTGGGCCGCCCCGCCGATTAGTGGCCCATGGTCGTGACACCTCTGGTGGCGCGAACGTGTTGGAGACGCTGCGACGTGTCACTGTAAAACCGGGTTGGAGTTCGCTTTGGAGCCGCGCGTCAGGTCGGAGGACCAAGTCGGAGCGGCCATCACCGTTCATATCTGCAATTTGGATGTTTGCCCAATCAGGCCCAGGGTTCCCGTCGATTCTGACCTCTCTGAATCGATTCTGGCCCATCGAGGAGAGGAATTGCAGCGGCTGTTTGCAGGCACCCTTGTGGTCACACTCAAATACTTTATGCAATAGGCTCCGCCGGGTAACGCTTTTGTTCTGATAGACCAACCGGTATTCGCGCAACATCTCCGCGGGCGCCTGTTCGGGGCCGGCCCACATCGTGATGTTGCTGACCCTGTCCGCCATCCGGGTGTGCAGGCCTCCGTGGCTGAACCGGTCGATTGGATCGGGGCGCGGCTGGTAGTGAAAATCCACGCGCCGGTTAGGGGAGTAGGCCACGGAGGCTGGAAGCATGTGGGCCCCCCAGAGATCGTCCTCTGAGCCTTCGGATCGCCGGTAGGTCACCGTGGCGGAGTTCCCGTTATGGTCCTCCACCCGGTTCAGTCCCCATGCTAGCGTCTCCTTGCGTTCTGACTCCCTTAACACCGACGGGTTCTTCAGGTCAGTAGATGCTCGTAACGGATACGCCTCGAATCGGGAGTCATCGGTCTGCCCGTATGTCAGAATCTGCCCGTCTTTGGTCCACATCCGGAAAGAGTTGGGTACGTTATCCTGCATCTCTAAACCGACGATGCGGGCGAAAGTGGCGCGCTGTGTCCGGTACTCCTGGGTATGAGGGTCAGATGCCGGGACCGGGAGCAGCCGGTTACCGTCCAGGCACAACGCACCCGTGCCGTCGGAATGCGTCCCGTCGGTGTAGCCGTCATGCGCGATGGTGCGAGGGCACCAAGTGATGGAGGACAGCCCGCCCAACGACCAACCAACCCCAAACGGACCCTCACCACCGCGGCTGCTGTACGACAGCTTCAGCGCAGGCGCTACACTGCCGCGACCCCTCGGCATCCACAACGGTAGGCTGTACTGTGCTGCCCCATCATCCGAGACCCAAAACTTGCCCTCAAGTTGGCCGAAATTAGAAACGCTGTCGACGAACCCACCTGGCGGCAATGCCCTCGCCGGCGCCCGCCAAGCGGATACCTCCTCCATCAGAGTTGACGGAGGCAACCGCTGCTCGCCCCGAGTGGACGAATTCATCCCCGCTGTTTCTGGAGCAGCCGACGGCACCGTTACATACATTGGTAGCAACGATGACAGAAGTAGGACGACCACCATCACAGCAAGGATCTTGAGGTGACGAGAGCTAGGCCTGGGCACGGTCGCAGGATCTCTCACTGTCATGCCGCGCCTCTGAAACTGCGCTTAGAACATAGTCCGGAATGCCGCTGGCCCGCGCTGCTACACCGGAGCTGTCGCTGGTAATACCAGCAACAGCATTATGTGACTGGGCTGCAAGATCCATCAGGTTGTGTTGCATTCCCGCCTCTTAGAGCGAGTAGTGATCAAACAGGCCCGCCATAACAGCGGGTGGAGCGGTTTCGAGTGCCCTCCTTGCCGGACCCGGACACCGCTTAGCGCAGACCGTACCTGTAGGTCTAGCACTAATGGTGCATTACGGCTAGTCGCAGTCCTCAACTTCGAAGCAGGCCCTCTCCTCTGGAGAGAATGTGTTGCGAGCGACGGGGGGTAGTTCCACTGGGCGAACGGCGTCGAGCAACTCAGCCGACGGAGTACGAATGCTCAAGTTGGCGGGTTTGCGCTTCTCATCGACCTGACTAAAGCCCGGTCCGTACTCGCGGACAGACGCCGAACCGCTGCTAATTTCTGCAGGCCGAGCGGTATAATACGAGCCAACGCAGTCGACCTGAGGAGCAGGTGATGGGGTCATTGAACTGGGCGAGCCTCCGGATAAATGGAAGCCGTGCTGACCGCGTGCCAATCATTCTCCCCGAACATGACCCTAATGCTTCGATCAACGCCATCACGATGGTTAGAGCCAGGGCCACCTTGAGCGCTGGGGATGTTGGCGAGATCGGAAAAAATGGGACCTACTATGATCTACGGATTCGACTGTATGAGGAAGACAATTCGCCTTGGCCTTGGGCGGACGATACGGATGACCAGATTTGGCAGCGCAGGCCTAGATTGTCGGGAAATGTCACTGAGGAAGTAGAGGTGTCGACAAGCGTCTCCGTCTCAACCCTGAAGGACCACGGTGGCGAGTATTATGCTTCAGTCAAACTGTATCGTCGAACCGATTCCGGTATGTCGGTCTTGGATAGTCGAAGGACTAACACCATCAAGCTCGAATACTCGCAATAAATAAATGGCGCTATGTTTACACCGCGCCATCCTCGAGGCATCGTGAGCACATTCATCGCTTCGTCTGCAAAAGACGTCACATCCCGCGAACTTGGGGCTTAACAACTCCCGAAATCCCAGACCGGTCCAACAACCGGCCAAAACTGCTCATGAATCACCCAGTCTGAGCCGGATCCCACAGCCGTTGCACGTCTGAACGCCTCAGTTCTATGCCGCCACAGCGCCTCGTTTACGACCACGATCGGGGTCACTGGGGCTCATGAATGCAGCCGCGTCATATCGCGCTCTATGTCAATTCTAAGGGCTACATTCATGCCATTGGCATCCCGACAAAGACGGCATCCCCAGCCGGGCGTCGCCCGCCACGGGTATCAAGCAGGAAAGATTGGACCCAAAATGACGTCCGCCGCTAGTACTCCCTACGGGCCTTAAATGGTCACCTCCGCTGACATCCGACTTCTGTTGGGCACCGGGATAGCCGGAACACCCATCGGCTGGAAGTGTCAACCGGAACCAGGCTTGTTCTCGATCCAGAGCCCTGCCGACTCCGGGAGACGACCTTATTCACCGATCTAGCTTCGCAGGCTTCCGAGCATCTCGATGTCTATGCCTATATCGACGGTGTTTCCAACCGACAGCGGGATCGACGTCAATGCTGGTGACGCTCACAGGCCGTGCGGCCTCATATCAGATGCACGGGACTCTATGGAGTCCGCACTCAAACAGGTGCAAGAGTACAAGGACTCCTTCCTCACCGAGGAACAGCGCAACAGCGTCTGAGACTCAACCTCACCGGATTCGGGAGAAATAACCCGCCCATCTGGCGGCCATGTCCGCCATCGTGTTGATTGATGACATCGATGCTCTCTACAGACACCGAACCGAAGGCTGCTCATACTGCGACAACCCGAATGGTTGGTATCCTCTCGTCCAGGAATTAGTGGGGTTCGGAGATGAAGCGGGGGATCAGTGTCGTGGCTGCTGGTCGTTTGGCCCGAAGCCCCCTGGCCCAACCTCTTCGGTACGACCCCGAGGGATCAACAGCAGGCTGCTACTTGGACCCTCCACACTGGCTGAGCGGGAGACCTTCTTGTATACCTACGTTGCCTCACTCGGGTCGGTGAAGGGGCAGGAAGTTATGAGGACACGTCCATGAACGCGGCCGAAGTGGTGCGCATTTCCGCGGACCCGAGGACGGCGTGCAGGGCAGGACGCCAACCAGGTAATTCAGCGCTGCTGGGACTGGTACCGACTCTTCGACGGACCGACGGGCGGCTGCCGGTCCGTCAGGGAACCGAGGGGGTTGGTCCAGATCGCCACAGTAACCCCTGTGTCACCGGTACAACTTTCTCCCGCGCCACCGAATGAGCCAACAAGTTGGCTGCGAGGACCACGAAGGCGCCGCAGGCGATGACGAACTTCCAGTACCACTCCGGGGCACTCAAGAACCAGCCCGAGAGGGTCTGGAGAATCGGCCGGAGCCCGAACCCCGTCCAGACCGTCTGCGACATTCCGAACACGACCAGTGAGAGCGGTAGCATGCCCCGGGTTTTTTCCGGACCAAGCACAATGATCGGATCCTCAGCCGTTGACACTTCGGATACCCCATTAACAGAATCACTCGTTCAGGCCCCCAACACGAAGCAGCCCTCAAAGCTCTGTTATCAACGGTAATGCTGTTACTCGCTGCGTTACGGTGAAAATTCCTGCGGCGCAGCGAAACGTACGGGTCGAAGCCCACTATCAACAGACGATAAAGTCGGGGCCATGGGAGCCTCAAATTTTGAGTATCCGCCTTAGCAGGCCACGTGATGGTCAACTCGCACAGCCCGTTCCCTTCGCCGTCAGATAGCGCTCATAAGAGCAACCGGTTAAGAGCGATGTGCACTGGGGCCATGCCGTGGGACCCATCTCAATCTCAGCTGCCATTCAAGAATCCGAAACGAGGAATTACGTCTAATGAATGAACAGGAGACGGCGGCCGTCTCGAACATTCTCTCCGTTGTTGTGTTCATCAGCACCCTCACGCTGGGCTTTACCGCGGCTCTCAGTAACGTCTGGGGCTATAAGGTGATCCGGTTCCTTCACCGCAGGACACTACACCGACACCGCACCGCCGCGTTCAGGACCCTCAGCGCCGCCCTTCAAGGGAGTCCGCGCTATCCCCTTCCGCGTCACTTTGAGGATCGAGTTCGTCTCATCGCCGATGATCACCTACTCATGCGGATTGCCCGGGCCTCGCTGTATGGAATTCCGACTTTCACCGTATTCACACTCTTATCGGTCGGAATGGCCACCACTCTGAGCCCTCAAGGCAACGTCTGGTGGGACGCCCTGCTCGGGCTGGAGGTAAGCCTTTCGCTCACTGCCGTCGTAATGATCCTCGCGCAGAAGCTTGTGAGCCGTCGAGCTACCCCTCTCGGGTTGCTCCGAAACGCCTCGTTCTTGCGGGAGAGTCTGCAAAGCAGGAGTCACCACGGCTCAAATCCTGCTCATTGGCACCGGACGGTGGCGCAGAGCGCCAGAGGATTCCAGGCATCTGCGAGGCGCTACGGGGTGCCGCCTGAGGATAGTCGGCTTGGCACCATTTCCACTCACCTTCAAGACGGATGCCGGCCGACGATATCAAGACAGGAACTGATCAAGACAGACCATGCTGCCGCCTCGCTGGTCCGCAGCGCGTATCAGGGGGATTTTGAGCAGGCACGCTTGGGGGCTGCAAACGAGGGCGCATTCTGGGCGGACAAACGACCGGAAGTACGGGCCGCCTGGATTGCTGCAGGAACTGGGACTCTGGTGACAGTCTTGACCATCACCGGAACTGCGCTGTTTGGAAAGTAAAGGCGGTGAGGACGGACGAGTGGCCTAACATCTAGGCCTTCTATTGATCTTTTCGAGTGGGGGTTGCTCAACGAGCAGCCCCTTCTGGCCAGTTCACGCTCAGCCCGTATGAAACCACATCGATTGTCCAGCCCGTTGCCGTCATTCACGCTCGCAGGCCGGCGTGGAATGGTCCGCTGGTGTACCCGACGGCAGCCACCGCCGTGCAAGCATTGAATGCCGTCGAGACCATTACCCGCGTTACCGATTTCCGACCGCGATCTGCCCTGATCCAATCTGGAATTGTGGTGAAGGCGAGCTTTTCGGCATCCAATTAGAGCGATTGGTCCGCTGCTGCATCAACTGCTGCACCCGCATCAGCTCCACACAGGCGTGGCACACTATCCGCGTCGCCTCATTGGGGCACAGCCCGGCGGCAGCTGGAGCTGCAACAGTCCCCCGGGCACCGTGCCAGGCAGTCCGTCGGCTGGCGGCTGGTGCGCGCTTCGCTGCGCCAGGGTATCCCCGCGGCGGCCCTGGCCGGCTGAACCGGCCCTGGCCCGATCGTGGCCACTTTGTGGCAGGATTCGGGCTCTTTCATCGCGCCGGGTCCTTTACGGGCCCCAAATGGGTCCCTTGTGGGTCGAAAGTGGGCGCAGGGTGACCAACAAAAGCAGCAGTAACCACTTTCGGGTCGAATGTGGGTCCGTTGTGACCAGCCGTGGGCTGATTCCGGGTCCATCGTGGGTTCACTGACGTATTTCGCGCCCGGCGGGGCGCAATTCACCAGGATTCCTCGAATTCAGCGTTACGGGCGCCCCTTTAGAGCCCACTATTGGTCACCTGTGACCATATTCTGGCCACAGGTGGGCAGAATGTTGCAGCCTTTGGGCTGCATTTTTTTACATTACCGGCGCTCTGACGAGCGCCATGCGGGTGCGGAGGCACCGTGCTAAAAGGAGCGAGGGGCGGGGGTGGGTGGCGATGCACTGACGCGTTCGCCCAGTGCTTGCAAGGTGCTCAGGGAGTCCGGTTCCCTCGAGGAAAAGTAGTGCCGTTAGGGGAAGCATGGACAGCACTACTTTTTCTCGTGACAACCGTGCGTGAAGTTGTCAGGGGGCCCCTGAGCACCAGGCCAGCCAAGCATGAAGGTTGGATAGGTCGGGCGCACCAAGTGCAGGGAAGGTCAGCCATATGACAGCCGCCACCCACCCCCTTTGAGGACTCTCTGTGGGCAGGGGGATCTCCTGGTCCTAACCCCGTTGATGCGAGGTTGGGAGGCACAGTGATGACACTGCACCATGGCCCGTTCCGGTCCCCGGGCATGCACCGCTCACCGGGCAGTCGAACTCCGTCCGAAAGCCCAGAAGGCGAGGAGGGAACGCCGGTCCGACGTCACCCAGGGACCGGGCGGCAGCAGCTTCGTGATGGATGTCGTGGGGCCGCGGTGGCGGGAATCCTGGCGACAGGTGCAGCACGATGCCACCGCGAGACTGGGGCAGCTCTTCGGAGCAGGCCGGCGACGGTGTCGCCATCGACCATGGAGCCCTCCGCAGCGGTGCTGCAATGGAACTGTGGCGGCCGCCGGGGCGGCCATGATGCGAGGTCCGCAGCCACTCCCGTGAGGACGTGTGAGGAGACCCCTGCGGGGCCGGTGAGCCCAATGCAGTGACGAGCTTTCAGCAGCTGCTGCGCAGCGCCTTCGCTGCCGCCTCCAGGGCCGGCTTCGTTCCTCAGCAGGCCCCTCCACCGGCACCTCGTATGGGACCGCTGCGGCTTCGCCTCCGCGCCTGTTGGTACGAGCATCAAGGCGGGGACTGCGTCCCCGTGAAGGCCCGAACACGGCGCCCACTCCTTCGTCGGGACCCCGTGGCGCTGCGTTGCAGCACGCTTTCCACCGGGTGCCACGCACCTAAGATCCCGGTGGAAAGCCAACAGCCTTCAACCCGCGGAAAGTAGCCATTCTTCAACCCGACCTTCCACCAGTGGAAACCGTAAACGGTCGGGTTGAAAGCATGTGGTTGAAACTACTTTCCGCTGATGTACCAACAGAAATCCTCTCGATCTTCCGCTAAAGCTCCAGATGCGAGAGAACAAGGGAAAGGGCATAAGGGTTCGTGGCACCAGCTCCCCCCTCGGCCTGTCGGCCGTCGGGGACAGAGACTGCCTGCGACGTTGTCGCAGCCGTCTCTGAGCAGAGCGAAAGGCAGCATGGACACCTCGGCGCCCCTGGCGACAAGTGCTGCATGGAGGCGCCGAGGCACCGGTCGGCTGACGCCGACCCGGGGGTGGTTCCGATGTCGTTGCAGTTTCCGCAACACGTCCTGCCAACGGCCGTCTGAGGTGTCAGCGGCCGTCCCACAAATTCATTGAAGGAGGTGCCCCAATGGTCACCTTGCGCCTCAATATCTATGAGCGTCTGCTCGCGCGTTCCGTCTTCGAACCAACGACCGGCTGCATCGTGTGGCAGGGGAGTTTCCATCCGGATGGCTACGGCCAGATCTCCGTCCACGGCAAGACGCGCAGAGTCCATCGCATCGCCTACGAGCTATTCGCCGGCGACATTGAAGACGACCTGGTCCTCGATCACCTGTGCCGCAACCGAGCCTGCCTGAACCCCAATCATCTGGAGCCGGTCACCCTCGCCGAGAACAATCTGCGGGGCGTCGGATGTATGGCCGTTCACGCCCGCAAGACCCACTGTCCACACGGTCACCCCTACGACGAGAAGAACACTCAGATGAAGAACGGCGCCCGTCGGTGTCGGGCCTGCATCTCCCGCGAGAACCGTCTCTACCGGGAGAAACGGAAAGCTGCGCAGATGGCGCTTTGAACGTGCGCCGCGGACGATGCGGTTCGTCCTCATCGACCCGCTAATGAAGAGTCAGCAGCCCATCCGGGCACCCCGCCTGGGCTGAGTGATCCGCCTAGATCCGGAGCGGCCACCAATGCCCCAACCCTGCTGGGGGCGCTGCTCCCGCTCACGGAAATCATTTCACAAATCATTTTCCGAGCAATTTGCGTACACGACGACAATCTCCGGGTTGCCCATCGACAGTGCAACCTTATGCGGGAGTCCGCCTTCGGCGCCGACCGAGAAGTGTTGAGGATGCACTGACCCAATTCCTAGGTGCTGAAAGCGACAGACAGCCTAATGCTTGGCGACGCTTGGGCACCTACTCATTGAGACGGTGTGGAGCACGAGCTCGCGTTGGCGGCTGCTGAGTCTATTGGCTGACTCCGGAAGGACGAACGGATCAGACTCTCCCGCTGGTGCGCCGGCGGCTTCCCGGAGGACCTCAATTGGCAAACTCAGCGCCAGAGAGACGGTCGCAAGTACAGACTCACTGGGCGCCCCGGGCTCACCGCGGAGGTACTTCGAGATTGAGGTGTTCGCGACCTTTACACCCTTGCTTTCAGTGATCGCCTGGATTCGCCTAGCTGAAAGCCGTTCCATGTTCGAGTCGTTGAGCAGATCCGATAGGAGCGTCATGAAGGGGAGACTACCGGTGTTACGGCTGGCGGTTAAAGCCGTCAGGTCCCGGAGAGGAACCAGACGTTCTTTGCTCAGGAGTAGCGCGACGGCAAGGTAGGTCGCTGCAACGGAACGCTGGCCGAAGAGCTTCTTTACGCCCGCGAATGGACCTCGGAGACGCAACGCGCCGCCGTCATCACGACCTGGAACATGCACGACAACTACCATCGAGCACATACTGCGATTGGGAACCCCAGCCTCAAGCCTTCACCAGAACGTCACCAACCTCATGACACAGAACACCACCTAGTCCCCCTCGCCACGAAACGCGCAGCGGTCATCCCGCCGCGGGCTTCGTGCGGTGAGAGCTCAGGCAGTCATGGCCCCTTGCTCACCTCAGCGTATTCCGGGCAGAACGTCGCGATGCCCGCGCCGCGAATCGCGACGGCCTGGAGGACATTGTAGGAGGGGCCCGACTTCGACCCCATTCGTTGCACCACTTCGTCTTGAGTGCCGCCCCAGCCGTAGATCCCACAGATGTCGAGGGCAAGGTCGACCATGCCGCCGATGTCCTCGTGGCCGAGGGACGAGTCGCCCTCGATGGCGAGATGAACAAACGCATCACCTACCTCGGGGTCCAGCCCCCTGTATGGATCCTTCAACGTATCCAGGTAGGAGGTCGGCTTCGGGGAAGCCGTTTCGGTCGGCTCGGGCTTCGTCGAGGGAGTTGCAGAGGCAGTCGGTGACGCTGTCGACCCGGCAGCCTCTGCCCCGTCAGATCCCGAGCTGTTCTGCCCACACCCGGTCAGTAGCAGGACGGCGAGCAGCGCGACGGCAGGCAGTTTCAAGAGACCCCCCGATGAAGTGATTCCGCTGATCATATCCAGGCCATCGGCGAGTACAGGGGCGGCGTGCCGGCGAGGGTAGGGCGATTTTTCAAACCCGATTATGGCGCCGTCTGCTTCGTCGGTACGACATGGTTGAATCCGTTCAGGCATCCGGCCGATGGCGGCCGGTCACAGGTGGAGGGGGACCACATGGCGGTGATTGCGCAGCTTGACGGCAACCGGATCGACGCGTTGAGCATGGCGGAGGACGACTGGTGCCGGCTAAAGGACTCCGATGAGCGAAAGCGTCTCACGATGCCCCTGTGCGGGATCCGCGCGGTCGCCAAGAGCCGCGGAACTACCCAGTTCTTCTCGCACTACCGCATGACCGAGTGCGGCGTCGACCACGGGGGCGAAAGCGCGCAGCACCACGCAATGAAGGAGGCAATCGCTCACGCCATCAATCTAGTACCGGGCTGGAGTGCCGAGATCGAACATCCGCACCCCTTGCGCGAATGGATCATCGACGTCATGGCAGTGTCCGACGACGGCAGGAAGCGCTACGCCTTCGAGGTCCAACTCTCCGGGCAGGCACCCGAGGAGTACCAGCGTCGGTCACAGCGCTACTTCGACAGCGGGTACATGCCGGTGTGGCTGATGCCCCGCGAGCTCGAGCACAGCGAGATCAAGGTTCCGACCTTGACCATCGGTTTCGGCAAGACGTCCGACATCCCCGACTCCGCAGTCGAACTGCTAAACCTCTTTGCGTCTTCCAGTAATCTCGATCTGCGCGCCGACCGTCTTGGTGCTGCCGTCAGGGAATTGCTCGAACGGGGACACAACTGGCGTTATGGGAGCCCCTTGCGGCAGGTGGAAAAGCTCAGGGTTGAGAAGGAGCGGCGGGCCCGGGAGCACGAGGAAGCCGAACGACGCCGTGCCGAGTGGCAGGCCGCGGTCGACGACATGAACCAACGGACCGCGCCGGCTGAGGCGGCATACGGTCGCCACGTCGTCCGCACGACGGAGAACCTCCACGTCCGCGCAGCGGTCACCCAGTGCTGGCACGACCGCTGTCGGCAGCCCATGCTGATCTGGCACGCCTGGACACCGCGGGGCTACTGGGTGAAGGCGGGCGCCCCGCCTGAGATCCCTGGCAAGGTAGGGGCCAAGCGCTTCGAAAACCACCCGCTCGTACACCGCGCGGTCGACCGCTGGATGGACGTGGTGGACTGCGACGTGGAGAAGGCCGACATCGATGTCCGACGGACCAAAGCGAGCGGGACCACCTACAGCGCCTTCGTCTGCCCCACGTGCGAATCCGTATGCGGGCAGTTCTTCATCTCCGTTCTCCAGCGCGGGAAGTGGTCGATGATCGCTTCGCCCGACGGCACCGCGTGACTACGGGTTGAATGCGTTCCGTTGGGAGTCCTACACATGTCGATGGATGGTGCCGGAGAGCATCCTGTGACGGGCACCCGAGCCATTCGCGGTCACCTCGGTCCATCCTCGGGCCGAACGCCGTCGCGCACTGGGTCCATGACTGTTCGATCACCGACCCCGTCTGGTGGGCGCCTTCAGCCATCCGGGAACCGACACGCCAGCGGTCCGGCTACGGCTTCCGTCCGCGGATGGCGAAGCTCGTAATGATTGCTGCACCTGCGATGAGGATAAGAACCACCGAAGCTGCCGCGGCGCTGCTGTGGACTCCAGGGTTGCACAGGCTTGGCAGCCAAGCGCTGCCACAGCCTTGGGACCCGCCTGGCATCGGCCTCAGGCCGACGAAGGCGCCTATTGCTGCCGCGATGATTCCCACCCAGAGCAGCGCCGACGAAGCACCGTTCGAACCCTCTGATGTCATGACCGGACCCCCAGAGGGTGAGGCCCGCGGCGCCGGTGCCGCGCGTTCAGGGGCTACGGTCGCAGGGACCTGCCGAGGACGGAGGTGATCGGTCCACAATGCCCCGTCATGCCACCGCTCCATGTCGTGTTTCAGCGGATCTGGATACCAGCCTGATTTCATCCCGCCAGCGTAGCGGGACCCGCGCGGGGAACGCGGCAACACCCCGCGCCTTCAGTGGTGTCTTTGTCGATGTCCTATCGCACTATCTCAGCCCGCAAGAATGCAGCTGAGTTCGCGGACCTGCTTTTCGATTCCGCTCGGTACATCCTGGCGGTGGTTGTGTACTCGTCGCACACCCGGACATTCGTCAACCCCGCAACGCTGGTGGATCACCTCGGGTCCGAGGGCTGACGTCGACGTTTTCGGCTCAGTGAGGTCAGCTTTGATTTCGACGACATCATGCCACACGGCACCTCCGTCTACGGCGGCGCGATTCCCTCGTACTCGCGGGGCAGGCAGTGGACCACCCGCTCATGGAAGGGATCGTTTCACCACGCCTACATCGAGGCCGAGGACGAGGACCGCCGCCGGAGTGACCTACATCCACTACAACTACCATCGAGCACATACTGCGTTCGGGAACCGCCCCCAGCCTCGCCGGAACATCACCAACCTCATGACACAGACCATCTAGGCCTGTGCCCACCTGCAACTCGGCCAGCTCTCCGTCGAGGGTAGCGAATGGTTACCAAGTCAGGAGCTCGGAGCTGAGTTCGTCGTTAGAGGGAGAATCAAGCCTTCGGTACGACCTGTACCGTCTCTGCCACGGCCTCGGGGCTCGTAACGCGGCGGCCCTTGCCGACAGGGCAGATTGCGACGCTCATCAAAAAGTCAACGATTGCACGGCGACGAGCGAGGGTCACGGCGTCCCACCAAGCGCGCACGTCCTCAACATCGACCAGGTCGGCAAAAGGACTCCGGCTCACAGCGCTGGTGATTTCCGAGTCGACGGCCCTTAACTGCTCTTCAATGTCGTCGAGTCGGTCCTGTGCGGCTGCCAGCCGAGCCGGGTCGTCGTCGATGAGCAAGAAGACGTTCTTCCGGCTCGCTCGGAGTGCGTCACGGCGAGTGTGCAGCGCAGCGATGTCTACCTCATCGGTCTCGGGAATCAACAAAGTCGCAGCGTCAGGCTCCGAGAGTCGGGCGATGCAAAGCATGGCGACGTACTCGTCAATCAAGTCCCCGCTCCGCATGAAATGGCCGTTGACGCAGCGATAGTTGTGGTATCGCTTGGTGGGAGCAGAGCCGGAGCCGTCCTTACGGGCCGTAGGATGCGTTCTTCCACGTGCTGAACGAACGGGCTCGCGGCACACGGAGCACCTTGCCAGACCGGAGAGCAGCCACCTGCGGGCCGTGCCGCTGTGGGCAGGTTTGACGCCGACGAGGCGGTCACGTGTGGCGACCAGTTGCTCGTGCCCCACAATCGCCTCCCAGGCACCAGGGGTGCAGGCCTCAAGATCGATCTTTGCCAGCTCATGCTTGCCAGTAGGCTGCGCCGGCGGCAGCAGTGCCGCGTAGAAGGGGTTCATGAGAATGCGGCGCACCGTGGCAGAGCGCCACCGAGCACCTTTCCTCGTTGTCCTGCCGGCGTGGTTGAGGTCGCGGGCAATCTGTCCGAGCGGCGCGCCAACGAGGAACTCGGCGAAAATCCGGCGGACGTCAGCGGCCTCGACGTCGTTTACGACGTAGCGAGTCCCGATCGGTCCGCGGTCGGCGGCGGGCAACCATTGGTACCCGTGCGGCGTCTTTCCGGAGGTGGGATGTCCCTCCTTCCGACGCTCGGCGGCGTAGCGGGCCGCGCGCGCCGCCTTGATCTTCACCTCGCGCTCGGCGAGGAGGACGAGCTGCTTGAGCATGAAGTCATCGATCTCGGTGTCGATGCCTTCACGGATCACGACCACTCGGATGTCGCGGCGTGGCGGGCGCACCTCGAGGACGTCGGTGAGGCTGCGCGTAAGCCGTGAGGTCTCGGTGACCAGCAAGACGTCAAACGAGCCGGCATCGAACTCATGCAGCATCTTGGACCAGTCAGTCTTTGGGCCACGGGCCTTGCTTGCGCCCGTGTCGTTGTCCCGGAACTCAGCGACCATCCGCCAGCCCCGTCGGGCAGCTTCCGCGCGGCAATCGTAGAGCTGCTGGGAGATGCCCTGATCAACGTCCTCTGACTGCCGGGCGTATATTGCGACGCGGGGGCGAGGTGCCGCGGTAGGTGACATACGAGTCACCATATCAAAAAGTATGTTTTAAGAGATGCACGCTCGCGAGCATGACGATCGCGTATTCAGCGGTGGCCAGTCCGGCCTCCGCGTGGTCCGACGGTACTGTCCGGGGCTTGTCCGCGTCGTCCCGGTCCGGCCCCTTCGCTGGGTCGGTTCCGGCGCCCGGCGCTCCGGCGTCTGATGAGGACATTGATTTCTCCCTGCTTGGGCCCCGGCGGTCCTGCCTGGGACGGTCGATGGGCCGCGGCTGCGGCATGAAGGTACTCTTCCCCGCTGCGGCTGCGGCCGGTGGTGGGATGCCGGATAAGTGGATAACCCGGGGCCCGGACCCGGCTGTTCACGGCAGGAGGGCGAGCACGACGGGCGCCACCCCCAGACAGACGAAGGCGGGAAGCGCACAGACCCCCAGTGGCACAACCAGCTTCACCCCGAGCGCAGCGGCCCGCCGTTCAAGATCCCGGTTCTGCCGCCGCCGCAGCTGCCCCGCGCACGCATGGACGATGGCCGCCGATGGGGCGCCGGTGAGCGCGGCAAAGCGCAGTGCATCGCGGAGTTCGGCGGCTGCATCGACTCCAGCCGTTCGCTGCCCCTGCGCGCGGCGCCCGGATCCCCAACGCCCGAGGGGCCGGCGGCCCACTGCGGCGACAGTCAGCCGGGATCCCTGCCGCAAGGGGTCCCATGCACCGGCGGGTGGGCGGGGCCCGGCCTGCCATGCCGCCTCCCATTCCGACCCCAGGCTGAGGGCGGCCACGGCGTGGTTGATTCTGCGTGCCACCGGTTCCTCCACCATGTCAGCCAGGACGGAGAGGGCATGATCGGCCGGTGCGCCGGCGACGAGCATGGCTCCCATCAGGTCGAGCATCAAGCTCGCATCGGTGATTCCGGCAGGCACGCGACGCGGGCTCCCTTTCGACGGAGCCACAAGCGACGGGCGGGCGGAGAGGGTGAGGATTCCGTAGGCGGCAAGGAGAAGCGCCGCCGTGAGCGCCGGGCCCATCAGGTGCGCCTCGCCGCAGCGGCAACCAGCCGGGAGCACCAGACGCGCGCGGCCGCCATCAGCAGGCACCCGGCCGCCAGGACAGCGTTGCCCAGGGGTGAACCGAACAGCACGCGCAGCGGGTCCGCTCCGATGAGGTAGCCGAGCAGGAGCCCGAAGGCCGGGAGCCAGGTCAGCAGCGACACCGTTGCCTTGGGGCCGGCGAGCGCGCTGTCCCGCGCGCCCTGGGCGTCAACTTCCACGTCGAGCTGGTCGGCGTACCGCGCCAGGACCTGGGCCAAGGGGGCTCCGGTGCGTTCCGCGACGGAGAAGCACGCAGCGAGATCGACCCACAGGGTCAACGGTGATGCCCGCGCGGAATCGGTTCGGAGGGGTGGAGCGCTGCTGAGCACGTCGGGAACGCTCAGGCCCAGCTCCGCAGCCCGGGCCGCCGCCTGGATGACAGGCAGGGCACTGGGCGCGAACCCTGATCCCGGAGTGGCCGCCGGCGCATAGACGGCCTCAAGGTCCGCCCACAACTGCTGCGGCATCCTCCCTGCCTGAAGCAGGCCGGTGAGCTGGCGGACGAACAACGGGATGTCGTTCGGATCAACGGGCGGGTCCCTCGGGCGGGGAGTGCGCGGGCCGCGGGCGGGGCCGCTCCCCTGGAAGCCGGGACCGCCAGGCAGTCGCCGCCGTGCATCGGCGGGGAACGGCGCGGTCAATCGCAGCACCGCCGCCGCGGCCCCGAGCAGCAGGGCAACGAGAAGTCCGGTCATCCCAGCGGCCCTGCCTCTTCAAGTTTTTCCCGGAGGCCCTCCCACCCGGTGCCCCGTGAGCACCCCCTTCCATTCCAGGTGAGGGCCGGTCGCACCTCAAGCCGGCTTCCATCCTCCAGTCCGACCAGGGCAAGCTGCTCCACCCGGCGCCCGGCGGATGTGCGGACGAGGTGGATCACCAGGTCGAGGGCATTCGCGGCCTGCAGCGCCAGCGCACCGGGGCTAAGCCCCGCGAGCGCCCCGAGTGCCGTCAACCGTGCGGGAATGCTCCGCGCCGAGTTGGCGTGCACTGTCGCGCCGGCCCCGTGGTGGCCGGTGTTCATTGCGGCAAGCAGTTCCCTCACCTCCGCTCCGCGGCACTCGCCGACGATCAGTCGGTCGGGCCGCATCCGCAGGGCGTGGCGTACGAGGTCGGCAAGCTCCATGACTCCTGCCCCTTCGAGGTTGCCGTACCGTGCCTGAAGCCCGACGGTGTGCGGGTGGTGGGGGCTCAGTTCCGCCGCGTCCTCCACCAGGACGATCCGCTCGGTGGGGCTGCTCATCCCCAGCAGCGTGGAAAGGAGCGTCGTCTTGCCCGTCCCTGTGGCGCCGCTGATGAGGAAGTTGAGGCGCCGCCTGATCACGGAGCGAAGGATGCCCGCCATTTCCGGGTGAAGGGCACCGGTTGCCTCGAGCTCGGCCAGGGAGAAAACACGCTCGCGCCGGATCCGGATGGAGAGCAGGGTGCCTTCGGTCGAGATGGGAGGCAGAACGGCGTGGATACGGAACCCGTTGAGACGCACGTCCACGCACGGGTTCGCATCGTCGAGCCTTCTACCTCCGGCGGCGACCAACCGGGTGGCGAGAGCCCTCACCTCGCCCTCGTGCGGGAAGGCCGCGCCAACCCGGTGGAGCCCCGATTCCCCGTCCACCCAGACCTGCGAGGGCCCGTTGACAAGGATGTCGGTCACCGCTTCATCCTCCAGCAGGTGTTGGAGGGGCCCGAGGCCTTGGAATTCGGCGCGGAGCCTGTCCACGGCGGTGAGCGTTCCCTCGGAGCCGAGGAGCCGGCCCGTGGAGCGGACGGCGTCGGCCAGGCCCGCCCCGGTGAGGGGGTCCGCCCGCGAGAGCACGGCGGCCCTCACCTCGGTGACCAGTGCCGTGTCAGCGCCGGCAGCATGACGGGTGCGGGACTCGTGCCAGGTCATCCCGCGGCCGACCTTCCCCAGATCCGGGAGGCGAGTGCTGCGCAAACACGCCGGGGCCCCCGCCGGTGCCCGAGTTCAAGTAGCCGTTCCTGCGCCTCCGCCGCCGGTACCGCACGCAGCCGGGGAAGGAATGCGGGGATCCTGGGCAGGCTGAGGGCCTCGGCGATCCGGTCCGGATCGAGCCCGTTGAGGACCGGGCCGCGCACCACCACCTCCACGGAGGATGGTTCAAGCAGCGGAAGAATCCGCCCCGCGGCTGAGACCGGCCGCGGCCGCGCCGGCACGACCACGATGATGCTCTGGCAGTAGCCGGAGAGGGAATCCCCAGCGGCGTGTGCCGCACCCAGGTCGACGACGGCGAGGTCGTAGGCGTCGCGGGCAGCGGCAAGCACCGAAGCCACGGCCTCGGAGCCGTGCCCCGGGTATCCAGGGCGGGTACGGCCGGCTGGCGGAGTGCCGGCCCCGATGCCGGGAGTCCGCTGGGACAGCACGGCGAAGTTCCGCGTCTGGGGCAGGGCTGCGGCAAACTGGCCTGGGTGCAGCGCCCCGCGCACCTCGGCCAGGTCGTCCCAGCAGGCACCGGAACCGGCGGCCCCGCCGAGGGCGAGCCCCAGGCCACCGCCGTCAGGGTCGCCGTCGATCAGGACGGTCCGCATCCCGCCCGCCCCCGCATGGTCGGCGAGCCAGCAGCCGAGAGTCGTGGCCCCGGCACCGCCCGATGCACCCATTATCCCGACCACCGTCCCGGAGCGCGCCGCTGATCCCGCACCACTCAGGTGTTCCGCGAGCCAACTCGCTGCCTGTGGAAGGATGGCGACCCTGCCTGCCCCCGTTCGGGAGGCAGCCGCCCAGACGGCACCCTCGTCCTCCTTTCCTCCGATGAGGATCACCGGGGTATCCGCAGGGAGGGCCGCGTTGGTGCTGTCGCAGGTTAGGAGCAGGACCGCCGGGTTGTGCTGGAGCGCCTGTGCCACCGAATCGGCCTGGACCAGAACCACACCGGCCGCCGCACCCACGCGCGCCGCCTCGTCGCGCAGCGCCTGCGCTCCGCCCACCAGTGCCACGCAGTGCTCGGTGGCGGCTGCGGGAACCCAGGAGGACCTGACCGTCATCGCTCCATCCTGCGCATCACGTGCGGCGCGGGGCGGGCGCGCCCCGGCTATGTGGACAATCCGGCCGGGCACGGAATAGGGAGGGGCCCGGGTGACAATGATCGTATGTATGTTGTCGTGGCCCACCCGCCCAGCACCGAGCCGGACACCGCGGCTGCGTTCCAGCCGCTTGCCGCGGACGGCTCCCCTACCGGCCCTGTGCTGCGGGCCGGTGCCGGGGAACTGCACGACGTCTTCGCTCGGTTCGAGTCCGGTTCTCCCCGCTGGGTCTGGGATAACGCGCGCGCCTGGTACCCGGCCCTGCTGGCCGGAGGCATCAGTCTCGACCGCTGCCACGACCTGGCGTTGGCCCGGGCTGTCCTCACCCACTCGGGATACTGCGCACCCTCCCCCTACCTTGAGGAACTGCGCGCGCAGGCACCCGACGGAGAGGAGGCACCGCTTCCCCGGCAGCTTCTGCCACCGGCCCCCGCACCGAACCAGAGCAGCCTCTTCGACGAGGTCGTCCGGGCTTCCGGCCCGGGCCTTGAGGCGGTGTCCACGGAATTCCGGCAGCAGCTGGAGGCCGTCGCCGCCTCCCGGCACCCCGGACGGCTCGCCCTGCTGCTCGCAGCCGAATCCGCCGGAGCGCTCCTGGCCGCGGAGATGGAAGCGGCGGGCCTGCCGTGGCGCAGGGACGTGCATGAGGAACTCCTTGAACGGCTCCTCGGACCCCGTCCGCCCGAGGGCCAGCGCCCGGCCGGACTCGAGCTGCTCGCCGCCGAGCTTCGGCGTGCCCTGGGGAACCCGACACTGAACCCTGATTCACCCCAGGAGCTCATCCGGGCCCTGCACCGGGCGGGGATCGAAGTGGCAACAACCCGCTCCTGGGAGCTTGAGCGCCAGAAGCACCCGGCCATCGAGCCGCTGCTCGCCTACAAGAAACTCTCGCGGCTGCTCACCGCGAACGGCTGGACCTGGTTGGACACCTGGGTGGAGGAGGGCCGCTTCCGGCCCGAGTACGTGGTGGGCGGCGTTGTTTCCGGGCGGTGGGCGTCGCGGGGCGGGGGCGCCCTGCAGATCCCCCGGCAGGTCCGTGACGCGGTCCGGCCCGACCCGGGGCATGTGCTGATCGTCGCCGACGCGGCCCAGCTCGAGCCGCGCGTGTTGGCCGCGCTGGGGCAGGATTCGGCGCTCGCCGCCGCGGCCCGGGGCAAGGACCTCTACCAGGGCATCGCCGAGCAGGGATTCGGCGGGGACCGGGCAAAAGCCAAGCTGGCCATGCTCGGGGCGATGTACGGGGCGACGACGGGCGAATCGGGGCGGCTGATGCCCCAGCTCACCCGCACCTACCCGCAGGCGATCGCCATTGTGGAATCGGCTGCACGCACCGGGGAGGCCGGCGGCACCGTCACCAGTTACCTGGGAAGGGGCTGCCCACCGGCGTCGGAGCGCTGGCGCGCCTCACAGCAGACGGCGACGGCGGAGGAGCAGCGCCGCGCCGACGCTGCCGCCCGGGCCCGGGGGCGCTTTACCCGGAACTTCGTGGTGCAGGCAACCGCGGCCGAATGGGCGTTGTGCTGGCTTGCCGAGGTGCGCCGCCGGCTCAGGCAGGTGGGCGGTCCCGCAGCGGTCACGGCCCTGGTGTTTTTCCTCCACGACGAGGTGATGCTCCATGTGCCCGAGGACCGCGCCGCGGAGGTCAGCGCGGTCCTCGAGGAGGCCGCCGCAGCGGCGACGGCGCTGATGTTCGGTCCCATTCCCATCGAATTCGCCGTCAACGTGGTGGTGGTGCGCTCCTACGCCGACGCCAAATAGGCGGTTGCCGGCTCACCGGGGTGGGGGAATCTCCAGGGAGGCGTCCCACGGCTCGGTCCAGCCCAGTCCGTCGAGAATGGAATCGAGCAGGATCCCGGTGAAGCCCCAGACCGTCGCTTCGGGGAGCACGAAGCCCGGGCTCCGCCCGGTGAAACCCCGGCGGGAATACACAACGGTCCTGCGGTTCTCGGGATTGAGCAGTTCACGAAGCGGTGCCCGGAACACGTGGGAGGATTCGGCGAGGTCAACCACGGCCACGGGAGTCGGCAGCGCCCACCATCCAAGCACCGGGGTCACCATGAAGTTGCTGATCGGAAGGCCCACTTCGGGCAGGACGCCGAGCACTTCAACCCCCGCGGGGTCCAGCCCCGTCTCCTCACGGGCCTCACGCAGCGCGGCCGCCGGCTCGTCGGCGTCGGTGGGGTCGATCTCGCCCCCCGGAAAGGCGACCTGGCCGGGGTGGTTGTTCAAGGAACCGGCACGTTTGACCAGGAGCAGGTCGAGATCCCTCGGGGCAACGGGTTCCCCCGGTGGATGCTGGTCGTCCGCCCCGAAGAGGATCAGGACAGCGGCCCGCCGTGCGGTGTCGGGGTCAAGGACACGAAGGTGCCAGGTGGTGTGGAACTGCGCCGACGTCGCACCCGTCATGGAGGCGGCGTAACTCCGCAGGGACTGGTGGGCGCTCACGTTCCGAGGCTGTGGCCGGCCGCACGCAGCTCGGCGCGGGTCGCGCCGTTGACCATCAGCGCGCGCAGTTCCTCGCGCCCCGGCGCCAACTCATATTTAAGGAGCTTGGCGGCCTTCGCCGGGTCGACCTCGCCTTCGCCGTAAGACGGGCACAGCGCCGCAACCGGACAGGCACCGCAGGCCGGCTTCTTCGCATGGCAGATACGGCGCCCGTGAAAGACAACCCTGTGGGAAAGCATCGTCCAGTCCCGCGGCTCAAAGAGCAGGCCCACCTCGGCCTCGACTTTCACCGGGTCGTCGGATTCGGTCCAGCGGAAACGCCGTGCCAGCCGCCCGAAATGGGTGTCGACCGTGATCCCGGGGATCCCGAAGGCATTGCCGAGCACCACGTTCGCCGTCTTTCGCCCTACGCCCGGAAGGGTGACGAGATCCTCGAGGCGGTTGGGCACCTCGCCGTCGTATTCATCCACGAGGCGGTTCGACAGCGCGAGGAGGCTGTTGGCTTTTGCCCGGAAGAAGCCGGTGGGGCGGATGATTTCCTGCAGCTCCTCGGTGTTGGCCTCTGCAAGGCCCCGGGCGTCGGGATAACGCGCGAACAGCGCCGGCGTTGTGAGGTTCACACGCACATCGGTCGTCTGCGCCGAAAGGACGGTTGCGACGAGCAGCTCGAACGGGTTGCGGAAATCGAGTTCCGCCACCGCGTAGGGGTACTGCTCGGCGAGCACCCGATGGATGCGGCGCGCCCGGCGCTTGAGCGCAACCGGCGACTCGGGCTCCCGGGCCTTTGCCTTCATGATCCGGCCTTTCCTGGGGCTGCCCCTAGTCCCGCGGCGCCCGCTCGATGTTGGTGAGGTCGTGCATCATGCCGATCTGGCCGGTGCGCTTGTCCTGCACCAGGAACTCGGTGCCGCGGTCCTCAATTCCGACCTCCCAGTCACCTGGCTCCACGGTGAAGAGCGTCCGGCCTGACTGTTCGTCGATCACCGGGCGCGGGGTGCCGACGGCGAACCAGAACGCTTCAACAACCTGATCGTCGTCGGCGCTGCGGGTCGCGGAAATGGGCTCCTGCTGTTCCACCGGGGCGCTCGCCGCTACGGGATGCACGCGCGTCTGAGGTGCCGGGTCGGGCCTGGAATCCGCGTCCGCCGGGTCCTCCGGCGCCGCCGTCGAACCGTGGCCGCGTTCCGTGCCGGCCTCCGGGGTCACAGCCGTTGAAGCCCCGGAAGCAGCGCCGTTCAGCGGGCGCTCCGCGGAGTCGGCGGGCTGCTCGGACGGGTCAGCGTCGGCGGCAGCTATCTGCGCTCCGGATGCCGGCGATCCTACCGCTGTGGCGCCGTAGCCGCCGACGGCGGAGGCCACTCCATTGGCGGCCGCGGCGTCATCCGGGCCTGCCTTCCGCGGGCTGCGGAAGCGGGCGGCAAGTGTCTTGGCGGTGCTGGAGATGGCGTGGCCGGACTTGGCAAGGCTGGCCTTGGCCGGGCCCGCGGCGCCGGCGCCGGTGGTGTCAGCCTCCGGCGCATCGGATGCCGGTGTATCGCCTGCCTGTGCGTCGCTGCCGGCGGGAGCGGAGACGGGCTTGGGAGGTTTGGGCCGGGTGGGAAGAACCGCACGTGCCACCGGGTGTGCCGCGGAATCGGGACGGTCGTGGAAGTCCTTCTTGAGCACGGGCAGGTGCGGGGCCAGCACCGTTGCCGCAAGCATTCCGAGTGCTCCGATGAGGGAGATGAGCGGGCCGATGTGGAAGGCGCTCATCGTCTGGAGGAAAAAGAACGTTGCCGCGAGCACGGCGGCGACCGACGCAAACTGGTCCGCCGACAGCGATCCGACCCGAAGGCTCGCGGCACCGCGGCGGCGGCCGATGACCAGTGCCACCGCTGCAATCGGGAGGAGGATGCCGATTCCGACGAAGAACAGCGGAAGCGTGTTCCAGAAGTTGGCGTAGCGGACGACACCCTGGAAGAAGGGCAGCAGGGTGCCGAGGAAGATCACCGCGACCGACGCCGCAAGCACCACCTCACGCAGCGTGAACGGCCCGACAGCGGCAGGGCTCGTTGCGTCGGTGGCGTCGGAGGCGGGCTGCGCAGGCGCATCCGGCCGGCCGGAGTCACCGGCGCTTGAAACCAGCGTCCCCCGGTCATCGAGCCGGCGGCCCGGTTGGTGTTCGGTCATGGTGAATCTCCCGTTCGTGGCGGCCGCACGGCCGCCCTGAGCCGGCCGTGCGTGAATCAGTGCTCTTGTCTCCTTCCACCACACTAGCCACCCCCGTTCGCCATCTCTAGCAGGCCCGGCGGCGGTGGAGCCGTTCGGCGCACATTTGTCGCCTCTTACATCTGCGGTGTGACTGCTGACACATCGGAACGGAACTGGCCGATAATGTCAAGGAGATGCCGGTGTCGGGGCACGGCTGGGAGCCGTTCCGCCCGAATGCTTCACCGGTAGAGGAACTGAGTAGAGGAACTGAGCTGCAGAGGGGATAGAAATGTCTGATAGCGCCCAAAGGCAAGGCGACGCGTTCGAAAACCTGCTCCACGAGGAACGCCGCTTCCCGCCATCCGAAGAATTCGCCGCGCAGGCCGTTGTGCAGCCGGCCCTGTATGAGGAGGCCAGGACCAAGGGCCCGGAGTTCTGGGCCGACCAGGCGCGCAGCCACCTCACCTGGGAGACCGACTTCTCCAAGACGCTCGACTGGTCGGATGCGCCCTTTGCCAAATGGTTCGTCGGCGGCAAGCTCAACGCCGCATACAACGCGCTTGACCGCCATGTCGAGGCCGGCCGCGGTGACCGGGTGGCCATCCATTTCGAGGGTGAACCCGGCGATACGCGCAGCTACACGTACGCCGAGCTCACGACCGCGGTCAAGAAGGCGGCGAACGCCTTCGAATCCCTGGGCGTGCGGAAGGGCGACCGCGTTGCCGTCTACCTGCCCATGATTCCCGAGGCCGCCATCACCATGCTGGCGTGCGCCCGCATCGGAGCGGTCCACTCGGTGGTGTTCGGCGGTTTCTCCGCCGATGCGCTGCGCAGCAGGATCGACGACGCCGAGGCCAAGCTCGTGGTGACGGCGGACGGCACGTACCGCCGGGGCAAGCCGAGCTCACTCAAGCCCGCCGTCGACGGCGCCCTCGCCCGGGACGGTCACACAGTCACCAACGTGGTCGTCGTGCGGCGCAACAACGAACCCGTTGAGTGGACCGAGGGCCGCGACCTGTGGTGGGACGACGTCGTCGACACCGCGTCCGCCGAGCACACGGCCGTGGCACACGACTCCGAACACCCGCTGTTCATCCTCTACACCTCGGGGACCACGGGCAAGCCGAAGGGGATTCTTCACACTACGGGTGGATTCCTGACCCAGACCGCGTTCACCCACAAGGCCACGTTCGACCTGCGCCCGGAGACCGATGTCTTCTGGTGCACCGCCGACATCGGGTGGGTGACCGGGCACAGCTACGTCACCTACGCCCCGCTGATCAACGGCGCCACGCAGCTCATGTACGAGGGGACCCCGGACACCCCGCACCAGGGCCGGTGGTGGGAACTGATCGAGAAGTACAAGGTGTCGATCCTCTACACCGCGCCCACTGCCATCCGTACCTTCATGAAGTGGGGAAGGGACATCCCCAAGAAGTACGATCTCTCCTCCATCCGGGTCCTCGGCTCGGTCGGCGAACCGATCAACCCCGAGGCATGGATGTGGTACCGGGAGATCATCGGCGGGGGCAAGGCGCCCGTGGTCGATACCTGGTGGCAGACCGAGACCGGCGCCCACATGATCGCCCCGATGCCCGGGGTGACAAGCACCAAGCCGGGCTCGGCGCAGGTCGCCGTGCCCGGCATCGCGGTGGACGTGGTCGACGAGATGGGCGAATCGGTTCCCAACGGCGCCGGCGGCTACCTCGTGATCCGCGAACCCTGGCCGGCCATGCTGCGCGGCATCTGGGGCGACCCGGAGCGGTTCAAGCAGACCTATTGGTCGCGCTTCGACAATATGTACTTCGCCGGCGATGGAGCGAAAAAGGACGAGGACGGCGATATCTGGCTGCTCGGCCGGGTTGACGACGTCATGAACATCTCCGGGCACCGGCTTTCGACAACCGAGATCGAGTCAGCCCTGGTGAGCCATCCCTCGGTGGCCGAGGCCGCCGTCGTCGGCGCCAAGGACGAGACCACCGGGGAGGCGGTTGTGGCGTTCGTGATCCTGCGCGGCTCGGCGAAGGACGACGACGACATCGTCACGACGCTGCGCAACCACGTGGGCAAGGAGATCGGCCCGATCGCCAAGCCCCGGAACATCCTGGTTGTCCCGGAGCTGCCCAAGACGCGCAGCGGCAAGATCATGCGGCGCCTGCTCAAGGACGTCGCCGAGGGACGCGAGGTCGGCGACGCAACAACGCTCGCCGACAACACCGTGATGCAGCAGATCGCTGCGTCGCTGCGCAAGTAGCCGGCTGAAGCAGCCTGCGGCACCGGCGCGCCGGCAGAACGGGCCGCAGGGCCGCCCCCGCCAAGGGGCGTCCCTGCGGCCGCCCGCCGGACCAGGCACCAGGCCGTCGGCGCCGGTGTGAGATTGGACTCAAACGTTGGCCGCGTCCCGAAGGCGGAGGGACAATCGTCAGCGTGTCCACATCACTTGCCTCTGCGCCCGCCACCACGCCCAACCCCCGGATGGCGCGCAGGGTAGCCGGCGCCTCCTTCGTCGGGACGGCGCTCGAGTCCTACGACTTCTACGTTTTCGGCACCGCCGCCGCACTCGTTTTCAACGAAGTGTTCTTCACGCAGCAGGACCCGCTGGCCGGAACCCTCTCGGCGTTCCTGATCTTCGCGATGGGCTTCGTCGCCCGCCCGCTGGGCGCCATCCTCTTCGGGCACCTCGGGGACCGCATCGGCCGCAAGAAGACCCTGATCTGGACAATCACCCTGATGGGCCTTGCCACCGGCACGGTCGGCCTGCTCCCGGACTACAACACCATCGGGGTGTGGGCGCCGATCATCCTCACCGTTCTCCGCCTGCTCCAGGGGCTCTCCCTCGGCGGCGAATGGGGCGGATCCATCCTCATCGCCACCGAACACGCGGAACCCCGCAAGCGCGCGCTCTACGCATCGATCCCCCAGCTGGGCTCCCCCGTTGGCACAATGCTCATCTCGCTCATCTTCCTGATCCTCACGGTCGCGGCGCCTGACGTCATGACCACCTGGGGCTGGCGCATCCCGTTCCTGCTTGCCTTCCCGTTCCTGGCGATCGCCATCTACCTGCGCCTCGCTATTGACGAGACCCCGGTCTTCAAGGACGCGGCCAACAGCAACAAGCTGGCGCGCATCCCCTTCCTCGAGGTGCTCCGCGCCCAGCCGGTGGGAATCATCGTCGCCGCGGCGTCGGCCGTCCTCGGCATCGGCTCCTACTTCCTCATGGTTTCCTACACCCAGGCCTACGGCACCGAACGGCTGGGCCTCAGCGAAGCGACTGTCCTCAACGCGGCATTGATCGGGTCACTGCTCCAACTGGTCACCATCCCCGCCTTCGGCTACCTGGCCATGCGGATCGGTTCGGCGAAGGTTGTCGCCGGCGGCGCCCTGGGCACCGCCCTGATCGCCTTCCCGCTCTACTGGGTCATCAGCATCTCCACCGAACCGACCTACATTGCCGCGATCCTCCTTGGTGGAATCCTCCCCACGGCCACCTGGGCCGCGCTCGGCGGGCTCATGGCGGACATCTTCAACCCCCGGACAGCCTTCACAGCGCTTTCCTTCGCCTACAGCCTCGCCGCCATCGCCGCAGGCTTCGTGCCCTCGCTCACCCAGGCCTTCGGGCAGGCAACGGACGGCGCCTGGTGGCACCCCGGCATCGTGCTGGCGGCCCTCAGCCTCATCACCTTCGCCGGCGCGGTCGCCGCGGTGCGCCTCCGCTCCCGGGCCGGGGCGGCCGGCCTCTGACGGGCCTTCGGAAGCTGGGGCCGGGTTCTGGGGCATAGTTAAGCCATGAACGCCGCGCCCAGCATCCTGATCCTCAACGGCCCGAACCTGAACCTGCTTGGAACCCGGGAGCCTGCGGTCTACGGCTCGGAAACGCTCGACGACGTCGAACGCCTGGCCCGCACGGCCGCCGCCGCCCGCGGCTGGGCGGTGACCAGCTTCCAGTCCAATCACGAGGGCGCGCTCATCGACTCGATCCACGCGGCCGCAGGAACCGCCGACGCCGTCATCATCAACGCCGGCGCCTTCACCCACACCTCCATCGCGATCCGCGATGCGCTCGCCGCTGTGGCCCTGCCCGTTGTGGAGGTGCACATCAGCAACGTTCACCGGCGCGAGGAGTTCCGGCACACCTCCTACATCTCCGCCGTCGCCGACGCGGTCATCGTGGGCGCCGGCGTCGACGGATACCGGCTGGCCGTCGAATATCTCACGGCGCGCCTCGGAGCCGGCGCCGGAGCGCCGACGAAAAATTAGGCCTCAGCGGCGCAGATTTCCGGCAAAACCGTTCCGGTAGTGCACCATAGATCCATGACGGATATCACTCCCGCCGGCGCAGAAGCCAGCGACGCCCCCCTGCTCGAAGTCCGGGACCTTGCAGTCAGCTTCCGCACCACGCATGGGGAGGTGCGCGCCGTCGAGAACGCCAGCTTCACGCTGCGGCGTGGAAGCACCCTCGCGATCGTCGGCGAATCGGGCTCGGGGAAGTCGACAACCGCCATGGCGTGCATCGGCCTGCTGCCCGGCAACGGCCGTGCAACCGCCGGAAACATCTTCTTCGAGGGCCAGGACCTGGTCGGGCTGCCCGAGTCCAAGATGCGCTCGATCCGGGGGCGGGCGATCGGACTGGTGCCCCAGGATCCGATGTCGAACCTGAACCCCGTCACAAAGATCGGCACCCAGGTCGCCGAGACCCTGCTGGTGCACGGGATGGCCACCAAGCGCAATGTCAAGGAACGCGTCATTGAGGTGCTCTCCGCCGCGGGCCTGCCCGACGCGGGCGA
Organism: Arthrobacter sp. TJ-254; assembly: GCF_058269175.1. Classification (NCBI taxonomy): domain Bacteria; kingdom Bacillati; phylum Actinomycetota; class Actinomycetes; order Micrococcales; family Micrococcaceae; genus Arthrobacter; species Arthrobacter sp. TJ-254. The sequence continues at coordinate 281,409 of NZ_JBZCNF010000002.1, read as the reverse complement.
GCGCGCCAAGCAGTACCCGCATGAGTTCTCCGGCGGCATGCGCCAGCGCGCGCTGATCGCCATCGGCCTCGCCTGCCAGCCTCGGCTCCTGATCGCCGACGAACCGACGAGTGCGCTCGATGTGACGGTGCAGCGCACCATCCTCGACCAGATCGCCACAATGACCGACCAGCTGGGCACCTCGGTGCTGCTGATCACCCACGACCTCGGCCTTGCCGCTGAGCGTGCCTCCGACCTCGTGGTGATGCACCGCGGCAGGGTTGTCGAGACAGGGCCGGCCCAGCAGCTTCTCAACGACCCGCAGCACCCCTACACGCAGTCGCTGGTCCGTGCGGCGCCCAGCGTCGCCGCGGTGCGCCTGCGCCCGGGTGCCTACAACGACGACCCGGCGAAGCGGGCGAAGCTTGCCGAGGCGGTCTACGAAGAGCACGGCGCGGTAGCCGGCGTCGCGGCCGAAACTGCGGCGCCGGGGACGAACATCGTAGAGATCCGCGACCTCACGAAGGTCTACAAGCGGCGCGGCAGCTCGGAGGATTTCTACGCCGCGAAGAATGTGACCCTCGACGTGCCGCGCGGGCAGACAGTGGCAATCGTCGGCGAGTCCGGATCGGGCAAGACAACGACCGCCCGCATGCTCCTGAAGCTCATCGAGCCGACCTCGGGCACGATGAAGTTCGACGGATTGGACGTCGCCACCCTCGACAAGGCGCAGCTGAACGACTTCCGCCAGCGCGTCCAGCCGGTCTTCCAGGACCCGTATTCCTCCCTCAACCCGATGTTCACCATCGAACGCATCGTTGAGGAGCCCCTCAACGCCTACAACCGGGGCACCAAGAAGGAGCGGGCGGCCCGGGTGCGGGAACTGATGGATCAGGTGGCCCTGCCGCACAACGCGCTGCGCCGATACCCGTCGGAGCTTTCCGGCGGACAGCGCCAGCGCGTCGCGATCGCCCGGGCGCTTGCCCTCAAGCCGGAACTGCTTGTCTGCGACGAGCCGGTCTCGGCCCTCGACGTTCTCGTCCAGGCGCAGATCCTCAAGCTGCTCGGGGACCTGCAGTCCGAGCTCGGCCTCAGCTACCTGTTCATCTCGCACGACCTGGCCGTGGTGCGCCTCATCTCCGACTATGTGTGCGTGATGAAGGACGGCGAGCTCGTCGAGGCGGCGAGCTCGGAAGAGGTGTTCCAGAACCCCCGCCACCCGTACACCCGCAAGCTGCTCGCCTCGATCCCGGGCAACGAACTCAAGATCGGAGACGGCATAGCGTCCTAGCGGCCCCCTGAGGCGGGCCGCCGGGACTCCCCTGGCGCACCACCAGCCGGCAGGGGTCTCGACACCGCTTATGTTAGTGACTAACATAAGCGGTGTGAGCGCGGCACGCACGAAGTCCCGGATCCAGGAAGCAGCTCTGGCCCTGTTCGTTGAACAGGGTTACGACAACACCACGGTCGAGCAGATTTCCGCGGCCGCGGGCGTCTCGCATATGACCTTCTTCCGCCACTTCGGCACGAAGGACGCCGTACTCCTTGACGATCCGTACGATCCCGTCATCGGAGCCTTCGTGGAGGCCCAGGCCGGCACCGATGCGTTGGAGCGGGCATGTTCCGGGCTGCTGGCGGCCTGGGCCGCGATCCCCGAGGACGGGTCCGGACAAATGCGCACGCAGTTGAGCATCGTGACCGGCCACCCCCACCTGCGTGCCCGGATGTGGGAGAACAACTACCGGACGCAGCGGGTGGTCGCCGAGGCGCTTCAGCGCTCGGGGGCGGGGCGGCTTGAGGCCGAGGTAGCAGCCGGCGCCTGCCTGGGGGCGCTCATCGCCGCCCTCATGGACTGGGCGGCCGCTCCTGAGGGCAGGCTCGGGGACTGGATCACAGCGGCGATGCTCCAGCTGATCCGCAGCGATGGTGGGCCCCGGGAGGACGGCGACGGTGAGCCGGGCTGAAGCCGCACTCGAAAGCATCAACGCCGGCAAGCTCTACGACGGGGCCGCCGTCCTCAATGCGGTGAGCATCGACGTCGTCCCCGGCGAGGTGCACGCGCTCGTCGGGCTCAACGGCGCGGGAAAGACAACCCTGCTGCGGCTGCTGCTCGGCATGCTGCGCCCCGACAGCGGCGACGTGCGCGTCTTCGGCCACGCGCCGTCCTCGTTGCCGGCAGCGGACCGCGCCCGTGTCGGCTACCTCGTTGACGACCCGCTCGCCTACCCCGAACTGAGCGTCCTCCATAACCTGCGGGTGGCCGGGAGGCTGGCCGGCTTGGGCGCCGACGGCGCTTCCGCTGCCGCCGAGCGCCTGATCGATGAGTTTGCGCTCGGAATATGGCGAGGCACTCCGGCCCGAAAGCTCTCCATGGGGAACCGGCAGCGGCTGGGCCTTGCCGCAGCGCTCATCGCGGACCCGGGGGTGCTGGTCCTCGACGAACCCACAAACGCACTCGACCCGGCCGGCATCATGCTGGTCCGGCGTGCCCTCCAGCAGCGCGCGCACGGCCCCCGCGGCACCGCCGCCCTTGTGTCCAGCCACCATCTCGACGAGGTGGCCCGCATCGCCGACCGCATCACCGTCCTTAACGGCGGCCGCACCATCGGCACGCTCGACCCAACGGAGATCGACCTTGAACGGAGGTTCTTCGACATGGTGTATGCCGACAGCGGGGTGCAGCGGTGACTGCCAGGGACCAGTTCAGCGCCGCCCTGTGGATGGAATGGCTGAAGTTCCGACGCGCACGGCCGGTGTTATTCACCAGCGTCTTCCTCGTAGTGGGGGTTCCCGCCATGACCCTGCTGACCCTGTTCTCCGTTCAGGGCGCGAACCCGCTGCTGGCCGCTAAGGGGCAGGCGATCATCGGCGACGGCGGCTGGGACGGGATCTTTGCCGGCGCGAACACCATCATCGCGGTAGGCGGCCTCCTCGGCTTCGGCCTGGTCGCCGGGTGGGTATTCGGCCGCGAGTTCACCGATGGCACCGCCGGAGCCCTGTTCCTCACGGCCGTTTCCCGGACGGCCGTCGCCGCTGCCAAGCTTGTCCTGCTGCTGGCGTGGGCCGCCGTTGTGGCACTGGCCCTGACCGGGCTACTCCTCGGGGCCGGGCTACTCAGCGGGGCCGGGAGCGTCGATGCCGCGGTGCTGGGCGGCGCGGGCAAGTTCCTTGTCATCGTGCTGTCGACGGCGCTGCTTGCCGCACCCGCCGCCTGGGCAGCCGTCCTGGGCCGCGGATACCTTGCGGCGATCGGCCTGGTCATCGGCATTGTGGTGCTCGCGCAGATGGCCGTCATGGCGGGGGCGGGCGGCTGGTTTCCGTTCTCCGCGCCCGGCCTGTGGGCCGCCGGCACGGGATCCGGACTCGACCCGGTCACCGCCGTCCAGCTGCTGCTCATCGTTCCCGTCGCGGCACTGTTCGCCGCGCTGACGCTGCGGGCCTGGAACCGCCTGAGCTTCGACCGGTAGCCGGCCTGAGGACCCGGCCCTTACACAGCAGAAGGCGCGTACCGGAGAACCGGTACGCGCCCCCTGCTGAACGCGTTGCCTACTTCCGGCGCGTCTTGGGATCGAGCGCTTCACGGAGCGATTCGCCAAGGAGCGTGAACCCCAAAGCGGTGATCGCGATGCAGGCACCGGGCAGGAACGCCAGCTGCGGTGCGACCGACAACTCGGCCTGCGCGTAGGTGAGCATCCTTCCCCATTCGGCGGTCTGGGGCAGCCCGCCGCCCAGCCCCAGGAAGGACAACGCGGCCGCGTCGATCACGGCCGTGGCGAGCGTGAGGGTGGCCTGGACGATGACCGGGCCCATGCTGTTGGGCAGCAGGTGGCTCATGGTGATCGTCGACCTGCTCAACCCGAGGGTCTGGGCCGCGAGGATGTAGTCGGAGCCGCGCTGGGAGAGCATCGAGGAGCGCAGCAGGCGGGCGAAGATCGGAATCTGCGAAACACCGATGGCGATCATGATCGCGTACGGGCTCTGCCCGAGGATCGCCGCGATGCTCACTGCCAGCAGCAGGTTCGGAACGGACAGCAGGATGTCGACGAACCGCATGATGAGGTTGTCCACCCAGCCGCCGAACCCTCCGGCGAGCAGGCCCAGCAACATGCCGCCGGCCAGGCCGAGGGTGGTGGAGATGACCCCGATCAGCAGGGACGCCTGCGCGCCCCAGATGAGCTTGCTGAGCAGGTCACCGCCGAACCGGTCAAGGCCCAGCGGGTAGCCGGCGATCTCGCCGGGGCCGGGGATCGACGTGGGCGTGATTTCGGTCCGCCCGGGAAGGTCGTTGCCGCCGTGGGGCGCGAGCAGCGGGGCAAGGATCGCCACGAGGACAAAAAGCCCGATGATGACTGCTCCCACGATTGCCTGTGGGTTGCGGCGCAGCCGCAGGAAGGCGTCCTTCCACAGGCCGGTGCCGCCGCCGGTGTCGAGCACCGGGTCTGTTGGAGCTGCGGATCCGCTGGCTGCGGGGGGCAAGGTTGTACTCACTGAACACGCACCCTCGGGTCGATGAGGCTGTAGGAAATGTCAACGACAAGGTTGATGATCGCGTAGAGGATGGCAATGAAGATGATGAACCCCTGAAGCACCGGATAGTCGAGTCCGAAGATGGCGTCACGGAGGAAGCGCCCGATGCCGTTGAACGCGAACACTGTCTCGGTGAGGACCGCACCCGAGATAAGCAGGCCGAGCTGCAGGCCGATGGTTGTGACCACCGGGAGCATCGCATTGCGCAGGATGAACCGTCCGCGGATGGTCCGCTCGAGGAGGCCCTTGGCGCGGGCTGTGCGGACGTAGTCGGCGTTCTGCACCTCGAGGACCGACGCCCTCGTGATCCGCACGATGATCGCCAGCGGGATGGTGCCCAGGGCGAGCCCGGGAAGGATCAGGTGCTGCAGCGCGTCCCACGCCGCGTCCCACTCACCGGTCAGGATCCCGTCGAGGACGTAGAAATCGGTGAAGTGGGTGGCGTTGATCCGGGGGTTTTGCCGGCCGTCCGGCGGCAGGAGCGGCCACTGGATGGCGAAGAGGTACTTGAGGATGAAGGCCAGGAAGAACACCGGCACCGTGATCCCGATCAGGCTCAGCACCACGGAGCCGTGGTCGACCGCCCGGCCGTAGTGCCGGGCCGCCAGGTAGCCGAGCGGAATGCCGACGCCGATGGCGAAGATGAGGGCAACGATCGTCAGTTCGATTGTTGCGGGGAACCTGGTGGCGAATTCCTCAAGGACGGGGCGCCCGGTGTTGATCGAGACACCGAAGTCGCCCTGGAGCAGCTTGCCCATGTAGGTGAAGTACTGGCTGATGAGGGGCTCGTCGAACCCGTACAGCTCATTGACCCGGGCCACGGCCTCGGGGGTCGCCTTCTCCCCCAGGAGGGCGGTTGCGGGGCCGCCGGGCAGACTGCGCACCCACAGGAACAGCAGGATCGACAGCCCGAACAGGGTGGGGATGAGCAGGGCAATTCGCTTGCCTATGACGCGTAACACTGTGTCCTCTCGGAAATGAGCTCGGTGGTGCAACCACAGTGGAGCCGGGCCACAGTGCGGCCCGGCTCCACTGTAATCCGATTACTCGCTGAGCTCGATGTCTGTGAAGACCTCGTCGTTGACCGGGCTGGCCGGGTAGGACTTCACACGCTCGGCGAACGCCAGGGACGGCGCCGGGTGCGCCAGCGGGATGGCCGGGACGAACTCGGCAATCTGCTGGTTGATCTCCTCATACTTCTTCGTCTGCTCCTCGCGGTCCGTCATTCCCCGGGCCTCGTTGAGTGCGTCGAACAGTTCGGGATTGCTGAAGCCGAACTCGGGCTTCTCCTGGCCGAAGAACACGCCGATGAAGTTGTCGGTGTCGTTGTAGTCGCCGGTCCAGCCGAGCAGGTGCAGACCGTGGTCCTCGGTGCCCTGGACCTGGTCCAGGTAGTCGGGCGACCAGGCGGCGGGCTTGGGGGTGACCTTGATTCCGACGTCGGCAAGCTGGGCCTGCAGGTTGGTGAAGACCTGCTCGGGGGTCGGCATGTACGGCCGCGAAACGTTGGTCGGGTAGTTGAACTCGACCTCGAAGCCGTCAGGGTAGCCGGCCTCCGCGAGGAGTTCCTTGGCCCGCTCGGGATCGAAGTCGTACGTTGTGACGTCCTTGTTGTAGCCCTCGACGACGTCCGGGATGAACTGCGTTGCGACCTCTGTTCCCTCGGGCAGCGTCTGGCTGATCAGGGCTTCCTTGTCGATGGCGTGGGCGATTGCCTCGCGGACCAGCGGATCGGAGAGCTCTTTGACCTTGTGGTTCATGCCGAGGTAGAGGATGGTGAACGGGTCGCGGGCAATGATGTTGTAGCCGGCTTCCTTGAGCGCCTCGGTGTCGGCGGGCGCGACCAGGTCGTAGCCGTCGATGGTTCCGGCCTCAAGTGCCTGGCGGCGGGCCTGAGGGTCTTCGATGATGCGGAAGATCGTGTCGGTGATCTGCCCCTTCTCGCCCCAGTAGTCCTCGAAGATCGACAGTTCAAGCTGCTGTCCGACGTCCCAGGACTCGAACTTGAACGGCCCGGTTCCAACGGGGTTCCCGAGCGCGTATTCGCTGAGCTTCGGAGATTCCTCGGAGCCGCCGATCTCGTCGGCCTTGAACTTCTCGAGCGCGGTGGGGCTCTGCATGGCGAAGGCCGGCAGTGACAGGGCGGGAACGAAGCCGGCGAAGGGCTTTGCCAGGTTGATCGTCACTTCGGCGTCGCCGTTGGCCTCGCAGGACTTGTAGACGGCGTCTTCGGGCTCGTCTTTGAAGCCGTGGAAGAGCGAGTTGTAGTAGTAGGACACTGTCTCTGCCTGCTGCAGGCCCGTCCAGTTGAACCAGCGCTCAAAGTTGAAGCACACGGCTTCCGCGTTGAAGTCGGTGCCGTCGTGGAACTTCACGCCTTCCTTCAGGGCGAAGGTGGTCGACAGGCCGTCCTCGGCGGTCTCCCAGGACTCGGCGAGCAGCGGCGCCGGATCGGCGGTGCCCTTCTCGACTCCAACGAGGCCCTCGAAGATCTGGCGGCTGACCCGGAAGGACTCGCCGTCGCTGGCGAAGGCCGGGTCGAGGGACTTCGGATCGGACGAGGCGGCAAACACGAAGGTCGAGTTGACCGCTCCCCCGCTCTCGGTCCCGGCGCCCTCTTCGCGCTGACTCTGGACGCATCCGGTCATGAGAAGCGCGCCAATTGAAATTCCTGCAGTGACCGCCACGCGTTTCCGCACGGGACGGTGGCTGCGCACAGAAGTGCCACGTGTGAACATTTTAAGCTCCTGTTGAACTAATTATTCTGACCGGATACCCCTGCATCCGCCCGGATCTGCACGCTAGGCGCCCTGTCCGTGTGACGAGCCTAACTTCTAAGCGGCCCGGATTCCGTATTTGGCCAGTACATCCGGTTACGATTTGGTTTCGTGGTGAAGGAGGGTTCGATGAACCCGGCTCATGAAACGGCGGCCAGCTACCGGCACTTTGCCGACCTGGAGGCCCGCGGCGGATCGCCTCTGTACGTGCTGTGGTGCACGGGAATCAGCGAGGACAACGCGCTTCTGGAGCTCCTCGAAACACTCCCTCCGGCGCGGCGGCAGCCGGAACTGCTGCTTGGCGCCGCGCGGTACCTTGGAACCGGCAAACTACCGTATTCCGGGTTCCGGTCCTTCGTGTTGGGCAACTGGGACTCCGTGCGGGAGATCATGAAGCGCCGCGGAGGCCAGAGTGACGACCCCGGTTGGTGTGCCGCCCTGCTGCCCCTGCTCGCGGCGCTCGCCCGCCGGGAAGGTGCGGCGCTCTCGCTCATCGAAACCGGAGCCTCGGCCGGCCTGTGCGTCTACCCGGACCGCTACAGCTACAGCTACGGCGCGGCCGGAGGAGCCACCGTGCAGCTTCACCCCGGCAACGGACCCTCCCTCGTTCCACCGTTCGAGTGCGGGGTGCGCGGCGCAGTCCCGGTGCCGGAATCGCTGCCCGAGGTGGCATGGCGGGCGGTGGTCGGCCACCACCTGCTTGAGGTGGACCACAACGACGACGTCGCCTGGCTTGAGGCACTGGTCCGGCCCGAGCAGGCACACCGCAGGGAACAGGTAAGGGCCGCGGCGGGGGTGGTGCGGGAGGATCCTCCCCTGCTGGTCCGCGGCGGACTCACCGAGCAGCTTCCGGCCCTTCTCGACCATGCACCGGTGAACTCCGCCGTCGTCCTTCTGGACACCGGCGGCAGGCTCGGTGCCCAGGCCCGGCGCGAGGCCGCGGCCCGCCTGCCGGTCCTTGCCGCAGGCAGCGGCCGCACCGTTCACTGGATCTCGTTCCAACAGGAGGGAACACCCACAGGGCCGGAAGGCACCGCGGCGTGCAGAGCCGGCGACCGGAGGGGACGGCTCCTGCTTCACGACGGCGCGGCCGTCGCGCGTACAGGACCTCGGGGACAGTGGATTGAATGGCTTACGCCGCAGGGCCGGTGACCGGGGCTACCTGCGCGTGCACTGCCCTGCGGCCTCAGGCTCGACGTAACTGGTGGCTCGCTCGGCCACCGACCGGAACTCGGCGAGGGAAAGCGCGTAGCCTACCGGGGCGTCGGCGGTCGACTTGGCGAAAACCATCCCGACAACCCTGCCCTGGAGATCAAGCAGGGGCCCGCCCGAGTTTCCCTGCTGCACGTTCGCCGCGAGGCTGTACACCTGGAGTGGCTTCGGGTCGGTTCCGTAGATGTTCTGGACGAGCACCTTTGAGAGGCCCTGGATGCTCGCGGGCTGGACGCGGTAGGGGCCGCCGCCCGGGTACCCGGCGAACGCGGCCGTCGTTCCGCTTTCGAGTTCCGGGCCCAGGGGCAGCGGCGCACGGTCAAGCCCGTCGACGGCTAGCAGCGCGATGTCGCGCTGCTTATCGAAGTGCACAACCCGGCCCTGCAGGGCCCCGCCCCCGGGAACCTCGACAACCGGCTGGTCCACGCCGGCGACCACGTGCGCATTCGTTAGGACACGGCCCGGGGCGATCACGAAACCGGATCCGGTCTGGTTCTGCCCGCATTGGAACGCCGTTCCGGCGATCCTCACCACCGAGGCGGCCGCTGCCGCAAGCTCGGGGGTATCGACGGAGTCGTCGGGCACCGCGGCGGAGGGTGTGGGCCCGACGCCTTCGAGGATGGTCGGTATTCCGTCATCGAATGCGAGGGTGCGCAGCTGGGCGAGCCAGGCGCGCAGCGGCGCGGGGGTCGAGGCGTCGATGCTGCGGATCACCGAGGACCCGGCGATGTGCGAGGACAGGAAGGGAACACCGAGGGCGCCGACGCTGAAGGCGAGCATCGAGAGCACAAGGGCTGCAACAACGGTGTTCACGGCCCCGCCAAGGAGCCTGTCGACGAACCGAAGGGGCGGGAAGTCCAGCCAGCGCCGGATGGCGGCCCCGAAGCTCGAACCGAGGGCCTGCCCGCCGATCACCAGCACGATGGCCGTGGCGATGATTGCCGGCAGCCGCCAGCCGTTGTCGGGCACACAGGAACTGACGAGGGGAATGGCGAGGAACGCGGCTACCGCTCCGGCAAGGAAACCAACGATGCCGCCAAGGGTGACGAGGAAACCGTTCCGCAGTCCCGTCACAAGATAGCCGAGCAGCACGATGACAAGAAGGACATCAAGGATGCTGAGGTCCGGCACGTCGTCTCTCCATTGCTCTTCGGGAAGCCGGGCACCCCCGTCACTGGTTTCCGATTCTATAGCCCTTACCGGCCGCCCGCTGGAGGCCGGCAATGCGGGCAAATCGCGGATTGAACGGCGGAACACCCCTGTAGCTGCTGTTGCCGCGCGCCCGCGTGCGGCAAGATGGGGAGGTAGCAGACTCCGCGGGACCGCCGCAATCACGTCATCAGGAGAATTCATGGATATCGAGGTACTGCGCAGGGCGCCACTCTTCGCTTCACTGGGAGACGACGTCTTCGCCGCCCTCACCGACGAGCTGACGGAGGTGGACCTCTCGCGCGGATCGTCGGTGTTCCGTGAAGGCGATCAGGGCGACCAGCTGTACTTCATCGTTTCGGGCAAGATCAAGCTCGGCCGCACCGCACAGGACGGCAGGGAGAACCTGCTCGCGATCCTCGGCCCGGGCGAGCTGTTCGGCGAAATGGCGCTTTTTGACCCGAGCCCGCGCACGGCGACGGCCACGGCGGTTTCGGAGACGCGGCTCGCCGGGCTGAAGAACGAAAACCTGCGCGTGCTGCTTGAAACCCGCCCGGAGGTATCGGCTCAGCTGCTCCAGGCGCTGGCGCGGCGGCTGCGCCGCACCAACGAGTCCCTCGCCGACCTCGTGTTCTCCGACGTGCCCGGCCGCGTCGCGAAGGCACTCCTTGATCTCGCCGACCGCTTCGGCAGGCCGGCAACCGACGGCATCCTCGTTGCCCACGAGCTCACGCAGGAAGAACTGGCCCAGCTGGTCGGCGCCTCCCGTGAAACCGTGAACAAGGCACTTGCCGAATTCGTGCAGCGCGGCTGGCTGCGCCTTGAGGCGCGCGCCGTCGTCATCCTGGACATCCAGCGGCTCCGCCAGCGCAGCCGCTGACCGGTTCAGGCAAAGACAACGGCGGGCACCCCGAGGGGTGCCCGCCGTTTTTGTTGTCCCGACATGGACATCGTCGATCTTGATGGCGTAGCCGACGAGGTTAGATCCAACTTCACTCGCCATGTCGAGATGGATGAGATAGTCGCGCGGCTCGAGGCAAACGGCACCAACTCTGTTATTCATTTGCCATGAGGTCTTACGCAAAGATGACGAAGCAGGAGGCTGCCGCGGCGCTGGCCGAGTTCCTCGACGAGCGGCCGCAGGCACTGGAGCACCTGATCCAGTGCCTGGTCGAGCGCTCAGAGGATTCCGTCCACCTCGACGGGACAGTCGAAGCCTTATTCCCCTCTGGCGCTGGGGGAAATCGGTGTTGGCGGAGCGGACGGCGGAAACCGGGCAGTCTAATACCGCGGCCGTTCCCTCGTGGCTGCGCTATGAGCTTGGTACCGAGCCGACCCTGTCGCCGGAGTCGATTGCGATCATCGATGGGGTTACCTCCTACCTGTGCCAGGTCGTGGAACAAGGAGCCCCCGGTGCGCAGTGGAGGGTTGGATTTCACCGGATCAAGTCCTACAGATGGCAGAACTACCCGGTGCTTGCCCGCGAGAGCGAGGAGGCTCCCCTGGCTCACCTCCTTCCAGGCCTTGCTCGAGGGCTCGCCAGCGGCAGTTCTCCTCGGATGACGACGAGCTGGCTCGCATGGCTACGGTGGCCATCGAGCGGCTGAACGGTACCAGCGAGGATCCCGCGGGCGGGGATGAACCGCTCGTTGAGGTGGAGGACCTGGGTGAGGACGCGCTGCGCGGGCGTGAGCTTGAGGTGTCGTTGCGGGAGGACATCGCCCACGAGCACTCCCGGGTGGTGGACCGGCTGGTCAAGACCCTCTCCAAGGAAAGCGGGATCACCGGCGTTGTCCGCGAGGACCGCGAAGTCCTCCTCGTCGTCACCCCGGGTTGGAGTACCGAGCAGCTTCAGGAATGGGTCACCGGCTACCTCCAAGAGAACATCCACGGCTACGGCGGAAGTGTCACAACCCGCGCTGGATCGAGCCGCCTTCGGTGAGCTTCGGGCATTCCACCTCAAGCATGAGCCCGCCGTCCTGGCGGGTGAGGCGCGGGTAGTAGAGCTTCACCGGGCGCTTGTGCGACAGGTAGGCGACACAGCCCCGGGCGGAGCCGATCTTTTCAAGGATCACCTCGACCGCTGGGACGGCCAGCTCACTGAGGGTGCGACCCACGGTGTTCGGCTGGCCGATCTCATCACCGAGCACCGTGGTGTTCCGGCGCTCGATTTCGTCCGCGGCACACCGCCACCCGCCCCACACGCCCTTGCTCTCGAGGATCGACGGTTCCTGGTTCACGGGCTGGGCCGCAGCGAAGTAATGGGTGTCGAACCGCCGGTGGGCGAAGTCCGGGCTGAGCCAGTGTGAGAGCGGCTTGATGAGGTCGCTGCGGATCCCGAGCCCGCGCCGGTTCAGGATTTCGGCGAAGGAGCGTTCCTGCTCATTGATGGCTTCGCGTGCCTTCATCCATTCCCTGCCGCGGGTGCCCTCCACGAGGCTGACCGGGCTTGGACCGGCCAGGAGCACCCCGGTTTCCTCGAAAAGTTCCCGGACCGCGGCGACAACATGGCGGCGGGCCGTGGCGTGGTCGTCGATGCCCAGTGCCTTCGCCCACGCCGCCGGGGTGGGCCCGCACCAATCGACATACTCGTCATCCGCTTCGTCGATGCTGCCGCCCGGAAACCCGACGATGCCCAGGGGCGACTCGCCCCTCCGGTAGGAGAGGTACGTCTCGGTGCCCACGGCGCTGTCACGGAGGAGCACGACCGACGACGCAAGCCGCGGCTTGAGCGGTGTACGCCCGCCATGCTCCACCCAGCTCTCCGCTGCGCTGCGCTGCGCCTCGGGAATGGGAAACAGGCGGTTACTTAAGCGGTCCACTTGGTTAGACAAACTCCACAATAATCTCGACTTCGACCGGCGCATCGAGGGGTAGCACTGCGACGCCGACCGCGGATCGGGCATGGGTTCCGGCTTCGCCAAGAACCCTGCCCAGCAGCTCCGAGGCTCCGTTGATGACCGACGGCTGTCCGGTGAAGGCCGGATCCGAGGCGACGAAGCCCACCACCTTCACCACGCGGGTGATGCGGTCAAGATCTCCGATCTGTTCCTTGACGGCTGCCAGCGCATTGACGACGCACGTCTCCGCGAAGCCCTTTGCCGCTTCCGGTTCCACACCGGCGCCCACCTTCCCGGTCGCCGCGAGCTTGCCCTCCACGAACGGCAGCTGGCCCGAGGTGTAGACGTAGTTCCCTGAAACGACGGCGGGCACATAGGCCGCCACCGGCGCGGCGACCGCGGGAAGGGTGATTCCCAGCTCATTCAGCCGTGCCTCCACTGCCGACTGGGCTGCCTCAGTGGTGCTCACGACTGGCCCTTTTCACGCTTGAGGTAGGCCACCAGCCCGTTGCCGTCGGGCCCCGGAACCACCTGGACCAGCTCCCATCCGTCGTCGCCCCACTGGTCGAGGATCTGCTTTGTGGCGTGGATGATAAGCGGAATTGTGGCGTACTCCCATTTGGTCATGATTCAAAGCCTAGCGCGTGCTTGTAAACTGCAGTACATGGCTGCTCGTACCTCTCCTCTCTTTGACACGGCAACCACCCTAGGGAAAATCATTGCGTTCCTCGGAATCAGTGCCCTCAGTGGTGTGCTCGCCGCCGGTTTGCTTGTGCCCGTCGCGGCGGCCGCAGGCACCGGTGCTTCGGCGTCCCTGCAGTTCTTCGAGGAGCTTCCGGCCGAGCTCAAGCGCGGCGCGCTGGCCCAGCCGTCGAAGATCCTCGCCTCCGATGGATCCCTCATCGCGACGCTGTACGAGGAGAACCGGCAGCCGGTGACTTTGGACCAGGTCTCGCCGACCATGAAGGACGCCCTCCTGTCCATCGAGGACAACCGCTTCTACGAGCACGGCGGTGTCGACCTCCAGGGCATCGTGAGCGCCCTGGCAAACAACCTCACGAGCGAGACGACCCGCGGCGCCTCGACCCTGACCCAGCAGTACGTGACGAACGTCCTGATCGACGACGCCCTCCAGAACGGCGGGGAAGCGATCTTCAGCGGCAACAAGACCATCGGCGACAAGCTGCGCGAAGCGAAGCTTGCAATCGCGGTCGAGAAGGAGCTGTCAAAGGACGAGATCCTTGAGGGGTACCTGAACATCGTCCCGTTCAGCGGCACCACCTACGGGGTCCAGGCCGCCTCGAAGTACTTCTTCAACGTCAAGGCCAAGGACCTGAACATCCAGCAGGCCGCACTGCTGGCCGGCATCGTCAACGGAACCACCTACTACAGCCCCGAGCTGAACCCGGAGCGGTCGCTGGAACGGCGCAACATCGTGATCGGAGCGATGCTTGCCAACGGCAAGATCACCCAGGAAGAACACGACGCCGCAGTTGCAACGGACCTCGGGCTGAAGATCACCCCGACGCTCAGCGGCTGCGTCGGCGCCGCCCAGGCACCCTACTTCTGTGACTACGTCACCCACCTGATCCTCAACGATCCCGCGTACGGTGAAACCATCGACGACCGCAAGAAGGTCCTCTACCGGTCGGGTCTGACGATCAAGACCACCCTCGATTCCAGGGTCCAGAAGGCGGCCCAGACCGCCGTCAACGAGACTGCCGACCCCGACACGACCGACGGCGCCGTCGGCCACTCGATGGTCAGCCTGCAGCCGGGCACCGGAAACATCCTCTCGATGGCCCAGAACACCCGTTACACTCCGGGAACCTCCGCGGGCGACTCGGTGATCAACTTCAACGTCGACAAGTTCGACGGCGGCGACCCCAACAAGAGCCTCGGCGGCTCTGACGGATTCCAGCCCGGCTCAACCTACAAGCCCTTCACCGTTGCCGCCTGGGTCCAGGACGGCAGGTCCCTGAACGCCTACATTGACGGCAGGAAGCGCACCTACCCGCAGGGAGAGCGTTGGAAGGCAAGCTGCCTCCAGTACGGGCACTACGAAGAGCTCGAGGAGAAGGGCTGGACGCCGCAGAACTACGGCGACATCAACTACCGTCCCGAGACCGTGCTCAACGGGCTTGCGCAGTCGCTGAACACGATCACCTTCGGGTCGGCCAAGCAGCTCGACCTGTGCGAGATCCAGGACATCGCCTACCGCATGGGCGTCCACAAGGCCGGAAGCGCCGACGGCAAGGAAGAGCCGATGGAAATCGTCCCCTCGATGCTGATCGGCGGCGCCGGCGAGGTTGCGCCGATCTCCATGGCAACCGCCTTCGGAGGCTTCGCCGCCGAGGGCAACGTGTGCGAGCCCCGCGCCCTCACCGAAGTGACGGCTGTGGACGGAACCAGCTACCCCGTCCCCGCCGCTTCCTGCGAGCAGGTCATCTCAAAGGAGGTGGCCCGCGGCGTGAACTACGCCACCCAGGAGGTCATGAAGGTCGGTTCGGGCTCACAGCTTGAGTACGGCGACATTCCCATGGCCGGCAAGACCGGAACCAATGACTACCGCTCACAGACCTGGTTCATGGGCTACAACTCCGGGATGGTGACCGCAAGCTGGGTCGGCAACTGGAAGAGCGGCAACGAGCAGGGCGGCCTGAGCGGCCTGCGCATCGGGGGGAAGATCTACCCCGAGATCGACGGTTCGCTCATCGCCGGCCCCTCCTGGGCCAAGTTCATGCAGCGCATCCCCGGCCTCTACGACGGAAAGCCTTTCGCCGCTCCTCCGAGTGAAATGCTCTCCGGCTCGCGCCAGAACAACCGGCCCGGTCTCAACTCCGGCAACCCCGTGCTTCCCGGAGGCGCGGGTGGCATACTCGGTGGAGCAGGCGGCCCCGCGGCAGGCAACGGGAATTCCGGTAACGGCAACTCGGGCAACGGCGGCGGCAACGGCAATGACGGCGGCAGGGAAGGGGACGGCTGAACGTGAAATCGACGACGACGCAGGACGTGGGAAGGGCAGTTGCCTGGGGCGCAGGCCTGACGGCGCTGGCCGGAGCCGGAACCTTCGGGTATGCCTCGGCTATTGAACGGACCCTTTTCCAGCTCCGCGAGGAAACCGTCGCGATCCTGCCCCCGCAGACCCGTCCCCTGCGGGTGCTTCACCTCTCCGACATCCACATGACGCCGCGGGACAAGGCAAAGGCCGCCTGGCTTCGGGGGCTGGCGCGGCTTGAACCCGACGTCGTCGTCAACACCGGCGACAACCTCAGCCACCGCAAGGCGGTGGGCCCCCTGCTTGAGGCCCTTGACCCGCTGATGCGCTTCCCCGGCGTCTTCGTTCCCGGCTCCAACGACTACTACGAACCCGTCCTGAAGAACCCCCTGAGCTACTTTGCCGACCCTTCAGCCGACTCCCCCGCCAAACCGCAGCGGGACCTCCCCTGGACCGATCTCTTCACCGCCTTCGGCGGCGCGGGATGGATCGACCTGTCCAACCGCACGCAGTCGCTGGGCTTCCGTGGACTCCGCATTGATTTCACCGGCGTCGACGATGCCCACCTGAACCGCGACCGGTACGCGGGCTACCCCGCCGGCAGCAGCACCTCCGCGGAGGCGCCGCACATCCGGGTGGCCGTGACCCACGCGCCCTACCAGCGGGTTCTCGATTCGTTCACCGACGACGGCGCCGACATCATATTCGCCGGCCACACCCACGGCGGGCAGGTATGCGTGCCGGGGTACGGCGCGCTGGTGACCAACTGCGACCTTCCGACCTGGCGCGCCCGCGGGCTCACAATGTGGGAGTCCAATGGACGCCGGGTCCCCTTGAACGTTTCTGCGGGGATCGGAACCTCACGGTTCGCCCCGGTGCGGTTCGCATGCCGGCCCGAAGCCGTGCTGCTGACGCTGGTTCCGCGCACCGCGTCCTGACCGGGGCGTCCCGGGGCCGTCTTTCGCCGAGGCGACCCATCCGTCCTCGCTCCCGATATAGTTGCTGCGGGCACCGAACATCTAGCACGAAGAGCTGGCATGAATAAACAGAGCACGCTGCGCGAATCAATCGGCCGACTGTATCCCCACGTCCAGCCCATCCTGCCGCGGCTGCTGCTGGGGCTGCTGTGCGCCCTCGGTGCGAGCCTCATGGCGCTGGCCATCCCCCAGGTGTTCCGGGTTCTCGTCAATGACGTCCAGGCACAGGGCGGAACCGCCGCGACCGTCTGGGCCGCGGCCGGGCTGGTGCTGCTCCTTGGCGTCCTCGAGGCGGCCTTCGTGGCCCTGCGCCGCCAGTTCGTCATCAACCCGGCGACAACCGTCGAGACGAACATGCGCACCTCCTTCTACCGCCACCTCCAGGAACTACCCGTCGAATTCCACGACCGCTGGGGAAGCGGCCAGCTGCTCTCCCGGTCGATGACCGACCTCAACCTGATGCGCCGCTGGATGGCCTTCGGGCTCATCATGCTCGTCGTGACCTCGCTGACCGTGGCCGTCGGCGTGGTCGTCATGTTCCTGACCAGCTGGGTGCTTGCACTGATCTTCCTTGCCGCGGCGGTCCCGCTGATGATCTACGGGTTCCGCTTCCGCACCTCCTACAGCCGGGTCTCCCGCAAGAGCCAGGACCAGGCCGGCGACCTCGCCACGGCCGTCGAGGAATCGGTGCACGGCATCCGCGTCCTGAAGGCCTTCGGCCGCAGCCGTGAAGCCCTCGACGCCTTCAACCAGCAGGCCGAGGAGCTGCGCCGCACCGAAATCTCCAAGGCCAAGTCGCTGGCGAACTTCTCGATGATCGTGACCCTGCTCCCGGAAGTCGCGCTCGGAGCCTCGCTGGTCGTCGGCGTCCTGCTCGCCTCGACCGGGGAGCTCGACATCGGAGCGCTCGTTGCCTTCTTCGCCACGGCCGCCGTCGTGGCCGGCCCAGTCGAGTTCATTGGCCCCCTGTTGGCCATGACCTTCACGGCCAAGACGGCGATCGACCGCCACTACGAGGTGATGGACGCCGAAAACACGATCACCGACCCCGAGTCGCCAGCCAGTCCGGCCAACGGCCGCGGGGCCCTGGTCTTCGAGAACGTGCATTTCCGCTACCCCGACGCCGAGGACGGCAAGCCGGACATCCTCAACGGCGTTGACCTCCGCCTCGAGGGCGGCGAGACAGTGGCGCTCGTCGGCATCACCGGCAGCGGCAAGACGACCCTGGTCCAGCTCGTGCCCCGGCTGTACGACGCCACGGGCGGCAGGATCCTCATCGACGGCACGGATGTGCGCCACCTCGCCCTCGATGACCTGCGCAGCCGGGTGGCAGTCGCCTTCGAGGACACGACGCTGTTCTCGAGCTCGGTGCGCGAGAACGTGCTGATGGGGGCCGACGCCCTCAACGACGCCGAGGCGGAGACCCTCCTCGGGCAGGCCCTCGACGTGGCGCAGGCGTCCTTCGCCTACTCCCTGCCCTCCGGGCTCGACACCCTGATCGGTGAGGAAGGCCTCAGCCTGTCCGGCGGCCAGCGCCAGCGGCTGGCCCTGGCCCGCGCCATTGCCGCCAAGCCGCGGATCCTGGTGCTCGACGATCCGCTCTCGGCGCTCGATGTGCGCACCGAGGAACTCGTCGAGGAACGGCTGCGCTCGGTACTGCGCGGCACCACCACCCTCGTCGTGGCCCACCGGCCCTCGACGGTGGCCTTGGCGGACCGGGTCGCGCTGCTCCAGGACGGTCGGATCACCGACATCGGACCCCACCTCGAACTGCTCGCCCGCAACGACCACTACCGCTACGTGATCGCCAGCCTCACCGAGGAACCGGTTGATCTGGACAGCGCGGCGGAGGAGGAACCCCTCTCCGCTGCACTCCCGGCGGCGGCACTCGATCCGGCTCCGGCGGGCCGCAATGACGAGGAGGCCCTCGCATGAAAAACCGGTCGACGGCGCGCCCCGGCGGCGCAACCTCAGCGGGTGTCCTCAACGAGGACGACGTCCTGCTGAGCAGGGCACAGAACAAGTCGGTCCGGTCCCGGTCCTTCCGCCTCCTTGGATCGCTCATCCGGCCCAACCGGCGGCAGTTCGTGCTCACCCTGGTCCTCGTTGTGATTTCCCAGGCCGCGCGGGTGGCGGGACCGGCAATCATCGCCTTCGGGATCGACAGCGCCCTCCCTGCCCTCATCGCGGGCAATCCGCTCCAGTTGGTTGCCGCCGGTGGAGCTTACCTCGTTGCCGCGGTCCTGGCTGCCGTCCTCACCGCGGGCTATGTGCGGGCGACGGCGCGGCTGAGCCAGGCGATGCTGCTGGACCTGCGCCTGTGGGTCTTCCGGCACACGCAGCGGCTGAGCCTTGAGTTCCACGAAAAATACACGTCCGGGCGGATCATTTCGCGGCAGACCTCCGACCTCGAGGCCCTGCGCGAGCTGCTCGATTCGGGAATCAGCTCCCTCGCCTCGGGCGCGATCTTCATGCTGTTCACCGCGGTGACGATCTTCGGGCTCGACTGGCGCACCGGGCTGCTGATCCTCGCCGCCGCCGTGCCAATGTTCTTCCTCGCCCGCTGGTACCAGAAGCACTCGCAGACCGCCTTCCGTGCCTCCCGCGTCGTGTCGGCGAAACTGATCGTCCACTTCATCGAGACAATGACGGGAATCCGCGCCGTCAAGGCCTTCCGCCGCGAGAAGGAGAACGCCTCCCGGTACGACGAACTGGCCGAGGACTACCGCAGGGCCACCGTCCGGTCGATCAACCTGAACGGCGTCTTCCAGCCTGGACTGGCCCTGATCGGGAACGTCACGGTCGCCGTCGTCCTTGCCGCCGGGGGCTTCCGGGTGCTTGAGGGCTCCCTCGAGGTGGGCGCCCTGCTCGCCCTGCTCCTGTACAGCAAGCGCTTCTTCCAGCCGGTGGAGCAAATGGCGCTGTTCTACAACTCGTTCCAGTCGGCCTCGGCCGCCCTCGAGAAGGTTTCGGGGCTGCTGGAGGAGGTTCCCACGGTTCGACCGCCGAAGAACCCTGTCGCGCTGAGGGACGCCCGGGGGGCCGTGGAGTTCAGCGGCGTCGAATTCCGCTACGGCGACGGGCCGCTGGTCATCCCCCGCCTCGACCTGTCCATCCCCGCGGGGCAGACGGTGGCGCTCGTGGGCCAGACCGGCGCTGGGAAGTCCACGATCGCCAAGCTCATCGCCCGCTTCTACGACGTGACCGACGGAAGCATCACCCTCGACGGCGTCGACCTGCGCGGGCTCAGCACGGAGGACCTGCGGCGCTCTGTGGTGATGGTCACCCAGGAAGCGTTCCTGTTCAGCGGCTCTGTCGCCGACAACATCGCCCTCGGCCGGCCGACGGCAAGCCGCGCGGAGATCGAGGCGGCGGCCCGGGCCGTGGGAGCCGACGGCTTCATCCGCGAACTGCCCGAAGGCTACGACACCGACGTGAACAAGCGCGGAGGCAGGGTGTCCGCGGGCCAGCGCCAGCTCATCAGCTTCGCCCGCGCGTTCCTGGCCGACCCTGCGGTCCTCATCCTCGACGAGGCGACCTCCTCCCTCGACATCCCCAGTGAACGGCTTG
Source organism: Arthrobacter sp. TJ-254 (assembly GCF_058269175.1). Lineage (NCBI taxonomy): Bacteria > Bacillati > Actinomycetota > Actinomycetes > Micrococcales > Micrococcaceae > Arthrobacter > Arthrobacter sp. TJ-254. Next base: position 261,380 of record NZ_JBZCNF010000002.1, on the reverse strand, counting down.
TTCAGCAGGGCCTGCAGCAGCTGCTCGGCTCGCGGACCGCACTGATTATCGCCCACCGCCTTTCCACCGTGGCGATCGCGGACCGCGTGCTTGTGGTCCACGACGGCGAGGTGGTGGAGGACGGAAAACCCTCCGACCTCATCGGCGGCACCGGACGTTACGCGGCCCTGCACGCCGCCTGGCGGGACTCGCTCGTCTGAGGAAGGTGAAGGCGGGCCCGGGGTTTCGCCTCGCGGGCCTTCAGGGGGTATTCTTGGAAAGTTGCTTTTGCCGCAGGTTGTGCGGACGGCAGCGATCGGGGTGTGGCGCAGCTTGGTAGCGCGCGTCGTTCGGGACGACGAGGCCGCAGGTTCAAATCCTGTCACCCCGACAGTAGGGACTGCTGATCGTGAAAGAGCCTCCGCACCGCGGGGGCTCTTCCCTTTTGTCCCAAGCCGATGCCTTCAGGACCACGCAGGCCGTCCGCAGAGGCCGCCTGTCCGGTGTGTTGCCGCAGGCCCCGCGGAGGTTGTGCGGTTGTATTGAGTGGCAGAGAAACCGCTGACGCGGAGAGGTGGACGAGGATGCACAACGCCGCGCAGGTCGTGGAGAGGTTCGGCCCCACGCTCGACCGCGTCGCGGGCCTCATCAACGCGGCGGCGGAAAAGGCCGTTGCCCACTACCTCAGCGAATACGAACCGGTTGAATTCGTACGCCGGGAGATCTACCGGCATGCCACCCGGGACCGGGTGTGGAACATGCTGCTGGGAAATCCGGTCCTCAACAACACCGGAATCGTCGCGGTGCCGAACAGCAAGGGCGGGTATCTCTCGGCCGAGGGCGTGGGGAGGATCCACATCCTGACCCGCCCGCCGGGCATCACCCTGCTGCCCGACACCGACCCCGACCAGTATTCGCTGTTCAACCTTCCCGAACCCGACGAGACGTTCCTGCCCGCACCCGAGCCGTGGAGCATCAACGCCCTGCAGACGGCGATCTACTGGGATCCCGCCCCCGACGGGTCGCTGCGCCGGGCCACGGTGAACGTCGGGTACGACCTCGCGAAGATCGGCGCGGTTGTCCTCTCGGAGGCACTGCTGACGCCGCGCGGGTCAGGCTCCCCCGCACCGCGCACCCTTCAGGCCTTTGAAGCCCACATTGAAGGCCTCGACGCCCTCCTCGACATCGCGCATCACCAGGGGAACTGAACACCAGTGCTTCAACGGGCAGCCGTCCTTCAGGCGTGCTCCTCCACCATCCGCTGGCGCAGCGCGAGCTCCCGGTACAGCGCGTTGCCGGCGATCAGCTCGGCGTGGCTGCCTACCGCGGCGACACGGCCGCCGTCCAGGACAATGATCTGGTCGAAGTCGGCGATGGTCGACAGCCGGTGCGCCACCACCAGGACGGTCTTGTCCTTGGCCGACTCGGCGAGGGTGCGCTGCAGCAGCTGTTCGGTCAGGGAGTCCACCGCCGACGTCGGCTCGTCCATGAGCAGGACCGGCCGGTCGGCCAGCAGTGCCCGTGCCCAGGCGAGCCGCTGGCGCTGGCCGCCGGAGAGCCGGACGCCGTCCTCGCCGAGGTTCAGGTCGAGGCCCTCCGCCGACCGCTGAGCCAGTTCCGGCAATCCCACCTCCGTGAGTGCCCGGCGCATCTGGCCGTCCGTGGCCTCCGGTGCGCCGAGCCGGAGGTTGTCGGCAAGGGTTCCGCTGAGCACGGGAGCCTCCTGCTCCACGAGCCCGATCCGGGAGCGGAGGGCGTGCCGCGGGAGTCCGCCGATTTCCGCGCCGCTGTAGCGGATCGTTCCGGCCGCCGGCTCGTAGAACCGCTCGAGCAGGGCGAGCACCGTCGACTTTCCTGCACCCGTCGGGCCGACGATCGCCGTCCGGCTGCCCTCGGGAATGGTGAAGGTGACGTCGTCGAGGATCCAGGCCCCGTCATCATCCGCGGCGTCGTAGCGGAAGCTGACCCCGGCAAATTCGATCGACCCGCCGGCGGGAGCGGCGCCGGAACGGGCTTCCACCTCGTCGGCGCGTTCCGGGCGGAGCCGAGCGATCTCCTGGATGCGGTCGAGGGCGGCAAGACCGGCCTGGATCTGCACGAACGCGCCCATCGCCGACGCGATCGGCAGCACGAGAAGGAACAGGTAGAGGATGAACGCCATCAGGTCACCGAGCAGCAGGTCGCCGCTTGCCACGCGCACGCCGCCCACCACCAACACCACGATGAACGCACCCTGGATGCAGATGGACATCAGCGGCTGGACAATCGCCTGCAGTTTGGCCAGCGAGATTCCGGCGTCGAAGGCGCGCACGGCTTCCCGATCAATCACCGCGGCCTCGCGGTCCTCGGCGACCGACGCCTTGATCGTGCGGATTCCGGCAAGGCCCCGCTCAACGGCCGCCGACATCGACCCGACGGCTTCCTGGACCTCCCTGCTGGTCTTGCGGATCAGGGACCCAAGGAGCAGCACGCCCCCGGCACCGGCGAGAACGGCGCCGAGGGTGATGGTGAACAGTACCGGGTCCAGCAGGACCATGAGCACCACCGCCGCACAGAACATCAGCACCGATGAAACGATCTCGAACAGGCCCGACGTGATCACCGAGCGCATGAGCGTCGTGTCGGCGCCGACCCGGGACATCAGGTCTCCCACCCGCCGCTTGTCGAATTCGCGGACCGGCAGGCTCAGCAGCTGCCCGACAAGGGACCGCCGCAGCCCGAGCACTACGGCCTCTGCCGTGCGCTGCAGCAGATACGACTGGGCGGCGCTGAATGCCGCCTGGCCGAGGGTGATCCCGATGAGCAGCCAGACGAAGAGGACGGCGGGATTCCCGGCAGCGACCGCGTTGATCAGCTGCTGGACCATGAGGGGCTGAAGGACCGCCAGCACTGTGGCGATCAGGGAGACAACCCCTGCCGCGGTCAGCCAACCTACATGACCGCGCAGGTACGGCAGGAACTCCCGAAGGGTGGCGCGCCGCTGCGGCGTCTCCGGAGGCACGTCAACGCCTCAGCAATCCGCCGCCGTACTTCTTGTGGACCGCCTGGCGGCTGACGCCGAGCGAACCGGCTATCTGCTCCCAGGTCATGCCGCGGGCCCGGGCGCGCCGCACCTGAACCGCCTCCACCCGCTCCAGCTCCCGCCGCAGCCGCGCGGCCGCTGCGAGGCCGGCCTTTGGGTCGTCGTCCGCCGTTGCCGACCTCACAAGATCCACCATCCCTTCAAGCTCCATGGCGTCAACCTATATTGACAAACCGAGGCCTGTCAACAGACATTGACAGGCCTCGGGTTGAACGAGAGGGCGGGGTGCTCTGCCGGACGCGGGTGCTGGAGCCGGCGGGGCGATTTCGTGCTCGGTGCGTTGGTCCTGCTACGTGCCCTCCACCTCGGAGAACAACCCGGTGAAGGTCACGCCAAGGCCGGTGAGCTGCTGGAAGAAGGCCCCGGCCTCCGGGGTGCCCACAGCGCTCGAGGCGGCGTCGTAGTCCTCGTAGTAGAAGTCGAGGGTGCGGTGGGCCGGGGCGGGCGTGCCGTCCTCCTTGGGCCACACCTTCGCCGATTCGAGCCGGAGCTGATTGGGAAGCGCCCGGGCCTTTTCCAGGAGCGACGGGAACTCACTTTCGAAGGCCTCGGGGTTGTCCGGGTTGTTGATGATGAGGGTGATTTTCGTCTGCATCGGATTTTTCTCCTCGCTGCTGGGGCGTTGCGGGCATCCAAGCCTCCTGCCGACGTCCTGCGCGGCCGGAGCGGCACCACCGGGTTCAAGCGGATTTGTGAGGCGAGTCTATCCCCGGGCGCGCTTCCGCCTCCGCCTGCGGTGAAACTTCCGGTTTCATGACGAACAATTTCGCGCCGACCCTACGGTGCGGCTCGGGTGCGGAATCGGCCCCTCAGCCGGCCATGAGTCTCCGTCCGCCGGGAGCCGTCAGGCGAAGCGCCGCCCGGTGAGCCGTTCGTAGGCCTCGATGTAGCGTCCACGCGTGCGCTCGACGACGTCGTCCGGCAGGGCCGGCGGCACGGATTCCCTGTCCCAGCCGGAGGCATCGGAGGTGAGCCAGTCGCGCACGAACTGCTTGTCGAAGGACGGCTGGGCCCGGCCCGGCTCGTACTGGGAAGCGTCCCAGAACCGCGAGGAATCGGGGGTCAGCACTTCGTCGCCGAGGGTGATGCGGCCGCTCAGCGGGTCAAGCCCGAATTCCACCTTCGTATCGGCGAGGATGATCCCGCGCTCCCGGGCGATCGCTTCGGCCCGGGCGTAGATGTCGAGGGTGAGCGCGCGCAGCTGGGCCGCGGCGTCGTCACCGACGGCCATGACGACGGCGTCGTAGGTGATGTTCTCATCGTGCTCACCCACCTCGGCCTTGGCCGAGGGCGTAAAGAGGGGAGGCTGAAGCCGCGACCCGTCGACGAGGCCCTCGGGCAGCGGCAGGGAGCAGACCGTCCGCGACTTCTTGTACTCGGCAAGCCCGCTGCCGGTGAGGTAGCCGCGGGCGATGCACTCAATCGGGTACATCTCGAGCCGGCGGCAGATCATCGCCCGCCCGGCCACGGCAGTGGGAACCCCGCCTGCAGCATCGGCGGCGACGACGTGGTTGGGCACCCCGGTGAGACGCTCGAACCACCACAGGCTCAGCTGGGTGAGCACCCGGCCCTTGTCCGGAATCTCGGTGGCGAGCACATGGTCGAAGGCGCTGATCCGGTCACTGGCCACGACGAGCACCGTGTCGGGGTCCCCCGTGCCCGGTTCGGGCTCGTACAGGTCGCGGACCTTTCCCGAATACACATGGGTCCATCCCGGCAGTTCGGGGTGGGCCGGGGCGAATCCTGTCACGAACCCGCCGCCGGGACCGGCGAGGCAGCGAGGCCGAGCTCCCCGCGCGCGGCCTTCAAAGCGATGTCGGTGCGGTACTGGCCGCCGTCGAGCTCAAGCTGGGCCATGCCGTCGTACGCTTTCTCGCGCGCGTCAACCAGATTGTCGCCGAGCCCGACGACGGCGAGCACGCGCCCTCCGGAGGCGACCGTCTTGCCCTCGGCCCCGGTTGTGCCGGCGTGGAGCACCTGCACGCCCTCGATGCGCGCGGCCTTCTTGAGCCCGCGGATCCGGCCTCCGGTACGCGGCTGGTTCGGGTAGTTCTCGGCGGCGAGCACCACTGCGACGGCGCTGCGCGGCGACCAGTTGAGGGAGTCGATGCGGTCAAGGCCTCCCTTGGCAGCGGCGAGCAGTACACCGCCCAGCGGCGTCTTCAGGCGGGCGAGGACGGCCTGGGTTTCCGGGTCGCCGAAGCGGGCGTTGAATTCGATGACGCGCATTCCGCGCGAGGTCAGGGCCAGTCCGCAGTAGAGCACGCCGACGAACGGCGTTCCCCGGTGGGCCATCTCGTCGATGACCGGCTGCGCGACGCGTTCCACCACTTCCTCGACCAGGCCCGGCGGTGCCCAGGCCAGCGGCGAATAGGCGCCCATGCCCCCGGTGTTGGGGCCCTCGTCGCCGTCGTGGATCCGCTTGAAGTCCTGGGCCGGGGCGAGCGGCAGCACGGAGCGACCGTCGGAGAGCACGAAAAGTGAGACCTCGGGACCGTCGAGGTACTCCTCGATGACCACTGTGCCGCCGGCGTCGAAGCAGCTTTGCGCGTGGGCGAGCGCCTCGGCACGGTCCCGGGTGACAACAACGCCCTTGCCTGCGGCGAGACCGTCATCCTTCACGACATACGGTGCGCCGAAAGTATCGAGGGCCTCTTCAGCTTCGGCAGCCGTTGAGGCGACCCGCGCCATGGCGGTCGGCACGCCGGCCGCTGCCATGATCTGCTTTGCGAATGCTTTGGACGCCTCGAGCTGCGCGGCCTCGCGGCTGGGCCCGAAGACCGGGATGCCGGCGTCGGCGAGCGCGTTCGCCACTCCCGCGGCGAGGGGCGCTTCGGGGCCGATGATCACGAGGTCCGAGTTCAGCTGCTGCGCCAGCGCGGTCACCGCTGCGGGGTCGTTTGCGTCAATGGCGTGCGTTGGAACGACGGCGGCGATCCCGGCGTTCCCCGGGGCCGCATGGACCTCCCGGACGAACGGATCGGCAAGCAATGTTCGGACAATGGCGTGTTCGCGGCCACCGGGGCCAATCACAAGAACCTTCACAGTAGATCAGCGTACTGGGTGCGCAGGGCCCGGCGAAGTCCCACCCCCTTGTTACGAGAGTGATTCATGACGCAACGCGGCCGATTGGTTGTTCGGCGGGAACCCGGGAATTAGATGACTGGTCTAGTTGGTTGCAATTGCAATGCCACAAACACAAACGACTGCCACCGCCGGAACAGCTGCCCGCGGTGCGTCACTCACTCTCGCCCCGGGAATCGCCTTTCTTGGCAGCACAGTCGCTTTCATCGGCCTCTACCTTGCCGCAGGCGCACCAACACCGCTGCTTCCGCTCTACCGACAGCAATGGGACTTTCCGCCGCAGCTCATCACCCTGGGTTTCGCGGTCTACTCGGCAGGCCTGCTCATAGCCCTCCTGACCGTCGGATCGCTCTCGGACTACATCGGACGCAAGCCCGTCCTCCTCGGCGCCCTGGCCGTCCAGTTCGCGTCAACCCTCCTTTTTCTCAATGCGCCCGACATCGGCTGGGTCATCGCTGCACGTGTCGTTCAGGGTGTTGCGACCGGTGCTGCCACCAGCGCCTTCGCGGCCGCGCTTGTCGAACTCGCCCCGGCCCACCGGAAGAAACTGGGAACGATCATCGGCACCGTGGGCCTGTCCGCCGGCCTGGCATTTGGCGCGCTCCTCGCCGGGCTCGCCATCGAATACGCGCCGAACCCGAACGAGCTCATCTTCACCATCCTTGCGGCCATCAGCATCATCGGCATTGTGATCACCGCCTTCGGTCCCGAAACGGCAAAGCGGTCCCCCGGGGCCCTGCGCTCCCTCCTTCCGCGGGCAGCCGTCCCCAACGCCGCACGGAAGGAGTTCGCGGCCGCCGCTCCCGCAGTAGCCGCTGCATGGATGCTCGCCGCCCTCTCACTCGGCCTGGCCCCGTCGATCGTGCGCAATGTCTTCCAACTCGACAGCGCCCTCCTCAACGGGCTGACGGGTTTCGTGGGACCGGCGACATCAGCTGTCGCAGCGCTTGCCTTCATCCGGTTCAACCCGCGCACGGGCATGATCGTTGGAATCCTAATATCCGCCATAGGCACCGGAGGCATCCTCACCGGTGTCCTTGTCGGCAGTCTCGGCATCATGATAGCGGGCCAGTTGATTGGCGGCGTCGGGTTCGGCGCCGCGTTCACCGCCGCGCTTCGCCTGATCATGCCCCTGGCGGCGCCACAGCAGAAGGGCGCCACAGTGGCCACGGTCTACGTCGTCGGCTACATCGCCTTCAGCGTCCCGGTGATCCTCGTCGGCCAGCTGGCCGCCCCGTTGGGCTTCGTGGCGGCAATCGTCGGCTACCTGGCACTGACCGGCATCCTCTTCCTCGTCGGCCTCATCACCCAGCTCAGGATGCGCAGCCGGGACCGGCGCGCAGCCGCTCAAAGCTCCGAATGACACACGTGTAGAGCCAGACAATCTCTCGCAAGGGGCGCGGATCGATGATCCGGGTATGCCCGGATCGATCCCATGGAACGTTCGATGATCCTTGTTGGTACATCCACCGGGAGGAAGTCGAGCCGGCCGTGGTTGACCGTGTGTTCTATGCGTGGCTGTCGATCAGTTGGGCGGCGCGGGGCAGACCGTTCGCTCCCGACCGGGCGTAGCGGTCCACAACGGTCACGTTCTGGCCGAGGCTTGTCATGGCCGCGGTAAAGATGTCCATGTCGATGATCTGCAGGACCTTGAGGTGTTCGGCGTTGTGGGTGGTGACGGCCCCGGTGAGCGCCTCGAGGGCGAAGCTGCGGCCTGTTCCGGAGAGCAGCAGGTCGGTCAGGGCAGCGAGATCGAGGTTCAGGTTGTCGGCCAGGGCCAGGATGTCCTGGACATTCCTCTGGTTCATCATGAGCAGGGCGTTGTTGATGAGTTTGCCTGTCTGCCCGGCTCCCACGGCGCCCATATGGGCGACCTTCAGCGAGAAGGTGTTCAGGACGGGGCGGACCTTCTCCAACGCCTGTTCGGGGCCGCCGACGATGGTCGTCAGCCGTCGTGCTTCGGCTCCGGGGCGGCCGCCGCTGACCGGCGCGTCAAGGACGGCGACGCCCGTCTCGGCGGCCCGTTCTGCCATGGCCGAGGCGTAGCCGGGAAGTCCGGTGCCGTGGTTGATGAGAACGGTGCCCGGGCGCAGGCTTCCAAGCAGCCCGCCCGTTGTGAGGACCTCCTCGATGTCCGAGTCTTCGCGCAGGCACAAGCCGACGACGTCGCTGGCCGCGCCGAGCCCGGTCAGCCTCTCGTGCCGGGTGTAGGGCAGGCCCTCGAGGGCGGCAAGGGATGCCTCGTGGCGGACCCAGATGTGCAAATCGAAGCCCGCCTCGGCAATCGCCCGGGCCATTGGGGCGCCCTGGTCGCCCAGGCCGACCCAGCCGACCTTCAGGTGCTGGGCGGCGTCCCGGGCCGCAGCCTGGCCGCCCGGTAATTCCTCTGGCTCATTGGTGTTGGTGGTGCTGGTCATGTTCTTGTCCTTCTGCGGTGCGGAGTCGGTGGAGTTTTATGCGGCGTTCTGGGCCAGGAGTTCGGTGGCGAGGTTCCAGAGGCGTTCGGCGTTGGCCTCATCCAGGGCGTAGGGGGCTACACCGGTGTAGTCGGGACCGCGCCGGTCCACGGTAGGGGCTTCGTTGACGTCTTCGAAGTAGCGGCCGCCGATGCCTTCGAGGTCCGGCGAGGTGGCTACGTAGAGCGTGGTGGCAGCGCCCTGGGCGGGGGTTTTCTGGCGTTCGACCGGGGTGCGCAGGCCTCCGGTGTGGCGCTGGAGGTTGGTGGCGATGGCCCCGGGCATGACGGCGTTGGAGGTGATGCCGTCCTTGGCCCAGCGGTCGGTGGCGCCTACGGCAAACAGGGCCGAGGCGGTCTTGGATTGTCCGTAGGCTAGGAACGCGTCGTAGGTCACGAAGTTGAAGTGGGGGTCATCGAAGATGACCGGGGAGAACAGGTGTCCGCTGGAGCTCAGGGATACGATGCGGGCGTTGCCTGCCTCGGCCAGGGCCGGATGGAGTGCCTGGGCCAGGGCGAAGTGGCCCAGATAGTTGGTGGCGAACTGCATTTCCCAGCCCTCGGCGGTGCGTTCGAGTTCGGGCAGGGCCATGATGCCGGCGTTGTTGACCAGCACATGCAGAGGTCCACTCCATGCGGCGGCGAAGGCGGTGATTGTGGAGCGGTCGGCCAGGTCGAGCCGGCCCAGGAAGATGTTCGGGTTGCCGGTGGAGGCACGCAGTTCCGCAGCGACGGGTTCGGCGGCTTCCAGGTTGCGCACGGCCAGGGTGACCTCGGCGCCGATGGCCGCGAACGCGCGGGCCGTTTCGATGCCGATGCCCGACGCGCCTCCGGTGATGACAACGCGCTTGCCAGTAAAGTCGAGGCCGGCGGTGACATCGGTGGTGGTGGAGCTGAATCCGAAACCGGTGGTGATTCTTGACATGGTGATGAGCTTCTTTCGCTAACGCTTTGCTGTGAATACTTGGTGCGAGCGCGCGGCATTCCACAATTCCAAGGTGGGAGAGAGCGGTGCGCAGCGGCCCTGAACCAGTGTGCGCTTACCCAAAAGGGGTAGCCAGAGCCCCGGACTTCATATGAACGCCAGGGCTACCCTTGGCTCCTTCGGGCAGGATTCCGTTCAGGCGCGCGGGGCGCCCGGAGCGGTCCGCGCCAGCCGGGACAGGGCGGCCTCTGACGCACTTCCGGGTTCCGCATGATGGATCACCAGCAGGTGGCCGTCAGTGCCGGTGACGGCGAGTTTCTCGTGGAAGAGCTCCAGGTCTCCGACGAGCGGGTGGTGCAGCAGCCGTTTGCCGGCGACCTTGGGCCGGACCTCGTGGAGGCTCCATAGTTTGAGGAAGTGCGCGCTGCGCTGAGAGAGGTCAGCGACGAGGGCGGTGAGGCGTGGGTCGGCCACCCGCTCCCCCACAGCGGCCCGCAACCCGGCGGCCGCCTCCTGAACGACCTGCTCCCAGTCGTCGTACAACTCGCGTTCCGCCGGATCCAGGAATGCCTCGCGCAGCACGTTGGTGCCGGGGGCATTGCGGGGCGACAATGCAACCGCCAGGGGATTGGCCGCGAGAACGGTCATGAACCGGTCCTGCACGAACGCCGGCATGCCCAGTGTCACCAGCAGGTGCGCCAACCCCGGAGCCACGGTGTCATTCCCAACGGTGGGGGCCGGAACGGCTACGGGCTGAGCCAACCGGTGGAGGTGGATGGTTGAGGGCGGATCCAGACGCAGGGCCCGGGCGAGGGCATCGAGGACCTGCGGCGAAGGATGATGGTCCTTTCCCTGTTCAAGCCGCACGTAGTAGTCGACGCTGATTCCGGCCAGGCTTGCCACCTCCTCGCGCCTCAACCCCGCAACCCTGCGGCGCCCAAAGGTGCGCAGGTCGACGTCCTCGGGCCTGACCAGTCTGCGCCGGGCCTTGAGGTACTCACCGAACGCCGGGCTTCTTTCCACCGCTCGTTACCTACACGCAGGCGGCCGCATGAGGCGGCGCACCAAAAGGTTCGACAAACTCCTTCGCCGCTGCATGCAGGATCCGTTCCCTGGTGGCTGTCGAATCGGGCGGCATGCTCCCAGCGTAATGAATCAACTAGTCTTTACAATCCGCGCCGAGATGCTGATGAACCGAACACGTTGGCGGGGCGCCTTGAGGAAACCCAACTGGATTTCCTCAAGGTATAGGGTGGGATCGATCCTGCCGCAGCGTCATGCGCGGCCCTCCAGCACAGCGGCGTGCAGTCTCCATCCTTTCCGCCCTCCCTGGGCGATGACAGACCTCGTACGACTGCCCCAAGGAACCATCGAATCATGCCCTCATCCCCACCCGCCCCTGCTCCCCCTCACCCGAGACCTCTGGAACGTCAATCCGTCAGGCGGACCCTCCGCAGTCCCCGCCTCCTGAAAACCGAGCTCCTCGCCGGCCTCGTCGTGGCCCTCGCCCTGATCCCCGAAGCGATCGCCTTCTCGATCATCGCCGGTGTCGATCCCCGCCTCGGCCTTTTCGCCTCGTTCACCATGGCAGTCTCAATCGCGTTCCTGGGCGGCCGGCCCGCCATGATCTCCGCGGCCACCGGCGCGGTTGCCCTCGTGATCGCACCCCTCGTCGGCAGCCACGGCGTCGACTATCTCATCGCCGCCGTGATCCTGGCCGGCGCCATCCAGGTCGTCCTCGGCTTGGTCGGCGTCGCCAAGCTCATGCGGTTCATCCCCCGCTCGGTCATGGTGGGGTTCGTCAACGCCCTGGCCATCCTGATCTTCCTTTCGCAGGTTCCGGAACTCATCGGCGTGCCGTTCCTCGTCTACCCCCTCGTCGCCGTCGGGCTGCTGATCGTGTTCGGGCTCCCCCGCCTCACCACCGCCGTCCCCGCCCCTCTGGTCGCCATCGTCGTCCTGACCGTGTTCGCCGTCCTCACGAACGCGCTCGTCCCCACGGTCGGGGACAAGGGGAAACTGCCAGAGAGCCTGCCGTCCCTGTTCTTCCCGAACGTTCCCCTGAACCTTGAAACCCTCCAGGTCATCCTGCCGTTCTCGCTGGCCATGGCGGCCGTGGGTCTGCTCGAGTCCCTCATGACAGCGAAGCTCGTCGACGACATCACTGACACCCACTCGGACAAGACCCGCGAATCCTGGGGGCAGGGAGCCGCGAACATCATCACCGGGTTCTTCGGCGGCATGGGCGGCTGTGCCATGATCGGCCAGACGATGATCAATGTGAAGGCCTCCGGGGCGCGCACCCGGATCTCCACCTTCACGGCCGGGATTTTCCTGCTCATCCTCGTCGTCGCCCTCGGCGGGATCGTCGCGCTCATCCCCATGGCCGCGCTCGTGGCAGTGATGATCTTCGTGTCGATCGCCACCTTCGACTGGCACAGCATCCGGCCCTCCACCCTGAAGCGGATGCCCAAGAGCGAGACCACCGTTATGCTCGCCACCGTCATCGCCACCGTCTCGACGCACAACCTCGCGATCGGCGTCGGCGTTGGGGTCCTGGTCGCGATGGTCGCCTTCGCCCGCCGCGTCGCCCACTTCGTCACGGTGGAGCGCGCCGAACAGGGCGCCGGTTGCAGCCGGTCGGCTACCTACTCCGTCAACGGCGAGCTGTTCTTTGCTTCATCCAACGACCTCTATACCCGGTTTGAGTACGCAACGGACCCGCAGGACGTCACAATCGATTTCCACGGATCCCACCTATGGGACGCCTCAACCATCGCATCGCTCGATGCCATCGAGGAAAAATACCGCCGCCACGGCACCAAGGTGAAAATTCTGGGGTTGAACGAAGCTTCAACCCGGATGCGTGAACGCCTCGGCGGCAGGCTCGGCGCCGGCCACTAGTACGCGCAACCGCCCCGCGCGGGCTCCGTTGGATCCTGCGCTCGCAGGTGCTGCAACCGCGCCGACAGCCTCGACAGGTAGCCCGAGACGGGCCCAAGGTTGCAGAACCCACTGCCGGCCCCCGCATATTCGGTGGCCGCTTGGCGCAGTTCGGTGAAGGCCCGGCACATGACCTCGACGTCGCCGAGCGCCATGGCGGACTCTGCCATCAGGCACCAGAGCGTCTCGCGGTGATGAGTCGACGCCGGTTCAGGGGCCCCGCGAAGAGCCGCGCGCGCTTCCGGGATTTTCCCCCCGGCCAGCAGGACGAGCGGCTCCGACCAGGGCCGGTACGGCCCCCACCCGATTCCCTCTTCGGTCTGCGCCGGCCGTCCATGTCGGAGCCGCAGACACAACAGGGACAGGGCCAGGGCGCCCTGCTCCAGCCCCGGCATGCCGGCGCCGCGCAGTTGGCCTGCTGCCGCGCGAAAGGCTGCTGCCACTTCAGTGGGAGGCGCGCCGGTGAGGTCCATCCGCAGGGCGCTGTACCAGGTAGTGAAGACGCCCACCAGCGGTGATTCGTGCTTCTCCGCAAGCTCATCCGCTGCCGCCGCGTGGACATCGGCAGACTGCAAATCTCCCAGCCCCGCGCACGCCTGCATCCGGATGAGGTGCCCCAGGAGTTCATAGGCAGGGAGGTCGTACCGTTCGGACAGCTCCAAGATCTCCTGCCCGATGCGGGCGCGCTCCGGGGCCAGACCGGCCCGGTGGAACGACTGCATGAACGTTCCGTTGAGAGCAAATGCCAGCAGCGCCGGATCATTCAGGCGACGGGCAAGGCCCTCGGCTTCCTCCGCGGCATGCCGCCCCCGGCTCCCCGGATGTCCCCGGGATTCGACGGCAATCGTCGTCAGCAGCCGGGCGCGCAGCGCGTCGTGTGTTCCCTCCGGCAGCGCGGCGAGGGTCTTCTCAGTGAGGGCGAGGATGTGTGCGGTCTGGACGGGATCGTCCGACCGGGTCCAGAGAGCCGGAACATCGTAGGCCCCGATGACCCGCGCCGTGAGGTCGACGTCGCTGAGCTCCTCAGCTGCGACGACCGCCGCCAGGCGCTGCCTGCGCGCGGCCTCCAGCCCTCCGCCGCCGGTGAGTGCAAGATGCCGCAACAGTTCGACAGTCGAACGGAGCCGCCCCCTGGCACTTACCCCGGAGCTCTGGCTGTAGCTGGACAGCGTCTGGTTCCAGACAAGGTTCATCGCATCGGCCGGCCCCCTGTCCGGGTCGAGACTGGGAGACTGGTGGAGAATGTCGTGCTCGAGGGCGCGGAGCACCGAATTCGGGGACAGCCCGAGCTGGTCATTCAGCAGGGAACGGGCCCGTCGCAGCACCTCCAGGGCTTCGTGCTGGCGGCCCGATTGGTAGTGGGCCAGCGCAAGGAGGCGCCAACCCTCCTCCCGCCAGGGATGTTCCCCCACGAGAGCCTCAAGGTCGGGAACGGTGTGCACGGCCGGCCCTGCTCTGAGCTGCTCGGCCGCGCGCGCCTCCACCGCCCACAGACGGAGTCCGGTCAGCCGCCTGCGTTCGGCGTGGGACCACGGCTCGTCGGCGTAATCGGCGTAGGCGGGGCCCCGCCATAGGGAAAGGGCTTCCTCGACTGCTGCAAGTGATGGTGACGGGGCCGGACCGACAGCTGCTTTGACGGCGTCCTCGAACAGTAGGGAGTCAACGCTGCAGTGATCCAACTGCAGGGCATAGCCCGCACCGGTTGAAACGACCACCCGGGCAGGACCCCGGGCAGGGCGTTCCGGTTCAAGGGCCCGGCGCAGCGAGCCGATGTAGGTATGGATCACCCCGGTGACGTTCACCGGAGGGTCCTCCCATAAATCGTCGATCAGTGTCCCCAGCGCGACGGCACGCCCCCGCGCCGCGGCAAGCCGGGCCAGCAACGCGCGTTGTCGGGGGCCGCCAAGTGCGATGGGGCGTCGGGCGGCGTCCCAGGCAGCCGTCGTACCCAGCACGCCGATCGTCACGCCCATGTTAGGACCACCTTTCATGCCACCTGTATCAAGTGTGCCGGACGTAATGGCGGGCGCAGGACGCCGTTGAGAAGCCGTTGAGTCGGCGGTGCGAGCCTTGGGCTGCACGTTGCTCCCCAACCAAGGAACCCCCGATGACCTCGATGATTGAAAATTTCACCTACCAAAAAGTGACAGTGGCCGCTGATGTGCAACTGAACGTTGCCGCGGCCGGCTCCGGCAGCCCCGTGGTGCTGCTTCACGGATTTCCCCAGACCCACCTGATGTGGCGGCACGTAGCCGCCGACCTGGCCAAGGACCACACGGTCATCTGCCCGGATCTCCGGGGATACGGTGACAGTGATAAGCCGGCCGAGACCAGCCCCGCCGTGTACTCCAAGCGGACAATGGGCGAGGACATTGTCGCCCTGGCCGCCGCACTGGGCCATGGACAGTTCGCCCTCGCGGGGCACGACCGCGGAGCCCTGGTCGGCTTCCGCGCGGCAATGGACCACCCCGACTCCGTGACGCACTTCGCCAGCCTCGACGTCCTGCCCACGCTCGACATGTGGAACGTCCTGCACGGACAGTCCGCCGCGGTCGGGTTCCACCTCTACCTCATGGCCCAGCCCGCGGGCCTTGCCGAGGAGATGATTTCGAACAGCGCCGATACCTTTTTCTCCTACTTCCTTGACGTGTGGACGAAGGACCCCGAAGCGATCCCGGCGGACATCCGGGCGGCATACCTTAGTGCCAGCGCAAATGCAGTGCCGTCCATCGTGGCTGACTATCGGGCCTCCGCCGGCATCGACGTGGTGCACGATCAATCGGATCTCGATTTCGGCAACACGCTTGGAATGCCGGTCACCGTGATTCAACAGGACTGGGGTTCCGCGCTGGGATTTGATGCCTCGGCGTT
Organism: Arthrobacter sp. TJ-254; assembly: GCF_058269175.1. Taxonomy (NCBI): domain Bacteria; kingdom Bacillati; phylum Actinomycetota; class Actinomycetes; order Micrococcales; family Micrococcaceae; genus Arthrobacter; species Arthrobacter sp. TJ-254. The sequence continues at coordinate 246,041 of NZ_JBZCNF010000002.1, read as the reverse complement.
GTGGAAGGCATGGGCACCGGACCTCGAACATTTCAGCACCCAGGCCGGTCACTTCATGGCCGAGGAAACCCCGGGCGACATTGCGCAGTCCATCCGCGACCTGCTCCTGCGATAGGTCGCATCCCGCACCCCCTCAGGGCTGCGGATCGGTGGTCGGCGCAGGAGCTGCGGCGAGTTCGGCCCCGTGCCGCAGCAGGGTTTCGAGCGCGTCGGCAAGGTTGTCGACCTGCTGGTCGGTGAGAGCGTCGGCGAACCACTTCTGTGCCGACCGCAGGTGCGGACCAAGGGCACGCCGGTAGGCCGTGCGCCCCTCGTCGGTGAGTGCGATGAGGGAGGCACGGCCATCGGTGCCGTCGCTTGCCGTTTTTGCCACCAACCCGCGCTTTTCCAGTCGACGGAGCTGGTGCGCGAGCCGGCTCGAATCCCATCCGATGGCGCGGGCGCACTCGGACGGGCGAGCAGTGCCCTGCGGGGCCATCGACAGATGGGCCAGGACGGTGAACTCAGCCTCTGAAAGCTTCGCGTCGCTCCAGAGATCGCGGCCTACCTCACGCCGGAGAAGTTCGGTGACGTCCTGAAGCTTTTCCCACGTACGGAGCTGGCGATCCGTCATATTCGCTGACATATCAGTAATTTTACATGCGAAGCGGCCGCCGACCGGGAGCGGGTGCGGGGGGCCTGCCGGGAGCGGGTGCGGGGGGCCTGCCGAGGATTTGGGTATTGCTGACGCATCAGCTAAAGTCGTATCTGATTGCTGACGCATCAGCAATGTCAGGCCCGGCAACCCTCCCTCCGCCCCCGGCGGCCGGAGCGTGCGGCACCCCCGAAAGGCTTCTCATGGCTTCCACCCAACAACCGATCCCGGGCACCAGCGCTGGTGCGCCGCCGGCCGCACAAAAGGGCCAAGGTCCGAAGCCAGGAGCGGTCCTCACCCTGCTTGCGGCGGCCCAGTTCGTTGTGGTGCTCAATGCGAGCAGCATCAACCTGGCACTGCCGGACCTGGCAGGCGACCTCAAGGCGTCGGCGTCCCTGTCCGTCTGGGTGGTTTCCGCCTACCTGCTGACCTTCGGCGGGCTGCTGTTGTTCGGGAGCCGCCTGGGCGATGTCATCGGCCGGCGCCGGATGTTCCTCATCTCGGTCGGACTGTTCGGCGCGGCGGCCGTGGCCGGCGGGCTTGCGCCGACGGTCGAAACCCTCATTGCCGCACGTGCAGTCCAGGGTGCTGCCGCTGCAGGGCTGGCCCCGACGGCGCTCTCGCTCCTGACGACCCTGTTCACGGATCCCGCCGCCCGGCGCCGTGCCATCGGCGTGTGGGGAGCGGTGGCCAGCTCCGGCGGCGCTGCCGGCGTTCTTGTGGGCGGCGCCTTCACCGCGGCCTGGGGCTGGCGTGCGGTGCTGCTGGTCAACGTCCCCATCGTTGCGCTGATGCTTGCAGCCATTCCCCTGCTGGTACCCGCGGTGCCACGAGGAACTGCGCAGCGTCTGGATGCCTCGGGCGCCGTGCTGTCCTTCCTGGGTATTTCCGCACTGATCGGCGGCCTGACCGTGGGAAGTGAGCAGGGATGGCTGTCGCCGACCGCTCTTGGTCTGCTGGGCAGCGGAGCCGTCCTCGTCGTTGCGTTCATCGTCACCGAGCGGGGCAAGCCGGCGCCGCTGATCCCTCTGCATCTGCTCAAGCGATGGCCGTCGGTGAGCGGGAACATCGGCATGGTCCTCATCGCCGTGGCCTTGTACCCAACGATGCTGCTGCTCTCGCTCATCCTCCAGGGAACCCTCGGTTTCTCACCGATCGGCGCAGGCCTGATGATGCTGCCCATGTCCCTGGCCACCATTGTGGCCGCGTTGTTCTCGCCGCGGCTTGTCGGGGCCAAGGGCCCCCTTACCGCACTGTTCACCGGACTTGCCCTGCTCGGGCTGGCCACGGGGGCGCTGGCCCTAGCTGCGGCGGTTGGAGCACCGTCCGGCATCTTCGTCCCCGCGATGGTGGCCTTCGGCGCAGGAGTCGGCATTGCAGTGACCTCCGCGACAACGCAGGCCCTTGCCGGTGCCACCCCCCGTGAGGCCGGATCCGTCAGCGGTCTGATCCAGACAGCGCAGCAGCTCGGCGGGGCGGTGGGGCTCACTGTCATCGGCGCGATCGCGTCCGCAGTGACGGCCTCCCTTCCAATGACAGGGCAGGGCGCGGTCGACACCGGCTACGGAGTAGCACTCGGCGTGGCCGCCCTCATCGTCCTCGGTGGGCTGCTGGCACTTGCGGCGCGGCAACGACGCTCGAGGCCGGCCGCACCGGACCCGACCCACCAGCCGGTCGCATCCCGCTCACAGGGCTAGGACGATTCCCCGTTCTCCCAATGACAGGAACAATCATGAACTCAATTCCCGCACGTGAAGAGACCCAGGGCATCAGCCGTTCGTCTTTTCCCTCTTCCCTTCAAGAAAACCTGGTCCTCCCTCCGGACCGGCAGTACGGGCGGCTTCGGCACACCTACTCCTACCGCGGATCCCCCGCCGCGGTGGTGAGCCTGCGGACACCCGACGACGTCGCTGCCGCCCTAGCGTATGCGACGTCGACAGGGCTCCCGCTCAGTGTCCGCAGCGGAGGCCATGGCATCAGCAGCGCCTCCACCAATGACGGAGGGATCGTTCTGGACCTCTCAGCAATGAACAAGGTCGAAGTCCTCGATCCCGGGTCCGGGCGGGTGCGTATCGGAGCCGGAGCTCGGTGGGGTGATGTTGCCCGGGCCCTGTCACCCTTCGGTCTGGCGATCAGTTCGGGTGACTCGGGCGACGTCGGCGTGGGCGGGCTTGCTACGACCGGCGGGGTCGGCCTGATGGGACGCAAGCACGAGCTGACGATCGACTCAATGACGGCAGCCACACTGGTGACCGCTGATGGAACCATCCGGAATGCGAGCTCGACCGAGAACCCGGACCTCTTCTGGGCGATCCGCGGAGCCGGCGCCAATTTCGGCGTTGTCTCCGAATTTGAGTTCACCGCCTCCCATGTTCCCGGAGTCATTTCCACCACCGTCAAGTACGACACGTCTGACACAGTCGGTTTCCTGCAGAAGTGGGGAGGCGCAGTCGAAGGCGCACCCCGGGATATCACGGCGTTCCTCTACCTGTTCGCCGGACAGGACGCCGGCCTCGCCACCATCGTCTATGCGGGGCTGGACACCGACGCGGCACAGCGGTCCCTCGCACCGTTCCTCGCCCTGGCCCCGATCCTCGGCGGGCGCTCCCAGGCCGAGCCCTACGCGGCGCTGGTCGCGCCCTCGAACGCGCCGCATACCGGTGCGGTGTCGCTGCAGACCCGAAGCGGCCTGGCGGCTCATCTGGACGCCCCCATCGCCGTGCGGCTCGCCGGGATGCTCGCCAACGGAACCGCGGCCATGCTGCAAGTCCGCGCGGTTGGCGGGAGGATCAACGACGTCGCCACCGGCGCCACGGCCTATGGGCACCGGCACCAGAATTTCTCGATCTTCGCGGGAGCCGAACCGGCGCGCCGGGGCGAACTTTGGCGCGAGTGGGCAGGACTCCACCCCCACCTCGACGGGCTTTATCTCAGCTTCGAAATGGACAAGGACCCACGCCGGCTCCATGACGCCTTCCCGCCCGCAACCCTGGCCCGGCTCCGCCAGCTCAAGGCGACCTACGATCCCACCGGGCTCTTCGACAAGAACTTTTCACTCACCGATTGATTCCATCGCACTCTCACGAAAATCCAGAAGGACGATCATGAACACCCTCAACCAGCCAGCATGGGCCCGCCCTGAGACCGACCTCACGGGCAGGACGGTGCTCGTTGTGGGAGGCGCCGGCGGCGTCGGCGAAGGCGTCGTCCGGATCCTCCTCGAATCGGGCGCGACGGTCGTGGCAGCCGGCAGGAGCCGCACCCGTCTCAACGAACTCGCTTCGCGGCTCCCCTCGCCGCGCCTGCACCTCACGGTGCTTGACGGGCTGGCGGACAACCTGGACGAGGCAGCGGCGGTCGCCGTGGCCGAGCACGGACAGTTCGACGGCGTCGTCGTAAGCATCGCGGCGTGGGGGGACCAGGGCCGCAAACCCCTGCTCGCCTTGACCGATTCCGAGTGGGACGCCCTCGTCGCGGCGAACCAGACGAGCGTGTTCCGCCTGTACCGTGCGCTCGTCCCCGCCATCGCCACGGGCGGTGTGCTCGTGCAGCTCAACGGGCTCAGCGCCGATCTGCCCTTCCCCGGTGCCGGCGGCGTCGCGCTGACTGCGGCGGCGACCAAGTCGCTCACGCGCACCATTGCTGCCGAACTTGCCGGGCGCGGTCCGCGGATCCATGAGGTGATTCTCGGCGTCGTACGCACCCGGGCACGGCAGCGTGCCGGGGTTGACGACCCGCGGTGGATCGACGGCACCGAGGTCGGAACGCACATCGCCGAGCTCGTCGCGGGCACCAGTCCGCTGACCGGAACGACGCTTCAGTACTTCGCCGACAAGGCCGCGGGCCCTTCGGGCACCGCGCCGGAGCTGCCCTGAGCCGGCGCCCTGCCCGGGCCGACCACAGCCCACCCCGCTGATGCTATTTCTTCAGGGAAGGGGGACGGAAGATCTTCCATTCGCGGCGGAACTTGACCTCGATTTCACTGGCGAGGGATTGTTCAAGGGCGTGGAGACGGCCAAAGCTGAAGCCGTTTTCGCCCTGCAGAAAGGCATCAACACCGAGGCGGCGCAGCAGGTCGCGGGTGACGACGCTGTCTTGATGGTCACCGAGGATTTTCTGCACGCCATGGGCGGCGTCGGCCAGCTGCGCGGTCCGCCCCGGGTTGACCGGAGCGGCCGCTTCGGCGGCGTAGCGCAGGCGTTTAGCTTTCTTGCGTGCCTGGTGCAGAGCCGTATCGCCGCCGGTTCCGGCCGGATGCTCATGTGCCTTCCGGACTGCCTTGCGCAGCCGTTTGACGTCGCGCCTGACCAGCCTTGGAATCACCTTGTGTGCGCGTCCCGACGCCAGCGGCGTCAGGGCGGGGGCGGCCAACAGGGCTTCGAGGGCGTCAAGCAGGCGGAAATACCGTTGTCCGTTCAGTGCCTCGACCACCCCGGTGTGTGCCTTTTGGTAGTCGGCTCCGAGCTGCAGATCGATTCTGCGGGTGACAGGACCCATGACCAGTTCGACGGGTTCGGCAGCGACCAGGTCCTTGAGCCGTTCATGCATGACTTCGGCGTCCCGGGCTTCACCGAGCAGGCCGGCCAGCCACTTCAGCTCCTGGCGCAGGCGATTCACCGCATCGGTGTCCTCGAGCAGTCCACGGTAGGTCGCCAGCACCGAGCGCATGCGCCGGGTGGCGACCCTCATTTGGTGGATCGCGTCGTGGGCGTCCAGCCGCACACGGGGATCCTGATCCTTCAGCGCCTGCACCTGCTCGCGAAGGTATGCGAGCAGGACGTCGGCCGCGGAAGCCCCGGGTTCGGGGGCCGGCGGAGCCTTGGTGCCGGGGTTGAGGCGTGGGCCAAGGGCACGTGCCAGCTTGGAACCGTGACCGGCCGGCCGGACGCCGGCGGCGGCAAGGAGCTCCTGCCCGGCCTCGAGCAGTTCCCGGGATCCGTCGACGAGTTCGAACTCCCACTCCCGCCAGTGCTGTGCTGAACCTTTCGGGGCGAGCGTCTGCGCCTCAACCCGGTCATCACTGAACTCGGCCAGGACGCCGTCGTCTTCGCCTCGGAGGCGGTACACGGTGCGCCGGGTCAGCAGCCGCACCACCGGAACCAGTGCTGTGTCCCTGATATGGACGCGGATCAATCGCAGCAGCGGTTCTGGGACGCCATCGGTCTCCTCTCCCAACGGCTCGCGGTACTCACGCCGTTCATCCGCGGCCAGGGGAAGCTTCAAATGCCAGCCTGCGTCGCCGCCGCCGGTCCGGCGCCGCAACGTGATGCGCCCCAAGGCCAGGACCAGATCCTCGGTGTCGAAGTACGTGGCCTCAAGCCGGTATTCCACCAGCGGGTCGACCCGGGCAACACCGGGCAGGTTCAGCAGAGGCGGGACCGCGGTCCCGTCCCCGACGTCGTACTTCCGCTCTATTTCCACCATCGACGTGGAATCCATAGCCGGAGTTTACCTACACGGCCCCGGAATATGTCAGAAACAGGATGGTTGCCGTTGAATGCCTGTTTTCCCTGTCCGCGGCCATGCGCAGGGCACGGCGAAGCCTCGGCTAAACACCGACAATTCGTCGATGCCTTATGGCCGTGCCTCCAGCACGCACAGCTCGTTGCCCGAGGGATCGGCATAGATCCGCCACGGCAGTTCACCCCAGCCCGGGTGGAGCTCGCGGCCCCCGCGCTCGGCAATGCCTGCCGCGACCGCGTCCGGATCGTCGCCGGCCTCAAGTCGAATGTCGAGGTGAAGCCGGTTCTTCTCCCGGCCCTTTGGCGACGGTTCGGGGCATAGCTCAAGCAGGGGACCCCGCAGCGATGGGTGGCGCAGGGAAGCGTCGGGCCCTTGAACCCAGCCTGTCAGCCAGGACCAGAACTCCGCGTCGCGGTCTGGATCAGCGGAGTCGAGAGGCATCGCCGCGATCGGTCCGGTGTCAGAGTATGCCGCCCGGTCCTCCATCACGCAGCAGGGATTACCCTCGGGGTCGGCAAGTACCACCCAGGGCACATCTCCCTGGCCGATGTCCAGGTGCCGTGCGCCCAGGCTGAGCAACCGATCGACCTCGTCGGCCTGTCGCGCGCCGCCGAGGAGGTCGAGGTGGAACCGGGGAGCTCGACCGGGAAGCGTGTCGGTGACGCGCTGGAAGCACAGGTCGAGCACGGGTCCGCCTTCAATGGTCAGCCGGGTCTCGAAGGCATCAGACTCGTCTGTGAGCCGTTCACCGCCGACCGCCGCCTCCCAGAACCGGCCCAGTCGCTGCGGCTCGGCTGCGTCAAAGACAAGGTTCTCAAGATACATGAACCACACCGTAAGCCCGCGGACGACGTCATTCCAAGCCATCGTGGAGCGCGCCCCGCAAAACTGCTGGGAAAACACCAGTGCCAGCGGCATGCCGCTGGCACTGGTGTTTCCGGGCTCTTCCTAGGTGTTGTTCGACTTCGGCGCACCCATACCGCGGTTCACCTGGTGCGGCCCTGCGGCGGAGGGGCGCACGTCAAAGTCAAAAATCGCCGTCGGGATGTAGACCGTCGAGCACGAGTTGGGAATGTCCACCACTCCGGACAGCCGGCCCTCGATCGGCGCCGACCCCAGCAGCAGGTATGCCTGCTCTGGGCTGTAGCCGAACTTCGTCAGGTAATCGATGGCGTGCAGGCACGCGCGCTGGTAGGACAAGTGCGAGTCGAGGTAATGCTGCTTGCCATCCAAGGTCACTGACGTGCCGGAGAAGGCAATCCACTCGCTGTAGCGGGGATCAACATTGCCTGGCATGAAAATGGCGTTTTCGCTCACGCCATAGGTATCCATGCCGCCCTTGATGACATCGACCCTGAGGTCAATAAAGCCGCCCATCTCGATCGCGCCGCAGAAGGTGATTTCGCCGTCGCCCTGGGAGAAGTGAAGGTCACCCAGTGACAGGTTCGCGCCGTCAACAAAAACCGGATAGAAGATGCGCGTGCCCTTCGACAGGTTCTTGATGTCCTGATTGCCGCCATTCTCCCGGGGAGGTGCCGTGCGGGCGGCCTCCCCCGCCACCCTGTCGAACTCCGACGCCGCCAGGCTGCCGAGCACCGCCTCCCGCGGTTCTGGCGGCAACGCGAGGGGCGGTACGCGGTTGGGATCCGTGGCGATCAGGTCGCCTTCGCGCTGGTTCCACTTCGCCAGCAGTTCGGCGGAGGGAGCCGTGCCCATGAGACCGGGGTGGATGAGACCCACATAGGACACCTCGGGCACGTGCCGCGACGTTGCGACCTGGCCGGTGAAGTCCCAAATGGCCTTATAGGCGTCGGGGAACTGGTCGGTCAGGAATCCGCCACCATTGTTCCGCGCAAAAATACCGGTGTAGCCCCAGCCCTGTCCGGCCAGAGGACCGGAGTCCTCCTGCGGAATCGGCCCGACGTCGAGGATGTCGACGACGAGAAGGTCGCCTGGTCTCGCTCCTTCGATTGCGAACGGCCCGCTGAGCTTGTGGACGGTGAGCAGCGGGGCGTTGAGGATGTCGTCCGCGGAGTCGTCGTTGACGATAGCGCCGTCGAACCATTCACGGCAATGGACCCTGAAAGAATCCCCTGGCCTCACCGTAGCGACCGGCGGAATTTCCGGGTGCCACCGGTTGTGTCCGATTTTCTCCTGATCTTCGAACTTCTTTGTGGAATCGAGTGGAAATATGACCTCAGGCATTTCAAATCCTCCAATTATCTAGATCTGGCCGCACGCCGTGAGCTAGGGCCGTGGCAGTTTCCTATGAAGCGGATTAGACGAGTGGGGCTGGGTCCTGCGTGCACCCGTCGATGGCAGCGCCCCGTTGACCACCTGCGGCTCCGATGCACTGCGGTGTGTTGAGTCGATGAGCTGAAAGGCCGCCGTGCCCGTCCGGGAGAGGTGGGGTGCGCTGATTTTCCGCCGGGCGGGCTGCCCGCACTCGGGGCAACTCTGGAGCTCAGATGCTGCACCCATTGGGCGAATGACTTCAAATGCTGCGCACTGGGGACAGAAATACTCATAGATTGGCATAGGGCAGGCCTTTCTTTTCGGAAATCCGGTTTTCAGGCAGGCGAGACCGCCGCACCCTCCTGCGACGTCCTTCCGCGCGGGATGCCTTTCCGCCCCAGGAAGAATCCCGCCGCCAGGGCAGCAACCGCAGCAACGGTCACCAGGAGGGCAAGCCCAGTGTTCGTTTCGTATCTGCCCACCAGAAGGAAGAACGCTGGAATCGTCCCGGTGATGTGCGCCACGAAGATCGTGAACCAGCCGGTGGGGTAGGTCAGGGATTCCCTGCCCAATCCCAACAGGAGGAAGAAGAGGAACCAGAGAACGGCCCACGTCAGCCAGATGACGCCGAAGACGGGGTCCCCCACGAGGGTGAATTGGAGGGCACCGATCACTACGGCACAGATGGCAACAAATAGCGAGAACCAGCCCAGGCCTTCCCCGCTGATTCCAGTTATCTGAAGTATCCCAACGTAGAGATATGTGAACCCAAAGAGATACAGGCCAGCAGCCCCGAAAATGGTGGGCAGGTCGTTATTTGCCTGAATGAGGATGATCGTTGGAAAGACAACCTGCATCACCCCAACGAAGAAATTGAGGATGGCCGCGGATTTGCCCGGGACTAACCCGATAAGCATGAGACCGTTAATAAAAAGAACTGCGCCGACGTATAACAAACCAACACTGCTCATGGCGCGCTCCGTCGCGATAAGAAGAGTGGATACTTGATATAAGAACGCTATTCCCTCCGCCTCGGCGTTGATCGGGAAATAGCAAGCGAGATCAGAAGAATGAACTTGTGACGGCGACGTTAGTCTTGCGTGTTGTTAGTGTCAACACTTCCTGAGCGCTTCCGATCCAGGGCCCGGACCGAGCCCCAGAGTGCGGGCCGACGTATATAATTCGCCATCGACATTTTTCACCGAGTGTTGGCCCTTGGCCGGCGGCGGTTGTCCGGTGCGGGCTCGCCGTCCGGCGCGGGCTCGCCGCGCTGGACGCGGCGCATTTCCCGCACAGCTCAGAGTAATGGACAATTGAGACAAGAACGCATCTGTCGTGCTGCGCCCGGCAGCAGACGACCTCCTGAGAGCCTGCAGTACTCAACCCCGTTTGCCATGGCCGATTGCGCCTGGTGAACGGCCCGGGACCCGCCATCAGGAGGCGTTCCCCCACCAACGCCGGTTATCTTCAAAGGAAATCCCCATGAGCAACGACATTTCCGCCATCGCCGAAACAATCTACGAGCGCCTCTGCTCCGGATTCACCAACGGTGACTGGGACGCCTTCTTCGCCTACGTCGAGGATGAGCTCCCCGTCGCCTGGCCCACCGAGCCCGGAGCCGGAAGCTATACCGGCACCGAGGGTCGCCAGTTCCTCGAGCAGCAGCTGCGCTTCTTCGGCGGCGAGCACCGGCTCACCGACATCACCCGGACGGCCACCACGATCGCCGGGGACACGGTGTTCTTCGAAGACATCAGCCGCGGCGAAATCCTCGGCGCGCCGTACCACGCCCGCCACTGCGTCATCCTGACCATCCGCGGGAACAAGGTTGCGGGTTTCCGCGAATACGTCGCCCAGCAGCCCGCCGAGTCCTAAGCGTTTACTGCATGCCCCGGGGCCACCGCTCCGGGGCATGCAGTGTCACTACCTAGCTTTCCGTCTCACACAGTCCCGGCTTGCCTTCCGCCGGGCCGGTTATCGCCGTTCGCCCGTCGAGCGCCACTCATGTCGGAGGATGGCGTAGAGGACGGTGTTGACCCATTGGCCTCCGCACTGTTTCTCCTCGATAAAATGACCCTCGAGCCGCATCCCGAGGCGTTCCATTCCTCGTCGAGAGGGGACGTTCATCTCGTCCGCGCGGCCAATCACCCGGTGAAGCCCCAGGCTTTCGAATGCGGCACCCAGGACGGCGGCTCCGGCCTCCGTGGCGTATCCCTGCCCAATAGCGTGGGCGGAAAGGATCATGCCGATCTCGCCCTGATCAACGACGTCGGGTGCGAGCCGCAGGAGGACATCGCCAATGAGTTCGCCGGAGGACGCCAGCTCGATGCCGAGGAAGCGGCGGTCTCCGGGATTTCGAAGATCGACCTCCGCCGCGCGTTCGGCATACCAGGCCCGATAGCCGCCCTGTGCCATTGGTGGATGCGCGAGGAAACGGCTCAGGTGCGGATCTCCCCGGTACGCCATCACCGCTTCTTCGTCGTCGAGCGTCAGCGGCCGCAGGACCAAACGGGAGGTGCGCAGGACTAAATCAGCATCAGGCATACAACCAAAGCTATCGGCACGGTTGGTCCCGGGCGTGGCGGCGCGGCTTCGACCGTTACAAGTGTTTGAGGTAGCGGTGCGGTGCAGCGAGGAACCGCTGCCAGTTGGTCACGAGATCAAGGTCGCCCCATTCGCGGGGCCGGTAGCCCCAGTCCCCAAGTTCCAGGATCTGCGCACCAGGCAGTGCGGCGAGCAGCGGTGAGTGGGTGGACATGATCACCTGGGACTTGCCTGTGGCAATTACCTCCTTAAGGAGTCCCAGCAGAGCCAGGCATCCGGAGAAGGACAGCGCTGATTCCGGTTCGTCAAGGACCCATAATCCAGGCCCCCTGAAGCGGTCGCCCACAAGCTCCAGGAACGATTCGCCGTGGGACATCTCGTGGAAGGCGATGTCCCGTCGGCTCAAACTTGGGTTCGCCTCGAGATAGCTGTAGAAACCGTGCATCGTTTCTGCGCGCAGGAAGTACCCACGTCTCGCAGCACCGGCGTTACGTATCAGCTGCAGGTGCTCAGCGAGGATGGATTCAGTGATGCGAGTGCTGTGCCGGGCCCCGGTCGATCCCCCTTCCGGCGAGAGCCCGTATGCCAAGGCGACCGCTTCGATGATCGTGGACTTGCCCGATCCGTTCTCTCCCACCAGCACGGTCGCAGGTCCAAGGAGGATCCCCTCATCGATGAGCTGGCGGACCGGCGCCAAAGTCGCCGGCCATTTGCTCCGATCCAATCGGTTCGCCGCCTGCTCACCCACTCCGCGTAGGGGATATTGCCGAAGTCTCATGGGCCAGTCTGACATGGACACACTGAGCCCGCTGCAGGGATCGGCACGCCTGCAACAGGAGTTACGCGCTGTCCCCAACCAGGCTTTGGGTTGTCTCCCGCATGTGTTCTTCGACCGCGTGTATGGCGTTAGTCGGGTCTCCGGTCTTGATGGCTTGCACGATTCCGGCATGTCGGTCGGCGCTCATGTTGCTGAGCGCTTGATCGACACCGGCGTACATGATGCTCATCCGAATGGATCCTTCGAGCGACTTCCACGAATGCATCAGGGTCTTATTGCCGGTGAGTGCGCAGAGCGTCTGGTGGAAATTCAGGTCTGCCTCGATGCGCTCATCGAGCGTCCCATCGCCTGCTTCCTCCATCCGTCGAATTCCCTCCTCAAGCTCGGCGACTGCCTCTTCCCGGTCGCCCCGGTCGGCCAGCGTGCGGGCAGCCAATGATTCCAGGGCGGAACGCACCTCGAAGATGTCCTGTACATCAGCAGTGTCGAGATGCCGGACGGCGAGCCGGCCCCGGGCCCCTGCTGAGATGAGTCCCTCCTGCTGCAACTGCCGCATGGCTTCCCGAAGTGTTCCACGGCTGATCTGCAGTTTCTCCGACAGGTCGGTTTCCACGAGGTGGGTTCCGGGCGCCAACTCCCCTGTGGTGATCGCGCGCCGGAGGGCCGCCAGGGCCTGCTGACGCAGATTGCTTCTTTCAAGTCCGCCGAGAATCAGAGGTGGTGCTGCCGTCATGACCAATCGCGCCCTTCAGAGAGGATCATTGTCGACAACTACCTGTCGACAATGATGATCTTACGCACAGGATTGCCGTCGCGCAGGCTCTACTGCGCAGAAGAATGACCTCCCGATGCCTCAGGAGAGTTCTTTAAGGACCCTCTGGACGATTCGGCTGGTAGACAGGCCGTACCTTTCATGCAGCGTGGGCAGGGCACCGGCGTCCAAGAAACGGTCCGGAAGTGCGATTGGAACGATGCGTCGTCCGCTTCCGTTGCGAACGGCGACGCCGGCCACGGACTCGAAGAGGCCCCCGACCTCGCTGTGGTTCTCGAGCGTGACCACGAGGCGGTCCTGCCGCAGTTCATTGAGGATGGCTGGACTGTCGAATGGTTTGATGGTGGGCGAGTGGACCACAGCCACATCGACGTGATGGTTGGCGAGTTCCTCGGCCGCCTGCAGTGCCCTCATTGTCATCAGGCCGCTGGAGATGAACAGCACGTCCCTGCCCGGGCGCAACTCCTTGGCCTTGCCGAGTTCGAACGTGTAGTCATACTCGTCAAGGACGGTCGGTACGTTGCCCCTCAGCAGCCGCAGATAGGTTGGCCCCTTCGATGCAGCCAACTGAGGGACGGCCTGCTCGATGTCAAGAGAGTCGCACGGATCAACAATAGTGAGGTTGGGCATTCCGCGGAAGATTGCCATATCTTCCGTTGCCTGGTGGCTGGGGCCGTAACCGGTGGTCAGGCCCGGCAGCCCTCCGACGATGTTGACGTTGAGATTCGGCTCCGCGATGTCCAGGCACAGGAAGTCGTAGGCGCGGCGTGCGGCGAAGACCGCATAGGTGGAGGCGAAGGGAATCATCCCCGTTTCGGCCATGCCTGCGGCGGCTCCCAAAAGGAGCTGCTCGGCCATTCCCATCTGGAAGAAGCGTTCCGGAAATGCCTTCGCGAAAATGTGCATGTCCGTGTATTTGCCGAGGTCTGCAGTGAGGCCAACGATCCGCGTGTCAGCTTCAGCCGCTTTGACCAACGCATGACCGAACGGCGCCGGGGTGGTCTTCTGGCCCGGATCGGCGAAGGACGCGATCATGGCGGAGGTCTTGAGTTTCGGTGTGGAGGTGTTCGTGCTCATTTTGAAGTGCCTTTCGCGTGTCCTTCGGAGAGCTGGTCCCTGCAGAGCTGCCATTCGTGCTCCTCAATGCGCATGAAGTGCGCTTTCTCCCTTTGCTCGAGGAGAGGAACGCCCTTGCCGACCTTCGTATCGCAGAGGATGACCGAAGGCTTGCCGACTGCGTCCGCCTGGGCGGCTATATCGTCCAGCGCCGCTAGGAGGGCGGCTGCGTCGTTGCCGTCGACGCGCTGGGTGAACCAGCCGAAGGACGCCCATTTTTCCTCGGCCGGCTCAATACCGAGGACTGTTTTGGTTGCACCATCGGCCTGAAGCGCGTTCATGTCCACAAGTGCGGTCAGGTTCCCCAACTGGTGGTGATGGGCACCCATTGCCGCCTCCCAGGTTGACCCTTCATCGAGTTCCCCGTCGGAGAGGAAGTTGAAGATCCGGGCAGAGGCGCCCTGCAGTCGAGTCCCCAGGGCCATCCCGACCGCGACGGTCAGTCCGTGCCCAAGGGATCCGCCGGAGATTTCCATGCCGGGGGTGTAGGAGGCCATGCCCGACATGGGCAGCCGTGACTCGTCCGATCCGTAGGTTTCAAGTTCACTGACGGGCACGATTCCCGCTTCGGCAAGGGCAGCGTAGTGGCCGATGGCGTAGTGCCCGGTTGAGAGGAGGAACCGGTCTCTTCCACTCCAGTGGGGGTCGTCCGGGCGGTAGCGCAGTTGATCGGCGTAGACGGACGCAAACATGTCCGCGGATCCGAGTGCCTGGCCGACGTAGCCCTGACCTTGTACTTCACCCATGTTCAATGCATGGTGGCGGGCCCGGTAGGCGGATTCTTCAACCTTCCTCACTCGTGCCGTGAATTCTTCAGGGGAGGCGGGGGTGGTCGTAGTGGCAGTTGAAAGGGTCATGGCTCGCTCTTTCTGAGGAGTTTGAGTTACACGTGCTGGGGAAGCGGTGCGGTTTTTTCTGCTTCGGCCGCAAGCTGGCGTTCTCTCGTGCCCCATGTCTCGCGGGTGACGAGTGCCGCCACCAGGCCGATGACGGCAAAGGTGGAAAACAGCAGGGCAGGGCCAAGCCAGCCCAGGCGGATGAAAAGGAGGGTTGTGATGAACGGGGTGAACCCCGAGACCATCGCGGAGATCTGGTAGGCCAAGGAGGCTCCGGAAGCCCTCATCTTCGCCTGGAAGAGTTCGGGGAACCATGCTCCCTGCGCTCCGGCGAGGGAGTTCTGGCACACCGCGTAGGAAATGACGATGGTGATGATGACGCAGATGAAGAGGCCGGTATTGGCCAGAAGGAACATCGGGATGCCAAACAGCGCGGCAAAGGCGCAGGACCAGATGTAGAGGGGGCGTCGTCCGATGCGGTCGGTCAGCCGGGCCCAGCCCATTGTGGCAAAGATTCCAATCGCCGAAGCGATGCAGAGCGCGGTGAGCGTTTCCGTTTTCGTCGCCAGTTCCGCGGTGTGGAGATAGGAAATCATGTAGGTCACCGCCACGGCGTATCCAGCTGTTTCCGCGACTCGCAGCGCAATGCCTCGGACGATGCTGCGCCAATCCTGCCGGATCACCTGCACGATGGGGAAACGGACAATATCACCGTGCTCCTTCACGTCCTCGAAGACGGGTGATTCAGGAACCTTCGACCGGATGATGAGGCCGACAACGACGAGTACGATGCTGGCCAGGAACGGAATCCGCCATGCCCAGTCGCCTATCAGATTGGCGCTTGAGAGGAAGACGAGGTTCGCCAGCAGCAGGCCAACGGGGAAGCCCGCCTGGACAATGCCCGTGTACTTTCCCTTGGATTTCCAGGGGGCGTGTTCGTAGCTCATCAGGATCGCGCCTCCCCACTCGGCTCCGAAAGCCAGACCCTGAATGATCCGGACGATTACCAGCAGAATTGGCGCGAGGACTCCAATCGTGGCGTACGTCGGCAGGAGGCCGATCGCGAAGGTCGCCAGGCCCATGATGATCAGCGACGCGACGAGGACCGGTTTGCGTCCGACCTTGTCGCCGAGATGACCGCCGATGATGCCGCCAAGCGGTCGGGCGGCGAATCCCACGCCCAACGTGGCAAAGGAGGCCAGGGTCGCGGTCACCGGGTCGGCACCCGGGAAGAAGGCCGGACCGAAATACAGCGCAGCGGCAGTACCGAACCCGATGAAGTCATAGGTTTCGATGACTGCCCCGACGCCTGATCCGATGGCGACCTTGCGGGCGTCTTTGGTCCCGTTGACGGGACCTCGCATCTGCAGAGCTTCCTTGCTCATGGGAATCCTTATCAGCATTGGGGGGTCCTGGACTGTTAACAGTCAACAGGTTGATTCAGCAATTGTGGTCCACGACACACCCCAATGTCAACAGTCAACAACGCCTTCTATTCTGATGTTGAATGTTGACAGTTAACTACGTACCGTGGTGTTCATCACTCTGCGCCGCACCTTTCGGGGATATCGGCGCCCTTTCACGCTCACGGGATCCTCATGGCCCCTGTCGAGACCTCTTCAAAGCATTCATCCATACGATCGATCGCCGCACCATAGGAGCATCATGACCACCATTCAGCGCACAGCAGTCCTAACCGGCGCGACTTCCGACCGAGGCATCGGCATCACTACCGCCCGCCGCTATGCCAGCCAGGGCTGGGCGGTGGTCATCCTGGATCTCGACGGCGAGAAGTCATCCAAGGTTGCCGCTGATATCAGCAATGAGTTCAACGTCCCGGCCTTCGGCCACGAAGTCGACGTCGCTAACGAAGACTCCGTAAATGCTGCCCAAAAGGCAGTTGCGGCCGAAGTTGACCAGGGCAGGCTGCCGGCCGTGGGCGCCTTGGCCAACATCGCCGGCATCACTTCACCTGTCCCTTTCCTCGATACCACGCTTGACCTGTGGAACAAGGTGATGGCCGTCAACGCAACCGGCACCTACCTCGTGACCAAGGCGTTCCTGCCGGCCATGTTGGAGAACAAGTGGGGACGTATCGTCAACATGTCCTCGGTCTCAGCTCAGCGCGGGGGCGGCGTCTTCGGGAAGGTGCCGTATTCTGCAGCCAAGGCGGCCATTCTGGGATTCACCAAGGCATTGGCCCGCGAGCTGGGTGATAGCGGAGTGACTGTGAATGCTGTGACCCCTGGAGCGGTCGATACCAACATCAGAGTCGGCAGCACATCCGTGCAGGAAGCCGCTCTTGTGAAGGACATCCCGCTTGGAAGGACAGCAACAGCGGAAGAGGTAGCCGCGGCCATTACGTTCCTGTCTTCGAACGACACCGGTTACCTCACTGGCACCACTGTCGATATCAACGGCGGGAGCCACATGCACTAGACGGCTCGAGGTCAGCCGGCGTCGCGCGAGTCCTTTGATGGAAGCCTGCCGCCTACGCACGTAGGCTGGCCCTCAGCGCGACTATGAGGAGGACGGGTGCGCACAATCGGGATGCTGGGTGGCATGAGCTGGGAGTCGACAGCTGAGTACTATCGGCTGACGAACGAGCTCGTGCGCGACCGGCTTGGCGGCGTCCACTCCGCGCGCATATTGCTCGACTCGGTGGATTTCGCTGACATTGAGAAGCTGCAGGCAGCCGGGCTGTGGGAGCAGGCCGGCGAGATGCTCGCGGCCAGGGCACTCTCGCTCGAACGGGCTGGCGCGGAGTTGCTCGTACTGTGCACGAACACCATGCATATTGTCATCGAGTCCATTGAGCAAGCCATATCGATCCCGGTGCTGCATATCGTCGACGCCACAGCGGCCAAGATCCGTGAGGCCGGCCTGACCCGCGTCGGGCTGCTGGGCACGGCGTTCACGATGGATCAAAGTTTCTACAGTGACCGCCTCGCTGCCCGAGGGGTGGAGGCCTTCGTGCCCGGGCCCCGGGATCGCGCGGCCGTCCACCGGATCATCTACGACGAACTCGTCCGTGGCATCGTCTCGGACGAATCCCGCCGCGAATACCGCGAGATCATTGGACGGTTGGTTATTGACGGGGCCCAAGGCATCATCCTTGGCTGCACCGAGATCGAGTTGCTCGTCACCGCGGACGACAGCCCCGTCCCGGTGTTTCCGACTACGCAGATCCATGTGGAGGCCGCAGTAGACCGGGCCCTCGGTTGAGAGGTTGACGCTCAGCATCAAGGATCCAACCTGACATGAGGTAAGTTGTCCGCAAACCAAGGCGCCCAGTCAGAACCTAAGCTGACCTGACAAGGTCGACTAGACGGACGCCGCGAGCGCTCCCTACCTCCCAGAGGATCGAAGAACACACGATGCCCACTGCCACCCGGAACCCGCCGGACCGCACTGCCAGGTTCGGTCTCGCCTTCATCGGCCTGCTGCTGATCGCAGTGAATCTTCGGGTGTCCTTCGTCAGCGTGGGACCCGTGCTCGGGAACATCAGCAGCGACCTTGAGCTGTCCAGTGCCGCAGCCGGTTTCCTCACAGGTCTTCCGCTCATTGCTTTCGCAGTCTTTTCCCCTGTTGCGCCAGGATTCGCTTCCCGTCTGGGTCTTGATCGGGCACTGTGGATGTCGCTGCTGATCCTCGCCTCGGGTATCGTGCTCCGCTCCTTACCTGTGCCCGGCTTCATCTGGGTGGGGACCGCACTGATCGGCTTGGCAATCGCGTTTCTCAATGTTCTGGTGCCATCCCTCGTAAAGCGGGATTTTCCGGCGAGGGTCAGCCAGGTCACCGGCAGCTACACCGCCACACAGGCCGCCTTCGCGGCGGTCGGTGCCGCCGTCGTCGTTCCCGTGGCACAAACGTCCCCGGCGGGATGGCGGCTTGCCCTCGGAATCTGGGTAGGACTGGCTTTCATCGCCATGGCGGTGCTCCTGCCGTGGCTGCGCCGGCACAAGTCAGGCACCGTGCGTGCCGCCGCGCCGGAGGTTCCCTACCGGTCTCCCTGGGCCTCAGCCTTGGGCTGGCAGGTGACGATCTTCATGGGACTGCAATCGATCGCCTTCTACGTCCTGATGGCCTGGCTGCCCACCATCGAACAGAGCCGCGGGGTCCCCGCCACTACAGCGGGCATCCACCTGTCCGTGTTCCTGCTCGTCAGCGTGTTCGCCAGCCTTGTCGCAGGGGGAATACTCCACCGGGGTTCGGACCAACGGCTCGTGGCTTTCGCGAGCAGCGCGCTCATGTTGGTGACGTTTCTGGGGCTGGCGCTTGCGCCGGACCTCGTCTTGCTGTGGGTTCTTCTTGGTGCGATCGGGTGCGGGAGCCTGATCGTCATCGCCCTGTCGCTGTTCAGCCTCCGGACCGTGAATTACCCGCAGGCAGCCTCACTTTCCGGTATGGCGCAATCTGTCGGCTACGGTCTAGGCGCGGCGGGCCCGGTGATGTTCGGTGGTCTTCGCGACGTGAGCGGGGGCTGGACACTTCCGCTCCTCGTCACCGCGGGCATCATGGCGGTGCTCGCCGTGACGGGTGTCCTTGCCGGGCGTGACCGGGTGATCAGCGGCACCTGACGCCGAAGATGATTCGCAGCCCTGCTGAATCATCTCCTCAGACCGGCTTAGACTTTCCGCATGGCGGTACGCAGTGGATTCCCAATCCTTTCCACCAGGGACCTTGAGCGCCTCGTGAGCTTCTACGAGTCGGCTTTCGACGCCGAGCGCACGTACGGGTTCCCTGGCCCTGATGGAAACGACGTCTTCGTTTCCCTTCGGGTCGGAGGTGCAAAAGTAGGAATCGCAGCAGACGAGGTTCCTCCCGCCGCCGTCGACCGGATAGCGCTGTGGTTTTACGTCGACGATGTCGATTATTCATTCCAGCAAGCCCTCAGGGCCGGCGGCCTGGCTGTGAATGGGCCTGCTGATATGCCCTGGGGTGAGCGGGTTGCCAGCATCAAAGACCCTGACGGGTTCCTCATCAGCTTGGGCGCAGAGAAGTTCGGCTCCTAGCCTTAGTGAAGACGTCGGTTTCTGTCCCCCTGCCAGGAGCGAGATGATCCTTCCCTCAGTCCGCGATCCGCGGTTCATCACCGAGCGCCGCGGTGGGCTTCTCACCGTTGCTGAGCATCACTCCCTTGCTCTATGGGCGGCAGCCTGCGCCGAGCATGTCCTACCCCTCTTCGATCAGGCGCAGCCCTTTGATCCGCGCCCCCGGCAAGCACTTGAAGCTGCACGCGCTTGGACCCGGGGCGAGATGCAGATGATGGAAACCCGAGCGATCGGTGGCCACGCCATGGGCGCGGCCCGGCCACTCCAAGGAGCGGCTCGGTTTGCTGCGTACGCTGCCGGACAAGCGGCGTGCGTGGCTCACGTGCCCGAACATGATCTCGGTGCGGCCGCATACGCGATCAAAGCAGTCCAAGCCGCTTCACCATCCGGCAAGAGCCACGAAGCAGGGCGGGCCGAACGGGATTGGCAGCGCGACCAGCTTCCAGGGAACATCCGTGCCCTGGTCATCGACGACCAGAAGCGTAGGAACAGCATTTGCTGGTTCGCCTTCGACGACTAGGGACTGGCCGCACCATCATTCTTGGCGGTAGCGCAATTCGTGCGCGGGACCCCGCGAGCAGACGGCGCGTTTGCGTTCGATTTGGGCCTCGGACGCGCGGCGGCGGGAGCCCCGACGTGTTTGTTTGCTGGACTGCATCGAAGGTATGGCGCAGTCTGCAACACTTACCGCATGATGCTGGAGCCCTCAGGTTGGCAGGAAGTCTGGGTTGCAGGTTCGCGGATCCGGGTGAGTGTCACCGAGCCGATCGCGGTGGTCCGGCGCGCCGGGATGCCCGACCTTGCCGTCGCTTGGTCTGACCTCCCTGTCGGCCTGCGCCATCCAGAGATGCGCGTCGCCGCCGCCCCGGGCGGAGTATGGGTCTTCTACTCGCCGGCGGAGGCCGAGGACGACGCGGCCGCGGAGGAGCATGCCGCCGCAGTCCATGTGTCCCCTGGCGGAGCGGTGACCCGGTTCCCGAACCTCACAGGGTTCAAGACCATTGGGGCAACCCGGCACGGTCTGTGGCTGACCGCTGATGCCTGGCCCGCCGACCCCGACGACCACGCCGCGTGGCTCGATGAGCGGGGGGTCCTCGTCCTCGGGTCGGATGGGACACGACACTCGCTGGTACTTGATCGTCTTGCCGTTTACGCGTGGGACAGCGGCGAGACGGCCCGCCTGGTGGTCTACGCATCCGCGCCCGCACAGCACCGCGCCAGTCTTGGCGGCATCGGGTACTCCTACCGTCACCTGCAGCTCGACCTGCCTCCCGATGAGCTTCCCGCCGCTCTTCGCATTGGCGAGTGCGCGACAACTTTCATCGGTGAACATGAGGTTCTTCGCGTGATGAACAGGTGTGCTCCGCAGGCGCATCCCCTCAAGCCTGGCGATCCGCGCGCGCGGTGGGATCTGGTCGATCTGTCTCCCGCCGAGAGGCAGGCGGCCGTTGACGCGGTCTGCGCCGAGTTCGCGAATCTCGACTCGTACTGGCACGGCGATGACGGTTCCGTGATTCCCCTCGCTACCGGCCTCCGAAACCCTCGCGTGGAGGTCGCCGGTGACTGGCCTTTCACGCGCGTCGAGGTGAGCTTCAAGCACCCCCACTACCCATCCGGTCGGCTGCGGCGCACCCTTCGGGTTTTCGATGATGGGGGCAGGGTGGCCTCGACGCAGTACGCGTCAATCCACCTCATGGAGGACCTCGACACGGGGGCGCTCCCGCCCGCCGCAGACGCCCGCGACGGCATCCTGGAGATCTGACACGGCCAGCACCAAGGCCATTGGTGATGCCGGCTCTTGCCCATGATCACGCCATCGACGCTCGGTGAACCGACCTCGACACCACGAGGCCGTCCTCGTGCGCATGACTGGACCATCTGGTGCGTAAACACCATTGACTCGCGGGTGCTTCACCTCTCACAATGTGATCCCTTGGTGCGCCGGGCATCCCGGCCTTGGAGGAACCATGAACCGGACGGGACACAGGCAAAGCCGGGCACCTGCTGGTGCCGGCCTCGCCGTCGCGCTGGCCGTGGTGATAGCGGCAGCCGGTGGCTTCGTCACATTCCAGCCTCAGGCAACAGCAGTCGTCGCAGTGGTCACCGGTATTGCCAGTTCATTTTTTCCGGCGCGTTCAGCGGCACCGTCTCCAGTTGCACGGGCAGTGGTCGGCGGACCCCATGAGAACGGGTGCAGGTACCCTGTCACGGCCACGCCTGGCCACCGTGCTCCAGACGCCCGGAGGACAGCCCTGCTGATCGGTGACTCGCAGTCGGCCGGCGCCGCAGGAGTGAGCGGTGACCGCACGTGGCCCCAGACCGGTTTACGGAATGCCGGGTATGACGTGTGGTTCGTCGGAGCGGGAGGAACCGGGTTTGTGGCCGCGAACGGCGTCGGAGCGCTGAATTACTCGGCCGCGTTGACGCGGGGCCAGTGGGTCCTGCCCTGTTCGGATCCGGACCTCATCGTCGTGCAGGGGGGCGGAAACGACGCCACGCAGGGGGCGACCGACGAGCAGATTTTCAACGGGGCCAGCGCACTAATGTCGCCGCTGGCCGAGCACTACCCTTCCTCGAGGATTGTGCTGGTCGGCACTCTGGCCAAGGGCGCGGCCGCGGGCGGCGGGCGGCGCAGCGCAGTGGATGGACTGCTTGGATCCTTCGCACGCAGCAGCAGCATCCCCTTTATCAGTGCCGGTGATTGGCTGACCCGCTACCAGGCCGGTCAGCTCATGACCGACGGGGTCCACCTGACCCAGGCGGGCCACGACCGGATGGCGGCGGCGTTCACCAATCAGTTGCATGCGCTGCACCTCACCTCCGCAGATCTGAATTCCTCAACCAGTGCCGTGAACACGGCCGGGCGGAACTCATCCTGAATTGGTGCCGGTCGGGCGCAATCGGCCACAGGCCGACCCAGCCGTAGTTTTCGCAATGCCCGGCTGGCGAGTAGCCGGAAGCCGTCCTGAATCCACGTCATGTCTTCTCCGCCTTGGCGATCCTCGGAGGAATGGGACAGAATTCGGTAATGGACATCACCGACAATGGACCGAAGCCGAATGCGTTCGACATCGAGAGCGCAACGACGGAAAACACCAACTACCGCCGCGTCGCCTGGACGGGCAAGCACCTGCAGGTGACGCTCATGTCTATCGAGCCCGGCGCTGCGATCGGCCTTGAGGTGCATCACGGCACCGACCAGTTCCTGCGCATCGATGCCGGGAACGGCCGCGTGAAGATGGGGCCCTCGAAGGACGACCTCTCGTTCCAACAGGATGTCGAGGACGGCTGGAGCATCCAGGTGCCCGCCGGCACGTGGCATGACGTCGAAAACACCGGGGACAAACCACTCCGCCTCTACACGATCTACGCGCCCACGCACCACGCGCAGGGCATCGTGCAGGAGACGCCGGAGGACGCCGAGAAGGACGAAGACCAGGGCCGCGATGAGCCGCCGTCGTGGGTCGAGGAAGTAGACGACAAGGGCGAAGAGACGGCCTGAGTCCTGCATCGCGAAGGGGCCCGCCGAGTACTCGGCGGGCCCCTTCGCGGCTGCACGAGCCGCTTTTCCCATCCGATGGATCCTTCGCCTCGCAGGACCCCTGTCAGGGGGTGCCCACGGACCAGCCGAGTGCGTCCCTATCCGCGGCGGGCAGGGACGCAACGACCAGGTCATAGGAGTCCTCGATCATGTCGCGCACGGTTTCGGCCGGCATGCTTCCGTCGAGCCGCACACCATTCCAGTGCTTCTTGTTCAGGTGCCATGCACCCGTGATCTCGGGATGTGCCGCGCGAAGCTGGACCGCAAGCGCCGGATCGCACTTCAGGGAGATGGACAACGGGCTGGCATCGACGCCGACGAGGGCGAAGATTTTGCCGGCTGCCGGCGTCTCTCCCCGGCGTCGGACCCGGACGCGGAACACGGCGGTCTCGGGTCCGAAGGGGTAATCCTCGTAGGCACCGGGGAAGGACAGGCACGAGGTCCGGAGCCAGTCGAAATCCATGCGATCACCCTAGCTGCTGAGGCTCCCGGCGCTGTCACCCCGCTGCGGTTAGGACGCCAGGGACGAGGACCGGGCGACGCGTGCGGTTCCAGCCGCCGCGGAGCTGCCCAGATCACTTCCCTGCAGCACCTGCCGGGCGCGGAGGAGTTCGGTCCAGGTTTCGGTGGTCCCGACCGAGGCCCAGTTCGAGTTCAGCAGCGTGAGCAGAGTTGTGTGAACAGTTTTCGCGTCGGCGAAGCCGGCTTCGTTGGCGAGGTTGATGGCTCCGGTGGCATCAGAGAGGACCTCCGTGGCGAAGCCGATGGATTCCGCTTCCACAGCCGAGGCGAGGATGCAGTTGTTGGTCATGTAGCCCACGAGGGTGACGGTGTCGATGTCGTGTCCGCGCAGCCATTCAGTCAGGTCCGTGTGGGCGTAGATGGACCCGTACTCCTTGACGACGCTCTTCCACGCGTCGGTGCGTCGGCTCTGGACCTCGGGGTGGAGTTCGAACTCCGGTGTGCCGGGGGCGAAGACCGGGGCTCCGTCGCCTGCGGTGTGCTGAATGACCGCGATCGGGATACCGGCCGTGGTGGCCGCATCAATCGCTTGTGCGATCATCGGCAGGGAATCCTGGTGCGGCGGGTACTGGATCTCGAGGAGACCGCTGAAGTACTGCTGCTGGACATCGACAATGACGAGGGCGCGACGGGGCATGCTCATGGTTGGGCTTCTCCTGCATAGGCGTGGTCACCGCCGAATCGGCGATAACTCCATGTTTCACGCTCCAGCAGCGTCCAACCAGTGGCATGGAGGCCTATGTACGATGGATTCAGGCCAGTAGAAGGGATTCCAGTGCGCATCGCGGTGTACGCCTTCGACGGCGTGACGATGTTCCATCTCGCCGTCCCGCAGATGGTCTTCGACGAGGTCATGCGGCAGGGACTCGCGGAGTGGACGACCACCCTGTTCTCCGACCGCCCCGGCACGGTTCGGACGGCCGAGGGTTATCAGTTGGCCGGGATTGAGGGCCCCGACGCCGCGGCGGGCGCGGATGTCGTGGTGGTGCCCTCGTGGTTCGACGACGGGCGCGTTCCGAGCGACACGCTGCGGACCGTACTGCAGGATGCACACAAGCAGGAGGTCGCAATCCTGGGTCTGTGTCTAGGTGCGATCGCCGTGGCGGACGCGGGCCTGCTCACCGGCCGTCAGGCCGTCACGCACTGGCAGGCCTTCACCACCCTGACCGAGCGGCACCCGGACATCCTCCTCGACCGCTCGGTCCTGTATATCGACCACGGGGATGTCATGACCTCGGCGGGCACGGCATCGGGCCTTGACGCATGCCTTCATCTCGTACGGACACGTCTGGGAGCCGACGCAGCAAACAAGGTGGCCCGCAGTCTCGTCGTCGCACCCCACCGGGAGGGCGGACAGGCACAGTACATCGAGCACCCGGTTCCCCAGCGTTCCACCGACGACCCGATTGCGCACCTGCTCGAGTGGGCGCTGGGCAACCTCCGTGAGCCACTCACCGTCGACCGTCTAGCCGGGCAGGCACATATGAGCCGCCGCACCTTCGTCCGCGCGTTCCGGGCAGCGACCGGGACAACACCCTCCGCCTGGGTACGCTCCCGCCGGCTCGATACAGCCCGGCGCCTGCTGGAAACCACGGACCTGTCGATTGATCAGATCGCAGCGGACTGCGGGTTCGGCAACGCCGTCACACTCCGCCAGAACTTCGCGGCCGCCTTCTCGACCACTCCCACCGAGTACAGACGCCGATTCGACACCCGCGGTCGAGGCAGTTCCAACGGCAGTGATGCATAACGCCGTTGACAGTAACGTCCCTGCAGATCGTGTTCAGGCAGCCGGCCCCGGCACCACAATGCCGTTCTCATACGCGTACACCACAGCCTGCACGCGGTCCCGCAGGCCGAGCTTCATGAGGATCCGCCGCACATGGGTCTTGACTGTCGCTTCCGAGAGGAAGAACCGCTTCGCCAGCTCCGCGTTCGACAATCCCTCCGCGACCGCCTCAAGGACCTCCCGCTCCCGCGGCGTGAGGTCAGCCAGCCGCTTATCGGGCGCTGAGGGAGCCGTCTGCGCCGGCGCGAGCGACCTCACGTACGTCTCCAGCAGGCGCTGGGTGACCCGCGGCGCGACGACGGCGTCGCCGCTGGCCACAACGCGTACCGCCTGGACGAGGTCCGTCGGCGCCACATCCTTGAGCAGGAAGGCCGACGCTCCCGCCTGCAGACCCGCGAACGCATACTCGTCCAGGTCGAAGGTGGTGAGGATGATGATGCGGGACGACGCACCCGACGAGGTGATCCGCCGGGTGGCTTCGATCCCGTCACCGCCGGGCATCCGGACATCCATGAGGACGACGTCGGGAAACAGCCGGGCCGTCAGGCGGACTGCCTCTTCTCCCGTGGAGGCCTCCCCCACAACCTCGAGGTCCGGCTCGCCCTCGAGGATCAGCCGAAAACCCATCCTTAGGAGCGGTTGGTCATCAGCCAGCAGGATTCGAATGGGCGTGGCCGGCATGCTTGGGTTTGTCGTCATCGTTTTCTTTCTCCAGTTGGTGCGCTGCACCGTGGCCGGCGTCCGGAACCGTCAGCTGCACATTCACAATCCAGCCACCCGACGGCCTGCTGCCGCTTTCGGCCGTGCCCGCATAGATCGCGGCACGCTCCCGCATGCCGGCAATGCCCCGGCCCGAGCCCAGAGACACGGCGGGGCCCATTGCGCCCCGGCCGTCGTCCGCGATCCGCAGGGTGACCAGGTTCCCGGTCCTCGCAATTGACACATCCACGACGGTGACGCTCTTGCCATAGCGCAGAACATTGGTCAGGGACTCCTGGATAATGCGGTATACCGTGAGCTGGAACGCCGGATCCTCCGGCAGGCCCGGTCCGCTGCTCGTCACCCGCAGCGGCAGGCCCGCCGCGCGGAAGCCGTCGAACAGCTGCGCCAGCGAGCCCGACGCCGGCAACGGCTCGAGGGACCCGCTTTGCGCTTCAAGGCGGAGGACGCCGAGGACCCGGCGCATGTCCGCGGTCGCCGCGCGGCCCGTGCTGGAAAGCTCGCCCAGGACGGCGATCGCACGGTCGGGGTCGCGCTTCATCACGACGGCGGCGCCGTCCGAGAGCGCCACCATGACCGTCAGGGAATGCGCGATCACGTCGTGCATCTCCCGGGCGATGCGGTTCCGTTCCTCTGCCGAGGCGAGTTCCGCGTTGCGGGCAGCCCACCGGCGTACTTCCTCCTCGTGCTCGCGGTCCCGCCGGACCGCGACCCCGATCCCGACGGCGACGGCCAAGAACATGACGAGGAATCCGATCAGCAGAAAGATGACGCCGGGCGCCTCGGCGAATCTCTCGTTCGGTGCCAGGAGGATGGCGCCGACCGTCAGGAAGGTTGCACCAACCGCTGCGGCGAGGGTTTTCCCCAGCGGATAGGCCGCAGCCACGGTGTACAGGGCGATCAGGGCGGCGGTGCTGATGCCGACGGTCCCCCCGGTGAGGAAGGTTATGGGTGGGTCGAGCAGCGCCACGAGGGCAAGGACGATCAGGGGACGGTCCCGGCGGAAGGCGAGCGCCCCGGCCGCCAAGATGACGCCGGTCAGGCCCAACCCTTTGCCGGACTCCACGGTCATGACGATCGCGTCGGGGAGGGCGATCACCAGGAATGTCAGGACGACGACGGCGTCCATAGCGCGCGGGTGCCGGCGGAAGTACCGCCGGAGGGGCCCACGCCTGCGGGCATTGAGCTCGGTGAGGGAGCCCGCGGCCGTTCGTTCCGCAGGTTCCCCCACCAAGGGCAGGTCGCTCATGGTTTTCGATCCATGGAGCGAGTGTACGGGCGGACTAGACGTCTCGCTTCTTAGTGACGACGAGCGAGGTGACCAGGAGCAGGAGTGCCCAGCCGCCGAGTACCAGCGCGCCCTGCCACTGGGTGAAGGCACCCTCGGTGATCGTTGTGGCAACCATCTGGTCCCCACCCGAGCTCGGGAGGAACCGCGCTGCATCGGCAACCCATTCGGTGCCTGCGCCGAAGAGGCTGAAGAGGATCGGCAGCACCAGCAGGGCGCCGATCGAGGTGACAATGCCACCGGCGGTGTTGCGGATCAGCGTGCCGATCGACATGGCAATGATGGAGACGAGGGCGAGCACGAAGCCCGTGTTCACGATGTGCAGGAGTACACCGTCGTCGCTGAGGGCGAAGCCGAGGCCCGCACTGTCTAGGATGGGCTGCGCCACGAAGTAGCCGGCGAAGGCCGACCCGGCACCCACCACGAAGGAAATGGCGGCCATGACTAACTGCTTCGCCAGCAGGGCCACGCCCCGGCGGGGAACAGCCACCAACGCGGAGCGGATCATTCCGGTTCCCCACTCCGAGGCGATGAGGACCACTGCGAGCGAAGCCATCAGCAGCTGTCCGAAGGTGAGGCCGGACCCCGGGACGCCGAAGGCGGTGGAGGCCGCATCGGCCTGTCCCTGCATCTGCGCCGCCATCTCAGGATCGCCCTCGAAGTCGAGGAGCACAGTGGTCTGCCAGGCCAGCAACGCGGCGAGACCGATCATGACGACGGTGGTGATGATGATCAGGACGACCGTCGACGGCACCGAGGTGATCTTGATCCACTCGGACTTCAGGACCCTGCCGAAGGTGACGGCGGATCGAGCCTCATGCCGCGGGTGCAGCCTCGATTGGGCGGGGGTCGGCGCGGTTTCGGTGAACGTGGTCATGCTCGGTGTCCTTCAGTTGATGCCGCAGCAAGGCCGCCGGTGGGCAGGCTGTGCGAGGAGTATTCGACTTCTTGGGAGGTGAGCTGCATATAGGCGTCCTCGAGGGACAGCTGCAGCGGGGTCAGTTCGTAGACAAGGACGCGCTCCCGGAGGGCGAGCTCCGCGATGCGACGGGGATCGACGCCGGTGACCTCGAGCAGTTCGGGCTCGAGGAGTTGCGAGGAGACGCCGTCGGCGGCGAGGCTGGCCAGGAGGTCCTGCGGTCGATCCGCCCGGACCCGGACGCGGGCGGCACCCTGCCCGTCAATGATCGACTGGATAGGGGCGTCGGCGATGATGCGTCCGCGCCCGATCACGATGAGGTGGTCGGCCGTGAGTGCCATTTCCGACATAAGGTGCGAGGAGAGGAACACCGT
Organism: Arthrobacter sp. TJ-254; assembly: GCF_058269175.1. Classification (NCBI taxonomy): domain Bacteria; kingdom Bacillati; phylum Actinomycetota; class Actinomycetes; order Micrococcales; family Micrococcaceae; genus Arthrobacter; species Arthrobacter sp. TJ-254. Next base: position 217,456 of record NZ_JBZCNF010000002.1, on the reverse strand, counting down.
CCGCCCCTCCGCGGCGAGGGCCTTGGCCAGGTGGCGCACCCACTGGACGCCCTCGGGGTCCAGTCCGTTGACCGGCTCGTCGAGGATGACGGTCTGGGGATCTCCGAGAAGAGCAGAGGCGATGCCCAGGCGCTGACCCATGCCGAGGGAGAATCCGCCCACGCGCTTCTTCGCCACCGGACCGAGGCCGGCCAGCTCGATGACTTCCTTGACCCGGCTGTTGGGGATGCCATGGGTGGCGGCCAGGGCGCGCAGGTGAGTGTAGGCCGAGCGCTTGGGGTGGACCGCCTTGGCGTCAAGCAGGGCCCCCAGCTCACGCAGGGGTGCCCTGTGCTGGGCGTAGGGCAGGCCGTTTACTGTGGCCCGCCCGGCACTCGGGTTGTCGAGGCCCACGATCATGCGCATCGTGGTGGACTTGCCCGCCCCGTTGGGGCCGAGAAACCCCGTCACCTTGCCGGGCTGCACGGTGAACGACACGGCGTCTACGGCGGTCTTGGAACCGTACCTTTTCGAAAGTGCCTGTGCCTCGATCATTGCTGCGTCCTTTTACTGTTGAAGTGCGTTGGGTGAGCCTGCTGCTGCAGGGTCACTCCAACAGTAGGTTTTGAGCGGTGCCCGGTAACCGGCCTGAGGGATGATCCCTGACCGGCCCCTTGTACGCCTTTTGAAGGACGCCGCGGCCCGTGCCGGGCTTAGCGCGCCTGCAGTGCGTCGAGTGCTACGGCCATGGCGGCAGCAACGCGTCCGTCAAATGTCCTTCCGGGGACTGTCACGAGGTAGCTGTCGCGGAGTGAGCGACGGCGTTCCGAGGTCATGATGCGCTGACCCGCGGTGTCGAGGAAATCGAAGTGGAACAGGAACGGGGACGGGATGAAGTCGGCGATCGGCGTCACTTCCCACAACCGCCGGGCCACCGCCACACCGGCGCTGCGCTCGTTCCCCACGGCCTTCACTCCCGGGGCATCGAGGTGCCACGTCGAGCGGAAGAGGGACTTGCCGAAGTCCTTCCGGAAGTTGCCGATCGGCCTGCCGCCGGCATCGAGCACGTCGTAGGTTGCCCCGACGTCAAGGCGCTGCCGCGCTTTGAAGGAGAACAGCGGGGTGCTTCTCGCTTCGTCTGCGTAGAAGGTGACCTGTTCCTTGAATGCCGCCCGCTTCTGCTGGGCAACGGCAAGCAGGGCGCCCGGTCCGCCGGCGTCATCCGTCGCTCGGATTTCATAGCGGTTCACCATCAGGGTGATCTTCTGCACCAGGGTGAAGCGTTCGACGTGTTGCAGCGATTCCATTGTTCTTTTTCCTCAAGAGTTCTTCCGCACCGGTTGCGGTGCGATGGGGGTGATTTGTTGACCCCTGAAGCGTAGTTGTGACCGGTATGCCGGCGCGTCAGCAGTAGGAGGGAGATTTCAGACCGCGGTGTCATCATTACTGCTGATCTCCCGGGGAGTTCGCGTCATGGCAAGGCCGCCGGCGGGAACACCTGATAGGACTAGATCCCGTGACCACCATGAACTCCCCCGCGTACCCCTTCGACTCCTCCCGGGTCATCGCCTCCCGGTCCCTCTCGAAGACTGACGGAAGCGAAGTCACGGTATCCATCTGCAGACCGCAGCCGGTGGGGAGTGCTCCCGATGAATGGTTCTGCGCGTTTCGGATCGAGAATCTAGGCCTGGCAGACCCCGACGGGCGCGCCCTGGGAATCGACGCAGTACAGGCACTGCTGCTGGCCACCGTCACGATTGGTGACAGGTTGTCGCTGAGCCCGGAGCCATTGTCTTTCCTCGGCGGGCCGGACCTGAGATTCCCGCGGACGACGACGACCGGGACAGAAGCTGTCCTGTAAGCAGGGCGAATAAACAGGTCAGCGCTTCTCCCAGCGGAAGCGCTTCGCGGCGAATGCGTAGGGCAGCACAATCCAGGCGATGAGCACGAGAGCCGCACCCAGCACCGAGGCGTTCAACGGCTCCGCGCCCCAGCCTGCCATGAGCAGGTTTTGGAGGGAGCCTCCCGGGGTGAGGCGGGAGATGGTCTCGAAGCCGTCGTCGAACCCGGTCCAGAAAAATGTGCCCATGACGACGGCGAGGAACGGGAGGGTCGTGATCTGCGCGGCCGCCGCGGACGGAGTGTAGATGCTGGTGAGCATGCCGGCCGATGCGCAGAGGGCCAGGAAACCGAATGCGGCGCCGAGCACCACCTGGGGATGGGTCGGCGCGTCAACTCCCCCGACGGCGAACCCGATGGCGATGACGGCGAGCTGTGCGGCGACGAGGGCCACGATCGGGGTGAGCATACCCAGCCAGATCACGGTGTCGGAAGACTCACCGCTGCGCAGCCGCTTGAGGAACAGCTCCTGGCGGCGTGTGGCAAGGGTTGTTGTCGCCGTCAGGTAGACGCCCAGGAGGGCGACGATCATGAGGGTGAGGCCGGCCAGGATCGCAGCCCCGGACGGGCCCGTCATTTGATCGGCGCCGATGTAGAACATGTAGACGCCCGTCGCGATCGGCATGAGGACTGCACCGGTCAGGACGGTTTTGTTGCGGAAGATGATGCGCAGTTCCATGAGTGCGATGGACGTGACGCGGCTCGCTGCGGAGGGTTGGTGCGCGGCGTTTGGTGAAGCCGGGGATGGCCTAAGGGTTTTCATCGTTCTCTCCTGGCGGCGGGATTGTCTGGGTGTCCGTGGCTGGTCATGCGGCATCGCCGAGGCTCACGCGGCGGAAGACGGCGGCGAGGGAAGCCTCCGAGGCGGACAGGCGATCCAGCCGGATCCGCCGTTCTTCGGCCCAGCCCAGCACCTTCCACAGGTCCTGCTGGAGATGCAGCGACGGCACAGTGACCTGTGTGCTGGCCGGGGTCCGCGTGACGTCCGGTGAGAGGCCGAGGCTCCTGAGGGACAGGACGTCCACGGCGGCGTCCACCTGGAAGGAAATGGCCGCTGGTTCGCGGCCCAACACGTCGGCAAGCGTGCCCGCGACGGCGATCTCACCGTCGTGCATGATCGCGATGCGGTCGGCGTAGGCTTCCGCCTCCTCGAGATAGTGGGTGGTGAGGACCACCGTGGTCCCGGCGCCGTTCAGCCCGCGCACCAGCTCCCACGTCCGTTCGCGGGATTCCGGATCAAGGCCGGTGGTGGGCTCGTCGAGGAACAGGAGGTCGGGCTCGTTGGCGGTTGCAAGCAACAGGTCCAGGCGGCGGCGCTGCCCGCCAGACAGCATTTTCACCCTGGTGGACGTCTTGTCGGTGAGGTCAAGGAGGTTGAGTCCTTTCCTCATGACTTCCTCCCGGCTTTTGCCGTCGGGGTTTGCCTTGGAGAGCCGGAGCCAAAGCAGGCAGGTCTCCTCGACCGTCAGGTCGTCGGCGAAGCCTGCTTCCTGCAACATGATGCCGATGCGGGGGCGAAGCAATGCCTTCTGGCGAAAGGGGTCGCTGCCGAGGATGGAGAGGGTTCCGGAGCTTGCGGCGCGGTGGCCCTCGAGGGTCTCCATCGTTGTCGTCTTGCCGGCGCCGTTGGTGCCGAGCAGGGCGAAGAATTCCCCGTTGCGGATCGAAAGGTCGACACCGCGCACCGCCTCGTAGGAGCCGTAGGAGCAACGGAGTCCCTGGACGGACACGGCGATGGTGTCGAGGGGTTCGGCGGGGAGGTCTGTGGATGAATTAGTTGTCGGGGCGTTGGATGAGGTGGTCACTCCTCTATACTCGCGGACCACCGGACGGGGCATCAGTGGCTCCACGTCACCTCTTTACGTGGTGGTCCGCACGCGGGAACCATGACAAATGTCATGGTTCTACGATGGACGTCATGGTGCTCTTGAGGGTTCGCGGCAGCAGGCATGATCCCGTGGGGACCGCGGCACCGGAGGCGGGCGCCGCTTCCGACACGGGCCGGGGCGTCCGCGCCACCTGGCGCTACACGGTGGGCTCGATCGTCGGCTACAGCGTCTTCGTCAGTATCGTTGCCACACTAATCATGCTCGACGGCGGTGACGACGAACTGCAGCTGTTCGACCTCCTAATCGTCGCCCTGGTTGTCACTGCCATCGCGGCATTGACGCGGTACTGCTGGTTCTTCCGGAGCGGGCTGGGGGGCGGGTTGCCCGAACAGCGCTACACGCTGTGGCTCCTGCTTCCCGCCGCCGCGCTCTGGGTCATCTGCCTCTTCCAACCGCACACCCTCTGGGTGGGTGGGCTGCCGCTCTGGATTGCGGCAAATGCGCTCTCCGTCGTCGTCGGACGCAGGTTTCGCTGGTGGGTGCTCGGCGCCGGCTTCGCCGCCCTTGCCCTCCATGGACCGCTCGGTTTCCTGCTCGGACGCAGCGTTGTTGAAGCGGCATGGGGCGCCGGAGGGCTCGTGCCGGCGGCAGTCTATGCACTGATGACGCCCCTGCTCTTCATGGGCAGCATCTGGTGGTGGGAGATCGTTGTGCGCCTCGATGACAGCCGGAGCACTTCCTGTGAGCTCGCCGTCGCGAAGGAACGGCTGCGCTTTGCGGCCGACCTGCACGACATCCAGGGGCACCACCTGCAGGTCATCGCCCTGAAGACGGAGCTCGCGGGCCGCCTGCTCGACGCCGACCCGGAGGCCGCCCGCACCCAGATCAACGAGGTTCAGCACCTCGCGCGCACGGCCCTCGAAGACACACGCGCACTCGTCCACGGCTACCGGAAGGTTTCCCTGGCCTCCGAAGCCGCCAACGCGGCAGAGGTCCTCCGGGCTGCCGGCATTGACTGCTCGGTGGAGGTTGACGCCGAAGGGCTTCCTCCCGAGGAGCGGACCCTTTTCGGGCTCGTCATCCGTGAGGCCACGACGAATATCCTGCGCCACAGCGAGGCCCAGGCCGTTGCACTCAGGCTCCAGCGCTCCAGGGACAACCTTGTCCTCACTGTCACGAACGACGGCGTGCTGGGCGAGGAGATCCCGCGCCCCGGCGGGTCCGGGATCGACGGCCTGCGCCAGAGGTTCGAAGCCGTCGGAGGCGGCATTGCTGCACAGCGCCGCGGCGGGGACTTCGAGCTGACCGCAACCGTTCCCCGCCATGGCCGTGCTGCCCTTCCGGGTGCTTCAGTGCCGGGTGCCTCAGCGCAGGGTGTTTCAGTGCAGGGTGTTTCAGTGCAGGGTGTTTCAGTGCAGGGTGTTTCAGTGCCGAGTGCTTCCGTCCCGCGCACCGCCGCAGGGGAGGCGCGGCCGTGATCCGGGTGGTTCTCGCCGACGACGAACACCTGATCCGCGGCGCCCTTGAGGCGTTGCTGGGCTTGGAACCGGACCTCAAGGTGGTGGCCAGTGCCGACAATGGAACGGACGCGGTACGCCTTGCCAGGGAGCATGCACCGGACGTGTGCGTGCTCGATCTGGAGATGCCGCCGACGGACGGCATCTACGCCGCCGAGGAGATCCTGAGGTCGGTGGCGACGCGCGTCGTCATCGTCACCCGGCATGCCCGTCCGGGGGTGCTGCGCCGGGCGCTGGCGAGCAAGGTTTCAGGGTTCGTCCCGAAATCGACTCCCGCTGGCCAGCTGGCCGAGGTCATCCGTGATGTCGCGGCCGGCCGCCGCTATGTCGACCCGGACATTGCCGCAAGCGCTTTGACCGGGGAGGCCTGCCCGCTGACTTCACGCGAACTCGACGTGCTGCGCCACGGGCGGCAGGGCGCCAGCCTCCAGACAATCGCCCGGGAGCTGCACCTGGCACCGGGAACGGTGCGCAATTACGTCTCCTCCGCCATGACCAAGCTCGACGCGCCGTCACGCCATGAGGCAGCGGCGATCGCGTGGCAGCAGGGCTGGATCTGACAGGCCTGCTGCCGCCGGGGGCGTCGTTCGCCCATGCCCCGGCCGTCTACTCCCGGTGCGGGCGGGGATCGGCGTCGGCTGCCCGGTTTACGATGTCGTCGAGCTCGTCGAGGGTGAGCAGGTCCCGCCGGAGGTGCCTGGTTCGATAGCCCGCCCGGCCCACCATGTGTGCCGAGACCGGGCTGGTCAGCAGCTGGAACACCCAGCAGAGCACGAGCACCGGCACAAACAGCCATCCCTCGATCTCGACCGCGAGCGCCAGGAGGAACAGGAGCAGGCCAAGGACCTGGGGCTTGGTCCCGGCGTGCATGCGCGAGAGGAGATCGGGGAACCGCGCAAGGCCGATCCCCGCGGCCAGGGACATCAGGGCTCCACCGATCAGGAGGATCGAGACGATGACATCGCTGATCATGGGCGCTACTTCCTGTCCGTGACGAAGCGGGACACAGTGACCGAACCGATGAACCCGATCAGGGAAATGGCGACGAGGAGGACAAGGTTGTCGAGGTGCCGGTTCACCACCATGTTGAGCACCAGGGCCGCGCCGATGATGGCGAGAAGAACATCGAGCGCAAGGACGCGGTCGAGGATGGAAGGTCCGCGCACCACCCGGTACAGGGTGAGGGCCGTCGCCACCGAAAGTATTCCTCCCACGACATAGATCACCGCGGTCATTGTCTGACCTCCTCGGCCCTGAGGCTGTTCAGTTCGGCGCGGGTGCCCATCATTCGGATGAGCCAGGCCTCAGTGGCGCGGACATCGCGGCGGACGGCCTCGGCGTCGAGATCCGTAGAGACATTCAGGCAGTGCAGGTACAGCGTCGAGGTCGACCGGTCCACCTCGAGCACCAGGGAGCCGGGGATGAGGGAGATGGCATGGCCTGTCGCGGTGACAAGGAAATCCGAATGGCTGCGCAGCTGCACGGCAATGACGGCGTTGTGCAGTGAGGGCCCCTTGACCACGGCGAGCCAGAACACCTGGATGCTGGCCGTCACGAGCTTGTAGAGGAAGCGTCCAAGGAACAGTGCGGCCCATGGCACGCTGAACCGGCCGGAGAGTTCGACGGGCGGCAGGTAGAAGAAGTTCACGACGGCGTAGGCGATGATCGCGCCGAAGGCGAGGTTTCCGAGGCTGAAGTCCTGCCAGAGCGCACCCCAGACGAGGATGAGCCAGATGACGAGGGGAAGTTCGGTGATCAGGGGAATGCGCTGGCGGCTCACTCGTCGGCCCCCTCGCCCAGGACGGCCTCGATGTACGGGGTGCGGTCAAGCATCTCCTGCGCGGCGCTGTCGCTGAGGGCAAAGAGCGGGCCGGCAAGGACCGTCAGGGCCAGCCCGAGCGCCACGAGGCCGATGGTCGGCCCGGTCATGGTGGCGGGAAGCAGCGTCACCGCATCCCTTCCGGCGAAGCGGCCGGTGCCCTGCCGGTTGACATGCCGCGAGGTTCCCACCCGCGAGCCGTCGGCCTTGCTCGCCAGCAGGATGGGATCGGGGTTCTCTGCGTCCTCCGGCGTCCGCCAGAACGCACGGTTCCAGACACGTGCCATGACAAGCAGCGTCAACAGGCTTGTCGCCACTCCCCCGGCGATAAGCACGAAGGCCAGCGGTGTTCCCAGTTCCACGCCCGCCTGGATGAGTCCGAGTTTCCCGAGGAAGCCCGAGAACGGCGGGATTCCCGCGAGGTTCATCGCAGGCAGGAAGAACAGGACGCCGAGGATCGGGGAGAGCTTGGCGAGTCCACCGAGGCGGTCGACGTTGGCCGTGCCGCCGCGGCGTTCGATCAGCCCAGTCACGAGGAACAGGCTTGTCTGCACGATGATGTGGTGTGCCACGTAGTACACGGCCGCACCCAAGCCGATGCGCGTTGAAATGGCCAGCCCGAAGACCATGTAGCCGATATGGCTGACGAGGGTGAAGGAGAGGAGCCGCTTGATATCCGACTGGGCGAGGGCACCCAGGATGCCGACGACCATCGTGAGCAGCGCGACGACCATGAGCAGCGAATTGATGCGGTCACCGGGGAACAGCAGCGTCTCGACGCGCACCATCGCGTAGACGCCCACTTTGGTCAGAAGCCCGGCGAACACCGCGGTCACCGGGGCGGGCGCGGTCGGGTAGGAGTCCGGAAGCCAGAAGGACAGAGGGAACACCGCGGCCTTGATGCCGAACGCGACAAGCAACATCAGGTGCAGCACCATCTGCGTCGCCGGATCGACGTCCTCGAGCTTCACCGCGAGGTCGGCCATGTTGATGGTGCCTGTGGCGCCGTAGATCATCCCGATCGCAATGAGGAACAGCATCGACGACACCACGCTGACGACGACGTAGGTGACTCCCGCGCGGATGCGCGGCGCGGTGCCGCCCAGCGTCATGAGCACGTAGCTGGCTGTCAGGAGGATCTCAAAGCCGACGTAGAGGTTGAAGAGGTCGCCGGTAAGGAACGCGTTGGACACCCCGGCCACAAGGATGAGGTAGGTGGGATGGAAGATCGAGACCGGGCCGTCCTCGTCGCCGTCGGCAATACCCTGGCCCGCCGCATAGATGAGCACCGCGAGGCTGACCGCCGAGGAGACCACGAGCATGAGGGCGGAAAACTGGTCGACGACAAGCACGATGCCGAACGGCGGCTCCCAGCCCCCGAGCCGGACTGCGTGGGTTCCGGCCGAGGGCGCGTTGAGGAGCAGGATCACTTCGATGAACAGCGTGATGCTGACTGTCGAGATGCTCACCACCCGCTGGGCGCGCGGATGCCGGATGAGGATGAACGTCACGGCGGCGCCCAGGAAGGGCAGGACCACGGCGAGGGGAGCGAGGTTGGCGACGTTCATCGGTCCCCTCCCGTCGGCTGCCTGGTGGCGCGCACCGGCCGGGGGTCTCCGGCCGGTGCGTCGCCGGGTCCCACGGCGGGGTCGAAGAATTCAGAGGTGTCGGCGGGAACGTCGGCATCGTCCTCTTCGTCATAGCTGTCCTGGTCCGCGACGCGCCGATCCTCAGGGTCATCCTGCACATCGTCCTGGCGGCCCAGCACCCACGAGCGGTAGATGATGCCGAGCATGAAGGCCGTGACGGCGAAGGTGATGACGATCGCCGTGAGGATCAGCGCCTGCGGCAGGCTGTCGGTGTACTCCTCCGCGGCGGTCCCCGAAACGTAAAGCGGGGACTTCCCTCCTCCCCCGCTGGTTGCCAGAATCAGGATGTTCGCTCCATTTCCGATGAGAATCAGCCCGAGCAGAACGCGGGTCAGGCTGCGTTCGAGCAGCAGGTAGATCCCGGCAGCGAAGAAGGCAGCCATGAGCACGATGAGGGTGATGTTGATCGTCACGGACGGCCTCCTTCGATGGTTGCCGGAACGACGGCCTCGGCCCCGGGAGCTTCCTCCACCGGACTCTCGGTCTCGCTGCGATCGTCGATTTCCGAGCCGAGGCTGCGCAGCACGTCGAGGACGAGGCCGACGACGATGAGGTACACGCCGATATCGAAGATCGTTGAGGTAACGAACTTCACCTCCCCGAAGACCGGCAGCCAGAACTCGAGGATGTAGCTCTCCAGCACCGCGCCGTCGAGGAGCAGGGGCGCCGCCGCTGTGAGCGATACGATGGCCAGTCCGATGCCCAGGAGCGCTCCGGCGCTCACCGGGCTGGCCTCAGCGAGTTCAAAACGCCCTCCGGCCAGATACCGCACGGCAAGGGCGAGGCCCGCCATGAGCCCGCCTGCAAAACCGCCGCCGGGAAGGTTGTGTCCGGCGAACAGAAGGTAGATCGAGAGCACGATGATCGTGTGGAAAATCAGCCGGGTGATGACTTCGAAGATGATTGAGCGGCGCTCCGGAGCCAGGGTCCGGCCGGCGACGAGCCAGGCATCACGGGACACGGCGGCGAAGCGGGCGGCCAGCTTACGGGCTGCCGCTTCACGGCCGCCGGCGTTGAGGGGTTCCTGGCCCCGGTCCACGGAGCCGTCTTCCACACCGTCGGCCCGGTGCCGCTTGTCGCCGCGGCCACGGATGAAGATCAGGCTTGCGATGCCGGTGGCGGCGATCGCCAGAACGGTGATTTCGCCCAGCGTGTCCCACGCACGGATGTCAACGAGCAGGACGTTGACGGCGTTCGCCCCGCCGCCGTCGTTGTAGGCCAGTTCCGGGTAGGCGAGCGAAATCGGCGCGGCGTTCCTCGAGGCCATGGCCGACATCGCAATAACGGCCATGATCCCGCCGAAGGCGATGCCCAGACCCGCGCGGAGCAGCCGGTGCCGGCTTTCCTTCCGGTTCCACAGGCGTGCCGGCAGTGAACGCAGGGCCAGGACGAAAGCCACGAGCACGATCGTCTCGACGAGCATCTGCGTTAGCGCGAGGTCCGGTGCTCCGTGCAGTGCGTAGATGGCGGCCATCCCGTATCCCGTGATTCCGACCATCAGCACCGCCATGAAGCGCTTGTTGGCGCGCAACGCCGCGACGATGCCCACGAGGATGACGGCGCCGACGATCAGCTGCGCCGGGGATTCTGCGACACGAAAGTTCGAGGGCAGGGGTGCGTCGAACCGGATGAGGGCGGCCAGCGGCGTCGCCACGGCGGTGGCCAGGATGACGAAGAGGTAGAACGAGAGCGAACCACGCTGGGTGCGTCCGGTGACCCAGACCGCGAGGTCATCGAGCACGCCGATACCGCTTCGATAGGTGCGTTCCGCGTCAATCAGCGGGTGGAACCTGTCCTGCAGCCGTTCGACCCGCACCCGCAGCAGGAACAGGACGACGCCGGTGGCGATGGTGATGGCCGACAGCAGGAGCGCCAGGGTCCATCCATGCCAGAGGGCCAGCGAAACCGGTTTCTCGGGGGCGTCGAACAGCGACACGTACGGCTGGATGGCGGAGTTGAGCGGAGCCGGCCAGAGGCCGAAGACCACTGTCGCCGCCGCCAGCAGGGCGGGAGCGGAAATTAGAGACGTGCGGATGCGTTTGATCTCGGTGGGTTCCATGCCGGATTTTGCGGCGAACCCGCCCCAGACGAAGCGGGCACTGTAGGCGAAGGTGAGGATTGATCCAAGGACGATGCCGCCGAGGAGGAGCACGCCGGTGATGCTGGAACCACCGTCCGCCAGGTGCACGAACGCTTCGTAGACGGATTCCTTTGCCACGAAGCCGAGCAGGGGCGGGATCCCCGCCATCGAGGCAGCGGCGATTACCGCCGTGGCTGCGAGGATCGGCGCTGAGCGCCCCACCCCGGACAGCTTCCCGATGTCACGAGTGCCCGTTGTGTGGTCGATGATGCCAACCACAAGGAAAAGCGTGGCCTTGAAGAAGCCGTGGGCCAGCAGGAGCCCCAGGCCGGCAAGTGCACCGTCAGGCCCGCCAAGCCCGACCACCATGGTGAGGAACCCCAGTTGGCTGACGGTCCCGTAGGCGAGGATCAGTTTGAGGTCGGATTGACGCAGCGCACGCCAGCCGCCGACCAGCATTGTCAGCATGCCCAGCGTCATGACCACCGGATGCCAGAAGGCAGTGTCACTGAAGCCGGGCGCGAAGCGGGCCACGATGAACACTCCGGCCTTGACCATCGCTGCGGCATGGAGGTAGGCGCTGACGGGGGTGGGCGCCGCCATGGCGCCGGGCAGCCAGAAGTGGAACGGCACGAGGGCCGACTTGGTGATCGCCCCGACCAGGACGAGTGCGATGGCGACGTCGATCAATGTTCCGCGGGCGGCCAGTCTCTCCGCTCCCGCCAGGATTTCGGAGATGCGGTAGGTGCCGGCCTCCTGGCCAAGAATGACGAGGCCCACGAGCATCGCCAGTCCACCGAAGGTGGTGACGATAAGTGCCTGCAGGGCCGACCTGCGGGCCGAGAGCCGATGCCGTGAATACCCGATCAGCAGGTAGGACAGGATCGTGGTGAGTTCCCAGAAGATGAACATCAGGATCAGGTCATCAGCGGTCACAAGTCCGAACATGGCCCCGGCGAAGGCGAGAAGTTGCGCCCCGAACGCCCCAAGGTCGGGGTCGTCCTCCTTGAAGTACCTCGCACAGTAAAGGAGGACGAGCGCGCCGATGCCGAGAATCAGGATGCAGAGCACGGCCGCGAGGGCATCAATGCGGAACGCCAGCTCGAGCTGGAGGCTGGGAACCCAGGGAACCGTGACCGACGGCGGGGCATTGGGCATGCCTGCGGGCAGTCCCTGCCCGGCCTGCGTGTACTGGCGGTACGTCGCCATCAGCCAGATAAAGGATGCTCCCGGTAGAGCGGCAAGAAGAAAGAAAGCCGACCGTCCGAAGCGCCGGAACAGCAGGGGCGCGGCAAGTGCGCCCACAAACAGCACTAGGAGGATGATCAGCACGAGTCCGTGGCCTTCCGGTTGGGGATGGTCAGGAGTTTTAAGCTTACCGTGCAGGGGCAAATCCTCCCCCGGCCGGAGCCGAAGAGCCCGGCTCCGTCATGTCGGCGACTCTTCGGGATGGGTCCGGGTTCGTCCCAGTATCGTTGGAGCGAACCCTGCGCGGAAGGAACCCTGCGCCTGGCAAAGGAGAGACTCCGGATGGATGTACCCACTTCTGTATGGATCGTGACGGTCATTGGGATTGTCGGCCTGCTTGTCTTCGATTTCTTCTTCCACGTCCGCAAGGCCCACACCCCCAGCCTGCGGGAGTCGGCAATCTGGTCCTCCATTTATGTGGGGATCGCCCTGCTGTTCGGGGTGGGCGTGCTGATCTTCGGCGGGCCAACCATGGGAACCGAGTATTTCGCCGGTTATGTCACCGAAAAAGCTCTCTCGGTGGACAACCTTTTCGTGTTCCTGATCATCATGGCCAGCTTTAGGGTGCCGCGTGCGGACCAGCAGAAGGTGCTGCTGTTCGGCATCGTGTTCTCGCTCATCGCCCGCACCGCGTTCATCTTCCTTGGTGCGGCCCTCATCAACTCCTTCGCCTGGGTGTTCTACATCTTCGGGCTGATCCTGCTGCTCACCGCCGGGAACCTGCTCAAGCCGGGCGGCCATGACGCGGACGCCGAACCGGCCATGGTGCGCCTGGCCCGGCGCTTCCTGCCGGCCTCACAGCACTACGACGGCGACAAGCTGTTCACCATCGAGAACGGTAAGCGGGTCCTGACTCCGATGCTGCTGGTCATGATCGCCATCGGCGGAACGGACATCCTTTTCGCCCTGGATTCGATCCCTGCGATCTTCGGCCTGACGCAGAACGTGTTCATCGTCTTCACCGCAACGGCGTTCTCCCTGATGGGCCTGCGGCAACTCTTCTTCCTGATCGACGGCCTCCTGGACCGCCTGATCTACCTCTCATACGGCCTCGCCGTCATCCTTGGCTTCATCGGGGTCAAACTCATCCTTCACGCCCTTCATGAAAACAACCTTCCGTTCATCAATGACGGCGAGAAAGTGCCCGTTGTGGAGGTCAGCACCGGGGTGTCCCTCACGGTCATCTTGGGAGTCCTCGTGGTGACCGTCCTCGCCTCGGTCTACAGCCCCAAGGGCAAGGCCAAGAACGCCGTCTCCGGCGCCAAGCGCCACGCGACGGACTACCTCGACCTCAACTACGAGACGGACATCGTGGAGCGGGAGCGGATCTACGCCAAGCTCTGCGCCGAGGAGCAGGAAATCCGGAAGCTCCCCGAGAAGTACAAGCGCCTGATCCGGAACGAAACCGAATTCATGGACCTCATCCGCAGCGCCCACATCGAGCATGACAAGGCACTCGCCCGCGAGCCCGGCCGGTAGGACCGGGTCTCCCCGACCGATCCGCCGGGACGCGGCGGGTGCCTTGTCATGCCGCACGCCCGCCGACCGGTGGAACGCGCATAGCCCGAAATGGTTGTATCTACAACTAATAACCGGTAGTTTACTTGAAGCATCAACTGATGCGCCAACTCGAAGGAGATCGACATGACCACTGTGAGCATCCTCGGCAGGGGCAACATGGGCCCGGCCATTGCCAGCATCGTCGAAAAGGGCGGCAACACAGTCGAAGTTTTCGGAAGCAGCGACACCGATAAGCCGGTAACGGGCGACATCGTTGTCTTGGCCGTTCCCTACCCCGCCGTCAGCACCGTGCTCGGCCAGCGCAGCGGGCAGCTGGCCGGCAAGGTCGTCGTCGACCTCACCAACCCGATGGATTTCGAGACTTTCGACTCCCTCACGGTGCCCGCGGACTCCTCGGCGACAGCGGAAATCCAGGCCGCGCTTCCTGATTCGCGCGTCATCAAAGCCTTCAACACCAACTTCGCCGCAACGCTGGCCGAGGGCACCGTCGCCGGAGTGCCCACCACTGTGCTGATTGCCGGAGACGACGCTGACGCGAAGTCCCAGCTCGCCGACGTCGTGACCGCAGGCGGACTCAAGGCGATCGATGCGGGCCCGCTGCGCCGCGCCCGGGAGCTGGAAGCGCTCGGCTTCCTGCAGATCACCCTTGCAGCCGGCGAGAAGATCTCCTGGAGCGGCGGCTTCGCCGTACAGGGCTGACACCCCGCCACCGTGGCGATCATTCCCGGAGCGCTGGGCGGCGGCTGTTGCGTCCCGCCGCCCAGCCCGCACCTGCGGGCGAGCGTGGTCTCACTTGTCACCGATACCGCCGAGATGCCACCGGGGCCGACGTCGGGCTCGGCGGTTGACGGTTGTTTGGGAGGATGGCCCTGTGGATACGCTGTGGCTTTCGGATGATGAACTCGCGGCTTGGAAACGGCTTGTGGCCGTGGTCGAGTTGCTGCCAGGGGTGCTTGACTCCCAGCTGCGCCGGGACGCGAACCTTACGCACTTCGACTACTACGTGCTCGCGATGCTCTCGGAAGCCGACGGGGAAACCCTGCGCATGACGACGCTGGCCGCTCAAACCAACGCGACGCTGCCCCGCCTCTCCCACGTGGTGCGGCGCCTGGAGGCCCGGGGCTTGGTGCAGCGGTTCCCCTGCCCCGAGGATGCGCGGGCCACCAATGCCAGGCTGACGAGCGAGGGCCGGCGGAAAGTCGTAGCTACGGCGCCCGGACACGTGGCCAACGTGCGCCAGAACGTCATCGACGCGTTGACCCCGGATCAGCTCTCCCAACTCACGGCGATCACCGACGCAATGCTGCGTCGGATGGATCCGCTCGGCACAATGGCCCCGATGTACCGGCAGGAGAAACCGTCGGTCGGATGACACCCCACTCCGGGCAACGGCCTGCTCCCCACGCCGTGGACGCGGGTTTTGGATGTGGTCAGGGGACCCGTTTCTCCCCGCCAATTTGCACAGCAGTCCGTGTGGTGTGACGGTCCCGCCACCAGAGGAGCAGGACCAGGGCAGCGCCGCCGAGGCAGGCGAGGAGCGGTCCAGCCCACGTTTCGCCGGGCGGCAGGAGCGCGCTGTTCTCCTGCCAAGGCCAAAGTGCCCGCAGTGAACCGAGCATTAGGCCAATGGCCACAAAGAGGGTAGCGCGGCGATGGGCACGTAGGAGGTATGCGAGGACCTGGACCACGGAGACGAGTCCAAGGACCGCACCGGCCACGAAAAGTGCCAGGTAACCGCCGTTCCGCGTGCTGACAGCCTCGAGCGTCGGTTCGTACATGCCGAAGGTCAGCAGAATAAAGGAGCCCGAGAGCCCGGGGAGAGCCAGGGCGCAGACCGCAGCTGCCCCGCTCAGAACCAGAACCCAGCCAGCGGGATCCTCTACCTGCGCCGTGGGCAGGCCCAAGAGCCAGAACACGGCCGAAGCAACCACGAGTACGACGACGGGCCCGACAACTTTGGAGACCGTGGTGGAGGGCCCCGCCTCCCTGCCCATGGTGATCGGCACCAGCAGGCTCGCCGCCACCATCCCGAGGAACAAAGCGCTGGAGATCGTCGGCTGTGTCTCCACGAAGGTGTGCAGCGGTCCGGACAGGATGAACAGAGCCACGAGCATGCCGCCGACCAGCGGCAGAATCAGCGACCACTCAACACCTGCGGACAGGCGTCTGGAACTCCTTCGCTCACGCTTCACCATGACCCGCAGGAGTCCACCGATGAGATGGTTGGCCGAAGAAATCAGGCGGTCGAATACCCCCAGGACGAGCGCGACGGTACCGCCAGAGATTCCCGGAACAAGCTCCACCAGACCGATCAGGGCACCGCGCAACGCGTTGGCGAGGCTCGAACGGACGGAGGTCTTCGGAGGCGTCACAACACCTGAACTCGGGGAAGTCATTGGTTCAACGCTAGCAACTGGGATGGGTCCACTCGACCTCGCTGGGCCTGACCGCTGCTTTCCACCCGATCGATAGGCGATCGTGACCTGATCAGCGGGACTCCAATGTTTCCGCCGCACCGCCGGGTTCACCGAGACCATCCTCAGACCTCTGCGGCCCTTCCCCTGACTGACGTACCCGCCGCGGCTGTCTCCTCGACCTCCTGCCGGTATTCCCAGTGCGGGACCAGTGTGTCAACGAAGGAGCCAAAGCGTTCGAACCTGGCTCGGGAAGAGTCGGACGTCAGGTCGACCACGCGTGACGTCAGGGCTTCCACCACCGCCAGGCTGGACACGTAGGACTCGAATGGCCTCGGAGTTCCCACCGATGCCGGCAGGACCGCACTTGCCACGTCCGCTAAGGGAGACAGCCAGGGGTCGGTGAAGAGGATGAGCTTGGCGCCCTGTTCGACGAGCGATCTTCCAAGCTTTTCGGTCTCGGCCTCATAGCGACGGAAATCGAAAGCAACCGCTGTCGTGCGTTTGTCGGCATCGCAGAGTGCCGCCACACGCCGGGTGCGTGCTTCGTCCACGAATTCAACCCCCGGCCGCAGCTCCTGAAGCATGGCGGACAGGTGCCGGGCCAGGGACGAGCTGAACCATCCGCCGAAGACGAGCACCTTGCGGCGGGGGTCGGCCAGAAGGTTCGCCGCCGCGTTGATGTCCTCGGAGGACAACCGGTTCATTGTGTCGGAGATCGCCGAACTGAGGGTGGCCGAGAAGTCGTGGAGCTCGCTCCCTGCGGCGCTCTGCGCCTCGGGGTACAGCTCGACCGGCGTCGTCACCCGCGCGACCACCTCGACCTTCACCGCCTCCTGGAACTCCGCGTAGGTGCCATAGCCGAGATGGTTGACGAAGCGGATCACTGTGGGCCCGCTCACCTGCGCGAGGCGTGCGAGCTTGGTTGATGATGCGAGCCCGGTGGCGGCCGGCCCGCCGAGCAGGGTCCGAGCCACCTTGCGCTCCGCGGCCGACATCTCGGACAGCTGACGCCGGATGCTTTCGAACACGGGAAGACCCGCGGCCGCTCCCTGGTCGGACATGCCTTACCTCCGTAAATGCATCCGTTCGATGACTGGCCGTGCCGACCGGAACTGGAAGCAATGGTACTTTCCTGCCCCCGCTTCCGGACCGAAAATCAGGAAGGAAAGTGGTGGACTAGACGGCCGGACTTTTTCAGGCCCATATGTCGCGCCGGAAGAGGTCGTCTTCGGTTTCCCCCCGAACGATCAGGCGGGCGCGCCCACCTGAGACGGCGACGACCGGAGGGCGGGGCGTGTAGTTGTAGTTGCTTGAGAGAACCCAGCAGTATGCCCCGGTGCCGGGCACTGCAAGGAGATCCCCGGGTTCGAGATCGGCCGGAAGGTAGGCGTCGCGGACCACGATGTCCCCGCTCTCGCAGTGCCGGCCGACCACCCGGGACAGAACGGGGCCGGCGTCCGAGGTGCGGGAAGCCAGGCTTGCGGAATAGTCGGCACCATACAAGAGGGGGCGCGGGTTATCGCTCATTCCTCCGTCGACGGAGACGTACCGCCGGGGATATATGCCGGATCCGCGCTCGACGTAGTTCGTCTTGAGCGTACCCACCTCGTACAGGGTGAAGGTGGAGCTGCCGACGACAGCGCGGCCGGGCTCAATGGAGATCCTCGGGATCTCAATGCCAAGGTGGGCGCAGGAGTCGGCGACGACGCGGGCCATGGCCCGGGCAACATCCGTGATCTCCTGAGGGTGGTCGGCCTCCGTGTAGGCGATGCCGTATCCCCCGCCCAGGTCGAGTTCCTTCAACACAATGCCGTGGATCCTTCGCATTTCGGCGATGAACTCCAGAAGCCGTTCGGCGGCGAGGGCGAAGCCCTCGGGGGAAAAGATCTGCGAGCCGATGTGGCAGTGAATTCCCAGAAGCTGTACGCCCGGATTGTGCAGGGCCGCGGTTACGGCGGTTTCGGCCGCGGAGACGCGCCCATCGGCAGAGGCCATCGAGAGGCCGAATTTCTGGTCCTCGTGGGCTGTCGCAATGAACTCGTGGGTCTCGGCGTGAACGCCGGGCGTAAGCCGCAGCAGAACAGGAGCAGTGGCGCCCCGCTCCCGGGCGAGTTCTCCCACGCGCGAGAGTTCCTGAAGGCTGTCGACGACGATCCGGCCAACTCCCATGTCGAGCGCACGGACCAGTTCGGCGTCGGACTTGTTGTTGCCGTGCAATCCCAGCTTCAAACCTTCGATGCCGGCACGGGCCGCGAGCGCCAGCTCCCCGCCGGAGCAGGTATCAAGCCGCAGCCCTTCGTCGACCGCCCATCGCGCAACCTCGACACACAGGAATGACTTGCCGGCGTAGTAGACGTCAACCCCGCCGCACAGCGGCTCGAAAGCCTCATTGAACGCCGTGAGGAATGCCCGTGCGCGCCTTCGAAAGTCGTCCTCGGATATGACGTAGGCGGGGGTACCGAATTCGCCTGCCAGTTCCAAGACACCGACCCCGCCCACCTGCAACTCCCCCGATGCCGACCGGCTCACGGTGCTCGCCCAGACCTTGGAGGGGAGGGCATTCAGGTCGGCGGGAGCCCCCAGCCACTGGGGCGCCAGTGGCGACGCAGCCGCCGTCATCGTCTCTTCAATCGTCATGTCTGTTCCTGCCTCGTTCCGGTTCTTGGCAATTCAACGGGCCGCGCGTCCACGCCTGCGGGTATCACCCGGGCGCCGGTCAGGGGTCAGGAAGCCGTGGAAAGCTTCTCCTCTTGGATTACCTCTTCCGCATCGATCACCATCGGGTTGAGAACCCGGTGGAGGAACGACTTCGTGCGGTCTTCCTGCGGGTTGCCGATGACGTCCAGGGCAAGGCCCTGCTCGACGATGTAGCCGCCATCCATGAAGACCACGCGATCGGCCACCTCACGCGCGAAAGCCATTTCATGGGTGACAATGACCATCGTCATTCCTTCATTGGCGAGCGACTTCATGACGGCCAGGACCTCCCCGACGAGTTCGGGGTCAAGTGCCGACGTCGGTTCGTCGAAAAGCATCAGCTCCGGCTCCATCGAAAGTGACCGCGCGATCGCCACGCGCTGCTGCTGGCCTCCCGAGAGCTGAGTCGGGTACGAGTCCTCCTTGTGCGACATGCCGACTCGGTGGAGGTTGAGCCGGGCGGTCGCTATCGCGTCCTCTTTGCGGCGCTTGAGGACCTTGACCTGGGCGACGGTGAGGTTCTCAAGGACGGTCAGGTGCGGGAAGAGGTTGAAGGATTGAAACACCATCCCGATGCGCCGACGGATGCGGTCCAGGTCGGCGTCGGGGTGGGTTACCTCGTCCGGACCGACGAGGACAGTGCCCGACGTCGGGGTTTCGAGCAGGTTCACGCAGCGCAGCAGCGTCGACTTGCCCGACCCGGAGGGGCCGATGATGCAGACGACTTCACCGGGGTTTATCTCGAGGGAGATGTCCTTCAGCACTTCGTTGCCGCCAAAGCTCTTTTTGAGGTTGCGGATCGAGATTGCGTGCGAGCTTGTGGCACCCTCGGGTGCCGGGGTCGATGTGGTGGGCATGATCAGCGTGCTTTCGCGTAGCGGGCTTCGAGCTTGCGCACGAGGCCGGACAGAGGAAGGGTGATCGCCAGGTAGCACAGTGCGGCGACAATCAGGGGGGTGGCGTTCACGGAGCGGTTCAGGAAGTCCTGGGCGAACTTCGTGAGCTCATACTGGGCGGCCGTCACCCCGAGGACATAGACCAAGGATGAGTCCTTGACCAGGAGGATCATCTCGTTGGTGAGCGGCGGTATCACGACCCGGAAGGCCTGCGGGATGACGATCGTCGCCATCGTCCGCGTGTGGCTCATCCCCAGGGTCCGCGCAGCTTCGAACTGTCCCTTTGGCACCGCCTGGATGCCGGCCCGGAAGGTTTCCGCCATGTAGGCGGCCGCAGTGATGCCTAGGCCGACCATCACCATGCCGTACTTGTCTCCGGGGAACTGGAAGCCCGGGAATGCGTTGGGAATGCCGTAGGCCACCATGAAGAGGACGACGAGGGCAGGTACCCCGCGGAAAAACTCGACGTAGGCGGTGGCGAACCACCGATAGGCTGCAACCGAACTCAGCCTCATCATGGCCAGAAGCAGCCCTACGACGAAGGCGAAGACGAAGGCCAACGCCGCGTAAATGATGGTGTTCACAAGCCCGATGAGGATCACCCGCGGGAGCATCCGCTCAAGGATGTCGAACCTTAGGAATGCGGCACTGAAGGTTGCCCAGTCCGTCATGACCGCCAGAAGTGCAATGACGGCGATCCCGATTGCGTATTGAACGCCGAGAGAGACGCGGGCCCTCTGCCGCCGCGTCAGCCGCGGCGTAGCTACCTCTGCAGTGGCGTGCATGGTTTGTGTGCTCATGGTTTCCTCACTGGTGCCTGCGCTTCATAGGGTGTCGGCCCGCGGCGGCAGCTGGCCGCCGCGGGCAGGCAGCTCACTTCTGAGGCACGTCGCCGATCCACTTTTCGAAAATCTGGTCGTACGTGCCGTCGGTCTTGGCCGTAGCAAGGACCTCGTCCACGACCTTCTTGAGTTCCTTATTGCCCAGCTTCATCCCGAGGCCGTACTGCTCGCCGGTATCGAACTGAGCCGAGATGCTTGCCTTGCCGGGGTTGGTCTTCAACGCTTCGGTCCACACGGGCAGGTCATTGATCGCTGCGTCCACCTGGCCGGTCATCAGTGCCTGGGTCAGTGAGGCAAGGTCCTGGAACTCGATGATTTCGCACCCGCACTCGGGGTGTGCCTTTGCGTAGTCGAGGCCGGTGGTGGCCGACTGAGCGCCCAGCTTCTTGCCCTTCAGCTCCTCAAGGGTTTTCACGGTCGAGTTTTCGGGCACCAGAAGGGCCTGGGTTGCATCGAAGTAAGGCTCGGAGAACAGGATGGCTTCCTTCCGGGCATCGGTGATGGTCATACCGGCGGCGGCGATGTCGCACTTGCCGGTGGCCATGTCTTCACCGGACTTAATGCCCTCGAAGGGCGTGTCGACGATGGCTGCTTCGGCACCAAGGCGCTTCGCCACGAGGTTGACCAGGTCGATGTCGAACCCGACCGTCTCTCCGGAATCGTCGTTGACCTGGAAGGGGGCGAACGGAAGGTGGGTGCAGACCGTGAGCTTGCCCGGCGAGACAAGCGAGACCCCGTCCGCAGATCCGGCTGAGGGGTTAGTGGCCGCTGT
Organism: Arthrobacter sp. TJ-254; assembly: GCF_058269175.1. Taxonomy (NCBI): domain Bacteria; kingdom Bacillati; phylum Actinomycetota; class Actinomycetes; order Micrococcales; family Micrococcaceae; genus Arthrobacter; species Arthrobacter sp. TJ-254. Next base: position 196,291 of record NZ_JBZCNF010000002.1, on the reverse strand, counting down.
CGATGCGCTACTGCAGGCGGTTAGTGCTAATGCGCATATGGCGACAAGAGCGGCGAATTTTGGCCTTCCGTGCAACTGCATGGGTCTCCTTAGATAGCGGGCCGGACATGCGTCGGCCTTGGCTTACTGGTTCGGATAGCTGGCCCTCGGAAAGCGGCATCGTCCGGGTGTATCCGCGCTGCCGAGTCCGTAAGCCTGAGCCATACGCCCAAGTGTGGGCGTGGTCACATCCTGCGTGAATTGAGTATGAACTCATTTAGCGACGACTGCAAACGCGGCTCGAAGAATGGTTTGATACAGACCGGTTCCCGGCCCGGGCCGCGCTGCCGGCCGATATGTTCGGCTATCCCTAGCTTTCTCCAAGAAAGCCGCCTAGCATCGGGGGATGCCTTTGCGCTCTGACTGGTCGGCCGACAACTGCCCCCTCGCCCGGAGCCTTGAGGTCCTCGGGGATCCATGGACCCTGCTGATACTGCGGGAGGTCTTTTTCGGCGCGGGCAGGTTCGATGAGATTAAACAGCGAACCGGGATCGCGGACAGCGTGCTGAGCAAGCGTCTTTCGTCTCTCACGGAGGGCGGCATGCTCACGAGGGCTCCCTACGTGGATCACACGGGCCGGACGCGGGACGAGTACCGCCTCACCGAAATGGGCGAAGGATCCCTGCCCGCCCTCAACGCCATGATCCACTTCGCTGAGTTCTACCTCGAAGCTCCTTCCGACCGGGCCCACATGGGGGTCATCCATACGACATGTGGGCAGCCCACCACCAGCGCCGACCGATGCGATCGATGCCGGGAGCCGCTCACCGCAGCCACGACGAGCTGGGTCAGCTACGCCCGCACCGGGGAGCCGGTCCGGCTCGGCACGGCAGCGACCGGATGAAGACACGTTTCCGCAGTGACGCCCCGTCCGCCGGAAGGCGTATCCATCCTGCCTGGATCGTGGCAGGCGTTGCCTTTCTGACACTGGTCGGCGCTGCGGGGTTCCGTGCGGGCCCGTCGGTTCTGATGGTGCCCTTGGAGCAGGAGTTCGGGTGGTCGCGCAGCGTCCTCTCACTGGCCGTAAGCATCAACCTTGTGCTCTTCGGACTGACGGCGCCCTTCGCTGCGGCATTGATGGAGCGGTTCGGTATCCGCAGGGTCACCTCGTGCGCCCTTCTGGTCATCGGATCCGGCAGCGCCCTGTCCGTGTTTGTTCGCGAACCGTGGCAGATCCTCCTGACCTGGGGAGTCCTGATCGGCCTGGGAACCGGGTCGATAGCCCTCGTGTTCGCAGCCACTGTCGCCAACACCTGGTTCGTTCGACACCGCGGACTGGTGATCGGGATCCTCACCGCCGGCAGCGCCGCCGGCCAGCTGGTCTTCCTTCCGATCATCGCGGCACTTGTTGAGGTGTCCAGCTGGCGCACGGCCTCGCTGGTCATCGCCGCCGGGGCGATCGTGGTTGTCCCCCTGGTCCTGCTGTGGCTCCGCAATTCCCCCCAGGAGGTCGGCCTGCTGCCCTACGGCGCGACGGCGGACCCACCCAACTCCTCGCGCCCGGCCGCCCCGGAAACCGCACCGGCTTCGTCCGTCGTCGGGCAGCCGGCGAACGCGGCGGTCCGGGCGGTGGGCGCCCTCAGGACCGCTTCGCGCAGCAGGACGTTCTGGGCGCTGGCGGTCGGTTTCGGAATCTGCGGTGCGACGACGAATGGGCTTATCGGCACCCACTTCATTCCCTCTGCGCACGATCACGGCATGCCGACCACCGTTGCGGCAGGACTCCTGGCCGCTGTGGGAGTTTTCGATATCGTCGGAACCATCGCCTCGGGGTGGCTGACCGACCGTTACAACCCAAAGGTGCTGCTCGCGCTGTACTACCTGTTCCGCGGCGTGAGCCTGTTCGTCCTGCCGGCGCTTCTGGCCGCGACAATCCAGCCCCCAATCATCTTCTTCATCGTCTTCTATGGGCTGGACTGGGTTGCGACCGTGCCGCCCACCGCTGCCATCTGCCGACAGGCCTTCGGGGCCGACGGGGCCGTTGTCTTCGGCTGGGTCTTCGCGGCCCACCAGGTCGGTGCCGCAGCCGCCGCCTTCGCCGCCGGCTACATCCGTGACGCAACCGGCCACTACACCATTGCGTGGCTCGGAGCCGCAATGCTCTGCGCTGTGGCTGCTGTCATCAGCTTCCTCATCCGCAGGGACGGCGAGCACGAGGCGCGGGCCATGAACCAGGAAAGCCCGCACCAGCGGGCACTCGCCGAGTAGCGAGCGAACCGGTTTCCGGCGAGCGCTAGCTTTTGACGGCAGGGTGATCCGCCGTAGGACGCCCGGCCGCTCCCGCTCCGGTCCGCTGTCTGGGTTCCCAGCGGCTGAGGATCACACCGGCAACGATGACCGCAGCGCCCAGGGGCTGGTTCCAGGTGAGGGTTTCTCCGAGAATGAGGATCCCTGCAAGCACCCCAACAACGGGGGTCAGGTAGGTGACGGACGATGCGACCGTGGCTCCCCAACCCGCGATAATCTCCGTGTTCCAGATGTATGCCATGCCGGTGCTTAGGCATCCGAGACCCAGCATCGAGAGGACGATCGGAAGGTCCAGCGCGATGGTCCCGCGGGCGAAGACGGGTGCGGCGATCACCGTCACCAGTGCACCAAGTCCCACCTGAATTAGGGCGACGGAGGGTGCCGGCAACTGGCGGGGACTGATGAACTTCCTCAGCCACACGAACGCGGCGCCGTAACAGAGGGTCGCTCCGAGGCACAGCATCTGCCCACGCAGGCCCGATCCCGACGCGCCCAGGTTCCACACGCCCACAACGACCGCGACGCCCACGAATCCCAGCCCGATTCCCGCTGCTGCCCGAGGTGTCAGCCGCTCCCCGGGCAGGGCCGCAAACGCGATGAGACCCGTGATCAACGGCGTGGTCGCGTTATAGATGCTTGCGAGCCCGGAGGAGATTTCCGTTTCGGCTACGGCAAACAGGGTGAAGGGGACAACGCAAAGGAGCAGGGAGACGACCAAGAGGTGCACCCATATGAGGCCTATCCGCGGCAGGCGGTGTCTTCCCACGCACACGACGACCGCCAGGGTGAGAGCACCCAGCACCAGCCGGCCAAGGACGACCTGCTGCGGCGAAAGACCCTCGAGCGCGATCTTGATGAACAGGAAGCTCAGCCCCCATGCGGTGGCCAGGAGGGCGAATCGCACCGCAAGACCGAGATTGCCGCTTCGCTTCATACGAAGGACTCTATGCGCGCGGCGTCTGACGGGCTGGCGGAAATCAGCCACAACATTTGGTCCATCCCCGGAACGACCTCACCCCCGTCGGCCCGGGGGCCAACCCGTCGACCTTCCCGGGTTCCTCCCTGCAGCGATGAGGCGCCGATGAATCAGGTTGTCGTGAGCAGGACCTTGGTGGCGCGGCGCTCGTCCATCGCCCGGTACCCCTCGGCTGCCTTTTCGAGCGGCAAAGTGAGATCAAAGACTTTCCCCGGGTTGATCTGTCCGCTCATGATGAGTTCGATGAGTTCGGGCAGGAACCGGCGGACGGGGGCGGGCCCGCCGTGCAGGTGGACACCGGAGAAGAACAGTTCCTCGCCGGGCAGTTCGACGTCGTGGGCCACACCCACATAGCCGACGTGGCCTCCGGCGCGGGCCGATCGGATGGCCTGCATCATCGACTCCTGCGTCCCGACCGCCTCGATGACCGAGTGGGCGCCGAGCCCGCCGGTCATTTCCTTGATCCTCGCCACGCCCTCATCGCCGCGTTCGGTGACGACGTCTGTGGCGCCGAAGGTGCGGGCGAGGGCCTGCCTGTCTGCGTGCCGGCTTATGGCAATGATGCGCTCCGCGCCCAGCCGCTTGGCGGCGAGGATGCCAAGCAGTCCAACCGCGCCGTCACCCACGACGGCGACGGTCTTCCCCGGCCCGGCCTCGGCCGCAACAGCGGCGAACCAGCCGGTTCCAAGGACGTCGGAGGCGGCCAGCAGGCTGGGGATCTGCTCGGCGGTGGGCTCGGTCGGGGTGGCGACGAGCGTGCCGTCCGCCCATGGGACTCGGAGGCGTTCTGCCTGGGTTCCAAGGGCGCCCATGATCACGGCGTGCACACAGCGGCTCTGGTACCCGGCCCGGCAGATCTCGCAGGTGTTGTCCGAGGCGAAGAAGGAACCGACAACGAAATCACCAACGTTGATGTTCTTCACCTCGCTGCCGATTTCCTCAACGACGCCCACGTACTCGTGTCCCATCGGTGTTGGGCCATTGAGCGCTTCGATGCCACGGTACGGCCACAGGTCCGAGCCGCAGATGCACGCGGCGCTGACACTGATGATCGCGTCGGTTGGGTCGATGATGCTCGGGTTTTCGCGCTCTTCGACCCGGACGTCGCCGGGGGCGTACATGATGACTCCGCGCATGGGATGTGCTCCTTCTTTCAGGGGGAAATGATTCGATCAACAAGCGGATTGGCCGTTGAGGATGAGGACGCAGGGTCGGGGTCGGTCCGGCGGAAAATCAGTGCCACATAAGCGGCCACGGACAGGGCAACCGCCACGACCGTGATGACGCCCAACGGAAGCAGCATTGCCGCACCCGCGATGCCGACCAGAGGTGCGGAGACGGCGCCGAACGCGAAGCGGGCCATACCCAGCAGCGACGACGCGGTCCCTGCAATCCGCGGGTATCCGCTCAGCGCGAGGGTGGTGGCGGGCGGAGTTGTGACAGCGACTCCGCTGACCAGGATCAGCAGGGACAGGATGACAGCGATCAACGGCAGCCTGAAGAGGCCCGCCGCAAGCAGGCCCAGTGCTCCCACCGCGCACATGCCCAGACCGGTCACCAGCGTTCCCTGCAAGCCCCACCGCGCGGAAGTGCGCCCGGCGATGTAACCGAAGACCATGAACCCGGCGGAGTTCAGCCCGAAAGCCAGCGCGTACTGCTGCGGCGACAGGGCGTACATGCCCTGCAGCACGTAGGTCGCTCCACTGAGATAAGCGAAAAGGGCCGCGTTGACGAAGCCCTGGAGGAGGACAGCACCAAGGAAAACCCGGTCGGAGAGCAGGACGTGGAAATCCCGCAGGGTCTGCAATCCTCCCCCGCTCATCCGCGCCGCGGGAGGCAGCGTTTCACGGAACCCGAGCAGGATCGCCGAGAGGATCGCCACGCCAACTGCCGCAAGGAACAGGAACAGTCCGCGCCAGTCGGTGAAGGTCGCCAGCTGGCCTCCCAGCAGCGGCCCGATGATGGCGGCGAACCCGCTTAGGACAGTGACTCGGCTGTAGTAGCGGAGGAGCGCATCACCGGAGTACAGGTCGCGGCCGGCGGCCTGGGCGATGACGATACCGACCCCGCCTGCCAGCCCCTGCACAAGACGGGCGAGAATCAAAAGTTCAACGCTTGGGCTCACCGCGCACAGGACCGAGGTGGCTATGTACGCGACCAGCCCGGTCAGGAGCGGTACTCGACGGCCGAACCGGTCGGACAACGGACCGGCGACCAACTGCCCGAGGGCGAGGCCGATCAGGCAGGCCGTCACGGTCAGCTGCGCCATCGACGCGGCAGCATCAAGCTCGGTCGTCAGCGCGGGAAGTACCGGCAGGTACAGGTCCATGGAGATGGGACCGAAGATCGTCAGCAGAAGCAGCAGCGCCGGCAGGAGCCGATCGGCGGTGCCCGGGCTTGACCGCAGGGATGGGGAAGAAATAACCACGCCACCAGTCAATCCCGGCAGGCCGGAACCGGGGAGTCCCTATTGAGAGGTGTACTGAGAGAGCACCCCGCCCCGTAGTCTCCGCCCTACCCTAGGAAGCATGGATAACCGAGCCGAGGTCCGCGACTTCCTCATGTCGCGCCGTGCCAAAGTCACACCCGAGGCGAGCGGCCTGCTGCCCGGGCCAAACCGGCGCGTGCCGGGGCTCAGGCGCACGGAAGTCGCACTCCTCGCCGGCGTGAGCGTCGAGTACTACTCGAAGCTGGAACGCGGGGCGATCGCCGGCGCATCCTCGTCGGTGCTCGACGCGGTATCCCGCGCGCTGCAACTCGACGAAACCGAACGGGCGCACCTTCTCGACTTGGCGCGCGCCGCTGACGGGGTACCCGCCGCTGGCCGGCCACGACGCCGCACCACGAAACAGCCGCCGGCACGTCCCAGCCTTCAATGGGCTCTCGACGCGGTCACCGAGGGCATCGCGTTCGTCCGCAACCAGCACCAGGATCTGCTCGCGACGAACCTTCTGGGCCGTGCCTTCTACTCTCCCCTGATTGGCGAGGGAGGACCGACCCCGAACCTGGCCCGGTTCCAGTTCCTCGACCCCGCATCCCGGGCCTTCTACCCCGACTGGGACGCCTTCGCTGCGATGTGTGTGGCCATTATGCGCGCCGAGGCCGGCCGTGACCCCCACGACCGCGCGATGCAGGACCTCGTTGGGGAACTTTCCACACGCAGCGAAACCTTCCGCACCCTTTGGGGAGCCCACGACGTGCGGACCCACGGCACCGGAACCAAACGGTTCCGCCATCCGATCGTCGGTGAACTCAGTCTCGCCTACGAGGAACTTGTGTTGACGGCTGAGCCCGGCCTGGTCTTCATGATCTACACCGCCGAACCGGGGTCGCGCTCGGCCGAAGGGCTGAGGCTGCTCGCGTCCTGGGCCGCCGAGCGGCAGCCGGCAGTCCCCGAGCGCTGACCCGGATCCTGCGCCGGGAGCCAGGCGAGCGCGAGCTGGCCCGGCGTCAGGCCGAGGTCCTGGCCCCTCGTCCGAACGGAGCGAACCGGTCGTTTTTCGTCGTGATGTTCTCCTCCGGGAAACGGGGTGCGTTCTGTTGATGAACAGCTGCAAGAGGGCCTGCAGCGTGGTTTACGCGGGTACGACCCGGCCGCCGTTCAGGCGTATCACCTGGTCTGCCGCTTCAAGGGCGGCTCCGTCGTGGGACACGCACACGACCGTCGTTCCGCGCCGCTTTTCGCTGCGCAGGATGCGGGCGACCCGATCCTGCGCTTCCGCATCCAGCCCCGTGGTGGGCTCGTCCAGAAGGATCAGGCCCGCTCTTTGAGCCAGGCCCTGGCCGAGGAACGCGCGCTGCCGCTGCCCGCCGGAGAGGGTCCGGAGCGCTCGATGCTCGTAGCCGGCAAGGCCGACCAGCTCGATGCACTCGGCGATGATCCGCCGGTCGTCCACGCGCAGCGGCCGCCACAGTCCCGCCGGTGCCCAACGGCCCAACGTGACGACGTCCCGCACCGTAAGGGGCACCCTGTCGGGCACTTCACTGCGCTGCACCACGAGGGCGGTGCGGCGCCGCGGTGGAAGCAGGACCCTTCCGTGCCGCGGGCGCAGTAGTCCGGCAAGGACACCCAGCAGGGTCGATTTACCTGAACCGTTCGGGCCGGCCACAACGGTGATCGTGCCGCTCCCGATTCTCGCGGACACACCGCGCAGGACATCCACTCCGCCGTGGTCGAACCACACGTCATCAAGCACAAGGTCCGCCGAGGGATGTCGCGGCCGGCAGGCAAATCCGGAGGGAAAAGGGAAGCGCATCCCGTCACCGTACCATGTTGCGAATGATTCTCATTTTCGTTTAGGGTCGGTGATCGTGACCCTCCTTACCGAACCCTTTGCCGCTGATTTCATGGGCCGTGCCCTTGCCGGCGGAATCCTGTGCGCGGTGATCTGCGCGGTGGTGGGGACCTGGGTCGTGATCCGGGGCATGGCCTTCCTCGGTGAAGCGATGGCCCACGGAATGCTGCCCGGGGTGGCCGCGGCAACCCTGGCCGGCATCCCGGTGGTCATCGGGGCGGCCGGCAGCGCTGTGGTGATGAGCATCGGTGTCAGCCTGCTCGCCCGCCGCGGCCGGCTGTCCCACGACACCAGCATTGGACTCCTCTTCGTCGGAATGCTCGCCGGCGGGGTGATCCTCATCTCGCATTCGCGCAGCTTCGCCACCGATGCCACTGCCATCCTCTTCGGGGACATCCTGGCCATCAGTGGCACCGAGCTCGTGATGCTCGGCGGCGCACTGGGTGTGACGGTGCTCACCGCGGTCCTCTTCCACCGCTCCTTCGTTGCGCTCGTCTTCGACCCGCGCGTCGCTCAGGTCATGGGTCTCCGGCCCCGCCTCGCGCAGATGCTGCTGGTGGGGTTGGTGACCCTGGCGGTTGTCGCCTCCTACCAGGCGGTCGGCGCGCTGCTCGTCATCGGGCTCCTGCTGGCCCCTGCCGTCGCCGCGTCCGCCTGGACCCACCGGATCCCGACCACGATGGTGCTCGCAGCACTGGTGGGCGGCGTCTCGGTCCTGTGCGGGCTGCTCATCTCCTGGTACTACGGCACCGCCGCCGGTGCCTCGATCGCCCTCACGGCGGTCACCTCGGCGGCGCTCTCCAACATCGCCCACGCCCTGGAACAACCGCTGCGGCGTCGTCCGGTTGTCGAAGACGCAGCCTCCCCCTCCTGCCACGCTACCCAGGAAGTCATCCGTGCGACCGCATAACAAGCTCATCATCCCCGTATCCCTGCTCGCCCTTGCCTTACACGGGTGCTCAGCCCCCGAAGCGCCCCGTACGGCACCCGCTACACCCGCTACACCCGCGGAATCATCCGCCGGCGAGGGGCATGGCACCCTCGTTGGGGCGAGCGAGGAAGCGGAGCCTCAGCTCCACCTCCTGACGGTCAACCCGGCCGGCTCCGTCGACATGCTCGAACTGGCCACCGAATCGTGGAAGGCCGCCGGGTCCGTGCGGGACGTCAGCTCGATCGCTACCGACGGCAGGTATGTCTTCGCCTCCTCCGCCGATAACGGCACAGTGACCGTTGTCGACAGTGGGGTGTGGACCTGGGACCACGAGGATCACTTCCACTACTACAGCTCGGAGCCGCGGACGCTGGGAACAGTCCCTGGTGAAGGGGAAGCGGTCGTGTCACCCGGAACGTCCGGCACGGGCGTCTATTTCCCGGCTACCGGACGAGGAGTGGTGCTGGACAACGAGGGTCTTGCCGACGGTGAAGTGCGTCAACGAATTGAGCTGGCCGGTGAACCGCACGAGGGCATGCTTGTGCCGCTCGCAAAATTCACCCTGGCGACAGTACCCGGACCCGGCGGCACGACTGCCGGGGTCCGGGCCTACGACGTGGACGGCTCCCCGCTCGACGGCTCAGAGGCCGAATGTGCTGATGCGCGCGGCACCATCACGACGCCGGTAGGCGCGGTGATCGGCTGCGCCGACGGCGCCCTCCTCGCCACCGCCGGCGAGGCCTCGGTCACCTTCGAGCGCATTCAGTATCCCGCCGGGACAACCGCCGCAAGAGCCACCGAATTCCGGGCACGGGAAGGCCGGCCAACAGTCGCCGCCGTCGCAGGAACCGAAGGGGCATGGCTCCTCGATACGCGCGAACGCACCTGGCAGTTGCTTCAAACGGACGTACCGCTGCTGCAGGTCTCGGCGGTGGATGACAGGGACGGACATGTGGTGGCCCTGTCCGCCGACGGGCGGGTCCTCGTGCTGTCCGCCGAAACCGGGGCCACCCTCTCCGCGACCGGGCCGCTCCTGCCCGAAACCCTCTCCGCTTCCGAGCTGCCCGCAGGGGTCGAGCTGATCGTCGACCAACACCGCGCCTACCTCAATGCGCCGGCCGAACGGCAACTGCACGAGATCGATTTCGCCGACAAGGCTCGCCTCGCCCGCTCCTTCGAGGCGCCCTCCAATCCCCGGTTCCTCGCCGAGACGGGACGGTAGACGATGCTCCGCCGCCTGCTTCCATCCGTGCTCGCAGCAACCACCATGCTGGCCGCAGCCGGCTGCTCCCCATCGGGTCCCGACCGCCCGCTCATCGTTGTCACTACGAACATCCTTGGTGACGTTGTCGAAAACGTGGTGGGTGACGACGTGGAGGTCCACACGCTGATGCAGCTCAACGCCGACCCCCACTCCTTCGAGATCTCGGCTCAGGAAGGAGCGATGCTGCGCGGCGCCGACCTCATCGTCGCGAACGGCCTCGGGTTGGAAGAAGGCCTGCAGAAACACATCGACAGCGCGTCGGCGGCCGGGGTGCCCGTGCTGGCGGCCGGCGACGTCATCGATGCTCTCGACTTCAACGAAGGCGGCGCAGCATCCGCCGACCCCCACTTCTGGACCGACCCGACGCTGGTGATCGAGGTGGTCGATGAGATTGAACACCGCGTAACGGCGCTCGACGGCGTCGACAGCGCCTCAATCGGCCCGGCCGCCCAGGCTTACCGGGCCGAACTGCGCGCGCTCGACGAGTACATGGCGACCTCCTTCGCGGCCATCCCGGCGCAGCGGCGGAACCTTGTGACGAACCACCATGTCTTCGGGTACCTGGCGCACCGGTATGACTTCCGGATCATCGGCGCGGTCATTCCGGGAGGCACCACGCTTGCATCACCGAGCGCATCCGACCTCAGGGAACTGATTTCCGCCATCGAGGAAGCCAAGGTGGGCACGATCTTCGCTGAGTCGTCCCAGCCCGACCGGCTCGTCCAGGTCCTCGCGGACGGCGCGGACATCGACGTGGCCGTCGTTGAACTGTTCACCGAATCATTGACGGGCCCTGGAGAGGGCGCCGAGTCCTACCTCACCATGATGCGTGCCAACGCGGAGCGCATCTCCACCGGTCTCTCACGCTGAGCGGCCCGACCCGAAGGAAACCATGAAGACCGACCAATCGCGCCACGCCCGTTCCCGGCGTGTTGTTCTGGCCGCCGCCGCCACCTCCTCCGCCCTGCTGATCTCCGCCTGCGGATCCACGGCCGGTCAGAAGCCGGGCGCAGCAGGTTCGGCCGATACGTCGCCGGCAGCTGCCTCCTCGCCGGCGCCCCGTCTTGCGCTCACATACGACGGCGGGATCGCCATCCTCGACGGAGCCTCCCTTGCACTTCGGGGCAGCCTGCCTGTCGAAGGGTTCACCCGGCTCAACCCGGCAGGGGACGGCCGTCATGCCCTGGTCACGACATCGAATGGCTTCCAGGTGCTCGACACCGGCACCTGGACGGACGCCTCCGGATCACACCAGAGCGAACCCGCACTGACCGATCTTGTGTTCGACGCCGACAAGGCGGGCCACGTGGTGCACCACGGCGACAAGACCGTCTTGTTCGCGGACGGCACCGGTGAAACCACCATCTTCACCACCAACGACCTGCTCCACGCCGGGGACACCCTGCCCGAGACGGAGGTCGTCCCAGCCGAAGAAGCCCACCACGGGGTATCGATTGTGCTCGAAGGCGGCACGCTGCTCACCACGGTGGGCGACTCGGAAAGCCGTTCCGGAATCCGGGTGCTCGACGCCGACCGTACCGAAGTCGCCCGGAACGACGAGTGTCCGTCCATCCACGGCGAAGGCACTGCGGCCAACGAGGTCACCGTCTTCGGGTGCAGCAACGGCGTGCTCGTCCACGATTCCGGCAAGATCACGAAAATCGCGGCCCCCGACGAATACGGACGCATGGGCAACGCCTACGTCACCGGCACCAGTCCGATCGCCGTCGGTGACTACAACTCCGACCCCGACGCCGAAGGCTACCTCCTGACCGAGCTCGCCCTCATCGACACGGCTGCGAAGACAATGAACGTCATCGACCTGCCCGACGGCGTCGGATACACATGGCGCGACGTCGCACGCGGCCCCAAGGGCGAAATCCTCGTCCTAGGCACGGACGGCTCCCTCCACACCATCGATGAGGAGTCCGGTGAAATCACCGCTTCCCTGCCGGTCATCGACGCGTGGGAGGGTCCAACCGAATGGCAGGATCCCCACCCCGCGCTGACCGTGCTCGATCGGACGGCCTATGTGACCGAGCCCGCAACGAAGAGGGTCCACGCCGTCGACCTCTCAACTGGAACCATCACCTCTTCGACGGAGCTCCCCGGTGTTCCCAACGAGATCACGGTGGTCGAAGGCTGACTGCCGGCCCTCCCGTTAGCGCCACCACAGGCGGTGCTAACGGTGGGTCCGAAAGGGACCCGGCGGCAGCAGCGAAGGTCATTCCTTGACGACCAGGACCGTCCTTCCGGGCCTGCCAAGGCGCGGCCCCTCATCGTAGGCCCGGCGTCCCTCGGCCAGCGGGTAGACCGCTGCCACGGTGGAGCGCAGTTCGCCCGAGTCGAGCAGGCCCGCGATGGTCTCCAGCTGCCCGCCATCCGGGGTGACGATGAAGAACTTCGCCTCGATCTTGCACCCCTTGGTCAGGGATTCGTCGACGGGCCCGCCCAGTGTGATCAGCCGAGCCCCGTCGCCGGGGCTGCGGCAGCTGTCGGGCGCGGCAGCACCTGCTCCGGGCGGCCTATGGGGCGACGGGGTATGCGCTGCTGATCGCGATGCGGTTGTAGCTGTTGATGACCATCGCCACCCACGTCACAGCTGACACCTGGCCCGGAGTCAGATGGGCGACGGCGGACTCGTACAGGCCCGTAGTGCGGTGGGAGTCCTCAATCAGCGTGATGTACTCGGTCAATGCCAGGGCTGAGCGCTCCTGCTCGTCGAAGTAACCGCTCTCCCGCCACGCCGGCAGCACGCTCAGCCGCTCATGGCTCTCGCCCTTCGCCAGGGCGTCCATCGTGTGGATTCGCAGGCAGAACGCACACCCGTTGATCTGGGAAGCACGGAGCTTGACCAGCTCGAGCAGCAGCGGGGACAGGCCCTCCGCGAGCGCGGTCTTATCCGCCAGCTTCGCCACAGTCGCCAGTGCCCCGTAGAGCTCCGGGTGCGTCGCTCCGACATTCGTCCGCATGGTGTTGTCCTTCATCGTCATTGTGGCCGTTCCTTCGATCATCGGGTGTTCCAGCGCTTGTTCCTGCGCTGGTTCCACCATCGCCCCAAAGCACCTGATTGGACGACGAAATGGGACGAAATGGCACCGATCGTTCCACCGTTGTCGCCACGCGGCGATACCCGACGGCCCGGGGCCGACCCCCATTGTGGAGTCGGAAACTCTTGACACCTGTTGGAGAGCGAGGACGATCAGACAAACAGGACCTGAGGCGCAAGACCTGACCGGAGGACGAGATGACAGCGAGCGATGCGGGACCGAGCGATCCTGTTCGGCTCCAGGTGGTTGCCTATCCGTCACTGGAGCAGGATCCCGCTTCATGCATTCCAGGAGATCCCGCTTCCGGGATGCCGGTCGAGCCCGGCACCATTGCATCGCTCTTCAGGGCGGACGGGGGCGGCCGGCCGCGGTACGACGATCCGGACGTGCTGCGCGCCGGTGGATCAGGGCAGACCTACGCCGGCGTCGCCGAGCCGGGTCCGCCCCTCGAACCGCCAGGCGCGTTCGACCACGGCCATGCAATCGCCGACGGCGAATAGGGCCGGAACGGTCAACGCGACGCAGCATCATCGCAACGGCGGCCCGTCACCTCTTCGCAGGGCCGCTGTGCAGACCTTCCAGTTTGCGGTCAGCCACTCAAAGACATGTAACAACTCCATCCAATATCCCTGAGCAACGCCTCCCGCGGTCCGGCGCGGACCTGGTGCCATCCCCAACCAAGTTGTGTACGCTTGTACATATGAACGATGTGAAAGCGGCCTACTTCGAAGGTGACGAGCGGTCGATGCGTGAGCGGATGCTGGCCGGGGACCTGTACTTAGCCGATGATGAGGAACTAGCCGAGGCGAGCACGCGTGCAGTCGAGCTCGCATCCCGGTACGGAACGTTGTGGCCGACGGACCGCAGCGCGGCGGCCACCGTCCTGGAGGAACTGCTGGGAAGCCTCGGCGAGGACACCGAGATCAGGGCGCCCTTGTTTGTCGATTACGGCTCGCACCTGCACATCGGGGCGCGCACCTTCATCAACTACAACCTCACCGCATTGGACGTTGCGGTCATCACCATCGGAAATGACGTCCAGATCGGCCCGAACGTTCAGTTGTTGACTCCGACCCATCCCGTGGAGCCCGCCGCCCGGAGGAACAAGCTGGAGGCCGCCCGGCCCATTACTATCGGTGACAACGTCTGGATCGGCGGCGGCGCAATCGTCCTCCCTGGTGTCACCGTCGGCCAGAACTCGGTCATCGGAGCTGGGTCTGTCGTGACAAAAGACGTTCCCGCCAATGCTGTTGCAGTCGGGAACCCTGCCCGGGTCATCCGCACCCTATGACCGCCGGGAAAGGCTCCCCACGGCCGCGGCGGCACGACCCCGATCGCCGCGAGCGCCTGATTGACGTGGCGCTTGAGGTGATTTCCGAACACGGGGTTGCAGGCACGACCCACCGCAAGGTCGCCGCCGCGGCCGATGTCCCACTGGGATCGATGACCTACCACTTCACCGGGATAGACGAGCTGTTCACAGCGGCATTTACCAAGCTTGCCAACATGACCGCTGACGGGTTCGAAGAGGCCTTGGGATCTGCGGACGGGCCGGAAGCGGCCCGCGAAGCCGTCGTCCACCTGATCACCGGCGAGCTGCTCGGTTCACGGCGCAATGTGCTGCTGACCTATGAGTTGTACTCCCTCGCGGCACGCAATCCCGCGCTGCGTGAGGTCACGGACGCGTGGATGGCACGCAGCCGGGAGGCCCTGGCCCATCATTTCGATGCTCCGACCACCGTCATGCTCGACGCGCTCATTGAGGGTCTGGTCATCCACCGCACCCTCGCCCTCAATCCCATGTCTGATGCGATCGTCCGCGACGCCGTAACGAGAATAGTGACCCCTTAATGACGCCCCAGCTTGAGACCACCGCACAGGCCGCCCACGGCGGGCCCCCCGTCCAGCTTTCCCGTGCCCGGGTAGCGGTTGCCGTCCTGTTCTTCACCAACGGTGCGATCTTCGCGAACCTCGTGCCCCGGTATCCCCAGATCAAAACGGACCTTGAGTTGAGCAACACCGCGTTCGGGCTGGCAGTCGCTGCGTACCCGTTGGGCGCGCTGTTGATGGGCATTGCGGCCGGTGTGCTGATCCGGCGGTTCCGCTCCTCCAGGGTGGCCGTTGTGGCAACACTGCTGACCGCACTGGGCCTCTTCCTGGCCGGCGTCGCACCGACGGGCGTCCTCCTGGCCGCTCTGCTGTTCCTTGCCGGAGGAATGGATTCCATCACGGACGTCGCGCAGAACTCGCATGGCCTGCGCGTCCAGAAACTCTATAAGCGCTCGATCATCAACTCCCTCCACGCGGTGTGGTGTGTGGGAGCCGTCCTGGGCGGAGCAACCGGTGCGGCAGCAGCGGGACTCAACATCCCGGTCGGTATTCACCTTGCCGCAACCGGGGTTGTATTCACTGCCATTGCCCTTGGTTGCTACAGGTACTTTCTCCCCGGCCCGGAACCCACGGAAACCACGCAGACCCCGGGGGAAACCACCGGAGACAACAAAGCCGATTCGGTGGTGACACCCGGCACCGGACGCCGGGTCAGGCACGGGGCTCTCGTCGCCCTGGTTTTGATCGCAGCGTCCGCCGCCCTGGTGGAGGACGCGGGCAGTTCCTGGTCGGCGGTGTACCTCGCCGGGTCCCATGGGGCGACAGCGTTCCTTGCCGGAGTTGGGTTTATCGCACTGCAGGGCATGCAGTTCGTTGGGCGGATCTTCGGGGACCGGATGGTCGACCGGTTCGGCGAAAGGACCGTGGCTCAGGCCGGCGGGGCACTGGTATTCCTTGGCATGGGCACCGCCCTTGCACTGCCGAGCCTTCCAGGCACCATCATCGGCTTCGGCTGCGCCGGTCTCGGCGTTGCCACGCTCATCCCCGCCGCGATGCACGCCGCAGACAATCTGCCCGGGCTCAAACCAGGAAGCGGTCTCACGATCGTCAGTTGGCTGCTGCGCCTCGGCTTCCTGATCTCGGCTCCCCTGATTGGAGCGATAGCGGACCTCTCGAATGTCCGCTATGGCCTGATCGTCGTCCCAGCCGCCGGCCTCCTGGTTCTCGCATTCTCCCCCGTGTTGAATCAGCGCAAACTTCCCGGCCCGCCCCCCATTGCGTACAGTTCCTGACGTCTAGGTCGGGGCCCGTGCCTGGCTGAACGCCCGGCGTCGGCCCTGATACCCATACCGACGGCTGTTCCCTCCGAATAGATGCCATGAACCCTCCCTCCGGCTCGCGACGCGGCGCACTCCTCCTTGCAGCACTTGCCGGCATCCTGGCGGCGGGGCTGGTTCTGGGTGCGGCGGAGCTCGTTGGCGCATTTTTCACGGCGCGGGCCACGCCCGTCATCGCCCTTGGTTCCACCTTCATCGATTTCACGCCGCCGTGGCTCAAGGATTTCGCCATCGCCACGTTCGGCACAAACGACAAGGCGGCCATGTTCGTCGGCATGGGAGTCACAATCGCGGGTCTTGCCGCCGCTCTGGGAGTGGTGGCCTACCGGCGGTGGACCTATGGTGCCGCCGGAGTTGTGCTGATGGGCACGGTCATTGTGGCAAGCGTCCTCACCCGCGCCGGCGCCTCGGTCCTCGATGCGGTGCCGTCAGTTGTGGGCACCGCGGCGGGACTCATCGCCCTCCGGCTGCTGACGATCAGGCTCCACCGCGTCTTCCCTGCCCACCCGGCACAGGCCTCCCGGAGCGCGGTCACCCCGGTACATGCCCGCACGACCGGCGCCGGACCTGACCCCGCGGTCCCGATCACGGGAGAACCGGCAGCCGGCAGCACCCCCGTCGCGCCGGCAAGCCGACGGTCCTTCATGACGGCGGCCGGCATCACGGCCGTCGTCGCAGCTGTTGCTGCCGGCGGCGGGCGGGCCCTTGGGGGCATCCGCAATACCGTTGACACCGCGCGGCGGAACCTTTCGCTTCCCGCCCCTGCGAGCGCGGCACCGGCGCTGCCGGCCGGGCTGCAAGCCCCCGTCGACGGCGTGACTCCTTGGCTCACGCCCAACAGCGACTTCTACCGGATCGACACTGCCCTGAGCGTGCCGCAACTGGACGTTGAGCAGTGGGAGCTTCGCGTTCACGGAATGGTGGAGGAGGAGCTGACGGTGACGTTCGCGGACCTCCTTGCCGCCGACCTTATCGAGCGGCACATCACGCTGACCTGCGTGTCGAACCCCGTGGGCGGAAATCTGGTGGGCAACGCCAAGTGGCTTGGGTATCCGGTGCGGGAACTGTTGAAGCGGGCCCGGCCGCTGAAGGGGGCCGACATGGTGCTCTCGACCAGTTCCGACGGCTTCAGCGCATCAACGCCCCTGCCGGTGCTCCAGGACGGACGCGACGCCCTGCTCGCCGTGGCCATGAACGGGGAGCCTCTCCCCCTCGAACACGGGTACCCGGTGCGCATGGTCGTGCCCGGACTCTACGGATACGTCTCGGCGACGAAGTGGGTCGTGGATCTCGAGGTGACACGCTTCGCCGACCAGACGGCGTACTGGACGGACCGCGGCTGGTCCGAGAAGGGGCCGATCAAGACAATGGCGCGGGTCGAGGTGCCGCGGTCCTTTGGACAGGTCGCCTCCGGCACGGTGATGATCGGCGGCACGGCCTGGGCGCAGACCCGTGGCATCACCCGCGTTGAAGTCTCGCTTGATGAAGGGGCCTGGGAGGAAGTGACCCTCGCCGCGGAGGCGTCGGTGGATACCTGGCGCCAGTGGCACCACGAGATTTCCGTTGACGCCGGGCTGCACACCATCCGGGTGAGGGCGACCGACGCGGAAAACGGTGTCCAGACCAAGGAGCGTGCCGAGACTGTGCCCAACGGCGCTTCGGGCTGGCAGTCCGTGCAGTTCACGGCGCAGTGAAACAGTCTCACCATGCCCCGGACCGACCCGGGTCATAGGCAATACTGGTTTCATGCCTTCAACCTTCACCTCCACCGACGCCGTGGATCTGGCCGTGCTCGAGCGGAACGGATTCATCGAGTCCCGGCACATCGGTTCCGCGGTGGTGCTTGCCGCCGACGGGTCCGTGGTCACGGCCCTGGGCGACATTGACGCCCCCATCTTCGCGCGGTCCACGCTCAAGCCGTTCCAGGCGCTTGCCACGATGAAGGCAGGCGTGCCGCTGCGCGGTCCGCAGGTGGCGCTGGCCGCCGCAAGCCATGTCGGCAGCAGCGAACACACCGCCGTGGTGAAGACGATGCTCAACGCCGCCGGGGTCACCGAGGACGATCTCCAGTGCCCCGAGGACTGGCCCCAGGACGAGGAAGCGCGCACCCGGCTGGTCGTCTCGGGCAGCGGGAAGCAGCGCATCGCATTCAACTGCTCCGGCAAGCATGCGGGATTCCTCTGGGCATGCACGGAGAACAACTGGGACCACGGAACCTACCTCGACCCCGGCCACCCGCTGCAGCAGAGCATCGCCGAGGTCATCGAGGAGTACACCGGAGAGACCCCGGCGCACTGGGGAGTCGACGGATGCGGCGCCCCGCTTGCCGCAGTGTCCCTGACCGGCCTGGCGCGGGGCATCGGCCGGATCGCCAAGGCACCCTCCGACAAGAACGCCGACGCCCGGGCAGCGACGGTCGCCACCGCGATGCTCGACTACCCCTGGGCCGTCCACGGGCGCGGCTTCGACAACTCGGTGGTGATGGAGGAGCTGAACATCATCGCCAAGAGCGGTGCGGAGGGGGTGCTGGTCCTGGGTGCCCCGACGGGTGCCTCGCTCGCATTGAAGATCCTTGACGGGAACCTGCGCGCGGCAACGCTCGTGGGACTCACCCTTTTTGCGGCCGCAGGTGCGCTGGATGCGGCGAAGGTCGGTGAAGTCCTCGAACGGGTGGTTCCTCCGGTGCTGGGCGGCGGCCGCCCGGTTGGCAGGCTCCGCCTCGCGGCACCTGTGACCGCGCTGCTCGACTAGGAAACCGGCACTGCCCATCGACGCCCGGCGGGGCTGAAGCTCCCGCGGGATTGGACCCGCAGGATGAGAACCTCGGCTGTGAAAGGACCAGGCATGGCAAGGCGGCGCATCAGCACTGCAGACGGCACAGCTGCCCTGCATGCGGTGTCCAGCGGCAGCACCGGCAGGACGCAGAAGGCCACCGCCGTGCGCTTCTGCCTTGAAGAACTGGCCGAACGCGCGCCCGGGAACAGCGTCGAAGTGCGGGTGCCGCCCTTCGGCGTCGCCCAGTGCGTTGAAGGCCCGCGGCACACGCGCGGCACCCCGCCCAACGTGGTGGAGACCGACGCCGAAACCTGGCTCCAGCTCGCGACCGGTTCCCTCGCCTGGACGGAGGCTGTCGCTGCGGGCAGGGTCGCGGCTTCGGGCCAGCGGGCCGACCTCAGCATGTGGCTGCCGCTCTTCTCCGCCGGGCCCCAAGCGCAGGCCGGGCCTTCACTCGGCGGCGCGTGAGCATGCGCCGCACCCGGACACCCGCAGGAGCCAGGCCGCTGGTGCGGTCGGTGCGAAACGCGGTGCGCCGCCAGCCCCTGACCGCCCTGGCCGTTGCGGCGGCGGTCACAGCCGTCTACCTGGTCTTCTCGGCCGCCCAATGGAACCGCCTCGAATCGCCGTCGTGGGACCTTGGCATCTTCACGCAGCTCGCCAAGGCCTATGCCGGCTTCGACGCGCCGATCGTTCCCATCAAGGGCCAGAACTTCAACCTGCTCGGTGATCACTTCCACCCCCTGCTGGTGCTGCTGGGCCCGGTCTACTTCCTCTTTCCGTCGGCCTTTACACTCTTGGTTGTCCAGGACCTGCTGTTTGGCGTGTCGGTCTTCGTTGTCGCACGCACCGCCGCCCGCCATCTGGGCCGGGCCGCGGCGGTCTGGGTGGGCCTGGCCTACGGGCTGTCGTGGGGACTGCAGTCGGCGGTTTTCGCCCAGTTCCATGAGATTGCCTTCGCCGTTCCACTGCTCGCGCTGAGCCTCGAAGCAGTAATCGGCCGCCGTCTGCCTGCGGCCGTCGGCTGGGCCGCGATGCTGGTCTTCGTCAAGGAGGACCTGGGCCTGACGGTCATGGCGCTCGGCCTCGTCATCGCCCTGCGGTTCCGCCACGCCGCAGGCCTGTGGCTCGCAGCGTGGGGCGCCGCGTGGCTGATCCTTTCGGTGGCTGTCATCCTGCCCGCCCTCAACACCGGTGGCACCTACGATTACGCCGGCCGGATCGACGTGGCCGGGCTGCTCGCCGACCCCTGGCAGGCCGCGGTGGCCCTCGTCTCCGGGGCCGAAAAACAGGAAACGGTGTTCCTGCTCCTTCTCTCCGGCGGCTTCCTGTTCCTGCGCTCCCCGCTGGCGCTTGTGCTGCTTCCGACCCTGCTCTGGCGCTTCGCGTCGAAGGAGGAGTGGTACTGGGGGCCCGACTGGCATTACAGCGCCGTGCTGATGCCCGTGCTCTTCCTCGCCCTCGTCGATGCCGCCGCAGCCACACGGCGCAGTCGCCGCGCCTGGCTGCGCACCGTGGCGGCCGCCGTCGTGCCGGCGACGGCGGTCGTGGCTGTTGCCCTGCTTCCCAGCCAGGAGTTCGCCTCCCTTGTGCGCCCTGAAACCTACCAGCGCTCGCCGCGCTGGGAGGCGGCCAACCGTGTCATTGAGTCGGTGCCGGAGGGTGCCTCGGTCGAAACCGGCGTTGGGCTGATGGCCTACCTCGCCCCGCGCGCCGAGGTGTACTGGATCGGTTCCGAGAACCCAGCGCCCGATTACCTCGTGGTTGACGCCGAGGACTGGAGCTGGGGCCCGTCCCGTCCCGCCGACGCCGTGCAGCATGCGGAGCAGGTCTATCCGGGCACCTCGTACGCGCTCGTGTTCGCGGATCAGGGCTACCAGTTGGTGCACAGGACCGGCTGACGTCCGGTCCGGCGCAACCGGCGTCGGTGCTCGTGCCCCTGCACCGCAAGGGGCAGAGGTCTTAAGCCTCTAACCCGGGGGAACCGCCTTGCGGACAATGTCGCTGGAGCCCGGTTTGCCGGGCACCGGACGAAAGGCGCGGTGATCACGATGGTTCAACCCCTTCCGAAGAATGCGATAGTCGTTGGAATCGATGAAGGCCAGTCGCACCGTTCAGCCCTCGACTGGGCAGCGACGCGGGCCCAGCAGCTGCGCCGCCCCCTGGTCCTCCTCCACGCCCTCGACGACACCTGGGCAATGCCCGAGTACGCCTTCTACGAGAACCTCACCACGCATGCCCGGACAACGCTCCAGAAGGCCGCGGAACATGTTCGGGAGTTCACGCCGTCGGTGCAGGTGAGCACGCAGGTGGAAATGGGGTCAGTGACATCGGTGATGGGTGCGGTTTCAGCACAGGTCGAGCTGATCGTGGTCGGCGGGCACCGGCCCGGCGTGCTCGGCGGCCTCGTCCCCGGAACAACAAGCCTCCAGGTCGCAACGCGCAGCCTGTGTTCGGTCGCGGTGATCCCCACAGCCGACCTCGTCCGCAGGTCCGGCGTGGTGGTTGGTGTCGACGGCTCCGACCAGTCCCTTGAGGCTGTAGCCATCGCCGCGCGCGAAGCCGACCGGCTTGGCGAGGAACTGCACGTCGTCTATTCGTTCACCCCTCCGGACAATTGGGTCTACAGCTTCATCCCCAACGAGACCTTCCTGCGGCGGATGGAGGAAGCCGAAGAGGTTGTCCTCTCCGAGTCTGTCGCCGGGCTCGGAGAGCGTTACCCGGACCTCGTGATCAGCAAACACCTCGACACCCACCGCTTCCCCGCCGAGGCGCTCCTCGCCGCGGCGGACAAGGCGCAGCTGCTTGTGCTGGGCAGCCGCGGTCGCGGGGTCCCCCACAACCGGTACCTCGGCTCGGTGAGCCACAAGGCACTGCTCTGGCTGCCCTGTGCAACCTTCGTCTGGAGGAACCCGCAGCAGCGGCAGCAACCCGGGAACGCCGAAGTGCAGGGGCTCGGCGCACGAATCAGCCAGCGCGCCCGATCGCGGCGCGGCGCCTACCGCCGCGCCGAAGGCCGGTAGCCTTGGACCATGAGCCCTGAACAGCCGGTATCCCCAAGCACCCCCGAGCGCCGGGAGGTCACCATCCGCCGGGCGCCGCGGTTCGCCCCCTTCATGGGGCTCGGCGCGGTGCTGGGATTTCTCGCGGCGCTGATCGTCGCGTACACCGGACCGGGCGACCCAACGCTCACCCGGGAATCGGCCCTCGGCTTTTTCACAGTTGTCTTCACCATCCCCGGCCTGATGCTCGGAGCGCTTGTGGTTCTCCTCCTCGACCGGCGCAGCGTCCGCCGTGCCCAGCGTGCCCAGGTGGAGCGGACGTACGACGACGAGGCCTAGCGGTTTCCGCCGGGTCATCCGGCTCCTCCCCGCCGTCGCAGTTCAGGGACCCGCTGCCGCTCGTGAGAGAATGATGCAATGGTGCGCGGTGATGGAAAACTTACCCACGATCTTCTCCCCCACGAAAAAGGCCCCCAGGACGCCTGCGGCGTTTTCGGAGTTTGGGCGCCGGGCGAGGAGGTAGCCAAGCTCACCTACTACGGCCTTTACGCCCTGCAGCACCGCGGCCAGGAGTCAGCCGGCATCGCCACGAGCGACGGATCGCGGATCAACGTGTATAAGGACATGGGCCTTGTTTCCCAGGTCTTCGACGAAACCACCCTGAACACCCTCACCGGTCACATGGCCGTCGGCCACTGCCGTTACTCGACGACCGGCGCATCACAGTGGGCGAACGCGCAGCCCACCCTCGGCGCCACCGCTATGGGCACCGTGGCGTTGGCACACAACGGCAACCTCACCAACTCGGCCGAACTTTACGAAATGGTCCTTGAGCGCCATGGAAAGCCGCGCTCCGGCGAGATCGCCCAGGGCAACACCACCGACACGGCCCTCGTTACAGCCCTGCTGGCCGGGGAAGAAGGCTCATCCCTCGAAGAGACAGCAATGGAGCTGCTGCCGAGCATCCAGGGCGCTTTCTGCTTCGTGTTCATGGACGAAGGCACCCTCTATGCCGCACGGGACACCTACGGCGTGCGCCCGCTGGTCCTTGGCAGGCTCGAACGCGGCTGGGTTGTCGCCTCCGAACAGGCCGCCCTCGCCACAGTCGGTGCGAGTTTCATTCGGGAGATCGAGCCGGGCGAGTTCATCGCCATCGACGAGGACGGCGTGCGCTCCCGCCGTTTCGGCATGCCCTCCCCGGCCGGATGCGTCTTCGAATACGTATACCTGGCCCGGCCCGACGCCGCGATCGCCGGGCGCTCGGTGTACGAGTCCCGCGTGGAGATGGGCCGGCAGCTGGCAAGGGAAAACTCGGCGCAGGCAGACATCGTCATTCCGGTCCCTGAATCCGGCACGCCGGCGGCGGTCGGGTTCGCCGAGGAGTCCGGAATTCCCTTCGCCCACGGTTTCGTGAAGAACGCCTATGTGGGACGCACCTTCATCCAGCCGAGCCAGACCCTCCGGCAGCTGGGCATCAAGCTGAAGCTCAACGCCCTCGAATCGGTCATCCGCGGCAAACGCATCATCGTCGTCGACGACTCGATCGTGCGCGGCAACACGCAGCGCGCCGTGGTGCGGATGCTGCGCGAAGCCGGCGCCGCCGAGGTGCACGTCAAGATCTCCTCGCCGCCGGTGCGCTGGCCGTGCTTCTACGGGATCGATTTCGCCTCGCGCGCCGAGCTGATCGCCAACGGGGCCGCGGTCGACGAGATCAGCAAGTCGATCGGCGCCGACAGCCTGGCCTACATTTCCGAGGACGGGATGATCGACGCGACACGCCAGCCCCGCGAACGCCTTTGCACCGCGTGCTTCACCGGGCAGTATCCGATCCAGCTTCCCGGATCGGACCGCCTCGGCAAGAACCTCCTCGAGCGCGTGAACCCGTCCGACAAGACCGGCGCAGACGGCTGCGATCCGGGACCGGGCAGTGAACTCGAAGCTGTACTGACCGAAGAAGACAAGAAAGAACGGGTATGAGCGCCTCCCCCAATCCCATCACCTATGCAAGCGCCGGCGTTGACGTCGAAGCCGGCGACCGCGCCGTCGAACTGATGAAGGACGCCGTGAAAGCCACCCACGGCACCGAGGTGCTTGGCGGGGTCGGCGGGTTCGCGGGGCTTTATGACGTGTCGCGCCTGCTCACCTACCGCAAGCCCCTGCTCGCCACCTCCACCGACGGCGTGGGAACCAAGGTAGCCATCGCCCAGGCCATGGACATCCACGACACCATCGGTTACGACCTCGTTGGAATGGTCGTCGACGACATCGTGGTGGTGGGTGCCGAACCGCTCTACATGACCGACTACATCGCCTGCGGGAAGGTGGTGCCGGAGCGGATCGCCGACATCGTGCGCGGAATCGCCGCTGCCTGCTCGGTTGCCGGAACCGCGCTCGTCGGCGGGGAAACCGCCGAACACCCCGGGCTGCTGGGGGAACACGAGTACGATGTCGCGGGCGCGGCAACGGGCGTCGTCGAGGCGGACGCACTGCTGGGCCCGGCGCGGGTCAGGGACGGCGATGTGGTGATCGCTATGGCTTCCTCCGGCCTCCACTCCAACGGGTACTCGCTGGTGCGCCGGGTCATCAACCAGGCCGGATGGGCCCTCGACCGCCAGGTATCGGAACTGGGCAGGACCCTCGGCGAGGAACTGCTCGAACCGACCCGGATCTACGCGGCCGACTGCCTCGACCTGGCACGCCACCTTCCGGCCGCAGTGCACGGCTTCAGCCATGTGACCGGCGGCGGGCTTGCCGCGAACCTCGCCCGCGTGCTCCCGCACGGCCTCGAGGCAACGGTCGACCGCTCCACCTGGGAACTTCCGCCCGTCTTCAAGCTCATCTCCGAGCTCGGCAGCGTCCCGCTTCCCGACCTCGAGCGCACGCTGAACCTCGGCGTGGGAATGGTCGCGATCGTCGGTGCGGAAGGGGCGGACGCTGCTCTGGCCCGCCTCGCCGACCGCGGCGTTCCCGCCTGGGCAATGGGCACCGTCGGCGCCGGACGCGGCGAAGGCTCAGGACCCGACTACGTCCAGGGCGCCAAGGGCGTCGACGGCGGAGCGGTGCAGCTGCTCGGCGCCTACGCCTGACACGGCCGTCGGCCCGTCCCCGGCTGCAGGCAGGGGACGGGCTGACCGGCGGATGTCGGGTGGGTCAACACCGAGGGATTAACGAGCTGAGGCGATGCACAGGGTGCATCGCCTCAGCAACGAACGAACCGGTTGGAGCAATCCACCGGTGCGAAGGAAGAAATTCAGAACCGCGAGCGTCTATGGGGTGCTCGCACAAACCGGCTGGTCAGCCGGTGCGGCGGGAGCCGTCTTCTCCGTCGTCGTCGAACTCGTCGGCGTACTTGTCCGCATACTCCGAATAATCCGGCTCGGCCGGTTCAAGAGGTTCGGTACGCCGGTTCGAGGCACGACTGCCTGGGCCTGTGAGCTCGCGCTGCAGTGCCGTGTAGTCAGTCGCCGGGCTGAAGTACTTCATGTCCCGGGCCTGCTTTGTAGCTTTTGCCTTTTGACGGCCGCGCCCCATGGCGTGACCCCCTTTGTGCGTCGATCCGGAGGTGGTCACTGGGGCACGAGGCCCAAGGCTGCAGCGAGGCCCCGGAGTATTTGGTCAATTTATCGTAACTATAGGTTACATGCTTTGTGGTGCGTAAGCGTCCGCTTGTGATCAGCATGACTTGAGTTTGGGCAATTCCCTGTTGGCGCGGCGGGTTACCGGCGGAATAGCCCCTCAGCGCCGGGAATTTGGATAGAGTCAAGGCCGAAATGCAATATGGCCGGCACCCAGGCGCCAAGACTGTCGAGGAGACAACCGTTCGATGAGTGACAAGGAGAACGCGGTGCCGGGCCCGGAGGAAACCCCAGAGCCGGAGCTCGTGAACCCCGATGACGTGGTTCTCTCCGATGCCGCGGTGTCGCAGGAAGCGCTCGAGCCGGAGCTGACGGTCTCCCCCGAGGAACTCGCATTGACCGAGCCTTCCCTTGAACCGGCCCGGATCAGCGAGGAGACGGCCGAGGCGGCGTCCCTGGAGGCCGCTGCCGCCGAAGCACGTGCAGTAGCGAAAGAGGCCGAGGAGGCAGGAACCCTCGTGGCCGGCCCCCTTCCGGCCGAAGCGCCGGTCGTCGAGGCCGCACCGTCCGGAACCGCTCCCCCAGGGGGTGCCGCCGGTGACACGGAAACGCCGGATCCAGCGGACGACACGAATTCTTCCGATCCAACAGGCGGCACAGCTGCGTACGACACTGCGGGCGGCACGGGCGCGTCCGAGGCCGTTCACGTCACGCGTGGGCCCGAGAGCATGGAAGCCGCCCCCGAATCCGGCGACTCCGGTGAAACCCCGCGCCCGTCCGCTGATACCCCGGTGACGGCGGCGGGAACGGACGACTCCGAGGGTGCGGACTCCGGCCTGGCCGCAGCCGGTGCTGCATCCCCGGTCGCAGCGGGTGCCGCGGAGGTGCCGGTCACCGTCTGGCCTGCCGGGCCCGGTCTTGGCGCGGGAACCGACCCTGCCGCGGTCGGCGCGCACGAGAATCAGGGCGGAGGCGCCCCGCACACTGCCCGCGTCCCTGCCGCATCTGCCGACTCCGCACCTGCCGACTCCGCACCTCCGGCACGGGGGCCGTGGATCCCGGCCGGTGAGGCTCCTTCGTCCGGCCCGGACGCCTCGGTGGCCGCGGGCGCGCATCCGATCCGCCCACGGAACCGCAAGAGTTCAGGCAAGCGACCGGTGGTGCTGATCCTCGCGGCAGCGCTGGTGCTGATCGCACTTTTGGTATGGGCAGTTGTGGCGCTCGTCGCACGGCTGTCCGGGCCCGACGCTTCGGCCGCCGTGATACCGACAACGGCCGGTGCGGACGGAATCATCGCCGAGGACGTCTCCACAACCAGCGTCGAACCGGGGCAGTGCCTCCTCGATTTCTCCGGCGCCGACCAGAACGTGACAATCGTTACCTGCACGACGCCGCACCACGCCCAGCTGCTCGCCTCCGAGTTCTATCCGGACGACGCCGACTTCCCCGGGCGCGACCAGCTCGGCGCCCGCGCGAAGGCCGCGTGCGACGCCGCCGACATCAACGAGGGCGCCGCAGCGGCGGCCGGGGAGATCACCCTCCTCCACGTCACTCCCACGGAGGGCTCCTGGGCTGACGATGACCGCCGCGTCGACTGCTTCGCGGTGTCCGAGGCGGCCACCCTCAGCCGGAGCCTGCTTAACTGACGCCTCCCGACCGGCACCTCCCGAACTGACGGCTGGCCGCCTAGGCGGCGAGCCGGTGCAGGCTGAGTCCGTCGTTGTCTCCGCCGTCAAGGGACTCTGCGCCGTCGGCCCGGTCCACAAGGACCGTGTCGCCGTCGGTGATTCCACCCGCGAGCAGTTCGCGTGCAAGCCGGTCGCCGATCTGGCGCTGCACCAGGCGGCGCAGCGGACGGGCACCATAGGCGGGATCAAAACCGGTCAGCGCGAGCCATTCGCTCGCCGCCGGCGTCACCTTGAGCGTGAGCCTGCGGTCCTGGAGTCGCTTTGCGAGAGCCGAGACCTGAAGGTCAACGATCTTGGACAGCTCATCAAGGCTCAGCGCGTCGAACATGATGACGTCGTCGAGACGGTTGAGGAACTCGGGGCGGAAGCTCGCGTTGACCGTCCGCATGACCGCTTCGCGGCGCTGGGCGTCATCAAGGGCCGGATCCACGAGGAACTGCGAGCCGATGTTCGAGGTGAGCACGAGGATCACGTTGCGGAAATCCACGGTGCGCCCCTGGCCGTCGGTGAGCCTGCCGTCGTCGAGCACCTGCAGGAGGATGTCGAAAACCTCGGGGTGCGCCTTCTCCACCTCGTCAAGCAGCACCACGCTATAGGGACGCCGGCGCACCGCCTCGGTGAGCTGGCCGCCCTCCTCGTAGCCCACGTAGCCCGGAGGCGCTCCGACGAGCCGGGCCACCGAATGCTTCTCGGAGTACTCGGACATGTCGATGCGCACCATCGAGCGTTCGTCGTCGAACAGGAAGTCCGCCAGCGCCTTGGCGAGCTCGGTCTTGCCGACACCGGTGGGACCGAGGAACAGGAAGGAGCCGGTGGGCCGGTTCGGGTCGGACACCCCGGCGCGGGCGCGGCGCACCGCGTCCGAGACCGAGGCGACGGCCTTGGCCTGTCCGATGAGCCGGGAGCCGATAACCTCCTCCATGTGCAGGAGCTTCTGGCTCTCGCCCTGGAGCATGCGGCCGGCGGGGATGCCGGTCCATGCGGAGATGACCTCGGCGATGTCATTCGCCGTCACCTCTTCGGCAACCATCAGCTCCGGGGCGTCCCCCGCCGATTCCTGTTCGGCGGCCTGCGCCTCATCGAGTTCGCGCTGGACCTGCGGGATCTCCCCGTACAGGATGCGCGATGCCGTCTCCAGGTCGCCCTCCCGCTGGGCCTTGTCGGCCTGCGAGCGCAGCTCGTCGAGCGAGGCCTTGAGGTCGCCCACCCGGTTCAGGCCCGCCTTCTCGGCCTCCCACCGGGCGTTGAGCGCCGTCAGCTCCTCCTGCTTGTCCGCCATTGAGGCGCGCAGGTCCTCGAGGCGTTCATGGGAGGCTTCGTCCGTCTCGCGCTCCAGGGCCAGTTCCTCCATGCGCATCCGATCGATGGCGCGGCGCAGCTCATCGATCTCCACCGGGGCGGAATCGATTTCCATGCGCAGCCGGGACGCGGCTTCGTCAACAAGGTCGATGGCCTTGTCGGGCAGCTGGCGGCCCGAGATGTAGCGGTTGGAAAGAGTTGCCGCGGCCACCAGCGCCGAGTCGGCGATTGAAACCTTGTGGTGTCCCTCGTAGCGCTCCTTCAGCCCGCGGAGGATGCCGATCGTGTCTTCGACGGACGGCTCACCCACGTAGACCTGCTGGAACCTGCGCTCAAGCGCCGGATCCTTCTCGACGTTCTCGCGGTACTCATCCAGGGTGGTGGCCCCGATCATGCGCAGCTCACCGCGGGCGAGCATGGGCTTGAGCATGTTCCCGGCGTCCATCGACCCTTCCGAGGCTCCGGCGCCCACCACGGTGTGGAGCTCGTCGATGAAGGTGACGACCTGCCCGTTGGAGGAGCGGATCTCTTCGAGGACCGCCTTGAGCCTCTCCTCGAATTCGCCGCGGTACTTCGCGCCCGCGACCATGGAGCCGAGGTCGAGGCTGATCAGCGACTTCCCGCGCAGCGACTCCGGCACGTCCCCGGCGACGATCCGCTGGGCGAGGCCTTCCACGACGGCGGTCTTGCCGACGCCGGGCTCACCGATCAGGACAGGGTTGTTCTTGGTGCGCCGCGAAAGGACCTGCACCACCCTGCGGATTTCCGCGTCGCGCCCGATCACCGGGTCCAGCTTGCCCTGGCGTGCGATTTCGGTGAGGTCGACGCCGAACTTCTCGAGGGCCTGGAACGTGTTCTCGGGGTCCATTGAGGTGACCTTCCGGTCCCCGCGCACGTTGGGCAGCGCGGCGGCGAGGGCGTCGCGGGAAATCCCGGCCCCCCGCAGGATCCTGCCGGCGGCTCCGGCATCGGATGCCAGCCCGAGCAGCAAATGTTCGGTTGAGACAAACTGGTCCCCCAGCGCCTCTGCCTCCTGCTGGGCGGCAGTGATGACCTGGAGGGCGCCGCGGGAGAACTGCGCCTGCGCAACGGATGTCCCCGAGGACGACGGCAGCGCACGGATCGCCGAGCTCGCCTGGACGCTGATGTCGTCGGGTGAGACGCCCGCGGCTTTGAGAAGCGCGACGGCGATGCCCTCACGCTGGTCCATCAGGGCTTTGAGGAAGTGGGCAGGTTCAACCTGGGCGTTGCCCGCCGTGGAGGCGTTCATCGCCGCTGCCGAGAGGGCCTCTTGGCTCTTGGTGGTGAATTTGGCGTCCATTGGCACATCCTTTTCTTCAGGCGCGTCACTGCGGCACTCATGCAAATGCTTAAGTTGAGTGTACCTGACTCAACTTATTTCCGGCGTTCTTCGGTGCGAACTTCGCTCACGGCGAAGCCGGGTTTGCCTGTATCTTTGGCCGCGTGGCGCTGTGATTAAGATCAAACGTTTCGGGGGTTGCCACGAGCAGGAGATACCCTCTTTAGGCCCGCCAAACCGGACACGCTCCGTGCTGCACGGCGGGCCGCTAGCTGGCGTTGCCTCCATCAACCTGAGGGAAGAATGAGTACAAGAGCTGAAGCACCACCGGGTCCCATCAAGGACACCACTGACACCGACGGGGGCCGGCCCCCCGGCCGCACCCGAACCAACCGGACCGTTTTCTTCGGCTCCGCCGTGGGAATCCTCGCGATCGCCGCCTGGGCAATGATCTCGACCGAGAGCGCCGAGGCCGTCATCGGCTCGATGGTCGGCTGGGTTTCGACGAACATGGGCTGGTACTACTTTCTCGTGGTCACCCTCGTCGTCGTCTTTGTCCTCGTCGCCGCGCTGACGCGGGTCGGCAGGACCAAGCTGGGCCCCGACCACTCGAAGCCGCAGTTCAGCATGTTCACCTGGGGATCGATGCTGTTCGCGGCGGGCATCGGCATCGACCTGATGTTCTTCTCGGTCTCCGAGCCCATCACGCAGTTCCTCGCCCCGCCGCAGGGCGAGGGAGGAACTGCCGAGGCGGCGCGCCAGGCCATGGTGCTCACCCTGTTCCACTACGGGATCACCGGCTGGGCCCTCTACGCGCTGATGGGCCTCGCCCTGGGCTACTTCGCCTACCGGCACAACCTGCCGCTGAGCATCCGCAGTGCGCTTTACCCCATTTTCGGCAAGAAGATCGACGGTCCGCTCGGGCACACGGTCGACATCGCCGCACTGCTGGGCACCATCTTTGGCATCGCGACCTCCCTGGGCATCGGCGTCGTCCAGCTCAACTACGGGCTCAACGTGATGTTCGGGCTCCCCGAAGGTCTTGCCACCCAGATCGGCCTGATCGCCGTCGCCGTCGTCATGGCCACGGTCTCGGCGGTCTCGGGCGTGGAGAAGGGCATCCGGCGCCTGGCCGAACTGAACGTCGTCCTGGCGATCGGGCTCATGCTCTTTGTCCTCATCAGCGGCAAGACGGCCTTCCTGCTCGACGGCATCATCCAGAACACCGGCGACGTGCTCAGCCGATTCCCGGGCATGACCCTCGACACCTTCGCCTACGACCGGCCCGACGAGTGGCTGAGCGCGTGGACGCTGTTCTTCTGGGCGTGGTGGATCGCCTGGGCGCCCTTCGTGGGGCTGTTCCTGGCACGCATCTCCCGCGGCCGCACCATCCGGCAGTTCGTCCTCGGCACCATGATCGTGCCGTTCGCCTTCATCCTGCTCTGGATCTCCATTTTCGGAAACAGCGCCCTGGACCTGGTGCTCGGCGGCGGCGCCGCCTTCGGCGAGACGGCGATGAGCCAGCCCGAGCGCGGTTTCTACTCGCTGCTCGAGCAGTACCCGGCCGCGCCGATCAGCGCCGCCGTCGCCACCTTCACCGGCCTGCTGTTCTACGTGACCTCCGCCGATTCCGGCGCGCTCGTCATGGCGAACTTCTCGTCGCACCTGAAGGACGCCGACGCCGACGGCCCGCGCTGGATGCGCATCTTCTGGGCCGTTGCCACCGGCGTCCTCACCCTGGCCATGCTCATGGTCGGCGGCATCACCACCCTGCAGAACGCCACGATCATCATGGGCCTGCCCCTGTCGATCCTGCTGCTGTTCATCATGCTCGGCCTTTACAAGGCGCTGCGCGTTGAGAACACCCTGGCCGACAGCTACCGCTCGAGCCTTCCCGGCATTATGTCCGGCCGCGCCGGAGAGGGCCGGGGCCGAAACTGGCGTCAGCGCCTTTCCCGCGCCATGACCTACCCCGGCCAGCGGCAGGCCAACCGCTTCGTCGATACCGTCGCCCAGCCCGCTCTCCAGGAGGTGCACGACGAACTGCGTGCCCAGGGCGCCGCGGTCAGCCTCGCGACCGGCCTCGTGGAGTCATGCGGGATCCGCCACGTCGACCTCAACGTCGGCCTCGGCGAAGAGCGCCCCTTCAAGTACCAGATCTATCCGGTGCAGTACGAGACGCCGTCGTATGCGCCGCGGAACGCCTCGGTTGACGAGAAGTACTACCGCATGGAGGTCTTCTCCCTTGAGGGAAGCCACAGCTACGACCTCACCGGCTACACCAAGGAGCAGGTCATCACCGACGTGCTCGACCACTACGAAACACACCTTGAGTTCCTGCACCTCAACCGCGAAGCGCCGGGCAACACCGCGCTGGCGGACGAGCAGGCGGCCAAGGACAACTGGGAATCCGACTTTCCCCTCCAGGAGGAAACCAAGTGACTGAGACAACACTGTTCATCGGTGGCGAGTGGAGCGCCGCCTCCGACGGCGGAACCCGGGACATCCTGAACCCCGCCGACGGCGCCCTCGTGGCAACCGTCGCCGAGGGCACCAGGGAGGACGCCCTGCGCGCCATCGCTGCGGCCCGGAAGGCGTTCGACGGCGGCGAGTGGGCTTCGGTGCCCGCTCCCGAGCGTGGGGACTTCCTGCTCCGGGTTGCCGCTGAACTGCGGGAGCGCAGGGAGGAGTTCGCCCGCGCCGAATCCCTCGACACGGGCAAGCGGCTCGTGGAGAGCCGGATCGACATGGACGACATCGCCAACTGCTTCGCCTACTTCGGCAAGCTCGCCGGGCAGAACGCGGGCCGGATCGTCGACGCCAACAACCCCAGCGTGGTCAGCCGGATCGTCTACGAGCCGGTGGGCGTTGCCGCGCTGATCTCCCCGTGGAACTACCCGCTGCTGCAGGCCGCCTGGAAGATGGCGCCGGCCCTCGCCGCTGGCTGCTCCTTCATCCTCAAGCCCAGTGAGCTCACCCCCTCGACGGCCATCCTGATGATGGACGTTCTGGACAAGCTCGGCCTGCCCAAGGGCGTGGCCAACCTGGTGCTGGGACCCGGGGCCGTCGTCGGAGCCCCGCTCTCGGAACACCCTGACGTCGACATGGTCTCCTTCACCGGCGGCCTTGAGACCGGCCGGAAGATTGCCGCCGCCGCCGCGGGAACGGTCAAGAAGGTCGCACTCGAACTCGGCGGGAAGAACCCGAACATCATCTTCGCCGACGCCGACTTTGACGCCGCCCTGGACAATGCACTGAACGCGGCGTTCGTGCACTCCGGCCAGGTCTGCTCGGCCGGGGCGCGCCTGCTCGTCGAGGAGTCAATTGCCGACCGGTTCGTCAACGAACTCGTCGAGCGCGCGAAGCGGATCCGCCTCGGTGGGCCGTTCGATGAAGATGCTGAGACCGGACCCCTGATCTCCGCCGCCCACCGCGACAAGGTCACCGCCTACGTGCAGAAGGGCCTCGAGGAGGGCGCGCGGCTGCGCTGCGGCGGAACCTGGGGCGAGGGCGAGCTGGAAAAGGGCTTCTACTACACCCCCACCGTGCTCGACCAGGTCACCCGCGGCTCATCGGTGCTCGTCGACGAGGCCTTCGGGCCGGTTGTCACAGTCGAAACCTTCAGCAGCGAAGACGAAGCCGTTGAGCTCGGCAACGACACCCACTACGGGCTGGCCGGGGCCGTCTGGTCCCAGGACGCCGGGAAGTCCCAGCGGGTGGCCGCACGCCTGCGTCACGGCACCATCTGGATCAACGACTTCCACCCCTACCTTCCGCAGGCCGAATGGGGCGGTTTCGGCTCCTCCGGCGTCGGCAGGGAACTTGGGCCCACCGGTCTGGCCGAGTACCAGGAAGCCAAGCACATCTACCACAACATCGAACCCGCCGTCACCGGCTGGTTCCAGGCACCCGTGAGCGAGGAGACAGCATGAGCGACCTCACGAAAACCGAATTCGACTACATCGTCGTCGGCGGCGGCTCGGCCGGAGCCGCCGTCGCCGCCCGGCTGAGCGAGGACCCCTCCGTGGAGGTGGCACTCGTCGAGGCGGGACCGGACGACCGCGGCAACGAGGCGATCCTGAAGCTCGACCGCTGGATGGAACTCCTCGAGTCCGGCTACGACTGGGACTACCCGGTGGAGCCCCAGGAGAACGGCAACTCCTTCATGCGCCACGCCCGCGCCCGGGTCATGGGAGGGTGCTCGAGCCACAACTCGTGCATCGCCTTCTGGGCCCCGCGCGAGGACATCGACGAGTGGGAGCGCAGGTTCGGCGCCGAGGGCTGGAACGCCGACACGGCCTATGCGCTGTACAAGCGGCTCGAATCCAACGAGGACGCCGGACCGGACGCCCCGCACCACGGCGCCGACGGCCCCGTGCACCTCAT
Organism: Arthrobacter sp. TJ-254; assembly: GCF_058269175.1. NCBI lineage: Bacteria > Bacillati > Actinomycetota > Actinomycetes > Micrococcales > Micrococcaceae > Arthrobacter > Arthrobacter sp. TJ-254. The sequence continues at coordinate 162,297 of NZ_JBZCNF010000002.1, read as the reverse complement.
GAACATCCCCGCCGAGGACCCCTCGGGCCGGGCCCTGCTCGACGCCTGCGAGCAGGCCGGGATTCCCCGCACCCGGTTCAACACCGGCGAAACGGTCATCAACGGCGCCGGCTTCTTCCAGATCAACCGTCAGGCCGACGGAACCCGCGCGTCGTCGTCGGTCTCCTACATCCACCCGATCCTGGAGCGCTCCAACTTCACGCTGCTGACCGGGCTGCGCGCCCGCGAACTTGCCTTCGACGCCGACAACCGGTGCACCGGCGTGGACGTGGTCGACTCCTCCTTCGGGCGCACCTCCACCCTGACCGCGCGCGCCGAGGTCGTCCTCTCGACCGGCGCCATCGACTCGCCGAAGCTGCTGATGCTCTCCGGCATCGGGCCCGCCGAGCACCTCGCCGAGCGCGGCATCGCGGTGCGCGTCGATTCTCCCGGCGTCGGCTCGAACCTCCAGGACCACCCCGAGGGCGTCATCCAGTGGGAGGCGAAAAAGCCGATGCCGGAGACCTCCACCCAGTGGTGGGAGATCGGGATCTTCACCACCACCGAGGAGGGGCTCGACCGTCCCGACCTGATGTTCCACTACGGGACCGTCCCGTTCGACATGCACACCCTCCGTCAGGGCTACCCCACAACGGAGAACGGGTTCTGCCTCACCCCCAACGTCACCCACGCCCGCTCGAGGGGCACGGTGCGCCTGCGCAGCCGCGACTACCGCGACAAGCCCATGGTTGACCCGCGCTACTTCACCGACCCGCACGACATGCGGGTCATGGTGGCGGGGATCCGGCTTGCCCGCGAGATCGTCGCCCAGCCCGCCATGGCCGAATGGGCGGGAGCGGAACTGTACCCGGGCATCGGCGTGCAGACCGACGAGGAGCTCCAGGACTACATCCGCAGGACGCACAACACCGTGTACCACCCCGCGGGAACGGTGCGCATGGGCGCCGTCGACGATCCGATGTCACCGCTGGACCCCCAGCTGCGCGTCAAGGGCGTCACGGGCCTGCGCGTCGCTGACGCTTCGGTCATGCCGGAACTCACAACGGTCAACCCCAACATCACCACGATGATGATCGGCGAGCGCTGCGCCGACCTCATCAAGGCGGACCGCGCGGCGCTCGTCACAGCGGCGGCCGGCTGATCTCTTGCGCGAACCGAAGGTTCCCCATCGGCAATAATGGCCTGATGGGGAACCTTCACCGCTTAACAGCGATATTGACCACGGCAGTGCTCGCCGCCACGCTCGCTTCCTGCGCGGACGACCGCCCAACGGCGGAGGACGCGGCGAAGAAGCTTGCCCAGGGACTGTCCGCACTCGACGTCACCGGCTCGTCGTTCACCGCAGCCGCAGCCGAGGATGTCACAGCGGACCTCGCCACGATCACCGAGGGCGTGGCGCCGCTGAAACCGCAGGTCGCCGTGGGCGCCGTCGAATCGACCGGTGACGACACCGCCACCGCCGAGCTCAAGTACACGTGGGACATCAACGCCACCGACACAGACTGGACCTACTCCACCTCGACGAGCCTCACGCGGGTCGAGGACCAGTGGCAGGCCGAATGGGATCCCGCCGTCTTCGCTCCCGAGCTCCGCCCGGACGAACGGCTGAACATTACCGAGATCCCGGCGGACCGCGGCGACATCACCGGCGCCGACGGTGAAGTGCTCGTGACCCAGCGCCCGATCCTGCGGGTCGGCATCGACAAGACACGCATCCCCGAGGCCGACCACCCCGCAGCGGCAAAGGCCCTGGCAGAACTGGTCGAGATCGATCCCGGCGCCTATGCCGAACAGGTCGCCGCCGCCGGCGCGGAGGCGTTCGTCGAGGCAATCGTGCTGCGCGATGATTCCTCCCGCACCATCAGCGATGAACAGATCAACGACGTCCCCGGGGCGTCGGCGCTGCCCGGCACCCTGGAGCTCGCCCCGACGCGGACCTTCGCGCGCGAGGTGCTGGGGACGGTCGGAGAAGCCAACGCCGAAATGATCGAACAGTCGAAGGGATCGCTCAAGGCCGGGGACATCACCGGGCTCTCGGGCCTGCAACGCCAGCACAACGACGTGCTCGCGGGAATTCCGGGGGTCGAAATCACCGCCGTCCTGGGTGACGGCGAAAACGGCGAACGCAAACAGCTGTTCGCCGCGGAACCGGTGGACGGCGCCCCACTGGCCACCACCCTTGACCTCGGACTGCAGACCCTCGCCGAAAAGGTGCTCGCCGATGAGCCGTCGGCGTCGTCGATCGTCGCCGTCCGACCCAGCACCGGGGAGATCCTCACCGCCGCGAACGGCCCGGGCAGCGAGGGCCTGCCCACCGCGCTGCTCGGGCAGTACCCTCCCGGATCTACCTTCAAGGTCGCAACGACCCTCGCCCTGCTGCGCAAGGGCTTCACCCCCGAGACGGACACGCAGTGCACCGCGGAGCTCGAGGTCGAGGGGCGCCGCTTCAACAACGCGAGCACCTACCCGGCACAGTATGTGGGCACCATCCCGCTGCTGCAGACCTTCGCACAGTCCTGCAACACCGGGTTCATCTCGAACCGCGAGAAGGTCTCCCAGGAGGAGCTCGCCTCCGCCGCGGCGGACCTCGGCATCGGCGTCGAGGCAAGCATCGGGCTGCCTGCCTTCTTCGGCGCCGTCCCCGCCGAGGCCGACGGCACGGCGCACGCCGCCTCAATGATCGGGCAGGGCGAGGTGCTTGTCTCTCCGCTGGCGCTCGCCACGATGGCCGCGAGCGTCGGTGCCGGCGCCCGGGTCACGCCCACGCTCCTGGGCGCGGCCGGCCCCGAGGCCTCCGCAGCGCCGTCGCCCTCGGGTGAACCGTCGGGTGGATCGCCCGCGTCGGGGGAGTCGTCGGAGCCCTCGGCGTCCAGCACAACGGCCGCGAAACCCAGCGCGCTGACCAAGACGGAAGCCGAGCAGCTGCGCACCCTGATGCGCGCCGTGGTGACCGAGGGCGGCGCCCAGCTGCTCAACGACGTGCCGGGGGAACCGGTCCTCGCCAAGACGGGAACCGCCGAGTTCGGCAGCGAGACACCTCCGCGCACTCACGCCTGGGTCGTCGCGCTGCAGGGGGACCTCGCCGTCGCCGTCTTCGTCGAGGAGGGGGAGCTTGGCTCAACCTCGGGCGGACCGCTGATGAAGTCGTTCCTGGGCGGAACCGGCTCCTAAACCTCAGCGGTACTTCGGGGCCTGGTACGGCTGGAACGGCTGCTGCGGGAACTGGTACTGCGGCAGCCGGGTGCCGCGGGTTTCGACGATGACCTTGCCCAGTGGCATCAGGGACACGGGGATGAGCTTCAGGTTCGCGATGCCCAGGGGAATCCCAATGATGCTCACGAACATGGGGATGGCCGTGAGCACGTGGCCGATGGCGATCCACACACCGGCGACCAGCAGCCAGATGATGTTGCCGAGCGTCGAGAAGAAGTACGTCTGGCCGCCCCGGTCAACGACGGTGCGCCCGAAGGGCCACAGGGCGTAGGCGCCGATGCGGAACGAGGCGATGCCGAAGGGGATGGTGACGATCAGCGCGCAGCAGACGATGCCTGCCAGGAAGTATCCAAGGGCAAGCCAAATGCCGCCGAAGAGCAGCCAGATCACGTTCAGGAGTGTGTTCATTGGGCAATTGTCGCTCACGGTGGACGGAGTTGGCAGCTAACCACCCTTTCCCCGTCCTCCACCCCCGCCGAAACTGCAGCTCACCACGCTTCGGCGTCGTCGAACGGTGGTGACCTGCCAACTCGACGGGGGTGGGAGACGGAAGAGCCCCCTCCCGCATGCGGGAAGGGGCTCTTCTGCGGTCTCGGCAGGGCCTAGCGCGAACGTCGTTCGTTCGACGCCGGAGCGGTGGCCCGGCGCGGTCCGCCTGAGCGGGGTGCCGATGCGGGCCTGCCGCCGGACGACGGCGCGTGGCTGCGCTGGCCGCCGGCCGCTGGTGCTGCGCCGGACGCGGGACGGCGCGGTGCGACGTCACCGGCGCGCTGGCCGGTCGCCGGCCTGCGGCTGCGGGTGCCTGCGGCCTCGTCGGTCGAACGACGGCGGCTTCCGCCGGTGCCTGACCCGGCGTCGCTCCCGAAGCGGGGAGCCTGCGGCTGGTCCTTGCGGCGGTCGGCGCGGTTGCCCTGGGCGGGCTGCGCGTCGGCGGAGACGCGGCCACGGCCACCCCTGCCGCCGCGTCCGCCGGCTGCCGGCGCTGCGGTGCCGCGGCGGGCGCGCTTGCGCTGGGCGTTCGCCCCGGTGGAGGTGCCCTCGCCGCGGGCGGAGTCGCGCTGGGCGATCAGTGCGGCACGGGTGCGCGGATCAACCTTCTCCGCGACATCACCGATCAGCTTGCCGATGAGCGGCGAAGTCGCCTTGACGTTCTCGAAGGCGACGTCGACGCCGGCGGCGCGCATCAGCTTCTGAACCTCGGACTTCTGCTCCGGCAGGGTGATCGTCACGACGGTGCCTGAGGAACCGGCGCGGGCGGTGCGGCCCGAACGGTGCAGGTACGCCTTGTGCTCGGTGGGCGGGTCGACGTGGACGACGAGTTCGACGTCGTCAACGTGGACGCCGCGGGCGGCGACGTCGGTCGCCACGAGGACGCGGACGTCTCCGCTGGAGAACTCCGCAAGGTTCCGGTCGCGGGCGTTCTGCGAGAGGTTTCCGTGAAGGTCGACGGCGGGGATGCCGGCGTCGGTCAGGGTCTTGGCCAGCTTGCGCGCGTGGTGCTTGGTGCGCATGAACAGCAGGCGGCGCCCGGTGCCCGAGGCGAGCTGGACGATGAGCTGCTTCTTCTGGGTCTGGTCGCCGATGAGCAGCACGTGGTGCTCCATCGTGGTCACCGCGGCCTGGGGATCGTCGACCGAGTGGGTCACGGGCTTGCTCAGGTAGCGGTTGACGAGCTTGTCAACGCCGTTGTCGAGCGTTGCCGAGAACAGCAGGCGCTGGCCCTCGGTGGGCGTGGTGTCCATGAGCTTCTTCACGACGGGCAGGAAGCCGAGGTCGGCCATGTGGTCGGCCTCGTCGAGGATGGTGATCTCAACCGACTCGAGCGTGATCAGCTTCTGGCGCATGAGGTCCTCAAGGCGGCCGGGGCACGCGATGACGATGTCGACGCCGGCACGCAGCGCCTTTTCCTGGCGCTGCTGGGAGACGCCGCCGTAAATGACGGTGGTGTTCAGGCCCAGCTCGTTGGCGAGGGGCTCAACGGTGTTGTTGATCTGCGTGGCGAGCTCGCGGGTCGGGGCGAGGATCAGTGCCAGCGGCCGTCCGGGCTTGCGCCGGTAGGCGGCTTCCTGCTCGGCGAGGCGGGAGACCATGGGGAGGGCAAAAGCGAGGGTCTTTCCCGAGCCGGTGCGGCCGCGTCCGAGGACGTCACGCCCTGCCAGGGTGTCGGGCAGGGTCTTGACCTGGATGGGGAAAGGTTCGGTGATTCCCTGCGCGGAAAGGTTCGCAACCAGCGCTTTGGGCACACCAAGGGCAGCAAAAGTAGTCATGTATTTACACGAACTTTCTTCTCATCTTCCCCGGCGCCGGTTGGCACAGGGGTTCGCCGAAGAAAAGTCAGACAGTGTCCACCGCGCTTCCATCAAAGGAAGCTTGATGCGGGACAAAAGAAAGCGTTCATCGACGCAGGCTGCGGGCAGTGCGGGTCGAAATGACCCTAAAGGTACGCAGACATGTCCTTTCACTGTACCAGCCGGACGGCGGCCCGCCGGACCACGGGCCGCGGACGGGCGCGCAATGCCGCCGATTGGCGCTGTTGTCTGCGATTGTGGGATCCGACACACCCGTATCCATTCAGCTCGCCGCAGATCAGGAAGGACCCCCGTGATTTCTCCCGCTTCGCCGCAGTCTCTCCCGGCCCAACCGGCCCCGGGCCTGCTCGATGACGCCCGCCGCATCAGCGCCTCCCTCACGGAGCTGCGGCACCGGCTCCACCAGGAGCCGGAGATCGGACTCCTGCTGCCCCGGACCCAGCAGAAGGTCCTCGAAGCGCTGAACGGGCTCCCCCTCGAGATCACCTGCGGAACGGCGTCGACGTCGGTCACGGCGGTGCTGCGGGGCACGGCGCCCTCCGGCACGGGGCCCCGGCCGGTGGTGCTGCTGCGCGGCGACATGGACGCGCTTCCGGTCGCCGAACTCACCGGAGTCCCCTACAGCTCCCAGGTTGAGGGCGTCATGCACGCCTGCGGCCACGACCTCCACACGGCGATGCTCGCGGGTGCGGCAACCCTGCTTGCCGAACGCCGCGGCGAGCTGGCCGGCGACGTCGTGCTGATGTTCCAGCCCGGCGAGGAAGGCTACGACGGCGCCGCGGTGATGATCCGCGAAGGCGTGCTCGACGCCGCGGGGCGGGTCCCTGATGCCGCCTACGGGATCCACGTGACGTCCTCGCTGCTGCTCAACGGCGTCGTTGCCAGCCGCCCCGGGACCCTGATGTCGGCGTCGGACGGCCTGACGGTGACGATCCGCGGCGCGGGTGGCCACGGTTCGGCGCCGCACCGGGCGAAGGACCCGGTGACGGTTGCCGCGGAGATTGTGACCGCCCTGCAGGTGATGGTGACCCGCAGGTTCGACATGTTCGACCCCGTGGTGCTCACGGTGGGCGTGCTGCGTGCGGGAACGAAGCGGAACATCGTTCCCGACAACGCGCGCGTCGAAGCCACTGTGCGCACGTTCTCGGAGGAAAACCGGAAGCGCATGACCGAATGGGCCCCGCAGCTCGTCAACGGCATCGCCCAGGCGCACGGGCTCGAAGCGGAGGTCGAGTACTCAACCGAATACCCGCTCACCGTCACCGACGCCGCGGAAACCCTCCACGCGCAGCGGCAGGTCGAAGCCCTGTTCGGGCCGGAACGCTACCGCACCTTGGAGCAGCCGCTGAGCGGATCGGAGGACTTCTCCCGGATTCTTGAGGCGGTGCCGGGGACGTTCCTGTTCCTCGGGGCGACGACGCCCGGAGCGGATCCCAGGGAGGCGCCGTTCAACCACTCACCGGGCGCTGTGTTCGACGACAACGTCCTCGCCGACGGCGCTGCCCTATACGCCCAGCTCGCGCTGTCGCGGCTCGCTGCCCCCGCCGGCGAACCCGGCTGACCGGGGTTCCAGCCGCCCGGGCGGCGTCCCCGCGCCGTCCCGGGCGGTAGCCTTGATACCGATGTATACAGACCATGACTCCCAGGACGCGCCGTCGGCCGACGCTTCCGCAGCCCACCGCGGCCAGCCGGTCTCCTTTGTCCGCCGGGGCTCGAGGCTGCAGGGGCGCCGCCGCGACGCCTGGGCCGAACTCTCCGCCGACTACCTGATCGATGTGCCGCGGGTTGAGGCCGATACCTCAGTCGACCCCGGTTACAGGTTCGATGCCGAGGCCGCCTTCGGCCGCAGGGCCCCCCTGGTGGTCGAGGTCGGTTCGGGCCTGGGCGAGGCGATCACCCACGCCGCGGAACTGGAGCCGGAACGCGACTTCCTTGCCCTTGAGGTGTACCGGCCGGGGCTGGCGCAGACAATGCTGAGGATCAGCCAGAAGGACCTCGCGAACGTGAGGGTGGCCCAGGTCAACGCCCCCGAGGCGATGGCGGGAATGCTCGCGGCCGGGTCGGTCAGCGAGCTGTGGGTCTACTTCCCCGATCCCTGGCACAAGGCCCGCCACCGCAAGCGCCGGCTCGTGAAGGAAAGCTTCGCTGAGCTCGCCGCGCGCGTGCTCACCCCCGGATCCCTGTTCCGGCTGGCAACCGACTGGTCCGATTACGCCGTGCAGATGCGCGCGGTGCTTGATGCTTCGCCGTTCTTCGACAACGCCCATGCCGGCGAGCGCACCGGAGCGGCCAGCCCCCTGACCCAGGTGTGGGCGAGCGGGGTGGAGCAGATCGTTGGAGGCGCTCCCGTGCGTGCCGGCAAGGATCCGGTCAGCACCGGAAACACCGGAGAGAACGAAGGCACCGACACGCTCGGCGGCTGGGCCCCGCGCTTCGAGGGCCGCCCGCTGACCAGCTTCGAGAACAAGGCCATTGAGGCGGGCCGAATGATCTTCGACCTCACTTACCGGCGCCTCTAACGACGAAAGCCCGCTGGAGCTAGTGCAGTTTGGTGACCCAGTCGGCCGGCACACGGCCCTCGGGCCCCGGAACGGGCTGGGTCTGCGGGTAGCTCTGGGGAGGCGCAAGCTCCGGTCCCCTCACGTACTCCCCGGTGGTGTAGTTCCAGAACCAGTCCTCCCCCGGCTCGAAAGAGCGGACCACAGGGTGGCCGGTCTCAGCGGCATGTGAGCTGGCGTGCTGGTTGGGCGAGGAATCGCAGCAGCCAATGTGTCCGCACTGGGCGCAGCGGCGCAGGTGGAACCACCAGCCGTTCGCCGTCAGGCATTCCACGCACCCGGTCCCCGAGGGGGGCGCCGATTGATCAATCCCCGTAACATCGGTCATTATTTCGTCCTTCCCGCAGGCCGGCGTGAAGCAAAGCCCTGCAATGGTCGTCTAGTTTTACACCCTGCGCCCCACCGGTGCCAGAGCCGGGCCGTGACCCCTTTACCGCGGCACCCCGTGGACGTACATTCGTGGCAGCGCATCGGCGGCCCTGCAGCACTCCCAGAGGGCATTCGCCGCACCACCTTCCCCATCATTACGCTTCCCCACCGCCAGGAGCAGCAGTGAGCATCGCAGTCCGCGGAACAGGAAAGGTGGGCACGGTGCTGGCGGACGGTCTTCTCATCGCGGGGCACGGAGTCGTGCTGGGAACAGCCTCCTTCAACCTCAAAGCCGGCGTCTAGGACCGGAGATTCGGAGGGACACTGTGGAATTCACGAGAACCGACGCCGCCGCAGTTCCGCCCTGGCCGCGGCTGCGGGTCGACGAGTGGGCTTCGACGCGGGAGACCGTCCACATGTGGCTGCAGATTGTCGGGAAAATTCGTTTGGCGCACGCCCCGCTGGTCAACCACTGGTGGAATGTTCCCCTCTATGTGACACCGCGGGGCCTCGGCACATCCTCGATCCCCTACGGGCAGGGGAACTTCGACATGGAGTTTGATTTCCTCGCTGACGTTCTCCGGATCCGCAGCAGCGACGGCCGCGAAGGGTCGGTGGTTCTCGAGTCGAAGCCGGTGGCCGAGTTCTTCGAGGAGACGATGAGCGCGCTGGCCGGCCTTGGCATTGCGACGTCGATCCGCGCCGTGCCGACAGAAGTCGAGCCTGCTGTCCCCTTCACCGAGGACTACGGGCACCGCACCTACGACCGGGCGTCGGTCGAGCTTTTCTGGCGGCAACTGATGCAGGTGGACCGGGTCATGCAGAAGTTCCGGGCGCATTTCGCCGGGAAGGTGAGCCCGGTGCACTTCTTCTGGGGTTCGATGGACATGGCGTGCACGCGGTTCTCCGGCAGGCCTGCCCCGCCGCACCCCGGCGGCATCCCGAACGCGCCGGACTGGGTGATGGTCGAAAGCTACTCGAGGGAGCTGAGCAGCTGCGGCTTCTGGCCGGGCGGCGGGGAGGAGGGCGCCTTCTATTCGTACATCTATCCCGAGACCGCCGGGTATGCCGAAAGCCCGGTGCGGCCGGCCGGCGCCTACTACAACAGCGACTACCGGCAGTTCCTGCTCCCCTACGAGGTGGCGCGCGCGGCTCCCAATCCGGATGCCGCCGTCCTTGAGTTCTTCCAGTCGACCTACGAAGCGGCGGCCGAGGCCGGCGGTTGGGACCGCGCAGACCTCGAGACGGATCCCGGGCGGCTCCCTCCGGGCGCAGCGGGGGCTGGGCAGGGAAACACGTCGGGCCAGCCGGGCTGACCTGCCGTCAGCAGGGCCGCCCGGCGCGCCGGTGAACCGCCGGGGTAAGGCTTCGGAGCCCGGCGGCCCCAGGACAGTGTGGAGCACGGTGTCGGGTCCGTCAGAACGCCGACGACGGCAGGTCCTTCTCCCCGTCCACAATGGCCATTACGATCCGCTCGGCCACTTCTCCCGGGTCCTTGCCGCGCGGCAGCCGCGGCGCGCTGCCGGCAAGGGGCCGCCCGGCGAGTCCGGTTTCGGTGTGGGGAGGCCGCACGTCGAGCACCCGCACCCCCTGCCGCCGCAGCTCAAGTCCGAGCGACTTGCCATAGGCGCTGAGCCCGGCCTTCGTCGCCGAGTAGGCGGCCATGCCAAGGGTCGGGCTCTCGGCGACGACGGCGCTGAGCTGCACGACGACCGAATCCTGCGCCAGCTTCGGGCCCACCTCGCGCATCAGCCGCATGTAGCCGAGCAGGTTGGCAAGCATGAGTTCATCAAGGGTTTCGTCATCAACCTCGACGGCGGGGCCGAAGGCAACCGAGCCGGCAGCGAAAACCACCCCATTGAGTTCGCGCCCGTACGCTGCGGCGGCGATCTCGGCGGGAGCACCGATGCGTCCGAGGTCGGCCGCGACGGTGCCGAGAGCCGCAGTGCCGAGTTCCCCGGCGAGGGCCTCAAGCTTGGCCGTCGAGCGCCCGGAGAGGGTGAGCCGGGCGCCCCGCGCCGCCAGCCGCCTGGCGATCTCGGAACCGAGCACTCCGGTGGCGCCGACAACGAGGTAATGGGACCCGTTCAGCTCAGTCATGGTGCGAGTGTACCAACGGGCCCTTCACCCCGCAGGGTTCCGGCCGGCGCCCGGTGGGCAGCTAGGCTGTGGGCCATGAGCGAGATCAAGACCTGGCAGGTGATGGTTGACACGAACGCCGAACGTCTCCAGCGCACAACGGGACGCAGCGTCGACGAGTGGGTGCTCTCCGCACGGGAAGCCGGCATCGGATCCCGGGCCGAGCTGGCGGCCTGGCTGAAACGCCAGGACGTCACCGGGTACAGCCTGATGAGCGTTGACTGGGCCATGTTCGGCTATCCGGCGTACTTCATGCGCTCCGCTGACGAGCTTTACGAAGGGCAGTACGCCGACCGGCCCGCACTGCGGCCGATCGCCGACATCCTCCTGGCCTGGGCGCTCGGAACCGAGGGCGTTGAGGTCCAGATGCGCAAGACCTACGTCTCGCTCCAGACGGCGCGCCGCAAATTCGCGCAGGTCACCCCGGCCACCAAGACGGCGGTGGACGTGCTGCTGCGCGTTCCGCTGCCGGGCAACGCGCGCGTCGAGCCGGTGCGTGCACCGGCCAACGATCCATTCGCGTGGCGCATCCGCCTCCGCAGCGTTGACGACGTCGACGCTGCGGCAATGGAGGCCCTTACTGCTGCCTTGGAGGATAGCCTTTAGGGCGTCGTTCCTTGAGCCGGGCGAGTTCTTCACCTGCCGCGGTGTCGGCCTCGAGTTCCTCAAACGCTTCCTCGACGCGCAGGGATGTTGAGTCCGACCACGCCAGTTCCTCCCGCGCTGCCGCAATGGCGGCGAGCCGGCGGGCCTCCCGCTCGGCTTCCCGGGCCGCAAGCTCCGCGCCGGGGACCGGCCGCGACGCGGCGTTGAGAGCCTCCTGCACCCCGAGGGACGCCTCGGCGCGTGCGCGCTGCGCGGCGATGGCCTGGTGTTGGAGCGCGTTTTCGTAGATCCGGCGTTCAAGGCGGCCGACGTCCGCCGCGATCCTGCGGGCCTGGGCGTCGGCTTCCTCAAACTGCGCCGACACGATGGCCAGGTGCTTGCCTGCGTTCATTGCCTCACGGATCGCCGTCCGCGCTGTGGCGTCGTCGCCGCGGTCGACGGCGGCTGCGGCCTGGGCTTCGAAGTAACGCACCCTCGCCGCGGCGTCCTGGGTGATGATTTCAAGGCGCCGGCGGTGGGCGGCGAGGTCCGCCGCTGCCCGCCGCGCGGATTCCAGGGACTGCTGTTGCGCCTGCTGGACCTGCTGGGCGGCGAGCATCGGGTCGGTGCCGGCGTCCTGGGCCGACGCTTTCGATGCGCGGACAATGCGCTTGATGCGGCGTCCAATCGACATGCCGGAGCCTCAGCCGCGCCGCTGTTTCCGGGGCCTCACGAGGCCTGCCGGGCGCCGTATGCATTCATCCACGAGTGCATTGCGCTGATTTCCATGCGCAGCCGCACGTCGGCCCGCTGAAGCTGTACGCCGTCGAGCGACCAGGATGTCTGCAGCAGGCACCGGCGCAGGTCCACCGACAGTTTTTCGAGGGCGCGCGCCTGACCTGCCAGCCCTGCCGAGAGTTCGCGCTTGAGTTTGCGGTTCGGCTCCCGGTCGGCGATCCTGAGCTGATCCTCAAGGGACAGCGCCGCCCACTCCAGCTCCCGGGCCGCCCCGGGGAGCTCACCCACCGGCCGCCCGCGGTGCACTGCCTCGGCAAGCGCCCGCCGCGTGGCCTGGACCGAGCGGCGGAGCTCGAGGATCAGGCGTGCCGGCTCACGGGTGATGGGGTCCACCGCATAGCTGTGGAGGGTCAGCCTTCCGTGCTCGGCGGCCTGCTTCACGACGCCCGAACGCTTGATGCGCCTGACGAGCAGCCACAGCGTCACACCGGAGCCGATGGTGAGGAAGGCCAGGAAACCCAGGCCAAGAAGGAGGAGTTGAAGTAGTTCTTCCATCATTTCCTCGGCATTCCCGTTCGTGCGCGGAGTTCTGGCATTACTCAAGTCTGCCCTGCGGCCACTCCAATTTCCAGCGCCATTCTCTGCGCAGGGCCCCGGGCGGCCCAAGACGGCCGGGAGGATTCAGCTCTGCGGCCGCCAGACCATCAGCGCCTGGCTGCGGGCGCGCGGGCGCTGGCCGCGGGCGAGCGTGACGACGTCGCCGGCAAGGCCTGCGGCGAAGACGCGGCTCGGGTCGGGCTGGCCGCGGCGCTGCAGCAGTTCGGCGCTGAGTTCCTTGACCCGCTGCTGGAGTTCCGAGACCTGGTTTTCAAGGTCGAGGATGCGCCGGATCCCCTCGAGGGAGACCCCTTCCTGGGAAAGCCGCTGGATTTCCCGGAGGGTGCTCACATCCTTCATCGAATACCGGCGGGCGCGGCCGGGAGCGCGGCTGGGCGTCACCAGGCCCAGCCGGTCGTACTGGCGGAGGGTTTGGGGGTGCATATCGGCCAGCTCCGCGGCCACCGAGATCACGTAGATCGGCATTGACACATCCATTGCGGGCGTCGCCTCCTCATGGCAATTCTTCGGTTCGTGGTGGGCAGCCCGTCCGGAGGCGGGCTGCCCTTAGAGCTGCGCTTTGGCAGCGAGGCCGGCGCGGGGATTCGCTTCGGCTGTTGCGGCCGCGAACGCCTCGACGGCGGCCGCGGCTTCCTTCGAGAGGTTCTGGGGGACGACGACGTCGATCGTGACGAGGAGGTCGCCGGTTGTCTTCGAGGTTGAAACGCCGCGGCCCTTGAGCCGCAGGGTCCGGCCCGAGGGCGTTCCGGGTGGAACCTTCATCTTGACCATCTCTCCGGAGATGGTGGGAACCTCGATCTGCGCGCCGAGCGCCGCTTCGGGGAAGGTGACCGGAACGTGGACCTTGATGTTGTCGCCGTCGCGTTCGAACAGCGGGTGGCTCTTGACGTTGACGGTGACCATCAGGTCCCCGCTGCCTGCCGGGCCCGACTGGCCCTTGCCGCGCACGCGAACCTTCTGCCCGTCCTTGATCCCCGGCGGGATGCGCACGTCGATGACTTCACCGGACGGTTCGCGCAGGCCGATCGTGGTGCCCTTGATCGAGCCTGCGAAGGAGATGGTGGTGCTGGCGGTGCGGTCGGCGCCGCGCCGGGGAGGAGCCGAGAATCCTCCGCCGAAGCCACCGGCGCCTCCGCCGAACAGGTCGGCGAACTCGGGCGGGAGGTCGCCGTATCCGGTTCCGGTGCGCTGGCGGGACCCGGCGCCCTGCCCGAAAAGGTTGCCGAAGATGTCCTCGAAGCCGCCGGCGCCTCCCCCGGCGCCACCGGCCCCGCCGGCGGTGAAGCGCGCTCCGCCGCCCATGGCGCGGATGGCATCGTACTGCTTGCGTTCCTCAGGATCGGAAAGGACGGAGTATGCCTCGGAGACGTCCTTGAAGGTCCGCTCGGATCCGGCATCGCCGTCGTTGCGGTCCGGGTGGTGCTTGCGGGCAAGCTTGCGGTACGCCTTTTTGATATCGGCGTCCGTTGCGTCCTTGGAGACACCGAGGATCTTGTAAAAATCCTTATCGACCCAATCCTGACTAGCCAATTGGAGTCTCCTTTCACTGCTTCTTCAATGATGTAGGGAACAGTACCTGCCGGAGGTACTGCCGACGCTGGCCGGGTTCCCGGGGAAGGCGGCTTTAATACTTCCGGCGAGCTCTGCGAGCGGGAAGTTTCGTTGCCGCCGTCCGGGGACCCGGCCAGCATTGACGGAGATTACTCCGGTACTGCGACGATCACTTGGGCCGCCCGAAGCACCCGGTCACCCTTCCGGTATCCGGCGCGGAGGACCTGGCTGACACTGTCGGCCTGCACCTCCGGGCTCGGCTGCTGGATGAGCGCCTCGTGGATGTTCGGGTCGAACGCGACACCGGTCTCGTCGATCCGGGTCAGTTCGTAAGCCTTGAGGGCGTTCTCGAACTTGCCCGCGATCGCCGCGAACGGCCCGTCGACGAGGTCGCCGTGCTGGCGCGCGGCGTCGATGTCGTCGAGGACCGGCATCAGCGAGTTGATGACGCCGATGACTGCCTGGTCGCGTGCAACGTCGCGGTCCCGCTCTACGCGGCGCCGGTAGTTGACGTACTCAGCCTGCAGCCGGAGCAGGTCGTTGCGCAGTTCAGCGATGACCTCCGTCACCGGCGCGTCTTCGCCCTCGCCGGCCTCGTTGAGGATGGCTTCGGCCTGGGCGAGCGCGTCGCCGTCGGCGGTGTCCGCGGCGGGCGGCGCCGGGGGCGCCTCCTCCCCGGCTGGGTCCCCGGACACCGGCTCGGCCGGTGCCGGGTCGCCGGTGCCGTTCTGCTGCCCACGGACCGCGCCCGTTTCAGGATCAATCTTCCGCTTGTCGCGGAAGCTCACTGGCTCTGACTGGTGCTCTTCTTCGTTTCCGTGGTGCGGCATTGTTACTTCTTCTCGTTGATGTCGTCTTCGTCCACAACTTCGGCGTCGACAATGTCGTCGTCGGCACCGGCCGGCGGCGTCTGGCCGTCAGCCGAGGCACCGGCGCCCGCCGAACCCGCGTCCTGCTGCGACTGGGCGTAGATCGCCTCGCCCAGCTTGGTCTGGGAGGACTGCAGCTTCTCGAACGCGGACTTCACCTCGTCGTCGTTGTCCTGGCCTTCAAGCGCCTTCTTCAGGGCGTCGACGTCGGCCTGAACCTCGGTCTTGACCCCCTCGGGCAGCTTGTCCGAGTTATCGGAGATGAGCTTGTCAACGGAGTAGGCGAGCTGCTCGGCGGCGTTGCGGGTGTCGGCTGCCTCGCGGCGGGCCTTGTCCTCGGCTGCGTGCTCCTCGGCCTCGCGGACCATGCGGTCGATGTCCTCCTTGGAGAGGGAGGATCCACCGGTGATGGTCATCGACTGCTCGGCGCCGGTGCCCTTGTCCTTGGCGGACACGTGGACGATGCCGTTGGCGTCGATGTCGAAGGTGACCTCGACCTGCGGGACTCCGCGCGGGGCCGGCGCGATGCCGGTCAGCTCGAAGGTGCCCAGCGGCTTGTTGTCGCGGGTGAACTCGCGCTCGCCCTGGAAGACCTGGATCGCCACGGACGGCTGGTTGTCGTCGGCGGTGGTGAAGGTCTCGGACCGCTTGGTCGGGATGGCGGTGTTGCGCTCGATGAGCTTTGTCATCATGCCGCCCTTGGTCTCGATGCCGAGGGAGAGCGGGGTGACGTCGATCAGCAGGACGTCCTTGCGCTCGCCCTTCAGCACACCGGCCTGCAGTGCGGCGCCGACGGCCACGACCTCATCGGGGTTGACGCCCTTGTTGGGCTCCTTGCCGCCGGCGAGTTCCTTGACCAGCTCGGAGACCGCGGGCATGCGGGTGGAGCCGCCGACCAGGATGATGTGGTTGATGTCGGAGACCTTGATGCCGGCCTCGGAGATCACGTCGTGGAACGGCTTCTTCGTGCGGTCGAGCAGATCCTTGGTGAGGTCCTGGAACTTGGCGCGGGAGAGGTGCTCGTCGAGGTGCACGGGGCCCTCGGGGGTGACGGAGAGGTACTGCAGGGAGATGTTGGTCGAGGTGGCCGAAGACAGTTCCTTCTTGGCCTGCTCGGCAGCTTCCTTGAGGCGCTGCAGGGCGATCTTGTCCTTGGACAGGTCGGCACCCTTGGCCTTGGCCTGGGCCAGGAGGAAGTCGACGACGCGCTGGTCCCAGTCGTCGCCGCCAAGGCGGTTGTCGCCCGCGGTGGAGCGGACCTGGATGGTGGAGAACTGGTCCTCGTCCTTGCCGACTTCGAGCAGGGAGACGTCGAACGTTCCGCCGCCGAGGTCGAACACGAGGATGAGCTCGTCTTCCTTGCCCTTGTCGAGTCCGTAGGCGAGCGCCGCGGCGGTGGGCTCGTTGACGATGCGCAGCACCTTCAGGCCCGCGATCTCGCCGGCCTCCTTGGTGGCCTGGCGCTCGGCGTCGTTGAAGTACGCGGGAACGGTGATGACGGCGTCGGTCACCTTCTCGCCGAGGTAGGACTCGGCGTCGGTCTTCAGCTTCTGCAGGATGCGGGCCGAGATTTCCTGGGCGGTGTACTTCTTGTCGTCGACGGGGATGGACCAGTCGGTGCCCATGTGGCGCTTGACCGACGCGATGGTGCGGTCGATGTTGTTGACGGCCTGGCGCTTGGCGATCTCGCCGACCAGCACCTCGCCCGCCTTGGAGAACGCAACGATCGACGGCGTGGTGCGCGCGCCTTCGGCGTTGGCAATGACGGTGGGCTCGCCGCCTTCGAGGACTGAAACAACTGAGTTGGTGGTTCCGAGGTCAATGCCTACTGCACGTGACATGCAAGTTTCCTTTCGACAGCCCGGGAATTTGCTGGCCGCTCAACCGCCGGGCGCGTAGATTGAGCGTTCTCCACTCAACTGTACTCCGTGCTGGCAGGGAGTCAAACCAAAGTTGAGTCTGTATTACTCAACTCCTCAATGGTCATAAACATTCCGGCTGGTACAGGGGGCTCGCCGGACCCTTCGAGGCGAGGGCGTGGCTGACCAGCTGGTGCACCACCGGATCGTTCGGGGCCTGGTCGTGCTCGATCGGATCGAGCGGGCACTTGTCCTGGAGGGTGATGTTCGTGACCTGCCGGGCCGGCCCACTCAGGAACTGGCTCGTATAGGGGGTGACCACCTCGTCGTACTTTGTCGAGAGCACCGTGTAGGACGGGCCGTTCACGGTATCGCCGATCGAGTTGAGCTTCGCGAGGAACGCCGACCCCGCCTCCTGGTCGGCACACGCCTGGCAGAGGAGACCCGAATCGCCGGCGCCCAGGGGAACCTGGTCCGGCGTCGGGGCAATGACGCCTTCGGTGCCGTGGTTGGACGGCGCGATCCCCACGAGGTGGTTGACCATTTTCGCTCCGCCGAGGAACCCGAGGTAGTACCGCGGCATCATTCCGCCCTGGCTGTGGCCGACGATGTCCACCTTCTGGGCCCCTGTGGCACCCAGCACCCCGTCGATGAAGGAGGCGAGCTCGCCTGCCGAATCGGCGATGAACCCGGTCGCGTCCACGCCGTTGGTGGTGCCGTAGTTGAGGGCGAAGACGCAGTACCCCTGTGCCGCGAGGCGTGGAGATAGCGTCGCCCAGTTCTTGGTCATGCTCTCGAAGGTGCCGGGGACCAGCACCACGGGCCGCGGGTGCTTGGCACTGGGCTTGCAGGACCAGTCGTTGGCGCCGGGCGGGGCGATGTCGAGGGTGTCGGCCGAGGCAGGGGCTCCTCCGGCGAGGCTTGTGGCGGCAAGGGCGACGGTCGCGAGGACGGTTCGGATGCGGAAGGACATTGTCTGAGACCTCTTCGAATCAGCACGGGCCCGGAAGGGCTTTGGACCCCGTCAACGCTAAGGGCCCTTATTACTTATGGCAACGGCGTTGGGAAAATGTGCACGGCCAGCAGTGACGGACGCGGAGGGTCAGGAGACGGCGGCATCGCCTGACAGCCGCTCCCTCCGGTTTGCCCCTGCCCACCGGCCGGCGCCGATGGGTGGGCATGTCCGGACATGCCCACCCATCACCCGCGCTCCCCGGGCGTCAGTGTCGGGACGACCCGCCGTGTGGCCGGCCCGCAGACCCTAGCCGCGGTGGGCCGCCACCGCGCGGTGCTCGTGCTCGTCGGCGTCGGGCTCCGCCGCCCGGTGCGCCGGCATCTGGCCCCTGCCGAGGGCGGACGGCCACCAGATGCGCCGGTCGAGGTCGTAGGCGAGCGCCGGCACGAGCAGTGATCGCACGAGGACCGTGTCGAGCAGCACCCCGAACGCCACGATGAAGGCAATCTGGGCGAGGAACAGGATGGGGATGACGCCGAGGGCCGCGAAGGTTGCCGCCAGCACCACTCCGGCGGAGGTGATGACCCCGCCGGTCACGCCCAGCCCGCGCAGGATGCCGGGGCGGGTTCCCAGCCGCAGGGACTCCTCCCGAACCCGGGTCATGAGGAAGATGTTGTAGTCAACACCCAGCGCCACGAGGAACACGAAGCCGAACAGCGGCACCGACGCGTCGGCGCCCTCGAACCCGAGCAGGTTGTTGAACACCAGCGCGGAGACGCCGAGGGCTGTCGCGTAGGAGAGCACGACGCTGAGGATGAGCAGCACCGGGGCAACGACTGCGCGCAGCAGGAGCATCAGGACCACAAGGATGACGGCCAGGACGATGGGGATGATCTTGCCGAGGTCGGCGAGCGCCGTGTCGTTGGTGTCGACGGCAATCGCCGTGACGCCCCCGACCAGCGAATCGGGGCTTTCGCCCTCCAGCGCCGTGCGGAGGTCGCGCACAACGTTTTCGGCGTCTTCGGAGTCGGCCTGGTATTCGAGGGTACCGTTGATCAGCACCCTCCCGTCCTTGACCACGGGCACCCCGGCGCCGTCGACCGTGAGGGCCGCCTCGGAGACGCCGGGCTGGTTTTCGACGATTTCCAGGACGCGGTCCTGGTCCTGCTCGGGGGCAACGACGGCGAGGGGGCTGCCGGAGCCGGCGTCAAAGTGGCGGCCGAGGGCCTCCTGCCCGTCGACGGCGTTGGAGGAGGTGAGGATCAGCTCGGACTGGGGCACGCCGCTTGCCTGCAGCTGGGTCAGCCCCAAGGCCCCGGCGACGAGGACCAGCAGTGAGCCGATCCAGACGGCGCGGTACCGGCGCGCCACAAGGACGCCGACACGGCGCCACAGCCCGCGCAGGCCTTCGGTGCCCGCCGGCCCGCCGGTTGAGGCGTTGCGGGAGTTAGCTCCGACCTTCGGGCGCAGCGGCCAGAAGGCTGCACGGCCGAAGAGCAGCAGCAGCGCCGGGAGCAGGCTCAGCGCCGCAGCAACGGAAAAGACGATCCCGATTGCGGCAATGGGTCCAAGGCTGCGGTTGGAGTTGAGGTCGGAGAAGAGCAGGCACAGCAGCCCCAGGATGACGGTCGCCCCCGACGCCGCGATGGCTGCAACCGATCCCCGGTAGGCCATCTTCATGGCCTCCCAGGGCGACTGCACCTCGCCCAGGCTTTCCCGGAAGCGGGCCACCAGCAGGAGCGCGTAGTCGGTTGCAGCGCCGATCACCAGGATTGAGAGGATGCCCTGGCTTTGGCCGCTGAGCTGGATCCAGTCCCACTTGGCGAAGGCGAACACCACCAGGATCGAGGTGGACAGTGCGAAGACGGAGGTCAGGAGCACGAGGAACGGCAGCACCACGGAACGGTAGACGGCGAGCAGGATGACGAACACGCAGCCGAGTGCCACGGCCAGCAGGATGCCGTCGATGCCCCCGAACGCGCTGACCAGGTCGGCGGTGAATCCGGCAGGTCCTGTCACATACCCGGTGGCGCCGTCCGGCAGTTCTTCGTTGAGCACGCCGCGAAGCTCGGCGACGACCTCGCCCAGCTCGGCGTCGGCCGAGACGAACGCGATGTACTGCACGGCCCTGAGATCCTCCGAGGGGATGGGACCCACGACGGCCGGGCCTCCTCCGGCGGGGGCCTCGAGCCCCTCGACCTCCGCCAGCCGACCCGCCACCTCGGCATAGGCGCCGAGGTCCCGGGGCGGAATGTCGCTCGTCGATTCGGCGACGATCACGGCCGGCACCGCATCGGAGCTGCGGAACTGCTCCTCGAACTCGCCGGCCGCCGTTGATTCGGCGCTGGCGGGGAGGAAGGCCGCCTGGTCGTTGCTCGACACCTCCTCGAGGCGCCCGAAGGTGGGCCCGCCGACGGCGGCACCGGCGAGCCAGATCAGGACGATGACGGCGGGAAGCAGGACGCGCAGCCAGATGCTTTTCATTGTGGAGCCTCTCGAAGGATTATCTCTATTGCCGAGTATATCCATGATGGAGATACTCGGCAGGGCGCATAGAGTAGGAAATGAAACGAGGTGTAAACAGTGGCCAATGACAACCGGGCGGATCTGCTGGCGCTCCTGCAGCAGTTCACCGCCGAGACGGAGCGGTATGTCGACGTCGTCAGCACCAAGGACGCCCTGCACCCGACGGACCTTCACGCGCTGGGTGTCATGGTCGGTGCCGCGCGGTCGGGAACGGTCGTCACCCCCAGCAGGCTGCGGGAGGAACTCAACCTCAGCTCCCCCGCCACCACGGCGCTGATCGACCGGCTCACCTCGGCAGGCCACGTCACCCGCACGCGCAGCGACGTCGACCGCCGGCAGGTGCACCTCCAGATGACGGAGAAGGCGCAGGCTGCCGGGAACCGGCTCTTCGCCCCCCTCGCCCGGCACATCTCCGACGCCCTCGCCCGGTACACCGACGACGAGCTCGCCCTGCTGAAGACGATGATGGAAAGTGTCACCGCCGCAACCATTGCTGCGAAGAATGACGCGGGGAGGCTGACCGTTTCCCCTCCGGGGTCTAACCTCAGACCATGAACAGCGAGGTGTACTCCCACGGCCATCATCCAAGCGTCACCCAGGCTCATGCGACCCGCACCCTTGCGGACTCCGGCGCCTACCTGATCCCGCACCTGCGGCCGGGCATGGACGTCCTCGACGTCGGCTGCGGTCCGGGAAGCATCACCGCGGACCTCGCGCGGGCCGTCAGCCCCGGAACGGTGACCGGCCTCGACCGCTCCCCCGACGTGGTGGCCGAAGCCGCCGAGCTTCACGCCTCGCTTGCCAATGTCCGCTTCCAGACCGGAAACGTCTACGACCTCGACTTTCCCGACGAAACCTTCGACCTGGTGCACGCCCACCAGGTGCTCCACCACCTCGTCGACCCGGTTGCCGCGCTGCGCGAGATGCGCCGTGTCGCCCGCCCGGGCGGGCTCGTCGCGGTGCGCGACGCCGACTTCCACGCCATGACCTGGTACCCCCAGCTGCCCGAACTCGACGAGTGGATGGCGCTGTACCAGGCCATTGCGCGCGGCAACGGCGCCGAGCCCGACGCCGGGCGCCGCCTGCTCGGCTGGGCCCAGGAGGCGGGCTTCGAGGAGGTGGAGATCTCCTCCTCGAACTGGCTCTACGCCAGCGAGGAGCGGAGGCAGTGGCACGCGCAGTCGTGGGCGGAACGGGTGCTCCACTCCGCCTTCGCGGAACAGGCCCTCGAACGCGGGCTCGCCGACAAGGCCGCGCTCGAGCGCATCTCCGCCGGGTGGCTCGCCTGGGCGCAGGCGCCGGCCGGCACGTTCCTGATCCCCAGCACGGAAATCATCGCCCGGTCCTAGGTCCGTGGTTCCAGGGCTCCGGTAGGGCGCCCCGGGCGGGACGATTTACTATGAACAGGTGAACCCCTCGGTCTGGCTTGCGCTTCTGGGTGCCGGCACCCTCATCAGCTTCACCCCCGGCGCCGGCGCGGTGAACACCATGAGCAACGCGCTCACCGTCGGCTTCCGGCGGGCGATCTGGGGCATCGCCGGCCAGCAGGCCGCGCTGCTGATCCACATCGCCGTCGTGGCAGCCGGAGTCGGGCTGCTCGTTGCGAGTTCGCCGGTCGCCTTCAACGTGATCCGCTACTCCGGAGCCGCCTACCTCGTCTACCTTGGGGTGCGAAAATTCCTTCAGGCACCGGATCTGGAGGAGGCCTCCGAAGCCCGCCGCCGCGAAGGCCCGCTGTCCATGTTCCGCCGCGGGCTGTGGGTGAACCTGCTCAACCCGAAGGCCGTCGTGTTTTTCCTGGCGTTCATTCCGCAGTTCATCCGCCCCGACGAACCCCTGCTGGGACAGTACGGGGTGCTGGCGGGTACGGTGATCGCCATCGACGTCCTCGTGATGTGGTTCTTCTATGCCGCAACCGCCCGCTCGTTCCAGCGCTTCACCCGCGACCAGCGCGGTCAGCGGATCCTCAACCGCGTCTTCGGGTCGCTGTTCGTCACAGTGGGGGTCCTGCTTGCCCTCGCCTGATCCCGCCCTTTCCAGCCCGGTGAACCATGTGAAGGGGTCCTAGCGGTGGCAGCACGGGCCGGCGGTGCGGACGTCCCGCTGATCCTCGCCGTTGACGGCCGCTCCGGCGCGGGCAAGACCACCCTGGCCGTTGAACTCGCGGCACTGCTGCGCGAGCACCACCGGGTGAGCCTGTTCCACCTCGAGGACATCTACCCGGGCTGGGACGGACTGGCAGAAGGCCTCACCCGTTATGTCGAGACGGTCCTGCGTCCCCTTGCCGCCGGCGAATCCGCGTCCTGGCACGCCTGGGACTGGGAAAACGGCACAGACGGCCCGCTGCGGCACACCGAGCCGGCCGAAATCGTGATCGTCGAGGGGGTCGGGGCCTCCTGCGCGGCGGCCCGCCCCTACCTCGACGCCGCGCTCTGGGTGGAGGCGCCCGACGACGTCCGCCGCACCAGCGCGCTCACCCGTGACGGCGACACCTTCGCACCGTACTGGCAGCACTGGGCCGAGCAGGAACTGACCTGGCTCGGGCAGGACGCCCCCGCCGTCAACGCCGACCTTCTGGTTCAGGGCCACCGTGGGACCACCACCCCGCCCCAGGTGCGGCTGGCCCTGTCCGGGCTGCCCCGCTGGTCGGCGGCGATGTCCCCCGAGCGGGCAGGACGCCGCGGGCTGGCCGTCTCGGCTGAACGGATCGGGCACGAACCCGACACCCCGGCTCTTTTCGCCGCGCTGTACGGCCGATCGCCGTCCGCCGTGTGGCTCGACAGCTCTGACGCCGGTGCTGCCGGTTCTCCCCCGCCGGAGCGCAGCCGCTTTACCGTGATGGCCGACGACGGCGGGATGTTCGGCCAGTCCGTCCGCCACCGCGCGGGCCTCACCGAAGTCACCGCCGGCGCCGTCACCGCCCGCATCGCGGGGCCGTTTTTCCGGTGGCTCGACGGCGTGTGGGGGCGCGGCAGCTTTGGTGCCCCTGGCGGTTACGAGTGCGGGTTCACCCTCGGCTGGCTGGGGTACCTCGGCTACGAACTGAAGCGGGAAACCGGCGGCTCCTCGCTGCCTGCCACCGCGCTGCCCGACGCGGCATTGATCTTCGCCGGGCGCGCCGTCGTGGTCGACCACCGGGACCGCTGCGCGTTCCTGCTGACCCTCGGCGACGGCTCGGCCGACCCCGAGCTGGGTCGGTGGTTCGAGGCGGCCCGGGCCGCAGTGCTCGGTGCTTCCGGTGCAGAGGTGGCCGGATCGGCAGCGACCGCTGTCGAAGCCGCCGGTTCAGCCATCCCCACGGCCGCGCCCACGCAGGGCCCGGCCATTCCGCACGCTCCGGTCTTCACCTCCCGCGACGACCGTTCCGGCTACCTTGCGAAAATCGGGAAGGCCCAGGCCGAAATCGCCGAGGGAAACACCTACGAGGTGTGCCTCACCACTGAACTCGCCGCCCGGCTTGACACTCCGGTCGATCCGCTTCAGCTCTACCTCGCACTGCGCGCCGCCAATCCGGCACCGTTTGCGCACTTTCTCCGGTTCCCTGGGCTGGCGCTTGCCAGCACCTCCCCGGAACGCTTCCTGAAGCTCGGCGCTGACGGTTCGCTGCGCGCCGAGCCGATCAAGGGAACCCGCCGCCGCTCGGCCGACCCAGAAGAGGACGATGCCCTGAAGCGGGACCTGGCCACGTCGCTGAAGGACCGCGCCGAGAACATCATGATCGTTGACCTGCTGCGCAACGACCTTTCCCACTTCGCGGTGCCCGGTTCGGTGACGGTCAGCCGGCTGTGCGCCATCGAAACCTACGCCACCGTGCACCAGATGGTCAGCACCATCGATGCCCGGCTGCGCCCTGGCTCGTCCCGCGCTGAGGCGGTTTCCTCGGCCTTTCCGGCCGGATCGATGACCGGCGCCCCGAAGATCAGCACAATGGAACTGCTCGACCGGCTGGAGCAGGGGCCGCGGGGCGCCTACGCCGGCGCGGCAGGGTACTTCTCGCTGAGCGGCGCGGCGGACCTCGCCGTCGTCATCCGCACGCTCGTCATCGAGGATGACGGCCGCGGGGCTCGCCTCTCGCTGGGGGTGGGCGGTGCGATCACCGCCGATTCGGTGCCGGCCGAGGAGTGGGAGGAAGTGCGGACCAAGGCCTACGGCGTCCTTTCGGCTCTGGGCGCCGTGTTCCCCGGCTGAGGCCCGCGCGCAGCGGCGCCGTCGGACACGGGCAGCAGCCCGCTCAGCGTGAGACCGGATCCGCCGCCTCGAGCAGCCCGAGTTCGCTGCGCTTCGGCATTCCCTCCCAGTCACCTGGAACGAGGCACGCAAAGGCTCCGGTGCGCACGGCCGTCAGCAGGCACACCTCCGTCGCGAGCCCCTGCAGCCGTTCGGCGAGGTAGCCGGCCACGAACGCGTCACCGGCACCAACCGTGTCGAGCGCCTGAACGGGAATCGCCACCTGCTCGAAGTACGCCCCGTCCACCAGGGCCGCACACCCGCGGGCCCCAAGCTTTACGACGACCTGCGACGGCCCCAGCCCGGCGAGCCGTTCCGCGAGTTCCTTCGGGCCGTCCGCCTGGCCCACGAGCAGTGCCGCCTCGTCGTCGCCGGCGAACAGGATGTCCGCCCTGGCCGCAAGGCGCCGGAGCACGGGGGAGGCGGCGTCGGCACTCCACAGCGCCCCGCGGTAGTTGACGTCGAAGGAGACGAGGGTGCCCGCCGCCCTCGCTGCCTGAACGGCGAGGTCGACGGCGTCGGCGGCAGTCCCCGAGAGCGCCGGGGTGATGCCGGTGATGTGGAGGAGCCGGGCGGCGCCGATTTCGTCGACGGGCACGTCGGCGGGCGCCAGCCGTGATCCGGCGCTGCCTGCGCGGTAATACCAGACCTTCTGGGTGTGCTGGGTGCGCCGTTCCTTGATCATGAGCCCCGTTGGCGCCCCCGGGTCCCGGATGGCACGCACAGCGAGTCCTTCAGCGCGCAGTTCGCGGACCACGAGGTCGCCCAGGCTGTCCTCGCCCACCCGGCCGAACCAGGCCACGGGGGTGCCGAGCCGGGCCAGGGCGATTGCGACATTGCTTTCGGCCCCGCCGATGCCCAGGCCGAGTTCGGAGGCGTGGGCCAGCGGCCCCGGCGTCTGCGCCCGCATGAGGGCCATGGTTTCGCCGAAGGTGATGACGCCGTCCCGGCCCGTGGCGCCCGGCAGACCCGGTCCCGGGGCCCCTGTCATTTCCCTGCTCCCCCGGCTGTGGCCGGTTGCCGCGACCGGGCCACCAGCTCGGAGACTTCCCGGGCCCGCTGGATCAGTCCCGCCGGGCTTCCTCCGGCGAAGGCGTCCTGCAGGAGCGGACCGCCCAGGCTGACGGCCAGCGCACCGGCTTCAATCCAGCCGGGCACATCGGCGATGCCGACGCCGCCGCTGGGGATGACCTCGATGTCAGGGAAGGGCCCGCGCAGCTGCCCGATGTACCCGGCTCCGACGGTGGATGCGGGGAACAGCTTGACCGCCGTGGCCCCGGCATTCCACCCTGCCAGCAGTTCGGTGGGCGTCAGGCCCCCGGGGTAGACCGGGACGCCCCGCTCCACGCAAAGGCGCACTGTGGGAAGGTCCATCACCGGGGTGACGATGTAGGCCGCTCCGGCGTCGATGGCCTGCTGCGCCTGCTGCACTCCGGTGACGGTGCCGATGCCGATGTCCGCAGCGGTCCCGAAGCGTTCGAGGAGCCGTGGAAGCTCCTCGAGCGCGCCGGGGGTGCTGAGCGTGAGCTCGATCGAGGTGACCCCTCCGGCGAGGAGCGATTCGATCACCGGGGCGTACTGGTCGGCATGGCCCGCCCGGAGCACCGCGATCACGGGATTCCGGAGCAGGGCCGGCCCGGCCGGAGGACGCTGAACGGAAGAGGGAGCAGTCATCGGCCCAGCCACCCGCCGTCGATGGGAAGGATTGTGCCGTGGATGTAGTCGGCGGCCCGCGAGGCAAGGAACACGACTCCTCCTGTCAGGTCGTCCGGCTTCCCCCAGCGTCCTGCGGGGATGCGCTCGAGGATCTGCGCCGAGCGGCTCCCGTCGGCCAGGAGGGCCTCGTTCATGTCGGTGGCAAAGTATCCGGGGGCGACGGCGTTGACGTTGACTCCCCGGCCCGCCCATTCGTTGCTCAGGGCCTTGGTCAGCTGCCCCACCGCGCCCTTTGATGCAGCGTACGCCGGCACCCGGAACCCGCCCTGGAAGGTGAGCATCGAGGCGAGGTTCACGATCTTCCCCTCGCCGCGCTCCAGCATGGGGGCGCCGAAGCCCTGGCACAGCTGGAAGACGGCGCGGGTGTTGACCTGCATCACGGTGTCGAAGTCCGCCAGCGGGAATTCCACGGCATCGTGCCGGATCTGCGTCCCGGCGTTGTTGACGAGGATGTGCACCTCGGAGGCGGCCAGTGCCGCGGTGATCGCTTCAGCGATTGAGTCCTCGCTCGTCAGGTCCACCGGGATGTGGCGGATGCTGCGGCCCAGCCGTCCGGCGGTCTCCTCAAGTTCCGCGGAGAGTGCGCTGCGCTGGAGGGCGATGACGTCGGCTCCCGCCTCGAGCAGGGCCCGGGCCGTGGCCTGGCCGATGCCGCGGGAGGCGCCGGTGATGGCGGCGGTTCGTCCGGTGAGGTCGAAGGGGTTAGACATGAGCCGCCCCGCTCTCTTCCGCCGCCGAACCGACGAGGACCTTCAGGACGCCACTGGCCGACATGGCCTTCGTGAAGGCGTCGGGCACCTTCTCGAGCGGGAAGACCTCGACCGGTATCCGGCTCAGCTGCAGCACGTCGGTTTCAATGAGCGCGACGGCCCGTTCCATGTCCTGGCGGGTATAGACGCGCACCCCGAGGAGCCTTTGCTCGGCGAAGGTGATGCCCTGCAGGTCGAGCTTCGCCGGTTCCTTGTAGACGCCGACGAGCACGATGGTTCCCTGCACCCGCGCTGCCCCGGACAGGGCGGCGGCGACGCTGGGATGGGCCGCGGAGTCGAAAACGATGTCGGCCCCGGCGTTGCCGGTTCTGGAGCGCACCGTGTCCACCGGGTTGTCACCCGGGGCGACGACCGGAAAACCGAACCGTTCGGCCGCCTCGCGGCGGTGCTCGCTGGGTTCGATCAGGAACACCTCTCCGGCGCCGGCTTCACGGGCGACAAGGGCTGTGAGCAGCCCGATGGGGCCGGCCCCGAAGACGGCGACCCGCTCCCCGCCTGACAGCCCGGAACGGGAAACGGCGTGGACCGCAACGGCCAGGGGCTCCGCGAGGGCCGCCTGCCGTGCGGGAACACCGGGATCGACGGGAAGGAGTGCGTGTGCCGGAAGGGCGACGTATTCCGCGAGCGAGCCCGGCGCGTCGATGCCGTAGAGGTTCAGGTTCTGGCATACGTGGGTGTTTCCGTCGGAGCAGGGCCCGCAGGTGCCGCAGGTGATCAGCGGCTCCACGACCACCCGGGTTCCCTCGGCCGGACCTCCCGGTGCGGCGACGGCGACCGTTCCGGTGATCTCATGGCCCATGATCAGCGGCGTCTTGGCCCGCGGGTGGGTGCCGTGATAGATGGAGAAGTCGGTGCCGCACAGGCCCGTGTACTCGACCTTGATCAGCGCCCAGCCTTCGGGCACCTCGGGCAGGGGAACCTGCTGCATCGCGACGGTGTCCGGCGCGGTGAGGACGGCGGCCTTCATTGTCGAATTGGAGGTGGTCATGAGAGAACTTTCGGGTTGAGGATGTTGCGAGGGACGGTTCCGGAGCAGACGTCGAGCACGTTCTGCAGGGTCCTGCTTTTCAATTCTCCGTAGGATTCCTCGCTGTACCAGGCGGCGTGGGGGGTCAGCACCGCGTTCTCGAGCCGCAGGAGGGGGTGGTCCGCCGGCAGCGGCTCCTGTTCGAAGACGTCGAGGCCGGCCCCGGAGAGCTGCCCCGACTCGAGGGCCGCGACGACCGCATCGGTGTCCACAACCCCGCCCCGGCACGTGTTGACCAGCACCGCGCCGGGTTTCATGGCCGACACGGTGCCGGCGTCGATCAGGTGGTGCGTTTCGGCGGTCAGCGGCACGTGGAGGGAGACGACGTCGGCGCGGGCGAGGAGGTCCTCGAACCCGACGACTTCGACGCCGTCCTGGGTGAGAGATCCCGGGCGGAGTCGCGGTTCATAGCCGATCACCGTGTACCCGATGCCGCGGGCCTTGCGGGCCGTCGCCGACCCGATCAGCCCGAGGCCCACGATGCCGAAGACCCGGGTCGCGGTCCGGTGCAGCGGCTGGACCGGGGCCAGGCTGTGCTCTCCGGCGCGCATGCGGCGGTCCAGTTGCGCGACCCCCCGCGCCAGCGTCAGGGCCAGTGCAATCGCGTGGTCGCTGACGTCTTCGGTTCCGTAGTCGGGAACGTTACACACGGCGACGCCGCGGGCGGTGGCGGCCTCGATGTCGACGGTGTCAACGCCCACCCCGTAGCGCCCGATGGCCTTGAGCCCCGGGAGGGCGTCGAGCACCCGGGCGGTGATGGGGGCGTACTGGACGAGGATCCCGTCGGCGCCTGCGGCAGCAGCGATGACGTCGTCTTCGGTGCGGCAGGAGGCAAGCTTGAGGTCGGCGCCGCGGCTGCGGGCGAGCTCCTCCTCGATGGCGATTGAATCGTGGTCGCAGTCGGTGATGATGATTTTCAACTGGTCTGACATTTCATCCCTCCAAAGCCGGTGATGCTTGTGCTTGTGCGCCGGGAACGAACGCCGGGGGTGCCTTGACAATAACCAAGGCGACCGCGCCGACGATAGCGAGGGCCGCGGCGAGGGTGAAGGCCCCGGTCCAGGACCCGAGGTCCTCGATGAGGAATCCAGTGACGATGGGGGCAATTACGCCGGCCATGTTGGCGCAGAAGTGGACGAAGCCCGTGACCCCGCCGAGGCGGGCAGGGTGCACCGCATCGCGGACGATTGCGAAGAACTGCACATTGGCCAGGTAGAGCAGGAACAGGACGACGGCGAAGAGGCTTACAGCGAAGGCCAGCGAATTCACAGTCGCCAGCGGGATGCACAGGGCGCCGCTGACCGCCAGGAACAGCGCGGTTGCCCATTTGCGCACGGTCAGCGGCACGGCGGCCTTGCTGGCGAGCCGGTCGGAGAGCACCCCGCCGAGCGCCGTTCCAATGGCGCCGGCCACCCAGGGAAGGGATCCGGCCCAGGCAAGCTCCTTGAGGTCGATGCCCTGGGTCTGGACAAGGTAGGTCGGGTACCAGGACAGGAACATGAACAGCATCCAGCTGAACCCGAAGAACGCGAGCGCGTTGGCGATGACGGCGGGCTGGCGCAGGTAGAAGGAGAGCTTGGGGACCTCCTCGGTGGAAACCTCGTCCACCGGCGTCCGGTCCGAGGAGATGAGAGCGAGCTCCTCGGCGGTGATGCGGGGGTGCTGCTCCGGCTTGTCGCGGACCACCCAGTACCAGCCCGCGGCGATGACAATGCCAATGCCGCCGAGCACCAGGAAGGGCACCCGCCAGTTGTTGTTCGACCAGATCAGCAGGGCGGACACGACCGGCACGCCAAGGGCTGCACCAAGCGGGTTGGCGGCGAAGGTCAGGCCCATGGCCGTCGCATATTCACGCCGGGGGAACCAGTTGCCCATGGTGCGCGCCGTCGTCGCACCCTGCGGCCCCTCACCGAGCCCGAAGAGCAGGCGCTGGAGGAAGAAGCTGGCGAAGTTGAAGCAGAAGGCGGCGAGCGCCGTGGCGATCGACCACCACAGGGCCGCGATGGCCATTACCTTCCGCGAGCCGTACTTGTCGGCGAGCGCGCCACCGGCGAAGCAGGCGGGTGCGTAGGTAAAGGCGAAGGCACCGAGGATCAGCCCCATGGTGCTGGTGCTGAACCCGAACTCCTGAATGATCAGCGGCGCCGCAACACCGAGCGCCGCGCGGTCTCCGTAGTTGAGCAAAAGGACTGCCGCATTCGAGCCCATGATCCGCCAGCGCATGCCGGGGGCGGGCCGCTGGAACCGGCGGGGTCGGACGGGCTCGCGGGCGGGTTCGCGGGCGAGGACTTCCGAAGCCGTCATGAACGCACCCCTTCGAGTGCGGCGAAATCAAGCTCGACGCCGTGGCCGGGGAGCTCCGGGGCGACGGCGAAGCCGTCCTCGATGCGCAGGGGCGCGGCGAGGTAGGCGTCAAGGCCGAACCCGTGGGCTTCCATGTAGGTGCGGTTGGGAGCCGCCGCAAGGGCCTGCACCGTGAGGTCGTGCACGCCGTGGGAGGTCACGGGAAGGTTGTGTGCCTCAGCGAGAGCGCTGATCTTCCGGAAGGTGGTGTAGCCGCCGCAATTGCTGACATCGGGTTCCGGGAAGGTGATGGCTCCTGCGGAGATGGCCTGCTGGAATTCGTAGAGGGTGTGGAGGTTCTCGCCTCCGGCGATCGGCTGGCGCCCCTCGCGGACGATGCGGACGTATCCGGCGATGTCGTCGGGGATCGTGGGCTCCTCGATCCACACCAGGTTGAACTCGGCAAGGGCATGGGCGGCGCGGATCGACTCATCGACGCTCCACTTCATGTTCGCATCAACCATCAACGGGAAGTCCTCGCCGAGGTGCTCGCGCATGCGTGCCACGCGGGCAACGTCCTCGCGCAGGTGGGGGCGCCCGACCTTCATCTTGATGGCACGGAAGCCCTGCTGCTGGTAGCCGTCGGCCTGGGCCAGCAGTTCCTCGATCGGCAGCTGCAGGTCGATCCCACCGGCATAGACGGGCACCTTCGGGTCGAACCCGCCGAACAGGCGCCACAGCGGTTCGTTGGCCTTCTTGCCCTTGAGGTCCCACAGCGCGATATCGATCGCCGAGATGGCGGAGGTGACATGCCCGCCGCGGCCCGCGTAGTGCATTGCCCACCATGACTGCTGCCAGATGGATTCGATGCGGTCGGCGTCCTGGCCCTGCAGAAGGGGCGCCAGGTAGCGCTCGATCATGACGGCCACGGCGGCGCCGCCGTGGTTGACCGTGTAGGTGTAGCCAAGGCCAACGGCGCCGTCGCTGTCGGTCACCCGGACGGTGATGAGTTCGAAGTCAAGCATGACCCCGTGCATGCTGTCGGTCAGCGTCTGCTGCAGGGGGATCCGGTAAAGGTCCGTCCGCATCGTTTCGATTTTGGCCATTGTCACTCCTTTGGGCATGGTTACCGCTGATGGGTCGGCCGTCCCTAAGGGCCGGTCCGGCACTGTAGAAAACCGGTTTTCTCCGGCGGCGTCCACCCTACGGCGAATCCAGAGTGAGGTCAACATCACACTGTCTCCTGTGACACAATCAGAGTGCCGCATGGGTCTAAAGGGAGGTTCAGTGCGCGATTCCTCCGATACACCGGTCAGGCCAAAGCAGAGGTCACGGCTCATCGACGTGGCCAACCACGCCGGCGTCACCAAGTCCGTCGTCTCCCGGGTCCTCAACAACGACGGCACCCTCTCCATCCGCGAGGAGACACGCGTGCGGATCCTCGAGGCGGTCCGGGACCTCGAATACCAGCCGCACACCGGTGCCCGCGCCCTGGCCGGGGCCAGCACGCGGGCCCTGGCCCTGCTCATCCCCGACCTCACGAACCCGGTCTACTCCCGCATCACCCGCGGCGCGGTCCAGCAGGCACGGGCCCGCGGCTTCGCGATGCTGCTCGCCGAGGACGCCGCCGACTTCGGCGTCGACCGGCAGTTCGCCGACCTCGTGGCGAGCCACCGCGTCGACGGCCTCCTGATCGCCTCGGCGCGCTCCGACCACCCCCTGCTGGGTATGCTTCCCGATTCCCAGATCCCGCATGTTTTCGTGAACCGCGTCGTCTCCGGGTCGGGCCGCAACATTTCGCTGAACATCGAGGCGGCCAGCCGCGCCGCCCTCGACCACCTGCTCGCGCTGGGGCACCGGCAGATCGGGCACGTCTCGGGCCCCGAGGACCTCACGCCGACCATCAGCCGGCGGTCCGGCCTGCTTGGGGCCGCACGGAGGGCCGGAATACCCGAGCCGTTCATCGAGCCGGGTGAGTTCAACGAGCAGGGGGGCTTCGCGGCCGCCACCCGGCTGCTGCTGGATCATCCGGAGATGACCGCGATCTACGCGAGCACGCTGAACCAGGCAATCGGTGTCCTTTCCGCCGTCCACGACGCGGGGCTGAGCGTTCCCGAGGACATTTCGGTCATCTCCTATGACGACCTCCCGCTTGCCGGCTTCCTCCACCCTCCCCTGACCGCCATCGCCATGCCGCTGATGGAGCTGGGGCAGGCGGCCGTCGACGCTCTCTGCGCCCAGCTCGAAGGCGCCCCTCCCGAAGACATCATGGTTCCGGGCGGGCCCGAGGTGGTCGTGCGGCAGTCAACCGGTCCTCCGCCTCCGCATCCGCGCGGCGGCCGCGGAGGCGTTCCCTCCTAGGCGGTACCCTCCGGGCCGCCTCCGGGGCGCCCGTTATGCTGACGTCATGACTGTACTGGTGTTCCTCGATCCGGCATTCGAGCACGGCCGCGTCGTCGATGCGTCCCAACCCCAGCTCATGGCGACCGACCAGGGCGCGACGCGCGGCGACGGCATTTTCGAATCCCTCCTCGCCGTCGGCGGCACGCCGCGGAAGGAACAGGCCCACCTTGAGCGGTTGGCGTCGTCGGCGTCGGCCCTGGCCCTCAGGATTCCCGCCGCCGAGGCCTGGAGCAGGGCCATGCGCACCGGGCTTGCCGAATATGCGGCGGCATCCCCGGAGGACGCCGAGGTTGTCGTGAAGCTTGTCGCAACGCGCGGCGTGGAGGGCCGCGGAGCGACGGCGTGGGTGCAGGTCTCCGCCGTCCCGCCGGCCACAAGGAAGCAGCGCGAGACCGGCGTGGCGGTGCTGCTGCTCGAGCGCGGGTACGACAGCACTGTCGCCCAGCGCGCGCCGTGGCTGCTGCTTGGCGCGAAGACCCTCTCCTACGCGGTGAACATGGCCGCCATCCGGTATGCGAAGGAACACGGCGCCAACGACGTCATTTTCACCTCCTCCGACGGCAAGGTCCTTGAGGGCCCGACCTCTACCGTGCTGATCGCCCGGCGCCGGGACGGCGTCAAGACGCTCATCACCCCGCAGCTGGAGAGCGGCATCCTGCCCGGAACCTCGCAGGGCGCCCTGTTCCGCGCCGCCGCCGAAGCCGGCTGGCAGCTGGGGTACGGCCCCTTGGAGCCCAAGGACCTCCTTGACGCCGACGCCGTGTGGCTCATTTCGAGCATCCGGCTGCTGGCACCGGTGACCGCGATCGACGGAAATCCGATCCCCGTGGCTCCCGAGCTGACCGAAGAGCTGTCTGCGCTCGTCGACCGGTTCCTCTGAGCTGACCGGCTCATCTTGTCCCGGCCCGGCTTTCCCGGCGCCAACGGTCAGGACACGATGAGGTTCCACGTTCCCGCATAGACGGCGGCGCTGACGGCGGCCGTGGCCAGTGCCGCGCCCGCGAGGGCGACCCAGCCGTCGACCGCGCTGAAGGTGCTCTGCCGCGCCCAGGTCCGCTCCCCGGCGCCGAAGCCGCGGGCCTCCATTGCCACGGCGAGGCGGGTGGCGCGGCGGATCGCCTGGACGA
The DNA here is from genome assembly GCF_058269175.1 of Arthrobacter sp. TJ-254. Classification (NCBI taxonomy): domain Bacteria; kingdom Bacillati; phylum Actinomycetota; class Actinomycetes; order Micrococcales; family Micrococcaceae; genus Arthrobacter; species Arthrobacter sp. TJ-254. The sequence continues at coordinate 128,455 of NZ_JBZCNF010000002.1, read as the reverse complement.
GCAGCCCGAAGGACTGCCCGAGGAAGTCGCCGGCGCGCGCGAACGGGCTGCCGTCGGGCCCGGCGCCTCGGGCGTGGCGTGCCAGCCCGAGCATCCGCCACTGATCGAGCAGGAGCCCTGCGAGCCGCAGGGCGGCCAGCGCGCCAAGGACGAACCGGTGGGGAAGACGCAGCTTCTGGGCGAGGGCGTCGGCAAGGTCGGTGGGGTCGGTGGAGACCAGCAGGAAGATCCCGGGCAGCGCCACGGCAAGCCCGCGCAGGCCCACCGCGATGCCGGCGGCAACCGAGTCCTCGGTGAAGAGGAAGGGTCCGGCATCGAACAGGACCCTGCCGGTTTTTTCGGCGAGCAGCGCGGTGCCGTAGCCGCCGAGGGCCGCGGCGATCACCAGCGGCCAGATCCGCAGGAACAGCCGCCGGATGCTGATCCCCAGCAGGGGCATCAGGAGGATCTCACCGGTGAGGGCGACGGCGGCGCTGACCCAGTCGATGCTGAGCATGACGGCGACCGTGACGATGCCTGCCGCGAACAGCTTGGAGAGCGGGTTGGCGCGCAGCAGCACCGTCCCGCTGAGGACCGGGGTGAGCAGGTCGGCGCTCATGCCGCCGCCCGCAGCTCGGCCCTGCCGGTGCGCACCTCGAGGACGCCGCTGCCGAGCGCGCGGGTGAAGTCGTCGTCGTGCGTCACGGAGACGACGCTGCAGCCCTCGGCGACCAGTCCCCGGAGCAGCCCCACGAGTTCGGCCCAGGTTCCGGCGTCCTGGCCGAAGGTGGGCTCATCCAGCACCAGCACCCCGGGACGGGTGGCAAGCACTGTGGCGACCGACAGCCGCCGCTTTTCACCGCCGGACAGCGTGAACGGGTTGGCTGCCAGCAGGTGGGTCAGGCGCAGGCGTTCGGCGAGCGCCTCGACGCGGGGACGGTACAGCGCCTCGGGCTCGCGGGCCGACCGCGGACCGAAGGCCAGCTCGTCGGCGACGGTGCCGGTCAGGAACTGGTGCTCGGGGTCCTGGAACACCGAACCGATGCGCTGGACCAGCTGCGAGGACTTCCAGCGGGCCGGGTTGCTTCCGGAGCCCCGGGCCAGCGCGTCCGTTGCGGCGAGCGTTCCTCCGCGGGCAGGCAGGAGCCCGGCCAGGGTGAGCGCCAGCGTCGACTTTCCCGACCCGTTCGCGCCCACGATGCTCAGTGCGGAGCCCTCCCGCAGGGAGAGATCCACCCCTTCGAGGACGGCGGGCCCGCGCTTGGTCCGTGCCACGGCCAGGCCCCGGGCGGCAAGGAGTTCCGCACCAGCACCCGGCGCCGGCAGGGTACCCGGGACGGGCGGGTGCCAGCCGGGAATCCACACCCCTGCCGCTGCGAGGACGGAGCGGGTGGCGGGGCCGGTGAGGACTGTTTCGGGCGGTCCGTCGGCGAGGAGGCCGCCGCCGGCGCCGAGGACCACCACGCGGTCAACGACATCGGCCCACACGGCAACCCGGTGCTCGACGACGATGAGGGTGGCCTTCGTCCGGTCGAGGGTGCGCACGACGGCGTCGCGCACTTCGGTGACGCCCTGCGGGTCGAGGTTCGCCGTGGGTTCGTCGAGCAGCAGCAGGCCCGGCTGCATGGCGAGCACGGCGGCCAGCGCGAGGCGCTGTTTCTGTCCGCCGGACAGGGCGGAGGTGGGACGGTCCAGCGGGACGTCGAGTCCGACGTCGTCGAGGGACTGCCGGACGCGCTGCCAGATCTCGGGCCGGGGAACCGAGAGGTTTTCGGCTCCAAACGCCACTTCGTCTCCCACCCTGGCGAGCACGATCTGGGAGTCCGGATCCTGCAGCACGAGCCCGGCCCGGCCGCGGTGGGCGGCCGGGCGTGCGCCGTCCAGCAGGATCGAGCCCTCCTGCTCGCCCTCCTCGGCGTCGCCCAGGACGCCGGCGAGGGCGGACAGCAGCGTTGACTTTCCCGATCCCGACGCGCCGAGGAGCAGCACCCGTTCACCGGGCTCGATCCGCAGGTCGACGCCCCGGACGGCAAAGCCGGGACGACCCGCGTGGCGCCACCCCCACCCCTCGGCGGTGGCGCCCACGGGGGCGGTGTCGGTGCGGGCCATCAGTCTGCCGAGCGGCCGGCGGCGAAGGAGGAGAGCACCCCGGTCTTCGCGAGGCCCCGCACGGCGAGCCAGGACAGCAACCCGGCGATGACAACGCCCGAGACCGAGGCGAACAGCACGTAGAGCAGCTGGTAATCGACGGCCCACAGGGCGTTGTAGAGGATGTTCTCGCTGACGGCCAGGGCCATGCCGGACCCGAGCCCCGCGAGCAGGGCGACGCCGAGGTTCCACTTCCGGTACAGGAAGAGGAGGAACACCAGTTCGGCGCCGAGACCCTGGAGGAAGCCAGAGAGCAGCACGGACAGGCCGAACTGGGTGCCCAGCAGCGCCGACACGGCGGCGGCGAGGACCTCGCAGTAGATCGCGGCGCCGGGCTTGCGGATGATCAGGCCGCCGAGGACCCCGGCGATGAGCCAGCCGCCGGTATAGAGGCCCATGAGCGGCGGAAACGCGCTGGTCAGCAGCACGACCCCGCTGTAGCCGGCGGACCAGGCGAAGAAGACGACGCCGACGGCCACGGCGAGCACCGAGGCGACGACGATGTCAACGACGCGCCATTCGAGGCGGCGCCGGGTTGGAGCTGTGCTGGTTTTGGCACTGGAAACTGCCATTGTGAAGATCCTCCTGAGGTACAGGAGGGGAGGGCGATGGACGGCGCCAATATGCCGCCGCGCTCGCCCTGAGAACTCGACTCCCTTCGCCGGTACTAACCGGATCAGGTTCGAGGGTCTGCGGTTGTCCGCACTCTCAGCGCCCGGTTCCTTCAGCAGCGTAACTGCGTCGGGCCGGCGCTCCCCTGTCGTATGTTTGCGCGACCGAGTCTACACCCGGGTTCCGGCACGCTGCCATGCGGGCCCAGGTGGGCAGTGCCGCCCCGGCCCGGCACCGTTAGGCTTGGTTGGAGAGTGAGCCAACCGAAGGAGACGCAATGCAATTGCTGTTCAAACTGCTCGGAACCGGGATGAGCCTGGGCGCCGGTATCGTCGCAAGCAAATTGGTTGACTTCTTCTGGGAGAAAATCACCGGGGAATCCTCGCCCAAGGGCACAGAGGGACTCGAGAACACGGTACGCTCGGCGCTCGTATTCGCCCTGGTCTCCGGTGCAGTGAGAACCACCATCCAGGTGTTCACCAACCGCACCCTGCAGAAGGCGATCGAGCGGTTCGAGAAGACCCGCGACCTGACCTAAAGCCCAAGCCGCGGTGGGCGCTGAAGTCGTCCACCGCGCCGGACCGACGATTCCACGGGCCGCCGGTAGCATTCACCCTATGACCAAGGATCAGCAGCTGCCGCTGCCCGCGAAGAGCGCTGCCCCGTCGTCGTCCGGGCACCGCCCCGAGCGGACCTTCTCCCGCCAGGTCCTTGCCTGGGCCTCCTGGGACTGGGGGTCTGCGGCGTTCAACGCGGTGATGACCACTTTCGTCTTCACCGTCTACCTCACCTCGGATGCCTTCGGCGGTGAGGAGCGCGCGTCGTCGACCCTGGGGTGGGGGCTCGCGGCGGCGGGGCTGCTCATCGCGCTGCTCGCCCCGGTGACCGGGCAGCGCTCCGATAACGGCGGCCGGCGGAAACTGTGGCTGGGCGTGAACAGCCTCATCGTGGCGGTCCTCACCGGTCTGTGTTTCTTCGTCTTCCCCCGCCCCGAACTGCTCATCCTCGGTGTCGCGCTGATCGCCGCGGCCAACATCTTCTTCGAGTTCGCCGGCGTCAACTACAACGCGATGCTCTCCCAGATCTCGACTCCGGCGACCATCGGCCGCATCAGCGGCTTCGGCTGGGCCATGGGTTATGTCGGCGGGATCATTGCCCTGGTCATCGTGCTCGTCGCCTTCGTGCAGCCGGTGATCGACTGGCCGGGCTCCTCCACTGAGGACGCCCTGAACATCCGGCTGGTGGCCGTATTCTCCGCCCTGTGGTTCCTCGCCTTCGCCCTGCCAGTGATGTTCTCGGTACCCGAGGTACCGCGCCAGGCCAAGGCCGCGCAGCTCGGCTTCCTCGCCTCGTACGGGCTGCTGATCCGCCGGGTCCAGGCGATCTACCGGACCAGCCCGCACACCATCTTCTTCCTGCTGGCCAGCGCGGTGTTCCGCGACGGACTGGCCGCCGTCTTCACCTTCGGCGGGATCATCGCGGCGGGCACCTTCGGCTTCACGCTCAGCCAGGTCATCGTCTTCGCCATCGCCGGCAATGTGATCGCCGCGCTCGGGGCCGTGGTCGGGGGCTATTTCGATGACCGGGTGGGGCCCAAACGGGTCATCGTCGGCGCGCTGGTCGGCCTGCTGATCGCGGGCTCCGCCATCCTGATTCTTGGCGCGGAGACGTACTCCTTCTTCGGGATGGCGTGGACGGGCGACACCACGTTCTGGGTCTTCGGCCTCCTGCTGACGCTGTTCGTCGGGCCGGCCCAGTCGTCATCGCGGGCGTACTTGGCGCGCCTGGCGCCCGAGGGCGGGGAAGGCGAACTGTTTGGTCTCTACGCCACGACAGGGCGCGCCGTCAGCTTCCTCGCCCCGACCCTGTTCGCCCTGTCCATCGGCATCTTCGGTGCGCAGCGCTTCGGGATCATCGGGATCCTCCTGGTGCTCCTCGCCGGGCTGCTCCTGCTCCTGCCGGTGAAGCCGCCGGGGAAGGTGGCTCCCGCCGTCGTCCCCGCGGCCTGAGGACGGCCGGCGTTCCCCGGCCCGTTCTCCCCGATCGAAGCTGCAGCTCATCACCCTTCGCGGGACCTCGTATCGCCGAAACTGCAGCTCACCACCCTTCGTGGGGCCCCCTTTCACCGAAACTGCAGGCAACCACGCTCCGGCGCTCCGAAAACGGGGTGACCTGCCAACGCAACCGTGGTGATAATGCCGTCACCCGTCGAATCCACAGCTCACCACCCTTCGCCTTGCCGTTGACGTGTTGACCTGCCAACTCGACCGCCGACAGTCCGATGCCGCGGGATCAGGTGGAATGAACCCGCCGTTCCCCAGTTCATTCGAGGTGCCGGCGAGGGTCCCATCCGTTGCGCAGCAGCGCGTCGCGCACCTTGACCACGGCGGCGGTCGATCCGAAGACGTCCATCATGCGTGAAGTGATGATGATCTGCGTCCACCCGGCTCGTGCGGTCGCCTCGTTGCGGGCAATATCCAGTTCCTGCCGCTCCCGCGCGAAGTGATGTGCGCCGTCGTACTGCAGGGCGACCTTGTACTCCGGATAGGCGAGGTCCGGCCAGACGACGTGGCCACCGGTCGCATCCGTGATCACGAATCCCAGCTCGGGCTCGGGGAGCCCCGCCCGGACGAGGGCGAGGCGGAGCGCGGTTTCGGGCGCCGAATCGGAACCCACCCGGATCAGGACCAGAGCCTGACGTGCGGTGGTTACCCCGCGCGTCCTCCTCCGGCCTTCCAGCATTTCCGACAGTTCCTCGAGGGACGTGAGCCCCTCGCGTTTCTCGCCGAAGATTCGGTGATTGCAGTTCACCAGGTAATCCCCGGCGGCGACGAGGGCATCGAGGTCGAGGAGTTGCGCCAGATCGCACCAAGTGCGGGCCGGGCTGGTCAACGGAATGCCTTCCAGCGCTGTTATCTGCGCCGCACCGAGGTTCATTGAGTGGCCGCGCACTCCCTTCCGACGCGGCCCCGCCATACCCCGGGGACAGGTGAGGTGGATGGTGAAGTCGCGTTCCACTGCCGGCGGTAGGGGGATTCGCCACAGGCGGGCGGCGGTCGAGAAACTCGCCACGGCGCCGGGACTCACGGCGAGCAGCGGTCCGAGCGACTGGCTGAGCGGCTGGACGGCGCCCCATGGAACCCTGATTCCGCGGCTGGGCGTCTCAAACCGGGAGGCTTCCGTCCGCCTCCTCGAAACACCCAACCGGAGTGCCTCCTCGAGAGTGAAGGACCGTCCGGCCAAGGTTCCCGGCAACGGCTGAGGCTTGCGCATAGAGCCAGTGTCTTGGGCTGAGGGCCGCGGGTGGGGTCCAGGCGCTGCTATGTGCGTATCGGTCCGGGCGCCGGCTAACGACGGCGGATCGACACCTCACAACGCCAAACGGCGCAGCAACGGTGGTCAGCTGCAAACTCAACGCCGGAGAGGCGACGGCGTCCCCGGCGAACGACGCCGGAGAGGCGACGGCGTCCCCGGCGAACGACGCCGGGCGCCGCGCCAGCCGGCGCCGCCTGGGGAACTAGATCGACGTGCGGTGGAAGTTGAGGTGGCTGCGCGACGCCGTCGGCCCGCGCTGTCCCTGGTAGCGGTTGCCGTACTCGCCGGACCCGTAGGGGTGTTCCGCGGGCGAGGTCAGCCGGAAGAAGCACAGCTGACCGATCTTCGACCCCGGCCACAGCTTGATCGGCAGCGTCGCCATGTTGGAGAGCTCGAGGGTCACGTGGCCCGAAAACCCGGGATCGATGAAGCCTGCGGTGGAGTGCGTCAGCAGGCCGAGCCGACCCAGCGAGGACTTGCCCTCGAGGCGGGCCGCAATGTCGTCGGGCAGGGTGACCATCTCATAGGTCGAACCGAGCACGAACTCCCCGGGGTGGAGGATGAACGGCTCATCGGGGGCCACCTCGACAAGGCGCGTCAGGTCCGGCTGGTCCTCGGAAGGGTCGATGTGGGCGTACTTGTGGTTGTCGAACAGCCGGAAGAACCTGTCGATCCGTACGTCCACACTGGACGGCTGGACCATCGCCGGGTCGTAGGGATCCAGCTCGATGCGGGAGGCGGAAATTTCGGCACGGATATCGCGGTCGGAGAACAGCACGCTACAAAACTACAGGAGTCAGCGGCCGATCTCTGTCCGCACGGCGAACAGCTCGGGGAAGAAGGTCAGCTCCAGGGCACGCTGCAGGAAACCGACTCCCGAGGACCCGCCGGTGCCGGTCTTGAAGCCGATCGTCCGGGCGACGGTCTTGAGGTGGCGGAAACGCCACAGCTGGAAGTTGTCCTCGAGGTCAACGAGCTCCTCGCACGCCTCGTACACATCCCAGTGCTCGGCCGCATTCTCGTACACCGTCTTATAGACCTGGACGAGCGCGGGCGTGAATTCGTGCGCCTTGCTGAAATCCCGGCCCAAGAGCTCCTCCGGCACGGCGTAACCGCGCCGGGCCAGCAGGGCGATGAACTCGTCGTAGATGCTTGACTGCCCCAGCAGCTCCGACAGCAGCGAGAGGGCAGCGGGGTCGGCCGCGAAGACCTGAAGCATCGCGTCGTTCTTGTTGCCCAGCAGGAACTCGACGGCGCGGTACTGGTAGGACTGGAATCCGCTCGCCGATCCCAGCTCTCCGCGGAACTCGGCGTACTCGGACGGCGTCAGGGTCGCCAGCACCGACCACTGCTCGGTGAGCGAGCGCTGGATGTGCTTGATGCGCGCAATGCCCTTCATGGCGGCGCGCAGGTCGTCCGCACCCAGGAACCGCCGGACCGCCCGCAGTTCGTGCAGGACGAGCTTGAGCCACAGCTCGGAGGTCTGGTGCTGGATGATGAACAGCATTTCGTCGTGGTGCTCGGGCCGGCTGACCGGCTGCTGCGCCGAGAGGAGCTGGTCCAGGCGCAGGTAGGAGCCGTAGCTCATCTTGTCGGCGAAATCCCGCTCGATCCCGGCCTCAAGGCTGCGGGTGTTCTTCTCGACGCTCATGAACCAACAGTACGACGCCGCACCCGGCGAACGCCGCAGGAGGCGGGGTGCATTGAGGGGAGCGGAACCGTGGTCTACGTTGAGGAGCAACCTAGGAGGCAACATGTTCTGCGCCATCGTCCCGCCGCACCTTCTCGCCCGGCTTGCCCGGCTCGACGATCCCCGCCATGCAACGGCGGCATCGGCCGCCCGGCACGCCCTGGTCCAGCTCGACCCGCTGCTCGCCGCCCGTTCCGCGGCCCTTGCCGCACCGGTGCGCCGCGGCGCGACGATCAAGGCAGCCCTCCACCGCCGGATCTCCGACGCCGGGAACCTTGAGACCCTTCCCGGCACCCTGATCCGCGCCGAGGGGGCCGGTCCCACCGGGGATTCCGCGGTCGATGAAGCGTACGACGGACTCGGCGCGACCCACGCCCTGTTCAGCGAGGTGTACGGGCGCGGCTCGATCGACGACGGCGGCCGCCCCCTCGACGCGACCGTCCACTTCGGCGACAAGTACGACAACGCTTTCTGGGACGGGGAGCGCATGGTCTTCGGCGACGGCGACGGCGACGTCTTCGGAGGCTTCACGCGGTCGCTGACGGTCATCGGCCATGAACTGGCCCACTGCTTCACGCAGTACACGACCAACCTGATCTACCAGGGCCAGTCCGGTGCGCTCAATGAATCCCTCTCGGACGTCTTCGGGGTTCTGGTCGAGCAGTACCTGTTGAGGCAGAACGCCGCCGATGCCGCATGGCTTGTCGGGGAGGGGGTTTTCACGGAGGAGGTGCAGGGCGAGGCCCTGCGCTCCCTCGCCGCCCCGGGAACCGCGTACGACGACGACGTGCTCGGCAAGGACCCTCAGCCGGCCGTCATGGCGGACTACGTCGACACGGCCGAGGATGACGGCGGCGTCCACATCAACTCCGGCATCCCGAACCATGCGTTCTATCTCGCCGCCCGGCAGCTTGGCGGCTTTGCCTGGGAGCGGGCGGGGCAGATCTGGTACGACGCCGCCGTGGGCGGCAACATCCCCGCCGACTGCGACTTCGTCGGCTTCGCCGCGGCCACCGAGCAGGCTGCCGCGGAACGGTACGGGGCGTCCTCCGAGGAAGCCAACGCCGTTGCCGACGCGTGGTCAAAGGTCGGCGTGGCCCCGTGAGAATAGAGATCTCCCGCTCCGGCGGCATCGCGGGGATGACCCGCACGTGGAGCCTCGAGGTTAGCCCCGCGGAGGCCGAGGAACGGTGGCTGCCGCTTGTCGGCGAGGCGACCGGAGCGGCGCAGCGTTCCGTCCTGACACCTGAGGACCAGACCCAGCAGCCCTCCCCCGACCAGCGGCGCGACCGTTACGTCTACACCATCGTCATCGGCATCGAGCGGGTCACGGTGCCCGAAAGCCGGCTGGATGAGCCGCTGCGCGAACTCATCGAGCGCGCGCGGCGGCAATCGCAGGGCTGAACCGGCGGCGGACTCCGGCCCGGCCCCGCCGCCCCAACGTTCCGGTAGCGCCCAACTCTGAGGTAAGCTCAATCTCGTTGTTTCATCGGGATTGCCGGCTCCGCCAGCGGTCCCAGTGCGGGCGTAGCTCAATGGTAGAGCGCTAGCTTCCCAAGCTCGATACGCGGGTTCGATTCCCGTCGCCCGCTCGTTTCCTTCCCGCCGGTGCCGGCGCTTCGCTGTGAGCGATGCAGCACGGGCCACTGCTCCGCGCGCAGTATCCTTGTACGGATGAACCGCACAATTTTTAAGTCGAAGATCCACCGCGCCACCGTGACGCACGCCGACCTCCACTACGTCGGATCGGTCACGGTGGACTTGGATCTGCTCGAAGCCGCCGACATCCTGCCGGGAGAGCTCGTTTCGATCGTCGACGTCACAAACGGCGCCCGGCTGGAAACGTACACGATCGCCGGCGAGCGCGGTTCGGGCGTGCTTGGCATCAACGGCGCCGCCGCCCATCTGGTGCAGCGCGGCGACCTCGTCATCCTGATTACCTATGCCTCGATGACCACCGAGGAAGCACGTTCCTTCGTGCCGACCGTGGTCCATGTCGACGGAAAAAACTCGATTGTGAAGCTGGGTTCGGACCCGGCGGAAGCCCTCACCGATGACCTTCAGCGCCCTCCGCACGCGCTCCACACCGCGGCTTCCTGAACCGGGCCACCGCCGTTTCCTCCCGGCCCTCCATTTTTGGATTACTCCTAGTCAGCCAATTAGTAAGCCGACTGTCTAGCGGATTCTGCTGTTCGGGCATATGGTCAAAAAGCGAACGTTGATTTAGGCTGTCGCTTCACCTGAACCGTCAGCTGGGTTGTCTACAAAGATGTGGAGGCTCGGTAAGTATGCCGACTAGGAAACGAAATTCCACTCGAGGCCGACCGCGCGCAGGCACAATCGCCACAGTGCTCGCGGGAACCCTGCTCCTGAGCGGCTGCGGTGATTCCGCAGGGAGCACTGAAACACTCACCTGGTACATCAATCCGGACGCCGGGGGGCAGGCGGACATCGCCGCCAAATGCACCGAAGAGGCAAACGGCGCCTACCGGATAGAAACCTCACTGCTTCCCAGCGACGCGGCCTCCCAGCGGGAGCAGCTCGCCCGGCGTCTCGCCGCAGGAGACTCCTCCCTCGACATCATGAGCCTGGACCCGCCGTTCATCCCTGAACTCGCGGAGCCGGGCTTTCTTGCTCCTGTGCCCGAGGACGTGGCCTCAAACACAACCGAAAACGTTGTTGAAGGGGCCCTTGCGGGAGCGACCTGGAAAGACGAACTTGTTGCAATCCCCTTCTGGGCGAACACGCAGATCCTCTGGTACCGGAAGTCGGTGGCGGAGGCGGCGGGCCTCGACATGTCAAAGCCTGTCACCTGGGACCAGATCATCGACGCTGCCAAGGAGCAGGACAAGGTGCTTGGAGTTCAGGGGGCGCAGGCTGAATCGATGACGGTCTGGGTCAATGCGCTCGTGGAGTCGGGTGGTGAATCGATCATCGTCGATCCCGAGGCAACGTCCGACCAGATCGAGCTCGCCCTGACCTCGGAGGCGGGCACCGAAGCCGCCCGGATCATCTCGACGATCGGCGGGGAGGGGCTCGGCGGTCCGGGCCTGGCGACCCAGGACGAGAACACGTCGATGATCAACTTCCAGGGCGACGACGGGGCGTTCATGGTGAACTGGCCGTTCGTGTGGCCCGCCACCAACGGCGCGGTCGAGGCTGGCACCCTCGACGAGTCGCTGATCGACGACATCGGCTGGGGCATCTACCCGCAGGTTAAAGAGGGTGAGGATGCCGCTCCCCCGCTCGGAGGAATCAGCCTCGCCGTCGGCGCGGCAAGCGACAACCCGGAGCTCGCCTACGAGGCGATCGAGTGCATCGTTTCCCCCGAGAACCAGGCCGAATACTTCGTCACGAACGGCAACCCGCCGGCCAACACCGAGGCATACGACGACCCGCGGATCGAGGAGACCTTCCCGATGGCTGACACCATCCGGGAATCGCTCGAGCAGTCCAAGCCGCGCCCCCAGACTCCGTTCTACAACGAGATCTCGACGGGCATCCAGCAGACGTGGGCGCCTCCGGCCAGCGTCGACCCGGAATCGACGCCCCGCAATTCAACCGATTTCATCATCTCGGTCCTTCGAGGGGAGCAATTGCTGTGACTTCTGCAATTCCGGCAAAACCCGTCAGCCCGGACGTAGAGGCGGACACGCAGCCGAGTGTCGGCCCGGGCGGCCCATCCGACAAGAAAGCAACGGCCCAGTACAGTGACCGCGTCCGCGCGGAACGGCGGCTCGGATGGATGCTCGCGGGTCCCGCGTTCATCATCATGCTCGCGGTGACCCTGTATCCGATCCTGCAGGCCATCTACGAGTCCCTCTTCCAGTTCCGCCTCACCGCCCCGGGTGAGCGCGAATTCATCGGGCTGGGCAACTACGCGGTGATCCTCAGTGACGGGGTGTGGTGGTCGGCCCTGTGGACCACCCTCTTGATCACCATCATCACCGTCGCCGTGGAACTCGTCCTCGGCTTCGCGCTGGCCCTGGTCATGCACAAGGCCCTGAAGGCGGTGCGGGGCCCGCTCCGCACAGCGATCCTGGTGCCCTACGGCATCATCACCGTTGTGTCGGCGTTCGCGTGGTTCTACGCCTTCGACATCAACTCCGGTTACGTCAACAGCTGGTTCGCCTGGCTCCCCGGGATCGACCAGGACCTCAACTGGTTCGCCCAAGGCCCCACCGCCCTGTTCGTGATCATGGCATCGGAAATCTGGAAGACGACGCCGTTCATCTCGCTCCTGCTGCTCGCAGGGCTGGCGCAGGTTCCCGACGAGCTCACCGAGGCCGCGAAGGTCGACGGCGCCACCTGGTGGGAGCAGATGCGCAAGGTGATCATTCCGAACATGAAGGCGGCAATCATGGTCGCCGTCCTGTTCAGGGCACTCGATGCCTTCCGGATCTTCGACAACGTGTTCATCATGACCAACGGCGCCTACGGCACTGAAGTGCTCTCACTGCTGGCCTACCGCCAGTCGATCAGCAGGCTCGAGATCGGCCTCGGATCGGCAGTCTCGGTCCTCCTGTTCCTGTGCGTGCTGCTCATCTGTTTCGTCGCCATCAAGCTGTTCAAGGTGGACCTCGCCGGGGCCCAGGGAGGTAAGTGATGACCAGTACCAAGTCCAAGGTCCTCTGGACCATCGTCACCGTGCTCGTTCTGGTGTACGCCCTGTTCCCCGTGATGTCGATCCTGGCCACGTCGTTCAAGACGCCGAGCGACCTCACGAGCCAGCGGTTCCTGCCCTCTCCGGGCACGGCAACCACCGGAAACTACGAGCAGATCCTCGTCGGTGACGCCCAGGGCCTGTTCCTCACGGCGCTGCGGAACTCCATCGGCATCTGCCTGATCTCCACCTTCATCGCCGTGGTGCTGGCAACCCTCTGCGCCTACGCAATCGCCCGGCTCGACTTCCCGGGCAAGAAGCTGGTGCTCACCACGGCGCTGGCGGTCTCCATCTTCCCCGTCATTTCGATCGTTACCCCGCTGTTCAACCTCTGGCGCACCATCGGGCTCTACGACACATGGCCTGGGCTGATCATCCCCTACCTGTCCCTGACCCTCCCGATCTCCATCTGGACGCTTGCGGCGTTCTTCCGGCAGATCCCGTGGGAACTCGAGCAGGCCGCCCAGGTTGACGGAGCGACGACGTGGCAGGCGTTCCGGAAGGCGATCGTTCCCCTCGCGGCACCCGGCGTCTTCACGACGGCGATCATCGCTTTCTTCATCGCCTGGAACGACTTCGTCTACGGCATCTCGCTGACCTCCACCGAGGCGGCGCGGCCGGTCCCGGCGGCCCTGGCGTTCTTCACCGGGGCCTCGCAGTTCGAAGCACCGACCGGCGCCATCTCGGCAGCGGCCATCATCGTCACCATCCCGGTTGTCGTGCTGGTCCTGGCATTCCAGCGTCAAATCGTTTCAGGCCTGACTCAGGGCGCCGTCAAGGGCTAACACCCCGGATCAAGAAAAGGATTCCCTCCAATGGCTTCAATCACACTCAATCACCTGATCAAGAGATACGGCGATGGCTTCCCTGCCGTCAACGACATCAGCATCGACATCGCCGACGGTGAATTCATCATCCTCGTGGGCCCCTCTGGCTGCGGCAAGTCAACCCTGCTGCGGATGATCGTGGGCCTCGAGGACATCACCGAAGGCGACCTGCTGATTAACGGCGAGCGCGTCAACGACAAGGCCCCGCGCGACCGCAACCTTGCGATGGTGTTCCAGAACTACGCTCTCTACCCCCACCTGACCGTCTACGAGAACATCGCTTTCCCGCTGCGGCTGGCCAAGGGCAAGCACAGCGATGAGGAGATCAAGCGCCTGGTGACCGAGGCGGCCTCGACCCTTGAGCTGACCGACCACCTCCAGCGCAAGCCGGCGAACCTCTCCGGCGGCCAGCGCCAGCGGGTCGCCATGGGCCGGGCAATCGTCCGCCAGGCCGACGCGTTCCTCTTCGACGAGCCGCTGTCGAACCTCGATGCGAAGCTCCGCGGGCAGATGCGCTCGGAGATCTCGCAGATGCAGCGCCGGCTCGGGGTGACGTCGGTGTACGTGACGCACGACCAGACCGAGGCGATGACCCTAGGCGACCGGGTCGCGGTGCTGAAGAAGGGCGAACTGCAGCAGATCGCCTCCCCCCGGGAACTCTACGAACAGCCCCGCAACCTGTTCGTTGCCGGGTTCATCGGGTCCCCGTCAATGAACTTCCTCCCTGCCACGATCACGGGGAACGGGCTGCACACCGCGCTGGGCGACCTTGAAATCCCGGCGGAGAAGGCCGCGAAGGCCGCCGGGAAGAAGGTTGTACTGGTCGGGGTGCGCCCCGAGTTCTTCGAGGACGCGAAACTCGTCGAGGAGTCCAAGCGGGGACACGGCTCCGTCTTCCGCGCCAACCTCACCCACACCGAGTGGCTGGGCAACGAGCAGTACGGGTACATCAACTTCGACCCGGCCCCCGAGGTCCGGGAGCTGCTGAACAACCTGGCCAAGGAGATGGACGCCGACGAACTGCGGCCCCAGGTTGTCGTCACCCTCGACGCCGCAAGCCGTATCCGCGGTGGCCGTGAGGCGGAGATCTGGCTCGACACCCGCAAGCTCCACCTGTTCGATCCGGAGACTGGGGACAACCTCACCCGTGACGCCGACGCCGGTGCGGCCCTCACCGAGGAGGCGAACCAGGAGCGCGCCGAGGAGATCGCCAACGCGCAGGGCGACGGCAGCAACACGGGTTCGGGCTTCTCGAGCAGCAACCGGACGGCGGCGCCCTCCGGCGTAGCGGCCGGAGGAGGCACGGCGGCGGCCGGCTCGCGGGGCGGAGCGACTGCGACCGGAGGCAAGCATTCCGCCGGCTGAGGCCTCCCGCGCCCGCTGAAAAACATTGGCGAAGCCGCACCGCTGATCGGCGGTGCGGCTTCGCCGCTGTTTGGGTGCGACCGGCGTTTTCAGGGCTGACGGCGCCGCCCGCCCTGCGTCAACAGGGCACCCGAAGAGGAGGGCAGCCGCCCGAACCGGGTAACGTTGGAGCGTGCAAACTCCACCCGTCGTGAAAGTCCTTGCCGGCTGGCTGCTGGGACTGATGCTCACGGCGGCGGCCTTTGTCGGCGTCGTGCTCTTCCTCAACAGCGGCCTTTACGGCCCTGAGCGCCAGGTCGAGGAATACTTCTCGGCGCTGCGCGAAGGCGACGGCGAGGGCGCCCTGGGCCTGCTCAACGGCTCGGTGCCGCAGGCCAACCCCGCGCTGCTCGACGGCCCGGCGCTCGCGGCAGGTGCAGCGGCGGTCAAGGATGTCGAGGTGCAGGATGCGGTGCCGGCGGGCGGTGACCGGGTCGATGTTCCCGTCAGCTACACCATCCGGGGCACGGAGCACACAACAACGTTCCCGCTCGAAAAGACCGGGAACCGCTGGATCTTCTTTCAGGTCTGGGAGTTCGTCCCGGCGATGCTCCCGGAAGTCGAAGTGTCGGTGGTGAACGGGACCGAGGCCACGGTCAACGGTGAGCGGGTCGCCCTGCCCGAGGGGCGCAGCAGGTTCGCCTCGTTCTACCCGGTGGAACTCGAGGGCCACTTCAGCGGCAAGTACCTCAACGCCGCCTCGCGCACCCTCCCGGTCACGGCACGCACCGCCGGCACGGAAACCCTTGCCCTTGCGACGGCCGCCACACCCGAGCTCACCAAGGCCGTCGACGGCGAGATCCGGGCCTTCCTCGATAAGTGCGCCGCCCAGACGGTGTTCCAGCCGACCAACTGCCCCTTCAACTTCCAGACCGCCCAGCGGCTGGCCGGGGACATCTCCTGGTCAATCACGAAGTACCCGGCGATCCGCATCGGGCCCAACGACGGGAAGTGGGTCATCGCCCCACTCACCGGCACCGCCCGCCTCGACACCCGGCTCCAGGACCTGTTCAGCGGCGCCATCGAGGACGTGAGGGCGGAGCGGTCGTTCGAGTTCTCCGCAAAACTCACGGTCACCGACTCGGAGGTCACCGTGACGCCGGTCGTCGAATACTGAGCACCGTCGAAGACTGACCGCCGTCGAAGACTGAGCACGACCGGGTACTGAGAACCGTCGAGTGCTGCGGCACCGGGCACCGGGCACAGCCGTCCGGGCCCGCCGGGCCGGCGGCAGCACCCGCCCCCTCACGAAGGGACGCCGGCCCACCCGTCCGGTCAGTTGAGCCCGCGCAGGTCCAGGGTCAGTTCGTTGTCGCCGCCGGCGGTCAGCACAACGGGGATGCCCCAGTCCTGCTGATACAGGTGGCAGGCCGCGTGGTCGGGGATCTCCCCGCCCGGCTCGCCGTCGCACGCCGCGGCCCTCGCGGTGATGTGCAGGACGCCTTCGCGCACCTCGTCGGAGAAGCGCAGTTCCCGCGTCAGCCCCACCGAGGTGCCGCTCCCGGAGAGCAGAAGCGATTCAGGCGACGCGGAGATCTTCAGCTGCGACGGATCGCCCCACCTGTCATCGAGTTTCTGCCCCGTCGGCGGGGTGAAGCGCACCTTCACCGCGAGGGGGCCGGTGGCCGTCACCGAGGTTGTGGGGCGCTGGCTCTGCGAGGCGCCCTCGTCAACGGCAAGGGCCTCCTTGGGAATCGGCACCCGCACCAGCTGATGCCGGTTGGTTTCGACAACGACGAGCAGGGGCTCGGATCCGCTTTCGGTAGGCGTTGAGTCGACGATCAGGTCGGAGGGCTCCGCCAGGCCGCGGACCAGGGTGGACACCTGCTCGGTGGCCGGGTCGTAGCGGCGCACCGCGCCGTTGTAGGTGTCGGCGACGGCAATCGAACCGTCGGGCAGTGCCGTGACCCCGAGCGGGTGCTGCAGCCGCGCCTGGGCGGCGTCCCCGTCGCGGAACCCGAAGTCGAAGAGTCCGCTCCCGATGGCGGTCTCCACCTGCACCAAGGGCTGGTCGCCGGGGGTGACGGTGAGAACACGCAGCGACGAGGTTTCCGAATCGGCAACCCAGATGCGGCCGTCGGCGTCCTCGGCCAGCCCTGAGGACTGCGCGAACCACGCGGTGTCGCCCGCGCCGTCGTTGAGCCCTTCGAGCCCGGTGCCCGCGAGGATGTTGACGGCGGAGGTGACCGGGTTGAAGGTGAAGATCTGGTGCGTTCCGGCCATGGCGATGACCACGCTGTCGAGGGCGCGCGAGTAGATGACATCCCAGGGTGAGGAAAGGGAGACGTTCAACGCGTCGGTGCCAAGGACGGCGCCGTGCAGGCGCGGCGTATCGTCGTCGGCGTCCGCGGGCGCTCCGCCCGGAGCGGCCTTGGTGAGGTTCTCGGCGTCGAGGAGCCGCTGCACACCATTGCCCGCGAGCGTGCGCACCTCCCCTGTTGCCAGGGAGACTCCGCGCAGCCGGTGATTGACCGTGTCGGCCACGACGACGTCGTACCCGACCCGCTCCGCTGTCTCCTGGGGCAGGAGGGCAAGGCCCTGGGGTTCGTTGAACTCGGCCGTATCGGCGGCGCCGTCGGCCCAGCCCCTCGTTCCGGTTCCGACGGTGCGCCGGACCGTTGTCAGGTCGGCGTCGAGTTCGACGAGGCGGTGGTGGCCGGTGTCGGCGGCAAGGAAGGTGCCGGTTTCGGGCAGGGCGAGCAGCTTGCCCGGGAACTTGAGGTCGCCGGCGGTGCTCTCGGCAGGAACGTAGGGGCCGTCGCCGCGGTGGAGCGTGCCCTTGGCTGTGTGCTCCTCAACGAGTTCGGCGACGAGCGAGTCGAGGCCGTCGGCGTGGCCTTCGCCGGAGAGGTGCGCAACGATGTAGCCCTCGGGGTCGATGACCACGAGTGTGGGCCAGGCCCGCGCCGTGTACGCCTGCCAGGTGCTCAGCTCCGGGTCGTCGAGGATGGGGTGGTGGATGTCGTACCGCTCGACGGCGGCGGCAAGGGCCACGGGGTCGGCCTCGTGCTCGAACTTGGGCGAGTGGACGCCGACCGTCACGAGGACATCGGAATACTTGGCTTCGAGGGGGCGCAGTTCGTCGATGACGTGAAGGCAGTTGATGCAGCAGAACGTCCAGAAGTCGAGGATCACGATTTTCCCGCGCAGCTCCTCAAGGCCCAACTGCTTCCCGCCGGTGTTGAGCCAGTTGCGGCCCTCAAGCGCGGAGGCGCGGACTCGGTACGAGCTACGGATCGACGTGTCGGTCATTCGTTGTCTCCTGGCTTTGCGGGAACCTGGGGTGCGGGGGCCTGGCTTCGCCTGTCCCGCTCCGCCAGGTTGGCGAACATATTGTTGTAAGCGGCGAGGTCCGCGTCATTATTCCGGTCCGCAGCGCGGTCCTTGCGCTTTGTCTCGCGCGCATCGGTCCTTGACCACATGATGGCGACGCCGATGGCCAGGAGGAGCGTTGGCACCTCCCCGATCCCCCAGGTGGCCGCTCCGCCGATCTGCTGGTCCTCGAGGGCCGAAGGCCCCCAGTCCCTGCCCATGCTGCCAAACCAGGAGGCCTGCAGCAGCGACGTGGAGCCCATCAGGGCGACCCCGAAGAAGGCGTGGAAGGCCATTGTGGAGAACAGGAGCAGCAGGCGCATGGGGTACGGCGCCCGCCTCGGCAGGGGGTCCGTGCCGGCCATGGTGAGGACGAAAAGGTAGCCCGTGATCAGGAAGTGCGTGATCATCAGTTCGTGCCCGACGTGCTCGCGCAGCGCGAATCCGAAGAGGGGCGAGTAGTAGAAGATGACGATCGATCCGGCGAAGTTCGCGGCCGCGACCAAGGGGTGGGTCACCACGGCGGAGAAGCGCGAATGGATCAGCACGAGGATCCATTCGCGGATGCCGCGGGTGCCGTCGGTGCGGGCGGGAAGCGCTTTCAGGGCCAGGGTCACGGGGGCGCCGATCACGAGGAACAGCGGCACCACCATGGTGAGGGCCATGTGGTCGACCATGTGGGCGCTGAAGAGCACCACGCCGTAGACGGCCGGACCGCCCGAGGTGAAGTAGGTCAGCAGCACCAGCCCGATGAGCCAGCTCAGAAGGCGCGGCAGCGCCCATGAGTCGCCCCGGCGGCGCAGGTTGCGCACCCCGAGGAGGTAGGCGGCACCGAGGGTCATGGCGACGGCGATCCACAGCCAGTCCGGCCGCCATTCGGTGAACCAGCGGGACAGCGTGGGTGCCGGCGGAAGGTCGTAGCCGGTGAGGATCCGCGCGGGGGACGCGTTGGGGGCGAGTTCCTCCGCGCGCGGGGGTGCCGTGCGGCCGAGCGCGCCGGCGATTCCCGAGACGGCGGCCATGATCAGCAGCTCAACGGCGATCAGCTGCCACAGGACCCGCCGTGCGCTGAGCCGGGCCTCCGTGGCGACGCCGGGGCCGCCGAGCTGCGGAATGACCCACTGACGGTGCATCCAGCCCACTCCGCCGAGCACGAGGGTTGCCACGGCCTTGAGGGTGACGAGCAGCCCCCACTGGGAGCTCAGCTGTGCCAGGTCGGAGATCCGCAGGCTGGCATTGACGATGCCGGAGAGGAACACGAGCGCGAACGCGAACCCGGCAAGTGCCGAGAACCGTTTGAGGACGGGCAGGGTCTGGTCGCCGAGGCGTCCTCCCACGACCGCGAGGACGAGGATCCCGCCGACCCACAGGCAGACTCCCACCAGGTGCAGCGCGATCGAGTTGACCGCTGCGTTGTGGTCGTCGCCGCTCGCCGCGTGGCCGACAAGGGCCATGGGGAGGAGGTTGAGGAGGGCGAGCGCCGCCATTGCGCCGAGGCCGTTGAGGGAGCGCACACCGAAGGTGAGGGTTGCGAGGACGGCCGCGACGGTCGAGGTCACAAGCCAGGCCCTGCCGGTGCCAAAGTCCGTCAGGAATTCGGCGAGTCCGGTGGTGTACGCCTGGTCGGAGCTCACGGGCACGCCGGCGGCGTCGGAGTACGAGAGGACCATGACCCCCAGGGCGCCGAGGGTCCACGAAATTGCCGACACCGAGGCGAGCGTCAGGGCCCGCGTGAGGGCTGGATGCTCCGTCTGGGTGTCTTTCGCACGCGGGCGCCGGCCCCCGCCGGTGGTCCGGGGAAGGATGACGATTGAGAAGATGAGCGCCCCGATGGTGCCGGCAGCGCCGAGGTTGTTGAGCGTCTTGGCGGCAGGAAGCCCCCACCGGGTCAGGGCCCCGGGATCACCCAGCTGGCGCGGGGCTGCGGCGCCTGAGAAGAGCAGGGCGGCCAGGAGACCGGCAAGGACGACGGCAGCACCGGCCGCGAGCAGGGCCGGAGGCACCGCCTGCGCATGATTGCGGGTGGCACCGGCTGCGGGCCGGGGGTCCTTCGCGGTTGTTGACACGCCTCCTATTGTCTACCCGCGGTAGAACAAGGGCCAATTCGATGCGTATTAAACGCAGAGGACCGCTGCCGGTTCTCGGCAGCGGTCCCAAATTCTGCGGTGGAGTTCACCTGTGTTACTTGGCGGAAGCCTTCAGCTTCGAACCCGCGGTCAGCTTGACGCCGTGGCCGGCAGCGATCTGGATGGTCTCGCCGGTCTGGGGGTTGCGTCCGGTGCGGGCAGCGCGGCTCGTGCGCTCAACAGCCAGCCAGCCCGGGATGCTGATCTTTTCGTCCTTGGCAACGGACTCCGCGAAGACATCGAACAGAGCGTCGAGGACGCTGTTCACTGCAGCCTGGCTGGTATCAGCCTTGGCGGCTACCTCGGCAACGAGTTCACTACGGTTTTTAGCCAATTTTCGGTCCTCCTGGACATGTGTTAGTACATCGAGCTTTCGGGATATTCGAAAAGCCTCTGTCCGAGAACTTACCAGCTTGGGCGAACGGAACATCAAATTTGGGCTCGATATGAGCGTATTTTGCTATGTTTTTGGGCAATTTCCGCGATCGGGCGGGTATTTCGCCCTCCGGCGGGCCGCTGCCGGCCGTGCGCTGAAGGGGATCAGGACCCCGGGGCATAAGAAAAGCCGGCGGCCCGTAGGCCGCCGGCTTTCCTCAACCGTCGTGGATTACCAGCTGGACTTGGTCACGCCGGGCAGCTCGCCGCGGTGTGCCATGTCGCGGAACCGGACACGGGAGATGCCAAACTTCTGGAGGGTGCCGCGGGGGCGCCCATCGATCTGGTCGCGGTTGCGGAGGCGGACCGGCGACGCGTTGCGCGGCAGCTTCTGCAGGCCGAGGCGAGCCGCTTCGCGGGCGTCGTCGGTAGCGTTTTCGTCGACCAGGGTCTTCTTGAGTTCGAGGCGCTTCGCAGCGTAGCGCTCAACAATAACCTTGCGCTGCTCATTGCGAGCAATTTTTGACTTCTTGGCCATTGTTTAGCGCTCCTCTCGGAATTCGACGTGCTTGCGGATCTTGGGGTCGTACTTCATCAGGACCATGCGGTCAGGGTCGTTACGACGGTTCTTCCGGGTCACGTAGGTGTACCCGGTGCCCGCAGTGGACTTCAGCTTAATGATGGGACGTACGTCCTTGTCCTTTGCCACTAGAGCTTCACTCCCCTCGCCTGGATCTCGGCCACGACGGCGTCAATGCCACGCACATCGATGGTCTTGATGCCGCGGGCCGAAACCTGCAGCGTGACGTTGCGGCGCAGGGACGGAACCCAGTAGCGCTTCTTCTGAATATTCGGGTCGAACCGACGCTTCGTGCGGCGGTGCGAGTGCGAAATGCTGTGTCCAAAGCCAGGCTCGGCTCCGGTCACTTGGCAGTGGGCTGCCATAACTCTCCTCCAGTTAGATGATCGTGACGAAATCACTTTTAAAGCGTCCCGCCACCAGTAATGACACCGTTATTACTGCAGCTTTCCGGAGGTGGACCTGGCAGGGTGAGAACCTGCCGAGGCGCCTCGCCGCGGGGAAGACGGTGAAGTTGAGGTCGGCGTGCGGGCGCGAAGCCCTGCGACGACCTTAATTCCAGGTAGTTACGGGTAGCTGGGCCGACCCCGGCATGCGGGATCCAGCTCAACCAAACGCCATACCATACTACGGGTCGTCCGCCGCTGAGCCAAACCGGGGGAAGGGATTCTTCGGCGTCGGCGCCGGCAACGGGGCCGCGCCTACCGCTCTCCGGGCGTCCCTTCCTTGAGAATCCAGGAATCGTGCTTGAGGCTGCCGAGGATTTTCCGCCCGACCCGCTCCAGGTCCGCGACATCGCGGTCGTCGAGCGGGTTGAAGACGAGGCTGCGCACCTGCCCCACGTGGGCGACGGCCAGCTGCTTCACCGTTTTCAGTCCCTCCGCGGTGAGGGCGGCGGTCGTCACCCTCCCGTCCTTCGCCGAAGGGTTGCGGATGACCCACCCGCGCTGCTCGAGCTTCTTGACCACGTGGCTGAGGCGGGACAGCGAAGCCGTTGACCGGTCGGCAAGTTCACTCATGGGAAGGGTGGTCCGTTGCGCCTCGGAGAGCATCGCCAGCACATGGTAGTCAAAAAGGGTGATGCGCGCCTCGCGGAAGAGGTGGGCGTCGAGGGCGCCGGGCAGCAGCGTCGAGACGGCGTAGAGGGCAAGCCAGGCCCTGCGTTCCTCGGCGCTGAGCCAATCCGGTTCGGTCATCGTCGCACCAAGTCCGGCTGGGTGAGCTCGGGATACCTTGCCCGGAGCTCGTCGCCGGAGGAGACCCCGCGCAGGCGCCGTCCCACCCAGGGCGAGAGGTGGTCGCGGGCCCATTGCGCGTCGGCGCGGAGCTGCCGCAGCCGCGAGAGCGCCGGCCGTGCCTCGAGTTCCGGCGTGTCGACGCTGTGCGAGGCTGCGAGGACCTCCAGCACGCGCATCGCCATCAGGGTGTGGCCGGCCGTCGACATGTGCATGCGGTCGACGTCCCAGTAACCCCAGTTCTGGAACTCGCGCATCCTCCAATAGTCGACGATCACGGCACCGCGGCGGTCCGCGACCTCCCGTATGAGTTCGTTGTACACGGCGGTGCGGCCGCGCGTCTTGCTGAAGACTGCCGAAGCCGACGAGTCGAAGCCTGTGAACAGCACGACCGTTGCACCGCTGTCGGCGAGCCGGGCGATCCCCGCGTCGTACCCCTCGACGAGGCGGTCGATGTCGACGCGCGGGCGCAGCAGGTCGTTGGCTCCGGCATAGAGGCTCACGAGCGTGGGACGCAGCCGGAGCGCCGGTTCGATCTGCTCGTCGAGGATCTGCTGCATTTTCTTTCCCCGCACGGCCAGGTTCGCGTACCCCCAGCCCGGGTCGGCGAGGATGAGCTGCTCCGCCACGCGGTCGGCCCAGCCGCGCACCCCATTGGGGCTGCCGGGATCCCAGTCCCCCACTCCTTCAGTGAACGAATCGCCAAGTGCGACGTACCGCTGAGTAAATTCCACCCGGACAGGCTACCCCGTCCTCCTCCCGGTCCGGGGACTCAGCGCGGTAAGCTCATGCGCAGATGCCCCTTGGCGCGCCATTTTCCGCACTTCGACCGAAGGACTCCATGACCACCACCCCCGGCACACCCGGACGGCGAGCAGCACTCATCCTGAACCCGATCAAGAACACCGGGCAGGACGTGCGGGAGATCGTCGCGCGCATTTCGGCGCGGGAAGGGTGGCTTGAGCCGCTGATTTTGGAGACCACGCCGGAGGACCCCGGCCACGGCCAGGCGCAGGAGGCGCTGCGTGCCGGGGTCGACGTCGTCATTGCGGCCGGCGGCGACGGCACCGTGCGCTGCGTCGCGGAGGAGCTGTCGGGCACTGACACGGTGATGGCGCTGGTGCCGCTGGGGACAGGGAACCTCCTGGCTCGCAACCTCGACATCGCCGTGGACAACCCCGAGGAGGCCGTTGAGACCGCGTTCAACGGGACCGAGCGCAGGATCGACGTCGTCCATGTCACGGTTGACCGCGCGCAGGAGGCCCACGTGTTCCTGGTGATGGCCGGGCTCGGTTACGACGCCGCCATCATGTCGGATACGCGCGATGACCTGAAGGACCGCGTGGGCTGGCTCGCGTATGTCGACGCGGGCATCCGGAACCTTCCGGGCCGTCCGGCACGCACCACAATCACCGTTGACGGCGGCCGGCCCTTCGAGCGCCGGCTGCGCAGCGTGATGGGCGGGAACTGCGGAAAGATCATGGGTGGGCTCGAAATTTTCCCGGGCGCCAAGATCGACGACGGCCTCCTTGACCTCATGACCGTCGCTCCGCGGGGAAAGCTGGGTTGGCTCAACGTGGCCGGGAAACTGTTTGCCCGCGGGAAGGGCAAAGACCCGTCCCTTCAGTACTTCCAGTGCAGCCGCGCCGAAGTGCAGCTCCACGAACCGCTTGAGGTCCAGCTTGACGGAGACCCGCTGGGACGGGCCACGCACATGTCCTTCGAAATGATGCCCGAGGCGCTGCGGCTGCGCATGCCCTTCGGTAGCAAGGACCCTGCAATCCTGAGCAACCCCCTGCCGTAATCCGGCACGCGCTGCAGGCTGCTGCAGCATCACGCCCGGCGGGCGCGCTTCCTACAGGTAGGGAAGCGGGTCGACCTTGGCGTCGTTGATCAGCACTTCAAAGTGGAGGTGGCAGCCTGTGGAGTTGCCGGTGGTCCCCACAGCGCCGATCAGGGACCCGCGGGAAACCTTCTGCCCCACGCTGGCCCCGAGCTGGCTGAGGTGGTTGTAGGTGGTCTTCATTCCGGCGCCGTGGTCGATGACGATCCGCTGGCCTCCACCGTAGGGGTGCCAGCTTGAGTCGATGACCTTGCCGTCGTCCGCTGCCTTGACCGGGGTGCCGCACGCTCCCGCGTAGTCGATGCCGGTGTGGAGTTCGGGTGCGTATCCGCCGAGCGGGTTCACCCGGTATCCGAAGGTCGAGGCGACCGAAAGGTTGTCGAGGGGTGCTGCGAGGGCTGCGGCCTTCTTGGCCTTCGCCTTCTTGACGCTGCTGGAGAGGGCCTTGGCCTTCGCTTCGGCCTTGCCTGCGACGGCGGCGGGGCTCTGCCGGCCGAAGTCGATCTTCGCCTTGGCGTCGGCGGTCACCTCGGGCGCCGGTTCGGCCGCGGCCGCCTGGCTGATCGGGGACTCGGCGGTTGCCTGGGAAGGGGCGACGGCACCCATGATGAGCCCTGCCCCAACGAACAGTGCTCCCGCGGCGAGGCCGCCCTGGCGGATCCTCGCGGTCAGGCTGCCCTTGCCGCTCCGGGCCGACGGTTGCGGACGCAGGTCGCGACGGCTGGGAAGTTCGCAGGGTCGGTCGGACACCACGGTTGCTGCAGGAGTGCTCGGGACGGCTCCGGGCGCGCGGCGGCGCCCGGACATGGCCGGCTGGGTCACGAAAATACCTCTCTCGAACGCCGGCGAAGTTAGCTGTCGGGTTCGAGCAAGAGTTGACTCGGCCCCACTGCGCAACGCAGCGGCAGCTTGCGCTGCGGCTCGTTGCACTGCGGACAGTTAGTGCAGTGAAGGCTTCACCCCGAGGCAGTCGCTGACTGCCGGGTGGTGGGTCCTCCGCCCCTGTCATGCAAGGTTGAGGGCGGTCCGCTGACAGGGTTTGGCGTGCGGACCTCAAAAGTTGGTTCAGACTCCGAGTAATACTACTCGCTTCGCCTAAAGTTACAATTCCGTTACATGGCTTCCGGCGTGTCGTTGTGTGAAGCGCTGCACAATCATGCCGATTCGGCCCGGCCGAGGCGCCAGTACCCCATGAAGGCCACCTGTTTCCGGTCGATGCCGACCTCGCGCACCAGATAGCGGCGCAGGCCGCGGACCACTGCCGCCTCCCCCGCGATCCAGGCGTAGAAGGGCCGGGTTCCGGCGGGCTGGTCACCGCCGCCGTTCTCATGCCCGGAGGCCTCAAGGCGCTGCGGCGTCTCCCACAGGACGGCCTGTTCGATGTCGACGTCCTCGGGTTCGGGGCCCGCTGCCACTTCCCCGCCGTCGGCGCCGCCCGGCGCTGCCCCGAGGGCGGCCCACCCGGGCTGGGGAACCGCATTGCGCACCGCGGCTCCGAGGAGTTCACCGTGTTCGCACCCGTTACGGACCAGCCAGGTGACCGCCACCTTCGAGGCCGTGGGAAGCGGCTGGATGTCGGCGGCGTCGGGAACTTCAAGGAAGGCATGGCCTCCCATGTCGGCGGGCAGCGTTTCAAGGATCGCGCCGATGGCCGGAACGGCGGTTTCGTCGCCGGCAAGCAGCACGCGCTGCGCCAGGCCCGGGGCCCACTCGATGCCGCCGTAGGCGCCTGCGGTGGAGCAGCGCGCGGCGTTAACGTTCGGTCCGATGAGGCATATCCTGCTGCCGGGACCGGCGGCCGCCGCCCACTGCGAGGCGGGTCCGCCCCTGCCGTTCGCGTCGAAGTGGAGTACGAAGTCGACGTCAATTTCCGGTTCTGCCGCCGTGCAGCGCGTGCTGCGCACGGTGTAGGTCCTCATTGCGCCGCGCACTGCCGGGTCGAGGCCGAGCCACTGCTGGTACCAGCCGCGGCCCTCCGGATCGGCCCGCATCAGTGCGGCGATGTCGGGCGCGTTCCCGTCGGCCGGCGGGATCAGCACCTTGATCCGCAGGTCGTGGGTGGGTCCTACGACCCCGAAGTCCTTCAGGCTTGGCCCGGCGAAGGTGATGCGGTTGAAGTTCGCACCGATCCTTTGGACGCGTTTGACTTCAACATCGAACGTCAGCATGACCGGAACCGCGGGCTGGGTGTGCGGTGGGCGGTGCGTCAGGTCGGTCATGATGCAGCACCGGAGCGTTCGGAGCCTGCCACTGCCGCGCCATGGTGGCGGCCGATCGGCACCACCAGGGGCGTGCCGGAGACGGGGTCGGGGATCACCTGGCACTGCAGGCCGAACACCTCGGACACGATGTGCTGCGTGACCACTTCGGACGGCAGGCCCTGCGCAAGGATCCGGCCGTTCTTCACGGCGATGAGGTGGTCGGCGTACCGGGCGGCCAGGTTGAGGTCGTGGAGCACCATCGCCACGGTCGTCCCCGCCCTCCGGTTCAGGTCCGTGATCAGGTCGAGCACTTCGACCTGGTGTGTCACATCGAGGAAGGTGGTTGGCTCGTCAAGGAGCAGGATTGCTGTTTCCTGGGCCAGGGCAAGGGCGATCCAGACCCTCTGCCGCTGTCCGCCGGACAGCTCGTCGACGGGGCGGTCGGCGAGTTCGGTGATGCCTGTGGCCTCAAGCGCGGCGGCAACAGCGGCGTCGTCTTCGGGTTTCCACTGCCGGAACCAGCCTTGGTGCGGATAGCGTCCGCGTCCGATCAGATCGGTGACGGTGATCCCTTCGGGGGAAACCGGAGCCTGCGGCAGGAGTCCGAGGGTGCGCGCCACGGCTCGTGTGGGCAGTGAGTGGATGTCCTCGCCGTCGAGCAGTACGGTGCCGCTGGCGGGCTTGAGCAGCCGGGCCAGCCCGCGCAGCAGGGTTGACTTGCCGCTGGCGTTGGCGCCGACGATCACGCTGACCTGTCCCTGCGGCAGCGTTACCGACAGATCCTCGACCACTCGGCGGTCGTCGTAGGAGAGTGTGAGCGAGCGGGCCGCGAGGGTGTGAGCCGGAGGCTTGGGTCCCGGTGATGCGGTGGTGAACACAGTGGTGGACACAGTGGTGGATAGAGCCATGTCAGCCTCCCTGGCCGGAACGGTTTACGGATAGGAGCAGCCCCAGCAGGACCGGCGCGCCGAGGGCTCCGGTGATCACCCCGACAGGAAGGGATCCTCCCGGAACGAGGTTCGCTGCGGCGAAGTCCGCTGCGAGGACGAGCGCCGCCCCCACAAGCCCGGCCATCAAGAGGGAGGGCCTTCCGCCGAGCAGGCGCCGCGCAATGGGGCCGGAGAGGAAGGCGACGGCGGCAACAGGTCCCGCCGCGGCGGTTGAGACTGCGGCGAGGCCGACGCCGGTGAAGATCAGGGCGAGCCTGGACCATTCGACCCTGACTCCGAGCCCTGCCGCCGCGTCGTCGCCGAGCTCGAGGATCCCGAGGCTCCGGGCGAGCACCGCGGCCGCGGGGAGCAGCAGGCACAGGCTGGCGCTCAGGATGCCCACGCGGTTCCAGTTGCTTGAGTTAAGCGACCCGTTGAGCCATACGAGGGCTTCACCGGCGGTGCGGATGTCGGCGCGGGTGATGAGGAAATTCACGAGTGCGTGCATCACCGCGGCAAAGCCGATGCCCACCAGGATCAACCGGTGCCCGGCAAGGCCGTCGCGTCGGGCCGTCAGGTAGATGGCTGCGGCAACCGCCAGCGCTCCGACGAGCGCCGCCAGCGACACCGGCACTCCCGAGGCACCGAACAGCACGATCGCGGCCACAGCGGAGGCGCTCGCTCCGTAGCTGATCCCGATGATGTCGGGACTGGCCAGCGGGTTGCGCAGCAGGGTCTGGAAAAGCGCTCCGGCAACGCCGAAGCCCACCCCGACCAGCAGGCCGGCCACCGCGCGGGGGAGCTTGTTTTCCCTCACGATGAAACTTGCGCCGGGGATGTCTGCCCCACCAATGATGCGGAACAGGTCCGGAACCGTCACGGTGTAGGAGCCAAGGAGAACCGAGACGCAGAACAGCGTCACAACCAGGGCCGCGGCGGCAACCACCCGGCCCCGGAGTCCGGGGATGCCGGGGCGGCGGCGCCGTGCAACAGCGCCGGCGCCATTGAGCGCGGTCAAAGGTGTGCCAGCTTCCGGCGGCGCAGGAGCCAGATGAACACCGGCGCGCCGACCACGGCGGTCATGATGCCGACCTGGATTTCGCCCGGGGGCAGGAGGACGCGGCCGATGATATCGGCACCCAGCAGGAGCACGGGCGCCAGGACCACACAGAACGGCAGGATCCACCGGTAGTCCGCTCCGACAATCAGCCGCACGAAGTGGGGAACAACAAGGCCGACGAAAGCGATCGGACCCGCGGCGGCGGTTGCGCTGCCGCAGAGGAGGACGATCCCGCCGGCGGTGATGCCGCGGGCCAGTCCGACGTTCTGACCCAGGCCGCGCGCCATGTCATCGCCGAGGGCGAGGCTGTTGAGCAGCTTCCCGGTTCCGAGGACAAGGAGGAGCCCGGCGGCAAGGAACGGAGCCACGGCAAGCAGCACCTCCCAGCCGCGTCCGGAGATCGTTCCGACCTGCCAGAAGCGGAACTGGTCGAGGGTTTCCCGGCTGGTGACGAGGAATGCGTTGGTCAGGCTGCCCAGTCCTCCCGCGAGCGCCGCTCCGGCGAGGGCGAGCTTGACCGGCGTCGCGCCCTCCCTGCCCGCGCTTGCAACCGTGTAGACAACCGCTGCTGCTGCGGCGGCGCCGGCGAAGGCGAACCATACGTAGCCGGACGGCTGGCTTATTCCGAACAGATGGATGCCCACCACCACGGCCAGGGCGGCGCCGGCGTTGATGCCGAGGATGCCGGGGTCGGCGAGGGGGTTCCGGGCCACGCCCTGCATTGCCGCGCCTGCGGTGCCGAGGGCGGCCCCCACCAGGAGGCCGGTGACGGTCCGTGGTACCCGGGAGGCAAGGACCGCGTGGTCGCCATTGCCGGGGTCGAAGGCGGTGAAGGCGTCGACGATTGTCCCCACGGGTACGGGCCTTGCGCCGATCACAAGCGATGCCGCGCACACCAGCACGAGGATGGCGGCTGCGGCGATGAGCTTGGCGACGCTCCCGCGCGGTCCCGGCGTTGCCGGAGGGGCCGGCTGCTGGAGAACGGGGCTCAACCCGGCCATGCGCCCTCCTTCAGCCGTTCCGTCGTGTAAAGGAAGGCTAACCTACGCCGGCGGGGATTAGGAAACGGGAACGTGTCCTAATCCCCGCCGGCAAGGAGGGTGGTGAAAGCGCCTATCGGTTGGCGGACTTGCGCGAGAAACGGTGCCGGATTTCCCGCCCGTCGTTCGCGAGCTTCCTGAACTTCTCCTCTTTCTTCTTCGTCGCCTTGGTGTCCCGCGGGGGAAGCTGGATCATTTCCTCGGCCTCGATGCCTGCCTGGAGCTGGCGTCCGCGCTCCACCTCGGCGTCGAACTCGACGCCGAACAGCAGCGAGAGGTTGGCCAGCCAGAGCCACAGCAGGAAGATGATGACGCCGGCGATTGCGCCATAGGTCTTGTCATAGCTGCCGAAGTTGGCCACGTAGAGCGAGAAGGCGGCCGTGGTGATGGCCAGGACGAGGAGGGCGATGAACGCCCCCATGCTCATCCAGCGGAACTTGGGCTGCTTGACGTTCGGTGAACCGTAGTAGAGGACCGCGATCGTGATGACCGCGAAGGCCACCATGACCGGCCACTTGGCGATGTCCCAGATTGCCACGGCGGTAGAGCCGAGACCGATGGTGTCGCCTACGGACTGCGCGATGGGGCCGGTCAGCACGAGCAGCAGGGCCATGATCACGATCAGGATGAGCACGACGACGGTGATCAGGAGCATCTGCGGGCGGAGCTTGAAGAAGGGGCGTCCTTCTTCAACCTCGTACACCCGGTTCATTGCGCGGGAGAACGCGGTGACATACCCGGAGGCCGACCAGATGGCGCCCAGCAGACCGACGACGAGGCCGAGGCCCGCCGCCTGGTTGGACGCGAGCTGCGTCACGACGCCTTCGACGGTGTCCAGCGAACCTTCCGGGGCAAAGTCTCCGACGATCCCCATCACGGTGTTGGTTGTTGTTTCGGCCTGGCCGAAAATCCCGAGCAGCGAGACCAGGGCCAGGATCCCGGGAAAGATTGAGAGCACGGCGTAGTAGGTCAGCGCCGCGGCGATGTCGGTGCACTGGTCCTTGCCGAATTCCGAGACGGTCCGCTTCAGAATGTAGCCCCAGGCCGGCTTTGCAAGGTCGGTGGGGTCGTCGGGCTTGCGCGAGTCATTCGGGTCAGGACTCTGGCTCGCTCTGAGGCGGGTCGCTTCTTCCTTGGAATCCGCCTGGGCTGCGTTCTTGCTGTTCACGTTACCTCCACAATGCTTGCCTGTCCGAAAGCCCAGCGGGCCACTTTCGTTGATTCCTTCAGGAGCTACTGCACCATAAGCTTACTTACTAGTCCAGTTGGATGACAGCGTCTACGGTTGAATGAAGCAGAAATAAAGGAGCCAGCTCATGCGCATCGTTGTCATTGGCGCGACAGGGAACGTCGGCACGGCGGTACTGCGACGGCTTCACCGGGCGGCGGCCGAACGTGCGGGAACGGGCGCGGAACCGATCACGATTTCCGGGGTGGCCCGGCGCGCTCCGGACACCTCCGCGGCTCCCTACAGCGGCGTCGACTGGCACGAACTCGACGCGGGAACGGGCGCCGGGCGCGCGCAGCTCAGCGAAGTCCTGACGGGCGCCGATGCGCTGATCCACCTCGCCTGGGAGATCCAGCCCAACCGCAATGAGGCCCAGCTGCACCGCAGCAACGTCATTGGAACGGAAAATGTCCTGCGGGCGGCTGCGGACGCCCGCGTGCGCCACGTGGTGTGCGCCTCCTCCGTCGGGGCCTATTCGCCCTCCGACAAGGATTCACGCAAGGACGAGTCCTGGCCGACACGGGGCATCGTGACCTCCCATTACAGCCGCCACAAGGCCGAGCAGGAACGCCTGCTTGACCGCTTCGAATACCTGTACCCCGAAATTCCCGTGGCACGGCTCCGCCCGGGGCTGATCTTCCAGGCGCGGGCCGGAAGCGAGATAGGGCGCTATTTCCTTGGCCCGCTCATCCCCAAAATCTTTCTGGGCCGGGTGCCCCTGCCGGTGCTGCCCATCCCGCATCAGCTCATTTTCCAGGCCGTCCACGCCGACGACGTCGCCGACGCCTACTGGCGCGTTGTCGACCAGCGCGCGTCGGGTGCCTTCAACATCGCCGCGGAACCGGAACTGACCCCGGCCCGCGTGGCCGGGGCACTGCGCGCCCAGCGCGTCCTCAACATCCCCGTGCCGCTGCTGCGGGCGGTGGTGGGCCTGAGCTGGCGGCTTGGACTGCAGCGGACCGACCCCGGCTGGATCGACATGGCTGCCCAGGCGCCGATCATGAACACCGACAAGGCAGCGGGGATTCTCGGTTGGAGCGCGCAGCACTCCTCGGTCGAGGCGCTGACAGCGGTGCTCGAGGGTCTGCGCGACGGCAAGGGGCACACCGCTTCGCCGGCCCTCTACCCCCGGGGCCTCCGGCGCAGGTTTGGGCACTAGCGCCCCTTCCCGGGAACCGATTCCTCTTTTCCGGCTCCCTGCGCCTGCGGCGGGGCGGTTGAAATTCCCGCGGGAAGCTGTTCCGGCCGGTTCGGAAGGGTGAAGGTGAAGGTCGATCCGCCGTCGGGCCCGTCCTCAACGTAGATCCGTCCGCCGTGGTTTTCCACGATGCGCCGGCAGATCGCCAGGCCCATGCCTGTGCCGCTGGCGTGGGAGATCCCGTTCGCGGACCTGTGGAGCTCGTTGAAGATTGCCTCCCGCTCCTCGGCGGCGACCCCGATTCCATTGTCGGCGACCCGTACTCGCGTCCAGCCCGTTTCCGGGTCCTCGTCCGAGGTCACCGTGACCATCGCCGTGCCGTCTTTCCTGCCGTACTTCACGGCGTTGCCGATCAGGTTCTCGAGAAGCTGGGAAAACAGGCGCGCGTCGGCGAAAACATGCCTACGGATGTCCGTGTGGAAGGTGACCGCCGGTGCCGTCGTGTCTACCGGAAGCGTCGAGCGCATCTCGAGGATCCCCGCGACGACCGCGGCGACGTCGACGGGCCCGGCTGCAATCTTGTCCTCCTCGGCCAGGCTGTAGGCCAGCAGTCCGCGGATCAGTGAACGCATCCGCTGGCTTGCCCGGCGAAGGCGGAGGATGGCGCCGCGGCGTTCACTGTCCGAGACTTCGTCGTCCTCAAGGATCTCGAGCCACCCGTCAAAGACGGTGAGGGGGGTGAGCAGGTCGTGGGCCGCTACCGAGGCGAACCGGGTGAGGTCGTCCTGGTGGCGGCGTTCCTCGGTGACGTTGCGGAAGACAGCCACTGCGCCCTGTCCGCCCGGCAGTGGGACGGCGTCTACCGAAAGCCGCACCACCTGCCCGTCGGCCCGGTGCAGTTCGACCGACGCGCGCTCCACCTTTTCGCCGGTGAGTGCCCGGGAGAGCGGCAACTCCTCGACCGACAGCCGTTCCGACCCGCCCGGGGCGCGCAGGTCGTAGCGCGCCACCCATTCCTCCCGGGTTGCCGGCATCCCTCCCCCGAGGCCTCGGATGCTTGCGGGGTTGCGCAGCAGCACCCGGCCGGAGCTGTCCGCGACAACGACGCCGTCATTCATCTTCTCGATCACCACGTCGCGGAGCCGGGTTGCAGCCTGCGCTTCTCGGTTGGCCTTTGAAAGGCGCCGGATGAGCTGCAGGCGTTCCTCAGTGATCAGTGCCAGCACAGCGGAAACGGAGAACGCGACGAAGGTGAAGAGCTGGGCCACATAGGCGGCTGTATCGGGCGGGAAGCTGTGAAACGGGCCGCGGCCGGAGAGGGTGAGCCAGATGAGGAGGATCCCGCTGCCCAGCCCGTAGGCCATCGCCCACTCCGGCCGCAGCCTGAGCCCGGCCCAGATGTTCGCCGGTATGAGGATGAATGCGATCGGCAGGGGGTCGACCCGCGCGAATCCGACAACGTACAGCACGCCTGTGGCTGCTAGAAGCGCAACTACTTCGACCGTGCGCACACCCGCGTCACGGGGTACGGGAACCGGGCGCAGGGCGGACCGGACGGCCACCAGGGCGAAGCTGCCGATCGCCACAAGGGAAACAGTGTTGCGGACCACCCACGCGAGGTAGGTCTGCAGCTGGCCCTGTGCACCGAGCACGAACCCGCCGGCCAGGAGGATCAATCCCGCGGCGGCGGCCGCGAGAACGGCGACGGCGGTGAGTCGGAAGTAGTCACCCAAGCCGCTGACGCTGCGGGACGGAACCATCCGCGAGAAGATGGCTGCCGCAGCCGCGCCTTGGACCGCACCCCCTAGCCCTCCGGCGACGGCGAGCACCGGCTCGAGCCCGGTGACCATGTTGATCAGGGAGATCAGAACGAATACGCCGCCCAGGGCTACGCTGCGTCCGGCACGCCGTGGCCATGCCCACAGGATCCACAGGAATCCGACACCTGCCACCGGCCAGGCGACCGCAAAACCGCTGCCCGGCAGCTGGGTGCTCCGGCCGACCAGCACCGCAAGCAGGACGGCGGCCGCGAATGCTCCATGGCGGGCTGCGCGCGGCAGGGCCGCGGTCCGCTCCGCGAGCTTACCGGTAATGCGTCCTTGCACGTGTCCCCGCTTAGTCAACCAGCACCCAAAACCCTGCCGCACCCTTGCCCCCATGGAGCGGCATCCCGGCCCGCACTGCGGGCTGTAAGAACCACCCTAGTCGCTCCACCGGGCGGGTTCACTGCGGCAGGAACCGGAGGCGCGCGCCACCATATCCGCACTTGACGAAAGGCTCCGGATCAGTAGAGAAAAATCGGGAGGAAGCTCCGGTTGTGCGCATGGAGGAGCACGAGGAAGAGTACGAAGTCGAACAATAGGTGGACGCTCACGATGTAGGAGAGCGACTTGGTGCGCGCGAAAATCCATCCCTGAATCACCGCGAAGGGGTAGATGAGGAAGGGGCCCCAGGAGTGGAACCCCAGCTCCCACAGGAACGAGGTGAACACCACCGCTTGGAGCAGGTTCGCCTGCCATTCCGGCAGGTGGCGGCGCAGCAGGGTGAAAATCGTGCAGATGAAGAACAGTTCGTCCCAGATGCCAAGGACGTTCGTGCCAAGGAACAGGCGGAAGACCGTGTCAGCCTCACTGGCCGCCGGCCAGTTCTGGTACACGCCGGTGGGAATCATGTACACCGGAAGCACGAGGTAGCCAATGACGACGACGGCGGCGAGGTACCAGCGCTCGGTGCGCGACCACTTCTGCCCGGTGAGCACGGGAAACCGGATGGCCCTGTCCCGCAAGACCCACCGGGACAGCGCGTACGGGAGGGCAACCGCGATGATCATCGCCGTGCCCATCACCGCCATGTGGTCGATGCTGATGTCGGTGGTGATCGGCACCGTGCTGATCACCACGATGCCCAGGGTGGCGAGGGCGAGGTCCTTGAACAGCGCCCTGCTGATAAACACCGCGGCCGTGAGCGCGACAGCGAGCAGGAGGTAGCCGGGCACCCGCTGCCCGAGCCCGAACAGAATAAAACCCGCCGCAGCGATGGCGATGGCAGGGATCAGGTTCAGTGCGGTTTGCCGGATCACCGGCTGCGTCGCGGGGATGGTGGTCACCCTTCGAGCCTACTCGCGCCGCAGCGCTCCGTCATTGCCCTTGAGCCGCGGGGTGATCCGGTAAAGGATGGGACGCATACCGGCCGGCCACCCCAGGGAGCACCGCATGGACTACACCTACGATGTGCTCGTGATTGGGGCCGGCCCGGCGGGCATGGCGGCGGCAACGCGGGCCGCGGAACTTGGGGCGCGCACGGCCGTCGTCGAGCGCGCGGCCCTTGGCGGAACCTGCGTCAACTCGGGATGTGTGCCCACCAGGGTCCTTGCGAAAACCGCGAGGCTGTTCCGCGAGGTCCGCACGGCCTACGACTACGGCATCGTTGTGGTCCAGCCTTCGGTCGACTGGGAAAAGACGGTCCAGCGCGTCCGTTCCACGGTCGACCGGGTGCTCCGGGCCAAGGGCTACGACGCGGCACTCGACCGCCTCGGCATCGACCTGCTCACGGGGCAGGCCGAGTTCACCGGGGAACACACGCTCCTTGTCGACGGCCGCGAGGTCAGCGCGGCGAAGGTCATTCTCTGCATCGGCGGCAACGCCCGCCGCCTTCCCATCCCCGGAGCCGAGCTCGCGGTACTCCCCCATGAGGTTCTCTCCCTTCCCGAACTGCCCTCCGCAGTCGCCGTCATCGGCGGTGGGCACACCGGGGCGCAGCTTGCCACGATCTTCAACGCCCTTGGCTCGGAGGTGCTCCTGCTCGACGTTGCTCCCCGGATCCTCCTCACCGAAGATGCCGATGTGGCCTCGGCGGTCACTGAGGGCTTCACCGCCCGGGGTGTCACCGTGGAGACCGGCATCGACGGCATCGACGGCCTTGCGCGCGACGGTGATGCCCTGTCGATCTCCTGGCGCAGCGGTGGAAGGCAGCAGCAGAGGGAGGTGGGCGCCGTCGTGATGGCGGCCGGCTGGCCCGCAAATCTTGAGGGGCTGAACCTTGAGGCGGCCGGGGTGGCTTCCAACGGGCGCGCGGTGCCCGTCGATGAGTACCTGCGCTCCAACGTTCCATCCATCTTCGTTGCCGGTGACGCCAACGGCTCGAGCATGCTCGTCCAGGCCGCGGTCTTCGAAGGTGAGACGGCTGCCGAGAACGCAGTTCTCGAGGCGCAGCGGACAACCCCGCATCACCTGCTGCCCGAGGGCGGGTTCACCGACCCCGACTACGCGGGAGTGGGACTTACCGAGGAAAAGGCGCGGGAGCGCGACGCTGAATGCCATGCCGTCCTCGTTCCCTACGCAGCCGCGGAACGGCCGATCATCGACGACCGGGAACAGGGGTTCCTGAAGCTGGTGATCGACAGGCACCGGGAGCTCATCCTCGGAGCCCACGCCGTCGGGGAAAACGCGGTCGAGGTGATCCAGGCCGTGGCTTCCGCAATGGCCGCCGGCACCGACCTCGCCACCCTTGCACGGGTCAAGTTCGCCTACCCCACCTACAGCGCCGTCATCGGCCAGGCTGCCCGCGCCGGACTGCATGGCTGAAGCTGTCAAACGCCATTCACATCTTGTCAACCGCACCGGATCCGCGGGTCCGACGAAGACGCGGCTGATAAAATGGGCCCACCTAAGAGTGGCAGGGGGCTCGTCCTACACCACGAATGAGGGAGAAACATGCTTGCATCCGACCGGAAATTCACAGCTACCGAGAAATCGACGAGTAAGCATCCCCAGGACTGGGGACGGGCAATGGCGGTCACCATCTGCCGGCTCGGGGAAATGGCGACACAGGCGGGCGACGAGTTTGAGCACGAAGCGCTGCTCGGGGAGGACCTTCACCTCTTTGTCGAGGAGATTGAAGACGGAGTGACAATCACGATGTCCTGGACGCCGCGGCGCGTGCCGCAACAGGACACGGCTGACAACCCCTCCTGAGGAACCGCAGCAAAAGCTAAGCAGACTTATGGTCACCGGGGTACTGTTGAATGCACTACGCAGCGACCGAACCGGAGGAAGACATGTCCGCTCAGAACCCCGATCCGGAAAAGGACAACATCACCGGCCTCGAGCCCGGCGGCGGCGTGCCTCCAGGCGAGACCCCGCCCGGCGAGGCGAGCACCACGTGGCAGCAGGGCCACTCGGAAAGCGGGCCGGCCAAGGGTTATTCCCGCATCTGGCTTGTCCTCATCGGGATTATTGTTATCCTCTTCATTCTCTTTATCGTCGGTTACATCGTGGGGCTCGTCTAACCTCGCAATAACGGCACAAAAGCATTTCGTAATGGCATTGAATTTAGGCTAGCCTTACTTCTGTTCACTCCTGAGTCCAGGATCCCCAGAAGTAAAGGACCACCATGGCCCCCTCACGCGTGCGTGCCCTCATGGCCGTCGCAGCCGCCGCAGCACTTTCCCTCACCGCATGCTCCACGGGGCCTGCAGACGGAGGGGCTGCCGCAGCCGGCGGCAATGACGCCGGTGCCGCAGACGCTTTCCCGGTCACCATCGAGCACGCCTTCGGTGAAACGACCCTCGAGGAGAAGCCCGAACGCGTCGCAACGGTGGCCTGGGTAAATGCCGACGTTTCGCTGGCCCTCGGGGTGGTTCCGGTGGGAATGCCTGCCGACTCCTACGGCGGCAACGAGAACGAGTCAACGCCGTGGAAGGACGCCAAGCTTGAGGAACTGAACGCTCCGATCGGCAGCGAGGACGCCCCGGCCCAGTACTCCGAAACGGACGGCATCGCCTTCGACGAGATCGCCGCGACTGATCCCGACGTCATCCTCGCCGCCTACTCGGGGCTCTCCCAGGAGGATTACGACACCCTTAGCGCCATCGCCCCGGTGGTCGCCCACCCCGAGGTTGCCTACGGGACCTCATGGCAGGATTCGACGCGCATCATTGGAAAGGCGCTGGGGCTGTCGGACCGGGCGGAGGATCTCGTGGCGGACACCGAATCCGCAATCACGAAGGCGGCCGCCGAATATCCGCAACTAAAGGGCAAGAGCTTCATTTACGGCACCCTCGCACCGAAGAGCGCGGAGGGAATCAGCATTTACACGGCCAATGACAACCGGCCCCGCTTCCTGTCGCAGCTTGGCATGATGCAGGCGGATGTCGTCACCGAGAACACCAAGGGCTCGGAGGAGTTCTTCATCCCCTGGTCCACGGAACGGGCGGAGGAGCTGAAGTCGGACATCTTCGTAACCTATGTGCCCGACGCCGCCACGGCGGAAGCGATTGGGAGCGATCCCCTGCTCGCTCAGATTCCTGCCGTGAAGATGGGCGCGCTCGTGGCCGACAGCGACGAAACCCTCACCCTGTCCATTTCGGCGGCCAGCCCATTGAGCCTGCCATGGGCCTTGGACAAGTTCCTTCCGCTCCTCGGCGAGGCTGCGGACAACGCCTAAGCGCCACTTCGTTGCCGTTCCCGCGCATCTAGGCTGGAATTGGAGAAAACGAAGGGAACCGATGATGGCCCAGTTGGAAATCAATGAGCTGCAGGAGGCAACGGCCTGGGACAGCGAGGGCACCAAGCTCGGCGCCGTCAACGAGGTGCATCTGGAGAAGTCTTCGGGAGCGCCGGGGTGGGTGACCGTCTCCCTGGGGCTGCTCAACACCCGCGAGCATTTCGTTCCGCTCGCCGGGTCCCGCCTTGAAGGGTCCGACCTCCATCTGGGCTGGACCCGGGACGTCATCACCGACTCCCCCGACGTAGCCAGCGATAAGGAACTTTCGGCTGACGAGGAACGGCAGCTGAGCGACTACTACGGCCTTTAACAGGGGCGCCGGGCCCGGCCGGATCACTTCCCGCGGGCCCGGCGGGACTCCCTCTCATTGGCCTTCTGGAGGGCGTCAACCAGCTCGCTTTTCGTCATAGACGAACGGCCCGGCACATCGAGCCGCTTCGCGAGTTCGTAAAGGTGGGCTTTTGAAGCGTTGGCGTCAACACCCCCGGCCGTCGCGCGGGACGTATCGGCGCCGCCTTCGGCCTGCGGGTCCGACGGGCCGTACTCCTCCTTCGGCTCCCAGTGATCGCCTACTTTCTCGTGCGTGTGCTTCAGCGCGGCGAACGCCGTCCGGTGGGCCCGCTCGCCGTCGCCGTACTGTTCCTCGGCGGACTCAAGCGTGCTCGCGAACGTATCCTGGGCGCGTTTCCCCGACCGCTGAAGCGTGCTCGGCAGTTCCTCGGCCGCGGGTTTCTTGGGCTTGGCCATGTCCTACCCTCCTTGGACTGTTTTTCCACCCTAGGCCAGGCTTGGCTCGTTGTCTCCGGCGGCAACGCCGGCGAGGTAGCGCGCCAGGGCACGCGGCGCGGAGGTCGGCGCAGAGGCCTCAACGGCCGCGTTGTAGTTGGTGTTCGTATTGACGTCGTAGGTCACAACCCGCCCGTCGACCGTCTCGATGAACTCGATCCCGCACACCTCGATGGAGTTCCTGCGCGCGAACTCCACGTACCTCTCAAGGATCGGATGGTCGAAGCCCTCCCGAAGGCTGAACAGCTGCTGGCCGGGCTCCGGTGCGATCGTTGCCCCGGGCGGCGTGATCGGCCTGCCGGTCACCGGGTCGATGGCGCAGGCGTCGGCCGGGCACAACTGGAAACCGCCCCGGGCGGTGTCCGCCTTGATCGCATAGATGAACTCTCCGCCCACGATTTCTACGCGCGTGATGAACGGCTCCGCGGCCTGGAGGAACTCCTGGACCAGGGTGATGCCGTCCTGGGGCTCCTCGAAGGCCTCCGAGTCGACGTAGGCGGCAAGCTCGGCATGTGAGTCGAACTTCCGCACGCCGAGCCCCTTGCCGCCCTGGTTGTGTTTGAGGATCAA
Source organism: Arthrobacter sp. TJ-254 (assembly GCF_058269175.1). Lineage (NCBI taxonomy): Bacteria > Bacillati > Actinomycetota > Actinomycetes > Micrococcales > Micrococcaceae > Arthrobacter > Arthrobacter sp. TJ-254. The sequence continues at coordinate 88,890 of NZ_JBZCNF010000002.1, read as the reverse complement.
GGGAAGCTTGAAGGTCTTCGCCGCCTCGAGGATGCGCCCGCGTCCAACCGCGGCGACGGTGCGCGGCGTCTCGATGCCGGCAGCCTTGAGGGCCGTGAGCTGGTCGACCTTGCTCATCTCAAGCTCAAGCACGCGCCGGCCATTCACGGTTCGCCGCCCGTGCGCCTCGAGCCAGGACAACACCGCCCGCGCGTAATCCTTGGACAGGGCGTGGCCGCGCGTGTGCGCCGAGGCGCTGATACGGGACCAGAAGATGCCCTCGGGCGGCACTGCCCCCAGGTCAAGGACGCCGTCGGTGAGGAGCCATTCCACCACCTCAACGCCCTCCTGTTCGAAGGCCCGGGCGAACGGCGGGAACCACTCCGGATTCTCGTGCAGGGCGTATACGGTGTTCACGTCTTGCCTCTCGAGGGGATCGCTTGGAATCCGCCCATCCTACCGGCGAGGGCACACGCCGCCGCGGAGAGCGTCGAAGCCCGCGGGCGGCCTCCCGCAGGGGCGCTCCGTCACGGCCGGCCGCTCGTTGCTTCTAAACTGGGGCAATGACTGCAACTCTCGTGGCCAAGAACCTTTCAGGCGGCCACGGTCACCGCACCCTCTTCTCCGGGCTCAACCTCACGGTGGCCCCGGGCGCCGTCGTCGGGGTGGTGGGGCCCAACGGCGCGGGGAAGTCGACCCTCCTGCGCCTGCTCGCGGGTGAAAGCGCGCCGTCGGCGGGGACCGTCAACCGCGCCCCGGGCGACGCATTCGTCGGGTGGCTCCCCCAGGAGCACGAACGCATCCAGGGTGAGACGGTGGCCGCCTACCTCGGCCGCCGCACCGGAGCCACAGCTGCCACCACCGCGATGGAGGATGCGGCTGCCGCGCTTGTCACGGGAACCAAAGCCGCCGAGGACCGCTACGCCGCCACCCTTGACCATTGGCTGGCTTCGGGTGCCGCCGACCTTGACGACCGGATTCCGGCGGTGCTCGCCGAACTGGGGCTGACCGTCGGCCCCGAGGCGGAGATGACGAGCCTTTCCGGCGGGCAGCTCGCCCGGGCGGGCCTCGCCGCGCTGCTGCTCAGCCGCTTCGACATGGTGCTCTTGGATGAGCCAACCAATGACCTTGACCTCGACGGGCTCGCGCGCCTCGAGGCGTTTGTGACGAACCTGCGCGGCGGGGTGGTGCTCGTCTCCCACGACCGCGAATTCCTGGCCCGGTGCGTGACCACCGTGGTGGAGCTGGACTCCGCCCAGAACAAGGTTTCGGTCTACGACGGCGGCTACGACGCGTACCTCGAGGAACGCGCCGTCGCACGCCGTCACGCACGGGAGGCCTACGACGAGTTCGCCGAGAAGAAGTCGGAGCTCCAGGCACGGGCAAGGACGCAGCGGGAATGGAGTTCGCAGGGCGTACGCAACGCCCTGAAGAAGAACCCTGACAACGACAAGATCCGGCGCCGGGCGAGCATGGAGTCATCGGAGAAGCAGGCCCAGAAGGTGCGCCAGATGGAGTCGCGCATTGCCCGGCTCGACGAGGTCGAAGAGCCGCGGAAGGAGTGGCAGCTGCAGTTCAGCATCGGTTCGGCTCCCCGTTCAAGCTCAGTTGTGGCAACCCTGAACCAGGCAACGGCCCGCCACGGAAGCTTCACCCTCGGGCCGGTATCGCTGCAGGTCAACGCAGGCGAACGCATCGGCATCACCGGGCCCAACGGCGCCGGCAAGTCGACCCTGCTGCGTCTTCTGCTGGGGCACGAGGCGCCGGGTTCCGGAAGTGCGTCCCTCGGCGCGAGCGTTTCGGTCGGCGAGATCGACCAGGCGCGGAGCCAGCTCGCCGAGGACGCCCCCTTGGGCGAGGCTTTCGAAAGGGCGATGCCGCAGCTGACCCAGGCGGAAGTGCGCACCCTGCTGGCGAAGTTCGGACTCAAGGCCGACCAGACGGGTGCGCTGGTGGGCGCGCTCTCCCCCGGGGAACGCACCCGCGCGGGGCTGGCCCTGCTCCAGGCGCGCGGCGTGAACCTGCTGGTGCTCGATGAGCCAACGAACCACCTGGACCTGCCCGCCATCGAGCAGCTCGAGGAGGCGCTGGAAAGCTACACGGGCGCGCTGCTCCTCGTCTCGCACGACCGCCGGATGCTTGAGAACGTTCGGCTCGACACCCGCTGGGCGGTTGACGCCGGGCAGGTCACCACGGCCTGAGGCTCAATCCGTCCGGGGCCCGGGCAGCAGCACGCCCGGGGTCCTTGGGCGCCCGGGCGTGCCGTTCGAAGTGCCGGTGTCAGCTAGGTTCCGGCGTCACCACCGGTGGGCGACGTCGATCACCACGCGGGAGCCGTTGCCCGGCCCTGCCACGGTGAAAACGCGGAACGGCAGCCGCGCCCGGACCCCGAGTCCGAAGGTGGTCGAACCTTCGAAGCTTCCCGCGTAGGCGAGTTGCCGGAAGGTCCGGTACCCGTTCACATTTACAATCTCCTTGCGGTTGGCGGGACGGTAGGTCGCCTGTCCCCTGTCGTTGTAGGCGGGGGCATGGACATCAACCTGGATGTCCGCTTGTCCGCGGAGTGGGATTACGGCGCCGGACCCGGGGGCATACACCCTCGGAACGTACGACACCCGGTAGCCGGGGGCACGTCCGGAGATGTCGACCACCATCCGGTCGAAGCACTGGTGCTGCCCTGCGCGCACGTTGGTGATTGGAGCCGTACGAGTGACCGGAGCGGTCTTGGCCTGCGAGCCCCAGGTAATGCCGCAGTAGGCGGCTGAGGCGGGGGCCGGACCGGCCAGCCCCAGCGCCGCGGTGAGGCCAAGAGCGGCCAGCGCGGCGGGAATCGTGCGGGTCCTGCGGATTTCTTTCATTCCACACCACCTTAGGGTTGCACAACTGGTGCGTCTATGTTAGGCCCGCAGAAGGCGGGCGTCTTCAATGGAGCAGGAGTTGACGCTCGATTGTTATGGTGAAGCATGACCGGACTCCCCGTTGCCCTCATTACGGGCGCCTCGCGCGGAATCGGGCGCGCCATCGCGGCCGAACTCGCCTCGACACATCACCTCTTCCTTGGCGGAAGGGACGCCTCCGCCCTGCAGGACCAGGCATCGAATTTTTCCTCGGCCGAGCCCTTTGTCGCCGAACTCCGGCACAGCGATGAAGTGGAACGGGCCTGCGCCGGGATCGAACGCCTCGACGTCCTTATCCACTCAGCCGGAATCCTCCGCGGAGGCAGGGTGGCGGATCTGGGCGGGGACGACTGGCGGGAAAGCTTCGAAGTGAACGTCTTCGCCGTCGCGGACCTGACCAAACGGCTGCTTCCCGCCCTGCGGACGGCCGGCGGGCAGGTCATTGCCATCAATTCAGGCTCCGGCTACAGCTCGGGCGCCGGCTCCGCCGCCTACAGCGGAACGAAGTTCGCCCTTCGCGCGCTCACCGACGCCCTGCGCGAGGAAGAACGCCCAAACGGGGTCAGGGTCAGCTCCATCCATCCCGGGCGCGTCGCCACGGACATGCAGCGGGAACTGCACGCGCTGGAGGGCAAGGAGTACAACCCAGCGGCGTGGATCCAGCCCGATCAGGTGGCCAAGGCCGTGCGCCTTGCGGTTGATGCGTCCCGCGAATCGACGATCGAGACGCTGAGCATCAGGCCGTCGGGAATCTCCTTCTAGGCTCCAGCCATTCCGTCCGGACCGAGCCGCGCACAGCTCAGCCCGGATGGAACGGCGGCGTCGAGGCTCAGACCGGCGGGGTGCGCCGCCCTGACTGAATACGGCTTGTCAGGCTGCGCATCGCCTGATGCCTCCGGGCCGAGAGGTCGCGGAGGAACTTGTTCGATTCGGGATTGCGCAGTGGGCTCGCAGCGCGCTGGTACCTGGACTGTCCGGGAGCGCGGGAGTTATCTGCCTGGGGCCTGGGTGTCATGGTGGGATTGTCCCCTTCGGTCGGAACGCGGGGTATGGCTGTGGTGTGAGGCGTTATATGAGGCGTTGGAAGTGGTGGGATGAGGCGTTGAAGCTGGCGCCGGCGGGCGCTCCTCGAACTCGGAAGTGTGAATTGATTGTAGGGCCGCCCGGCCGGGCCTACAAGGAAATTCGTATCGATGAGGCTTCAAAAGGCGTAGCGGATGCGGCAGTAGGGAATGGCGTGACGTGCATCCTGCAGGAAGTCGTCGAGGTAGCCCCGCTTCTCGTACGCAATGTAGCGGACGTTGGTGAACCCGTTGCTTGAACGCTTCACTTCCTGGAGGTCGGGGCGCCAGAGAATCTCCTCCGCCTGCGGGTGCCATCCAAGATTCACCTCGTGGAGCTGCTGGTTGTGGGTGAGGAAGATGACTTCCGCCGCGAGTTGGGCTTTGGCGGCGGGGGTCAGGGCCGCGTCGAGCTGGGCGAAGAGCTCGCGCCACTCCGCCCGCCAGTTGGGGGTGATGATCACCGGGGAGAAGTTGACGTGGACTTCATAGCCGGCCTCAACGAAGTCGTTGATCGCGGCGATGCGTTCGGAAACGGGGGCCGTCCGCACATCAACGGTCCGGGCGAGCCGCTCCGGCATGAGGGAAAACCGGACGCGGGTGCGGTGCTGCGGATCCCAGGACAGCAGGTCGCGGTTGACGTACTTGGTGGCGAAGGACAGCTTCGCTGTGGGAAGTTCCCGGAACAGATTCACGAGGTCTTTGACGTTGTCGCTGACCAGCGCGTCCACCGAGCAGTCGCTGTTCTCCCCGATGTCGTACACCCACGCCGAGTCATCGCACTGGTTCGGCTCGAGCTTCATGCCCTGCTTCGCGACATGACGCTCAAGGTAGGCGCTGATCTGCTCGATGTTTGCGAAGACGGTGATCGGGTTGCTGTAGCCCTTGTGCCGAGGGACGTAGCAGTAGGCGCACGCCATCGCGCATCCGTTCGCCGTGGAAGGCGCGATGAAATCGGCGGAGCGCCCGTTGGGCTTGGCCGTCAGCGACTTCTTGACCCCCACGACGAGGGCCTCGGTCTTGATCCTGACCCACCGGCGCACATTGGCTTCATCGCCATTGAGCTCCGGGATGCGCCAGTGGCTGGCAACCTCGACCACCTCGGCCTGAGGCCAACGGGCAAGGATCTCCCGACCCCGTGGGAGCTCGGCCGCGGCGGGCTCGATATAGATCCGGCTGATCTGCAGGAGCTTGTTCGGCTCGATCATGCGCTTCCTTGGCTGACGACGTCGGGTATCCAACGCTATCGCCCGCCTCCGACATTTCAGCGCGCTGCTGTGCCCTTCAACCCGAGCAGCATCAAGTAAGCCCCTGCCCAGGCGGGCGCGGGCTTCCGGACCGCCGGGGCGCGCTAGATCGTCTGGCGCTGGCGGATTCCGGCCCTGCCCATGGCATCTGTGTACGCCGCGTGGATTTCGGCGAGCCAGAGTTCCTGGTTGGCGGGGGTGCCCTTGAATGCCCGTTCGCTGGTGGAGCGGACTTCGTAGATCTTGAAGCCGCGCTTGTAGATGGCCCGGTTCTCGAGCTTCATCAGCCTGCGCGCCGCCTTGTGTGCGTCAGCGCCGTGGGCGATAAGGGCGGACGCCCTTGGCACCTGCTGGAGAAAACTGAGCAGCGGCTTCACGCCGTCGGTGATCTGCTCCATGGTGAGCGCCCGCTCCTTGCCCTCTTCGACAAACCACGGATAGGCGTTCCAGGGCATGACCTGCTCTGGACGAAGGCCCGCGGACTCATAGATTTCCGCGATCCGCACCGAAGCGGGATCTTCGTTCTCGAAGGAGACGAATCCCGACGAAAGCGAGGAGCCGGGGCTCGAGAAAAGGCTGACAATCTTGCAGCCGTCGACGTCGTGCGCCGGGTCGATATAGGGGACGGTCGAGCCGGGTTTGGAAGCGCTCAGCGAATCACACAGCCGGTTGACGTCTTCGATGTTAGGGTCGTAGCGCCGTTCCCATTGCTGCGCCCGATAGGTGGGATCCGCCATACGTTGTACCAATTCAGCCTCCTAGCGGGCAGCGCCCGGAGTGGCAACAACTTGTCCGCAGATACCCAGTTTACGCCGACCGCCGACGGGAGCCCGTTCGGGGGCCCTCCGGCCCCTGTCCGCGCGGATCCACCGAGGTAACCGGCCGGCGGTGGCAGGCCCGCAAATACGGCGTGTCGGACGGGGCGCGCCGAAGACGCCGACGCACTGCCGGCCAGCCGCGGCTCCCTCCGCTGTGGCTAAACTCTCCGCTGTAACTTTCCGGCCGCGCGGCGCTAGGCCGGCTTCTCGGTGCGCCCGGCGTCGGAGTGCTCCGCAATCCATGCGGCCGCCTGGATGATGTCCTCGGGGTTGATGCCGTGTCCGCCGGGGCTTGTGGTGCGGTGGACGGTGGCGTTGCGGGCCTTGAGGTCGGCGGTGAGGCGTTCGACGCTGGCCTGGGGGGCCATGGGGTCCGCGGCCCCGTTGTAGAGGGCGATGGCGGTGGCGGTCAGGTCGGTGTCGGGGGCGTGCCCGTCCAGGGGGTGCATGCCGGAGAAGGCCACCACCCGGTCCAGGGCCCCGGGGTGGAGCAGGGCGGTGGCCAGGGCGATGTTGGCCCCGTTGGAGAAGCCCACCGCGATGACCCTGCGTCCGGTGAGGTGGTAGGCGTCCCGGGCCCAGGTGAGGAACGCTGTGAGTTCCCCGGCGCGGGTGATGACGTCGGCGGTGTCGAACACGCCCTCGCTCAGGCGCCGGAACCACCGGTTCAGGCCGTGTTCGCGGACCGGTCCGCGGGGGGAGAGGATTCCGGCGCCGGGGGCCAGGCGCGGGGCCAGGGGCACCAGATCCTCCTCGGTGCCGCCGGTGCCGTGGAGCAGCAGCAGCACCGGGGCCCCCGGGTCGGTGCCGGGATCAAACACATGCGGCCACGGATGCCCGGATGAGGAAGGGGTTGCGGTCATGGCGGTCGTCCTTTGGGTTGGGCCCGGCCCTCACCTGCTCACAGGTGGCGGCTGCCGGGCAGCGGCCGTGCTGCCCGGCGGCGGGAGCGAGGGGTCAGGGGGAGGTGAGGGCGGGGTTGTTTTCCTCGGGCAGGTCCAGCTTGGCCACCGCGTTGGCGATCGCATCCCTGCTTGGTTCGAGCCACGGCGGCAGCTTCAGGCCACGGCCCAGTTCCAGCAGGGGCTCGTCGATGGCGAAGCCCGGGGTGTCGGTGGCGATCTCGAACAGGGTTCCGCCGGGTTCGCGGAAGTAGATCGAGGTGAAGTACTGCCGGTCAAGGATCTCGGTCACCGCATAGCCGCGCCCGACGAGTTCGGTCCTCCACACTTCCTGGGTGGCCTTATCCGGAACGCGGAAGGCAACGTGGTGCACGGTCCCACCGGCCACCAGGCCGTTCTGCACACGGGGATCCACGAGCACATCGACAACGGTGCCGGGCTCCCCCGAGCCCGTGGAGAGCCGGTAGCGGTCCTCCGACTCACCCAGCACGCTCATCCCCAAATCCTGGGTGAGGGTCTCAAGGGTTCCGGCCGGATCGTGGACCGTGAGCACCGAGGAATGCTGCCCGCGCACCGCGTACTGCGCCGGAACCGAGGCCGAATCCCACGGATCCCGCGGATCCTCAAGGGAGGAGGCCACCAGGTCGATCTGCAGCCCGTCCGGATCCCGCAGCGAAAGGCGCTCCTCTTCGGAGGAGGTTCCCGAGATCACCGAGTCCACGCCGAGGTCCTTGAAGTGCTCCTGCCACCAGCCCAGGGTGCCCTGGGGCACCGAGAAGGCCGTCGTCGTCGACTGCCCGGCCCCTACCCGGCCGCCCGGGACCCCCTTCCACGGGAAGAAGGTCAGCAGCGAGCCCGGGTTGCCCGATTCGTCCCCGTAGTACAGGTGGTAGGTTCCCGGATCATCGAAATTCACTGTCCGCTTCACCAGGCGCAGGCCAAGTCCGCGGATGTAGAAATCGATATTGCGCTGCGGGTCCCCCGCAATGGCAGTCACATGGTGCAGACCAGAAGTAGCAGCAGTCACGGCAAGCCTCCCTGAACTGGTGGAATTAAAGTTGGTTCAGTTTTCGTTCGAGCGCCGGCGGCAACCCTTCACACAACCGAAGCCGATCACCTTTCGGCTCTGCGGAAGGTGGGGTTCCTGCGGCTGTGCTGTTGCCTCGCGTGGTACGAAAGTCTAAGACTCCCGGTCCGCGGGCGGGCCTGCCCTTCGCGGAAAGGCCGTACATTACGCCAGCCGTTCCTCGGCACACCCCTGCCGTCATGTTCCCAGGCAGGTGCTGGTCAACGGCGCACGGGCAGGTGTAGAAATAATTCGGTCCCACCGGCTGCTTTCACGCCGAGGAGGCAGTTCAGTATGAGCTCGACGCTTCGACCTGAGGAACCCCACGCTGCGGAGGCCCGATGAAAGAGCTGAAAGCCTTCCATAACGGCGAGCCGATGGGAGTGCTGCGGGAGAGCGCCGGCGGCCAGAACTACTTCGAATACGACCCCGCGTGGCTGGCCAACGACGGCGCCACCCCGCTCTCGCTTGCCATGCCGCTGCAGGAGGAACCGCACGAGCATAAGGTCGTCGACCCCTACCTGTGGGGACTTCTTCCGGAGAGCAGCGACATTTTGGATCGGTGGGCGCACCAGTTCGGGGTGTCCCCCGGCAACCCGTTCGGGCTCCTGGCCCACACGGGGGGCGACCTTGCCGGAGCCGTGACATTCCAGAAGGCGGGCCCGGAGGACGCCGCCGCGGCGGGCGTTCCCGTAAGCGGTGAGGATATTGCCGGGCGCCTGCGCGTGCTTGAACAGGATCCGGCCGCCTGGCAGGATCCCGGCGGGGCAGGAAGGTTCAGCCTCGGCGGCAGATCCGGCAAGTTCGCCCTGCACCAGGACGGCGAAGGCCGGTGGTGGACACCGTCGGAGCGGATGCCCTCCACCCATATCTTCAAACCGTTTGCCTCCCCGGACGGCGAGGGCGAGGTGAACGAGCTGCTGACCCTGGGCGCCGCCCGCAGGCTGGGCCTGGCCGCGGCGCGGCCGGAAGTGATGAGCTTCGGCGAGCGACGGGCGCTGGTCATCCAGCGGTACGACCGCGTGCGCGCGGCAGACGGCACCGTGGGCAGGATCCACCAGGAGAATTTCTGCCAAAGCCTCAGCCACGATCCGGGCAGGGAACATTACCAGCACCCCGGACCGGGAACCCCGGACATCCTCAAGCACCTGACCAGGTTCTCCTCAGAACCGGAGCAGGATGTCCGGGCCTTTCTTCAAGCCCTCGCATTCACGTGGGCCATCTGGGGAATCCACACTTCCGCACGGAGTTTTTCCCTGATGCTCTCGGGCACCGAGGTGCGGCTCGCCCCGCTGTACGGCATGCGCTCCGACACCTTCCCGACGTACTCGAAGACGGGTCCGGCCAGCGACAGGGCACGGCTCTCGCTGGCCGTGGGCGGCGAGCGGCGCCCCGCCGCCATCCGGAGGATCCATTGGGAGCAGCTCGCCGAAGCCAACGGGCTGGATGCCGGGCAGGTAAGCGGCTGGGCGCGGACCATCGTCACATCGACGGCGGAAGCGTTCGAAGCGGCAATCGCCGACAACGCCCAGGCACTTGAGGGCATGCTCCAGCCCGACGCCCTGCTCCAGCATGTCCGGAAGAAAACCTCGCTGCTCGACGGCGACGACGTCTGGCCTGACGGACGCCACTGAGCCGCCCTGCGGCGTCGCGCGTTTCGTTCCCACACCCGCGCCCCGGCACCATTCATCGGCCTCCAGCGTGAACCGTTAGCACGCTAAGATATAGAGCGTCGATGAATGGAGGAAGAAGGCGATGAGCGACAACGATGACCTGCTGCTTGACCGCCAGCTCTGCTTTGCGCTGTCCGTTGCTTCCCGCAGCGTTGTGAACGCCTACCGGCCGGTGCTCGAGGAGCTCAACCTGACACACCCGCAATACCTGGTGATGCTGGCACTGTGGGAGAAGAGCCCCCGGACGGTCCGCGGACTCAGCGAGGCCCTGGCGATGGAATCGGCAACGCTTTCCCCGATGCTGAAACGGCTGGAGATGCTCGGCTTCATCACCCGGAAGCGGGTCCCCGGCAACGAGCGTGCGATGGACGTCGCCCTCACCGAGTCGGGCCGGGCCCTCCGCACGCAGGCGACGGCGGTTCCCCCGGCAATGATGGAGCGGCTGGGGATCACCCGGGAGGAGGTTGAGGTGCTGAATTCGGCGATGCACAAGCTCATTGCCGCAACCGGAAACACCCGGTTCCTCGCCTCGGGCGCCCGGTCCGCCTGACGCCCCGGGGTGTGGCCGCTGAGTCGCGCCTAGTCGTCGTCGTGCAACCCGCGGCTGGCCGCAGCGGTTCCCGCCGGCGGGCAGTCGACCGCGCAGTGGTGCAGGGTCGAGACCGCTTCATCCTTGCGCTCGATCATCACGCCGTCATTCCGAATGGTCGCGGCGGACAGGATCGCTGCGGCAACCAGGATCACCGCGCACGTCCACGCCGCCATCTGGAAACCGTCGTTGAACTCGGAGGCATCAAGGTAGGCCTCGCCGGTGATCCCCGCAAACGCCGGTATAACCGCCACAGCGATGAGCGCCGCAGCGCGCGCGACGGCGTTGTTCACCCCCGAGGCCATGCCTGCCTGCCGTTCGGGCACCGCGGAGAGCGCGGTCGACGTCAGCGGCGCGACGAGCAGGGAAAGTCCAAGACCCAGGACGATGACAGCGGGAAGCACGTCGAAAATGTACGAAGCGCCTTCACCGATGCGCAGCATCAGTACCACGGCGGCCGCACAGGTCGCCGTGCCAAGCGACATCGGGAGCCGCGGACCGATGCGGGCGCTGAGCTGGCCGGCCCGCGCCGAAAGCAGGAGCATCAGCACGGTTATCGGGAGCAGCGCCACGCCGGCGGCAAGCGGCGTATACCCGCTGACCACCTGCAGGTGGACGGCGAGCAGGAAGAACACACCCCCAAACGCGGCGTACGTCAGGAAGGTCACGGCATTGGTTGCGGAGAACTGCCTCTCCTTGAACAGAGCCAGCGGGAGCATCGGGTTGGAGGACCGCGCCTCGTTGACGAAGAAGGCCACCAGCGCGGCCACTCCCAGCAGCCCCGAGATGAGGACCGGCTGGGAGAACCAACCCTGCGCCGGGGCCTCGATGAGCGCGTAGGTCGTGCCGGCGAGGGCGAGGGCTCCGAGCGCCGCACCGCTGATGTCAAGGGATCCGGACGCGTCTTCATCCCGGGTTTCGGGCACGTGGCGGAGCGCGAGAACGACGACGACGGCAGCCAACGGCACGTTGATGAGGAAGATCCAGCGCCACGAAACACTCTGGACGAGGTAGCCGCCCAAAAACGGCCCGATGGCGGTTGCCACACCACCGAGGCCCGACCACGCTCCGACGGCGCGCCCGCGGTCGTCACGCACGAACGATGCCTGGATCATGGCGAGGCTGCCGGGCGTGAGCAGCGCCCCGCCGATCCCCTGCAGGGCACGGGCGGCGATCAGCGTTCCGACGTTCGGTGCGAGCCCGCAGAGGAGCGAGGCAGTCGCGAACCACACGACGCCTATGAGGAACACGCGCCGCCGGCCGAACCTGTCGCCCAGGGAACCGCCGAGGAGAATGAAAGCCGCGAGGGTGAGCGTGTAGGCGTTGATCGTCCACTGCAGTGCGGCGAAATCGGCCTGAAGATCCGCACCGATGGCCGGCAGGGCAATATTCACGACCGTCGCATCGATGCCCGCAAGGGCGGACCCAAGAATGGTTGCGACAAGAACCCAGCGGCCCACTGCCGAGTCAAACCGGATCTGCCCGCTCATGAGGTGTGCGCCCTGCAGGCCGGGGCAGCCCCAGCGCCCGGGGTTCCCGCCGCGGGCCGGCCCCTGCGGATCGTGGGATGCATACAGCGGGGTCTTTCAGGCATGGCTTGCTCGATTCGGGGGCGCCGCTGGGCCCTCTGCAGTGCAGCAAGCCCGGCTGGTGATTCAGGCAATATGGTCGTTCACTACACCGACCAGATGGTGATGATGCGTCAGCTTATCGAGGCCCGGCGAGGGCGAGCAACTGCACTGGTGTCATACAGTCCCGTAACACCGCCCGAAGGGTTAGTCTGAGCGCACCCGACCGAAGGGACAGGCGCGCCATGACAAGGACGATCTATCGAACCGCTACCTCTCTGAACGGCTACATCGCCGACGAAGAGGGGTCCCTCGATTGGCTCTTCGCGGTCAACCAGCCCGAACCACAGCATCAGGGCCACTTCCTGGACAGCATCGGCGTACTTGTGCAGGGAGCTGCGACCTACGAGTGGATGCTTACGGTTGAGGACATCCTCGAAAAGCCCCGCAGGTGGCGGGAGTTCCACGGGGACCGGCCGACCTTCGTCTTCACCCACCGAACCCTCCCGGCGCCGGACGGCGCTGATATCCGCTTCGTGAGCGGCAGGCCTGCCGATGTGTTCCCCGACATCGTCAAGGCCGCGGGCGAGCGGGATATCTGGGTTATGGGAGGCGGAGAACTGGCGGGACAGTTCTACGACGACGATCTGCTCACTGAGGTGCAGTTGGCGGTCGCACCGGTTGCCCTGACAGGCGGTGCCCCGCTGTTGCCGCGGAGGATCGAGTCGGACCGGTTGTCGCTGCGCGAGGTCGAGCACCTGGCGCAGTTCGCGTACCTCACCTACGACATCACGCACTGGGATCCCTGAACGGCACCCGCCGGAGGGACACGAAGCTCCTGCGTAAATCCTGCGCAATTCCTGCGGATGCCCCGAAGGTTCCTCCGGATAATGGGTAGGGCACCCACCGGTCGGCGCGCTCGCTGTACGGCCCGGGGTGTTTCCCTTCTCGACAAAGGCAAACCCGGTGCGAGCCGGTGACGCAAAGCCACGGAACCCAAGCGGTCAGCCGGGCCACCGACAGCAAAGGTCTCAGCCATGCTTCCTCTCCCTTATCCCGACCTGCCCATTTCGCCTGTTCCACGGTCTGCAATGCGCCGGATTCTTACTGCCTTGATTATTGGAATCACGGCAGTCCTGGTGGGGACCTTCGCCGTCGTCCCTCCCGCCCACGCGGCAGCCACGATCACGCTGAGCGTGTCCTCCGGTCCGGCAGGGACGCCCTTGAAGGTCACCGGAGTGGGTTTCCCCAAGCGCGCTAAGGGCATGCTCACGGCGGGCTCAGCCGTAATGGCGTTCGCCACCACCACTTCCGGGGCTTTTTCGGCGACAGTGGCCATCCCGAACGAAGGGCCAACTGTGCCCATCCGGGCAGCCGTGGGCACGACGTCGGCGTCGGCCACCTTCACCGTCACCTCGGGCAAGCCGCAGATCAGTCCCGCGCCGCTGCGCTTCGGCGTGGGGACGCCGGGTGGTCCCGCCGCCTCGGCCGAGCTGGACGAAGCCGCAATGCTTGCCGGGGAGGCGCCGTCGATCGTGCTCTCCTACAAGGACTTCCATCAGGCCCCGCCGCTCGCTGAGCTAGACGCCGTCCGCGGCCGCGGCGCGCAGACCCTGCTCACCTGGGAACCGTGGGCTTGGGGTGGAGGCATCGACCAGCCGCTGTACTCGCTCGACCGCATCACCGCCGGCGACCACGACGAATACCTGCGCCAGTGGGGCACAGCGCTGGCACAGTGGGGACACCCGGTGATGCTGCGGTTCGGCCATGAGATGAACGGCAACTGGTACCCCTGGGCCGAGGGAGTCAACGGCAACGGTGCGGGCGACTACGCCGCCGCGTGGCGCCACGTTCACGACGTCGTCGCGGCCACCGGCGCCTCGAACGTGACGTGGGTGTGGAATCCGAACGTCCCCTACACGGGATCGACGCCGCTTGAGGGGCTGTATCCGGGGGCGGGTTACGTTGACGCTGTTGCCCTCGATGGCTACAACTGGGGCACCTCGGCGGCCTGGAGCAGCTGGGTTGAGCCGTCGGCGCTGTTCGGCGACGGACTGGCGCAGCTGCGCGGCCTTGCACCGGGCAAGCAGATCCTGATTTCCGAGACAGCCTCGGCAGAAGCCGGCGGATCGAAGGCCGCCTGGAACCGCAGCCTCGTCAGCTACCTCTCCGCCCAGCCCGATGTGACGGCGATGGTCTGGTTCAACTACAACAAGGAAACCGACTGGCGCATCAACAGCAGCGCTTCCTCGGCGACCGCCCTGGCGGAGGCCCTCGCCGCCCGTCCGAAGTAGGCGCGGCGCTCAAGCAAGCGCCGGACCGCTCCGGACGCTCACTAACGGTCAAAACGCAGTTTTTGCGCACCTTCAGACCCACGAAACGCCGGTAAATCGAAGTGTTCCCGCAGGATTTGAATTTTTTGTGGTATCGGCGGGTTTCGCTTGTTACATTCCTAGTGACACAACTGCAACACCAGCAACAAACGTCACACCAGCCGTCCTTCCACATCAGGAGTACTCATGACTCACCTTTTTGCATCACTTCAGACCCTTGGCTTCACCGTCAAGAACCGCCTCAGCCGCGAAGAATCCGGCGCCACCGCCGTTGAGTACGGGATCATGGTCGGCCTCATCGCCGTCGCCATCATCGTCATTGTTGGCACTCTCGGCGATCAGCTCGCGGCGCTCTTCACCGGCGTCTCCGGTCAGCTCCCCGCGGCTCCGTAAGCTCCTCAACTTGAAGGAATGGTGGTGGCTAATGCCTCCACCATTCCTTCATTTTCGGACCAGTCCGCACGATGAAAGGGTTACCGGGTGAGCAGATTACAAGAACGCGGCGCTGTCGCGGTTGAATTTGCCCTGCTCCTGCCCGTCCTTCTCCTGATACTCATGGGCATCATCGAATTCGGCCGCGCCTATAACACCCAAATCGTTCTGACCCAAGCTGCTCGTGAAGCGGTTCGCGTCATGGCCATTTCAAATGTTCGAGCAGATGCCGTGAATGCTGCCACTAATGCAGACCCAAATCTCAGGCCTGGAATCGCTGCAACGAATGTTACGGTCCTCCCGCTAACAGGCTGCGCCACCGGCGCAACAGCGAGAGTGGAAATCACCTACACCTTGGACACCATCACCGGAATCGCCGGACCGTTTGCCTTGACCGGAGAAGGAGTCATGCTGTGCGGCGGCTAGATGCACCAGGGAAGTCGGAGCGGGGTGCAGTCAGCGTCATGCTGGCCCTCCTGATGGTTGTCCTACTGGGTTTCGCCGCCATTGTCATTGACGTAGGCCTCCTCTATGCAGAGCGGGCCCAACTTCAGAACAGTGCTGACGCCGGCGCACTGGCCGTGGCGCAGAAGTGCGCGCTTAACGCAAGTGCCGCTGATTGTTCAACTGCTTCTCCAATTGCAAATCGACTGGCGAACGACAATGCACCAGATGGCCAAACCAACGTGCGACAGATCGCGCTCAACCGTTCCGACGGCAGAGTAAGGGTGACCACCAGCGCCGAGGAACTAGGCGCCCCCGACAATAGCGTTTCGCTTTTGTTCGCCAACGTCCTCGGAATTCCCTCGGCCGAAGTCGGAGCGCGCGCCAGCGCCCGCTGGGGCGGGCCGACAAGGGGCCCCGCCCCGTTTCCCGCCACAGTGTCTCGCTGTCAGGTCGAGGACCGCATCGACGGCGCGCGCCAACTCCTCCGACTCCATGGAAGCGACCGAGGAGTGGATCCAGAAAAGTGCCCGTCACGCACCCCATCGGGTGCCGACGTTCCGGGCGGTTTCGGCTGGCTGGATCAGGAGCCAGGCGAATGCGGTGCGGAGATCAACGGCAACCTTGCTCAGGGAAATCCCGGCCTTTCGGCCCCCAGTATCTGTTCGACCCTCCTGGACGAATGGGAAGCGGACATCAGGGCGGGGACCCCTCCAGTGGTCCTCCTTCCTGTTTATATCGCAGCAGACCTCACCGGCAGTCGCTCGACATACACCATCGGAAGCTTTGCGGCCTTCAGAGTGGATGGGTGGAGTTTTCCCGGGGAAACTTTCAGAAACACGGGAACACCGAGGTGCACTGGCGATTGCAGAGGGATTATCGGAACTTTCGTCAGATACGTTTCACTGGATGAGGGATATACCATCGGACCCCCGAGTGAATATGGCGCAAACATCGTTCAAATGACAATCGACTAGGAGTATCGGTGAAGTCACGCTTAGTGGGTGGGACGGTTGCCGTGGTTCTAGCGCTCATCGGTGTTGTCCTCGTTTTTTCGTACGCTCAGAACGCGGACGCGCGCGCCATGAAGGACCTTGAACCGATCCAGGTCCTGGTAGTGCAGGAAGCGGCACCGGCCGGCACTCCCGTTGAGGATCTGACCGAGCTAGTCGCCGTTGAATCACAACCCTCCAACGCGGTGCCGGACTCGGCAATCTCAAGCCTGAGTGATCTCAAGGCGCAGGAGGGCAAGGTCACTGTGGTCGATCTGGTTCCGGGTGAGCAACTGCTCGCGGAACGGCTGGTTGATCCTGTGGAACTGCAGACTCCAGGTTCGGTGCCGGTGCCAGCGGGCCTCCAAGAGGTGACCTTCGGACTCGACGTCCAGCGGGTAGTTGGTGGCAGGATCACAGCAGGTGACACAGTCGGCATCTACCTGTCCTTTGAACCCGAAGAAGCGCCCCAGGTCACCCAGCGTGGCTTCCACAAGGTGCTCGTGACCGGGGTCCAGCGCGCAAAGAAGGTTTCCGAAGAATCCGAGGACGAGGAAGGGCAGGAGTTTACCGAAGGCGCCCAACTCATCACCGTTGCCGTGGATGACGCGCAGGCGGCAAAAATCATCTTTACCGCCGAATTCGGTTCTATCTGGCTCACGAAGGAGCCGGCGGAAGCCAAGGAAAGCCCCCGTGAGCCTGTCCGCTTCCCGGAGGTGCTCCAGTGAGCCGGTTCATCCTTATCTCCCCAGACATCGAATTCGACCGGTTACTGCGTGCTGCCGTGCAGGGCGGGCTCCAAGGCGACGTGATGACGTTCGCCACCTCCGCGCTGCCGGAGGATCCTCAGCAGCTTTTCGCGGAGCTGACGCGGCACCCCGAAGTCTTGGTCCTCGGTCCCGGGGTCGCGCCGGATGACGCCCTGAGGCTGTCCACGATCTTCGACATTCAGCACCCTGAAATCAGCGTCATCCTCGTCGGTGATTTCGATCCCGAACTGGTGATCCACGCAATGCGCGCCGGCATTCGGGACGTACTCAGCCCGGCGGCGGACGCGGCGCAGATCCGAGTTGTCCTCGAACGTGCCTGCCAGGCATATGCGACCCGGCAGCGTACCTACCACTCGGCACCGCAGGAGTCTCAGGACAAGGGAATGGTCATCGGGGTCTTTTCCCCAAAGGGTGGGGTAGGCAAGACCACGGTCGCCACGAACATCGCCGTCGGCCTTGGAAAACTGGCTCCGATGAGCGTGGTGATCGTTGACCTCGATCTGCAGTTTGGCGACGTTGCATCAGGGCTGTACTTGGAGCCGGAGCACACCGTCACAGACGCCGTTTCCCCTTCCGCGAGCGCGGACACGCTCGTACTCAAGGCTTTCCTCACAGTGCACCCGGCCGGCATCTACGCCCTGTGCGCCCCAAAAAACCCTGCGGAAGCCGACGGTGTTTCCGCCGCCCAAATCACACACCTCCTTGACCAGCTCGCCGCGACCTTCCAGTACGTAGTGGTAGACACCGCGCCAGGGCTGCTTGATCTCGGACTCGCTGCGATGGAACGCTGCACCGATGTTGTATGGGTGACCGGCATGGACATTCCCAGCGTGAGGGGGCTGCGCTCAGGGCTCGACGTCCTCAAGCAGCTGGATATCCTCCCCGAAACCCGACACGTTGTCCTCAACATGGCCGATTCAAAAGCCGGATTGTCAGTTCAGGACGTCGAAGCGACGATCGGTGCTCCGGTCGATGTGAGCATTCCCCGCTCCAGGGCTGTCGCCTACTCGACCAACCGCGGCATCCCTGTCCTTCAGGAATCACGGAAGGACGGCGCAGTGAAAGGCATGGTTCAACTGGTACAGCGGTTCGATCCGGTGTGGCGGGCAAAAACCCAGCGAAAAATCCACCGAAGGGTTGTTGTCCGATGAACCTTGCCGAACGCCTCAATGCCGCCCAGCAAAAGAACCAGCCGGCGGAGGAGCGTGCCCGGCAAGCCGACAATCACCAATCCATTTCCCTGAAGCCCTCTGCTGCGGCGCCCGCCCTGCCCGCACCTGCCAAAGGCGAAGAACCGGCACCAGTGTTCGCTACCCCGAAACTTGGATTGGACAGGTCAACAAAGCCGCGGGTCCAGCAGCCGGTTGATGCACTCGCGGGGTTGAAGCAGCGCGCGGCGACGGCCTTGTTTGAGCGGATGGGGGGCCGGTTCAGCGACTCCAGCGTTTCCGAGCAGGAGCTCCGTGCGGCTGCCCGAGATGAGCTGACCAAAGTCATCGACGCCGAGCAGGTACCGTTGTCGCCCGACGAACGGACCCGCCTCATCCGCGATGTGGCCGACGACGTCCTCGGGTACGGCCCCCTTCAGCGGCTCCTCGACGACCCCGATGTCACAGAGATCATGGTCAACCGAATGGACCAGATTTACGTTGAGCGAAAAGGGAAGCTGACGCTCACCCACTCCCGGTTCAGCTCCGAGGACCACTTGCGGAAGGTCATTGAACGCATCGTCTCGAAGGTGGGCCGACGTATCGATGAGTCATCACCGCTCGTTGACGCCCGCCTCGAAGACGGCTCGCGCGTGAATGCCGTCATCCCGCCCTTGGCCGTGGGCGGATCCTCGCTCACCATCCGAAAGTTCAGCAAGGTTCCCCTTACTGTCCAAAACCTGATCGACTTTGGAACCCTCACGCCCGAAATGGCCGAACTACTTAATGCCTGCGTTAAGGCAAAGCTAAACATCATTGTTTCGGGCGGCACGGGAACCGGCAAAACCACCCTGTTGAACGTCCTGTCCTCCTTCCTGCCCGACGATGACCGGATAGTCACCATTGAAGACGCGGTCGAACTGCAGATCCAGCAGGAACACGTGGTTCGACTCGAAAGCCGCCCGCCTAATACTGAAGGGAAGGGCGAAGTCACGATTCGCGAACTGCTGCGCAATTCCCTGCGCATGCGCCCCGACCGAATCGTTGTCGGCGAGGTACGAGGAGGTGAATCCCTCGATATGCTCCAGGCAATGAACACCGGGCACGACGGTTCCCTCTCGACCGTCCACTCCAATTCACCGCGTGATGCAATCGCCCGTCTCGAAACTCTGGTCCTCATGGCAGGCATGGACCTGCCACTGCGTGCAATCCGGGAACAAATTGCCTCTGCCGTTCATCTGATTATTCAGATCTCGCGGCTCCGTGACGGCACCCGACGTATTACGCACGTCACCGAAGTGCAGGGAATGGAAGGTGACATCGTCACGCTCCAGGACGCCTTCGTCTTTGACTTCGCCGCGGGAGTTGACGAACGTGGGCGGTTCCGGGGTGCTCCAATCCCCACAGGGATTCGCCCACGGTTCATCGACCGTTTCGAGGACATGGGAATCCACGTTTCCCCTCGGGTCTTTGCCGGAAGAGACGCCCCCGGTGTGCGCTAAAAGCGTTGAGATCAAAAGGAGGCACATATGGAACTGCTGATTGGCGCGTTCCTTGTTATCACCGCGCTCCTGCTCGTCCTCGGAGTTGTACTCAAGCCTCAGCCGGATGTTCCGCTTGACCGCAGACGTCCGTACAAGACCGAATCGTCCTCCTCTTTCTCGCGTTTTGCGGGGACCGCCACAGACCTGGTCGACCGGTACCTCGCACAACACACGGTAAGGCTCTACAACAGGGAAGCACTTGAAAACGCCGGAATTCGACTCAGTCAGACGGACTTCCTCGTCCTTGTCGCATCGGCAGCCTTGGCCGCAGCAGTCATCGGGGTTGTGGTCGGTGGCCCCCTTCTAGGAATTCTCCTGTTCATGGTCGTGCCGGTCACAGGCCAGCTCTTTATTGGCCGTTCAACCGCGAAACGACGCCAGAAGTTCGACCAGCAACTCGGCGACACGCTTCAACTGCTGACTGGCGGCCTGCGTGCCGGTCACAGCATCCTTCGGGCTATAGATGCCGCCGCCACCGAATCTGCCGCACCAACCTCCGAGGAGATGCGCCGGGTGGTCACCGAAACCAGTCTCGGCCGTGACCTGCTTGCCTCACTCAATGACACAGCGGCGCGAATGCGCAGCGATGACTTCGTGTGGATAGCGCAGGCCATCCAGATCAACCGCGAGGTGGGCGGAAACCTTGCTGAGGTGCTCGACCAGGTCAGCGAAACCATCCGCGAGCGCGGCGAGATCAAGGGTCAGATTAAGTCACTAGCTGCCGAGGGGAAATTTTCCGCCTACATTCTCATCGCAATGCCATTCGGAATTGTTGTGATGCTTCTGGTTGCGAGCCCGGGATACATGGATCCACTTTTTCAGCACCCCATTGGTTGGGGGCTGATCGGCCTGTCGGCGGTGTTCATGACAATAGGGTCGCTGTGGCTGCGCAAGATGATCGACCTGAAATTTTGAGGACGCAATGGACACGCTAATGCTGACGGGGATGCTCCTCACTGCGCTTCCGCTGGGTTACCTTGGCTGGATTTGGGCGACATCAGACGGAAAGACAAGAGCAGCGATTCAAGTAAATCTGAACCGCGGAGCGGACGATGATGGGCGTGTTGCCAGTTCCGATGGTGGAGCATTTGCGGCGCTCGGGCGGCGGCTCACACCCGACGGTTATGTTGCCCGGTTGGATAGGCTACTCGCCCTTGCTGGGCGCCCGGCATCCATGCCGCTTTCACGCCTGCTGGCTGCAAAACCGGCACTCGCCGTGGGAGGAGCACTGCTTGGCTTTTATCTTTTGAGCGTCGGCTCAAACTCCCTCATGAAACTGACAGGCCTCGCCATCTTTGGAGTGTCCTACTTCATCCCGGACCTGCTCCTCATCAGCAATGGACAAAAGCGCCAGCAGCAGATCCAGATGGAACTCGCCAACACGCTCGACCAGATGCTCATCTCTGTCGAGGCCGGTCTCGGGTTCGAGGGTGCAATGGCCCGGGCCGGCGAGAACGGAAAAGGACCGCTAGCCGAGGAAATCGTCCGCACGCTGCAGGACATGCAGGTGGGCCGCTCGCGCCGTGAGTCCTACCTCGCACTCACCGAGCGAACGAACGTTCCAGAACTGCGCAGTTTCGTCCAGGCCGTGGTGCAGGCAGACGCGTACGGAATTGCGATCAGCCAAGTGCTGCGCATCCAGGCAAAGGTGATGCGCGTAAAGCGGCGGCAGCGGGCGGAAGAGAAGGCAATGAAGCTCCCAGTTATGGTGCTCTTCCCGCTCCTCTTCTTCATCTTTCCGGTGCTGTTCATCGCGATCCTGGGTCCAGCTGGTATCAACGCCTTCATGACCTTTAGCGGCGAATAAGCCCAGGTTTCGCGCAGGAAATGCCCAGAGTTCCCAAAACCTGAGGAATTCCGCAGGGTTTACGCAGGATGCCCCGGGGCTAGCGATTTTTCCCGGGCAAGACCGTAGCCTTTCAGAATGTCCTTGTTGCACGCAGACCCGGCCCGGGCGGCTCGACCTGCCCGGATTCCGCTGCCGTGCGTGAAGGGGGAACTTCGGTGAAAATCCTTCCCCCCGCGCTCAGGACCCCCCTGGTGGACCTGGAGACGCTCCGCCGGCTCGAGGACGAGTTCGACGACGCAGCCCCCGTCCACGCCTTCGCACGGGACTTCGTCGATATCTGGGACCGGCGTTACGCCAAGCTCGCTCACGCCGTGACAGCGCGGGACTGTGACGCGGCAAAAGACGCGATCCTCAGCGTCCGGAACGTCTCAACGATGATCGGCGCGGCCCGGCTGCGCCTGCTCGCCCTGCGCCTCGAGGAGCTCATCGACCGGGAAGAACTCGGAGCCGCCCACGCCCTGATGCCGCAGATTGAACGGGTCGGCTCCAAGACCGTCCGGGCCCTGCGCTCGGGCTACCTTCAAAACGTCCCCTAGCCGCGGGGCGACCGCAGTGCCGGTCAGGCGCTCAGGAACGCTCGGGCGCCAACCGGTAACCGACCCCGCGCACCGTCACGAGCCATCGGGGGTTCCGCGGATCCTCACGCAGCTTCCTGCGCAGGTTCCCGATGTGCACCTCGACCGCCCGCTCGTCGACGTCGCTCACGTACGCTCCCTCGCGGAACTGGTCACCCCGGACCACCCGCACGAGGTCGGCCTTGGTGCGCACTGCACCCGCTCCCCGCATCAGCTCGTGAAGCAGGTCGAATTCGCTGCGGGTGAGGCTCATCTCCACGTCGTGAAGCTTCGCCGTACGCGTCTCCTGGTGCAGCACCAGGCCATTGTGCTTGAGCGTTGCCGGTTTCGTTGCGACCGGCGAGCTGTCGGGCCCGTAGCGGTCGCCGTCGTACTGGGCTGTGGCCGATGGGCGCGGGCGGCGCAGCATCGCGGCGACCCGTGCCCGAAGTTCGCGCGGACGGAACGGCTTGATCAGGAAGTCATCGGCGCCTGACTGCAGCGCTAGGAGGGTGTCGAGTTCATCGGTGCGCGCGGTCAGCATGATGATGTAGCAGTCGCTGAACGCGCGGATCCTGCGCAGAACCTCGAAGCCGTCGATATCCGGCAGCCCGACGTCGAGCGTCACCACCGTCGGGTCGTTGAGGCGGACGGCCTCGACCCCGTCGCGGCCGGTAGCGCCGGTTCGCACATCGAAACCCGACTGTTGCAGCACCGCTCCTAGGAGATTCCGCACATCCTCATCGTCCTCGATAACGACAGCTGTCCCCTGATCACCCATATTTGTCCCCTGTGATGGATAACTGAACCTGTGAAATTGATTCACACCGCGCGTTTGAGACCCGCTGTTATCTAGTACAGGCTACAAGCACTGGGTGTGTTACGTAAGTGACCCTTGTTTTTCCGAGTTTCCTTTCTTCCTTAGCACCCACTGCCGCCGGGCGGCCGCATAATGGAACAATGTCGTCAATTCAAAAGGAGCATGGGGCCGCGGATCTCCTTGATGAGCCGTATCTGCCGCCCGATGACCTCGCAGTCGGCGACACGAACCGGTTCCTCCGCCGGCTTGGGCCTCGGGCCCGGATCGGCCTGTGCCAGCTCCCCCTGACGGCCATCATCCTGGGCGTCGCGCTTGCCGCGCCGGGCGTGTGGCCGGGACTGCTCGGCGTCCCCTTGTTCGAGGCGTCGCTGGTCCTTCATGCGGTGCTGTTCATCTGCTGCTGGGTTGTGCCCTGGGAGCGGCTTCCGCAGAGCGCTCCCCTCTTGATTCCCCTCGGCGATATCGTAGCGATCGCCCTCTCCCGGAACAGCGGGAACGAGGTCCTCCCCGGCCTCGGAATACTCCTGATCTTCCCGGTCATCTGGCTGTCGGCCTCGGGCATCTTCCCCTGGGCCGCGGTGCTGATCAGCTTCCTTGCACCCTTGGCAACCATTGGAATTCCCTTAATCGGTCAGCCGCCGGAGGTGGCCGCCGCACAGTTCAGCGGTCTCGTCTTCCTTCCGGCAATGCTTCTTGCCGTAGCCCTGGTGCTGCGCTTCGTGACGGCGAATGCGGCACAGCAGCAGCGCGAGCTCCTGCGCAAAGACGGAACCCTGCGCCGGCTGCTCCGCTCCAGCAACGAGCGCGAGCGCCTGCTCAACACGATCCTCGACACCATCGACGTCGGCGTGGTTGCCGTCGACGCCGACGGCGACACGATGCTCTCCAACCACCAGCAGCGCGTCTTCCACAAGCTCAGCTCCCCTCCCGGAACACCTAAGGCGAAGGAACCTGACCTGCTGCTGTTCGGCGCCGACCGCCGTACCCCGGTTCCGGCCAGCAGGCGGCCCGTGCGCCGGGCCATCAACGGCGAAACCTTCGCCGACCACCTCGTCTGGGCCGGAGTCGGCCCGGGCCAGCGCGCCCTTTCCACCGCCGCACGCGCCATGACCACCGACGCCGGGGAATTCGGCGGGGCAGTGGTCGCCACAAGCGACGTCACGGGGCTCGTCGAGGCGATCGGCGCCAAGGACGAGCTGATCGCCAACGTCTCCCACGAACTCCGGACGCCGCTGACCTCGATCCTCGGCAACCTCGAATTGGTGCTCGACGAGGAGGACCGCATCCCGCCGGACACGGCCTCCTACCTGAACATCGCGCACACCAACGCCGAACGGCTGCTCGAGCTGGTTTCCGACCTCCTGCTCTCCGCCTCCGCCGCCATGAGCGTCCACCCGCGCCGGACAGACCTCGCCGGTCTCGTCGGCTCGAGCGTCGGAACGGCGCTGCCCCACGCCGAAGCCGCAGGGCTCACCATCCTGACGGACGTCCCGGCACCCCTGTGGACGCATGCGGATCCGCTGCGCATCAGCCAGGTGCTCGACAACCTCCTCTCCAACGCGATCAAGTACTCAACCACCGGCGGAACGATCACGGTGAAGGCCCGCCCGCAGGGCAGCGAAGTGAAGCTCTGCGTCGAGGACACGGGGATCGGGATGTCGGCCGCCGACGCCGCGAAGGCCTTCGACAAGTTCTTCCGCACGCAGTCGGTGCGGGAATCGGCAATCCCGGGCACGGGGCTCGGGCTTTCCATCACCAAGGCCATCGTTGAAGGGCACGGCGGCACGATCACCTGCACCAGCGCCCCGGGCGGCGGAACCAGCTTCACCGTCACCCTTCCGGCCGAGCCGGCCCGCTGAGCGCACGCCGCAAAGAACCGTTTCGGGCACTTGAGAATTGACACTCGAATTCACTTTTCAAGTACAAATGAAGCATGCCTTCCACTCCCGTCCTTCACCTTGCGCGCTCCGGAACCAGCGTCGTCATCGACACCTCAACCGGAGGCCTACCGACGATCCTGCACTGGGGGGCGGCACTTGGCGATGTCTCCGCCGATGACCTTGCGGACCTCGCCGCTGCTGTCCGCCCGCAGCGGGTCTCGGGAGGCCTCGACGTCCCCGCGCGGCTGACCCTAGTGCCGCAGGAGGCCTTCGGCTGGCAGGGAACGCCCGGGTTCACCGGGCACCGCGGCGGGTCCTTTCTCTCGCCCGCCTTCGCCACCACCGCACTTGAGGCCACGGAGCACGGGCTGACGGTCACCGCGGAGGACGCAACGAGCGGCCTGACGCTGAGCAGCACCCTGACCCTCACCGCCGCCGGTCTCCTGCGCCAGCAGCTCACCGTCACGAACACCGGCGGCACTGAGTACGAGGTCCGCTCCCTGCTGGCGACCTTCCCGCTTCCCTCGACGGCGCAGGAAGTCCTCGACACCACCGGGCGACACCTGCGCGAGCGGAGTCCGCAGCGCCACAACCTCACTGCCGGCAGCTACCGCAGGGAAAGCCGCAAGGGCCGCCCCGGCGCCGACGCCTCACTGCTCCTCGCCGTCGGCGAAACCTCGTTCGGGTTCGAGCGCGGCCTCGTCCACGCCGTCCACAGCGCGTGGAGCGGAAACCACCAGCTCCTCGTCGAAAAGACTCCCACGGGCGATGCATTCCTCGGCGCCGGCGAACTGCTGCTTCCCCAGGAAATCGTCCTGGCACCGGGTGAAAGCTATTCCGCCCCCGATGCCCTCGCCTCCTGGGGCAACGGGCTCAACGAGCTCTCCGCCCGGTTCCACGAGGAGTTTCGCTCCCGGCCATCACACCCGCGCCGGCCGCGCCCCGTCACGCTGAACACCTGGGAAGCGGTGTATTTCGATCACAACCTCGAACGCCTCAGCCGGCTGGCCGACCGCGCGGCCGAGGCCGGGATTGAGCGTTTCGTGCTCGACGACGGCTGGTTCCGCGGCCGCCGCGACGACACCGCCGGCCTTGGCGACTGGTTCGTCGACCCCGCCGTCTGGCCCGAAGGCCTCACTCCCCTGATCGACCATGTGAAGTCGCGGGGCATGGAGTTCGGCCTGTGGTTCGAGCCGGAGATGATCAACCTCGACTCCGACCTTGCCCGCTCCCACCCCGAGTGGATCCTTCAGGCCGAGGGTCGCCTGCCGGTGCCCGGCCGCCAGCAGCAGGTGCTGAACCTGGCCAACAACGAGGCCTACGAGTACATCCTCAAGTGCATTGACGACATCCTGGCGAACAACGACATCTCCTACATCAAGTGGGACCACAACCGGGACCTCCTCGACGCCGCCGACGCACGGACCGGACGGGCCGCCGTCCACCAAAACGTCCGCGCGCTCTACCGGCTGCTCGATGAGCTCAAGAGCCGCCATCCGGGCCTCGAGATCGAAAGCTGCGCCTCCGGCGGCGCCCGCGTCGACATGGGGATCCTCGAGCGGACCGACCGCATCTGGACCAGCGACTGCATCGACCCGATCGAGCGGCTGCCCATCCAGAAGTACACGGGCCTGCTCGCCCCGCCGGAACTGCTCGGCATGCACATCGGCGGCCCAGTCTCCCACTCCACCGGCCGCACCCACGAGCTTCCCTTCCGGGCGGCCACCGCCGTGTTTGGCCACTACGGCGTCGAGTGGGACATCTCCGGGCTCTCCACGGCACAGACAGCAGAGCTTCGGGAGTGGCTCGAGCTGCACAAGCAGTGGCGCGAGGTGCTGCACGGCGGCCGCATGGTCCACGCCGACCTCGCCGATCCCGCAATGGACGTCCGCGGCATCGTGGCGGCGGACCGCGGTTCGGCCCTGTTCGGCTACACGCTCACCGCCTCGAGTGCCAGCTACCCTGCGGGCAGGATCACCTTTCCCGGGCTCGACCCCGATGCCAGGTACAGCATCGGTCTCGCCGCCCCGTACCGGGAGCTTCCCGGCAACGGCCAGTCACCGCTTGAGTGGGCGCAGGCCTCCCTCGAGGGCCGCCCGCTCAGCCTCACCGGGCGCCTGCTCGGCTCCGTCGGCATCGAGGCGCCGGTCTTGCTGCCCGAACAGTCGCTGCTGATCGAGCTGCGGGCCTCCGGCTCCTAGGGCAGGCTCAGGCCGAGTCCCGCCACATCACCGTCGTCTCAAGGGTGCGGGCGGGGCTCGGCATTCCCCGGATCTGGGCGAGCACCAGCTCGGCGGCGGTGCTTCCGAGCAGGTCGGCCGGCTGCCGTACCGTCGAAAGCTGCGGCCTGGTCCGCAGGGCCCAGCTGCTGTCGTCGAAACCGACGATGCCGACGTCCTCCGGGACCCGCCGTCCGCTTTCCTGGAGCGCGGTCATCGCGCCGGCGGCGACGGCGTCGGAGGCCGCGAACACGCCGTCGATGTCCGGGCGGCGCCTCAGCAGCTCCAGCATTCCCTCAAAGCCGTAGCCGTAGGTGTAGAGCGGGTATTCGACCACAAGGGTCGGGTCGAACTGGTCACCGAGCGCGGCCTTGAAGCCGAGGAATCGGTCCTGGCCGGAATCGCGGTCGAGGGCGCTGGCGATCATCCCCACACGCTTCCGTCCGGTCGCGACCAGCCGGCTGGTGATGGTGTGCGCCGCGCTCAGGTTGTCGATCGCAACGTACGGCAGGTCGGGGGTTCCTGAGGGGTGGCCCACGAAGGCTGCGGGAATGCCGATGTCCGAGACGGCCTTGGCGATCGGATCGGCGGCGCGCGCCGAAACGATCACCGCCCCGTCCACCAGGCCTCCGCTGAGGTATTCGGCCACCCTACGGCTGTCGCGGTCGGAATCGATGATCAGCGACACGAGCTGGTAGTCGGCCCTGGAGAGCGACTCGTTGGCGCCCAGCAGGATCGAGCCGATATTGGGATCCTCGAAGAGCAGCGAATGCGGCTCGTGGATGATCAGCGCGACGGCACGCGACTCCTGGGTCACGAGGTTCCGCGCGGCCGTGTTCCGCACATAGCCGACGCGGGCGATCGCCGACTCGACGGCCAGCCGGGCCTCTTCCGAAACGTATTTTTCGCCGTTGACCACCCGGGAGACAGTGCCGCGGGAGAGACCTGCGGCGTCCGCGACGTCGTTGATTGTGGCCCGGCGGACACGGGGGCGGATGAGCGGCATATCAGTACTCTATCCGAGCGTGAACGCCTTGTTTGCGCGGAACTCCGTTGACCGCTCCGGAGAACGTTGTTACGCTGGGAGCGTTCACAGAGGCACAGGCCGGATTTGGTCGCTCCTTTCTGGGAGCGTTCACAGAATGCATCCAGGCCGGCGCAGCCCAACCCAGAGACCTCACGTTTTTATCGCAGTGTTGAAGGAGCAGGGTTGAGCCCGAGCAAAACATCAGTCGCCGGATTGTCGGCGCAGGGGCAGTTGATCTTCGGCTGCGACTACAACCCGGAACAGTGGGACCGCGAGGTGTGGCGGGAGGACGTCCGCCTCATGCAGGAGGCCGGGGTCAACCTCGTCGCCGTCAACATCTTCGGCTGGGCCGAGATCGAAACGACCCCCGGAAACTTCTCGTTCGACCACCTCGACGAAATCCTCGACCTGCTCCACGAAAACGGCATCGGCGTCAACCTCGGCACGGGAACCTCATCCACCCCGGCCTGGCTGACCACCCTCCACCCGGAGGTCCTTCCCGCCGCCGTCGACGGCACCACCCGCTGGCCGGGCGGGCGGCAGGCCTTCTGTCCGAGCTCGCCCATCTACCGCGAGTACGCGCTCCGGCTCGTCGAGGAGGTCTCCCGACGGTACGGCTCGCACCCCGCCGTCCGGCTGTGGCACGTCTCCAATGAGCTCGGCTGCCACAACGCCCTGTGCTACTGCGACGAGTCCGCCGCCGCGTTCCGCCGATGGCTTCAGGGGCGCTACGAGAACCTTGATGCCCTGAACTCGGCCTGGGGCACGGCCTTCTGGAGCCAGCGCTACTCCGCCTGGGAGCAGATCCTCCCTCCGCGGACCACCCTCTCCACCCCCAACCCCACACAGAGCCTCGATTTCCAGCGCTTCAGTTCCGATCAGCTGCTGGCCCACTACCAGGCCGAGGCGGAGATCCTCAACCGCAACAGCGCGGTGCCGGTAACCACCAACTTCATGGTCACCGCCCACATCCGCACCCAGGACTACTGGACCTGGGCGGAGCACATGGACGTCATCGCCAACGACCACTACCTCGACCACCGGCTCGATGCGCCCCTTCCCGAACTCTCGTTCGCTGCCGACGCCACCCGTGGCCTCGCCCACGGTTCGCCGTGGCTGCTCATGGAGCACTCGACCGGAGCCGTGAACTGGCAGCCCCGCAACTTCGCCAAGGGCCCGGGCGAGATGCTGCGCAATTCGCTCACGCACCTTGCCCGCGGGGCAGACGGCCTGTGCTTCTTCCAGTGGCGCGCGTCGGTGCAGGGAAGCGAGAAGTTCCACTCCGCGATGCTCCCCCACGCCGGCACCGACTCGCGGATCTGGAAGGACGTCGTCGAACTCGGCGGCATCCTCCAGCGCCTGAAGGAGGTGGCGGGAACCACCGTCCGGTCCGAGGCCGCCCTCGTGTTCAGCTGGGAAGCGTGGTGGGCCCACGACCAGGACTCCCACCCGTCCTCGGACGTCAGCTACATCGAGCAGATCCACGCCGCCTACCGGGCGCTGTGGGAGGCCGGCATCACCGTTGACATCGTTCCTCCGGGCGCCGACCTCTCCGGATACAAGCTCGCCGTCGTGCCCTCCCTGTACCTCGTGCGGGACGCCGACGCCGAAGCCCTCCAGGCCTACGTCCGCGGCGGCGGCCACGCCGTCGTCACCTACTTCAGCGGCATCGTCGACGAGAACGAGCGGGTCCGCACCGGCGGATACCCCGGCGCCTTCCGCGAGCTCCTGGGCATCCGCACCGAGGAATTCTTCCCGCTCGCTCCCGGCCAGAGCCTCACGCTGGACAACGGCGCCGAGGCCTCGCTGTGGAGCGAGGCGCTGCGCCTCGAGGGTGCCGACGCCGTCGCCTCCTACGCGGGCGGCACCCTCGACGGGACCCCGGCGGTCACCCGCAACGCTTTCGGTGCGGGCCAGGCCTGGTATGTCGCGACGTCGCTTGAACTCAAGACGATGCGCGGCCTCCTCACCGAAGCGGCAGGCGCGGCGGGAATCGCCGTGCCTGCAACGGCGGAGGGGCTCGAGACGGTCATCCGCTCCAACGACTCCGCCAGTTACGTCTTCCTGATCAACCACTCAACCGAGGACCATAAGTACCCAGTGCGGGGGGTTGAGCTCATCGCCGGCGAGGAAGTTGCCGACGTCGTCGTCATTCCTGCCGGCGCCGTCCGCGTAGTTCGCACGACCGCTCCCGTAATGCCCACCGATGCCCCCTTCCCCGGGCCAAAAGGAAAAGAACAGTGACCACCACCAGCACATCCCCGGCCCCGGTGAAGGGGGCAGCAAAACCCCGGAAGAGCAGGACCTTCGCTGCGCAACGCCGCGCCGTCCTCCTGTTCATCGCACCGTTCGCGGTCCTCTTCCTGGCGTTCTACGCGATCCCGATCGTCTTCGCCGTCGTCCAGTCCCTGCTCACCGTGGAGCGCGAGGGAACCTTCGGTCCCCCCAAGCAGGTGTTCGGCGGGTTCACCCAGTACGAGCAGGTCTTCCAGAACACCGCGTTCTGGGCCTCGGTGGGCCGGGTGCTCCTCTTCGGAGCCGTACAGGTGCCGATCATGCTCGGCCTGGCCCTGCTGTTCGCGCTGCTGCTTGATTCGCCGCTGCTGAAGGGCAAGAAGTTCTTCCGCCTCGCGTTCTTCGCCCCCTACGCCGTTCCCGGCGTCATCGCCGCGATCATGTGGGGCTTCCTCTACTCGCCCACGCTCTCCCCGTTCGGGCTCGTCACCTCGGAGGTCAACGTGCTCTCCGCGGAGCTCGTGCTGTGGGCCATCGCCAACGTCGTGACGTGGGTCTACGTCGGCTACAACATGCTGATCATCTACTCGTCACTGCTGGCCATCCCCACCGAAATCTATGAAGCGGCCCGCCTCGACGGCGCAAGCAACCTCCAGATCGCGTGGCGGATCAAGATCCCCCTGGTGGTCCCGGCCATCATCCTCACCGGTGTCTTCTCGATCATCGGCACCCTCCAGCTCCTTGCCGAGCCGCAGACCCTTCGCAGCTTCAGCTCGGCGATCAGCAGCAGCTTCACGCCTAACCTCGCCGTCTACACAACGGCCTCGGTGCCCAATTACAACCTCGCGGCCGCCTTCTCGGTTGTCTTGGCCGTTGCCACCTTCATTCTTTCCTTCGTCTTCCTGAAGGCAACCCAGCGGAAGGTTTCCCAGTGACTTCAGCAGCCGCCACCGCACCGGGCCGGAGGTCCTCGCAGCGAGGATCAGCGCCCCGCGGCCCCAAGCACAGCCTCATCTCGCGCAGCGCCGCGATGCTCATCATGGGCGTCTTCACCCTGTACTTCCTCACCCCCATCTGGTGGCTCCTTGTCTCCTCGACAAAGACCGGCGGGCAGATCACCGGAACCGCCCCGCTGTGGTTCACCGCGGAGTCGTTCTCGACGTTCTTCTCCAACATCGGGCGGCTGTTCTCCTATGGAGACGGCGTTTTTGGCCGCTGGCTGGTTAACAGCGCGATCTACGCCGGCGTCGGCGCCCTGCTGGGCACCATCATCGCCGCCATGTGCGGGTACGCCCTCGCCAAGTACGAGTTCCGGGGGCGTGAGGCGATCTTCAACATCGTGCTGAGCGGTGTGCTGGTTCCGGCCACGGCGCTTGCCCTTCCGCTGTTCCTCATCTTCAGCGAGGTCAAGCTGACCAACACCCTGTGGGCGGTCTTCCTCCCCAGCCTCGTGAGCCCGTTCGGCGTGTACCTCGCCCGCATCTATGCGGCGGCAAGCGTGCCCGGTGAGCTCCTTGAAGCGGCCCGCCTCGACGGCTCCGGTGAAATCCGCACCTTCTTCACCGTGTCCACCCGCCTGATGGCCCCCGCCCTGGTGACGATCTTCCTGTTCCAGTTCGTGGCCATCTGGAACAACTTCTTCCTTCCCCTGATCATGCTGCGGGACCAGACCCTGTTCCCCGTGACCCTCGGCCTCTACGCCTGGAACAGCCAGATCAGCCAGATCCCCGAACTGCGCAGCCTCGTCATCATCGGCGCGCTTGTTTCGATCCTTCCGCTCATCGCCGCATTCCTCGCGCTCCAGCGCTTCTGGAGCAGCGGTTTGGGCGCCGGAAGCGTCAAGTAACGCCCGGACCAACACCACCAATCCGTTGAGCGGCGACCGCCGCTCAATTCATCCCACCGATAGGAATAGAGAATGCGCGCGCATTACGGAAAAGCCACCGCAGCCTTTGCCATGGTTTCTGCGCTCACACTGGCCGGCTGTGCAGCCGGCGGGGAAGACACCGCAGGTGCCGAAGCCGCCTCCTGCGAGCCGGCCTCGGGCCCCGTGGAGCTGACCTACACCAGCTGGGTTCCCGGCATGGACAAGGTCGTCGAACTCTGGAACGAGGAAAACCCCGACATCCAGGTCAAGGTCCAGACCGGACCCAACGGCAACTCGGGCACCTACCAGAACTTCTTCAACCAGCTCCAGGCCGGTAACGCCCCCGACCTGGGACAGATTGAATACGACGCCCTTCCCAACTTCCGGGTGCAGGACGGCCTCGAAAACATCGCTTCCTGCGAGGGAGTCTCCGACGCCAAGGACCAGTTTGTTGACTGGACCTGGGGCCAGGTGACCTTCGGTGAGGAAGACGCCGTCTACGCAGTGCCGCAGGACAGCGGCCCGATGGCCATGTTCTACCGCGCCGACCTCTTCGAGGAGGCCGGCATCAAGGTGCCGACCACGTGGGATGAGTACGCCGACGCTGCCGAGCAGATCAAGGAACGCGGCTCGTACATCACCAACTTCCCCCGCGGCGACGTCAACTGGTTCGCAGGCCTCGTCTGGCAGGCCGGCGGACAGTGGTTCGGCAATGACCAGGAGGGCTGGGACGTAAACCTCACCGGCGAGGAGTCGGAGAAGGTTGCCGGCTACTGGCAGGACCTGCTGAGCAAGGACCAGGTCTCCACCCTTCCGTCCTTCTCGGATGAGTGGAACGCGTCCTTCAACGAGGGCGACCAGTGGACCTGGGTCTCCGCCGTCTGGGGTGCCTCGACCCTGGCCACCGGTGCGCCCGACACCGCCGGCAAGTGGGCCGTTGCCCCGATGCCGCAGTGGGAAGAAGGCGGAAAGGCCGCAGGCAACTGGGGCGGCTCGTCAACGGCTGTCCTGAAGGGCTCGGAGCACCCGCACGAAGCGGCCCAGTTCGCCCTGTGGCTGAACACCGATCCCGAAGCGCTCGCGCTCGCCAACGAGCTCGGCGGCCTGTACCCGGCTGCGAAGTCGGCGTCGACCCTCGACGCGTTCAGCGGCGGTGTCGAGTTCTACGACGACGCCAAGATCTACGACGTCTTCGCCGAGGCATCCTCGAACGTCAACCCCGACTTCACCTGGGGCCCGACAATGACGCAGACCTACACCGACGTCTCTGACGGATTCGGCAGCGCCATCGGCGGCAGCGGAACCCTGATGGACGCCCTTGAAAACGGCGAAAAGAAGACGATCGAGTCGCTGAAGTCCCAGTCGATTCCCGTCAAGGAGTAACCCAGCACTCTCCTTCCGCGAAACACCAGATCACCACCTCCGCCGCACCGGCAGGGGTGGTGATCTGCTGTTTGGGCAGGGGCGGCGTAAGACTTCCGGTGATTCTGCCGCGGCGCCCGGACCTCCCCTAAACTAAGGCAAGTGGTGACGCGCCGCGCATTTCTTCAGGGAGCGGTCCAGTGTGCACTGCTGACATCGGCTGTGAGCTGCGGAATCGATGGAGGACGCGTGCAGAATCAGGAGCACCCGGCAAGGCTCAGCGCGCGTCCCGACCAGGTGGACCCCGGAAACCGCACAATGAAAGGCACCCACCCGCTGGGTCTTGCACCGCGCCGTGATCCGGTTGTCTACGTACCGGAAAGCCTCAAGCCGGAGCAGCCGGCTCCCCTGCTCGTGGCCCTCCACGGTGCGGGGGGTGACGCCGCCGGCGGCCTGGCGCTGCTGAGCACCGTTGCCGAGAAATACAGCATCGTCGTCCTCTCCCCGGCCTCCCGCGGCTCGACCTGGGACGCCATCCATCAAGGGTTTGGCCCCGACGTCGATCTCATCAACCGTTCGCTGGAGCAGGTGTTCGAACTCGTCGCCATCGACCCGGAAATGATCGGCATCGGCGGCTTTTCCGACGGCGCCTCCTACGCCCTCGGCCTCGGCCTGGCCAACGGGGACTTCTTCAAGCGCATCCTCGCCTTCTCCCCCGGCTTCATTCCCAGCGCCCCGCGCACCGGGAATCCCGCCGTCTTCATTTCGCACGGAGTCAACGACGCCGTCCTGCCCATCGAATCAACGAGCCGCAGGATCGTCCCGGTGCTCCAACGCGAGGGGTACGAGGTTATCTACCGCGAGTTCGACGGCCCGCACACCGTGCCCGTGGGAACCGCCCAGGAGGCGGCCGGCTGGCTGAACTGGCAGCAGCACCACCGGATGGAGGGTTGATCATCAGCGACATCATGCGGCTCGAAGCGCTTGTCACCGGCGAGGTCCAGGCTGTGGGCTTCCGGTACTGGACGTTGAAACAGGCTCAACAGCTCGGCCTTTCGGGTTCGGCCGCCAATCAGAACGACGGGTCGGTGCGGATCATCGCCGAAGGGGAGCAGCCTGACCTCGAGGAACTGCTCCGCCGCCTGCGCTCCGGCCGCACGCCGGGTCAGGTGGAGAACGTCAAGGCCACGCTGGGCGAGGGAACCGGCGCGCTCACCGGGTTCGACACCCGCTAGGAGGCTGCGTCTTCCTCGGCGAGGATCGCGTTAAGCGAGACGGCAGTCCGGTACGCGTCGCCCGCCGCGGAAATGAGCTGCGCCGCGGGATCCGCAACATTTCCGACAGCCCACACTTTCTCCACGCTGGTGCGTCCAAGTTCGTCGGTAGAGAGACAGCCGTCCTCGCGCAGCTCGCAGCCGAGATCACCAATCAGCGGACCGTCAACCTCGGCCTGCGGCTCGCAGAACAACGCATCACACGGAACCGACCGCCCGCCGGCGAGCTCGGCCGCCGCGAGGCCCCCGGGCCCCGAGACCAGACGCTGCACCTGGCCCTCGGCGATAGTGACCCCACGCGCCTTGAGCCGGCTGCTGTCTTCGGGGCTGAGGGTGCCGATCTCGTGAGCGAAGAAGGTGACGTCAGGCGACCACTGGCGAAGCAGCACGGCCTGTTGGACCGAGGAATCGGTTGTGCCGAGGACACCGAGCCTGCGGTCGCGCACCTCCCACCCGTGGCAGTAGGGGCACTGCAGCAGGCCTGTCCCCCAGACATCCCGTGCACCCTCGATGCTCGGCAGCACATCCCGCAGGCCGGTGGCGACGACGACGTGGCGTGCACCCAGCACCACTCCGGCGTCCAGGGTGACGAGCCAACCGGGCCCCGCGGCTTCGGCCGCAACAGCCGTGCCGTAAAGCATCTCCACCCCGTAGGCGGCTGCATCCTCCCTGGCCAGTCGGACCATCTCCTCGGGAGCGGTGCCGTCGCGGGTCAGGAACCCGTGAGCGAGTTCGGCGGCGGCATTGCGCGGCCCCCGGGCGTCGACAACGGCAACGGCACGCCGGGAGCGCCCGAGGACAAGGGCCGCGCTCAGCCCGGCCATTCCTCCGCCGATAATGACCACGTCGTACTCTTCGTATTCCCCGGTTGGCATGGACATATTTTTCCACAAATCGGGTGATTGGTCAGCCTGCTTACTTTTAGCGGCCGGTTGAAGATTTTTCTTGACCACGCGCCCGGGCCGCAGCCCGCAGCACCTTGATGAGCGATGTGAACCGCTCGTTGCCTGCAAGGTCATCGAGCAAAACGGCGCTGCCTTCGGCATCGGCCAGCGGGATGCGCCAGTTGGGGTATTCATCGTTCGTTCCTGGCTGGTTCTGGGTGCGCCGCTCCCCCACGGCGTCCGCGAGCGCTACACCAAGCAGCACGGACGGGGTTTGGGCGATGAAGGCGTGGAGGGCCTCGACGGTTTCCTGCACCGACGCCGCCTCGACGTTGCGCAGCAGGCCGCGCTCCCTCAGGACGGCAAGGAACTTCGCCTGCGTGGCCCTGTCTTCGGCGCCCTCCTCCTCGACCGGGCGGCTGAGCAGCCCCAGGGATTCGCGCAGCACCACATGCTCGCCGGCGAGGTATCCGGCCGAGGGCGGGAGGTCGTGGGTGGTGACCGTCGTCAGGCAGGCCCTGCGGTAGCGCTCAGGCAGAAGTGGACCGTTCGCGTCCTGTTCGAACCACAGGATGGAGGTTCCAAAGATTCCGCGTTCGGCGAGGTACTCCTGCACCCCTGGCTCGAATACACCAAGGTCCTCGCCCACCACCACGGCTCCGGCCCGTTCGGCCTCGAGCGCGAGGATGCCGATCAGCGCCTCGTGGTCGTAGTAGACGTAAGCGCCGTCCCCGGGCTCACTGCCCTGCGGAATCCACCAGAGGCGGAACAGTCCGAGGATATGGTCCACCCGAATTCCCCCGGCGTTGCGCAGAATATTCCGGAGCATGTCGCGGAACGCCGCGTAGCCGGATTCGGCGAGGCGCTCCGGGTGCCACGGCGGCTGGCTCCAGTCCTGCCCGTGCTGGTTGAACATGTCCGGCGGGGCACCAACGCTGATGCCTGAGGCGAGGACGTCCTGAAGTGCCCATGCGTCTGCCCCGCTGGGGTGGACACCCACGGCGAGGTCGTGCACGATGCCGATGCCCATCCCCGCATCTGTCGCCTCAAGCTGCGCCTCCTGCAGCTGTTCGTCGCACAGCCATTGCAGCCACTGATGGAACTCAACCCTCGGGGCAAGCCGCCTGCGCTGCTCCAGCGCGGCGGGGGTGCCGGGGCGGCCGGCCGACTCCCACTCCGGTGATCCCGGCGGAAGGGTCTCGGCGAGAGCGGACCACAGGGCGAAGTTTTCGAGGCCCTCGCCCTGCTCGGCGCAGAAATGGTCGAAATCCGACTGCCGCTGGGCCGGGCGCTCCACTTTGAAGATGAGCTCGAGGGCCGAGAGTTTGGCCGCGTAGGACGCGTTGCGGTCAAGCAGGTCAGTCGTCGAGTTCGTTTCGCGGAAGCCCGCCGCGAGCCGCTCGACTTCGGCATGGGAGGCCGGGTCGAGCCGGGCATACTCCGGGATATTTTCGATCCGCAGGTAGAGGGGGTGGAAGAACCGCCGGGTGGTCGGCAGGTACGGGGAGGGCTCGACGGGCGGTTTCGGCTCCGCAGCGTGCAGCGGGTTCACCAGAACGAACCCCGCCCCCTTCTCCGCAGCCACTGCCGCAAGCTCGCCGAGGTCTCCGAGGTCTCCGATCCCCCAGGAGCGCGTGGAGCGCACCGAGTAGAGCTGGGCCATGAGGCCCCAGACGGTCGAGTTCAGGAGCTTGCCCGTGGTGCTCAGCCGGTCCGGCGTGACCACGAGCGTGCACTGCTCTTCGCGTCCGCCTGCCGTGGCGTGAAGGGTATGCCATCCGAGCGGGAGGGCGTGGGGCAGGCTGGCGCTCACACGCTCGACTTCCTGACCGTCAACTACCCGGGTCTGTGTCGGATCGCCTTGGGTGCCGCAGGTGTACCGCAGCCCGTCTTCCCCCGCCACCCATACCTCGGCCTCGGCACCGGCCGGAAGGTGGAGCGTAACGGGTGCCGGCTCGTCGTGCCGGACGACGACGACCCGCGGCAGCATCCGGAGCCAGGGTTCGGTTTCCTGAAGTTCAAGGGAGGCTTCGACCGCCTCCTCGCTCGAGGCGGGAACGCCCAGCGCGGCGAGCACCGCTACGAGTGTTTCCGGCTGGACCTGCTTCAGGGCGCCGTCCCACCCGAGGAATGTGGTGCTTACCCGATGGGCTTCAGCAAGACGCTGCAGCGGGGTGGGCAGGGGGGACGGTGCATGTGTTTCGGCCATCCCTCAAATGTAGGGGTGGTGGGTGCTCTCCTCCACCTTCGCCCCGCCCCAGTGCCCCATCCTTGACACGGAAGCGTCAGATGGGGCCTGTGTCTTCTAGGCTGCAGCGGGGATCAGCCGCCCTGCCTCGACACCAGGTAGGTTGATCCATCGGCGTTGCGGACAACCTCCCACTGCTGAAGTTCCTCCTGGCGCCGCTTCTGTGCGGCATCGTTGCGGTACGCCACGGGTCCGGCGGTTGATCCCTGCTGCGCGGGACCGAAGACCGCTCGCATCCTTCCGGTTGCCGCCATGAACCTCAGTGCGAGTCTCTGCTTCTCAGCCATTTCCGGTGTCCTCCCGCGGCCTGGAGCCGCCTCCTGCAGTCGATTCTGTTGATATTCCTTTCAACCATTAGCACACTAACAAAATTCCAGAGGGCCAGCCGCCGCGCCCAGGTCGTACTCCCCAGTAACTTATCTCCGCAACCCCTTGCTAAGTTACCCACCAGTAGCCTACAAATGTAACTTGAGTCACATTTTCGCTTAACTTTGAGTGCTCCTGGGCCGGCAGAGGGTCCGGCGCTCACCGTGCACTGCTCAACGACGAGTGCTTGCCGGCATTTCCGCTCGTCGCCCATGCCCTCACGGGCGTTTCGCTTCGAGAACGGAATTTCTGCATGCTCAGGTCCACCGCGCCCTCCAACCGCCTCCATGCGGTCCTCACCATCTTCCTTGCCCTGCTCCTAGTTGCCCTCCTCGCCTTCTTTGCACTGTTCACCGGGAAGGTCGCCAACGGCGCAGGGCAGCTCCAGGACGGCGCCGTCCGCGCCAACGACGGCTCAGCGGCGCTCAGCGAGGGCGCCGAAAAGGTGCGGGACGGCTCGAAGGAACTGGCATCCGGAACGGCGAAGCTCGATGCCGGAACCGGAAAACTGACAACCGGCCTGAAGTCCGCCGGAACCGGAGCGGCGGCCCTCGCCCGGGGCGCAGCGGAACTCAAGGAAGGCACCGGGACGTTGAGCGCCGGGGCAGATACCGCGGCGACGGGTGCCGCTGACCTGCAGGCGGGCACGGGCAGGCTTGCCGCCGGTACCGAAAAGCTCGCAGCGGGAACCGCGCAGGCGCAGAGCGGCGCCCAGCGGGTGGCCGACGGCGCCGCGAAACTCCACTCAGGTGCCGGCCAGCTCGCCGACGGAACCCGGCAGGCGCTCGACGGTTCGGCCGCCCTGAGCGCTGGCACAAACGACCTGCTCGCCGAGGTTGAAGAATCACTTCCCGACTCCGCCCGCCTCGCCGAAGGCGCCCAGAAAGTCGCAGCCGGCGCGGCAACGCTTCGTGACGGAGCCGTGCGGCTCGATGAGGGCGCGGGACAGCTCAGCCAGGGGATCTCCGACGCAAAGGACGGGTCGGGGCAGCTCTCCAAAGGAACGGCCGACCTCCTGGCTCTGGCCAATCACCCGGTCTACGGCAACATGACGCTCAAGTCGCTGCTCCCCCAGCTGGATGCCCTCAACTCGGGCGCCGGCCAGCTCGACGCCGGGCTCGGTCAGCTCAAGGCGGGAAGCGCCACGCTGGCCGAGACGACCGCAACCCAGGTTGTTCCGGGAACCGCGGCCCTGGCCGACGGTGCCGCACAGGTGCAGGTGGGCACGGCCAAGTCGCAGACCAAGCTGAACCGCCTCTACACCGAAGGGCTCACTCCCCTCTCGGCGGGTGCCGGAAAACTGACAAGCGGAATGCAGCGCCTCGACGCGGGGTTCAACGGTTCGGCGACCAGCCCCGGCCTGCTCCCCGGCGCCGCGCGGCTCGCCGAAGGCGCAGCCACCCTCAACGGCGGCTTGATGCGCCTCAATGCCGGCTACCAGGGCACCGCCACCGAACCGGGCCTGCTGGCCGGCGTGGCCAAACTCTCCGACGGCGCCACCCGGCTCAGTGACGGCAATGCGCGGCTGGCCGACGGCGCCTCGCGGCTCGCCGCCGGTTCAAACCGCCTCGCCACCGGAACCACAACCCTGAAGAGCGGAATGGGCAAGCTCAACGAGGGGGCCGGCGCACTCGACACCGGCGCGTCCAAGCTCAACGAGGGCGCGGCACAGTTGGCCGAGGGCAACACCAAGCTCGCAGACGGCGCGGCCAAGCTGGCAGCCGGCAACGGCAAGCTCGCCGCGGGCACGGAGCGCATGTCCGCCTCAACCTCGGCCATGACTCCTGCCGCTGTGGTTTCCTCGCCGGGCATTCTGGCACTGATCATTCCGCTGGCCATCCTCGGCGGACTGCTGGCCATGATGCTGCTGACCCGCCGCCGCCTCCACTAGGACAGGCAAAGGAAAGGGGTGCACCAGGAACTGGTGCACCCCCTTCCTCATGTGAGCGTCAGTGCTGATCCGCCCAGGCGTGGGGAGCGGCGTGGCGGGCGCTCGGCAGCGAGTTGTTCAGCCGCCACTCGTGGATCCAGTCCGGAAGCACAAGGCTCGCCGGGGGTGAACCGAACGCGGCAAGGATGTCCTCGATTGGCACCGGCCCGCGGGGAGAGACCAGGCGGGTCGCGATGAATGCACGGGCGTAGATCTCGCCTCCGCTCACCATCCGCTGTTCGAAGTAGAAGGCGCGGTCATCCATGCCAAGGATCCGCGTCTCAACCGAGTACCGCTGGCCCAGCTGCAGCGACTTGCGGAAGCTGATGGTCTCTCCGGCTGCAACCGGGCTCCAGCGGAGTTTGCGCATTTTCCGCCATACCCCGCTGCGGATCATCAGGTCGAACCGACCCAGATCCATGAGCGAAAAGTACATTCCGTTGTTGACGTGCAGGGCGATGTCGATGTCGGTGGGAAGGACACGCAGCGGAAGCGAGGATTGGCCCCACACGCTCAGCGCCGGTCGACGGCGGGAAGTCCAGAGCAGGAGGAGAGTGCGGAAGATCAGGTGCATCCCCCTAGGTTACCCGCCGGTAACTCCTAGGGAAGGGGGATCACGGCCACAACAGGTCGGTTCGCCAGCCCTGCCCGGAACGCGAATAGAGAAGGCGGATGTGGCGCCGCTCGAGGTCCGCCTGCCAGAATTCGACGGCGTCGGGAGCGACAGTGAAGACTGACCAGTCGGGTGCCTGCAGCATGGGCTCGGATTCGAGTCGGCCCAGCTGGCTTTGGACGGCGGCGTCGAGGGCTGCCCTGCTCTCGAGCACGCTGCTTTGGGCGCCGGCCAGGACCAGCGCCCGGGCCACCGGGTGGCGGCGCTGGAAATCCGCATCGTTCTCGGCGGAACCTCCAACGCTGACTGCGCCGCGGACGCGTACCTGGCGCCCGAGCTCCGGCCAGAAAAAGGTGAGCGCAGCGCTGGGGTTCGCGGCAAGCTGCCGGCCCTTCGGGCTGTTGCTGCTCGAGGCGACGGACCAGCCGGACGCGTCGACATCCTTGAGGATGACCACCCGCGCGTCGGGCACACCGCCGTCCTGTGCGGTTGCCAGGTGAACCGAATGCGGCGCGTGGAATCTCGAGTCGACCGCCAGGGCAAGCCATTCGACGAAGAGGTCAATCGGCGAGGCCGGGGCCTCCCGGGGGTCGAAGGAAGGCATGCTCTCGGGAAATACCGGAGCACCGCGGAGGAGTTCCTGCACTGTTCTTGAGTCGCTCACTGCGCCATCCTAACCTCCTGTCCGCCAGCCCGCCCGGGCGTTTCCTCGACCTGCCAATGCCGCCGCCGTCGTCATAGGGTCGAATCATGACAGCCGACGAAGACCGTTATGCCGGATCCCGGGACCTCACCCGGTGGGCGACCCCGGTGGGGCGCTGGCTGGTGCGGGCGGTCCGGCCGCTGGCCCGCTGGGTGGGCCCGCACTGGGCGATCCTCCTGCTCCTGGCGATCGGCGGCGGCCTGGCCGCGGCGCTGACCACGGCGTCGGCCGAGGTCTACGAATCGGTGGTGGAGTCCGATGGCGTTTCGGCGCTGGACCGGCCGGCCCTGGACGCCGCACTGTCACTGCGCGAGCCGTGGCTCAACTCCCTTGTCACCGCTTACACGAACATCGGCGGGCCGATCGGCATGCCACTGTTGACCACCGCCGTGATGATCCTGCTCGCCTCGCTGCGGAAGTCATGGACACCGGTGATCCTCATTGCTGCGGCCGCCCTCGGATCCCTCCTGATGACCGTGGCGGGCAAGGAGATCGTCGGACGGCTCCGCCCTCCCCTTGAAGCTGCGGTTCCACCCTACGAAAGTTCGCCGTCGTTCCCCAGCGGGCATTCCCTCAACGCGATCGTTATTGCCGGAATCGTTGCCTATCTCCTTGTGCTTCGCCCGGAGCGGCGCAAACGCACGGCGGCCGTGGTGATCGCCGGTGCCACCCTCTTCGCAGTGACGATGGGGCTGAGCCGGGTCTTCCTCGGGCACCACTGGTTCACCGACGTCCTTGTCGCGTGGACCCTCGGGCTGGCCTGGCTCGCCGTCGTGATCACCGCCCACCGGCTGCTGCTGACCCTGCGGGCACGGCGGGCCGCGGCCGCCGACGAGGACTAGGACGGCTCCTGCCCCGAGTACCGTTAATCGGTCAGGGCAAAATGGCGACCGCGCGCACCGGCGACCCGTCGAGCCCCGCCAGCCGCAGCGGCAGCGCCGAAAACAGCGGGTCCGGCCAAGTCACAGCGTCGAGGTTCGTAAGGTTCTCGACGATCGCGCCTCCGGCCCCGAGGATCACCGCATGGACCGGCAGCTCAAGGGGCGCGCCGGGCTCGGCCGGAAGTGTCCGGTCCGGGTTCAGGGTGTCGACGCCGATGACGCTCACCCCAAGGTCCAGGAGGCGGGAGGCGATGTCGGCGGAGAGCACGGGATGTTCGAGGTACATAGCGGTACCGAAGTGACGGGACCAGCCGGTGGAGAACAGGACGATGGTTCCCGGGCGCACCCCGCGGAGCTGGTCCTCGACGTCGGACCACTCCACGGTGGCGTTCCGCCCCGCCGACTCGGCCCGGACCACGAGGGCCGGGCCGTGGAGCTGCGCGAGCTCCAGCTCGTCAACCGCGGCACCGCCGGTCACCGTGTGCAGGGGCGCGTCGACATGGGTGCCGCTATGCGTACCGAGATGGAGCTCGGCCACCTGGAACCCGTCCGCGGAAAGCGTTGCCGCGAGCATCGTGTTCACGAAAGGGTCACCCGGAAAAACCTGCATGCCGGCGGTGATGGGCTGGCTCAGGTCGACAACCTTCACGCGGTGCCCTGTCCCGCCTCGGCGAGGTGCTGCTGGCCGTGGCCGGTGCGGGCGATCTTCCGCCTCAACGCCGCCCAGCCGACGTAGAGCGCCGCGGAGACGACGAAGGTCGGGATCGTTGCACCGAGCGGGCTCGGTGCAACGTAGGTGAGCAGCAGGGACGATGCGGCGCCGATCACCCAGACCACCACGGCCGCGGCGTTAACTCCGCCCTGGTACCAGTAGTCGCCTCCCTTGCCCTTGAGGATGTCCCGGGAGTAGAAGCCGCGCTTCACGATGTAGTAGTCAACGAGCATGATGGCGAAGACGGGAATGAACAACGAGCTGATCACAACGAGGAAGCTGGTGAACTGGTCGAGCAGGTCAAGCCATGTTGCGCCGAGGATGGAGATGGCGCCCAGGATCAGTGCGGTGGGAAGGAACTTAAGCCGGGTCGACGGGACCATGTTCACCACCGAGGACACCATGCCGTAGACCACCATGGTGTTTGTCGCCATGACGGACAGAAAAATCACGACGGCGAGCGGTGCGCCGAACGCCGCAACGATGACCGTCGGGTCGAACGCTGTTGCTTCCCCGCCGCTCAGGACCACGTACGCGATGGCGGTTGCCCCAAGGCTCATGGCGAGCACCGTCGAGAGGATGTAACCGATTCCCGATCCGATCATGCCGCCTGCCTGCGAGCGTGCGAGCCGGTTGAATTCCGCCGAGAGCACCGTCCAGGAGATGGCGGTGGCGATCACGATGTCGAGCACCACGATTCCCGTCATCCCCAGCGCGGGGTCCGCGGGCAGGGCGGCGAAGTCGGCGGGCGGATATGAGGTGAATGCGGTGATGAAGACGTAGGCCATGATGCCGAGGATCACGAGCGCGAGCCACGGCTCGACCTTGGCGATGCCCGCATGCCCGAAGATGGCAAGGGCGACGACGAGCAGCTGGCACAGCACGGAGAAGAGCACTGGGCTCGAGAAGCCGGTTGCCTGCTCAACGAGGAAGTTGACGGTGACGCCGGCGAGCATCGCCTGGACCCAGCTCCAGCCCATGAGAATGAGGACGTTTGCGGCAACGGGAAGGAACGATCCACGCAGCCCGAAGGACCCCTTCGTCAGGGACATCGTGGGCAGCCCGGTGCGGGTTCCCATGTTGCCGACGAGCACGAGAACCGCGCCGCCGATGATGGTGCCCAGGACGATCAGGCCCAGCGCCAGCGGCCAGGACACCCCGGGAACGAAGAGGGTTCCGGTCAGCAGCGTCGTGACGACGAGGTTGGCTGCGAGCCAGATCATGCCGATTCTGCCCAGAGGCAGCGTTCCCTTGATCGGGCCGTAGCCTTCGGAATTGTTGTCGAGCTGGGTGGACAGCCGCGACCATGCGCTGCCCCGGGGTTCTGTGTGCTGTGGGAGGGACATGTTTCTGCCTCAGTTCGAAGGGGAAGGCACTGGGGAAAGGTGTTCGTGGATTGCGAGAATGCGCCCGTCGGCGGTCCTGCGGAAAATGATCGTTTCGCGTTCATTCACCGTTTCCTCGGCTCCGCCGGACCGCGTGGTGGTGCGCACGTCGTGTGCGAAGACGGCGGTGTCTCCGCTGAGCTGGATGAGCGCATTGCTGCTTTCGCAGGCAATCACCCGCCATCCCGACGCCAGCCAGGACTGCCAGAGCTCCTCGTAGGCCGCCCGGGTGTCGAGGCGGGCGGCCTCATTGTGGAAGATGAAGCTGGCATCGGGCGAGAAGGCCCCGAAGTACGCCTTGGTATCGGTGGCGGCGAAGGCGCCGACGAGCGCTGCTGCTGCGCGGTGCACGTCGGCCGGGGTCAGGGGATCCTGCTGCATAAGCGTGGCTCCGGGATTGAGGAGTTGATCTGGGTGCAACTTCTGTTTACAAAAGTGTGAAGTGATGTGCGCAACATTGTCAACGGACTTTTGTACCCCGGACGGGCTGGCGGGTACGCGAGAATTGCAGGATGAGCTCTTCGCTTGATTCGCTGCTGCCGCGCGAGCGCGCCGACATCGCCCCCGGCGCGGTTCACATCCCGGACTGGCTGACGCTTGACCAGCAGAAGGAACTCGTTGCGGCATGCCGCCGCTGGGCCGCTGGGCCGGTACCCATGCGTGCGGCGCGGATGCCCAACGGGGGCGTGATGTCGGTGCGCACT
Source organism: Arthrobacter sp. TJ-254 (assembly GCF_058269175.1). Classification (NCBI taxonomy): domain Bacteria; kingdom Bacillati; phylum Actinomycetota; class Actinomycetes; order Micrococcales; family Micrococcaceae; genus Arthrobacter; species Arthrobacter sp. TJ-254. Next base: position 43,914 of record NZ_JBZCNF010000002.1, on the reverse strand, counting down.
GTGTGCCTGGGCTGGCACTGGCAGCCCTACCGGTACAGCAGGACCGCGGACGACGTCGGCGGCGGACCGGTGGCACCCTTCCCCGACCCTTTGGGAACGCTGGGCAAGAGCGCCGTTGCCGCAGCGTTCGGGCCCGACGCAGCAGCCGGATATGCCCCGGACGCCGCACTCATCAATTTTTACGACGCCGCGGCCAAGATGGGAATGCACCAGGACAAGGAGGAGCTGTCGCCGGAGCCGGTAGTCTCGATCAGCCTCGGGGATTCCTGCGTTTTCCGTTTCGGCAACGCCGACACCCGGGGCAAACCGTGGCGCGACGTAGTGCTCGAGTCGGGCGACCTTTTCGTTTTCGGCGGCCCTGCCCGCTTTGCCTACCATGGCGTGCTCAAGACCGCGCCCGGAACAGCGGACCCCACTCTCGGGCTGACGGGCCGGCTAAATATTACGCTGCGGGTCACCGGACTTACCGGCTGACCCGGCGCCCTACCCCGAAGCCCTCGCCCCTTGCTGTGCCATGCGCGCGGCGGTCATCAGCTTGAAGCGGCGCCGCTGGCGCGGTGGGAGCAGGGCAAGGTACTGCGGGTTGGCCCGCAGAAAGTCCTGGGCCTCGGGGCAGTACGGAGTCACGGCCAGGCGCCGGCGATGCGCGTTGAGCAGCACGGATTGCATGAGGAAGGGCTCCAGACCCATCTTGCGGAACCGCGGATCGACCACCGCATGAAGCAGCAGTACGTCTCCGCCCCGCATCTCGTACTGGACGTATCCCGCCATGATCCCGTTTCGGTAGAGCTCAAACCGGGAGAAAAGGGCGTTGTCGCGGAAGACTTCGCGCACTCCCTCGGGTTCGGTCCTTGGCTCGACGATCGATTCGCGCCGTTCAAGTTCGACGACGAGGGCCTCGTACTGTTCGCGGGTTTCCATGGTTGGGAAGTCACAGTCGAGAAGCTGGTAGGTTCGGTTGCACAAAGTGCGCAGCTGCCTCGTGGGAACGGTTGAAAGATCGGCGGGAAACTCTGCCTCATCGCCCTGCCGGGTCGAAGGCAGTGCGAGCCGGGAAGTCCTCGTCCAGGATCCACTGCTCGAATTTTCACCCACGAAGGGCTGCTGTGGGTGGTCGAGTACTTGCGGGAAATGTTCCATGGGTTTTGCTCCACAATGGTGCGTCCAGGGCCTCCTGCTTGACCGTTCGTGAAGTCTAGTTCACATTCTTCAAAAGGGAAAGGTCAGGGTGCTGAGGATCCCTTCCGTTCTTGTTTGAATGAAACCAGCGTGCTGGAAACAGCCCCAAGGCAATAGAAATGACGCTTTATGGACAGCTCTCTCCCTCCCGCCCTCCGACGCCGTGTGCCCAAGGTTTCCGACCTGACGCCGCTGATCCGGTTCCGCAGACCGGAGTTCGGAGCGCAGGCCCGGCTACGGCGGGCCAGCACCATCTGGGACCTGCGCAGCATGGCCCGCCGCCGCACACCCACCGCCCCCTTCGACTACACCGACGGGGCGGCGGAGGGCGAAGTGTCGCTTGCCCGTGCGCGGCAGGCCTTCCGGGACGTTGAGTTCCAGCCGAGCGTTCTCCGCGGAGGAGGAGCGGTGGATGCGCGCACGATGATTTTGGGGGCGGAGTCGGCCCAGCCCTTCGGCATAGCGCCGACGGGGTTCACGCGGATGATGCACTCGGAGGGCGAATACGCGGGCGCCCGCGCGGCCGAGGCCGCAGGCATCCCCTACACCCTCTCAACGATGGGCACGGCGTCGATCGAGGACGTCTCAGCGACGGCGCCCGGCGGCCGCAACTGGTTTCAGCTGTACCTTCTGACCGACCGCGACCGCTCAATGGAGCTGATTACCAGGGCGGCCGCGGCCGGGAACGACACACTGATGGTCACCGTCGACACTCCCGTCGCCGGCGCCCGCCTGAGGGATGTCCGCAACGGTTTGACCGTCCCTCCCGCCCTGACCCTCAAGACGCTGGTTGACGCCTCATACCGCCCCTCCTGGTGGTTCAACTTCCTGACCCATGAGCCGTTGTCCTTCGCTTCCCTCTCCCGCTACCCCGGCACGGTGGCCGAATTGATCAACTCGATTTTCGATCCGACGCTCAGCTACGACGATCTCGACTGGCTGCGCGGTGTCTGGAAGGGGAACCTTGTGGTGAAGGGCATCCAGACCGTCGACGACGCCAAACGCGCGGTGGACCACGGGGCGGACGGCGTCGTCGTCTCCAACCACGGCGGCCGGCAGCTGGACCGCGCCCCTGTGCCCCTCCACCTGCTCCCCGCGGTGGCGGCCGAGCTGAAGGGGAAAACGTCAATCCTCTTCGACACAGGAATCATGAGCGGAGGTGACGTCGTGGCCGCCGTGGCGCTCGGAGCCGACTTCACCCTGATCGGCAGGGCATACCTGTACGGGCTGATGGCGGGGGGCCTGGCAGGGGTTCAGCGAAGCCTGGAAATCCTCAGCACGGAGGTGGCCCGGACCATGCAGCTTCTCGGCGTGAACGGAATTGCCGAGCTGAATCCGGATCACGTCCGGCTACCGCGTACGCCATTGGATTAACCGCTCTTTTCCAGATCCGCGGCGGTCTGTATGACCCAACGGCCGGGGCCGCAGGACCACGCGATCACCGTCCCAGATATCAATCTGATATCGAACCCTTCCTGCACCGAATTTTGACGCTAGCATTCAGAAAGCGGCGCGCCGGTATGCGTGTTTTGATTGAGGGTCTGGGGACATCACAATGCAAAAGAAACGGGTGCAGTACCCGCTTAATTACCGGCGCGCCCGGACACTTCTTTTTGCCGTTGGGGCTTTTTGGTTATGGGTCTGGTTTGGAAGCGCAGGGCTCGTCTCGGCCGCCTCTGACACTCCGGCCCACGCGTTCCTCGCGATCTACGCCCTGAGCGCCGCCATTCTGGTGTCGCTCCCCGCCGCGGTGCTCGCCGCCGCCTGGATGCTGGTCAACCGGCCGGCCGCTCGGACCGGGAGCGTCCACCGACTCCAGGCGCGCCCGCCCGCCTCCGATGGTGCCGCGCACTGGTGGTACGAGAACAGGGCGTCCTAAAACACCCGCCTGCTGTCCCGGGAGCGCAAACCAAAACGGCGCTCCCAAGTGGAGCGCCGCCGAAAGTGGACTGGTGAACGTGCTGAATCAGCCCTCACACTCGTTGCAGTATTTCTGCCCGTTCTTTTCAAGGGCAATCTGACTGCGGTGGCGCACCAGGAAGCACGAGGCACAGGTGAATTCGTCCTCCTGGGGCGGAATGACCTGAATCAGAAGCTCTTCCCCGGAGAGGTCCGCCCCGGGAAGGTCAATGCCCTCCGCGGTGTCGCCGTCCTCAATGTCCACTGAAGAAGACTGCGCGTTGCTGCCCCGGTTCGCCTGGAGCGCTTCGAGGGACTCGGCTTCCTTGTCCTCGTCGTTATTCCGCGGTGCGTCGTAATCCGTTGCCATGCCGGTGCCGTTCTCCTGGGGGTGTTGCGCTAATGAAGCCTGTTGCAGCAACCGAGTCTAACCGTAAATGGTAGGCCCGTTGACACGATGGCGAGGATATGCCGTGACTCTTGTCATATCAGTCAAACCTCCCTCACCCACTCCGGGTGCGCCCTCCAAAAGCCCCTCCGCCCGACCCGGCAGCACGTGCTCACCGGCTCTTCCCGGAAAGGTAACGCTAAGCCCCCCGAAATACCAGATGGGCTAGCATTACGCTATGGCGACGAAGCTTCCGGAACCAGCCCCAAGCTACTGGTTCACAGCGGACGAGCAGCGCGACCGCGGGCTTGATGTTCTACGCGCGCTTCGCGATTACCGATCATCGGAAACGGCGATGCGTCGACGCACGCGGGACGCCATGGGAATGAACGAAACCGACCTGCTCGCCGTTCGCTTCCTCCTTCAGGCCGATCAGGCCGGCCGAGCGATCGGCCCCAAGGAACTAGGGGCAAGGCTCGGAATATCGTCGGCCTCGACGACAACTCTCATCGACCGGCTCGTCAAGAGCGGTCACGCCCGGCGCGAGGACCACCCCAGCGACCGCCGCGCCCTCGTGATCAGGCCGACCGCAACCTCGGATCACGAGGTGAGGGCCACCCTCGGGGGGATGCACGCCCGGATGATGGCGGTCGCGGCCTCCCTCAGTGATGAGGAAGCCGAAGTAGTGGTTCGGTTCCTGACAAGGATGCGTTCGGTCCTCGACGAACCGGATACCGTCCGCTCATAAGCGCCCTGCGGAGGGCCGACGTCGTCGACGTGCTCAATCCCAGCTGGCATGGTGCCGCTGGGACTGCCGGAACCCTCTGCCATGATTAAGTTCTGCGTGATTGGAAAGAGATCCCGCCGTCTCAGCGGCGGGCCCGCCGGCGCGTTGCCGGGACAAGACAGGGGGAGCCATGGAAGACGAGTCGCCGCCCGTCACGGACGTCGCGGGAACCTTCACCCCCTGGCCGCGTCCGGTTCCGGCGCCCGTGCTGGGTACGGCGAAGAAGGCACTTCTGATCCTCATGGCCGTAACCGTTGTGCACCAGTTCGTGCCCGCCGGAGACGCCGGCTCTATTGCCAGTGAGCTCTTTACCATCGCCCTTCTCATGTCTTGGCTCTCACCTGCCAGGAGGGTGCTCGCCCGCGTCTCCGCACGGCGCGGACCCCGCGGCTAGGAGCACTGCCCGGCACAGGCCCGGGGAGGATCGGGCGCACGGCGCTGGTTGACCGGCAAGAGTCCAGCCATTACTGGTAAAGCGGGATAAAAGCAAGCACTGGCGGGCAGTCGAATAAAGCAGCGCCACTAGCTACGGTGACAGTGCAGGGGCAACCGTCCTGCAGACTCGGAGAATGTGGTGGGCGGCACGGAGAACTGGATGAAGCGCGGCACAACGGTCCTGGCTCTTTGCGCTGCCCTCCTCACAGCGGGTCCTGCGGCGACCGCCACCAGCCTGGTCACTCCGTCGCAGACAACGGACCCGGCGCCGCCGCCGCAGCCAGGCTTCGAAACGCCCGTCCCTCCCTTTGAGCCCCTTCCAACGGTTCCGCCGGGCGAGCCCATTCCTTTCCCGGAGTTGCCGGAGGTTCCCACACCTGCACCCGAGCTCCCCGTCCCGACCCCGGAGGTCCCCACTCCAGCCCCGGAGGCGCCAACCGCACCGCCGGTGGACCCAGCCCCGGCACCGGTGGCCCCTGCGCCTGCGCCCGTAGTGCCTGCCCCTGTAGTGCCGGCGCCTGCACCGTTGGCTCCGCAGGAGGCCGGCCCGCCGGCAATCATCCCGAATCAGCCGGCGCCAGCGCCTACGCGCGCACAGGAGAAGCCGCGGCCCCGCTACACCCTCGCGCCGTCGCCTGAACCGGAGCCGACGCCCGCAGCAACGGCTCCGCGTGCGGAACCATCGGATGAAGCATCAGCGGAGGCTGTGGTGGTCAGTGGCCCGGAAGCACCCCGCCCCAACTTTGACCGTATGGCAGGTGTCGGCGCGACGCTGATCCTTGCAATCGGCGCCCTTGCCGGGTTCATCGCCTACTGGAGGCAGCCCGAACCGGAAACCGACTAGCCACCCCGCCGACTGAACTCGCGGGGCCGGCTGCGCCCGGGACGCCCTGATCCGCTCTACCCTTGGGGACGACCACTTCCGACGACGGCTGAGGGTCGCTCAACCCATGGAGGTAGCCGTGAGAGTGGGACCGCACCCGACTGCCGGATCACCGGCCGCGCCGGTGGCCTCACCTGACGGCCTGTCCCCGTCGACCCGGGTGCCTTGACCGCACCGGCACGCCGCAATAGGTTATCGAATATCGTTAACTAACTAGGAGCGGACATGGCCTCTGCCGGGCGGAAATCCACCGTAATACCACGCCGCAAACCAGCGCAGATCGTTTCGCGGCGCGACGCCGTCTTCTACATGGTGCTTGCCGTTCTTGCGGGAGCGCTCAATACCGTGTTCATCAGCTCAACCATCCGTACCCTTCTCACCGGCCCGGTCACCCTGGATCTCCCGCTGAAGAACGTTTCACCACCCCGGGTCGACGGCAGTGCCGAAGCGGTTCTTGGCGCGCGCTACAGCACCGCCGAGGTCGCCTTCGCAGGTCTTCCGTCCTACGAGGCGGGCCTGCTGGCCTCATCCGCGGCGCTGAACGGAGTCATCGTGCTGGCCATCTCGGTCCTGGTCTTCGTGTTGTGCCGCCGGCTGCGGGCGGAGCGGCCATACACCGAGGGATCGGCGCGGGCCGTCGGCATCACCGGAATCGTTGTGGCCACCGCCGGCACCTTGGAGCAGGTCCTGGATGCCGCGGGACGGAGCCGCCTCGTTGAGTATTCCGGGCTTTTCCCAGCCAACACTGGATCCGGCTACTTTGTCCTGGATCTCAATCCGGCACCTTTGGTCATCGGAGTGGTCATGTCGCTCTTCGCCGCCATCACCCATCGTGGACGCCGCCTTCAGGACGACGTGGACGGCCTCGTCTGATGCCGGCCGACGAGGCCAGGATCCACTGCCGTCTCGACGAACTGCTCGATGAGCGGAACATGACCCTGACCGAGCTCAGCGGGCGCGTGGGGATCAGCCTGGTGAACCTTTCGGTGCTCAAGAATGACAGGGCGAAGGCCATTCGGTTCTCAACGCTGTCCGCGGTCTGCGAGGCCTTGGAATGTCAGGTGGGTGACCTCCTGGTCCTCGCCCCTTCATCCTCCTGAGCGGGAATCAACCCGGGAGCACCTCATCCGCGGCACGGTTGGTCCGCTTGTAATAGGCACGTGCAGCACGGACGCGCATCCCGCAGGCGGGCGTACACCATTCCCGCCGGGGGTGGTCCTTGAGGAAGAACAAGTAGCATCCCGGCGCCTGGCAGTCCCGAAGCAGGGCACTCCGCTCGCCGGAAAACAGGTCGACGGCGTCGCGCGCGAGCGCCGAAAGCGCGGCCTTCGGCGCCTCGCCTTCCGCACGGGCCGACTTCTTCAGTGTCCCGTCCGGCGCCATGGCGAGGACCGGGGAGGCTGGCGCCAGTGCGGCGGCGCAGTTCAAGACATGGACCGGCTCTCCGGCAGGGCTCTGGCCCTTGGTGAGGTCCTCGACGATATCTCGGATAGCGGAGCGCAGCTCGAGGTACTGGCTGAGGTCGCCCTCCCCCGCCGCGGCGAGCTCCTCATGCGCGAGCTCGACTCCATCGAGGCGCGGCGCTACGACGGCGGTCCAGGCGCCAACGTCCTGCGGTGAGGCAAGTCCTTCCCGGAGCTTCCCCCGCACCGCGTAGTAGGTATTTGCAAGGTCAAGTGCGGGGGAGTCCCCAATGACCGGGGCTCCACCCTCATACTTCAGGGCCATGTTCTCATGATAGCAGCAAGTTGCATGCGTGAGAATAGTGTGCTCTACTTGATCTCACGGTTGCAATACCGAATAAACGTTAGATACGAGGAGAAAATCATGACCCGCATGCCAATGATCCAGCTTGAAGAGGCCACTGGAGTTCAGGAAACCCTGCTGTCGCAGGTCAAGAAGGGCATGGGCGTTGTGCCGAACATGACCAAGGCGATGGCGAACAGCCCGGCCGCCCTTAAGGGTTACCTTCAGCTCTCCGGCGCCCTCGCCGGCGGAGCCCTGGGCGCCAACACGCGGGAGCGTCTCGCCCTGGCCCTGGCCCAGGCCAACGAGTGCGACTACTGCCTCTCGGCCCACACCATGATGGGACCCAGCGCCGGCCTGAGTGCAGAGGATATCCGCGACGCCCGCAAGGCCTCCGCTTCGGATGCCAAGACCGACGCCATCTTGAAGTTTGCCCTCGCCGCCGTCGATAACCGCGGTGGGGCCACCACCGAGCAGGTCAATGACCTCCGCGCCGCCGGAGTGACCGATGAGGAGATCGGCGAGATTGTCGCGGTCATCGCGCTGAACACGATGACCAACTTCTTCAACAGGATCGCGGACACCGACATCGAGTTCCCCGTCGTTCGCGCCTCGGAGCTCTAGGAACACCAGCGGCGATCCATCAACGTCGCCGACGCGCGAAGTACTGCATAAAGGAGGTGGCCGGGCAACCCGGCCTCCTCCTTCGCTGTTTAACTCCCCGGTGCCGCCTTCGTGGTGAAGCCGAAACCGAACCCGCCGCGGGCGAAGCGTAACAATCCCACCCTGTCTTCGAGGCGCTGAATTCCGGCGCGATATTCGGCTACGGTTTGAGGGGGTCGCCATCAAACTTCCGCCGCGCCTCGGGCGGAGCCACGCTGGAATGAGCAGACCGTTGAGGGGCGGGCCATGGACCTCGACCTGAGGAAGCTGCGGTACTTCGTCGCCGTTGCCGAGCACGCAGGATTCCGGCGTGCGGCCGACGCCCTCCACGTTGCGCAGCCGGCCCTCACACGCCAGATCCGGTCGCTGGAGCGTGAGTTGGACGTTCAACTCTTCATCCGCACGGCGCACGGAAGCGCACTCACCCCCGCCGGCATCCAGCTCCTCGATGAGGCCAAGCCCCTCCTTGCCGCCGCCGCGGCCATCAAAGGCAGGGTCAGCCGAGCCGGCGCTGCCCCCAGGCTGACCATTGGATTCGCCCCCGGCATCCGCATCGCCCCGGTGATCAAGGCGTACGGCCGCCTGCACCCCGACGTCGCCATCGAATTCCTCAGCACGCCCGCCGACGACCAGACGCGCCTGATCCTGGAGGAACGCGTTGACGCCTGTTTTCTGCGGCTGCCGATAGCCCGCGATGGGCTGACGCTGGTTCCCCTCTTCGAGGAGCGCCACGTCGTCGCGCTTCCCGCCGGCCACCCGCTGACCCGCCGACACCATGTGACAGTGCGGGATCTCATCGGACTTACGCTGCTGCAGGACCCCGACGGCGTGCCCGAGCTCCGTGCCATCAGTCCTGTCCCCCTCGGCCGCCGCGAACCCTCCCCGGACACCAGGGCCATTCCGGGCGCGGGAGTTGAAGACCAGCTCGAACACGTCGCGGCCGATCGCGGCGTCGTCGTCCTTCCGCAGTCGATAGCTGCGCTCTACTCCCGGCCGGGGGTCGTGTACCGCGATGTCGACGGGCTTGCTTCAAGCTCGGTGGTGCTCGCGCGGGGCGCGGCCACGGACACCGCGGAGGTGCGTCAGCTGACCGAGCTTGCGGTGGCGATGATGCGCCCGCACGACGTCCATCGGGCGGTTCCCGGTTCGTCCTCATCCGCCCGGAACTCCCACGCGCGCTCTGCGTAACCGCCGTCCGGAGGCGGAGTGCACCGCCCTGGAACCCGGTCGCGGTGATGCCCCAGCGGCATAGCCTGCTCCGGAAACGGGTATTAGACGCGGCGCCGCCGCGGACCGAGGATGGGAGGGCGACGGACCCGGCCTCGATACCAGGGCTGCCTTTCTCCACCTCATTGCATCGTTTAAGGAGCCGCAATGCAGTTCAGTGCCTCTGATACGGCAGTCCTTGTAACCGACCCTCAGAATGACGTCCTGCGTGAAGGCGGCGTCGCATGGGATCTGATCAAGGACAGCCTCAAAGCCAACAACACAGTCGAGAACCTCGAAAACCTCCTGGGGACGGCGAAGGAGCGGGGCTACCTCCGGGTGATCTCCCCCCACTACTACTATCCGACCGATAAAAAATGGGAGTTCGGCGGCCCGATCGAAACGATGATGCACGAGAGCAACATGTTCGCCAGGGTCGGCCCGCTCACCACCGAGGGGTTCGCCGGCTCGGGTGCGGACTGGCTGGAGTCACTGGCGCCGATCATCAACGACGGCGAGACGATCATCTGCAACCCCCACAAGGTCTTCGGTCCCGGAACCAATGATGTAGTTGTCCAACTTCGCAAACGCGGCATCAAAAAGGTGATTCTTGGCGGGATGCTGGGGAATCTCTGCATGGAATCACACCTTAGGGAACTGCTCGAAAGCGGCTTTGAGGTTGCTGCAGCCACTGACGCGACGGCATCCCCCGTCCATCCCGAACTGGGTGATGGCAACCTGTCGGCCCAAATCAGCTTCCGGTTCCTCGCAAATGCAGCACTATCAACGAAGGAGGCAGTTGCCGCAATGCAGGGCTGAGCGGCCAGCCGGATGTGCGGAGCAGGGGCAGCCCCTACGTATCTGCCCCTGCTCCGCCCGCGTCACTTAAGGGCGCATTCGATTCGCGGTTTCGCCGTTTCGGGCACCGCTGTCATGGGGCGTGCAGTTCTCACATGTAATCTGGTGGGCGACCGATACAAAGGAGATCCCCCACATCATGGCAACTGACTACGACGAGCCACGCGTCAAACCCGAGGACCAGCCGGCGAACGAATCGCTTGAGGCAATCCAAGCCCAGCGCAGCGCCACCACCCAGACTGCAGTCATCGACCTCGAAGAAGCTGAAAGCGCCGACGGTTTCGAGCTCCCCGGCGCGGTGCTCGTCAATGATGAACTGCTGATTGAGGTGGTGCCGGTCCAGGAGGACGAATTCACCTGCATGTCCTGCTTCCTGGTCCACCACCGCAGCCAGCTCGCCCGCGAGAAGAACGGCGATAGGTACTGCCGCGAGTGTGAAGGCTAGCCCCCGCCTTCCGCAGTGAGCATGCCGCAGCAACTACCCGCTTAGCCCAAATGGGCTACAGCGGGGAGCGGCCGCGCATCTCGTTGTTCAGCCGCTGGGCGAGGGGGTCATACGGGACGCTGTTGGCGTCGTAACCGTCGAGCCAGATCAGCCCGCGGCCGTCCTCATTTTTTTGGACAAGGGTGATCGCGTACCACCGCCCGGCCGCGTTCTCCTCTGCCCACTGCTTCACTTCGGACAGGATCGCACCGGAGATGTCGAATAGTTCGCTGTTGCTGCCGAACCCAGGGCCGACCCTGTCGAAAAAGTAAACGCAGTAGGTGTTGCGGTGCTCTTCCCACCGGCCGTCACCCTCGTATGCCGGAACAACTTCCATCCCCGCACCATACTCTTTCCGGGCATGCCGCGCCGGTCCGTTCTGCTTGCGGCAGCGCCTTCACTCGGTGGATGGACGACGCCGGGGCATCTGGTGCGGAGCCTACCGCCCTGATGGTTCAGGGAGTGGCGCCGGGATCGGTTCTTGATCGAATCGCCACCGTTCAAGCGCCTAGGTCATCCCCGCCGACTTCACGCGCCGGTTGAGCGGCACGATGTCCGACTCCGGCGGTGATATGGGCCGCCTCGATATGAGCAGCCTAAACGTCGCAGGGCGCGGGTACAGTGGCCGCATCCGCCCATCGATCGCCTGGAACGGGGAATCTTATGGCAACTTTCGCGCTCATCCACGGCGGCGGTTCCACGGCGTGGGACTGGCACCGCGTTGCCCCGCTCCTCAAGGGTGCGGGGCACGATGTCGTTGCCGTCGACCTTCCGATCGAGGACGACAACGCGGGCCTCGAGGAGTATGTCGCCACCATCGGGGCCGCTGTGGGCGCGGCACCGCACGTCATCGTCGTCGGACATTCCCTCGGCGGGTTCATCGCTCCCCTGGCCTGTGAGCAGCTCGACGCCGAAGGCCTCGTATACCTCGCGGGGATGATTCCGTTGCCCGGTGAGAGCTTCGCCGACTGGTGGACGAACACCGGCCACGACGGCGAGACCATCGACGACGATCCTGACGTCGTCTACTTCAACGGCGTCCCTGACGCTCTTGCCCGTGAAGCGCAGGCGCGGGAACGGGATCAGCGCGGCGATTGGATGTCCCGGCCATGGCCGGCGGATCGGCACCCAGCAGTACCCACTCGGGCGATCCTGTGCTTGGAGGACCACCTCTTCCCGCCGCCTTTCATGAGGCGCCAGGTGCGCGAACGGCTGGGGATCGAGCCGGTTGAGATCGGCGGTGGGCACTATGCCACCCTCAGCCAGCCGGATGCCGTTGCCGCTGCGTTGGTCGACTTCGCTGGGCAGTTGGCGGCAGCATCGTAGGAGAATGTCCCCTTGTGCCCGTGGCCCAGGTCGAAGTCTGCTCCTTCTTTTTGGCCGCGGCGCCCTTGAGCGATTCGAGAACAGCTGCGAGCCCAGGCAGGATGATCAGCAGGACTGCTATCCCGAACCCGAAGCTGATCTCGGCGGTCTTGTTTCCCTCAGGAGAGGTGCTTCGCGTGTAGTCGAAGAACACCAGCGGCCCGAATGTGGTGCGGAACGTTTCGGCCGCAGAAGACGCGTGGATGGAAACCGTCCATAGAAGCAAACCAACGGCCAGCACCAGACCGATGGAAAACACCTGAATGAATGCGCGGACAACGCGGGGACCGGGTGCCCTGGGTTTCATCGCCGCACTCCGTCCGGAAACTTCTTCACTCCTTGCTGCTCCATCATCTATTGCTCCTTCGTTGTGCGGCCACGAACACCAACCGCTGCCCCATTGATTCCCGAATGATGCCACACCAACCAGCCGCCCGGGGTGGGGTGGGCCTGGCTAGGGTGAGGGTCGCTTCGAGTCTTATGCCAGCCTTGGGCGCATTGGGTCACGTTCTTCACGGATATGGGATCGCCGCGAGTGCGCGGGCCGTGGCGGATAAATTCACCAACACACGATCTCAATGACTGCCCGATATGCCCTGCGTCCGGCTACCGCTTGACGTCGCTCCAGAAGCCCTGGCTGCGGTGCGCGGCTTCGAGGACCGCTCCGGCGTCCAGGGTGAGCGTCGACTCCGGAATCCCCAGTACTGGCCCTTCGACGGCGAGGATGAGTTCTCCGGCCGGCGGCAGCGGGTACAGCCACAGATCTATCGACCCGGTGATGGTGCTCTCGGTGGCCCCTGACTCCGCCTGCATCATCAGCACGGGCCCCCTCACGGGTTCCTGTCCGGCCCAGGGGAGTGCATCCGTGGCGGACTTCCGTCCGCTGGCGTCCCGGATCCCGAAGCGCAGCGTCTGTCCGCTCCGTCGGTCCTGCCCCATCCAGCGGTCCAGCAGGGCGTTCCATTCGGCGTCGGATCGGGCCCCTCGGCGGAGCATCCAGCGGATCCGGATCGAGCACCCTGACGAGTAGGCCTCGAGGTGGGACACGCCCACGGATACGTCATCACCGCGCCAGAGGAACCTGCCCTCGGGAAGGACGGCAGGCAGTTCATCGGAGGGTGGCCGCACCCAGTCCAGGTTCCGTTCGGCATGCCGTGGCGGAGGCGGCGGGGGCTGCACGTCGTCGAAGAAGCTCACCGCCCCAGTCTCACAGCGTTGTCAATGGGGTTCCCGCTTGCGCCTCCGGCGTAACTTGGGCCTTCAAGTCCGGTTCGGTCACGTGGACCTGCTGTCCCCCGAGGAGCGCCGTGCGTTCTTCCTCGCCTCCCATTCTGCCTGGCGGGCATCCTGCCACTGATCGAACGTCATGGCAGTGGTGCCGGCGGGCAGATCTTCAAGGTACTTGTCGTACCGGTAGTTACTGCAGGAGAGCGGCCCGAGCAAATCCTCGGTCAGATCCTTGTGGGTGCTTGGGGTGATCGGCTCCGGGCCGGCGGCGTGGCGCAGACCTTGAGGAACGACCTCGAAAGCAATCGCACAGCGGACGGGGAAAGCGCGCATGTCGCGTCAAGATCCGCGGCAACAGTGGAGCTTAGGGGAATCGAACCCCTGACCTTTTCTCACCATCAAGCGCGAACTCGACCGCCACCGTGACAGTAAGGGCCGCTACCTTCCCCAAGTCGCCGACCATGACGCGCATCGGCAGCGGCGCCGACCACGGCAACGCAAACTGCAGACGAATCCGCGCCTGCGGGCACTGGTGCAGACCAAGCTCACCAGCCGCTGGTCCCCGGAGCAGATCTGCGGGTGGCTGGCTCGAATGTTTCCCACCGAATCGGGCCTGCGCCTGTGTCCGGAGACGATCTACCAGGCACTGCTGTTCGGTGACGACGGCGGGCTGAGGACCGATGCGAGACCGCAGCTGCGCACCGGCCGGAGGATCCGCAAACACCGGTGGCGGAGCGGCCCGGGCCACGGCGCGACCGTGCAGAACATGACGATGATCAGCGACAGGCCAGCGTCAGTCGAGACCAGGACCGAGGCCGGCCACTGGGAAGGAGACCTCATCGTTGGACCCGGCTCCGCATCGGCCATGGTGACACTGCTCGAACGCAAAACCCACTACGGCATCATCCTCAACCTCCCGACCGGACACACCACCGCCCTAGCCAACCAGGCGATCATCGCCGCCATGTCGACCCTGCCGGCCCACCTGAAGCGGACCCTGACCTGGGATCAGGGCGTGAAAATGGCCCGGCACCAGGACTTGGCCGCCGCCACCGGGCTGCGGATCTACTTCGCCGAACGCTCCAGCCCCTGGCAGCGCGGGGCCAACGAGAACTTCAACGGACTGGCCCGCCAATACTTCCTCAAAGGCACCGACCTCTCCGTGCGCTCCGACGACCACCTCCAACTGGTCTGCGAGGAGCTCAACACGAGGCCGCGAAAAAGCCTGGACTTTCAGAGCCCAGCAGTAGCCCTCCGAGCCGAATACTGAACCAACACGAGGCTAGAGTAAAGCCCATGGCGACCTGGGACCTGGCTGATGAGCTGAACCATCCCCTCGACTTTCGTCTCATTCAGAACGGGTTCGTTAGTCTGTTCTGCCGGCGGGCGATACTGGACGAGGCGATCTCATGGCTCCGGCAGCACAGCTACAAGGTGACGTACCTGGACGCCGCATCGTGGCGATCGGACGAAGATATGCACCGCGACATCGCTGATGCATTAGATTTTCCCGCGTACTACGGGCGGAACCTCAACGCCCTCAACGACTGCCTGAGCGACGTAGCAACACAGTCCTACGGCTGGACCGCTGCGGACGCGGGCTTGGTTGTCGTGATTGATGGGTATGACCATTTCGCGAAAAGGGATGCGAGAACGGCTCATCTTCTCCTGGACATCTATGCCAGGCAAGCAGCCTACGCTGCACTATTTGGACACCGCCTGATGTGCCTCGTTCGAACCGATGACCGCCGGATTGAAGTCCCCCGGGTTGGGTGCGCCCCGGTCATGTGGAACCATCAGGAATTTCTCAGATGCTAAATTGCGAACGCCCTCGTGCGTTCTATTCCGGGCGCCACGCCTTCTAGCGATCGAGCTGGCCAAAGGATGGCACTTCAACAGTCAATCCCTCCGATTGTCGCTAGTTTCGAGATGAGACGGCAAAATCGCCTCATATAGGCCCACTGTTGCGTCGACCACTCCAATCCGCCTACCCCGGGCGGGACAGTTTTACGGGCGGGATATACGCGACTCGGCGGCATAAGGTTCTATATAGGATTCTCGGCGGCAGTCAGCTCGGGAAATTGTGTTGCGGTGAGGGAACGGCTTACGGGCGAACTCGTTGGTACTCGGCGAGGTCACTCAGGAAACCAAACTTCGGGTTGCTAATGCACTACTCGTTCGATTCGGGATAACCTGCAAAAGGGGGAGAACCCGATAATTTCATTCAGGTAGGGGTAGTAGGAACATGAAGCGTGAACCGATACAAAAGATCAGCGCACGCTGCGACTCCCCACTCTCAGCTGAGGAAGTCTTGGCGGCGGTGAGCGAAGCGCTCAGTGAGGAAAAGGTCACCCTTGATGCGGGATCCGGCACCCTGGAAGTACGGAGCGGATCAAATTCCAAGTACCGGATGTGGGGAGAATCTCTCAGCGGGTATAAAAACTTCCCAGTCGCTCTCACACCGAAGGTGCATGATTCGCACACTGGCTCCACAGTCGACGTCAGTGCATTTGATACTTTCGGGTTCCGCTTGGTGGATCAACCCTTAATGGGCGCCGATGCGACGCTCAAATCAAAACTGGTTGACCTGGTGGTGCCTCGAACGCAGTGAAGCCGCGCAATCCCGGTTGGTCCTAGTTGTCAGTTCCGCTACGTTCTTCGCGCAGGAGGATCGTCCTACGCGACTAAGAGCTCGCTTCAGTCGGCTTGCTGCGGGTCTTCCTCGGAGTATCGATATTCATGGCGAAGGGTCTTGATCTGCTTGATCGCCGTGAATATCAGAAGAGGCCCAAGGACAAGAGCCACAACGGCTGCGATAGTCGCCTCGGTGGAGGGCTTCCAAAAGGCGAGAAACACCAACGCAATGGTGAGCCCCCCCAAAGCTATGCTCTGCATTGTCCACCAAATCGTCCCGCGGCGTACCGTCGGATGCGTCCAATTTTCAGTCAAGAGATCTCCCGCTGGTCAACGAGGCCTGCAATGTTCCGCCTTCAATTCTCGAGCCTAGTCGAACGGATGCTTTTCTATTGGTTCAATAACCGCGACAGCACGGTTGTCGCCCTGAGCCCGTCCGGGAGAGTGTCCTTTGAGGGATCGGTTTATGCGGCAGGCCCATTTTTCTCCGTTGCCGGCTCTAAGGCAGCCGCAGCGCCGGAGAAAGTTGGTAAACGAGTGGGTGCATTACGGTGCAGGCCGCGCTAGTTTGAGGCATGAACAAGTCGAGCCCGCTCTTCAGTAAACGGAACGCCGTTAAGGGGCAAATAACCGCTGGTGCGATGGCCCTCATCGGCTTCGGCATGTTCCTGGGTGCATTCATTCAGGGTGAATCCCTGACAGGTACCGCCTTCAGTCTGGCTTGGGCATTGTTCTCGACAGGCATCTCGATCACCTTGTTTTGGTTAGTGGTATATCTTCGTCTGGCCCGGAGACGGTAAGCCGGGGAACACGCTCCCCTGCCCGTTCGAGTCGCCCGCAAACATGTCCGCTGAGGGATCCCTGAGTGGGAATCACTGCCTACAAGTGCTCCGGACTTTCCAAGGAGCGAATATATGCCGCGCTTCCACTGATTGTTGGCGTGTAGCGCTCAGTGTCAGAGGTGAGAACGAAGTCCACCACTAGATCGAGAAGCGAGGCGATGGCTTCGTCTGGCTGTCCGGCAGCATGAAGAGCGACCGCCGCTATACCTGCAGCCCTCGCCCGGCCAGGTGATGCATCCAGCCCTAGCGCACCAGCCACCTCACACCTCTGGCATCCAAGGCAATCGCCGTGAGTGCCGACTCACGTCCAGTCATATCGAACGTTGGATTGCCCCCCCCTTCCCGAGCACGTGCAGGGCCCCGGTGGCGCCGCTGGCAGCAACTTTTCAAGTGTCCGTCATGCCGTCCCGACCCCCTGCTCCCATGAACTGAGAACAGACCTTGCCCTTGGGCCGGCAACTACGACGGAAAGAATTTCATGACTACCACCCCAGAAAGCAGCAACACTGCGGAAGCTGCCGACGATCAGTGGCTGACCCCGAAGGACATTTGCACCCAGCTACAAATTCCAGAGCAGACGTTCTACCAGTGGCGGGTCAAACACCTCGGCCCCCGCGCGTATCGAATCGGAAGGCATCTTCGAATCAGCCGCACCGACTACGACTCCTGGCTCTCTTCTCGATTGGAAACCTAAATGTCTCCCAGGCCTCCTCTACCGCTCGGAACATGGGGGAAGATCAGCCGGAAAAAACACCCGAATGGCCGCTGGCGTGCGACGATAAGATACCGCGACACTGACGGCATCACCCGCACCGCGGAAGCCTGGGGAACCAGCGGAGCCGCCGCCGAGCGAACCCTTGTCACTTCATTTCAAGATCGGCGGGCCCTATCTCAAGTGAAATTTCCAGGACTACTCGGCTATCCGAGCTCAGCGATCTGTGGTTCGAAGAAATTGAGAACAATGGTCGCGCGGGCCGAAGGACCATCGATGGCTATCGTGACACCTACAGGCGTGTCATCGAGCCCGCACTGGCCGGACTCCGGCTGCACGAGCTGAGCACCGGCCGTATTGACCGGTTCCTCAAAGACGTCGCCGCAGACCACCCTGCCACCGCACGTCATTCCAAAATCATTCTGACCGGCATGATCGGTCTCGCGCTTCGGCACGATGCCCTGCGCAGCAATCCAGTCCGGGATGTCGGACCTATCAAAATCGCCAGGACGGACGTCAAGGCACTGTCAGTCGAAGACGTTCAGAAGCTCCGGACTGTCATTGCCGGGTGGCAAAAGGACCCCACCCACCAGGGGCGGCCACGCGCAGCAGACCTACTGGACGTTCTCGATATCTTCCTTGCCACGGGCGCCCGAATTGGCGAGGTCCTGGCCATCCGTTGGCAGGACGTCGATCTCCAAGCGGAACCGCCCACCATCACCATCTCGGGAACCGTCGTCATGGAGAAAGGCCGCGGCGCCTACCGGCAAGACCATCCGAAGACAAAAGCTGGCTTCCGCACGATGAGGGTGCCGCCCTTTGCCGTGCAGACACTCCAACGCAGGTATTCAGCCGAGCAGCCCAAACCCGAAGACATGCTGTTTCCGTCCTCCACGGGGACAGTGCGCAGCCCCCACAACTTCCGCAGGCAATGGCGGGACGCCCGCGCGGGATCGCCCTACGAGTGGGTAACCCCGCATGTCTTCCGTAAATCAGTTGCCACACTCATCGACCAGGAATACAGCTCAAGGCAAGCTGCCGCCCAACTGGGTCATTCCGGGACGGCAATCACAGAGAAGCACTACATCGCCAAGGCGACCGAGTCACCGGACCTCACGGCGACCCTCCAAAAGTTCGGCACGGAGTCGCCACTCGGTCCCGAACATTTGTCCATGTGAATGGCAGCTACCACAACGAAACTTCGGGACGGACGGAACTCAACGCCACCGTCCCAACCCAAGTTCGACGAAAGCGTGTGGTTTCCGTGTGGTTGAGCCTTCGCGAGACAGGAGAAAAGCCCTTCATCCCGACGTTTCCGCAGGCCAAAGGGCCTTCGTAGTGGAGCTTAGGGGAATCGAACCCCTGACCTTTTCATTGCGAACGAAACGCTCTACCAACTGAGCTAAAGCCCCTGATACCGAACACTGTAGCGAACGGGGGCCAGCACCTGCCACTCCAGCTCCCCGGCCCTGTTGGAGATCTGCCCCACAACCTTCCCTCGGCGGGCAGGAGTAATCTTCTACTCATGCCCGGCACACCACCTGCACCACCTGCGCCCGCTCTCCCCTCCGAAGAAATCCGCCCCTGGCCGGCCCTGTGGTCCCTTGTGATCGGCTTCTTCATGATCCTCGTCGACTCGACGATCGTCTCCGTGGCCACCCCTGCCATCATGGACGGACTGAACGCCGACATCGACAGCGTCATCTGGGTTACCAGCGCCTACCTGCTCGCGTTCGCGGTGCCCCTCCTTATCACCGGCCGGCTCGGCGACCGGTTCGGCCCCCGCAGAATCTACCTTCTTGGCCTTGTGGTGTTCACGCTCTCAAGTGCCTGGTGCGGATTCGCCGATTCGGTCGACTCCCTCATCCTTGCGCGGGTTCTCCAAGGTCTCGGCGCGGCCCTCATGACCCCCCAGACAATGGCCGTCATCACCAGGATTTTCCCGCCCGAGCGGCGCGGCTCAGCGATGGGTCTGTGGGGCTCGGTCGCAGGCTTCGCAACCCTCGTCGGACCGATCATGGGCGGCCTGCTCGTCGATTCGCTGGGCTGGGAGTGGATCTTCTTCGTGAACGTTCCGGTGGGAGTGCTCGGGTTCGTGCTTGCCTACCGGCTGGTACCCCGCCTTGGCACAACCGCCCGCCGCTTCGACATCCCAGGGGTGTTCCTCAGCGCAACCGGAATGTTCTGCCTGGTCTTCGGCATTCAGGAGGGCGAAACCTACCGCTGGGGAACGATCGCCGGACCAGTGTCTGTGTGGTCGCTCATTATCACCGGACTGCTGCTTCTGACGGCATTTGTCCTGTGGCAGCGCTTTAACCGGGGCGAGCCACTGATTCCGCTCAAGCTGTTCCGGGACCGCAACTTCTCCCTCGCCAACACGTCGATTTCGGCGATGGGATTCTCGATCACCACCATGGCGCTGCCGCTGATGCTCTACGCCCAGAATGTGCGCGGCCTCAGCCCCACCCAGGCGGCGCTGCTCCTGACGCCCATGGCGGTAATCTCCGGCGTCCTCGCCCCATTCGTTGGAAAGCTTGTCCAGCGGGGCAACCCCAAGTACATGGCCGTCTTCGGCTTCGCCGGCATGTCGGTGTCACTGTTCTGGCTGGGATCGCTCCTGTCCCCGGACGTCCCGCTCTGGCAGATTTTGCTGCCCGTCGCGCTGCTCGGACTCTCCAGCTCGGGCATCTGGGCTCCGGTGTCACTCACGGCAACCCGGAACCTCGCACCGTCCCTCGCCGGGGCAGGATCCGGGGTGTACAACACCACCCGCCAGGTGGGTGCCGTGCTCGGCAGCTCAGCGATCGCGGCGATGATGCAGTCACGCCTCACCGCGAATCTCGGCACCACCGGCGGCTCTTCCGGTGCCGGCGGTGCACTCCCCGAATCGGCACAGGCAGGGTACTCACTGGCGATGGGGCAGGCGCTGTACCTGCCTGCTGCCGTGATCATCATCGGCGTGGGCGCGGCGCTGTTCTTCGCCAAGCCCCAGCCCAACAACACGTGGGCGGGAGACGCCGCCGCACGAGGGGTCGCCTCCCCCAAGACCGTCCACCCCTAGGGTGGTTGCCTCCATCAACCACCGGTAGGCTTTCGCCATGGCTGATGAAACCGTTGACCCGAACAGCACCGACGCCCCTGCAGAGGTGAAGGAGGTGACCGACGACTTCGTCACGCGGAACCACACCACGCCGGCCGGCCTCGACTACACCACCACCACCGGACGCCTCGTGCTGCGCCGGGAGGAGATCAAGGACGGCAAAGCCACCGGCTTCAAGCCCAAGGCCGAGATTTTCATCGTCGCCTACACCCGCACCGGCCAGCACTCCGGGCGGCCCGTCACCTTCGCCTTCAACGGCGGGCCGGGATCCTCTTCGGTCTGGCTGCACCTCGGGCTGCTCGGCCCGCGGCGGGTCGACTCCGGCGACGTCGGCAGCATGACCCCGCCGCCCTTTGGGCTTGTGGACAATCCCGAAACGCTGCTGGAGCACAGCGACCTCGTCATGATCGACCCGGTCAACACTGGATTCTCCCGCGTCGTCGAGGGCGAGAAGTCGGACGAATTCCACGCCTTTATCGAGGACCGGGACCTCGTTGCCGAAGTGATCCGGCTGTGGACCACCCGCAACAACCGGTGGCTCTCGCCCAAGTACCTGGTCGGGGAGTCCTACGGCACGCTGCGGGCGGTCGCCGTCGCCGGCCGCCTGTTCGACGCCTACGGCATGGCCGTCAACGGGCTCGGGCTCATCTCAACGGTCCTGAACCTGTCAACCCTCCGCTTCCTCCCCGGCAGCGACCTACCCTACGCGCTCCACCTCCCGACCTATGCAGCGATCGCCCACTACCATGGCCGCCACCCCGGACGGGAGCTCTCGGACGTGGTGCGCGAGACCGAGGAATTCGCGGGGGGCGAGTACGGGCATGCGCTCACCCAGGGCAACCGACTCACCGCCGATGAGTACGACGCCGTCGTCGCAAGGCTGGGCGCGCTGACCACACTGGACGAGGGGTTCATCCGCCGCACCAACCTGCGCTGGGGCTATCACGAGTTCGCCGCCGAACTGCTCCGCGCGGACGGGCTCGCAGTCGGAAGGATCGACGGGCGGTTCACGGCGCGCCCCGAGAACCTGCAGGCGTCGGACTCCTGGGACGACCCAAGCATGCGGGCAATCACCGGACCGTACGCCGCCGCAATGAACCACTATGTCCGGGCCGAACTCGGCTATGAGAACGACCTCCCCTACGAAATCCTCACCGCCCGGGTGCAGCCGTGGAGCTACCGGACGTTCGAAGGCGCTCCGGTCGACGTCGCGGGTGTGCTTGAGCGGCTCCTGGTCCACAACCTGGGCCTGCGCGTGCACGTGGACTACGGGTACTACGACGGCGCGACCCCGCACTTCGCGGCGGAGTATGTGTGGGCGCATATGTCCCTTGACGAGCAGATGAAGGCGCGCTTTTCGCACCACTTCCACGAGGCTGGACACATGATGTACCTGAACCCGGAGGCGCGGCAGGCACAACTTGAGTCCCTGCGCCGATTCGTGGCGGCACCGCTTAACAACGGAGATAGTAAGTAGTATTAGTAATACCGCCGCGGAGCCGCGGCCGTCGTCGAAAGGAACGTTGTGCTGAAAAGAATCCTCTGGGCACTGGTGCCCGTCATCGCCTCCAAACTGCTGCAGAAGCGGCGCCACGGAGGCACCATCAACCGCGCTGACAAGACCCGCTACCGGAGGAACTTCGGCCGGTAGGCCAAGAGCCGCGGCGGGCACTGCGGGGGCTTAATTTGGGGAGAAGTGAACCCAGGCTCCGATGATGAAGGTGCTGCCCGCCGCGAAGGCGAGGCCCAACTCGGCCAGAATCCCGAGCCCCGTGGCTTTGAGCGCCTGGGCGCTTGAGGCGAGCGCCGGCCTGACGCTGCGCTGGCGCAGGTATTCGCTCGCGAACAGGCCCGCCGCGAAACCGATGAACAAGCCGACCACCGGGATGACGAACATCCCCACCACGCCGGCCAGCAGCCCGATCGTCACCGAGCGTCCCGGTATGCGCTGGCGTTTGAGTGTCCGCCCGGTCAGGACCAGGCCGGCGAGCAGGCCCGCGACGGCGAACAACGAGCCGACCGCGAAGACCACCCATCCCACTGGATTGTTCAGGGTGACAGCCCACAACAGCAGCGATCCGATAATGAGGATGCTGCCCGGCAAGACCGGGATTACGACCCCGGCAATTCCCACCGCAATCAGCAGCCCGGTCAGCACTGTCACGATCGCCTGATACTCCATGAAGCAAGTCTCGCACCTGCCGGCAGCCGCGTTGACATGGAGTTCCCCCTTCCGGCCTGCAATACTAAGGGAACTTAGTTAAAAGCGAGCCCTGCAACCAGGAGGACCAATGAGTACGCCAGTAACAGGGAACGGTGACGAGGGCGCCCAGCGTCCCCGCGGCGGGCAGAACCCCCACCGTGACGCGGGCGACGCGAACGCGGCCGGCGCAAGCAGCATCGGGGAAGCCCCGGCTCCCCGCGATGAGGACACCGCTACGCGCGAGCACACCCGCGCAGTGCCCGTGACCCACACCAGCGATTCACGGAACCACCGGCTCGACCCGGACGACGACGGCCACCGCGACCGCAACGACCGCCCCGCCGTCGACGGCGACGCCGTTCCAGCGGCAGCGGACCGCCGGGCCCTGCACCAGCGGGAGAAGGAAGAGTTCGGCGGAATGAAGTTCGGATCGGCGTTCTTCGGCTGGCTTACCGCAACGGGGATGGCCGTTCTGCTGACCGCGCTCCTCGCCGCGGCCGGGGCCGCCTTCGGCCTTTCGACGAACACCAACCTCAACGAGGCGGCCGACCAGGCATCCAACAACGCCCAGACGGTCGGGCTCACCTCGGCCATCGTGCTGCTTGTCCTGCTGCTGATCTCCTACTTCGCCGGCGGCTATGTGGCAGGCCGCATGGCCCGGTTCGACGGCGCGAAGCAGGGCCTTGCCGTCTGGCTCTGGGCCGTGATCATCGCCGTGGTGGTGGCGATCCTCGGTTTGATTGCCGGAAGCCAGTTCGACATTCTCGCGAACTTGAACAGCTTCCCCCGGCTGCCCATCAATGAGGGCGACCTGACCACAAGCGGAATCATCGCCGTCGTTGTCGCTGCCCTTGCCGCTCTCATCGGGGCGGTGCTCGGCGGCCTGACCGGCATGCGCTACCACCGCCGCATCGACCGCGCGGACTTCGACGAGCATTCACGCCGCTGAGTCCACACCCCCGCAGCAACCGGCCCCGGTTCCCACGATCGTCTCGTGGAATCCGGGGCCGGTTCATTGGGGCGGTGCCGCGCGGCGATCGGCTAGGGCGAGGGCATTCCGCCGTTCACGTTGAGTGTCTCCCCGAGCACGTAGCTCGACTCGGATGAGGCAAGGAACACGTACGCTGGGGCAAGTTCGGTGGGCTGTCCCGCCCTGCCCAACGGGGTGCTTTTCCCGAACTCGGGCAGGGCTTCCTTCGGCTGACCGTCGGAGACCTGCAGCGGCGTCCAGATGGGCCCGGGCGCCACAGCGTTCACGCGGATGCCTTTCGGCGCCAACTGCTGTGCCAGGCCCTTGGTGAAGTTATTGATCGCGGCTTTGGTGCTGGCGTAATCAAGCAGGGTCGGCGACGGCTCGTAGGCCTGGATCGACGTCGAATTGATGATCGACGAGCCCGCCGGCAGGACTTTCAGCGCCTCGCGCGTCACCCTGAAGAACGAGAGGATGTTCGTTTGATAGGTGTGCTCGAGTTGCACATCGGTGAGTTCCTCGAGTGATTCCACCGCGATCTGCTTGGCCGCATTGTTGACGAGGATGTCCAGGCCGCCCAGACCGGCAGCGGCTTCCTGCACCACAGACTTGCAGTACTCGGGGCCCTTAAGGTCGCCCGGGAGCAGCACGCCCTTGCGCCCGCTGTCCTCGATCAACTTCAGGATCACCTCAGCGTCGGCCTGCTCCTCGGGGAGATAGCTGAGGGCGACGTCGGCGCCTTCCCTGGCGAAGGCTATAGCAACGGCGGCTCCGATGCCCGAGTCGGCTCCGGTGACCAGGGCCTTGCGGCCCTCAAGGCGCCCCGTGCCGCGGTAGGAGGTCTCGCCCCGGTCGGCGTGCGGGGCCAGGTCGCGGTCAAGGCCGGGCTCAGGCTGGTCCTGCTCCGGTGGTGAAATGCTCTCGAAGCGAGTGACTGGATTCTGGAACGTGTACTGGTCGGTTGCCGATGGCGAATTTTCGGGGCTCATGCAGTCCTCCCTTGCCGGATGTCCCCGGGGCCGGAAGGCCCCGGGCCAGGCCGTCCACGTGGAAACTAAGCCTACTTATCATCCTATGCGGCCCTTTTGATCCGAGGCAAGGGCGCCTAGAAGACGGCAGAGAAGAAACCCGCTCCGACGCTCAGAATGAGCGATATTACGAGGACCCAGACAATGGGAGTGCGGTATTTGGCAATGAATCGCATGATTATCCCATTCTAGGGGCGGCCGGCTGGCCGCCGGTGCGCATTCCGGCCGAATCGGGGATCCACCCAGTCTTTACACAGGAACCTCCCGTAGAGTTGAGAGCATCCGTGGGGTTTTCCCCCAGTTCGAGGCTGGGAAGCCGACCCCAACACCAGGGATACTGATGAGCGTTACCACCCCAGCTCGAAAAGTCCGGATTTCAAAACCGAACGACGTTGTCGCCTCCTACTCGGTCCTGCTCAAGCAGGTTCGCAAAGAGGGACTCCTGAACCGCCGCCGCCGTTTCTATGTTGCGGTATTCGTTCTGCTGAGCCTTGCAATGGGTGCCGCGTGGACAGGTTTCGCACTGCTGGGCGATACGTGGTTCCAGCTTCTCATCGCGGCCGTCCTCGGCGTCGTGCTGACCCAGATCGCGTTCCTCGCCCACGAGGCCTCGCACCGGCAGATCTTCAAGACCCGCGGAGCCAACGACTGGTCCGGGCGCATCCTTGCCGCCGGCGTTGTCGGCATCAGTTACGCCTGGTGGATGGATAAGCACAGCCGGCACCACAACGACCCGAACACGCGGGGCAAAGATCCGGACATTGAGATCGACACGATCTCCTTCATCGAAGAAGACGCGGCCAAGGCCAAGGGCATCCAGGCCTGGATCACGCGCCGGCAGGGCTACCTGTTCTTCCCGCTGCTGACCCTCGAGGGCCTGAACCTCCACGCCCGCTCCTTCGTCACCCTCTTCCGCCGCGGCACCGTCAACGGCCGCTGGGTTGAGCTCTCACTCCTCGCGGTGCGGTTCACCGCCTACCTCGGCATTCTCTTCTGGTTCCTGCCCGTCGGCATGGCCTTCGCGTTCCTGGGCGTGCAGATGGCCGTCTTCGGCGTCTACATGGGCGCCTCGTTCGCACCCAACCACAAAGGCATGCCCATCGTGCCCAAGGACAGCAAGCTCGACTTCTTCCAGAAGCAGGTCATCACCTCGCGCAACATCCGCGGCGGCTCCTTCGTGAACAACGCCTTCGGTGGCCTGAATTTCCAGATCGAGCACCACCTCTTCCCCGACATGCCCCGCCCCCACCTGCGCCGGGCCGCGGTCATCGTCAAGGAACACTGCGAGCGCCTCAAAGTGCCGTACACCGAGGTCGGCGTCGGCGCTTCCTACGCCGCCGTGGTCACCTACCTCAACCGGGTCGGCCTTGCCGCCCGCGATCCCTTCGACTGCCCCATGGTCAACCGGTTCCGCAGGCAATAGCCGTACCGCCCGCCCGGCACATCGGCAGGGCGCGTCCACCCCGGATCCATTCCGAGGGGCCACCCGTTAGTAAGCATGCTGTCTAATTCTGGGCAAACAGGTTACTGTGAAGTATGTTCTTCCTCTTTGGCCTTTCAACCCGTGAAAACCTCCGCTTCACCAGCCCGGCATCCTGCCGTTACTGCGGCATGCACGCCCCCCAGCAGGTGATCGAACGGAAAACGAAGCTGTCCGTGTTCTTTATCCCGCTGTTGACCGTGAGCAAGAAGCGCCTCCAGGTGTGCACCAACTGCGGCGGGGCCTCGGGCATCAGCGGCGCTGAGGAACGCGCCCTCGCGGGTCAGGCGTTCCAGAGCCCGTAGGAGTCGGCGAGCGAGGAAATCTTCTGCGCACGCGCCAGGCGGGGCAGGTAGGAGCCATCGCCCACCACGGCGCCTGCGGCATGGGCGTCGAGGAGCTCGACGGCCCACTGGATCTCCGAGTCGCTGGGCGAGAGCCCCTTGTTGATCGTGTCGGCCGCTTCTGGCATGAGGCACAGTTTCCCGGTCATGCCCATTGACGCGGTCACCCGGCAGGCCTCGAGGAGTTTCTCACCCAGCGCCCCGACGGTCGGCCCGTCAATGGGGCCGGGAAGCTTCCCCACGCGTGAGGCAACAACAAGCTTGGACCGGGCGTAAGCCAGCGCCATCGGGTCGTCCGAGGCGCCCGTGTCCCTCCGGAAATCGCCAACTCCGAACGCAAGCCGGAAGGTCCCGGGAGCGCTAGCGATCGCGGTCGCGTTCTCGATGCCCAGTGCCGATTCGACGAGCGCCAGGACCGGGGTTCCGGCCTTCAGCCGCATTGCGGTGTGCGTGACCTGTTCGGGTTTCTCGGTCATGGCGAGCATGACGCCGCGCAGCCCCGGTGCCCCCGACAGCGCCGCAAGGTCATCCGCCCAGTACTCGGTTTCGATTCCGTTGACGCGCACCCATGCGGTCATGCCGGTGGACAGCGCATTGACAACACGGTCGCGGGCTTCCGCCTTGCCGTCGGCGGGCACGGCGTCCTCCATGTCGAAGATCACCGAGTCCGCTTCCGAGGTCAGCGCCGGAACGAAGTTTGCCTCGGATGCCGCCGAGGCAAGCAGCCAGGAACGGGAGAGCTTGGCAGGGAGCGCGGCGGCGCGGCTGTTTCTAAGTGAGGCCATAGGGAAACAGTACTGAGGGGGGCGGCCCATTATCCAACGGGGATGCCCCAAGCCGCCCAATTCGGGCGCCCGGCGCCCGATCCGCTGCAGACTCGGTGGCATCATTACGCACCGATCTCCCAGCGCGTCGGCCGAGGATCAGCCGAGCACCTCATCCATGTAGCACCAGCGCCACGATTCACCGGGCTCGACGCTGCGCATCAGCGGATGCCCGGTGTTGCGGAAGTGCCGGTCGGCGTGGAGGCCGGGCGAGGACTCGCAGCACCCGACTTCACCGCACTCGAGGCACATGCGCAGGTGCACCGGCGTTGTCCCTTCCCGGATGCAGCCGAGGCACTGGGGATCCTCCGGCGCGCTCCGCTGCGGCGCGACCAGCAGGTGGGCGCATCCATCAAGCGCGGGGCCGCTGCGGCGCAGGGGTTCTCCCGGTGCCGACGGCAGCCCCATCAGGTCGTCCGCTTCGTTGAAGTCGTCTGCTTCGTCCGCCAGGAAGGTCTCAAGCATCGCCTCCTCCGAGTCGAGGCGCTCGAGGACCTCATCCACCACCTCGGGGGCATACAGCCCGTTGCGGCGCAGGTTCAGCACCTCCCGCCGCTCGGCGTCGAGCATCTCCATCCGGAGTTCGAAATACCGCTGGCTTGGGGTCTGCATCAGGTGCTCCGGCCGGCCGAGCCGCTCCCATGCCGCGCTGCTCCACTCCCTTGTGCGGCGGCGGAGCATCACAAGTATTTCGGGGGGATCCTCGGCACTGACGCGCCCCTCGAGTGCCGAAAGGCCCGCTCCCGTGGATTGCCGGACCAGCAGCGCCCGCTGCAGGGCGTCCTCCCGCCGGTCCGGGCCGCGCAGTTTCAGCCTGCGCACCACCCAGGGCAGGCTGAAGCCCTGGATGGCCAGGGTCCCGGCGGCCACGACGAGTGCGGCAAGGATGAGCACCGGCCGGTGCGGGATGTCCTCGGGAAGCACAAATACAGCCGCGAGGGTGACCACGCCCCGCATCCCTGCCCAAGAGACGACGGCGGGCAATTGCCACGGCAGTGGCGGCTCGGATTTCTTGATCCGTGGCAGAAGCCGCGGCAGGTAGCTTGCCGGGAACACCCAAACCGGGCGCAAAAGGATCACCGCGAGCAGGATGACGCCGCAGACCACCCAGACCCGCTGTGGGCCGAGCGGGTCCTTCATGGCGGCGTCGATGATCGAGCGCACTTGGAGCCCGATCAGCAGGAACACCGCGTTTTCCAGGAGGAACTGCACCGTTGCCCAGTTGGTGCGTTGGCTCAGCCGGGAGGCGCTTCCGGGCATCGCCGGGGTCCGGGTGCCGATGATGAGGCCGGCCACGACGACGGCAAGCACACCCGAGGCGTGGACCGCTTCGGCCGGGAGGAATGCCACGAAGGGGGCCGCAAGCGAGATGGCGGTGTTGATTGAGACGTTCCGCACCCGCTTGCGGATGTGCAGCAGCAACAGTGCAGCACCGGTGCCGATGAGCGCCCCGCCGGCTGCCGCCACCACCAGTTCGAAGGCCACCTCCAGAAGGCTGAAGCCTCCCGCGAGAGCGGCGATTGACGAGCGCAGGAGCACCAGCGCCGTGGCGTCGTTGACGAGGGACTCGCCTTCAAGCAGCGCGACCGCGCGGCGGGGCATCGCGACGCGGCGGGCGATCGAGGTTGCGGCCACGGCGTCGGGGGGCGCGACGACGGCGCCGAGGGCGAACGCCGCAGGCAGGGGCACTTCGGGGATGAGCCAGGAGACAAGGAATCCCACGGCGACTGTCCCGAAGATGATGTAGCCGACGGACAGCATGGCGATCTGCCGTTTGAGGGTGCGGAACTGGACGATGGAGCTGCGCAGGGCGGCCGCATAAAGCAGCGGCGGCAGGATCCCGATCAGCACCAGTTCCGGAATGAGGCGCACCGGAGGGATGAAGGGTAGGTAGGACCCGATGACCCCGACCGCAACGAGCAGGAGCGGGGCCGACATCCTCCACCGGCCGGCCAGGGCGCTGCCGGCGCAGATGACGGCAACGATCGTGAGCAGGCCCAGGGCGAGGTTCACCTGTCCGCGACCTCGGGACCCTCCGCCCCCGCCCCTGGGGGCGGGACCTCCACGGCCTGGTTCAGCGGCAGCCGCACCTGGAAGCGGGTGGGTCCGGGGCCGGGGACCAGCTTCAGAGACCCGTGGTGCTTGTTGACGACAATCCGCCAGGAGATATCGAGGCCCAGCCCGGTTCCACTTCCCACGGGTTTGGTGGTGAAAAACGGTTCGAAGATCCGGTCCTGGATGTCCTTGGGTACGCCCGGCCCGGTGTCCCCGATCTCCACCATGACGCTCTCGCGTTCGCGGACGGCGGTGACCGTCAACGTCCCGTGCCCGTCCATTGCGGCAACTGCATTGTCGATGAGGTTGGTCCACACCTGGTTGAGCTCCGCCGGATAGCACTGGACCAGGGGCAGGTCCGGGTCATAGGTCCGCTCGACCGTGATTCCGCTGCCGATCCGCCGGTTGAGCATGACGAGCGTGCTGTCGAGCAGCGTCCGCACGTCGGACTCCTGGTAGGGGGCCCGGTCGAGCTGCGAGTACTGTGAGGCGGCCACAAGCAGGGACGAGATGCGCGACGTCGAGTCCTGGATCTCGTCCATCAGCTGCTCGGTGGCGATGACATTCGCAAGCCAATGGAGCACCCCGCTGACGTCGCCGTCCGGGGACCACCGCGCGGCTTCCGCGAGCCAGTCCACTTCGATGCCCGCCTGGACGAATGTCGCAGCCAGGTCCCAGCTCCCTTCGACGCCCTGGTCCTCGAGCCAGTCGGCCAGGGCGTCTTCCTTGTCGGAAACCTCGAGTGGGCTCAGGTCCGACCTGTGGTGTGCCCGCTTGAGGATTTCATCCTGCAGTTCGACGAGCCGGGCCAGCACCTCCGGGGAGACGGTCAGGCCCCCCGCGAAGTGGATGGTGTCGCGGAGGTCCGCCACCCGCTCCCTGAGGATTGAGGTGGCCCGCAGCGCCGACGCCGCAGGGTTGTTGAGCTCGTGCGTGAGGCTGGCGGAAAGGGAGCCCAGGGCGATCAGGCGCTCCCGCTGGCCGATGACCTCTCGGGTGTTTTCCATCCCCAGGAACAGCCCTTCAAGCAGGTGCAGTGCCATCGGGAACCAGTCGGCAATCAGGTTCCCGAAGTCCGCGGCATCGATCTCGAGGAACGTGCTGGGCACCGCAGCAAGGAACGACGTCGGATACTTCTGCGGAACCCGGTCTCGGAGGTACGCCTGCGTTGCGCCGGCGTACACCCCGCGCTGGCTGGTGCGCACGAGTTCGACGTCGTCCTCGCCAACGCGCCGGGTCAGGACCACCTCGCCCTCGAGCAGGACGTAGAACCGGACCGCCGGCGTGTTCTCGAGGTAGATGGTCTCAGCCCCATAGGAGTGGACGCTGCCGATTTCGCAGATCCAGGCCAGCTGCTCGTCGGTGAGTTTTTCGAAGAGGAAGAGGGTGCGCAGCTCCTCGGGGCTGCAGCGCCGGGACCCGTTCACTGCGGAGCCAGGTAGCGGTGGGCGAGGGTGACCGCCATGGCACCTTCCCCGACGGCGGAGGCGACGCGCTTGACCGATCCTGCCCGCACGTCGCCGGCGACGAACACCCCGGGGATGCTGGTTTCCAGGGGGAAGGGCATGCGGTCCAGCGGCCAGCCCGGGGGCGGTTTGCCGTCGATGAGGAGATCGTTGCCGGTCACGATGAACCCGCGGCTGTCGCGCACGAGGACCCCTTCAAGGTTCTCGGTGTGCGGGTCGGCGCCGATGAAGACGAAAAGCCAGTTGGTTGCCACATCCTCGGTGCCGCCCGTCGCGCGGCTCCGCAGCGTCAGCCCCTCAAGGTGTTCCTCGCCGCGGGCCGAAACAACCTCCGTCTCAAGGAGGACTTCGATGTTTTCTGTCGCCTCGATCTGGTCGATGAGGTAGGAGGACATCGAGGTGCGCAGCGTCGAGGAACGGATGAGCACCTTGACGGAGCGGGCAGTGCGCGCGAAGAAGATGGCGGCCTGGCCCGCGGAATTCGCCCCGCCCACGATGTAGACGTCCTCGCCGGCGCATTCGGCCGCCGACGACGTGGCCGCACCGTAGAACACGCCCCGGTCGGTGAGGTTCGCGAGTCCTTCTCCGGACAGGGTCTTGTAGGCGACGCCCATGGCGAGGACGATGGCGTGGCCTGCGATCTCCGTCCCATCGGCGAAGGTGACAACGCGCGCACCGCCGCGGGCCTGGAGGCCGGTCATGTTGCGGGTGGTCAGCACCTCGGCGCCGAACTTCGAGACCTGGCGCCTCGCCCGGTCCGCGAGCTGTGCGCCGGACACGCCGTCAGGGAACCCCAGGTAGTTCTCGATGCGTGAGCTCTGCCCGGCCTGGCCGCCGGTGGCGCTCTTTTCGATCAGGACGGTCCGCAGCCCCTCGGAGGCACCATAGACGGCAGCCCCCAGCCCGGCCGGCCCGCCGCCCACCACGACGAGGTCGTAAAACTCCTCGAGCGGGGCGGTGCTGAGGCCGACGCGTGCCGCGAGTTCGGCGTCGCTCGGGGCGATAAGCGCTTCGCCGGTGTCGGTGACCACCACTGGGAGCACCGAGGCATCGGTGCCGGCCGCCGCAAGCACGCGCAGCCCCTCCGGTTCGGTGGAAGACAGCCACCGGTACGACACCTGGTTCCTCGCGAGGAATTCACGCACTTCGACGGAGCGGGCCGACCAGCGGTGCCCGATGATGGTTGTGGTGCGCACCGGACGGCGTTCGGCGGTGCGCCAGGACTCAAGAAGCGAATCGACAACCGGATACAATTTCTGCTCGGGCGGGTCCCAGGGCTTGAGCAGGTAGTGGTCGAGGTCCACGACGTTGATGGCGTCAATGGCGGCGCTGGTGTCGGCGTAGGCCGTGAGCAGCATGCGGCGTGCGGCCGGGTAGATGTCGAGCGCTGCTTCAAGGAACTGGATGCCGTTCATCTCGGGCATCCGGTGGTCGGCGATCAGCAGGGCCACCTCATCGCCGCGGAGCTTGAGCTCCCGCAGCGCGGCGAGCGCCTCGGCACCCGAATCGGCGCGCACTATCCGGTATTCCTCACCGAAGCGCCGTCGAAGATCCCTTGCGACGGCGCGGGACACGCTTGGCTCGTCGTCGACGGTGAGGATCGCGACAAGCCCCCTCGCGCCGGTTCCCTGGCGCTGGCCGTTAGACAAGGCAGTCACGGCGCTCCAGAAGACAACGGCCCGCTGGTCCGGCACCTAATACTTCGGCAGCTTTTCTGCTCCCGCCCCCTGAAACAACAGCTGATCCCGTCACAGGGCCTCCTGCATTCGGTGCGCGTCGAAGCACACGCGCTTATCGAATCACCTGTTTCAACCGGGGGTCAATACCCCCGCCTCCGGTGGGAAGCGGGGGTCAGGGTTCCGGGGCTCCGGCGGGTGAACCCGGGCGGACCCGGATCGGCGCTCCACGGGCCCGCCCGGAACCGGCTCAGAGGTTGGCGTCGGCGAAGGTCCGCAGTGCGTCGCGGACGAATCCGGCACCGGCGGCACCGCCGTAGACGGCGCTGAAACGGGGATCTGCGACGTACATCTCACCGAGGCCGATGACGTAATCCTTGGCCGGCATGCCACCCTCACGCGGAATGCCCGGCGCCTCCGCCAGCCACCGGTAGTGCTCGTCGGCGAGCGCCTGGGCTTGGACGCCGTCGGGCTGCTCCCCGGATGATGCAGCGGTGATCCATCGATCGGCGAGCCGCTTGGCCGCTGCCGAGTACTCCCTGCGTTCGGTATCGCTCTTGGCCCTCCACCATGCATCGGCCGACGCGTAGGCGTCAGCGCCCCACCGTTGCTCCACCTCCTCCTTGTACTGGCTGTGGTCGAAGCCCTCGAACATGTTCTCCGCCATGAGCGGTTCTCCTCTCTCGAGATTGCGCACGGTGCCAAGCACCGAGTCGATCTGCTTACCGATCCGCTGTTGTTCACGGCGCAACTGCCCGAGATGGGCACGCAGCGCTGCGGCAGGCTGTTCACCGCCATCGAGGATGTTCCTGATGGCGGGCAGCGCAAGCCCGAATCCGCGCAGGAGGAGGATACGTTGAAGGCGCACCAAGGCGTCGTCGTCGTAGTAGCGGTAACCGTTGGCGCCCACCCGTGAAGGATTGAGCAGGCCCATCGCACCATAGTGGCGGAGGGTCCTGCTCGTCGTCCCCGCAAGGCGGGCGACATCATGAATCGACCTATCCACAGCGTTTCTCCCTGTTCCTTTTCCTGCAGAATTCAGTCTAGGAATTGACGCTGCGTCAAGGTCAAACGCCTATTCAGGCCCTCCCGGGCCTGTGGCGTCAGCTGTACCAGAACCAGTGCGGCGGCCGCCAGGTAGAGGGCACGGCGTGCGCGTTGAAGCTCCCGCACTCTGAGCAGGAGTATCCGGCGCTCGCGGAAAGGAAGTTGCCGGCATCCGGCTGGCGCGCTGGAATGAACTCTTCGAAGATCAGGAACTGGTCGGTTTTGCAGACGGGGCACCACGGCATTTCGCCGGGATCGCCGGGCCGAACCGCTGGCCGCGCTGAGCCCAGCGCGGCACCATGATTGATTGTTGTCATTGTCTTCACCATTTCAAACCTTGGCGGAGCCTACGCTGGCTTCGCGCGACGGTAAGGGTACTTCCAATATCCAGAATAGGCCCGTCTATACCACGTGGAAACCCTGTTGGGTGCAAGTAGTCGGGCGCGGCGCGGATGTTTGGCACAATGTCCTCATGCCGCCGAACCCTCCACGCATAACCGGACCGCTGCCAACAAAGGAAGCGGGCGCCCTCAACCGAGCGCTGGCGGACAGTGCCGACGTCACCGTGTTCGTGGACGGGACGGCGTACCGGCTCCCGCCGGCGGCCCGCGATGGCGTCCTTGACCTGCTTCAGCGGCTGGCCGCGGGAAGCACGGTGCAGTGCTCGTCGGTGGCCGATTTCCTCACCACCTCCCAGGCCGCCGAGCTTGCGGGTATTTCGCCGACCTACCTCCGCAACCTGACCGACGCGGGGGACATCCCCGTCGAATACCGGGGCTCCCACCGGCGCTTCCGGCGCGGGGATATTGAGGAGTGGCTGCGGCACCAGGGCCGGAGCGCCGCGGGCAGCTAGAAGCGGGGCCGGAGCATCCAGCGGCGGGCCTTCAGCGCCAGGTGCAGCTCAAGGCGCACTCCACCGGCCAGCGGATCGGCCCCGATGATCGAGCGCATCCGGGCCAGCCGGTTGTAGACACTGCTGCGGTGCAGGTGCAGCTGGGTTGCAACGTCCTGGACTGAACCGTTCTTGTCGTAAAGCAGTTCAAGGACGGGCAGCAGTTCGCCGTCGCCGTCCTGCTCCTCGAGTTCGGTGAAGTAGACGCTGTGCGCCGCCGAGAGCTGCCATCCCATCGCCGCCAAAAACTGGTAGGCGCCGATTGCCCGGTATTCGACAACCTCGCCCAGTTGCTGGTCGACCGCGCCGGCCTGGGCCGCATGCCCGGCCTGGGAGTATGCACCGGGCAGTCCGCGGAGGTCGGTGAAGGTCTCACTGATGCCCAGCACGAGCCTCCCGGGTTCCCTGCCGGTGCGCTGGGCAAGGCCCTGGCGGTAGCGCCCCAATACCGTCGCATGGGTGGCCCGGCCGATTCCCGTTGCGAGGAACACCGCATGGGAGGCGGCTCCCGCGCTGAAGAGGACCGGCACCACGCCCACCGTCGCCTGGAGGGCGACGGTGCTGTGCTTCAGGGTGTCGGCCTGCGGGTCGGGATCGGCCCGGCGCAGGCCGCCGGTCTCGACCACGACGGCGAGATGCCAGGGGCCCGCGGCGTCGTCGATATCCCGCCAGCCGCGCAGCTCCTCGACGGCGGGGACCACACCGCCGCAGGCGGCGAGGAAGGCCGCCTCGCGTCCGCTGCGGTGCTCGGAGTCGGCGGTGTTGCCCTCAAGGAGCAGCTCGGCGAGCCGGTCGAGGCCGGGACGGACAGTGCGCAGCGCTGCGAGGATCGCTCCGGCCGAATCCTCCTCGGCATCCTGCTGGACCCAGAGGTAACCCACCCGGAACCCGCGCACGAGCAGCGGGACGCACACCCGCCCAAGCATGCCGAGTTCGGCATTGGCCGGAACGGCGACGGGCCGGACGGCGCTTCCGACTCCGTGCCGCATCTGCCATGCGTGAACATCCGCCGGGACCTTCTTGCTCAGGAGGAAGTTCACCCTCACCCGGTCCGCGGCACCCTGGTGCCGACTGTAGGCGATCAACACTCCGTCCAGGTCCTCAAGGGAGAGCCCCCTGCCAAGGGCGGTCGCAATGTCCTCGACGACGTCTTCAATGGCGGGGGTCTGCACCGACCCAGCTTAGGGCGTGCGTGCGGGGACGGCGACATTTGCCGTCCCCGGACTCGACACCTGTCGATTGCAACAGCGCGGCAGCACTGCTAGTGAGCGCGGTCACACAGCAGCGGACCGCGGGACTCGGATCCGGGAAATCGTCCCCGGCTGCCGCGGCGCCGCGCATCCAAGGTGGCGGTCACGCCCGTTCCCCGCTCCGCAGGGGACCAGCAGCCCTCCCCGCCCGCCGCCGTCGGCGTTGTTCCACCGGAGACAGCACCGCCCTTGAGCGGCCATACTGTGGAGAAGCCTGATCGGCGCCTTTCCCTTATGTGCTCTGGAGAACCCCATGATCATCGGTGTCCCTAAAGAAGTTAAGAACAACGAGTTCCGCGTGGCCATCACCGCCTCCGGGGTTCACGAATTCAAGGCGCACGGCCACACCGTGCTGGTGGAGCGCGGCGCCGGTGCCGGCTCTAATATCACTGATGTGGAATATGAATCCGCTGGTGCGGAGATCGTCGATGCAGCCGACGAGGTGTGGGCCCGCGCGGACATGGTGATGAAGGTGAAGGAGCCGATCGCACAGGAGTACCCGCGCTTCCGCAACGGGCTCATCCTTTTCACCTACCTTCACCTTGCTGCAGAGCCCGAGCTCACGAAGGCCCTCCTGGAATCGGGGGTGACGGCCATCGCCTATGAGACCGTCCAGGACGGGCGCTCCCTTCCCTTGCTCGCCCCCATGTCGGAGGTCGCGGGCCGGCTCTCCGTGCAGGTCGGAGCGCAGGTCATGACCGCGCCCGCCGGCGGCCCGGGCCTGCTCTTGGGAGGAGTCGCGGGCGTGCGCCCGGCGAAGGTCACCGTATTGGGCGCCGGCGTTGCCGGGACGAACGCAACGGCGATGGCAGTGGGAACCGGTGCCGACGTGACGATCCTCGACATCAACATTGCGCGTCTGCGCGAGCTCGACGCCCTCTACTCCGGGCGGGTCAAGACCGTCGCCTCGAACGCCTTCGAGATCGAGAAGTCGGTGCTTGAGGCCGACCTCGTGATTGGATCGGTCCTGATCCCGGGCGCGAAGGCACCCAAGCTTGTCACCAACGACCTCGTGGCGCGGATGAAGCCCGGGAGTGTGCTGGTGGACATCGCGGTCGACCAGGGCGGCTGCTTCGAGGACTCCCGGGTCACAACCCACGAAGACCCGACTTTCCGGGTGCACAACTCCCTGTTCTACTGCGTCGGCAACATGCCAGGGGCCGTGCCCAACACGTCGACCTACGCACTGACCAACGTCACCCTGCGCTACGCAGCGGCGCTTGCCAACAAGGGCGTGCGCGCGGCCTTCGAGGCGGATCCCGCCCTGGCGCGCGGACTCAACATCGCCGCCGGGCAGGTGGCACACTCGTCGATCTCCGAGGCGCACGGCCTTGAGCTGGCCGAGGACTGGCGCGCGCTGGTTTAGGGGCGGGCGTCCTTGGCGCGGTCCTAGGGGTGCGCCCTAGGACCGCGAGGCAGCCCGGTGGGCCTGCTCGATGAGCCGCAGGCCCGCCAGTGATTCCTGCGGATCGACCGGCACTGGGCCGCCCTCGAGCAGGGCGGCCGCCAGCCCCCGGTAGAACTCCGCGTAGTCGCCTTTTTCGGTGCTGACGGGGACCGTTGCGCCGTCATGGCCAAGACGTCCCTCCCGGCCCTGCGGCTCTACCCCGTAACCGGCATCCGTGGGGCGGGCACCGGAAACGATTGAGGCCTCCTGCGGATCCATCCCCCACTTGGTGAAAGATGAGCTTGTCCCGGTCACCCGGAAACGGGGACCAGCCTGGGGCGCCAGCGAGTTCATCGCCAGATGGGAAACCACTCCCTCCCCGTGGAGCAGGACAAGGAACGCGTCGTCGTCGGGGCCGCCCCCTGCCCTGCCCGTGGAAACTTCGGCGTGCAGCAGATCGGCCGGCCCAAACAGCCGCAGCGCCTGATCGATGAGGTGGGGGCCGAGGTCATAGAGGATGCCGCCGCCCTCGGCGGCCCCTGCACTGGCCTTCCAGGGTTTGGAAACGGCCGGCTTGAAAGACTCGATGCGGGATTCGAACCGCCGGATCCGCCCAAGGGCGCCGTCGCGCACCAGCTTTTCGACGGTGAGGAAGTCACCGTCCCAGCGCCGGTTCTGAAACACGCTCAGGGCCTGCCCCGTTGAGGCGGCAAGGGCGACGAGCCGCTCACCGGCCGTGCTTTCGACGACGAAGGGCTTGTCGACGACGACATGGTGCGATGCAAGGAGTGCCGCCTCAGCCAGTTCCGCGTGGGTGGCCGGCGGAGTGCTGATCACGGCGAGGTCGGTCTGGCCGGCCGTCAGCGCCTCCCCCGCGGAGGAGACGACCGAGGCCCCCGGATGGTCCCGGCGGGCGGCCGCGGCCCGCTCCGGGTCGGCGGTGACGATCGCGGTGAGTTCGTAGCGCGGGTCGGCGGCAATGAATGGGGCATGGAAGACCCTTCCGCCCAGACCGTAACCCAGAAGGACCACTCGGATTTTCTGCATTGCCCCAGCCTACCGGGCGGGGTAGGCGTGCCGGCGGCGCCCGATCAGGAGTGGTCGAAGTGGGTGTCGGGGGTTGACCCGTTCAGGGTCCGGACGATGTCCGCCGCGAGGCTGCGCACCTTGATGTTCCGATCGTTCGATTGCTTGCGCAGCAGGTCGAATGCCTCCTTTTGGGAGCAGTTGTTGCGTCCCATCAGGATGCCGACGGCGAGGTCGATTTCGGTGCGGGTTTCGAGGACCGCCCGCAGGTCTTCGGCGGCGGCCGCGTGGTGGGCGACGCGCACTGTCATGCGCAGGGCCTGCGACGCCTGGAGGGCGAAGGAGCGCGCCAGGTCCCTGAAGGGGCCGGTGAACACCGCGGCGTCGTCAGCGTAGAGGTTGAGCGCAGCACGGGCGGACCCCTCGAGCCGCAGCGGAAGACAGAACATCGCACCAACACCGTGCTGGGCGATGTGGGTCATGAATGCGGGCCAGCGCTCGTCCCGGTTCACGTCGGCGATGAAGACTTCGCGGTCGGTCCGCAAGGCGCTGAGGCAGGGGCCGTCGTCGTGGTCGTACTGCACCTCGTCCATGTGCAGGGCCAGATCATCGCTGCTGGCCACGGTGAATTGCTGGCTGCGGTTGCGCTGCAGCGTTATTCCGCAGTAGGTGGTGCCGTAGGCACTCAGCGTTGATCCGGCCAGCTCGGCGAGTTCCTGGAGGAAGGTGCGCACGTCCGGCTGGTCCACCAGCAGATCCTGCAGCTGCGCCGCGGTTTCCGGATCGCTCCGCGACCCGTCAGCGTTCGCCGAGCCCAAGGAGTGGGCGGGGTGCTGCGCTGACCCGTGCCCTGTTTGAACTAGTTCCCGCATTCCTGCACTTTCCCGAGATATCCGACCGGGCGGCGGCACCCGATTCTCGCAAAAGTCTACCGGGGCGGGAAGTCTCCGCCGTGCTTGTCGGGCCGGACCCGCGGGCCTAGTGCCAGAGGTTGTCGGCCCACGCCGCATCACGAAGGTAGTCGCGGGCAGGGCCGACCTCCCAGAGTTCGCCATGGCGCGCAAGGACTCCCCGGTCGTGAAGATCCTCGATCACCGCCGGCGTGCAGCCCAGCGCGATGGAGAGCTCATCGCTATCAGAAGCAAGCACGATGTCCTTACGAGTGCTCATGATGTTCCTCATCCTGGTGTTGAAGGAACGCCGTGGGATGGCGCATTCCAGTCAGATCGAGCTTCGGCTTCGGACACCGCGGCTGGGAGGCTGCCAGGTGCGTGCGTAAAGCCCGAGGGCGGCTTCCTCCCGCGGCAGGAAGCCAAGGCGGTTGATGGTGCCGTGCGCCTGATGGACGGTCAGGTGCTGGGCGGTGCGGCTGACTCGGGCCTTTTCCGCCCTTTCCAAATAGGAGTCGAGGCCGCGGAACCACCGGCGCCGCCACGCTTGGACGGCGGCCTCGGCGGTCGTTGCGCCCATCAAGGCGTGGAAAGGCGGGGTTTTCACGCTCACCTGCTGCCGCATTGCTTCACGCACCGCAGCGGCCCGTGGCCCCACCTCGGTTGTGCAGATCTCAAGATGGTTGTCCCAGTAGGCTTCCCACGTCTGCCTGCGCCGCTGCGGCCAGGAACCGGACCGGGGGCCGCGCATCATGCTCTGGGCCGCGTCGAAAAGCAGCAGCGCTCCAAGTGCGGACCGGCTCTGTGTCTTGGTGAACCGCTGGGTGGCCCACGCAGCGAGTTCGGAGCTCAACTCGAAGACCTCTTCGGCAAGTTCGAGTCCTTCGATTCCCCCGTAACGGAGGACATCGGATTCAAGCTGGGGATCGGTGGGCAGCGGGCTGCCAAAGGAATAGAGGGTGCTGACCGGGCTCGAGAGGTGCTGCACGACCGTGATTTTCGGGAGCACGCCGCCCCTCCGTGACTGGAGGGCGCGTTGGAACATGCGCAGGCGCTCAATGACGCGCGGGTGGGCCTGGATGTTCAGGCGGACTTGGTCACCGCTTTGGGTTTTGGCGCGCGTGAAGTACCACCGCTTCGCTCCGAGAGCGTGCGCCTGCGCCACCAGGGGGGTAACCAGCTCATCAACGATGCCGTCCGCTACGTCGAAGCCACCCGTCGAGAGGGAGAGATGCCACCATTGAGTGCTTCCGACCGTTCGTGAGGCGGTTCGAACGGCGGTCAGCTGACTCATTGGCCCTCTCCTTCAGGGTTTGTGGTTACCCCCACTGGGGGCGGGATCTGGGGGAGCAGCGCCGGCGCTTTCTGCCGGGCCGCTCCGTTTTGTGGAGAACGGCCCTACTTGGGCCAGTCCCAACTGCTTGCCACGACCCGACCGGTGGAGTCCGCGCCTGCCGCTGCCATCGCCGGCGTTGCCGGTGCGGCCATTGCGAGCAGTACAAGTGCTCCGGCGGTCGCGCCCAATATTCTCTTCATGAATGTCACCTCTCGAACTCAGCCAGTCCCCCACAGGAGCGGCGGGCATTGGATCGTGTCTATCAACGGGGCCGCCTGCGGTCTCCCACTGCGGCTCCGGCTCTCTTAGAATGGACGCCCCGGAGATTCGGTGTCCACTCCCTCGGATGACCGCTTCAGGACATGGCCGTTTACTGACGTGGCGCCCTGAAGCGACAGGCGTGGGGCCGGTGGGTAACACCCTCCCCGCCGCGTGATCGCGCTTTTTCCAGCCGTTTTCGATGCTCAAGATTGCTCATTTACGGGTCGTGTCATTAACTGGACATGTCCTATTTTTCCCGAGGCTGCGGCATTACGCCTCTATTTTTTTCAGAGGTGCCGAAGGTCGGGTCGGAGGCTCTGTAGTCTGTGGAGGAGTGCTGTCCGGTATGCACCTACAAGGAGGCCCAATGCTCGACGGCACGTGTCTGGAGCTGTACCGCTTCGCCGTGGAGAACCCGGGATGGACACGCAACCAGGCATCGGAGGCGCTGGGCTACACCCTGCGGGATATCGACGAGGCGGTGCTTGAGCTGTCGAGCCGGAGGCTGATCAGCCCCCGCACCTTCGGGAGCGACGGCTATGTCGCAGTCTCCCCCGATGTCGCCCTCGCCGACCTCGTCGATGCGGATGAGCGTGCCCTGCAGGAGCTCAAGACCAGGATCAGTGCCCGGCGCAGGGAACTCTCAAGCCTTGTCCCCACCTTCCTCGAAGCACGGAAGCACAGCGCATCGAGCACCTCCGTCGAGACCCTTGAGGATCCGCACCTGATCCACCGTGTCCTGATCGACTACGGCCGTGACGTTTCGGAGAAGGTCCTCATCGCCCAGCCGGGCCAGGGGTCGACGGCCGACGTGCACGAGGAAAGCATCCGCAAGGACCTCGAACTGCTGGCCCGGGGCGTGCGCCGCAAGACCCTCTACGACGTAAGCACGCGCGACCATGTGCCCACCCGGAAGGCGGTGGTGGCGATCCAGGCCGGGGGCGGGGAATTCGGCGCCCTGCCGTTCGTCCCGCTGCGGATGATGATCTTCGACCAGAAGCTCGCGCTTGTGGCGCGGCAGCTCGACGCCAAGGACAAAGCGGCACTGGTCATCCGCGATCCAAACCTCATCCACATCTTCACGCTGCTGTTCGATGTGGCGTGGGAGCTGAGCACCCCGTTCCTCGACGCGGAGCCGAGCCCCTCGCCCCTGAACAGCATCCAGCGCTCCATCCTCCAGGGCCTCGCCGCCGGGCTCTCCGACGAGTCGATCGCACGGCGGCTGGACATCAACGTGCGCACCTGCCGGCGGCACATCGCCTGGATGCTCGAGACGCTTCATGCGGAAAGCCGCTTCCAGGCGGGACTCAAGGCCCGCGACGCCGGGTGGCTTTAGGCAACAACTGTTGCCTACCGGTGAACGCGCCGCCTACACTCGGGATGTGACGTTTTCAAGTGATCCAGCCCACGAAGTAATCCCGGCCGAGACCGAAGCCGCGCTGGAGCGCGTTGCCGAGTACGCCGCGCGCCACGATGTCCTGTATTCGGCCCGCGCCGCGAACATCAAGCAGTCGGCCGTCCGCGACGTCTTCGACATCTCGATCCGCCCCGGTCTCGTCTCCCTGGCCGGAGGGAGTCCCTACCTCCGTTCCCTGCCCCTTGAGGACCTTGGCCGGACCGCGCAAAAGATCATCGCCGAGCACGGCCTCGAAGCCCTCCAGTACGGCGGCGGCCAGGGCATGGAGGAGCTGCGGGAACTGATCTGCGAGGTGATGGCTGCCGAGGGCATCACCGATGCGGATCCGGCCGACATCGTCGTCACCACCGGCTCCCAGTCGGCGCAGGACGTCGCGGCCAAGGTCTTCTGCAATCCCGGTGACGTGATCCTGTGTGAGGACCCGACCTATGTCGGCGCCCTCAATACCTTCGAGGCGTACGAGGTCGACGTCGTCACGGTCCCCATGGACGAGCAGGGCCTGATTCCCGACGAACTTGAACGCACCATCCTCCGGCTGAAGGAGGAGGGACGGGCCATCAAGCTGCTCTATACGATTCCCAGCTTCAACAATCCCAGCGGGATCACCATGGAGGCGGGCCGGCGCCAGCGGGTCGTTGACCTCTGCAGGGAACACAACATCCTGGTGCTCGAGGACAACCCTTACGGCATGCTCCGGTTCGACGGCCACCCGATCGCCCCGATGCGTGCCGGGAACCCCAACGACGTGATCTACCTCGGCTCCTTCTCCAAGATCTTCGCC
The DNA here is from genome assembly GCF_058269175.1 of Arthrobacter sp. TJ-254. Classification (NCBI taxonomy): domain Bacteria; kingdom Bacillati; phylum Actinomycetota; class Actinomycetes; order Micrococcales; family Micrococcaceae; genus Arthrobacter; species Arthrobacter sp. TJ-254. Next base: position 1,173 of record NZ_JBZCNF010000002.1, on the reverse strand, counting down.
CCGGGCGTGCGCCTGGGCTGGGCGCTGGTCCCGCGCCACCTGCACCGCCGGTTCTACCTCGCCTGCGAGGCCGTTGTCCTGTGCCCATCGCCGCTGACCCAGATGCTGGTGAGCGCCTACCTGACCGAGTACGACTGGCGCGGACACCTTGACACCATGCGGGTGCTGTACCGGGAGCGGTGCGAGGCGATGCTCGCCGCGCTCGCCGAGCACCTTCCGGAGGGCGCGCACTGGACCACCCCGGACGGCGGGTTCTTCGTCTGGGTCACGCTCCCCGAGGGGATCGACACCTATCCCCTGCTGTATGAAGCGATCGATGCCGGTGTCGTGTTCATCCCGGGGGCGGCCTTCACTCCGTCGGACGACGCGTCGAACAAGCTCCGGCTGGCTTTCAGCGCGGTGTCGCCCGAGGACATCGCCGAAGGCGTGCGCAGGCTCGCGCCGATCCTGCAGCGCGCCATCGGTGCCGCGGATCTGGCCAGCACGGTCAACCAGTAGCTGCATCCATCACCGTTGTTCACGGTGATAGGTGCTGCCGGCCGGTTCATGCTTTGACCGGTTAGTCCTCGAAGTGGAAATGCGGAGGTGCCGGGCCCGTTGCGGGCCCGGCACCTCGCATTCTCCCTCGTCGGCATCGGCACCTTCCCCGCTTCCCCCCTCTGGCAGGCCAGTGGGAACGCCCTGACCCGGGCGGAGGAAAAAGCCCTGCTCGATTCAGGGGCTGTGTGCGAGATCTGCCTCCGCTACTTCGACATCGACGGACCGACTCGGAGGTAACCCGCCCGCTCCTCGAACCTCCCCGGCTTGGCGCTCTGGGCTGAGGGCGGTCAGAGGGCAGGTCAGGTGACGGGCTTGTTGCGGTACCGGCCGACGAGTTCGGGGGCTGCTGCCTGAAGCCGGACCGGGGCCAGCCCCCGGGCCATCAGCGCCAGGTCATCGACGACCATCTCTCCGATCGAGTGGAACGCTTGGGCAATTCCGCCCGCCCGGTGGGGCGAAAGCACGGTATTGCCGAGGGCCCGGAACGGACTGTCGTGGGGCAGGGGTTCAGTCGGCCAGACATCGATGGCCGCGAAGAATCTGCCCTGTGAAAGCCGCTCGAGGAGCGCATCGTAGTCAACGACCGCTGCCCTGCTCACGAGGATCAACCGGGCGCCGTGCGGCAGGAGGTCG